>NZ_JARFNL010000001.1:0-950975 GCF_029167465.1 Agromyces chromiiresistens
CGCAGCGCCGATGGTACTGCAGGGGGGACCCTGTGGGAGAGTAGGACACCGCCGGACATTCCTTCGAGAAGAGCCGCCAGCAGAGATGCTGGCGGCTCTTCTTGTTTAACGCCCCGTCTGCCCCGAGCCCACTGCTCGATTCAGTTCGGAGTGCGTAGCGCTACCGCGGAAGCAGTCGGGTGCGCACCGCCAGCGCTGCGCACGCGACGACCGCGAGCCCGCCGAAGAGGGTCGGCCAGCCGATCGGCTCGTTCAGGAGGAGTGCGGCCCACCCGATGTTCATGACCGGCTGTACGAGCTGCACCTGGCTGACCTGGGCCATCGGGCCGATCGCAAGGCCGCGGTACCAGGCGAAGAAGCCCAGGAACATGCTGACGACGGCGAGATAGGCGAAGGCCAGCCACTCGGCCGGTGTCGCCGCCGGCGGCTGCTGCGCGACCGAGACGCCGGTGAAGGCGAGCATGAGCGGCGCGGAGACCACGAGCGCCCACGAGACCGTCTGCCACGAGCCGAGCTCCCGCGCGAGCAGGCCGCCCTCGGCGTAGCCGATCGCCGCGGCGATGACGGCGCCGAACAGCAGCAGGTCGGACCACTGCAGCCCGCCGAGCCCGCCGTGCTGGAGTGAGGCGAACGCGATCGCCGCGATCGCCCCGAGGCCGGCGAAGAGCCAGAACGACCGCGCCGGCCGCTCCTTCGCCCGGATCACGGCTGTCACCGCGGTCGCCGCCGGCAGGAGGCCGACGACGACCGCGGCATGACTCGCAGGGGCCGTCGTGAGCGCGAACGAGCTCAGCAGCGGGAATCCGACGACGACGCCGCCCGCGACGACGGCGAGGCGAGCCCATTGCACGGCGGTCGGCCAGTGCTGACGCGTGAGCGCGAGGGCGGTCGCTGCCAGGGCGGCGGCGACGACCGCGCGCGCCGATCCGATGAAGAGCGGCGAGAGCCCGCCGACCGCGACGCGCGTGAACGGCAGCGTGAACGAGAAGGCGGTGACACCCAGGAGCCCCCACCAGAGTCCGGCGCGCCCTGAAAGCACTGTCGTCGAACGATGGATAACGCTACTCTGGCCTGTCATGAGTCAGAGTAGCACCGAGCGCATCGTCGCCGACCTGCGGGCATGGATCGCTGCGGCGCCGCCCGGGGCGCGGGTGCCGTCGAATCGGGCGCTCATGCACGAGTTCGGAGCGGGCCCGGTGACGGTGCAGAAGGCGATGCGGCAGCTCATCGCGCTGGGCCTCGTCGAGAGCCGGCCGGGCATCGGCACGTTCGTGCGTGCGACGCGCGCGGTTCGGCCCGCCGACTACGGATGGCAGACGGCGGCACTCGGCGCGCCGCCGTCGCGCACGGCCGCGCTGTCGGCGACGCACCGTCAGGTCGCACCCGACGCGATCGCGCTGCACTCGGGCTACCCGGCCCGCGAGCTGCTGCCCGAACGAGCCGTCCGCCAGGCGCTCGCCCGTGCGGCGAGGACCGACGCCGCCATGACCCGGTCGCCGGCTGCCGGCGTGCCGGAACTCAGGGCGTGGTTCGCGAACGAGCTCGCCGCCGCGGCTCCGGCCGGGGTCGCGCACGCGGCACCGCGCGATGCGCTGATCACTGCCGGTAGCCAGGGAGGTCTCAGCTCGATCTTCCGAGCGCTCGTGGGTGCGGGACGCCCGATGTTGATCGAGTCGCCGAGCTACTGGGGAGCGATGCTCGCAGCCGAACAGGCCGGCGTGGTGCTCGTGCCGGTGCCGACCGGGCCGGCCGGGCCGGACCCCGCAGCGGTCGAGCGGGCGTTCGCGGAGACCGGAGCGCGGGCCTTCTACGCGCAGCCGAACTTCGCGAACCCCACCGGGGCGAGCTGGCCGGTCGAGACCGGACGCGCCGTGCTCGAGACCGTCCGACGTCACGGCGCCTTCCTCGTGGAGGACGACTGGGCCCACGATCTCGGTATCGACGCCGGAGTCCGGCCCCTCGCCGCCCTCGACGACGACGGGCACGTCATCTACCTGCGCTCCCTCACGAAGAGCGTGTCGCCGGCGCTGCGGGTCGCGGTCGTGATCGCGCGCGGGCCCGCGCGCGATCGGATCGTTGCAGACCGCGCGGCGGAGGCGATGTATGTCAGCGGCGTCGTGCAGGCCGCGGCGCTCGACGTCGTCACCCAGCCGGGGTGGGCCGCCCACCTCCGCAGCCTCGGCGGGCAGCTCCGGGCGCGTCGCGACCTGCTGGTGCAGAGCCTCCGCGAGCACGCGCCCGACGTCCACGTCGAGGCGGTGCCCGCCGGCGGGCTCAACCTTTGGGCACGCCTGCCCGACGGCACCGACGTCGACGGTCTCGTCCGCGACGCCGAAGCCCGGGGCCTCGCGATCGCCCCGGGGCGCGAATGGTTTCCCGCCGAGCCGTCGGGGCCCTTCGTGCGGTTGAACTACTCGGGCGCGGAGCCGGAGCGGTTCCCGGAGGCGGCGCGGATCCTGGCCCGGAGCCTCGCCGCCACGACGTCGGCCTGAGCACGTGCTCCGGCGCCGGCGCCGGCGCTCGGCTCAGATGGCTCGAGGACTCAGGCGCGCTCGAGCTCGAGCGAGAACTCGACGAAGCCGTCGGGTTCGACCGAGACGAATCCGAGGTTCGGCGCCTCGACCCCGTAGTCGGCGAAGGTGATCGGGATGCTGCCGGCGACCTGCCCGGTCGCGCCGTCGAGCACGGCCTCGAGCTCGACGGTCACCTGCCGCGTCTCGCCGGCGAGGGTGAGTTCACCCGTGGCGGCGACCTGCTGCACCTCGCCGACGACCGGCGCCTCGGCGACCGAGATCGGCTCGGTGAGCGCGAAGGTCGCCGTCGGGAACTCGTCGGTGCGCAGCGCCGTCGAGCGGAAGTAGTCGTCGCGGTTGGCCGAGTCGGTCGCGATCGAGGCGACGTCGACCGTGAACTCGGCCCCGGTCAGGCTGAGCCCGTCGACCGTGAGCGTGCCGTCGACCTCTGCGGTGCGGCCGGTCACGGTCACATCGGTGCCGTTCAGCACCTCGTCGACGCGATAGCCCGCGTAGGAGCCGTCGGCCACGGTCCACTCGCCGCTGAGATCGGTCGTCGAAGCCGAGGCATCCGCGTCGCTCGAAGCGGTGGGCGCCGCGGTGACGCTGGGTGCTGCGTCGGCCTCGCCGACGATCAGGTCGCGGTAGACGATCGGGCCGGCGATCGCGGCGGTCGCGCCGAGGGCGAGTGCCCCGGCGACGATCGAGGCGATGATGATCTTCGTGCGCTTCTGCATGCGGCTCCTGCCGTGATGTCGTGCGTGCGGACTTCGAGCCTCGCGCATGAACGTATGAGAACGCATGGAATGGTCCGAGAAGGTTCCCAGATGACGGCGGATGTCGCAGACTTGCGCCATGAGCGATGACGCTGCCGTTGCGGGGCTCGCGAGCGACGACCCGACCGCCTCCGACCCGCACGTGCTCGGGCCGGGCCTCCTGCCGACGCCGTTCACGGCCGACGAGATCAGGGCGGCGAGCGGTGTCGGGAAGCTGATCCGACTGCTCGTCGAGCTTCCCGGCGGTGAGCGGTTCGAGCGCGTCAACCGGTTCAGCGGATGCGACCCGGAGGGCGCCACGCTCGAGCAGTGGCGCCTCGACGCCGCAGGCGACGTCGACGGGGCGGTGACGAACGAACGCGTGACGTGGCTCGAGCTGCAGGAGCATGCGGCGTTCCCGGCCGACCACACCGAGCGCACGACCGAGGTGATCGAGTCCCCGCTCGGCACGCTCGAGTGCCTTCGCTACGCCACGCGGCACGGCGACGCGGGATCGTCGGTGTCGGTCTTCTGGTTCGCGCCGGGCTATCCCGGCATGCCCGTTCGCTACGAGGTGCCGACGCCCTCCGGCGTCGTGCGCACGACGGTGGTGTCGGTCGAGGTCGAGCGCTGAGCTCAGCCGTCGGTCGTGGGCCGCCAGCCGAGGCTCGGGGCAACGTGCTCCGCGAACGCGGCGACGAGGCGCAGGTTGAACTCGACGCCGAGCTGGCTCGGGATCGTGAGCATGAGCGTGTCGGCCGACTGGATCGCGGCGTCGCGCTGCAACTGCTCGACGAGCTTGTCGGGCGTGCCGGCGTACGTCTTGCCGAACGTCGAGCGCAGGCCGTCGATGTAGCCGACGCCGTCGCCTTCCTCGCGGCCGCCGAAGTACAGCTCGTCCTCAGCGGTCGTGATCGGGAAGATCGAACGGCTCACCGATGTCCGCGGCTCGCCCGGGTGGCCCGCTTCGCGCCAGGCGGCGCGGAACGCCTCGAGCTGCTGCGCCTGCAGCTCGTCGAACGGGATGCCGCGGTCTTCGGTGAGCAGCGTCGACGACATGAGGTTGACCCCGACACGGCCCGCCCACTCCGCGGAGTCGCGGTTGCCGGCGCCCCACCAGATGCGCGAGCGCAGTCCGGGCGAGTACGGCTCGATCCGCTGCAGGCCGCCGGTGCCCGTGACGGGACCGGCGAACGGCGAGGAGCGGTCGGGCTCCGCGAGCCCCTCGCCCTCGATCGCCTGCAGGAACCGGGCGAAGTGGTCGCGTGCGATGTCCGCGCCGCGCGGGTCCTCCGAACCCGTGTACCCGAACGTCTCGTAACCGCGGACGACCGTCTCGGGTGATCCGCGGCTCACGCCGAGCGCGAGGCGGCCGCCGGCGATGAGGTCGACCGCTGCGGCGTCCTCGGCGAGGTGCAGCGGGTTCTCGTAGCGCATGTCGATGACGCCCGTGCCGACCTCGATGCGCGAGGTGCGCGCGGCGATGGCCGCGAGCAGCGGCATCGGCGACGCCTGCTGGCGGGCGAAGTGGTGCACGCGGAAGTAGGCGCCGTCGACCCCGAGCTCGTCCATGCCCTGCGCGAGGTCGATGGCCTGCAGCATCGAGTCGGCCGCCGACAGCTCGCGGCCGCCGCCGAGCGGGCCGTAGTGTCCGAACGAGAGGGTTCCGAAGCGTCGCATGTCAGAGCCAACGCGGTTCGGGGCGGGTGCATTCCGATGCATGGATGCCTCGGCTCAGGGCCATCCCCGATGCCGCGGTCCTGAATATCCCTCATGATCATCTCGTCAACTCAGGGAGCACGGCGGCGGAGTCCGCGGCTCAACGCGAAGGGCGGATGATCATGGCCGACAGCGTCACGGTCCTGCAGGACGTCGGATCGGGTGGGAAGACGCTCGCGATCCTCGGCGACGGGTTCGCCGCGGGCAACGATCAGACCGTCTACAACACGTACGTGCGCGACGTGGTGATGAAACAGGTGTTCGGCAGCGGCTACTACAACGAGGATGCCGCGGCCTGGAACATCCGGCGGGTCAACCTCGAATCGGTGCACTCGGGCGCGAGCACGCGCACCTGGAACCTCAACGGCACCCCGTCGAACCTGGCCGACGACACCTCCACCGAGAGCATCTTCGACACCGCGCTCGGCATCATCTCGAACGGCGAGTGGTGGCACAACTGGTTCGAGAACGGCGCGAACACGAAGAAGCGCATCGACGACGCCGTCGCGAAGTGGGCTCCTGGCGCCGCCTTCACCCTCATCATCGTCAACTCGACGCTGCCGGGCGGCCTGCGCACCGGCTCAGTGCTCAAGGTCACGACCCAGGAGGGCTGGGACACGATCGCGCATGAGATGGGACACGGCTTCGGCGACCTCGAGGACGAGTACAGTGCGACCGGCAAGGGGGCGTACGGATCGGGCGAGCCCGCTCGGGTCAACGTCACGATCGAGACGAGGCGCTCCCGCCTGAAGTGGAAGCAGTTCGTGGCGGGCACGACGCCGGTGCCGACCGGCACGGGCGCGGCAGCGGGCTGGACCGCGGGCACCAAGCCCGCCGGGTGGGACGACGCGTCGGACGCCGGGCTCTTCGAGGGCGGCGCGACGTTCGAGACCGCCATCTTCCGCCCCGTGATCGACTGCCGGATGAACAGCAACACGCCCGACTTCTGCCCGGTCTGCTACACCGAGTTGAAGGACACCTACCACGGCCCGGCGAAGCACAGCTTCACGCGAGCGGTGCCGGGGCGGTTCACGTCGAGCCTCGGTTCGGAGTTCATCGGCGTGGAGGACCGGGCCCTGACCGTGTACCGCGCCAACGGCACACGCTGGGCGCACAAGCGCACGACCGCCGCGATCGTGCCCGGCTCTTGGGAGATCAGGCCGGGCGACCGCTACTTGGCCGGCGACTTCGACGGCGACGGGCGGGACGAGCTCGTCGTCTACAACTCGACCGACTGGGTGTTCCCCTACCTCGCGCTGATCAAGGTCGACGCCGACGGGCGCATGCGCGTGCTCGCGCGCTACGACGGCGACATCCCCGGGTGGGGCGGGTTCGCGCGGCACGACGCGTTCCTCGTCGGCGACTTCGACGGCGACGGACGCGATGACCTGCTCGTCTCCAACTTCGACGACTGGTCGATGCCGTACGTGGCCACGCTCATCTCGACGGGCTCGGGGTTCTCGCAGTCGCACCGGTACGACGGGGACATCCCCGGTTGGGGCGGCCTCGCCGACCACGACGAGATCATGGTGGCGAACGTCGGCGGCACGAGCCGGGACGACCTGCTGATCTGGAACTCGCGCGACTGGTCGAGCGAGTACCTCGGCCTGTTCCGCATGCAGCGCGGCCTGTTCCGGTGCATCCGGATGTGGGAGGACGACCTGCCCGGGTGGGGCGGTTTCGCCGAGCACGACCGGTTCTTCGTCGGCGACTTCAACGGCGACGGCAAGGACGACCTCTACGTCTTCAACGGCTCGGACTGGGCGAACCCCTACCTCGGCATGTTCCGTTCGACGGGCAGCGACTTCGCGTTCGTGCGGATGTTCGACGGCGACGTCCCCGGCTGGGGCGGCATGCGCAGTCACGACCGCTTCCTCCCCGCCGACCTCACGGGCGACGGCAAGGTCGACCTGTTCGCCTGGAACATGGACGACTGGTCGCACGAATACGCGGGCCGCATGATCTCCAGCGGGTCGAACCTGTCGGCGGACTTCCGTGAGGACCGCGTCGGCGAGTGGCGACTCGGTTCCGTCGATCGGTTCGATCGCGTGCCCGAGCGCCACCGGATCCGGGTGACGACGGCGCTCTCGAAATCGATCGTGATCGGACCGTTCACGAGGAAGGGGCCGGACCGCATCCTGGCCCACAACGCCGACTGGACGTCGACCTTCAGCGGCACGGCGCCGCTGGCCATGGACTGCATCTACCACCGGTGGGTGCACGACTACCGCTTCGGCCGCAACTGGTGAGCCGGGCACGAGGAGGGGCGAGATCATGGACGAGACCAGCGAGCGACCGCGCAAGCGGCTCGATGAGGAACCCGGCGGCGCGCGGCGCAACGCCGCCCGCCGAGGGCGGCTCAAGGACGGCCGGCTGCTGTCGGCCGCCTTCAAGGAGCGGACCGGACGCCCGAAGCCCGGCGTCGAGGCATCCCTCGCGCTGTACGGTGAGAAGACGCGGCGCAGGGATTGGGGGCCGCAGGTGGCAGCGCGAATCGAACCGAGCCCGGAGGCGAGGAGCGTTCGACTGCGACTGGAGGTGGAGCGGGGCGAGATCCGCGTGCTCGACAGCACCGTCGTCGATGTCGCGCCGCCCGAGCAGGGCACGGTGCGCGGCACCGCGTTCATCGAGGTGAGGGCGGGCAAGGCCGTCGTCGCCCTGCAGGCCGTCGTCGACCCCGGGCTGAGCATCGGGATCCCGGACCGCACCGATCCCGACGACGCGTTCCGCGGGCACCGCGTCGTCGAGGAGGAGACGTGGGAGGCCGCGGTGCTCGTGCCCCTCGAGGCCGTCGCCGACCGCGACGCAGAGCTCTCGGTCTCGATCTACCGGGCGTCCGAGCGGTTGATCCTCGAGACGGCGTCGGAGTCGCCGCTCGCCCGCCGCTCGCGTCGGGTCGAGGAGCTCGCGGCGTCGAAGCCGATGCGCGCCGCCGACCTGCCGCACCTCAGGACCGATCGCGACGGCCGCAAGCCGGAGCCGCGGGCGAGCGCCGACTGAGCGCCCGCACGGCGGTGCGCCGCGCGACGGCCGCCCCTCGGGCTAGCCACCCCGAGGCATCCGGTCTAGCGTGAAGCGCGGGGGAGATTCCGCGCGATTCCGGAATACCGACCCCCTTCGCAAAGTTGAGTTCAGTAGACTCAAGTTTTGAACGAAGGGACCATCGAGTGGCAAACATGCAGGGCGCGCCGAACTCGCAGGAGGAGCAGAAGTCGGCGCTCGAACAGTTCGGCGTCAACCTCACCGACCTCGCGAAGGCCGGCAAGCTCGACCCGGTGATCGGCCGTGACGCCGAGATCCGGCGCGTGAGCCAGGTGCTGACCCGTCGTACCAAGAACAACCCCGTGCTCATCGGCGAGCCCGGCGTCGGCAAGACGGCCGTCGTCGAGGGTCTCGCCCAGCGCATCGTCGCGGGCGACGTCGCCGAGTCGCTGAAGGACAAGCAGCTCGTCTCGCTCGACATCTCCGCGCTCGTCGCGGGCGCGATGTACCGCGGCCAGTTCGAGGAGCGGCTGAAGGCCGTGCTCAAGGAGATCAACGAGGCCGAGGGCGGCATCATCACCTTCGTCGACGAGCTGCACCTGCTCATGGGCGCGGGCGGCGGCGAGGGGTCCGTCGCGGCCTCCAACATGCTGAAGCCCATGCTCGCCCGCGGCGAGCTGCACCTCATCGGCGCGACCACGCTCGACGAGTACCGCGAGTACATCGAGAAGGACGCCGCGCTCGAGCGCCGATTCCAGCAGGTGTACGTCGGCGAGCCGAGCGTGGAGGACACGATCGCGATCCTGCGCGGGCTCAAGGGCCGCTACGAGGCCCACCACGGGGTCACGATCTCCGACGCCGCGCTCGTCGCCGCGGCATCCCTGTCGAACCGGTACATCACGGCGCGCCAGCTGCCCGACAAGGCCATCGACCTCATCGACGAGGCCATGTCGCGACTCAAGATGGAGATCGACTCGTCGCCCGTCGAGATCGACCAGCTCAAGCGCCAGGTCGATCGCATGAAGCTCGAGGAGCTCGCCCTCAAGAAGGAGAAGGACGACGCCTCGAAGGAGCGGCTCGCGAAGCTGCGCGAGCAGCTCGTGTCGCTCGAGCGCGAGCTCGCCGAGCTCGAGGCACGGTGGGCGCGCGAGCGCCAGGGCCTCAACCGGGTCGGCGACCTCAAGAAGCAGCTCGACGAGGCGATCACCCAGCGCGACCTCGCACTGCGCGGCGGCGACTACCAGAAGGCCTCGCGGCTCGAGTACGAGACGATCAAGAACCTGCAGCGCGACCTCGAGGCGGCCGAGCAGGCGGATGCGTCCGGCAACGCCGGCGGCGAACCGCGCATGGTCAACGAGCAGGTCACCGACGAGGACATCGCCGCCGTGATCTCGGCGTGGACGGGCATTCCCGTCGGCCGGCTCATGCAGGGCGAGACCGAGAAGCTGCTGCACCTCGAGCAGGAGCTCGGCAAGCGCCTCATCGGCCAGAAGCGTGCCGTCGCGGCCGTCGCCGACGCGGTGCGCCGCTCGCGCGCCGGCATCAACGACCCGAACCGGCCGACCGGCTCGTTCCTGTTCCTCGGCCCGACCGGCGTCGGCAAGACCGAGCTCGCGAAGGCGCTCGCCGAGTTCCTCTTCGACGACGAGCGCGCCATGGTGCGCATCGACATGTCGGAGTACGGCGAGAAGTTCTCGGTGTCGCGCCTCGTCGGCGCCCCTCCCGGGTACGTCGGCTACGACCAAGGCGGGCAGCTCACCGAGGCCGTGCGCCGTCGTCCCTACTCGGTGATCCTCTTCGACGAGGTCGAGAAGGCGCACCCCGAGGTGTTCGACGTGCTGCTGCAGGTGCTCGACGACGGTCGCCTGACCGACGGCCAGGGCCGCACGGTCGACTTCCGCAACACGATCCTCATCCTCACCTCGAACCTCGGCTCGCAGTACCTCATCGACCCGGCGCTCAGCTGGAGCGAGAAGGAGCAGGCCGTGATGCAGACGGTGCGGCAGGCGTTCAAGCCCGAGTTCGTGAACCGCCTCGACGACCTCGTCGTCTTCTCGGCGCTCAGCGAGCAGGACCTCGCAGAGATCGTCAACCTCTACATCGACCGTCTCGGCGCCCGCCTGCACGAGCGCCGGCTCGAGCTCGGGGTCACCCCCGACGCGAGGGCCTGGCTCGCCGAGCGCGGCTACGACCCGCTCTACGGGGCGCGTCCGCTGCGCCGGCTCATGCAGCGCGAGATCGACGACCGGCTCGCCCGCGCCCTGCTCGACGGCAGCGTGCGCGACGGCGACGCGGTCGTGGTCGCGCTCGCGAGCGACGGCGAGTCGCTCACGGTGACGAGGGGCGAGAGCGCACCCGTCGCCGGCGACGCCGACGACGAGGTCGTCGAAGCCGAACTGCTCGACGACTAGCGCCGGCCACGAGGCATCCGTTCACCCGGGCGGATGCCTCGTGCCGTACGCCGACGCCATGCGGAACCGTCCTCGCACGGTCGCGGAGCCGTGCGCGAGGGCCGACGAACCTACCCCCAGTCCGGGGGAGTCGCGTGCCATCTGTCCCCCATTGCCGGGCGGCGCGTGTCCCCCACGAGTAACGTGACGGCCGGCTCGACCGAGGGCCACGCCGCGGGGCGACCGGGGGGATCGCTCCGCGGATCCCCGGGCGTCCCTCCGGAGGTCATCGTGTACCGTCTGACCGCCGTGGCTGCCGTCATCGCCGCGACCGCGCTCGTCATCAGCCAACCCGTCGCCGCCTTCGCGGCACCCGGCGCAGAGGCGCCGCCCGATCTCGGCGAGGAGTTCGGCGCCGCGCTCGTCACGCGCGACGGCGCGGGCGATGTCCGCTCGGTGCTCAACCCGACCGGCGCGCTCACCGGGCCGTCGGACGCGGACCCGGCCGAGCTCGTGCTCGGCTACCTCGCCGAGCACCGCGACGCGTTCGGGCTCGACGGTGCAGGGCTCGAGTCGCTCGTCGTCGACGACGTGATCACCGACCCGAACGGGGTCGCCTACGTGCAGCTGCGACAGTCCGTCGTCGGAATCCCCGTGCACCACGCCGTCGTCACCGCGAGCATCGACGCCGACGGGCGGCTCGTGCACGTCGGCGGCACGACCGCCGACGTCGCGCCCATCACGCCGGCGGCCCCCGAGGTGACCGCGGCGGAGGCGATCGCCGAGACGGCGGTCGTGGCCTCAGGCGCCGACGTCACCGCCGCCGACGTGCCGGCGGCCGCGCAGACCACCGAGCGCGAGGTCGTGGAGGTGCCGAACTCGATCGCCGTCGACGGGCTCGTCGAGCCGACCCCGCTGAAGGCGGAGCAGCGCTGGTTCATGGACGACGAGGGTCGCAGCCTGCGACTCGCGTGGGTCACCGACGTCGAGGTGTCGGGCGAAGTGTGGGTCGAGTCCGTCGTCGATGCGGCGACGGGCGAGGTGCTCGCCGAGACGAGCCGCTACGCCGAGGTCGGACCGGAGGGCGACGTCTTCGACGAGGAGCATCCCGAGGCGGCCGGCGCGTCGCGCGAGCTGCACCCGTTCTCGGGCATCAACGGCACCTGGGTCGACGACACCACGACGAGCGGCAACAACGTCGACGCGTACCGCGACCTCGACGACAACGACGCGAACGACGAGTACCAGCCGAACACGCCCGCATCGGGCGACCCCGGCTACCAGGTCTTCGACGCCGCGTTCACCGACGCGTGGGCGACGAACTCGGACGGCAGCCAGGCGAGCCTCGACGCCGACCTCGACGCCATCATCACGCAGCTCTTCTACTACACGAACGTGATGCACGACTACACGTACGAGCTCGGGTTCACCGAGGCATGGCGCAACTTCCAGGTCGACAACTTCGGCAACGGGGGCAGCGACGGCGACCCCGTGCTCGCCGAGGCGCAGGACGGCTGGGACTTCGGCTGCCAGGACAACGCGATGCCGCCCAACGACATCCGCTGCATGAACAACGCGAACTTCGGTACGCCCGGCGACGGGTCGAGCCCGCGCATGCAGATGTACATGTGGTCGCTGCCGTTCCGGGACGGCTCGCTCGACGGCGACGTGATCGCCCACGAGTTCGGCCACGGCGTCTCGACGCGCCTCGTCGGCGGCGGCAGCTTCGACTACGGCGACGACCAGACGGGCGCCCTCGGCGAGGGCTGGAGCGACGTGATCTCGTTCCTGAAGTGGAACGACGCCGTCGTCGGCGAGTACGTCACCGGCGACGCGACGACGGGGGTGCGCAACGTCGCCTACGACACGTCGCCCCTCGTCTACTCGGACTACAACCCGTACGTTCCGGGGCCGAACACGTCGCCGCACGGCAACGGCACGATCTGGGCGACGATGGTGTACGCCGTGCGCGCGTTGCTCGGCGTGCCCGTCACCGAGCAGCTCGTGATCGACGGCATGAAGAACACGGCGGGCGGCGCGAAGCCGACGTTCGTCGACGCCCGCAACGGCCTGCTCGCAGCCGACATCGCGACGAACGGCGGCGACCACGTCTGCGCCATCTGGTCGGCGTTCGCGCAGCGCGGGCTCGGCGAGGGTGCCGTCGCGGCCGGGGCGAACGGGCACGCCGCGCAGGTGAACGACGAGACCCTGCCCGCCGCGTGCGCGCCCACCGCCGACGCGGGCGGACCGTATGCGACCGACGAGGGCACGGATGTCGCGGTGACGGGTGCCGGCTCGAGTGCGGGCAGCGACCCGAGCGCGGGCGCGATCTCGGCCTGGGAGTGGGACTTCGACGGCGACGGCCAGTACGACGACGCCTTCGGCGTCAGCCCCTCGTTCGACCGGGTCGGCCAGGACGGCACGTTCACCATCGGGCTGCGGGTCACCGACCTCTACGGCAACACCGCGACCGACACGGCCGACGTCGGGGTGGCGAACGTCGCGCCGACGGTGTCGATCGACCCGGTCGCGCCGCTCGACGAGGCGACGCGCACCGCGACCATCACGGGCGTCATCACCGACCCGGGATGGCTCGACGACCTGTCGGCGACGATCGACTTCGACGACGGCGCCGGCCCGCATCCGCTGACGGGCGCCGAGGAGCACGCCCGGCCCGACGCGTCGCTCGCGTTCGAGACGAGCCACGACTACGGCGACAACGGGTCGTTCGAGGTGGAGGTCTGCGGCTCCGACGACGACACGACGACGTGCGGGTCGGTCGTCGTGGAGGTCGCCAACGTCGACCCGTCGATCGTGATCGACACCTCGGGCATGCAGACCTACGACGGCGTGCAGGCGTTCGTGCTCGATGCCGGGGGCAGCGCGACCGTACCCGTCACGACGACCGACCCGGGCAGCGACGACCTCACCGTCGTGTGGGACTGGGACGACGGCACCACGAGCGAAGCGACGTCGCTCGTGAACCCGCCGGTGCTCGATCCGCCGAAGTCGCCCACCGTGCAGCCGCGCGATGTCGACCTGTCGGCCGATCACGTCTACGCCGAGGCCTGCCTCTACGACCTCGTCACCGAGGCGACCGACGACGACGGCGGCTCGGATGCCGACGACGCCGCGATCGTCGTGGTCGGCGACGGCGAGAAGTCCAAGCAGCACGGGTGGTGGCTGGGCCAGATGCGCGTGAAGAACGGCAACGACTTCACGACCGCCGAGCTCGAGTGCTACCTCGACATCGCCGTGTTCTTCAGCACCGTGCTCGACACCCCGCTCGACCGCGACGACGCCGCGGCGATCTTCCACTCGCCGCCGAAGAACGACGCGGCCGGCCAGTTCGATCAGTTCCTGCTCGCGGCGTGGCTCAACTTCGCGAACGGGTCGGTCGACCTCGCCACACCGGTCACGGTGCACGGCGTGGCGACGACGTGGGGTGAGGCGATGCTCGAGGTCGAGACGATCCGCACGAGCGTCTCGTCGACGCCGCAGGAGATCCGGCAGGCGAAGGGCGTGCTCGCATCGCTCGCGACGACGAGCGGCTGACTCGTCGGATCGTCGGATCGTCGGCTGCGAGGCATCCGCACAGCGGAGCGGATGCCTCGCCGCCTCTGTCCACGCGGCCGGGGAATCGCTAGCCTTGGCACCGAACGCGGTTCGAAGGGGGCGACGTGACCGAGGAGTTCGAGACGGGCGGAGCGGTGCTCAGCCGTACGCAGGTGAACGTGGTGCGACTGACCGGCCTCGCGGGGATCATCGGGGGGATCCTGCTGATCGTCGTGGCCGTCGTCGCGTGGGTGGGTGTCTCGTCGCAGTTGCGCGCCGAGAACATCGTCATCCCCGATGACGCGCCGATCTTCGCTGGCAAGGTGGTCGACGGACCGATCGACGCGTACGTGCAGGCGGGGGTCATCGACATGCACGCCCGCGACATGGCCGACGGCAAGACCTACTCGGAGCTCGATCAGGACGACCCGCTGCGCACCACCGTGATGAACGCCTCGTTCCTGCGCGCGTCGCTGTTCACCTCGGTCATCGCCTTCGGCATCGCGCTGTTCGCGGGCGGCGTCGGCGTGCTGTTCCTGCTGTTCGGCTGGTCGCTGCGGGTGCTCGTGCCGCCCCTGCCGAAGCGGTAGCGGGTTCGGCGGACCGCGCGATGACGGGCCGCGTGCGCGGGTTCGCGGACCCCGCCGGGTTCAGCCCGCCGCCGGGCCGGCCGGCGACGCGCTCGGGTCGGTCGCCGGCTCGGGCGACGGCTCGGCGACGCCGTTCGCCGACGCGGGTACCCGGCGCTCGAGCGCGAGCGCGAGCACCATGATCAGCACGCAGCCGGCGACCATGGCGGCGATGAACCACGCGCCCTGCCCGACGCCGAGCAGCACGCCGGCGACGACCGGCCCCGTGATCGCGCCGCCCTGGAACGCCGCGGCGTTGATCGCGTTGTAGCGGCCGCGGTTTCGGTCGTCGGCGAGGTCGTTGTAGATCGCCGGCACGGTCGGCTGCAGCATCGTCTCGCCGAAGGCGAAGATGCCCATGAACGCGAGCACGCCGATCGCGGCGGCGAGCGAGTCGGGCAGCAGCCCGGTCGCACCGAGCACGAGCCACGAGAGGGCCCAGACCGCGGCCATCACCTGCATCACCCGGGTGCGGCGGTGGCCCGCGATGAGCTTCAGGACGGTGAACTGCAGCAGCACGATGACGGCGGTGTTGACGGCGAACGAGAAGCCGACGACCTGCGTCGACACCTCGGAGACCTGGCGCGCGTACGCGGGGAACCCCGCCTCCATCTGGCCGTAGCCGATGAACACCGAGATGAAGGTGACGAGCGTCAGCCAGAGCACGGCCGGGCGCTTGAGGATCTCGCGGTAGCCGCCGACCGGAGCCGCGTGCTCGTCGGGCTCGGCGTGCGTGCGCACGTGCCGCAGCGGCCCGAGCAGCAGCGCCATGGGGATGAGGCTCGTCGCCGCGTCGACGAGGAAGATCGCGGTGAACGTGTCGGGGTTGTCGACGTCGACGAAGAAGCCGCCGATGATGCCGCCCACGCCGATGCCGAGGTTGACGAGCGCGAAGTTGACGCCGAAGTACTGCTGGCGCAGGTCGCCCTCGACCACGGTCGCGATGAGGGCGTTGAAGCCTGGCCACGAGACGCCGAAGTTGATGCCGATGAGCACGAGCGCGACCGCGGCGACCGCGGGCGTCGTCGCGAAGGCGAGCAGCGTGCAGCCCGCGATCATCGCGACGAGACCCACAATGAGCACGATCTTGGCGCCGAACCGGTCGATGAGCGTGCCGCCGGGCCCCGTGACGACGAGCCCGGTGATGGCGATGAGGCCCATGAGCGTGCCCGAGACGCCGAGGTCGAACCCGCGCACCTCGTGCAGGTAGATGATCGTGAACGGCAACGTCAGGCCGCGACCGAGGGTCTGGATGGCGACGGTCGACAGCAGCCAACGCCCCTCGGTCGGCAGGGCGGCCCAGAACGATCTCATGCCGGTCACTCGGACATCTTGGCGGATGCCGCCGACATCCCGCGAACCCGGACTGCGGCAGGGCGGATGGTCGCGTCCCGCGTGCGGCTCCGGCACCGATCGGTCGGAGGTACGCTTCGAGCATGACTGCCCTGCTCGACCGCCTCGAGGCGGAGCACGACGAGTTGCGGTTCGCCGCGTTCACCCTCGACGACGCCTGGCGGCTCGGCTCCCGGCTGCGCACGATCGCGGCCGAGCGCGGCCTGCCGATCGCGATCGCGATCTGGTTCGGGCCGCAGCGCGTCTTCCACGCCGCGCTGCCCGGTGCGAGCGCCGACAACGACGGCTGGCTCGACCGCAAGCACCGCGTCGTGGAGCGCTACGGCAAGTCCTCGCTGCTGGTCGGCGAGGAGTTCCGCGCGAAGGGCGAGGACTTCGACACCCACGCCCGCCTCGACCCGCAGCTGTTCGCCGCCCACGGCGGCGTGCTGCCGCTGCGGCTCGTCTCGGGCGCGGTGATCGGCGCCGTCGGCGTCTCGGGGCTGCCGCAGCTCGACGACCACGAGCTCGTCGTCGCGCAGCTCCGCGCGATGCTCGGCGAGGCGCGCGAGCGGTGACGGCCCGGGCGGCGCACGTCGACGCAGCCCGAGCCGCCGACGGTCACCGACTCAGCTGCACGCCCCGAGGGTGGTCGACCGCCCCCGGAACGAGTGCGCGCAGTGCGACCAGACCGGGGTCGCCCTCGGCCCAATCGGTGGTCAGCGCGACGTACCGCGCGGTCGCATCGACCGCCACCGACCCGCGCGTCGCGCCGGCCTCGAGCGAACCGACCTCGCGGAACGTGATGCCGTCGTCGCTCACCGAGACGATCGCCGCCGGGGCCCCGTCGCCGTCCCACAGCGTGGTGACGGTGCCGATCTGGTGCGCCGAGCCGAGGTCGGCGACCATGCGGCCGTCCGCCCCCGGGGTCCACGCGGTGCCGGCGTCGCCGTCGACCGCGCCCTGCGGCGAGGTCATGCCCTCGGGCAGCACGGACGCCGGGAACGTGAGCGCCGCGAGCGCCAGGTCGGGCACCGGGAACGCGGTCGCGCCCGGGAACGACGCCGGCGCCGCGACCTTCGGCTTGCCGATCGGCAGCGTCCGCGTCTCGCCGGTCTCGACGTTCGTGACGTCGATCGTCTTCACGGCTCCCGCTCCGGCATCCCCGCCGTCGGGCCGCGCGACGCGGACCGTGCGGCCGTCGAGCACCGACACCGCGACACCGGCCGCCCGGACCGCGGCCGCGGTCTTCACCGCGGCTCGCGGAGCGAGCACGACCGCGTCGCCCGCGGGCACCGTGACGGTGAGGGTCGAGGCATCCGGCCCGAGCACCTGGTCGCCGGCGAAGAGCGCCACGGTGTCGCCGACGTAGGGGACCGCGACGTCGGTCGTGACGTCGGCCCCGGTGAGGTTGAAGGCGGTGAGGTAGCCGCCGAGCGAGCTCACGAGCAGTCCGTCGGCGCTCGGCTGCGGCGCGGCATCCTGCGCGGCCGTCGCGGCGGCGTCGCCCGGCACCATCTCGACGAGCATCGGACGGTCGCCGCCGCCGAGCCGAAGGGTGTTGATCCCCTCCTTCTCGCTCGACACGGTGATCGGCGCCTGCCCGCCGCGCACGACGTAGCCGGCCGCGCCTTCGACGTTGATCCACGACCCCTCGGTCGTGGCGACCTGGTCGCCCGTGTAGCGGAAGCTCGCGGCATCCTGCCACGTCTCGCCGTCCGCCGACACCTGGATGCGGTACTCGCGACCGGCCGATGCCTCCCAGCCCAGCTGCACCTGCGCGATCGCGGTGGGAGCGCCGAGATCGACCTGGATCCACGAGTCGGCCCGGGTGCGGTCGGCACGCGACACGGCCCAGCGCGAGGCCGGGTCGCTGTCGGTCACGCTCGACGGGGCACGACCCGTGTCCGAGCTCGATGCCGTCGCCGGCTTGCCCGCCGCCGCGTCGACGCCGGTCGCCGTCAGTGCGCGCATCGTGAAGAGGGAGTAGCCGTAGGCGGGGTCGCCCTGCACCCCCTGCATGCGCACGAACCTCGCCTCGACCGGAGCCGGGGCGGTCGCGCCCGCCGGCGTCAGGTCGACGGTGTCGAGGCGTGCGACGTTGGCGTCGGCACTGCCGGTGTAGGCGGTCTGCGTGGTCCAGGTCCGGCCGTCCGACGAGGTCTGCACGAGATAGCGCTCACCGGCGCTCACCTCCCAGGCCAGTCGCACCGAACCGACGCTCTTCTCCGCACCCAGGTCGACCTGGATCCAGGAGTCCGCACGCGTGCGCTCGGCGACGGCGACGGCCCAGCGGGTGGCGGGGTCGGCATCGGTGACCGTCGAGGCCCGACGGGCGGGGTCCTCGCTCGAGGCGGTCGCGAGGCGTCCGGCGGCCAGGTCGGTCGCGGCCTCCGCGCCCGTCCCGTAGGCGTGCAGCGAGTACAGCGAGTAGCCGTAACGGGCGTTGCCCTGCTGGCCCTGGATGCGCACGAAACGCGCCGACACGGGATCGAACGACAGGTCGTCGATCCGGGCGGCGTTCGCGTCGGCCGGGTTCGGCGGCGTCACGACGGGCAGGGTGTCGGTGGCCGACCCCTCGGCCGTGTAGTAGGTGCGCGACCCGTCGAGGCCGTTGTAGCCGCCGAGGTCGAGGTTGCGCACCGAGACGGTGCCGTCCTGCCAGCCGGCGCCGGTCGAGGCGTACAGTGCCGCCCCGTTCGGCAGCGTCACCTGGCCCGCGTAGCCGCCGCCGATCCGGAAGACGGATGCCGTGCCCTCGAAGCCGTCGCGCGGCGCGGTGTAGGTGCTCGTCCGCCGCTCGTCGACGGTCGCCGCCGAGTTCGGGTACAGGTACGGCGTCGAGCCCGACAGCGCGAACAGCCACGAGTCGTGGCCCGGAACCCAGGGGAACTTGAGGAAGCCCTTCTTGCTGGATGCCGCCGCCCACGCGTTCGCGGACTGCTGCACCGAGAGACCGGGGCCGGCGCCGAAGTCGCGCACCCCGGCGAGTCGGGCGAAGAACTCGTCCTGCGGCGCGGGCCGGACGACGCCCTCCGCCGATTCGGCGGCCTCGACGTGCAGCAGGTACGAGATCGCGATCTCGGCGCGCGCCTCGGGTTCGTACTTGGGCTCTCCCGAGAACTTGGCCAGCCGGTCGACCGGCGGGTACGCCTGGTAGGCCTCGAGCGACGCGGCCATGTTCGCCTCGGCGCGCACGGCGTCGGGGTCGCGCAGCACCTGACCGAGGAACGCCATCGGGATCACGTCGCGGCCGTAGAGGTACTCGCGGTCGTTGACCATCGGCATGAACGGCTCACCCTGATTCGACATCACCATCTTGATCGACCGCCAGAGCTCGGCCGAGTTCGGCTGGTGCTTCAGGTACTCGGGGATGGGCTGGTCGTTCAGGATGAACTGGATCGCGTTGCGCCCGCCCGAGCGCCAGATGTCGGACTGGTAGTGCGGGCCGAACGACCCGTGGTTCTCGACGAGGTACGTGTCGTAGATCGTCTGCATCGTGTTCGTCGACACCGGCTTCCCGGCGACGACGGCCGGGTTGTTGAGGTCGGCGGTGGGCTGGCCGGCGGCGTTGCGGGCCCAGTCGCCGAGCTGCTCGTTCCAGCGCGAGGCGTCCGCATGGTCGGGTGCCCAGGCGAGACCCGGCGCGAGCGCCTGGGTGTACACGCCCGCCTCCTCCTGCGCGGTGTCGCCCGCGTGCTTGCCGGTGGGCCAGTCGGCCGTCCACGAGCCCGACAGCGGGTCGTCGCCGTAGTCGAGGTCGGCGGTGTAGGCCGACTGCCCGACGGCGATCGTCTCGAGGTTCTTCTGCGTCGTGGCGTCGAGCCGATCCCACAGCACGCGGCCCGCGTCGAGGAAGTACGACTGGAACGTGGAGTCCCAGAACATCCGCTTGCCCCAGGTGCCGTTCGGGTCGACGAAGCGGTTCTTGGCGGCGTAGTAGCGGATCGTGTCGATCGTGCGCTGGGTGAGCTGGTCCTTCGAGATGCCGGCGATCTCGGCGTCGTAGTCTCCGTGCGTGACGATCACGGCGTTGCCGAGCACGACCGCGAAGTTGAAGTCCTTGGACTGGTACGCGTTGATCGCCGGATCCCACACCGAGTTCACCCAGCGCGTGTGGCGCAGCAGTGCGGCGTAGTAGTCGGCCGCGATCTCATCGGGGGCGCCGAAGGCGGCGGCGTTCGCGACGGGGGCGGCGGATGCCCGGGCTGCGGGCGCGAGGGCGGCGGGCGCGAGGGCGGCGAGCGGTGCGGCGAGGGTCGCCGCGACGGCGAGGGCGACGGTGCGGCGCCATCGGAGCGTCTTCGCGCGAAGAGCGGGTGCGGGGCCGGAGGGGGCCATGGGTGTCTCCTGGATTCAGCGGGCCTTCGGGGTGCCACATGCGGATTCGACAGGAGTCGCATCGTGAGAGATCTCGATATGACAACGCTGTCAGAGTGGGTTCGCTTAGAGTAGCCCGGGGTCGGCGGGGCGTCAAGACGTGCCGCTGTCTCGGTCGGGCGCCCCCCGGCGGATCGCCGGGCGGCGCTTCGTGCCGACGGGGCGGCCGGCCAGGGGTGCCCGGGCTCGAACCGGGAATAGGCTCGAGGGCATGCTCGCCACCGTCATCCACGCTCCCCGGGACATCCGCGTCGAGACCGTGCCCGACCCCGTCATCACGACCGGCGACGACGCGATCGTGAAGGTCGTCGCCGCGTGCGTCTGCGGCTCGGACCTCTGGCCGTACCGCGGCATCACGCCGACGAAGGAGCCGCGCCGCATCGGCCACGAGTTCATCGGCGTCGTCGAGGCCGTCGGCGACGACGTCGTGGGCGTGCAGGTCGGCGACTTCGTGATCGCGCCGTTCTACGTGTGCGACAACACCTGCGTGAACTGCCGCAACGGGGTGTCGACCTCGTGCCTGGGCGGCGGCTGGTGGGGCGGCGACGACCGCAAGGGCGCCTTCGCCGACGCCGGCCAGGGCGAGCGCGTGCGCGTGCCGCTCGCCGACGGCACCCTCGTCGTCGTGCCGGGGCCGGTGCGCGACGAGCAGGTGCCCGGCCTCCTCACCCTCTCGGACGTCATGGGCACCGGACACCACGCGGCCGTCTCGGCGGGCGTCGGGCCGGGCGACTCGGTCGCCGTCGTCGGCGACGGGGCGGTGGGCCTCTGCGCGATCATCGCAGCGAAGCGGCTCGGTGCCGGCACGATCATCGCCATGAGCCGCCACCCCGAGCGGCAGGCGCTCGCCCGCCGGTTCGGCGCGACCCACATCGTCGCCGAGCGCGGCGCCGAGGGCATCGCCGCGGTGCGCGAGCTCACGGGCGGCATCGGCGCCGACCGCGTGCTCGAGTGCGTGGGCACCGAGGAGTCGATGGACCAGGCGCTCCGCTCGGCCCGGCCCGGCGGCATGGTCGGCTACGTCGGGGTGCCGAACGGAGGCCCCGAGCTGCCGGTGCGCCAGCTCTTCAACACGAACGTCGGCGTGAACGGCGGCGTCGCACCCGTGCGCGGCTACATCGAGGAGCTGCTGCCCGACGTCCTGTCGGGCGCCATCGAGCCGGGCCTCGTGTTCGACGTCGAGCTCCCCCTCGCCGAGGCCGCAGAGGCGTACGCCGCGATGGACGAGCGGCGCGCGATCAAGGTGCTGCTGCGCCCGTAGGGCGCGGCGAGCAGATCGAGACCGGCCGCGAACGAGCCCGAGGAGAGGCATCCATGTCGAAAGAACTGAAGCTGAGCGACCGCGTCATCGAGCGCCTCGAGACGGAGGAGACCATCTGGCTCACGACCGTGAACCAGCATGGAACCCCCGTGCCGACGCCCGTGTGGTTCGTGTGGAACGAGGGTGAGCTGATGCTGCTCTCGAAGCCCGACACGCCCAAGCTCGCGAACCTCGCCCGCAACCCGCGCACCGCCCTGCACTTCAACACCGATGAGGTCGGCGACGACGTCGCGGTGTTCACGGGGTCGGCCGAGATCGGCGAGATCGGCGATCGGCCCGAGTGGCCGCGGTACGCCGAGAAGTACGCCGAGGCGATCGAGCGGATCGAGTACACGCCCGAGCGCTACATCGCCGAGTACTCGGTGCCCGTGCGGGTGACGGTCGAGCGCGTGCGCTCCTGGTAGCGGGTCTCGGGACGGCTCGCCGCCCGACCGCCGGTCGGGCTACGCCTCGACGTCGTCGAGGCGGGCGATCACGACCTCGAGCAGGCGGGCGAGCTCGATGCGCTCGTCGTCGCTCAGGTCTTGCAGCACGTCGGTCTCGACGACCGACGAGCCGCGGATCGCGAGGCTGAACAGCTCCCACCCCTCGTCGGTGAGGCTGATGTAGGTGCGGGTGCGGTTCTCGGGGTCGGGCGTGCGCTCGACGAGCCCGCGCTCGGCGAGCTTGTCGAGCCGGTGCGTCATCGACGAGGGCGCGACGTTCGTGAGGTCGGCGAGCTGGCTCGGCGTGAGCGCCTCGCCGGCCTTCGCGAGCGAGGTGACGACCGCCCACTCGCCGGCGGCGATGTCGAGGTCGGCGAGCTGGCGCACGTACCACTGGTCGAGCTTCTTGGTGAGGCTCTGCACGGCGGTGATGACGCGCTGCACCGACTCCTCTCCGCCCGCGGCGACGTACGTCGCGACCGCGCGACGGTGCAGTTCGGGGGCGCTCGGGGTTCGTCGGGGCATACGGGAATTCTCTCACGCATATTTCGGTTGCTAATATTTCGATATCGAATACTTCGCATTCGAAGGGTGAGGGATGCTTCGTCGCCGGCGTCGGCGCGAGGCATCCCTCTGCTCGTCGAGACCTCGGGAGGAGGACACCACCATGCGCGCGCGACTGCTCATTCTGGCCAGCGCCATCGGATCGCTCGGTTGGGGAGCGGTGCTGCCCTACCAGTACGCCTATGCGGCCGACACCCGCGGCTGGGGTGCCCTCGTCGCCGCCGGCGCCTCGTCGCTGTTCTCGATCGGCGCGCTCGTGGCGGCCCCGCTCGCCGGGCGGCTCGCCGACCGCTTCGACCCCGTGAAGGTCGCCGTCATCGCGCAGCTGATCGGCGCCGCGGGCGTCGCCTCGCTCGTCTGGGTCGACGTGCCCGCGCTCTTCCTCGCCGGCATGCTCGTGTTCGGCCTCGGACTCTCGGCCGCCGTGCCCGCCAAGCAGGTGCTCGCCCTGCAGTGGTCCTCGGGCGACGACCGGCGCAAGGTGTTCGCCTACAAGTTCACCGGCGAATCGCTCGGCATGGCCGCAGGCGCGTTCCTCGCGGGGCTCGTCGTCGACCTCGACCGGGCCGACGGGCTCGACGTCGGCTTCGCCATGGCGGCCGGCGGGTTCGTGCTGTCGTCGGCGATCATCGCGCTCGCCGGGCGGGTGCGGCAGGCGGGGCTCGTCGGTGCCGGCGTCGGCACCGCGACCGGTCGCGTGGCCGCGCACACGGGCGCGTTCTCGGCGCTCGACGCGGCGACCGGGGCGATCGCCGCGGTCGACCTCGACGGCGACGGGCACCCCGACGGCGCGGCGCGCTCCCGCGGGGCGCTGCGCAGGATCTTCGCCGAGCCCGCCATGCGCTGGACGGCCGTCGTCACGGTCGCCCTCGCGCTCGGCTTCTACGCCCAGTTCGAGTCGGGGCTGCCCGCCTACGGCATCACCGTGCTCGACGTCGACCCCGCCGCGATCGGCATGGCGGCGGCGGTCAACTGCCTCGTCATCGTCGCGCTGCAGGTGATCGTCGTGAAGCTCACGGCGAAGCGCAGCGCGCCGGTGCTGCTCATGGCCGTCGGCTCGATCTGGGTCGTGTCGTGGCTCATCCTCTCTGCGGCGCAGTTCGCACCCGGCATCGCCTCGGCGCTGTTCGTCATGACCTACGGCATCTTCGCCGTCGGCGAGACGATCTACAGCCCCGTGCTCAACCCGCTGACGGCGCAGCTCGCGCCCAAGGGCATGGTCGGCCAGACGCTCGGCACCATCGGCGCGATGCAGACCGCGTTCTCGGCGGCCGGGCCGCTCGTCGCGGGCGTGCTGCTCGGCGCCGGGCTCACCGACGTCTTCCTCGGCATGCACGTGGTCGTGAGCGTCGTCGCGGTGTTCGCGGCGTGGCGCATCAAGAAGGCGCTCGACCGCAAGCGCGAGCCCGCGGCACGGCGCGACCCGTCGCCGACCACCCCGGTCGACCTCGTCGGGGCCTGACGCGTCGGGGTGCGGCCGTACGCCATGAGGGGCGCAGACGACGGATGCCTCGGGGTCGATCGACCCCGAGGCATCCGTCTCGCTGCGGCGGTTACTCGCCGACCGTGACGAACTCCGCCAGCTGCATGCGGCGGCGCGGCGCGACCTCGCGCTCCCGGAGCACCTCGCCCAGCTGGTCGACGTCGCCGAGGGCGCCGATCGTGGTGATCGAGACGACCTCCTGGTTCTCAGGCAGGCCGAAGGCCTCGTGGATCGCGGCCGCGTCGAAGCCGCCCATCTGGTGGGTGTGCAGGCCCTCGTGCTGCGCCTGCACGGTGAGGTGGGCGACGGCCTGGCCGAGGTCGTAACGCGCCCACGGGCGCTGGCGGCCCTCGGCGTCGACGGTCTCGGCGATGTTCACGATGAGCACGGCGGCCGAGTCGGCCCACTCCTGGTTGAAGCCCGCCATCCGGTCGTGCAGGGTCGTGAAGGCGGCGGTGCCGCGCCGGGCGACGATGAAACGCCACGGCTGCGAGTTGTTCGCCGACGGCGCCCAGCGGGCGGCCTCGAGGATGGTCCGCAGGGTCTCGGTCTCGACGACGGCCTCGGGGTCGAAGGCGCGGGGGCTCCAGCGCTCGACGAGCGGGTCGATGAGGGGTGCGGCCGTGTCGGCCCTGCGGGACGTGAGATCGGTGACGAGCGTCATGGTGCTGCTTCCTGGTTCGTTGCGTTGAGCGGTGGTGCGGGTCGCCGTCGTCCCGATCGATTCGAACGCATGGAACCGCCGAGGTATTCCGGGAGCGTCGTCGAACACTTCGTGGACCCCCTATCGGCCTGGCTCGACCGTGTGCGAGCATGGCCGGGCAAGATCCCGTCAATGAGGAAGGATGCTTCATGCTGAAGATGCGATCCATCGCAGCAGCTTCTGCCATCGCCATCGGCCTGACCGCGCTCGCCGCAACACCTGCCGGAGCCGTCGGAGCCGATGCGGGAGCCGATCACGAGTACGTCGTGGTCTTCGCCCAGGGGGTGTCGAGCGCCGACGCGCTCGCCGCGGTCGAGGCCGCGGGCGGCACCGTCGTCTCGCAGAACGACGCCATCGGCGTCGCCACCGTCCGTGCGGGCGCCGGCTTCGCCGACGCCGCGGCCGACCAGTCGGTCATCGAGGGCACCGCCCAGAACCGCATCATCGGCGATGTGCCGGGCTCCGGCCACGCCGACGCGAAGAAGAGCGACGGCGTCGAGGACGAGGGGCACGCCGCCCCAGGCAAGGCGAAGTCGCACGCGCCGAGCTCGGCCGACGCCGAGCCGCTCGCCGACCTGCAGTGGGACATGCAGCAGATCGACGCGACGGTCGACGGCTCGTACGCCTGGCAGCAGGGCTCGAAGGGCGTTCGGGTCGGCATCATCGACACCGGCGTCGACGGCAGCCACCCCGACATCGCACCGAACTTCGACGCCGACCTCAGCCGCAACTTCACGGTCGACGTGCCCGTCGACGCGAACGGCGACGTGATCGACGGCGACTGCGCCGACGAGCCCGACGGCTCCTGCGAGGATGCCGCCGACGTCGACGAGAACGGCCACGGCACCCACGTCGCCTCGACGATCGGCTCGCCGATCAACGGCCTCGGCATCGCGGGCGTCGCGCCGAACGTGTCGCTCGTGAACCTCCGCGCCGGCCAGGACTCGGGCTACTTCTTCCTGCAGCCCTCGGTCGACGCGCTCACCTACGCCGGTGACCACGGCATCGACGTGGTCAACATGAGCTACTACGTCGACCCGTGGCTCTTCAACTGCTCGAGCCACCCGGCCGACTCTGCGGAGGACCAGGCCGAGCAGCGCACCATCGTCGAGGCGATGCAGCGCGCGCTCGACTACGCGCGCGGCCACGGCGTGACGCTCGTCGCGGCCGCCGGCAACGAGGCGATCGACTACACCAAGGCGGTCACCGACGGGGGCAGCCCCGACTTCGCGAGCGTGCCCGGCGAGGCCGCCTACGTGCGCGACCTGCTCGACCCCGAGTCGTGCATCTCGATGCCGGCCGAGGGCGACGGCGTGATCTCGGTCTCGAGCACCGGCATCTCGGAGCGCAAGGCGTACTACTCGAGCTACGGCAACGGCTACATCGACGTGGCGGCGCCCGGCGGCGACGTGTACGACACCCCTGCGAACACCCGGGACATCACGAAGGGCATCCTCGCCGCCTACCCGGCCTCGCTCGCCGAGGCCGAGGGCGCGATCGACGAGAACGGCGACGTGGTCGTCGACTGGGCGGTCGAGAGCTGCGACGACGAGGGCACCTGCGCGTACTACCAGTACCTGCAGGGCACGTCGATGGCGTCGCCGCACGCGGCCGGCGTCGCCGCGCTCGTCGTGAGCCAGTACGGCGCGGCCGACCCGCTGCGCGGCGGCATCCGGATGAACGCCAACGCGGTCGAGAAGAAGCTGCTGAAGTCGGCGGTCGACGAGGCCTGCCCGGTGCCGGCGGACTTCACCTACACCCGTCACACCCCGGCGGGTGCGACGCTCACCGCGACGCACACCTGCGAGAGCGCCAAGAAGACCAACGGCTTCTTCGGCGACGGCATCGTGAACGCGCTGCGGGCCGTCGGGCACTGACCGGCACGCAACACCTCGGGCGCGGCATCCGTTCATCGCGAACGGGTGCCGCGCCTTCGTGCGCCCGTCGTGTGCGTCCGTGCTCGTACGATGGCGTGGTGATCACCGTCGATGGCCAGGCCGCCCGAGTCCTCACCGCGTACACCGACCTCGTCGTCGAGCGGGGCCTGCGGGGGGCCACGCTCGAGGCGGTGGCGGGCCGGGCCGGGCTCTCGAAGTCGGGAGCGTTGCACCACTTCTCGTCGGTGAGCGCGCTGCGTGCGGCGCTGTTCGTCGAGCTGCGCGCCCAGGCGCGGCGCGACACCGAGCAGATGCGCACCTCGCCGGAGGGGGCCGTGCGGTTCTACCTCGTCTCGTCGCTCGATCGCGACAGCGAGCTCGAGCGACTGATCGAGGCGGCCTACCGCATCGCGCAGACCGGCGACGAGGCGGCGCTCGAGGTCCTGCGCGAGTGCCGGGCCGACTGGCTCGACGCGCTCGAGACCGCGACCGGCGAGGCGACGCTCGCCCGCCTGGTGCTCTTCGCCGGCGACGGCATCAACCACAACGCGCTCATGAACCTCGACGCCGGCGAGGACGTCGTCACGCGCGAGCGGGTCGAGGCGATCATCGCCGCGCTCGAGAGCCTCCGCGCCGGCGGCTGAGGCCGCCCGGCGACCCGGCCGCCTGGCGGGCCTGCAGCGCGGGGCGCGGCCGCGGTCGCGCGGTGGCGAACGCCGTGACCCACGCACAGACCGACTAGTCGGTCGGTCAGGTACACTGTTCGAGCCCCACCCACCCCTCGACGACGAGCAGGTACCACGTTGACGAAGCAGACCGCAGCCCCGGCCGCCTCCGCGCCCGGCGCATCCGCCATTCCCGCCCCCGGCGCTCCGGCACCCGGCACCCCCACGAAGGGCCTCGCCATCGGCAAGCTCGGGCTCTGGGGCTCGACGGTCATCGGCATCGCCTCGACCGCGCCGCTCTTCTCGCTCGCCGCGACCCTCGGCTACGTCGTCATCGCGGTCGGCGCGCAGGCGCCGATCGCCTTCGTGCTCGCGTTCGTGCCGATGCTCTTCACCGCCTACGCGTACCGCGAGCTCAACAACGACGTGCCCGACTGCGGCACCGTGTTCACCTGGGCGGCGAAGGCGTTCGGCCCGCGCACCGGCTGGATGGCCGGCTGGAGCATCGCCGTCGCCGGCGTGCTCGTCATGGCGAACCTCGCCGAGATCGCCTCGGCCTACCTGCTGAGCCTCATCGGCGACGGCTCGCTCGTCGAGAACCGCTTCATCGTCACCGCCTTCGGCTGCGTCATCATCGCCGTCATGACCTGGGTGTCGCTGCGGGGCGTCGAGATCGGCGAGCGCATGCAGCAGGTGCTGCTCGCGATCCAGTACCTCGCGATGGCCGCGTTCGTCGTCGGCTGCCTCATCGGCTACTTCACCGGTACCGCACCCGACCCCACCCCGGTCTCGCTCGACTGGTTCAACCCGTTCCTGGCCGACGGCACCGGCATGGTGCAGGCGATCCTGCTCGCGCTCTTCATCTACTGGGGCTGGGACACGTGCCTCGCCCTCACCGAGGAGACGAAGGACCCGCGTCGCACGCCGGGCCGCGCCGCGACCCTCACGACGGTCATCCTGCTGATCACCTACGTCGGCATCACCGTCGTCGCGATGATGTACGCCGGCCTCGGCGACACCGGCACGGGCCTCGCGAACGAGACCAACGCCGACGACGTGTTCTCCGTGCTCGCGGGCATGGCGATGGGCCCGTTGGGTTGGTTCCTCGTGGTCGCCGTCGCGATCTCGGCGCTGTCCTCCTCGCAGACCACCATCCTGCCGACCGCGCGCGGGACCTTCGCCATGGGCGTCTACAAGGCCCTCCCGGCTCGCTTCGCGAAGGTGCACGAGGCGTCGAAGACGCCGGCGTTCTCGACGATGCTCGTCGGCGTGATCGCGATCGTCTACTACGCCGGCATGAACCTCGTCTCGACCGACGTGCTCGCCGACTCGCTGCTCTCGATGGGCCTCGCGATCGCCTTCTTCTACGCCATCGCGAGCTTCGCGTGCGTCTGGTACTTCCGCCGCACGCTCTTCGCCAGCCGTCGCAACTTCTTCTACCGCCTCGTCTTCCCGCTGCTCGGCGGGGTCTTCATGGCGTGGGCGTTCGTGCAGTCGGCGATCGACATGCTGAACCCCGACTACGGCTACTCGCAGGTCGCCGGTGTCGGCGGCGCCTTCATCGTGGGCATCGGGTCGCTCCTGCTCGGCGTCGTGCTGATGTTCGTCTGGGCGATGTTCCCCGGCTCCCGCGACTACTTCCAGAAGCGCTCGCTCAACCGCGAGACCGAGGTGCTCGCCCCCGAGTGACCGATGCGGCGGACGCCTCGGCGCCGCGCCGCTCGCACGCCGGGTGCACGCGCCGCCCGTCATCCGCTCGCCGCCTGTCATCCGCTCGCCGCCTTCCGCTCACCCGCCTCCCTCTCGAATGGACCAGTAGCCCATGTTCGACACCGTCATCGTCGGAGCCGGCGTCGCCGGACTGACCGCCGCCCGGCTCCTGCACGCCGCAGGTCGCCAGGTCGTCGTTCTCGAAGCGCGCGACCGCATCGGCGGACGCACCTGGACCGACCGCTCGCCGGGCTTCTCCGTCGACCGGGGCGCCTCCTGGATCCACGGGCTCGACGGCAACCCCCTCACGGAGCTCGTCGCAGCGTTCGGCATGGAGACCGCCGAGTTCACGGTCGGCAGCTTCCAGGCCGGCGGGCGCCCGATCGCGAACTACGACGAGGAGCACCGCGAGCTCGACGCCGCGGCGACCGACGCGTGGCTCGACGACGTCGCGGCGGCCGACGAGCGCCTCGCCGCCGCGGTCGAAGCCTCGGAGCACGGCGAGAGCTACGCCGACGTCGTCGAGCGGGCGCTCGCCGGACTCGGCTGGGATCCGGAGCGCACCGAGCGGGTGCGCGCGTTCCACCGCCATCGCACCGAGGAGCAGTGCGGCGCCGACGGCGCCGAGGTCGACGCCCACGGGCTCGACGAAGACGCGATCGACGGCGACGAGGTCGTGTTCCCCGGCGGCTACGACGCGCTCGCGACGGCGCTCGCGGATGGCCTCGACATCCGACTCGGGCAGCCGGTCACGGCGGTGGAGTGGTCGGCGGCGGGCGTGCGCGTCACCACCGCGTCCGAGTCGTTCGAGGCCGGTCGGGTCGTCGTGACGGTGCCGCTCGGCGTGCTCAAGGCCGGGACGATCGACTTCGAGCCCGCTCTGCCCGAGGCGGTGTCCGGCGCGATCGACCGGGTGGGCATGGGCACGTTCGACAAGGTCTTCCTGCAGTTCCCCGAGCGCTTCTGGCAGGACGGCGCGTACGCGATCCGCCAGCTCGGCGCCGAGAGCGCGCCCTGGCACTCGTGGTACGACGTGTCGGTCGTCAGCGGCACACCGATGCTGCTCACCTTCGCGGGCGGCGAGTGGGCCCGCCGCATCGAGCAGATGGCCGACGACGAGATCGTCGCCTCGGTGCTCGAGGGCCTCCGGCGCAACTACGGCGACGCGGTGCCCGAGCCGACCGGCCACTGGATCACCCGATGGGGCTCCGACCCGTACGCACTCGGCTCGTACTCCTACGTCGCCCGCGGCGCCTCGTACGACGACCACGACGTGATCGCCACGCCCGTCGGCGACGTGCTGCACCTCGCCGGCGAGGCGACGTGGGGCGACTGTCCGGCGACGGTCAACGGGGCGCTGCTCTCGGGCCACCGCGCGGCCGAGCGCATCCTCGGCACGACGATCCCGATCGAGCGCCTCGCCGACGGCCGCTGAACCGGTCGGCACGACGACGAGGGCGCGGCATCCGCAGGGGATGCCGCGCCCTCGTGGCGTCGACGGGCCTACGCCGCCGCGAGCTCCTCGCGGATGCCGGCGACGAACGCGTCGATGTCGGCCTCGCTCGTGTCGAACCCGCACATCCAGCGCACCTCGCCGCGTGCGGCGTCCCAGTCGTAGAAACGGAACCCGCGGTCGCGCAGCTTGTCGGCGACACCCTGCGGCAGCGTCGCGAACACGCCGTTCGACTGCGTCGCCTGGCTGAAGCCGAGGCCCGGCAGCTCGCCCGCCGCGATGCCCGCGTCGAGCGCGTCGCGCAGGCGCGAGGCCATCGCGTTCGCGTGCGTCGCGTTGCGCAGCCACAGGTCGCCCTCGTAGAGCGCGATGAGCTGCGCCGAGACGAAGCGCATCTTCGACGCGAGCTGCATGTTGAGCTTGCGCAGGTACTTCAGGCCCTCGGATGCCTCGGGGTTCAGCACCACGATCGCCTCGGCGCCGAGGCATCCGTTCTTGGTGCCGCCCACGCTCAGCACGTCGACGCCCGCGTCGCGGGTGAACGCGCGCAGCGGAACGCCGAGCGTCGCGCCCGCGTTCGACAGGCGCGCGCCGTCCATGTGCACCTTCATGCCGAGCGAGTGGGCGTGCTCGGTGATCGCGCGCACCTCGTCGACGGTGTACGCGGTGCCGAGCTCGCTGGTCTGCGTGATCGACACGACGAGCGGCTGCGCCCGGTGCTCGTCGCCCCAGCCCCACGCCTCCTCGTCGATGAGCTCGGGCGTGAGCTTGCCGTCGGGCGCGGCGACCGTGAGCAGCTTGATGCCGCCGACGCGCTCGGGCGCTCCGCCCTCGTCGGAGTTGATGTGCGCCGTCTTCGCCGAGACGACCGCGCCCCAGCGGGGGAGCATCGACTGCAGGCCGGTCACGTTCGCACCGGTGCCGTTGAACACCGGGAACGCCTCGACGCCCTCGCCGAAGTGGTGCGCGAACACCTGCTGCAGGCGCTCGGTGTAGACGTCCTCGCCGTAGGCCACCTGGTGGCCGTCGTTGGCCGTCTGGATGGCGGCGAGCACCTCGGGGTGCACGCCCGAGTAGTTGTCGGAGGCGAAGCCGCGGAAGGTCGTGTCGTGGAGCGGAGAGTTCACCGAACCATCCTCGCATCCGCGGGCGGGCAGGCATCGTGACGCCGGGCGCACGGAATCGGCGCATTCGCGCCGACGACGCACGGATGCCTCGCGCCGGCGCACGACGTGAAGCGGGCGGATGCCTCGTGTCCCCCGACTCCGAGGCATCCGCCCGCGGCCTGTGCTGCGCGAGCGGGCCGGCTACCCGCGCAGGGCCTCGGCGAGCGGCACGCGGGCGCCCGTCTTGAGGAGGGAGTTGCGGTAGATGCGCTCGCCGATCGCGACCGCGAGCGCCGTCGTCGCGACGAGGATCACGAGCGACACGATGGGCTCCCACCACTCCGCCTGGCCGAGGAAGATGCGCACCGGCATGCCGACGGGCGCCGAGAACGGCACGTAGCTCATGATGCCGAGCACCGTCGGGTCGTCGAAGAAGAACACGACGAGGAAGTAGGGGATCATCACGAGCATCGTGACGGGGGTCGTCACCGACCCGATGTCCTCCGAGCGCGACACCATCGCCGCCGTCGCGGCGAAGAGGGCGGCGAGCATCACGAAGCCGATCGCGAAGAACACGACGAACCAGGTCACCGAACCGCCGAGCCCGCCGAGCAGCACCTTCTGGCCCGTGAGCATGAGCCCGAGGATCGCGAGCACCGCGATCGCGAGGATCTGCCCGAACGCGAGCACGCTGTTGCCGATCACCTTGCCGGTGAGCAGGGCACGCGCCGACACGGTCGACAGCAGGATCTCGACGACACGGGTCTGCTTCTCCTCGACGACCGACTGCGCGATCGTCGTGCCGAACGTGAGCGCCGACATGAAGAACACGATGCCGAAGCCGAAGGCGACGAGATAGGCGAGGCCGGGGTCGACGGCGGCCGGGTCGAGCAGCTCGACGCTCGGGTGCACCGAGAGCGCCTGGACCACGCCCGTCGGCGTCTGGTCGAGCCCGATGACGGTGATGCCGAGGGGGTCGACCGTCTGACCCTGATGAGCGCCTGGCTCGGGCACGACGATCGCGTCGACCTCGCCGTCGCGCAGCAGCTGCTCGCCGGCGGCCTCGTCGTCGACGGGCACGGCCTCGAGCGCGTCGCTGCCGGCCACGGCATCGGCGGCGGTGCCCACCACGGCGACCTTCGTCGGCTCGGACTGCCCGCCGAAGAGGCTGCCGAGCACGACCGAGGCGAGTACGGCGAGCATGAGCACGCCCGTCGAGATGAGGAAGGCCTTGCTGCGCAGGCGCATCGTGATCTCGCGACCCGCGATGAGCGAGACGCTGTCGACGAAGCTCGGCGCCGTCGGCCGGTTCGCGCCGCTCATCGCACGACCTCCTTGAAGATCTGGGCGAGCGTGGTGTGCTCGCGGCTGAAGCTCACGACCTCGCCGCGGGAGACGGCCTCGGCGAGCACGGACTGGCGCGAGGCATCCGAATCGGCCTCGAACACGGCCCAGCCGCCGTCGAAGTCGGCGACCTCGATGCCCGGCCGTTCGCGCAGCCAGCCGAGGTCGCCGCTCGTCAGCAGCTCCCAGCGCTCCGATCCGTGCGCGGTGCGGAGCTCGTCGCGCGTGCCCGACGCGGCGATGCGTCCGTTCGCGATGATCACGAGGTCGTCGCAGAGCCGCTCGACGATGTCGAGCTGGTGCGAGGAGAAGAGCACGGGCACGCCGGTCGCCGCGACGTCGGCCAGCACGGCCTGCACGGTCTCGACGGCCATCGGGTCGAGCCCCGAGAACGGCTCGTCGAGCACGAGCACCTCGGGGCGGTGCACGAGCGCGGCGGCGATCTGCGCACGCTGCTGGTTGCCGAGCGAGAGCGACTCGATCGTGTCGCCCTGCCGTTCGCCGAGGCCGAGGCGCTCGAGCAGCTCGACCGCGTTGCGGGTCGCCGCCTCGGTGCTCCAGCCGTGCAGGCGGGCGAGGTAGACGGTCTGCTCGAGCACGCGCATCTTCGGGTACAGGCCGCGCTCTTCGGGCATGTACCCGAATCGGCGGCGGTCGGTCGCGGTGACGGGCTCGCCGTCGAGCGTCACCGTGCCCCCGTCGGAGGCGAGCACGCCGAGGACGATGCGCATGGTCGTCGTCTTGCCGGCGCCGTTGCCGCCGACGAAGCCCGTGAGGCGGCCGTCGCCGACGGAGAACGAGACGGCGTCGAGCGCGAGGCGCTCGCCGTAGCGCTTGGTCACGTCGTGGAGTTCGAGCATGCCCTCACGGTACGGATGTCCCGGGGCCGGCGGCATCCGCCGGCCGACGGGTTTCCCGGCTCCGTCGCGTGGGGGAGGTCGTGCCGCGAGGGGGTTATGGATGTCGGCGGCCGCGGTTACCCTCGCAGGGTGGGCGAACGGCTCGACGGAACCGAGACGGACCGGCAGGCGACGGCGGCGGCGTCGCCGGCCGGCGAGATCACGCCTGCGGGGGTTCCGCCGCAGGCCGAGGCGCCGACGTCCGCGTCGCAGCCCGAGCCGCCGGCGAACGGCATGCGCACCTTCCTGCACGTGCTCGCCAACACGATGATCGCGAACGTGACGACGAGCTTCCTCTGGTTCGCGCTCACGTTCTGGGTCTACCTCGAGACGAAGTCGGTGCTCGCCACCGGCATCATCGGCGGCGCGTACATGCTGCTCATCGCCGTCTTCGCGATGTTCTTCGGCACGATCGTCGACCGGCACCGCAAGCACCGGGTCATGGTGTTCTCCAGCCTCGTCACGCTCGGCTCGTTCGGCATCGCCGGCGTGCTGTACCTGCTGCAGCCCGAGTCGGCGCTCGTCGACCTCGGCGGCCCGTGGTTCTGGGCGTTCTCCGGCATCATCCTGTTCGGGTCGGTGGTCGAGAACATGCGCAACATCGCCCTCTCGACGACGGTGACCCTCCTCGTGCCCGTCGAGCGCCACGCCAACGCGAACGGCATGGTCGGCACCGTGCAGGGGCTCTCGTTCATCGTCACGAGCGTGTTCAGCGGGCTCGCGATCGGCCTGCTCGGCATGGGGTGGACCCTCGCGATCGCGATCGCGATGACGCTCGTCGCGCTCGTGCACCTGATGTTCGTCCGCATCCCCGAAGAACGTCCGGTCGCCGAGGACGGCCGGGCCCCCGCGGTCGACCTGCGCGGCAGCATCACCGCGATCCGGGCGGCGCCCGGACTCTTCGCACTGATCATCTTCTCGACGTTCAACAACCTCATCGGCGGCGTGTACATGGCGCTGATGGACCCGTACGGCCTGACGCTCTTCCCGGTCGAGGCGTGGGGCGTCGTGCTCGGCGTCACTGCGACGGGATTCATCATCGGCGGGCTCGTGATCGCCAAGTGGGGACTCGGGCAGAACCCCATCCGCACGATGCTGCTCGTCGTGATCGGCATGGGCCTGCTCGGCGCCCTGTTCACGATCCGAGAGTGGTGGGTGCTCTACGGGCTCGGCATCTGGGCGTACATGTGCCTCATCCCGGTGGTCGAGGCGGCCGAGCAGACGGTGATCCAGAAGGTCGTGCCCTTCCGCCGGCAGGGGCGGGTGTTCGGCTTCGCGCAGGCCTTCGAGGCCGCGGCCGCGCCGATCACGGCGTTCCTCATCGCGCCGATCGCCCAGTTCTGGATCATCCCGTACATGGACTCGCCCGACGGGCAGGCGACCTGGGGCTGGCTGCTCGGCGACGGCGAAGCCCGCGGCATCGCGCTCGTGTTCTTCTTCGCGGGGCTCGTCATGGTCGCACTCGCGCTCGTGGCGTTCACGACCCGCTCGTACCGCATGCTCTCGGCCGAGTACCAGACCGGCCTGCCCGACGCGGCGACCGTGCCGCCCGAGCGGCGGTGACGCGGTGCCGCCCGTCGACCTGCGATATCCGTTCGAAGGGCGCTGGCTCACGCAGCACAGCCCCGCCGACCGGGTGCCGAGCCATGGCACCGCCGAGTTCGCCACGTCGTACGCGATCGACTTCGTGCCCGTCGGTGCCGACGGGCGATCGGGGGCGATCACGCTCGCCTCGCTCGTGCGGCCCGAACCGGCCGAACGCTTCCCGGGCTTCGCACGTCCGATCCTCTCGCCCGTCGCAGGCGTGGTCGTCGCCACCCACGACGCCGAACCCGATCACGACGCGTATCGCGGGGTGCCGTCGATCGGCTATGCACTGGGGCAACGCCGTCGTGCGAGCCTCGGGTGGCTCGCCCTGGCCGGCAATCACGTCATGATCCGGGCCGAGGGCGGCATCGTGGTGCTGTGCCACCTGCAGCGAGCGAGCGTGAGCGTACGAATCGGGCAGGCCGTGCGGCCCGGTGAGCAGGTGGGCCGGTGCGGGAACTCCGGCAACAGCACCGAGCCGCATGTGCACCTGCAGGTCGTCGACCGGCTCGACGTCGTGCATGCCCGCGCAGTGCCGATCACGTTCGGCGGCTGGTTGCCGCGCAACGGCGAGGTCGTCGACGCGGACCAGAGCGTTCGGTCCAGCCGATCGCGCAGGCCGACGACCCCACCGGGGTGACGAGCCGCCGTTCCACGTGCCGGTGTTCGTGCTCACGCGCGCACCGCGTCCGTCGATCGAGATGGCGGGCGGCACCACCCTCCGCTTCCGGGACGCGTCACCCGCGGAGGCGCTCGCCGAGGCGACCCGCGCCGCGGGCGGTGCCGACGTGCCCATCGGAGAGGCCGGGCACGCGTGCCGCGCCCGGCCTGCTGCAAGTTTGTTGAACATTCTCGGCCGAATTCCTAGCGCCGGCGTCCACCGCGACGGTAGACAGAGGGCATGTCACCGCTCACTACGGTTCAACTGCCGCCCGCGCGTCGTCGACGCCGGGCCGCCGGCATCGTCGCCGGACTCGCCGTCGCACTCGTCGGCACCCTCATGTTCCCCACCACGGCCGTCGCCGACGACGTGCCCGAATTGAGCATCGTCGACGGCGTCACCGCGCCGGTCTTCGACTACACGCAGGCGATCAGGGAGCGCGTGCTCATCCCGGTCGCCGGCGTCGACCAGGACCTCGACGGCGTCGACGACGTCACCGCGATCGAGATCATCCGTCCCGCCGAGAGCGACGCCGGCCTCAAGGTGCCCGCCATCATCGACACGAGCCCGTACTACACGACGCTCGGCCGCGGCAACGAGTCCCAGCTCATCGCCGACGTCGACGGCGACGGCCTCAACGACCAGTGGCCGCTCTTCTACGACAACTACTTCGTGCCCCGCGGGTACGCGATGATCCTCGCCGAGATGGACGGCACCGCGAACTCCACCGGGTGCCCGATGCACGGCGGGCCGGGCGACATCGAGAGCATGAAGGTCGTCATCGACTGGCTGAACGGCCGCGTCGCCGGCCACTACGCCGACGGCACCGCCGCCGTCGCCGACTGGGACAACGGCAAGGCCGCGATGATGGGCAAGTCGTACGACGGCACCCTCGCCAACGGCGTCGCGGCGACCGGCGTCGAGGGCCTCACGACCATCGTGCCGATCTCGGCGATCTCGTACTGGTACGGCTACTCGCGCACGGGCGGCATCGCGCACAACAGCAACTACCCGGCGAGCCTGTCGAACACGGTCACGAACCCCGATCGCCGCCCGCTGTGCGCCCCGGTGCGCGCGAACCTCAGCGCGATCGACGGCGATGAGACCGGCGACGTCAACCCGTTCTGGGCGGAGCGCGACTACCGGCTCGACATCGACGATGTCCGGGCGTCGGTGTTCCTCGCGCACGGCCTCAACGACGACAACGTGCGCATGAGCCAGGTGGGCGAGTACTGGGAGGCGCTCGGCGAGCACGACGTGCCGCGCAAGATCTGGCTCGCGAAGGTCGGCCACACCGACCCGTTCGACTACAACCGCGTCGAGTGGGTGTCGACGATCCACCGGTGGTACGACTACTGGCTGCAGGGCATCGACAACGGCATCATGGACGAGCCGGTGGCCACGGTCGAAACCGACCCCGAGGTCTACGAGGATGTCGCGAACTGGCCGGTTCCCGGGACGACCGGGGTCGAGGTGCTGCTCGGCGGGACGACCCCCGGGGCAGCCGGCGACCTCCGACTGCAGCCCGGTGACGGCGCCGCGACCGCGACCTTCACGGGGCCGTCCGGATCCATCTCGGAGGGCAACGCGATCAACGCGCCGGAGGGGTCGCAGGCGAACCGTCTCGTCTTCCTGTCCGAGCCGCTCACGAGCGACCTGCGGATCTCGGGCACGGCGCGGGTCGAACTGACCGCTTCGCTCGGCCAGTCGCAGGCGAACCTCAGCGCGCTCCTCGTCGACTACGGCACCTCGACCCGCACCTCCCGGAGCGGCGAGGGCGTCGTGAACACCACCGAGCGCACCTGCTGGGGCGCCGAGAGCGCGAGTGACGACGCGTGCTACCTCGAGGTCGACCGTCGTTCGCAGACGACCGACGTGTGGCGCGCCGCACGCGGGGCGCTCGACTCGTCGAACCGCTTCTCGCTGGCCGACGGCGAGGCCGTGCCCGTGACGCCGGGCGAGGCGACGGCGTTCGACTTCCCGCTCGAACCGTACGACACGACGTTCGCCGCCGGTCACCGCATCGGCGTGGTCGTCACGACGAACTTGTCGGGCTACAGCATCGGGGGGACGGCCAACGCGAGCGTGACGGTCGACACGGCCGTGAGCCGCATCGTGCTGCCGGTCGTCGGCGGGCCCGCCGCAGCGGCCGCGTCGGGCGCCTTCGGCGTCGTCGACCCGGTGTCGCTCGCGTTCGACCTCGGCGGCCACGGCGAGGCGATGCCGCCGCAGGCGGTCGCGTACGGCTCGGCGCCCGTCGAGCCGGCTGCGCCGAGCGAGCACGGGTGGGTGTTCCAGGGCTGGTTCGCGGATGCCGCGCTCACGACGCCGTTCGACTTCGACGCGGTGCTCGTGGACGACGCCGTGGCGTATGCGAAATGGGCGGACGTGGCATCCGTCGCAGTCTCGCTCGAGGTGACCCCGAGTGAGACCTCGGTCGACAAGGGCGACTCGGTCGAGCTGGCCGTCGAGGCGCTCGATGCCGACGGTGCGCCGATCGGCGACGTCTCCGACCTCGTCGCCGTGACGAGCTCGGTGGCGACCGACGTGGTCGACGGAGCCTCGGTCGAGCTGCCGGCCTATGCGGGCGAGCACGTGCTGACCGCGACGCTCGGAGCCGCGTCGGGGTCGGCGACGGTGACGGTGCGCCCCGGTGCGCCGGTCGCCGTCGAGGCGCCGTCGTTCACCGGGACTCCCATCCCGGGGGCGACGCTCACGGCCGATCCCGGCGTATGGGACGTCGACGGCGCCCGGTTCAGCTACCGGTGGACCGCCGACGGCCGGACCATCCCGTGGGCCGACGGCGCCGCCCTCAAGGTGAACCCGTCGATCTCGGGCAAGGAGCTCGTGCTCACGGTCACGGCACGCGCGCCCGGCCTGCCGGCCGGGACGGCGTCGTCCGAACCCGTGACGGTGCTGCCCAAGCCGCACGGCTTCCAGCCCTGAGCACGTTCCGCCCCTGAGTGCCCGGAGGTCGGGAGGCCCATGGCTTCCCGGCCTCCGTGGCGCGACGGCGCTCAGCGCACGCGATAGCGCAGGCTCACGACCCCACCGGGGCGTTCGGCGACGCGGTCGAGCGTCAGGCCCCGGTCGGTCATCGCGGTCGGCGTGAACGATCGACCGTCGCCGAGCAGCACCGGCACGATGCGCAGGTGGAGCTCGTCGACGAGACCGGCCGCGAAGAGGGCGTCGGTGAGGACGAGACTGCCCCACACGATGGTCGTGTCGAATCGCTGCTTCACCTCGGCGGTGCGCTCGGCGCCGTCGCCCGAGAGGATCTCGATCCGGCCGTCGCCCCACGGCGCCTCGGCCAGCGTGTTCGAGACGACGAGCTTCGGCAGCCGATCGATGAGCCCGGCGACGTGCTCGACGGCGGGGTCGGCCTTCGGCCAGTAGTCGGCGAACATGCGGTACGTCGTCGCGCCGAACAGGATCGCGTCGGCCTGCGAGACGTAGGCGAGCTGCTCGGCGTCGTTGAGCTGGGGCTCGCCGTCGTCCCCGGTCGGGATCAGCGCCTCGAAGAACCCGATGCCGCCGTCGGGGTCGGCGGCGTACCCGTCGGCCGTCACGACCTGTTCGACGATGAGGCGGCCCATCAGCTCGCCTCGCTTCCCGACGACGGGCCGGCCCCGTCGAGGTGTTCGGTGAGCACGTCGAACGCCGAGTCCCACCCGTCGTAGACGTTGTCGTCGCCCGCAGCGCCGGCGATCCCCATGAGGTGGAACAGCATCTCGGTGCGCTCGCCGGGGAGTTCGCGGAGGGTCACCGTGATGACCGGCGCGCCGTCGTCGGGATCGCCGGGCGAGCCCCAGGTCATGACGAGGCGCTTCGGGGCGTCGAGCTCGCGGTAGACACCGGCGGTGGGGTACTCGGTTCCGTCGGGCGCGACCATCGTGTACCGGTAGCGACCGCCGACACGTGCGTCGAGGTCGATGCTGCCCGGCTTGATCGTGACGTCGCGCGGGTGCCACCACTCGGCGGCGTCGGCGCGCTCGGTCCATGCTCGCCAGACGAGTTCGCGGGGTGCGTCGAACACGCGGGTGATCGTGAACTGCGGGCGTTCGGCGGAGCCGGAGGCATCCGTCGTCGTGGTCTGGTACTCGGTCATTCCGAATTCTCCTTCATGGTGCGGAGGTGCTCGGCGAGCAGGTCGAAGCGGTCGTTCCACTCGCCGCGGTGTCGTTCGACCCACGCGGACGCCTCGTCGAGGGGCTCGGTTCGGAGGGTGCACGTGCGCCACTGGGCCGTCGCGGTGCGCTCGATGAGGCCGGCGCGTTCGAGCACCTTGAGGTGCTGCGAGATCGCGGGGCGGCTCATCGTGAAGGGCTCGGCGAGCTCGCCGACGGTCGCCGGGCCGACGCGCAGGCGCGAGAGCATCGCGCGGCGGGTCGGGTCGGCGAGCGCCTGGAACACCGCGCTCAGCTCGTCGTTCGCCTCGACCAATGTAAGCAACTCCTTAATTAATGAATTGCTTAACCATAGGTCGGTCGTGGGCGTGCGTCAACCCCGATCCGCATTCAGCCGCGCGGGCGCACCACGCCGTGCTCGTACGCGTAGACGACGGCGTGCACCCGGTCGCGGATGCCGAGCTTCATGAGCACCTTCGACACATGCGTCTTCACGGTCGCCTCGCCGACCCACAGCCGTTCGGCGATCTCGGCGTTCGAGATGCCCTCGGCGAGCAGTTCGAGCACCTCGCGTTCGCGGTCGGTGAGCGTGAGCAGGGCGGGGGATGCCGCGGTCGAGGTGCCGGAGCGCGCCGCCGGCTGCCCCGCGACGCCGTCGCCGGAGGCGTCGCGGTCGGCGACGGGGTCTGCGAACGTCTCGATTCCGGAGCCCGGTTCCCCCTGAGCCGGTCGAGCGGTCGAAGGGTCGCCGCTCCTCGGCCGGCCGGGTCGTGCCGCCTCGATCACCCGCCGTGTGACGTCGGGCGAGAGCAGCGCGTCGCCCCGGGCGACGACCTGCACGGCCTCGATGAGCTGCTCGGGGCTCGAGTTCTTCAGCAGGAACCCGCTCGCGCCCGCATCGAGTGCGGCGAACAGGTAGTCCTCGCGGTTGAACGTCGTGAGCACGAGCACGGCCGCGGTCGTCGCCGCGTCGGCCGTGATGCGCCGCGTCGCCTCGAGGCCGTCCATGCCGGGCATCTGCACGTCCATGCAGACGACGTCGGGGGCGAGTTCCGCGACCCGGTCGAGTGCGGCCCGGCCGTCGGCGGCCTCGCCGACCACCTCGATGCCGTCCTCCGAATCGAGGATCGTGCGGAACCCCGCCCGCACGAGGCTCTGGTCGTCGACGACGAGCACGCGGATGCTCACGCGCCCACCTCCTCGACCCGCCGGAGCGGGAGATTCGCGCGCACGAGATAGCCGCCGCGGGCGCGCGGTCCGAGCTCGAGCGTGCCGCCGACGGCGGCGACCCGCTCGCGCATGCCCAGCTGGCCGAGGCCGGCCCCGGTCGAGGCATCCCCGCGTCGTGCATTGCCGGCGAGCGTGGTCGCCGTGCCCGTGTTCGTGACCTCGACCTCGAGCGCCGCGTCGGTCCAGCGCACCCGGACCTCGGCGGTCGCGGCGGCGCCCGCGTGCTTGCGCACGTTCGTGAGGGCCTCCTGCGCGATGCGGTAGGCGCTGAGGTCGACCATCTGCGAGATCGGTCGCGGCTCGCCGACGATCGACAGCGTCACCGACAGCCCGCCGTCGGACGACTCGGCGACGAGCTCGTCGAGGCGGGCGAGTCCGCGGGTGGAGGTGCTCGTGGCGGCCGCCTCGCCGCCGCCGCCGCGGTCGTCGACCCCGCCGGTGTCGCCGAGGTCGACCGGACCCGTGTCGCCGTCGCTGCGGAGCGTGCCGAGCAGCGCGTGCAACTCGTCGACGGCCTCGCGGGCGCTCGATTCGATCGTCGAGAGCGACGCGGCGGCCGCGGCCGGGTCCTTCGCGAGGACCCGGCGGGCGGCGCCCGCCTGCACGCCGATGACCGAGACGTGGTGCGCGACGACGTCGTGCAGTTCGCGTGCGATGCGCAGGCGTTCGAGCGCGACGGCCTGCGTGCGGGTGCGTTCGCGTTCGGCGGCGAGCTCGCCCGTGCGCTGCTCGAGCTCGGCCCGGGCGCGCGCCGACCGGTAGGCGTTGTCGCCGAAGTACCAGGCGCCACCGAAGAAGAGCAGGTTGGTCAGCACGTTGATGAGGCCGTAGGCGACGTACGGCGAGAGCAGGCCGCCCTCGCGGGAGAGTTCGGGCAGGTGGTCCTGCATGGCCGAGTAGAAGATGAGCCCCCAGAACAGCCAGCCGAACATCACGACGACGATGACCGCGCGCACGATCGTCGCGATGCGGCGGCTGCGGCTCCAGGCGCCGACCGAGTAGATCGCGACGAAGAGTGCGATGTTCGAGAAGAGCGCCTCGCCGACGCCGGTCTGCCCGCCCGCGATGAAGACCGCGGATGCCACGAGCGCGACCGCCTCGGGCCACCGGCGCCGCGCGGCCAGAGGGAGGTTCATGCCGACCACCCAGAGAGCAGAGGCCCACCACGGCGTTCCCTCGCCCCAGCCGGTGGCCCGGTAGAGCACGACGCTGGCGGCGGTGCCGACGGCGAGCACGAGCGCCAGGACGAGGTCGTTGCGGTACCCGCGTCGGTCGGGGCGCGGCCGCACCCATTCCGCGCCCGGCGCGACCGGTTGCGCGTTGATCAGGGATTCGGGCATCCCTCCACGCTAGCGAGCCGTGGTCGCGGCGAGATCCGTCGTGCGGCGGAGATGGGGCGGTCCGGTGCTGCGGTGGTGCGGTGGTGCGGTGGCGCGGTGCTGCGGTGCTGCGGTGCTGCGGTGGTGCGACAGTGGGCGCGGGGTGCGCCCCGTCGCGGTCATCCGCAGCGCGGCTCGTCGCGGTGTCTCAGCGCTGCGTCAGCGTGATGGTGAACGTCGGCCCGTCGACGGTGACCCGCACGGTCGAGAGGTCGGCGACGAGATGATCGGCCCCATGCCGTTCGGCGAGCTGGCCGACGCCGACGACGCGCATGCCGGCCCGGTGGGCGGCGGTGATCCCGGCTCCGGAGTCTTCGAACACCACGCAGTCGTGCGGTGCGACGCCGAGCGCGGCGGCCGCCGCGAGGAATCCCTCGGGATCGGGCTTGCTCTCGGTCACGTTCTCGGCGGTGACCGCGATCGCGGGCATCGGGAGCGCGGCGGCCGCCATGCGAGCGGTCGCGAGTGCGAGCGTGGCCGACGTGACGAGCGCATGCGGCACCCCGGCGAGTGCACGCAGGAGGCCGGCGGCGCCGGCGACGGCGACGACGCCCTCGGTCTCGGTGGTCTCGCGCTCGAGCATCGCGCGGTTGTCGGCGAGGTTCTCGTCGACGGCTCGCGCCGGCAGCAGGATCGCCATGCTCGCGTGCGCCTGCCTGCCGTGGATCACCGGCAGGACGTCGGCCGGATCGAGTCCGTGCTCGACCGCCCAGTCGGTCCACACCCGCTCGACCACGGCGGTCGAGTCGACGAGCGTGCCGTCCATGTCGAGCAGTACGGCGGAGGCGCGGATCACGGTGGTCACGTGGGGAGGCTACACGCGGCGGTCGAGCGCTCGCCGCGGCGCCGATGCCGAGGTATCGACTCCGACCGCCGCCGACAGCGCCGCTGCCGCTGCCGCTGCCGCCGTCGTCGTCGCCCTGCACAGGCAAGTGCTGCCGCGAGTCCTCCACAGGTGCTCGCTGCCGTCGCCGCACTTCGCCCGCGACCGGGCCCCGTGACGACACGCGTGCGCCACGAGGCATCCTCGTTGTACGCTCTCGACCCATGACGGCTGCCCCGACGTCCGCCCCGAACCTGCGCCTGCGCGAGCGCCCCTTCGACTGGTTCTTCATCGTGATCTTCTCGATCTTCACGATCACGAGCCTCATCAGCGACATGCTGCCGACCCTCGGCGTCGACATCTCGCAGCCGTCGTCGAACTTCTTCGTCAACTCGAACTACTGGTACGCGCACGACACCGATCCGCTGTTCGCCGAGCCGCCGACGTGGATGCGCATCGTCACGGGGCTCTCGGCGTTCGTGTACATGCCGTTCTACATCCTGCTCGTGACCTCGCTCATCAAGGGCTGGAACTGGATCCAGCTGCCGAGCGTCATCTACGCGACCATGATCTCGACGATCACGGGCATCATCGTGTTCGGCGTCGAGTTCTTCGGCGAGCCCGAGTGGCAGACGACGAACCCGGTCAAGTTCCTGGCGTTCAACCTGCCGTACGTGCTCGTGCCGATCGTGCTGCTGGTGCGCATGCGCAAGCCGCTGCCGTTCACGAGAAGGTTCTGACGGGGATGCCGCGGCGAGGTGCCCGAGGACGGCGAGGAGTGGGTCGACCTCGCCGCCCGAGGAGCGGGCGGTGGCCGTCGGCGCGACGGAACCCTTGACTATAGGAAGATATCTTCCTATTCTTTCCGCATGGCACGCAGACGTGAAGGGCGACTGTTCGACCTCGAGGTCGACATCCTCGCCGCAGGCATCGACCTGCAGCACGACGACGGCGACTTCTACGGCTTCGCCCTGGCGAAGCGCATCGCCGAACGCAACGAGGCGGCCGCGCTCACGGCGCACGGCACGCTCTACAAGGCCCTCGCCCGCATGACCGAGGCGGGGCTGCTCGAGTCGACCTGGGAGGAGGCCGTGCTCGCCGAGGCCGAGGGTCGCCCGCGCCGCCGCCTCTACCGCGTCACCGGCGCCGGTGAGCTCGCCCACCGCGCCGAGCTCGCCGCGCGCGAGCCCGCACCGGCCGCTCGACCGAAGGCGGCGTTCGCATGAGCGGCGACGGGCTCGACCTGGGCGACGCGTTCGTCGAACGCACGGTCGAGCCGCGCACGGGGGCCGATCGCGTCGACGCCGTCGTGCTCGGCTGGTGCCGCTGGTACACGCGCGACCTCGCGGAGCCGGTCGCGACCGCCCGTCGCGCCGAGCTCGCCTCAGACCTGTACGAAGAGCGCGCCGTCGCCGCCGAGACCGGAGAACGGGGGGTGTCGCGGTCGATCGTGGGGCGTCTGATCCGCGGCATCCCCGCCGACCTCAGCTGGCGGCAGGCGCAACTGCGACGGCTCGCGCTGACCGCGCCGCGCGGCACCTTCCCGCTCGCGATGCCCGCGCTGGCCCACCTCGCGACGGCGCTGCTCCTCGCGTGGGGCGTGCTCGTCGTCTGGCGGACGGTCGCGAGCATGGCCTCGGGCGACTGGGCCGGCGCGTGGGATCTCGTCGCGGCCGGTGTCTTCGGCCTGGCGATGGCAGTGCTCGGGGCGGTGCTGACGGCCGCGCCGCGGTTCCGGTGGCTCGGCGCGCTCTGGCTCGCCGCGGCGAGCTACGTGCTCATCAGGTTCGGCATGTACGCCCTCATCGCGTCGAGCACGACGCTCGGCGCGTTCTATGCGGCCGCGATCGAACAGGCGATGCTCGTGAACCGCGCCATGTCGGCGGCCGGGGTGCTCTTCTTCGTCGCCATGGCGGCGTGGTGGCTGCCGAGTGCCGGAGGCATGTGGGCGCGCCGTCGGCGAAGCGACCCTACCGTCGACGTCGCGCCCACCGGAGAGGAGGCGCGGGCATGAACCTGCAGCGCATCGCCGCGGTCGTCGCGATCTCGGGGGCCGTGATCGGCGGGGCGTCGATCGTCGCCCTGGGTGCGGCCGCCTACGCGGCGAACCAGCCGCAGCCCGAGCGGGTCGCCGAGCCGGGCGCCGGACCGGTCGCCGTGGGCGACGACGGCGAACCGTTGGACGCGACCGAGTCGTACCTCGCGTCGCTGCCCAAGGTCGAGCCGGGCGTGCCGACGCCGCCCCCGCAGGAGCCGAAGGCCCCGCCGAAGCCCGGCACCGGCACCATGGCGGCGAGCTACAACCCGTACCTCGAGCCGAGCGACCCCGACTACGTGACGATGGAGGAGCGGTCGGAGTACCTGGGCGTGCAAGAGCTCATCCGACAGTGCATGGCGGAGCGCGGGTACGAGTACCGCATCGCCCGGTGGTGGCTCGAAGAGGACTCCCAGCCGGTCGGACTCGATTTCGAGACATCCGTGCTGTGGGGTCAGGCGCTGCTGGGGCCCGACCACCCGTACAGTCTCGAAGGCGGGTGTGGCACCGAGGCCGAGGCGGCGGCCGAGGCCGCCCGGGCCGCCGGCACGCCGCTGTCGGCACCGGTGCCGCCCGACGACCCCGACCTGCCGACACCGCGCGAGAAGTGGCTCGGTTTCCAAGACGACGTCCGTCGGTGCATGGCCGACAAGGGCTTCGAGTACCTCTACTTCGAGTGGTGGAATCCCGCCTACCTCACGCCCGACCCGATGGATGTCGATCCCCAGGACGCGATGCCCGACGACCTCACCCCCGAGCAGGAGGCGGAATGGGCGCTCGCGGAGGGCGGCGACGCCGGAACCGGCTCCGCCTACCGCTGGGAGGACGCGGGCTGCTACGGCTACGCCGTGCACGTCAACGGCCGCGACGCCATGCACTGATGCACGACGAGACGGATGCCTCGGGGTCGACGCCGGACCCGAGGCATCCGCCTGCTCAGCGGTTCAGGCCCGCTTCTTCTCGGGCGCGATGCGCGGCAGCAGGTACTTGCCCGAGAGCCAGGCGGCGAGCGCGGTGATGATCCAGACGATGACGGCGGCGAGCACCCACGGCGCGACGCCGTCGAACGTGATGCCGTCGCCGAGGGAGGCGACGAAGAGGGCGACCGCGGTCGAGATGAGTCCGGCGACACCCGCCACCGCGGGGGCGCCGCGGTGGAAGAGGGTCTCGACGAGCCACTCGAGGAGCGCCTGCACGGCGGCGAACACGATGATCGCGACGAGGAACCCCGACCAGTGCAGGTGCATGCCCGGAACGAGCAGCGATGCGATGAAGAGGGCGAGGGCGGCGAGCAGGAGCGAGACGCCGAGCCGGATGAGGAAGCGCACCATGGCGTGAGCGTACCGCTTCCGTGCGGGGCCGGTCGGGAGGATGATGGGCGGGTGAGCGAGCCGACGGCGGTGACCCAGACGGCGCGACGGGTGCAGTCCGTCTACTTCACCCTGCTCATCGGCAACACGCTCGCGGCGTCGTTCATCTGGGGCGTGAACACGCTGTTCCTGCTCGACGCGGGCCTCTCGAATCTCGAGGCCTTCGCGGCGAACGCGTTCTTCTCGGTCGGCATGGTCATCTTCGAGGTGCCGACGGGGGTCGTCGCCGACACCCTCGGGCGACGCATGTCGTACCTGCTCGGCACCATCACCCTCGCCGCCACGACGGCCATGTACTACTGGCTCTGGGTGATCGAGGCGCCGTTCTGGGCGTGGGCCGTGGTCTCGGTACTGCTCGGCCTCGGCTTCACGTTCTTCTCGGGTGCGACCGAGGCGTGGCTCGTCGACGCCCTCACGGCGACCGGGTACACGGGCAGCCTCGAACGGGTGTTCGGCCGCGGCACGGCGCTGTCGGGCGCGGCGATGTTCATCGGCTCGATCACGGGCGGCGCGGTTGCGCAGGCGACCGACCTGGGCGTGCCGTTCATCATGCGCGCGGGCGTGCTCGTCATCATGTTCGTCGTCGCCGCCCTGCTCATGCACGACCTCGGGTTCACACCCGCGGGCCGTGCGCACCCGCTGCAGGCGACGAAGACGGTCTTCAAGGCGTCGCTGACCTACGGGCTCGGCCGCCCGCCGGTGCGATACCTCATGCTCGCGTCGTTCTTCACGACCGGCGTCGGCTTCTACGTCTTCTACGCGTTGCAGCCGTATCTCGTCGAGCTGTGGGGCGACGAGGAGGCGTACTCGATCGCCGGGCTCGCGGCGGCCATCCTGTCGGGAGCCCAGGTGATCGGCGGCTACCTCGCACCGTGGGTGCGGCGTCGTTTCCGCCGGCGCACGACGACCGTCCTGCTGAGCCTCGTCGTGAGCACGGGCGTGCTCGTGGCACTCGGCCTCAACCGGAGCTTCTGGCTCGCGCTCCTGCTGCTCGTGCTCTGGGGCCTCGTCGACGCGGCCGCGGGCCCGGTGCGGCGGGCGTACCTCAACGACATGATCCCGTCGGCCCAGCGCGCGACCGTGCTCTCGTTCGACTCGCTGCTCGGCAGCGCCGGCGGTGCGGTCATCCAGCCCGTGCTCGGCCGGTCCGCCGACCTGTGGGGGTACCCGGGGTCGCTGCTCGTGAGCAGTGCGTTCCAGGTGCTCGCCGTGCCGTTCATCTGGCTCAGCCGCCGCCAGCAGTCGCCGGCCGACGTCGCGACGGGCGTCCCCGACGAGGCGACGGCCGCCGATGCGGCCGAGCCCAAGGGCGGGCCGCAGGCCGACTGACCGGGACGCGTAACGGTTGGGGCGCATCAGGGCCATCCCTCTTCCCGGTGGATGCCTCGGGGGTTAGCCTGTGGCGTCGGCGACGTCGCCGCGGTGAGGAGTGGGACATGTCGGTCAGGGTCACACGCATCGTCGTCGCCCTCGGCGTGCTGCTGGCGGGTGCGATCGCCCTGAGCGGTTGCGCGGGTGCGACGTTCTCGGGCGACTCGAGGGGCGAGCCGACCGCCTCGAGCGCGCCGGCCGCATCCGACTCGGCGACGACGGCTCCCGGCACCGGCGCCGACGCCACCGGTTCCGCCGGCGACCCCGGCGTCGCCGAACGCGACCAGGAGCCGTTCTCGGACGACGCGTTCGCACTCCGTTGCCTCGACGGGCAGTTCGCGCTCGCGGTCGAACCGTTGCCCGACGAGTCGGGCGCCGGCTCCTTCGGGTTCAGCCTCGTCTTCACGAACATGTCCGACGACGCGTGCAGCTTCGACGGCTGGCCCGGCCTCATCGCGATCGCCGCCGACGGCGCCGAGGTGGGCATGCCCGCAGTCGCCGACGCCGGAACGTCGTCACTCGTCGTCGTGCCGGCCGGCGGCGTCGCGACCGCGCACGTCCGGGCGTCGCAGGCCGGCGCGTACGACTGCACGCCCGTCGACGCGTCTGGTGTCCGCGCCCGCCTCAGCCCCGACGGCGCCGACGCCGGGATCGACGCCGCGTACGCCATCACCGTGTGCGACGGCGACGTCTCGACGATGACGATCTCGCCGCTCGTCGTCGGCTGACGTCGCCGGTCTCGCCGCGCCCGTATCGGCGCCCTGCGGAGGCGCATGAAACCGCCTGAGGGGGGTTGTACCCCGTTCGGGGGTCACGTAGCATGGCCGGACGCCTGAGCGCCGACCGGTTGCCGCGGCGCGACGAGGAGGTGCCGAGTGCGCAAGGTCCTCCTGCTGTGCGCCGCGATGGCCGTGCTGCTCGTCGGCTCGGTGTCGCTCGGCGTGGCCGTCGCGCGCACCGGCGCACCCGTGCTCTACGACGCCCGCGTGCAACCGGGGGCGGTCGACGAGCTCGACCCCGAGACGGGCACCGGTCCGCGCGTCCCCGGGGCGGACGCCGGCGACACGAGCGGGGCCGGCGAGGCGACCGCGGGCGACGACGATGCAGGTGCGCGCGGCGCCGATGCGCCGGGCGGCCCGGGCGATCCCGGCAGCGGTCGAGGCCCGACCGAGCCGGTGCCGCGCCACTCGACGACGCCCGAGCCGAACGACCCGGCGCCCTCGCCCGGAACCTCGCCCGATGAACCCGGCGACGAGACGCCGCCACCCGCCGACCCCGTGCCCACGGCCGAAGAACAGGCGGCATGGCTGTCGTTCCAGCAGCTCGTGCGCGACTGCATGACGAGTGCCGGCTTCGAGTACCGCCACTGGAAGTGGTGGGAGGCCGAGTCGCCCGACCCCGAATCGCTCGCGCCGGCGATGCCCGACGACCTCACCGAGCCCGGACAGGCCGCCTGGCGAGAGGCGCTCTACGGCACCGAGGGCGGCGAGGGATGCCTCGTGGTCGCCGTCGAGCACGACCAGGAGGAGTCGGCGACGCCCCCGCCGAGCGATGCCCCCGACGCCGGCGCGCCCGACGCCGGCGCGCCCGACGGCGAATCGTCCGGCGCCGAGGGCTGAGCAGCAGTCAGGCGAGCGTCTCGACGCGCCCGTTCAGCTCCGAGGCATCCTTCGACCAGAGGGCGACGACCTCGTCGGCGAGCCGTTCCTCGAGGCCGGCGAGCCCCTTCACCCGGAAGGTGACGGCAGCACCTGCGGGCGCCTCCTTGGCGAGGCCGTGCGCGAGCGACTGCATCCACGACTCGCTCGCGGCCTTGACGGCCGTGTAGTTCGCACCGCCCGCGGTGGGGCGCTCGACGGTCGTCGAAGAGACGATGGCGATGCGGCCGGCGGGGGAGGCGATGAGGTCGTCCCAGAGCGCCCGGCTCACATGGCGCAGCGCCGAGAAGGAGCGCTCGAGCACGCGGTAGTCCTCTTCGGTCTGCCCCGGAATGCCTCCGCCGCCGCGCCATCCGCCGACGAGGTGGACGATGCCGTCGACGTCGCCCACGCGACCGTGCACGCGCATCGCGAGCGGCCAGACCTGCATCTGGTCGGTGAGGTCGGCGACCTCGGTCACGATGCCGGGCAGCTCCGCCGCCATCTCGTCGAGCCGGCCGCGGTCGCTGCCGACGGCGACGACGCGGGCACCCGCCTCGAGGAGCGCGCGGGCGACGGCCCGGCCCGAGGCGCTCGTGGCACCCGCGATGAGCACGGTGCGCCCTGCGGCGCCGGTGGGGTGGTCGGTCATGTGGGGCTCCTCGTCGAGCTGAGTGGAAGCGTGATCCAGGAGAAAGGAAGCTGCTCAGGACGAAACCGCAGATTCCGTCCTGAGCAGCGTACGTCTTCCTGAAACGGTGGGGTCAGACCTCGGTCTTGGCCGTGATGCCGACGGTCGACTCGATGACGGGCTTCATCTTCTTGTCGAGCGCCTCGAAGAACATCGAGAGCGGGAACTCGTCGTCCATCACGAGGTCGGTGTAGCCCTTGGGCGGGCCGGCGAGCACCTCGCGTGGCAGGCCCTCGGCCCAGACCGACGCCGGGTTCGGCGTGACGACCGACGAGACGAGCTCGTAGGCCTTGAGCCAGTGCACCGTCTTCGGGCGGTCGATCGACTCCCAGTAGAGCAGGTCGATCGCGTCGCCGAGCTCGACGACCGCGTCGGCGACCTTGTCCCAGTCGAAGCTGAGCTCGACGTCGCGCCATTCGAGCACGTGCTTCTTGTGCAGCCAGGCGAACAGCAGCTGGCCGCCGAGGCCGTCGTAGTTGCGCACGCGCGAACCGGTGATCGCGAAGCGGAAGATGCGGTCGAAGATGACCGCGTACTGCACGAGCTTGCCGGTCGAGCGCATCTGCTCCTCGACGTCGGTGAGCTCCTCGCCCTTGGCCAGGCGGGCGTCGAGCCCGCGCTGGATCTTCACCGACTCGCGGAAGGCGGTCAGGTCGCAGCGCAGCTCTTCCAGCGAGTAGAGGAAGAACGGCATGCGCTGCTTGATCATGAACGGGTCGAACGGCAGGTCGCCGCGCATGTGGGTGCGGTCGTGGATGATGTCCCACATCACGAAGGTGCGCTCGGTGAGCTCCTGGTCGGTGAGCATCTCGGCCGCGTCGGCGGGCAGTTCGAGCTTCGTGATGTCGCTCGCGGCGCGCACGACCTTGCGGTAGCGGGCGGCCTCGCGGTCCTGGAAGATGGCGCCCCACGTGAACGGCGGGATCTCGCGCATCGCGACGGTCTCGGGGAAGAGCACCGCCGAGTTGGTGTCGTAGCCGGGCGTGAAGTCGACGAGGCGCAGCGACACGAAGAGCTTGTTGCCGTAGTCGCCGGCCTCGAGGGCCGCGATGAACTCGGGCCAGATCGTCTCGACGACGAGCGCCTCGACGTGGCGGTCGAGCGAGCCGTTCTGCGTGTACATCGGGAAGACGACGAGGTGGCGGATGCCGTCGATGCGGTGACGCTGCGGCTGGAACTCGACGAGCGAGTCGAGGAAGTCGGGGACCTCGAGGCCCGCGGCCTGCCACTTGCGGAAGTCTGCCTGGAGCGCGGTGAGGTACGCGGCCTCGTGCGGGAAGCGCGGCGCGAGCGCGGCGACCGACTCGACGATGGCGTCGACGAGGGCGGATGCCTCGGCCTTGTCGGCCTCGACGGGGACGGAGCCGTCCTTCACCTGGAGCGACTGGAGCTTCGTCGCGGACTCCTTGAGGCGGAGCCAGGACGGGTCGTTCTCGACGCCGTCGGCGAGGGCGATCTGCTCGGGCGTGACGTCCTCGAGGACCTCGGGTTCGCCGACGATGGGGTCGATCGTGATGTTCGACATTGTGAACCTCCGTTCCTCGTTGAGGGATCAGATACTGCTGATGGGTGATGGCGTGCGGCATGAATCGCCGCACAACTCAAGGCTACGAGGCATCCGCTCGCGATTGATTGCGTCCCGACGCGGGAATGCTGCGTTCGGGCTCGATCCGGCGATCGAGATCGCCAAGTCGGCGCAACGGCCGCAGCCGAGCAATCATGAGAATACCTCAGCGCCTGCCCCGACCGCCCTCGGTGCCTGCACGCCTCCGGACCCGCGCCGGAACCGACCGCAGGTCCGGTGGGCGTCCTGATGTCGGGGGTCCCGCCGATCCGTAATTTGAGGATCGTTCAGATCCCCGTCAACCCCCGACAGAACAGGAGAGGACCATGAACATCAAGAAGGGCGGAGCCGCTGCGATCGGCGCCGCCGTGATCATCATCTCGATCAGCGGGTGCGCCGGAGTGCGTTCGCAGGTCGAGCAGGGCTCGGGCGCCGCGAGCATCACCTCGCTGCAGACCCAGCAGGACAGCGCCCGTCGCGAGGCCGCCCTGCAGCGGACCGCCGCCCACGGCGGCGTGCAGCAGCGCGCGACCACCTCGCTCGAGGCGCAGCAGGACGCCGCTCGTGCGGAATCCGCACAGCAGCGGGCCGCTCGTACCGAGAAGGGCGAACAGGCCGTGCAGCAGTCGTTCGACTCGCGCGCCTTCGACGCGGTGAGCCTGCAGCAGCAGGCGATCCGCGAACGCCTCGGAGAGCGTCGCGTCACGGTCTCGATCCCCGAACTCATGCGTCAGCAGAAGCAGGCCGAATCGGTCGGCGAGGCCGGCACGAACGCCGCCGACCAGCAGGGGCAGCGCCTCGCGCAGTACGCCGAGCAGTTCACCGCCCACGAGAACGCGACCCCGGTGCCCACCCCGTCGCCGCGACCGATCTCACCGCGCAATCGATGAGCCGCGACCGAGAGCGGGGCTCGTGCCTGACCGGCCGACCCCGCTCTCGTGCTGCGCTGAGGCAGCGGTGCTGATCGCACGATGCGTTCGTGGAGACGGGGCATAGCCGACCCATAGCCTTCACCCGTATCGTCGAGGCTCGGGTCGCATGCCGTCGGCCCGCGGGGCTCGCTCCCGAGCACCCGTCGTGAACGATCCGAATCGAGTCGCCCGCATGACCACTGCCCGTCCGTCCGCCCCCATTGCGCTGATCCTGCCCACGATCGCGCTCGCCGGCTCGGTGGTCGTCACCGTGATCGGCGCCCTCTCCACGAACTCGGCGACCGCGACCCTGAACGCCGCGCTCACGAGCCAGACCGGCACCGCGGCCGACGTCTACGGCAGCCAGTCGGCGATCGTCGCCTCGAGCGGCCTCGTCACCGCCGGAATCGTCGGAATCGTCGTGTCGCTCGCCCTCTTCGGTGCGCTGATCGGCTTCGGCGCCCTCTCCAAGCCCGCGGCCGAAGCGCCGGCCGACGAGGTCGAGTCGATCGACGACGACGAGTTCGACGCCGAGCCGGTCGCGGCGCCGGTGCTCGACGAGGCGACGGCCGCCGAGCCGGTCGCCGCCGCGCCCGCCACCGACGATGACGCCGCCGCCGAGCCGGTCGCCGCCGGGGCATCCGCACCGGCCGAGGCGCGCGACGCCGGAGACGAGCCCGCGCGAGCCTGACCGCTCCCTCCGTCGAAGGGCCCCCGCACGCCGCGCGTGCCGGGGCCCTTCGCGTTCAGAGGCTCTTCGCCATGTGCAGCGACGCCGCCTCGAAGCCGAGGCTCTCGTACAGCTCGATCGCGGGCAGGTTGTAGGCGAAGACGTTGAGGCCGAGCGTCGGAGAGCCGTGCTCGCGCGCCACCTCTTCGGCGTGCTGCATGGCGGCACGCCCCAGGCCGCGCCGGCGGAAGGGCTCGCGCACGTGCACGTCCCACACCCACCAGGCGTCGCCGCCCTCGGCCCACGGGCCGAGCCAGAGCCAGCCGGCATCCTCGCCGTCGACGAAGATCGCGAGCAGCACATGCCCTGGCTTCATCTCGCCGTCGGCGAAGAAGCGATTCGTCGACGCCTCGACGGCCGCCTTCGCCTCCGACGGGGTGTCGCCGGCGCGCAGCCGCGCCGCCTCGTAGTAGGCCATCGACTCGGGCAGCCACATGCGCAGGTCGTCGCCCGTGATCGGGCGGAATTCGACGACCTGGTCGTCGGCTGCTGCTGGCTCGGTCTCGGTGATCGCTTCGCTCATCGCTCCATCGTGGCCGATGCCCCGCCGAGAGGGAAGGGCCGCGGTAGCGTACCGGCATGACGGATGCCTCGCCCGCGGCCCAGGGCGCCGACGCCGTGCGCGCCGCGCTCGCAGAGGCGGCCGACCCCGACCGGGTACCGCAGCTCGCACGGTTCTTCAAGACCGGCCCCGGAGGCTACGCCGAAGGCGATCGCTTCATCGGGGTGACGGTGCCCGAGACCCGCGCGGTCGTGCGCCGCTTCACCGAGCTGCCCCCCGCCGAGGTCGATGAGCTCCTCGACAGCCCCATCCACGAGCACCGCCTCGCGGCACTGCTCGTCATGGTCGCGCAGTTCGGCCGCGCGAGCCGCACGCGCACGCGCGACGAGGCGGCTCGGCTGCGACTGCACGACGCCTACCTCGCGGCGGTGCGACGCGGTCGCGTCGACAACTGGGATCTCGTCGACAGCTCGGCCGAGGTGCTCGTCGGCGAGGTGCTCTTCACGAGCGCCCCCGTCGAGCAGGTCGAACCTGCGCTCGTCGTCGAGCTCGCGGCATCCCCTTCGGTGTGGCCGCGCCGCGTCGCGGTGCTCGCGACGTTCGCGGCGACGAAGGCGGGCGATGCCCGCCCGGCGCTCGCGATCTCCGAGCGGCTGCTCGACGATCGCCACGACCTCATCCACAAGGCGGTCGGCTGGATGCTGCGCGAGGCGGGCAAACGGGTGGACCGGGCCGAACTCACCCGGTTCCTCGACGAGCACGCGGCCCGGATGCCGCGCACGATGCTCTCGTACGCGACCGAGCACCTGACGCCCGACGAGCGGACGGCCTACCGCGCGATGCGCTGACCTCGCGGATCCCCGCCGGGTCGTGCCTCTGGCGGGTCGCCGCGAGCGGGTGCAGTCTGGAACCCACGAGACGAGGGGGTTCTCACATGCAGGTCGACATCATCCACCACGAGCCGCCCTATCGGGTCGGGGTCTTCATCGGCAGCCTCGCGAGCGACTCGATCAACCGCACGCTCGCGAAGGCGCTCATGCGAATCGCGCCCGAGGAGTTCACGTTCGACGAGATCGTCTACCGCGACCTCCCGCTCTACAGTCGCGACTACGACCCCGACTACCCGCAGGTCGCGCGCGACTACAAGGCCGCGATCCAGGCGTCGGATGCGCTGCTGTTCGTCACGCCCGAGTACAACCGCTCGGTGCCGGGCCCGCTCAAGAACGCGATCGACTGGGCGAGCCGCCCCTGGGGCGAGAACGCGCTGACCGGGCGGCCGTCGGCCGTCATCGGCGCCTCGCCGGGGGCGCTCGGCACGGCGGTCGCCCAGCAGAGCCTGCGCAGCATCCTGAGCTTCTGCAACGCGCCGCAGATGAACGCGCCGGAGGCGTACATCCACGTGACGCCCGGGCTCATCACCCCCGACGGCGAGGTGACGGTCGAGAGCACCGAGGAGTTCCTGCGGGTGTTCATGCGGCGCTTCCTCGAGTTCACGACGCGCGTGCTCACGGTGCTGCCGCGGCCCGACTGACGCGACGGGCGGGTCGGGCCGCGCGGGCGGAGTCGGCTAGAGCCCGTGCTCGTCGAGCCAGCGGCGGAGGGCTGCGCCGACCTCGTCGGCCCGTTCGACGCTCGGCAGGTGCGCGGTGCCCGCGACGCGGATCCCGGTCGCGTGCGGCACGGACTCGACGATCGCCTCGTACTGCACGGCGAAGGGCGTGAGGTCGTGCTCGCCCACGATCGCGAGGGTCGGCACGGCGATCTCGCCGAGGCGCTCGGCAGCGGGCGGGTCGAGCGGCACCTGCTCGCCGTCGTCGGCCACGTGCGCGATGTTCGGCTCGGCGAGCTCGTGCGCCCGGGCGAGGAACGCCGGGTCGAGGTCCGACTCGCCTCGCCCGGTGCCGACGGCGAACAGTGCCGTCTCGAGCCGGATGTACCCGGCCGGGTCGGCCAGCGGGTCGATCGCATCGACCGCGTCCATGCGATGCTGCTCGTCGGGCGTCGGCGCCACGTCGGGGTGGCCGCCGATGCGCGCGCCGATCGTGACGAGGCCGGCGACGCGGTCGGGAGCCGCGAGCGCGACGTCGATCGCGAGCGCCCCTCCGCGACTCGCACCGACGACGGTCGCCCGCTCGATGCCGAGGTGGTCGAGCAGCGCGATCGCGTCGTCGTGGTTGGCGAACGGCACCGAGAAGTCGTGGCTCGTGCCGCCGAACCCGCGCGGGTCGTAGCGCACCACGAAGTGCTGCGCGGCGAGGGCCTCGGCCTGCTCGTCCCACATGCGCAGGGTCGCGATGCCGGCCGGGATCAGCAGCAGGGCGGGGTCGGAGACGGCGCCGGCCGTCTCGTAGCGGAGTCCGGCGCCGGGGAGTTCGAGAACGGGCATCCCATGATGCTAGGGCTCAGGGCGTCGCCCCGGCGAACGGGCGCCGGGGGCGCAACGGCGTCGACCCCGCTCAGTCGTCCTTCTTCCCCTTGCCCTTGTCGTCCTTGTCGCCGTCGTTGCGGTTGCCGCCGCTGTTGCCGGGCCCGCTGTTGTCGTCGTCGGCCTCGGTCGGCGTCGGCGTCGGCGTCGCGGTCTCGCTCGGCGTGCTCGAGCCGGCCGGCGTCGTCGGCGTCGGACCGATGTCGGCTTCGCCGCCCGTGGTCACCGCACCGATGACCGCGTGCGTGATCAGCACGATCGCGACGGCGGCGATCGCGAGGGCGGCCACGACGAGGGCCGGTCGACGCCGACGCGAGCGACGATCGCCCTCGGGGGCATCGCGTTCGTCGGTCGGCATGGCCACGGTGGCCCCGGTGGCTCCGTACGCGCCGGACATGCCGGCAGCCGTCGCGCCGGCCGCCGCCGAGCCGGCCGCGACCGGCAGCACCCGCGTCGGACCCGTCGCCGTGCCGCCGGCGCCGTACGTGTCGAGGCGTCCGGCGGCGACGGCGACCTCGAGCGCCGAGGGTCGCGCCTCGGGCTCGCGCGCGGTCATCGCGCTGAGCAGCGCGACCCAGTCGGCGCCGAGCGCCTCGGGGATCTCGGGGTCGCGGACGAGCCTGGCGCCCGCCGCCTCGGCCGCGGGGCCGGGGAACGCGGTGCGGCCCGTGCGCGCCTCGAGCGCGAGCAGCCCGAGCGAGTACACGTCGGAGGCCGGGCCGGCCGGCGTGCCCCCGACCTGCTCGGGGCTGACGTATCCGGGGGTCCCGACGAGCAGCCCGGTGCGGGTGAGCCGGGCGTCGTCGATGAGCCGGGCGATGCCGAAGTCCGCGAGCTTCGCGTTCCACGTGCGCGCGGGCAGGTGAGCCGGTTCGAGCAGCACGTTCGCGGGCTTCACGTCGCGGTGCACGATGCCGCGGTCGTGGATGACGTGCAGGGCTTCGCCGAGGTCGGCGAGCATCCCGGCCGCGTCGGCCGCGTCGAGCGGCCCGTGCCGAAGCGCCTCGCGGAGGTCGCGTCCCTCGACGAGCTCCATCACGAGGTATTCGCGCCCGGTCGCGGGGTCGCGGGCGGCGTCGTACAGGCGGACGAGCGCTCGGTGCTGGAGGCTCGCCAGCAGCGCGACCTCCGAACGCCGTCTCGCGGCGTCGTCGATGCCCTCCGCGGCCTCGGCGAACAGCTTGACCGCGACGGCGCGGCCGAGCGACTCGTCGTGGGCGCGGTAGACGCTCGCCATGCCGCCTCGGCCGATGAGCGCCTCGAGCCGGTAGCGCCCGCCGAGCACCGCCCCGATGAACGGGTCGGCGCCGGGATGGTGCGTGCTCGTCACGTCTTCGAGCGTATCCCGCGCGCCTGCGTCATGACTGGGGGTTGCGGTCGGGGCGAGTCAGCCGAAGATCATCGGCAGGTCGCCGTCGTCGTCGCCGAGTTCGAGGTCGACGAGCACCGGCACGTGGTCGCTCGGGGCGTCGCCCTTGCGCTCGTTGCGGTGGATCGACGCGCCGGTCACGGCGTCGGCGAACGCCTTCGAGCCGAGGATGAAGTCGATGCGCATGCCCTCGTTGCGCGGGAACCGCAGCTGCTTGTAGTCCCAGTAGGTGAAGAGCCCCTCGGGCACGTGCGGCCGCACCACGTCGGAGAGCCCCGCGCCCTCGAGCGCGAAGAACGCGGACCGCTCTTCGGGCGACACGTGGGTGGTCTGGCCGACGACGACGGTCGGGTCGCCGTTGTCGACGTCGAACGGCGCCACGTTGAAGTCGCCCATGAGCGCGAACGGACGCTCGGGGTGGGCCGTCGTCTCGGCGCGGGTGTACTCGGTGAGCGCGGCGTACCAGTCGAGCTTGTAGGTGAGGTGCGGGTCGCCGAGCGCGCGGCCGTTCGGCACGTAGAGGCTCCAGAGCCGCACGTCGTCGACGGTGGCGCCGATCGCCCGTGCCTCTTTCGGCAGGTCGGGCCCGTCGTGGCCCTTCAGGAAGCCCGGCATGCCGGGGAACTCGATCTCGACGTCGCGGATCGGCGTGCGACTCGCGATCGCGACCCCGTTCCACTGGTTGAGCCCGTGCAGCGCGAGCTCGTAGCCGGCCTGCTCGAACGCCTCGTGCGGGAACTGCTCGGGCTTGCACTTGATCTCCTGCATGGCCAGCACGTCGACGTCTTCGCGCACCATCCAGTCGACGACACGGCCGACGCGGGTGCGGATCGAGTTGACGTTCCAGGTGGCGATGCGCATGGGTTCCAGCGTAGGTCAGGCCGGCGACACCACGAGCCGCGTCAGTCGCCGCTGCGCGCGAGCACCGGCACCACGATCCAGACCGCCGCGACGGCGATGAGCGCGACGGCGATCGCGATGAAGCCGGCCTCGCGGCTGACCGCGACGTCGAAGATGAGCCCGGCGACGCCGACCGCGAGCAGCGACACGACGCCGAGCAGCACGAACAGGATCCGGTTTCCCGTGCGCACGAGGCGATCCTTCTGGCGGCGCCCGTAGAGCATGCGGTGCAGGATCACGGGTGCGAGCCCGAGCACCGTGGCGAGGCCGGCGAGCCCGACGAGCGTCAGGTAGAGCACGAGCTCGTACTCGTCGAGGTCGGCGAAGCGGGGCTGGAAGGCGGCCGCCAGCAGGAAGCCCGAGATGAGCTGCGTGCCCGTCAGCACGGAGCGCAGCTCCTGCAGGATGTCCGCCCAGTTGCGGTCGAGGCGCTCGGTCGGCGTCTCGTTCCGCGCGGCGGAGGTGTCGGTGGCCATACGCGATCGTATCGCCGCGGCATCCGGTCGGTTCAGGCCCTTGCCTGTGACCCGCCCGCTATGGCAGGGCCGGTGAACTGCCAGAATGGTTGCGCCGCCACCCGGCGGCAGCGGAGTCCGATGGGGGAGCGTCCATGGCTGCAGGTTTCAGCGTCGAGGGCGTCGACGGGCTGCCCGAGATCTCGAAGGGCGACGACCTCGCCGCGCTCATCGCGTCGGCGACCGAGCTCGCCGACGGCGACATCCTCGTCGTGACGTCGAAGATCGTCTCGAAGGCCGAGGGGCGCGTCGTCGAGGCATCCGACCGCGAAGCCGCGATCACCGCCGAGACCGTGCGCGTCGTCGCGACGCGCGAGTACGACGGCGGCATCACCCGCATCGTCGAGAACCGGCAGGGCATCGTGGGTGCCGCCGCCGGGGTCGACGCCTCGAACGCGCCCGACGGCACCGTGCTGCTGCTGCCCGTCGATCCCGACGCCTCCGCACGCGATCTCGCGACCGGCCTGCGCGCGCTCACCGGGCACCGCGTGGGCGTCATCCTCTCCGACACGCTCGGCCGGCCCTGGCGCGAGGGGCAGACCGACCTCGCGATCGGCGCGGCCGGCGTGCACGTCTTCGACGACCTGCGGGGCGGCACGGATGCCTCGGGCAAGCCCCTCTCCGTGACGATGCCGTGCGTGGCCGACGAGATCGCCGGCGCCGCCGAGCTCGTGAAGGGCAAGTCGTCGGGGGTGCCGGTCGCCATCGTCCGAGGGCTCGACCGCTACGTCGGCGACCTCGACCTGCCCGGTGCGCGCTCGATCCAGCGGCCGAGCGAGCGCGACCTGTTCCGGCAGGGCGCCGACGAGGCGTACGACGAGGGGTACCGGGCCGGGTTCGACGAGGCCCAGGCCGAGGGGTCGCTCCGCTCCACCTCGGAGGACTTCGGGTAGGCCGCCGCCCCACCGGCGCACTGGCTTCGGCTTTTGGATCCAAGCCCTGTGCCCGCTGCCGGTTCTTCCGATACATTCGGTTGCCATGAGCGAACTCACCGCCCCGACGGGCCGGACCCCGGGCTCCGGGCTCGACGCCGACGCCCTGCAGCAGCTCGCCGGCAAGCACCAGACGGGCTATCGCTCGGTCGGCGTGATGGTCTACGACATCCTGCGCGATGCGATCCTCAACGGCACGCTGCCGCCGGGGCAGAAGCTGCGGCAGGAGACGCTGGCCGAGTCGATCGGCGTCTCGCGACTGCCGGTGCGCTCGGCGCTCATCCAGCTCGAGGCCGACGGGCTCGTCGAGTTCCACGAGCGGCGGGGCGCCGTGGTGAAGTCGCTCTCGGCCGACGTCGCGCGCGAGGTGTACGACATCCGTACACTCCTCGAGGTCGAGGCGCTGCGTCGCTCGATGGCCGAGATGACCCCTGAGCGCCTCGAGCGGCTGCATGCGCTCGGGCGCACCGCCGACGCCGAGGAGGAGGGCGCCGACTTCGTCGACGCGCGCACCGAGTTCTACGCCGAGCTCTACGACGCCGCCCGCCGGCCCGTGCACTGGGAGATGATCGAGCAGCTGCGCCTCAAGGTCGGCCGGTACGTGCTCGGCTGGCGTCTCGTCGACGGCGCGGAGCACGGGCACTCGCATGAGGAGCTCATCGCGGCCGTCGAGGGCGGCGACGTCGAGCACGCCGTCGGCGTGCTGCGCTCCCACCTCCAGCACGTGCGCGACGCGGTGCTCGAGTTGCTCGACCGCGAATCGGCCCCGGCGCCCGCGCGCCGCTGACGCGGACGGCGCGAGTGCGAGGCATCCGCGTGCTCTTGCTTTTTGGATCCAGTATCCGAAACAATGATTCACGACGCACACGAGGAAATGCCTCGGCGTGACGCCGCCCGGTCGACCCGCGAGAGGATGGAGGAGTGTCAGTGCACATCGGCTACGCCGCCATGCTCGAGCAATTCCCTCCCGCCGAGGCGGTCGCGCTCGCCGCGCTCGCCGAGCAGCACGGGTTCACCGGGGTCATGGCGACCGACCACTTCCAGCCCTGGACGCCTCGCCTGGGGCAGGCCTCGCACGTCTGGAGCGTGCTCGGCGCGCTCGGCGAACGCACCCGCGGCGACTTCGGTCCGGGCGTGACGACGCCGACCTTCCGCACCCACCCCGCGGTCGTCGCCCAGGCCAGCGCGACGCTCGCCTCGATGTACCCCGGCCGGCACTGGCTCGGCATCGGCTCGGGCGAGGCGCTCAACGAGCACGTCGTCGGCCAGTACTGGCCCGAGGCGCCCGACCGCATCAACCGCATGTTCGAGGCCGTCGAGCTCATCAGGAAGCTGTTCACCGCCTCGATCGCCGGCCGCGACGTGCGCCACGCCGGCCCGAGCTTCAAGCTCGAGACGACCCGGCTCTGGACGATGCCGCCGGTCGCCCCCGAGATCTACGTCGCGACCGCCGGGCCCGTCACCGCGCGCCGTGCCGGCCGCGTCGCCGACGGGCTCATCACGACGACCGGGCCGATGGACCGGCTCGAGGCGCTGCTCGCGCGCTTCGCCGACGGTGCGCGCGACGGCGGCCGCGACGTGCGGCGCATGCCGAAGATCCTGCAGCTGCACCTGTCGTGGGCCTCGACCGATGGCGACGCGATGCGCAACGCGCTCACCGAATGGCCGATCGCGGGCATGCGGTTCGGGCGCAGCGACATCCGTTCGCCGTTCGAGTTCGAGCAGCTCGCGCGCACGGTGCGCCCCGAGGACTTCGAGGGCCGTATGGTCGTGTCGGCCGACCCCGACCGGCACCGGGCCGAGATCCAGCGGTACCTCGACCTCGGCTTCGATCGCATCTACCTGCACAACGTCGGGCGCAACCAGGCCGAATGGCTCGAGGTCTTCGGCCGCGAGGTGCTTCCGGGGCTGCGCGCATGAGCGGGGCCGGCATGGATGCCTCGGCCGAGTCGCTCCCGCCGGCCGGGCCGACCGCGCAGGCGCGATCGGCCGACTGGACCGTCGTCGTCCCCGTCAAGGCGTTCGCCGCGGCGAAGACCCGGCTCGGGCCCGTCGTACCCGCCGAGGCGCGTGCCGCCCTCGCCAGGGCGTTCGCGCTCGACACGATCGCGGCGGCACGCGCCACTCGCAACGTCGGTCGCATCGTCGTCGTCACCGGCGAGGTCGACCTCGGGTCGCCGCTGCCCGACGGCGTCGAACTCGTGCGCGAACCGCAACCGGCACCGGCCGAAGGCCACGCCCCACCGGACGGCGCCCAGGCGGGCTCGCCCGCCCGCCCCGCCCCGACCGGGCTGACCGCCGCGATCGACGCGGGGGTCGACCACGCCCGCACCCACGGGCTCGCACCGGTCGCGGTGCTGCTCGGCGACCTGCCCTCCCTCCGCACGAGCGAGCTCGAGTTCGCGCTCGAGGCCGCCGCGAGGCATCCACTCGCCTTCGTCGCCGACGCCGACGGAACCGGCACGACCCTCGCGACCGCCGCGGAGGGCGTGCCCATGCGCCCCGCGTTCGGCGAGCAGTCGGCGGCACGGCATCGCGAGGCCGGCTTCGCCGACCTCGCGGGCAGCGCCCCCTTCGCGAGCCTCCGCCGCGACGTCGACACCGTCGAGGCGCTCGAGCGCGCCCTGCAGCTCGGCGTCGGCGGGCGCACGGCCGAAGCGGTCGCCGCGCTCGCCGAGGGATCGCTGCCGCACATCGGGTATCGACCGGCTCAACCAGCAGAAAGAAGGAGCACGACATGACCCTCACCCTCGGATACAAGGCCAGCGCCGAGCAGTTCGACCCGCGCGAGCTCGTCGAGATCGCCGTCGCCGCCGAAGGGCACGGCATGGAGTCGGTGTTCACGAGCGACCACTTCCAGCCGTGGCGCCACACCGGCGGGCACGCGCCGTTCTCGCTCGCGTGGATGGCCGCGGTCGGCGAGCGCACCTCGACCGTGAAGATCGGCACGAGCGTGATGACGCCGACGTTCCGCTACAACCCGGCGGTGCTCGCCCAGGCGTTCGCGTCGCTCGGCGTGCTCTACCCCGACCGCATCATCGCGGGCTTCGGCTCGGGCGAGGCGCTCAACGAGATCGCGACCGGCTTCCGCGGCGCGGGCGAGCAGGACTGGCCCGAGTTCCGCGAGCGCTACGCCCGGCTCCGCGAGTCGGTGCGCCTCATGCGCGCGCTCTGGAAGGACGAGGGGCAGGTCAGCTTCGAGGGCGAGTACTACTCGACGCACGACGCCTCCATCTACGACCGGCCGGATGTCGCGGTGCCGGTGTACATCGCGGCAGGCGGACCGCAGGTCGCGAAGTACGCCGGGCGTGCCGGCGACGGCTTCATCTGCACGTCGGGCAAGGGCGCCGAGCTCTACGTCGACCAGCTCATGCCGGCGGTTCGCGAGGGCCTCGCGGCGCGCGACGACGGTCGCACCTTCGACGAGTACGACCGCATGATCGAGATCAAGCTCTCGTACGAGGAGGACCTCGACACCGCGCTCGACAACACCCGGTTCTGGTCGCCGCTGTCGCTCTCGAAGGAGCAGAAGCACGACATCACCGACCCGGTCGAGATGGAGCGCGCCGCCGATGCGCTGCCGATCGACGTGATCGCCAAGCGCTGGATCGTGGGCACCGACCCCGACCGGGTGACCGAGCAGATCGGGCAGTACATCGACTGGGGCTTCAACCACCTCGTGTTCCACGCGCCCGGGCACGACCAGCGCCGCTTCCTCGAGCTGTTCGAGCGCGACCTGGCGCCGCGGCTGCGGGCGCGCGGCTGAGACGGGCTGCGCGGGCCCGCCCGCCGGTCGACATGTCGGAGGATTCGCTCGTTCAGCGCTGAGTTGAGCGGTTCGCGGCAGATTCTCCGACATTTCGGCCGGGGCGAGCTCAGCTGATCGGCAGACGCTTCGGCGTGAAGGTGGGCTCAGTCGGCTGGGCGCCGCGCCGGGGCAGCCTGGCGGCGGAGTTGAGATAGAGGAACGCGAGCACGCCGAACTCGACCAGGCTGAAGACGCTGACGACCAGGGCGGTCCTGGGGGCGGTCGGGCCTGAGAGTTCGAACACGAGACCCAGCAGGGAGGAGACGGTGACCACGGCGAACAACACGCCGAGGTTTCGCGAGAGTGTCCGTCGCGCGGTCATTTGCCACCACGGTCGAGGGGGCGCGATGGGCTCGCCGCGGCCACGGAAGATGCGGGCGCCGTAGAGCACGGCGACGATCGTCCAGACGGTACTGATCGTCATGAACCAGGCATCGCTCATTCCGATCGCTGTCGCTGCCGGTGCCGGAATCGGCAGCAGGTACGCGGCGACGACATACACGAGCTTCCAGCCCCAGCGGGTGATCCTGAGATCGAGGATTCGGCGCAACGGTGCTCCCTGCAGTGCGGTGGAGCAACGATAGCGTGCCTTCGGCTGAACGACGTGCAAGAATCCCTCGCGTGAGCAGCCACCCACCGCCGCCCGACTCCGTTCAGCCGGGTTGGTAGGCGGACCCCATCGCGGGCGACATGCTGCGTTGGTGGGATGGGGCCGGAGTGGTCGGAAACCGAGTTCAAGCTCGCTCGCCCGGTGATCCCGGCCCTGACGACACAAGTTCGACGGGATCCGGCTCGGCCCATTCGGCCGGATCGGTACGCTGTTCGACATCGCCATGTGCGGAGTGCTCGTCGTCGGCGGACTCGTGATCGCCCTGACGGCGCACCCGTTCGGATGGGGTCTGATGGCCGCCGGCATCGGGCTCGAGCTCGTATTCATCGCCGTGGCGATCGTGGTTCGTCGGGTCACGTGCCGCAGCGCCTCACGAGGGCGATCTGGGGTCGACGAGTCCGAGCGGCGCTGAATCAGCACGAACCGCAGCGATGAGTCCGCTGACGAGCCCCCGCGCTCACCCCGCCGGCTCGACCACCAGCCCCGTGCCGCCGCCGCGGCGCACGGGTTCGGCTGCCGCCGTCATGAGCCCGTCGGCGTCGACCTCGATCGCCGCGACGGCGCCGATCTCGGCCGAGGTCGAGAACGTGTGCCCGTACTCGGCGAGCGCCGCCTCGTAGGCCGCCCGGAACGCCGGCTCCGCCGCGACCGCCGCGGTGTTGCGCTGCGAGGCGCGCGGGGCTGCGACCGCCTCGGGCAGGGTCATGCCGAGGTCGATGCGGTTCACGAGCACCTGCGCGACGGTCGTGATGATCGTCGACCCGCCGGGCGAACCGACGACGTAGCGCACCTCCCCGCCGTCGAGCACGATCGTCGGCGACATCGACGAACGCGGGCGCTTGCCGGGCTCGACGATGTTCGGGTCGGCCGGGTTCGGCACGAAGCTGAAGTCGGTGAGCTCGTTGTTGAGCAGGAACCCGCGCCCGGGCACCGTCATGCCCGAGCCACCGGTCTGCTCGATCGTGAGCGTGTACGCCACCGCGTTGCCCCACTGGTCGACGACCGAGAGGTGCGTGGTCGAGATGTTCTCGGTGTCGAGCGGCTCGTCGAGCGCGGCCGTCGCGCAACCGGCCGCATCGAGCGGTGCAGGGGGAACGGGCTTCACCGACGCGGCATCCGGGTCGATCACGCAGGCCCGCGCGTCGGCGAACGACTGGTTCAGCAGCGTCTCGGTCGGCACGTCGACGAAGGCGGGGTCGCCGACGTAGGCGTTGCGGTCGGCGAAGGCGTGCGCCGTGGCCTCGAGGTACAGGTGCAGCGCCCGCACGGGGTCGGCGCCCGCGAGATCGAAGTTCTCGAGGATGTTCAGCGACTCGCCGACGGTCGTGCCGCCCGACGACGAGGGGGCCATGCCGTAGACGTCGAGACCCCGGTACTCGACGTGCGTCGGCGCCTGCTCGAGCACCTCGTACTCGGCGAGGTCATCGGCGGTCAGATATCCCGGGTAGACCGGCAGGGTCGCATCGGGGGTGGTGATCGGCGCCTGCGCGACGGCGGCCATCTCGTCGGCGAGTGCACCCTCGTAGAACACGTCGGTACCGCCGAGCGCGATCTGGCGCATGGTGCGTGCGAGGTCGAGGTTCTTGAAGACGCTGCCGACCTTCGGTGCGTCGCCACCCGGCAGGAAGAGCTCGGCCGTGGCGGGGAAGGCCGCGAACCTCGCCTGGTTGGCGAGCGTCTGGTCGCGGAACGTCTGGTCGACGACGAACCCCTTCGTCGCGAGCAGGATGGCCGGCTGGAGTGCGTCGCGCAGCGACGTCGTGCCGAACTCGTCGAGCGCGGCCTCCCAGGTCGCGAGGGTGCCCGGCGTGCCGACGGAGAGCCCCGAAGAGACCGCGTCGGCGAACGCGTAGGGCGCGCCCGTCACCGGGTCGATGAAGGCGTCGCTCGGCATCGCGGCGGGTGCGGTCTCGCGACCGTCGATCGTCGACACCTCGCCGGTCTCGGCGTCGAAGTAGACGAGGTACCCGCCGCCGCCGATGCCGGCGCTGTACGGCTCGGTCACCCCGAGCGCGGCAGCGGTGGCCACTGCCGCGTCGACCGCGTTGCCTCCGTCGCGCAGCACCTCGAGGCCGACGGCGCTCGCCGAGGCATCCACCGACGAGACCGCACCGCCGAACCCGGTCGAGGTCGCCGGGGCCGGTGGTGCCGGCCGCCCGGTGACGGCGGTCCCCGCTGCGGCGGTGTCGGCCGTCGCAGCGGTCGGTGCGGCGAACGCCGCGAGCGAGAGCGCCGCGGCGATGGCGATGATGCTGCGGCCGGCCGCGAAGCGGCCGCGATCGACGTTGACCATGGGGACCCCCCGAAGTGGTGACATCTGCGTGTTCGCCCTCACGCTAGACCCGGGGCGCGGGGGCGGCAAGCCCCTTTGTGTCTTCGCGGGGTCAGTGCAGGCCGGGCCGGTTCACGCTCGGCGGGATCGCGCAGTAGTCGTAGTAGTACCGGGTCGGCACGGCCGGATCGCTCACGTCGACGATGACGGACGCACCGGAGTGCGGCAGCTCGTCGCCCGCGAGCGTCCACACCGAGAAGTGCCAGACGCCGCGCACCGTGTCGTCGAGCAGGTGTCGGCCGTCGACGACGAGCACCACGTCGTCGCCCTCGGCGCCTACCAGCGTGCGGGCACGGAAGGGGTCGACGAGTTCGGCCCGCAGGGTCGCCTCGTCGACCGTGCCGACACTGCTGCGCACGACGGTCGTGCCGTGCCGGTGGCCCGCCGTGCTCGCGTCGGTCGGGCCGGGTGCGAGGGCGAGGCGGGCGGCGACCGCCGCCGCCAGTTCATCCGCCAGGCGAGCGGATGCCTCGGGGTCGGCGCCGTCGACCGCGATGAGGCGGCGCCCGCGGCGGGCGTTGTGCAGGAACTCGTCGGCGATCCACTCGATCGTCGGCAGCGGGCCGACCTGCATCGGGCTCATGCGCCAAGGCTACGCCGGTCGTTCGCCGCATTGCCGTGCCGTGCCGTGCCGTGCTCCTGCACGTGCAGCGGGGCCCCGCTCGACCCGGGCTGATGGTCGCCGAATTCGTGCGGTCGGAGATCCGGTAGCGGCGATGCAGCGGTCTCCGCCTCGGCGTGCTGAGGCGCGGTCGCTCCGCGCGCGGTGTGGATGTGTGGATGTGTGGACGTACGCGGTGTGGATTTGTGGACTTGTGGACGTGCGCGGTGTGGATTTGTGGATGTGTGGACGTGCGCGGTGTGGATTTGTGGACTTGTCGACATGCGCGGTGTGGATTTGTGGACTTGTCGACATGCACTGCGGGAGGTGAGGCCCCGCCCTCGGCAGGTCCGGGTTCTGGGCTCGAGGCTTGAGGCTCCGTGCTCGACGCTCCGTGCTCCGTGCTCCGTGCTCTGTGCTTGACGCTCCGTGCTCCGTGCTCTGTGCTCTGTGCTCTGTGCTCGACGCTCCGTGCTCCGTGCTCTGTGCTCCGTGACCTGGGCTCCGGGAGCGTGGTCCGAACGCGTGTGCAGCGCGAGCTCGTGGGTTCAGCCGAGACCGGCGTGCGCGCCCGAGCCGGCAGCGACAGGCGTGGCAGCATGCGACGACCCCGGCGCCGCAGCATGCGACCCCGGCGCCGCGACGGCGATGAGCGGGCGACCCGTGATCGGGTGCTCGACGACCTGCGCGCGCACCCCGTACACCCGCTCGACGAGCTCGGCGGTGAGCACCTCGCCCGGTGCGCCCGCTGCGACGACGCGACCGTCGGCGAGCACGATCACGTGGTCGGCGTACGCGGCGGCGTGCGAGAGGTCGTGCAGCGCCGCGACGACCGTGAGTCCCTCACGGGCGAGCCCGGCGAGCAGCTCGAGGGCGGTGAGCTGCGCCGAGAGGTCGAGGTGGTTCGTCGGCTCGTCGACGAGCAGCAGCTCGGGCTGCTGCGCGAGCGCGCGCGCGAGCACGACCCGCTGACGCTCGCCGCCCGAGAGCTCGGCGACGGAGCGCCGCGCGAACGCGGTCGCGCCGACCGCGTCGAGGGCCCGCGCCGCGATCTCCCGGTCGTCGGCGCCGACGGCGGCGAACGCACCGAGGTGCGGCGTTCGTCCGAGCAGCACGGATGCCTCGACGTCGAGCTGCGCGTCGACCTCGCCCTGCTGCTCGGCGAGGGCGACGAGCCGCGCCCGCTCGCGGCGGCGCATGCCGGGCAGCGAACGGCCGTCGAGGGCGAGGTCGCCCGCCGTCGCGCGTTCGACCGCGGCGACGAGGTGCAGGAGTGTCGACTTGCCCGCGCCGTTCGGCCCGACGAGCGCCGTGAGCGCGCCGCCCGGGAGCGTCGCGTCGATGCCGTCGATGATGGTGCGCCCGGCGCGGTCGAAGTGCACGCGGGACAGGTCGAGGCTCATGTCGTGCTCCTTCTGCGCAGCAGCAGCCAGGCGAACACCGGGCCGCCGATCAGGGCGGTGAGGATGCCGACCGGCAGCTCCCGCGGGTCGAACATGGTGCGGGCCGCGGTGTCGGCCCACACGAGGAAGATCGCGCCGGCCAGCATCGACAGCGGCAGCAGCGCCCGGTGGCCCGGCCCGACGACGAGGCGCACGGCGTGCGGCAGCACGAGCCCGACGAAGCCGATCGAGCCGCTCACCGCGACGAGCGCACCCGTGAGCATGGCGGTGCCGCCGAGCAGCAGCACCCGGCTGCGTGCGACGTTCACGCCGAGCGCGGCCGCGCCCGTCTCGCCGACCGCGAAGGCGTCGAGCGTGCGCGCGCTCGCGACGAGCGGCACGCCGACGACGACGAGGGCGACGCCCGAGATCGCGACCGACGTCCAGTCGGTGCCCGCGAGCGAGCCGAGCAGCCAGTTCAGGATCTCGCGGTAGCTGTCGTTCGTCGCGCTCCAGAAGATGACGAGGCTCGTGATCGCGCCGAACACGCTCGTCACCGCGACGCCGGCGAGCACGGTCGCCGTCGGCGAGAGCCGGGCGCCCGCCGAGCCGCCGGCGCGGCCGGCCCGGCCGGCCCCGAGCGCGAGTCCGAGGGTCGCGAGCAGTGCGACGATCGCGCCGGCGAAGGCGGCGAGCGGCAGCATGAGCGACCAGCCGAGCACGAGCACGACGACCGCGCCCACCGAGGCGCCCGACGAGAGGCCGAGCAGGTACGGGTCGGCGAGCGGGTTGCGGGTGAGCGCCTGCATGACGGCGCCGCAGAGGGCGAGGCCCGCGCCCACCGCGGCGGCGGTGAGCACGCGAGGCATGCGCAGCTGCCAGACGATGCCGTCGCGCAGCGGTGAGAGCGTCGACTCGCCGAACCCGAGGTGGGCGCCGACGCTCGCGAGCGCGTCAGCCGGCGACAGCGCCGCCGGGCCGATCGTGACCGCGACCACGATCGACACCGCCAGCAGCGCCGCGAGCCCGGCGCCCCAGAGGAGGGTGCGAGACGCGCCGCCCCGTCGAGTTGCCGAGTTCTGCGCTTCCCGAGCGGGGGAAGGACGGCTTTCGGCGACTCGACGATCGGTGCCGCGGGTGGCAGGCGCGGACATCAGCCCTCCAAAGCGTCCAGCTGGTCGACGATCGAGGCGACGGCGTCGACGTTGCGCACGCCCGCCTCGGTCGCGGGGAAGTCGACGACGACGTACCGCTCGCCCTGCACCGCAGGAAGCGACGCGGTCGCCGGGTTCTGCTCGAGCGCGGCGATCTTCGCGTCGGCGGTGTTCCACGGCGCGTCGACGAGCACGATCACGTCGGGGTTCGCCTCGACCACGGCCTCCCACGACATGGCCGTCCACGTGTCGTGCACGTCGGCCGCGACGTTCTCGAGCCCCGAGGCATCCATGATCATCTGCGGTGCGCCGATGCCGGCGCCCACGAACGGCTGGTCGTCGCCCGACGAGTACCAGAGCGCGCTCAGCCCGTCCTGCGAGGGGGTGATCGCCTCGAGCGCCTCGCGCTGCGACGCGACGAGGTCGGCCGCGCGGTCGGGCACGCCGAAGATCGCCCCGGCCTCCTCGAACTCGCGGAACACCTCGTCGAAGGTGAGCGGGTCGGGCATGTAGCCCTCGCCCTTGCAAGCGGCTGGGGCGACGTACGTCGCGACGCCGAGCGCGCCGAGGGCGTCGCGCTCGCCGGCGCCCTCGGCCGAGAGGTTCGACTCCCAGCCGGCGTAGACGAGGTCGGGCTCGACGGCGAGGGTCGCCTCCTGCGAGGGCACCTTGTCGCTCAGCACCTCGAGGCCGTCGGCCTGCGACGCGGATGCCTCGGGCACGGGCCCGTCGCTGAAGGCGGTGCCGACGATCTTGTCTTCGAGGCCGAGCGCGAGCATGAGCTCGAGCGTCGACGACTTGATGGTGACGACCCGCTCGGGGGCGGCGTCGAACGTGACCTCGGTGCCGCAGTTGTCGAGCGTGAGCGGGTAGGCGGATGCCTCGCCGCCTGCGCCGTTCGCGGCGTCGGCGGTGCTCTGCGAGGCGCCGGCGGGGCTCGCGCAACCGGCGAGCAGGGCGACGGCGGCGACGGCGGTGAGGGCGAGGGGCAGGCGGGCGTGGCGGTGCATGGGCAGAGTTCCTCCGGGATGGCGTGCAGGCGTGTCCGACGACGGTCGGCGACTCGCGGCCCAATCCCGGGCCACCACGACCGGGCAAGTCAGCCCGGTGGTCGCTTCGAAGCCTAACGCCGTGAGGACTTCGGAATCAATACTGGATTCTGGATCCAAAATGGGTCATGATGTCCTCGCGGGCCTCGATCGAGCATTCGATCAGGGCCGGGGCGACGGTTCGCCCGCCGTGTCCGGGTCCCGCGCAACGCCGCGTCGAGATCCGGGAGGACCCGCATGAAGAGCACCGAGGTCGAGTTCTACAGCGAAGGCGATCGCATCGCCGCGATCTGGCGGACGCCCGACGAGGTCGACGGCCCGCTGCGTGCGATCGTGCAGGGCCCCGGCTGGCTCGGCCTGAAAGACGCGAAGCTCTACGTGCGCTACCACGAGGCGCTCACCGCCGCCGGCTTCGGCGTGCTCGTCTTCGACTACCGCGGCTTCGGCGACTCGGCCGGCGACCGCGGCATCCTCTCGCCCGCCCGCCAGCTGCAGGACCTCGTGAACGCCGTCACCTACCTGACCACGCGCGACGATGTGGACGCCGACGCGATCGGTGCGTTCGGCACCGGCGGCACCGGCGGCGGCAACGCCGTGCTGCTCGCCGACGCCGACCCGCGCGTGAAGGCCGCCGTCAGCCAGGTCCCCGTCGCCGACGGCACCGACTGGCTGCACCGCATGCGGCAGGAGCACGAATGGCTGGCCTTCCTCGCCGGCCTCGAGGAGGACCGTCGGCTGCGCGTCGCGACCGGCGCCGGACGCCTCGTGCACCCCCGCGAGGAGATCATGGTGCCGACCCCCGAGCGCCGCGCCACGACCATCAAGGCCGACGTCGACGACAGGATCCCGAGCGCGATCCCGCTCTCGTGCGCCGACGAGATCCTCGCCTACCGGCCCATCGACGCGGCATCCCGCCTCGAGACCCCGCTCCTCGTGATCGGCGTCGAGGGCGACGCGACCACCCCGACCGATCACGCCGAGCGCCTCTACGCCGCGGCGAAGGGGCCGAAGCAGCTCATCATGCAGCGGCACACCACCCACTACGCGGCGTACGACCGCTACTGGACCGAGACCACCCCGCTGATCGTCGACTGGCTCGACCGCTACGTGCGGCCGAGCGACGTCGAGGTCCGCACCACCCGCTCGCCCGGCCAGGGCGAGACCGCAGAACGACTGGAGGCGCCCGTGGAGGCAACGCGTTCGGAGGCCGTGCGATGAGCATCGACCTGAGAATCTCCGGCGGCATCGTCGTCACCCCGTCGGGGCCCGTCGCCGCCGACCTGCTCATCGACGACGGCCGCGTGGCCGGCATCGTCGGCGCCGGCGTCGCGGCCCCGGCCGACCGCACGATCGACGCGACCGGCCGGCTCGTGCTGCCCGGCATGGTCGACGTGCACGTGCACACCCGCGAGCCCGGCTACGAGCACAAGGACGACATCCTCACGACCTCGCAGCAGGCCGCGGCCGGCGGTGTCACGACGATGTTCGGCATGCCGAACCTCAACCCGCCGACCGTCGACGTGACGACCCTGCGCGACGTGTTCGACCGCTACACGGCGAGCTCGATCGTCGACTGGAACCACAACCCGGCGCCGACGAAGTTCGACGACATCGTGCCGATGGCCGAGATGGGCATCTGCGCCTACAAGATCTACATGGTCGTCGACACGGGCCGCACCTACCCGCACCCGGCCGGCACCGGCATCCACGACCACGGCCACCTGCTGCAGATCATGGACCGCATCGCCACGACCGGCAAGCGCTTCATCGTGCACCCGCACGACCAGGCGCTCATGGACTACATCGAGGGCGAGGTGCTCGCCCGCGGCGAGAACACGCCGCAGGGCTACGCCTCGGCGTACGCCGCCCGCGAGGGCGTCATCTGGGACACGGCGATCGACGTCGTGCTGCGACTCGCCGAGGCATCCGGCTGCCCCGTGCACATCGCGCACATCCAGACGCGCCGCTCGATCGACGCGGTGCGCCGGGCGAAGGCCGCCGGCGTCGACGTGACGTGCGAGGTGAACCACTGGGCGCCGTTCCTCTCGACCTGGAACGACGTCGAGACGCTCGGCCCGTACGCGCTGAGCTACTGGGTGCCCGACGACAACCGCGCCGCGATCTGGGAGGGCATGCGCGACGGCACGATCGACATCGCGAGCTCCGACCACGCGCCGCACACGCGCGAGGAGAAGGAGATCGGCTGGACCGAGATGTGGAGCGCCCACACCGGCACCCCCGGCATCCAGTACTACTACGAGCTCATGCTCGACGCCGTCAACCGGGGCGAGCTCACCCTCGAGCGCGCGGTCGACATGGTCGCCCGCATCCCCGCCGAGAAGTTCGGCCTCGCCGGCGTCAAGGGCTCGCTCGAGGTCGGCGCCGACGCCGACATCGTGATCGCCGACCCGGCCCACGAGTGGACCATCACGAACGACGACGTGCTGTCGAAGATCGGCTGGACCCCGTACGACGGCCGCACCATCTCCGCCCGGATCGAGCGCACCCTCGTGCGCGGCCGGGAGGTCTACGCCGACGGCGTCGTCGTCGGCAAGCCCGGCGACGGGAAGCTCGCGGCCGCACGGGCCGAAGGACCAGCGGCGCACGCCGCCGTGGCGGCCGGCTCGGCCGCAGAAGGGAACTGACATGAAATTCGGACTGCTGCTGCCGCACTTCGGCGAGGAGGCGAGCCGCGAGAAGCTGCTCGAGGGCTCGAAGCTCGCCGAGGAGAAGGGCTTCGACTCGGTCTGGGTGCGCGACCACCTCGTGTTCGAGCCGCACGGCGAGATGGAGAAGCCGAACCGCACCTTCTACGACGCGCTCACGACGCTCACCGCGATCGGCGCCGTGACCGAGAAGCTCGAGCTCGGCACGGGCTCGCTCATCCCGTTCCGCCACCCGCTCGTGACGGCGCTCATGGCCGGCACGATCACCCAGCTCGTCGGGCCGCGGCTCATCCTCGGGTTCGGCGCCGGCACCTTCGACCACGAGTTCGAGGCCGTCGGCTGGGGCGACCTCAACCGCGTCGAGATGGTGCGCTCGAACGCCGAGATCCTGAAGCGGGTGTTCACCGAGAACGACGTCACCTACGACGACGGCATCTTCTCGTTCGAGAACGTGACGATCGAGCCGAAGCCCGTCGGCGGGCCGGTGCCGTTCTGGTACTGCGGCGCGACGCCCGCGTCGGCCCGACTTGCGGCCGAGTACGCCGACGGCTGGATGCCGGGACGCATCTCACTGCGCACGATGGAGAAGCGCATCGAGGTCATGAAGAGCATGACGGATGCCTCGGGGCGGCCGATGCCGACCGTCGCCGTGATCCCGCCGACGTCGATCGAGGACACCCGCGAGGAGGCGCTCAAGCACGTGAACATCCCGGGCCTGCTCGCGTGGGCGAACAAGGCGCGGTTCACGGTGAAGCCGGAGTCGGGCAGCTTCCAGACCGTCGAGGACCTCGAGGGCCAGCTCATCGTGGGCGACCCCGACCAGGCCGTCGAGGAGATCCGGAAGTTCGAGGCGCTCGGCGTCGAGCACCTCGTGTTCGACTTCCGGTTCAAGTTCGACCGCTTCTTCGAGCAGATCGAGCTGCTCGGCACGGAGGTGCTGCCGAAGTTCCGCCAGGGGCAGGCTGCGGCGTGACCCTGCCTCTGCCGGTCGAGTAGCGAGCGAAGCGAGCGTATCGAGACCATCACACGGGTCTCGATACGCTTCGCTCCTCGACCGGCGATGAAGCCATCGACACGAAACCTCAACGAGGAGGAGCGAATGACGACGACGACCGAACCACGCGTGCCGGAGGCATCCCCGTCGGCACCGTTGATCTCAGTGCGGGACCTCTCGGTCGCGTACGACGTGGCCCGCACCGGAAAGCGCCTCATCGCGATCGAGGGCGTCGACCTCGACGTGCACGAGGGCGAGTTCGTGACGGTGCTCGGGCCGTCGGGCTGCGGCAAGACGACGTTCATGAACGTCGTCGCCGGGCTCGTGAAGCCGTCGACGGGCACCGTGCTCGTCGACGGCTCGCCCGTCACCGGGCCCGGGCCCGATCGCGCCGTCGTGTTCCAGGACTACGCGCTGCTGCCCTGGCGCACCGTCTTCGACAATGTGAAGTTCGGGCTCGAGATGCAGAAGGAGCTGCGCGGCGACGGCTGGCGCGACCGGGTGCAGGAGGCGATCGAGCTGGTCGGCCTCGCCGGCTTCGAGTCGTCGTACCCGCGCGAGCTGTCGGGCGGCATGCAGCAGCGCGTCGGGCTCGCCCGCGCGTTCGTCGCCGAGCCCCGCATCCTGCTCATGGACGAGCCGCTCGGCGCCGTCGACGCCCTCACCCGCGAGGTGATGCGCGACGAGATCGACAAGCTCATCCAGAAGACCGGCAAGACCGTGCTCTTCATCACGCACTCGATCGAGGAGGCGATCCTGCTCGGCGATCGCATCGTGGTGTTCAAGAGCCATCCGGGTGCGATCAAGGAGGTCATCGAGACCGGGCTCGAGCGGCCGCGCTCGGAGCGCAGCGTGCAGCACGACCCGCGCTTCCTCGAACTGCGCGACCATCTCTGGGACGCCCTGCAGGGCGAGGCGACGGCGGCGGCGGTCTCGAAATGAGCGCCTTCCTCGCGAGCGGGCCGAACCTCGGCCGCGGTGGCGGCGTCGCGGCCTGGCTGGCGGGGCTGAGCCCGGCCGGCAAGGCGGGCGTGCTCGCGGCCGAGGTGGTCGTCATGCTGCTCGTCTGGCAGGTCGTCGTCGGCGTGCTCGGGTGGATCAACCCGGTCTTCCTGCCGCCGCCGACCGCGATCTGGCAGGGCTTCGTGCAGCTCGTCGCGTCGGGCGTGCTGTGGCCGAACCTGCTCATCTCGTTGCAGGCGTGGCTCATCGGCTTCGTCATCGCCGCCGTGATCGCGATTCCGCTCGGCCTGCTCATGGGCACCTCGCTGCCGGTCGACCGGGTCGTCGGCCCGATCGCGTGGACGATCTACGCGACCCCGTCGATCGCCTACCAGCCGCTCGCGAAGGCGTGGTTCGGGTTCGGTATCGGGCCGGTCGTCTTCCTCGTGGCGATCAGCGCCTTGTTCCCGATCCTGCTGAACGTGGCGGCGGGCATGCGCACGACGAACGCCTCGATCATCAGGGCGGGGCGCGTCTACGGCGCGACCCGGATGCAGCTCTACCGGTCGGTGTACCTGCCGTCGACCGTGCCGTTCCTCTTCGCCGGCCTCCGGCAGGCGGTCGTGCTCGCGACGATCGGCATGGTCGTCGCCGAGCTGTCGGGCTCGGCGATCGGCATGGGAGCCCTCATCATCAAGTCGGTCAACACCTACCAGACCGGCCAGGCGTACGCGGCGATCGCCATCGTCATGCTGTGGAGCGTCGGGATGGCGCAGCTCGTGACCCTCGTCGAGCGATGGGTCGCCCCGTGGACGAGGAAGGGCCGGCGATGAGCGTCACCAGCGCGACCGGAACCATGCGCATCGTGCGGCCCCGCCGGGTCGTGCGCCGAGACGAGGCGAAGTGGACGTGGCTCCTCATCGGCGTGGTCGCGGCGATCCTGCTCGTCTGGGAGGCGGCGGTCAGCTGGCTGCACCTGGTGCCCGAGGCCTTCCTGCCGCCGCCCACGGCGGTCGCGGCATCCTTCGCGCAGCTGATGGTCGACCCCGCGTTCTGGCAGGCGTTCGCCTACAGCCTGACGAACGTCGTGATCGGGCTCGTGCTGGCGATCGTGGTCGGCGTGGTGGTCGGCCTCGCGGTCGGCTGGTCGGCGGCGCTGCGGTTCACGGTCGCGCCGTTCCTGTGGCTGCTGTACTCGACGCCGAAGGTGGCGCTCGCGCCGCTGTTCATCCTCGCGCTCGGGCTCGGCAGCGCGTCGAAGATCGCGCTCGTGTTCCTGCTGGCGGTGTTCCCGATCATCCTCAACACGATGGAGGGCGCCGTCACGGTCGGCGGCTCGCTCGTGAACGCCGGCCGCGTGTACGGGGTCAACGGCCTCGCGCTCGGCTGGAAGGTCATCTTCCCGGCGACCCTGCCGTACAGCCTGTCGGGCATCCAGCGCGGCGCGGCGCTCGCCTTCACTGGCGAGGTGCTGGGCGAGTTCCTCGGCGGTACGGGCGGACTCGGCCACATGCTCGAGTTCGCGGCGTACCAGTTCGAGATGGCCGAGGCGATCGCGCTCGTCATCGTGATGGTGATCATCGCGAACCTGACGCTGCTGCTCATCTCGACGCTGCGACGCAAGCTCGCGCCCTGGTACGACGACCGCAAGATCGCGGGGGCGTCGTGACGCTGTCGCCGCCGGTCGAGTAGGCGTCTTCCGCCGATCGAGCAGCGAAGGGGAGCGCATCGAGACCGCTCCACCCGCAGGCCGCCGGCCCCCGCCTCATGCGCGACGACGGGGGCCGGCTCTCGCGCGTCGGCCGCGGTGGCGGGCGGTGCAGATGCGGAGTGCAGAGCTTCGGGGGTGTGCGCGGCGTGCCGCCGCATGACACGCCGCCGGCGCAGCAGGACTTCCTGCGGTGGGCCCAGCACCTGCCGCGAACGCCGAGTTTGCGGTTTCGGCAAGCTTCGTTGCGCCGGCGGAGGGGAACTCGACACTGTGGATTCTCGTCCCCACGTTCCACTCGCTCCGAGAGGCACCCTTGAGCATCGAGACTCCTGCGTCCACCCCGAAGCCGCCCAGCCAGCACGAACTCGCGCTCATGATCTGGCTCGCGGTGACCCCCACCTTGCTCGTCATCAATCTCGCGCTGGGCCCAGTGCTCGCGGTGCTGCCGGTCGTGCCGCGAACGATCGTCGTCGTCACGATCGCCGTTCCGATCGTGATCTACGCGGTCATGCCCACCCTCCACAGGCTCCGTCGGAGGCTCCTCGCACGCCGCACCGCCTAGGCCGCGCGGCCGGCGGTTCGCTCGCCCGCGCCGCCGGCCGGCGGTTCGGCGAGCGAGACGGGGACGGCGATGCTCATCACCTCGCCCGTCGCGCCGGTGGCGAAGGACGGCAGGTAGACCTCGCGGTTCGGGCCCTCGCGCTGCGGCCCGCAATGAGCGGTCAGGAAGTCGTGCACGCCGACCAGGAGCGCCTGATCGTCCGCGTGCACCTGGTCGAGGCTCACGAACACCTCGTCGTGCGCGGGGTCGAGCGTGATCTCCATCCCCTCCGGCGGTCGGATGGCTCCCTCGAACGGCGCGCACACTCGGAGGTCCGCGGGGTACGTCTCGGTGGCGCGAGACCGGAACTCGACGTACACCGGGCCGCCGAGCGGTGCGTCGGCCGCGGTGAGCGCAGCGAACACGCGGCCCGTCAGATCGCGGAGCACCGCACCCGTGTCGGCCAGCGAGGCCTCGCCCCGCACGCCGAGCACGGCCCGTTCGGGGATCGTGCGCCGTCGCACCTCGAGGCCGGCCGGGAGCGCGACCTCTCCCCGCAGCAGAGTCCGCACGTAGTCGAGCGCCTCGTCCGAACCGACCGCGTGTCGCCGATGCCGGTCGCGCATCGCGTCGAAGGCGGCGGCGGAATCGTCGGCATCGAGGACGGTCGCGACCTCGGCGAGCGACACGTCGAGGCTGCGAAGCAGCACCACCCGCCGTGCTCGCTCGACCTGATCCTCGGCGAAGATCCGCCGGTCGGCATCGTCGCGCCGTGAGACCAGCAGGCCGCGGTCCGCGTACAAGCGGATCGCCTTCTGCGATACCGAAGTGAGCCGTGCGATCTGGCCGGTCGTGAACATGGCTCCCACCGTACGAGCTGCCCCAGGGGAAGGCGCAACACCATCCGTGCGAAGCCCCGCCGCATGTGCGACGATGTTGCCGGCTTCTGGGCGCCGGACAGGGTCGCCTGGCCGAGCACCATGGTGCCGACCCGGCCACCCGCCAGGCTCCCGATCGACCTCTGCCAGTTCCGCCTCACGCTGAGGCGGAACTGACATTGCTCCTGTGGGCAATCGTCCTCCTCCTTCGGGAGGAAGGGCAGTCAACCGGCGCCTGAACGTCCAGCGAGCAGCGTAGCTTTGCGGCATGCGTGCAATGGGCCGGGGCAGGTTCCTTCTGGAGATCGCGGTCGGGGGAGTCCTCGTCGCATGGTGGTTGCAGGTCGAGTGGCACAGTCTCAGCACGTCCGTGCCGCTCCGCTCCGACACGTTCACCGGATCGCCGTACGCGACGATCACCGTGATCGGTCTGGGGCTGGTGTTCGCGTCGGCCCGATCGCGGCCCTGGGTCGCCGTTGCCATTCTCGGCGCCATCCTCGTCTGCCAGTTGCTGTTCTGGCCGGCACGGTTCAGTCAGACGGGATGGGTCGCGTATCTGATCCTGCTTCCCGTGCCCTACCTGCTCGCCGAGTCATCGCCGGTCCGTCATCGGCGCTGGCTCCTGGCGTCGGTGATCACCGGAGCGCTCGCGGTGGCGGCGCTCCTCACACTCCCGAGCCTCTCGATGTCGGGGGTGTGGGGAACGATCAACGGACAGCCGTGGGATGCACCGCCGCTCTGGCCCGATATCGCCACCTGGACGGTCGTCTGCGTCGCCGCGGCGCTCGGGATGTGGGCGCTCGGATCGCGCAGCGCACGTGCGCGGCGGGAAGATTCGACGTCGGCATCGCCGCTCGTGAAGACGGCTCCAGCAGCGCCGTCGATCGCCCCGCCGGAAGGCCTCGATCTGCTCTCGCCTCGCGAGCGGGAGATCTTCGTCCTCGTCGCGGCCGGCATGACCAATGCGGAGATCGCACGGCGCGCCTTCATCGCCGAGACCACCGTGAAGAGTCATGTGAGCAGCATCCTCGGCAAGATGGACGCGTCATCGCGGAGCGAGCTCATCGCTCTGGCGCACGCCGGCGGGCTCATCGGCACCGGTCGATAATGTGGGCGACCGGCGTCGATCTCAGCCCTGCGACCACGTGCTCGCGATCCGCTGCACCAAGCCGGCCTTCACAGCCGGCCACTCGTCGGCGAGTACCGAGTACACAGCGGTGTCCCTCCACGTGCCGTCGGCCCGCCTCTGATCCCGACGGAGTACGCCCTCGAATCGAGCGCCCAACCGTTCGATCGCGCCCCTGGAGCGGGCGTTCGCGCTGTCGGCCTGAATCCTCACTCGGCCGAAGCCTTGGTCGAACGCGAACCCCAGCACGAGCAGCTTCGTCGCAGCGTTGACCGCGGTGCCCCAGACCTCGGGGTCGAACGCGGTGGCGCCGACGTGCGTCGACTCATTGCGGAGGTCGAACTCTCCCAGCCACGTTGCGCCGACGACCCGACCGGCTGGGTCTCCGGCCCCTCGTACGGTCCACGCGACCGACGGCTGATCCTCGAGGTAGTACGACTCGATGAATCGCTCGAACGACGGCAGATCCTGCGGCAGCGCGGCGATCCCGCCGCCATATCCGTTCGTGAAGACCTCCTTGCGCCCGATGGCATGGAACAGCTCGGGGATGTCGGCGTGCGTCATCGGCGCGAGGGAGACGACCGGTCCCTCGAGTGAGACGGGGCGAGGCAGGACTGCGGTCATCCGACCAGTGTCGCATCGCGGTCCGCGCCCCCGGTCGACGTCGACGGCCCACCCGCGCGCGAGAGCCCCCGCCGTCATGCGCTGCGGCGGGGGCTCTCGGCGGAAGGTGCGAGTTGCGAGGTGGCGCGAGGCGCCGCGAGCATCAGCTCATTTCGACGCGTCTCCCGGGTACACCAGGTCGGCCGGCCCCTCGTTGGTGAGGCCGAGCAGCTCCTGCGCCTTCAGCAGGTACACGAGCTGCGACTCGTCGAACTCGAGCGGCTGCAGGTTCTGCGTCTCGATCGTCGTGTCCCACGCCTCGGTGTCGAAGGAGAGGTTCGGGCACGCGAGGTGGCCGTCGAGCACCCAGGGGCTCTCCGAGTCGCGCAGGTCGGCGACGTCGAAGTCGTTGGCCTCGTAGATGTCGAGCACGGAGTCGACGTTCTCGGGGAACTCGCCGGGCGCCGGCGCGGTCATGTAGTCGGTCGCCTTGATCGTCGCCCGCAGGAACCGCACGAGCGAGTTCGGGTTCTCGGCGGCCCAGCCGGTGCCCGCGACCTGCACGTCGTTGGCCCAGTTGCGCAGCGACTCGACGATGATGTTCGCGCCGTGCTCCTCGAGCGCGGGACGGTCGTCGGCGTAGAACGGCTGCATCGAGATCTTGTCGTTCACGAAGAACTCGGTCCACGACTCGGAGCCGGGGCCGGGGTAGACCACCTCGGTCTGCACCGTGTCGAGGTCCCAGCCCTCCTCCTTCAGCACGCGCTTGCGCTGGAACTCGGCGGGGTCGCCGGGGGTGCCCGCGAGCACGATCGACGTACCGTCGAGGTCGTCGACCTTCGTCACGCCCTGCTGGGCGGCGAAGTCGAAGTTCTGCCGGCAGTAGTGGCCTCCGACGAGGTCGACGCCGACCCCGCCGCGGATCGCCTCGATGACGGTGCCGGTCGACTCGACGCCGATGTCGGCGCTGCCCGACGCGACGGCCGCGGTGACGTTGTCGGCGGTGATGACCTCGACGTCGAGGCCCTCCTCCTCGTAGTAGCCGAGGTCGTTCGCGAGCACGTACATCGAGTACATCGTGATGTCGGGGAAGGGGATGGCCACCGTGATCTCGGTGTCCTCTGCGGCACCGGGCTCGCCGTCGGCGAGTTCGACCGGGTCGGATGACGCGCCGGGGCCGGCGGCGGCGCAGCCCGCGAGCAGCGCCAGTGCTGCCAGGGCGGCGATCGCGGCGCGGCCGGATCGGGGGATGGATGTGCGCATGACTCTCCATTTCTCAGTGGGATGCCTCGCGGCCGGCCCGGCGAGAAACGGAGGCCGCTCGCGAAGTTGTGGATACGGTATCCAAAAATGAGGGAACTGTCCATGGTCATCGCGAGACCACCGTTCGTCCGGTCCGAGCGAGGGGCGCACAGGTCGACCGCGTAGGGTTGCGCGCACGGGGCCGTTCGAGCTCCCGATCAAAGGTCGTCACCATGTCCGGCAAGTCCCCCAAGAATTCGTCATCGAAGACCGCAGCCACCCGCACGCTCAAGGAGAAGCGGGCCGACAAGAAGTCGAAGGCCGCCAGCCGTGCCGGAAGCGACATCAGCGACGTGACCTCGCGGAAGAAGTGAGGTAACGGCGGGGTCAGGGCGGCGCGCCGGCGCGCGCCCTCGACTCCCGCCGACGAGCTCCGAGTCATCCGTGACTTCGGAGCCTGCTTCGGCGAGCATGGATCGATGCCGATCCTGTCGATCGCTGGACGGCGGTGGCCAGTTTGGATACCGTATCCAGAAATGGGCCGAACGGCCCTCGAGCGCTCGACGAGGAGGCGACGGTGCGCGCAGCGGTGCTCTCGGCCCACGGCCTCGACGGTCTCGCCGTCGCCGAGCGCGGGGCGCCGGGCCTCGCGGCCGGCGAGGTGCTCGTGCGCGTCGAGACCGTGGGCGTCAACCAGCTCGACCTCAACGTCATCGCGGGCGTCGGCCCCGGTGTCGCGGCGAAGCTGCCCCGCGTGCTCGGCATCGACCCCGCCGGCGAGATCGTCGCAGTCGGCGACGGCGTCGACCCGGCCCGCCTCGGCGAGGCCGTCGTCGTGAAACCCAACATCGCCTGCGGCGGGTGCCCGGCCTGCGCGCGGGGGCGCGAGGCCGACTGCCCCGCGCAGGTCGTCGTCGGCGTGCACCGCGACGGCGGAGCCGCCGACCTCGTCGCCGTGCCGGCGCGCAACGCGTTCCCGCGCGGCGCGCTGCCGTCCGCTGTCGCGACGGCGGCCGTGCACAGCGTGCCGATCGTGCTCAACGCCATCGAGACGACGGGGGTCGCCGAGGGCGAGTGCGTGCTCGTCACGGGCGCGGGTGGCACGCTCGGCAGGGCGGCGACCGCGCTCGCCGCGCACCTCGGCGCCGACGTCGTCGCAGCCTCGCGAGGCTCGCTCGACGAGGCACCGCCCGGCGTGCGCACGATCCGCGCCGACGGGACCGCCCGACTGCGCGCCGCGCTCGCCGCAGAACAGCCCGGCGGCTTCGACGTCGTCATCGACGTCAGCGGCCACGGGCCGACGCTCGGTGCGGGCGTCGCGGCGCTCTCGTGGGCGGGGCGAGCGGTGTTCTGCGCCGCCTCGGTCGACCCGGGCGTCGAGCTCGACTCCCGCGACTTCTACCTCAGGCGCAAGCGACTCATCGGCGTCGCGAGCGCCGACTACGCCCAGGTGCGCCGTGCGCTCGACCTCGTGGCCGCGGGTGCGGTGACTCCCGCGATCGGCGCACGCTACGACCTCGGCGACGTGCGCGGGGCCTACCGCGACTTCTCCGACTCGCCGCCAGGAAAGGTGATCATCGATGTCAGCTGAACGTGAGGGTTTCGAGTCGGCTCCCTCGTCGCCTCCTCGAGCGGCGGGCCCGCTCGCCGGCATCCGCGTGGTCGAGCTCGGCCAGTACATCTCGGGCCCGTACGCGGCGAAGCTGCTCGCCGACCTCGGCGCCGACGTGATCAAGGTCGAGTCGCCCGACGGCGACCCGATGCGCCGCTGGGAGGGCCACGGCGCCATGAGCCCGCAGTTCGCCGCCTACAACCGCGGCAAGCGCGCGGTCGTGCTCGACCTCAAGGGCGAGCGCGGACTCGCCGAGCTGCTGCGGCTCGCGGGTGACGCCGACGTGCTCATCGAGAACTTCCGCCCCGGGGTCGCCGAGCGGCTCGGCTTCGGGCCCGACGTCCTGCGCGCGCGCAACCCGCGCCTCGTCAGCTGCTCGATCACGGGCTTCGGGGCCGAGGGCCCGTACGCGAAGCGCCCCGCCTACGACACCGTGATCTCGGCGGTCGGGGGCATGTACAGCCAGGTGGTGCCCGAGCACATCCTGCGGCCGATGGGGCCGGCGTTCTCCGACCTGCTCTCGGGCATGCAGGCCGCCCAGGCGGTGCTCGCGGCGCTGCACGCCCGCAACGCGAGCGGTGAGGGCGAGCACATCGAGGTGTCGATGGTCGGCTCGCTCATCGACTTCCTCACCGAGGCGGCGTCGACCTACCTCGAGACCGGCCAGGTCGCGGGGCCCGACTCTCGCCCGCGGCGGGCGCAGGCCTACGCGTGCCGCGGCTCCGACGGCCGGGCCTTCGTGATCCACATGTCGGTGCCCGAGAAGTTCTGGACCGGCCTCGTCGACGTGCTCGAGCACCCCGAGCTCGCCGAGGACCCGCGTTTCGCGACGCGCGAGGCTCGCGTGCGCAACTACGACGATCTCGACGTCGAGCTCAAGAAGATCACGGCGCGGATGCCTCGGCAGTACTGGCTCGATCGCCTGGTCGAGCACGACATCCCCCATGGGCCGCTCAACACCGTCGCCGATCTCTTCGACGACCCGCAGGTCGCGTCGATGGGCCTCGTCGAGGAGATCGCCGGGCACGAGGGGCCGCTGCGGGTGCCGGTGCCGAGCACCCGGTTCCACCGCAGCGGTCGCCCGGCGCTGCGCGCCGCCCCGAGGCTCGGCGAGCACGACGGGCGACTGCTCGGCGAGGCATCCACGATCATCGACGACGTCGCCGTCGCAGAAGGGACCCGCGCATGACCCGCACCGACGAGCTCGTCGCGATCGACGTGCACACCCACCCGCAGACCGAGGAGTTCCTCGCCGCCATGGGCAAGCGCCACCAGCAGATGGCGAAGCACTTCGGGCGCGAGCGCCCGGTCGTCTCGTTCGCCGAGCAGGCCGACCAGTACCGCGACCGCAGGATGATGGCGGTCATCGTGAACTCCGACTCGGAGACGACCTCGGGCATCCCGGGCGCGCCGAACGACCTGCTCGGCAGGGCGCAGGTCGACCACCCCGACGCGTTCATCGCGTTCGCGGGCATCGACCCGTGGAAGGGCGAGGCCGCGATCGCCGAGATCCGTCGCATGCATGGCGAGTACGGCATCAAGGGCGTGGGCGAGCTCAACGCCTCGCGGCAGAAGTTCCTGCCGAACGACCGCCGCTTCTTCCCGATCTGGGAGGCGTGCGCCGAGCTCGGGCTCGTGGTGATGTTCCACTCGGGCTTCCCCGGGGCGGGCGCCGGCACACCCGGCGGGGGCGGGTACCGGCTCGAGAACGCGCGCCCGATCCCGTACCTCGACGACGTCGCGGCGGAGTTCCCCGAGCTCAAGGTCATCAGCGCCCACCCGGCCTGGCCGTGGCACCTCGAGAACCTCGCGATGGTGTGGCACAAGTCGAACGTCTACCTCGACCTCTCGGGCTGGGCGCCGAAGTACCTGCCGCCCGAGGTCGTGCGCTACGCCGACTCGCTCATCACCGACCGGGTGCTGTTCGGCTCGGACTGGCCGGTGATGACCGTCGACCGGTGGTTGACCGAGTTCGACGACCTGCCGTTCAAGCCCGAGTCGCGGCGGAAGATCCTGCTCGACAACGCCCGCAAGCTGTTCGGAATCTGAGAGGCGAGACATGGCCGAACTCGTGCTCGCGGCGGCGACGCCGCACAACCCGCTGCTCTGGCGCGCGATGCGCGACCCGATGCCCGACGACCTCGCGGGGGTCGCGGCGAACTTCGCGCGCTTCCGGCGCGCGTTCGCCGAGCACGACGTCGACGTCGTCGTCGTCATCGGCACCGACCACCTGCGGCAGTTCTTCTACGACACGTCGCCGGCGTTCGTCGTCGGCAAGGCCGACTCATACCACGGCACGTGGGAGAACGAGGTGCGCACGTTCGGCATGGACGCCGTGGAGGTCTCAGGCCACCGGGAGCTCGCCGACGAGATCTCGGGACGCACCGTGCTGCCCGAGGCGATCGACTTCGCGGTGAGCCTCGAGTGGCGGCTCGACCACAGCTTCGTCATCCCGCTGCAGTACGTCAGGCCCGAGCTCGACCTGCCGGTCGTGCCGATCCACACGAACGCCTCGATGCCGCCGGTGCCGAGCGTGCGACGCTTCATCGCGCTCGGCGAGCACCTGAGCCGGGCGATCTCGTCGTGGGAGTCGGACGCGCGCGTCGCGATCCTCACCTCGGGGCACATGGCGAACGACGTCGGCGGTCCGCGCACGTTCGCGGGCTCGCCCGACCCCGCCTTCGACGAGGCGGCCGCCGCGTGGATGCGCGACGGCGACCTCGACGGGGCGATCCGGGTGTGCAGCGACTTCGAGCGCATCACCGAGGCCGGATGCATGACCTACCAGTACCTCAACGCGATCACCGCGCTCGCGGCGATGGGCCGCCCCGCCGACTTCGTCGACGTCGCCGAGTCGCGCTTCGCGTCGAGCCCGTTCTTCCTGTGGGGGAGCCGCTGATGACGAAGTACATGGTCGACAAGTTCATGCGGTACGTCGAGCTGAGCGACGCGCGCGTGGCGGCCTACGCCGCCGATCCTGCGGCCTACGTCGAGGGATGGCTCGGCGCCGGCGCCGGCGCGGAGGGCGCGACCGACGACCGTGTGCTGACCGAGGCGGAGCGCGCGGCCTTCGCCGCCCGCGACTACGCGGCGCTCTACGCGCTCGGCGCCCACCCCTACCTGCTGTGGCACTTCACCGAGGCGGTGCATGCTCACGAGTTCACTCCCGAGCAGGGATGGCGCGAGCTCGTCGAGCGGTATCGTGCCGGCGTGGCGCCGCAGGGGGTCGTCGACTACATTCCGTAGGGCGGTCGGTTCACTCCTCCACGCCGGGGTCGCCGCCGTCGAGCCCGCCGTCGGTCGAGTCGGTCATCGGCTCGGCGTCGTCGGTCGTTCCTCGCTCGTCGGAGGCGCGCTCGCGGTCCTCGACGTCGCGGGCCAGGCGCTCCGCCCGCTGGTCGCCCGCGCGCCGGGCCTCGGTGTCGGCGGTGGTCTCGGGATCGTTCATCGAGGTCATGTCGCCCTCCAGGGTCGCTCGTCCGGGTACGCGACCACGCTCGCAGCAGGCGGTCCGTCGGGCAACGGGCTTGACAGGGCTCAGGCGACGCCGAGCAGCACCGAGGCCGCGAGTGCGAGCAGCGCGCCGACGAGCTGCACGCGTGAGAGGTGCTCGCGCAGCACGATCCAGGCGAGCGCCATCGTCGCGAGCGGGTAGAGGTTCGTGAGCACGGCGACGACGGCGACGTTGCCCGCGTGCAGCCCGAGCATGAGCAGCACGTTCGCGATGCCCGTGAGCAGGCCGGCCGCTGCCGCGGACAGCATCGCGGTCGAGGCCAGACCGTGCGTCCCGGCCTCTGCAGGAGATTCGTCGCCATCCTCGGTGCGGGCGGGGGAGCGGTCGGATTCTCGAGCAGGAGCTGCGGACTCGAGCGACGCGGCGGGCGGGTCGAGCAGCGCGAGCAGGCGGCGGATCGGTGCGCTCATCGGCGCGAGCAGTGCGACGGCGAGCAGCACGACCGCGCCCGTGACCGAGTCGAGCAGCACCGGGATGAGCCCCGAGTCGTCGGGCACCCGGTCGAGGGCGACCGTCGCGAAGCCGAAGCCGAGGCCGGCCGCGAGCGTGAACACGACCGTGCGGGTGCTGAGGCCGCTGACGCTCAGCCGATGCTCCATGCCGATCAGCACCGAGCCGACGACGGCGGCGACGACGGCCACCCAGACCAGCGGACCGAGCGGATCGCCGATGATGAGTGCCGCCGCGACCGGCACCGCCGAGCTCAGCAGGGCGATGACGGGCGTCACGAGCGAGATCGGCCCGGCGGCCAGTGCCGCGAAGAACGCGAGGAAGCCGATGAGCGCGAGCACCCCGGCGATGAGCCCGCTCGTCACCGCCGGCAGCGACCAGACCCCACCGGTCGCCGACACCACGACGACGAGCACGAGCGCGGCGACCGCGTAGTTGACCGTCGTCGACGCGAACACGGTCGCGCGCCGCGCCGCGACGCCGCCGAGGAAGTCGGCGACGCCGTAGGCGAGCGCCGCACCGAGCGCGAGCGCCACGACTGCGATCATCGCCCAATCCTCCCGCGGCCGACCGACACCCTGCCATCGCACGACTGCCTGCCGTCGAGCACATCCGGTCGGTCGACCGGGTCGACCGGGTCGCCCGACCGCTCGCCCACGCGCTACTCGACGGTCGGCAGGGCGCCCGCGAGCTCGAGCGCGGCCTCGGCGAGCGCCGCCGAGGTGTCGACGTCGCGCATCCACAGCGGCACCGCGGCCGCGACCAGCCCGGCCTCGGCGAGCGGGCCCAGCGCCGAGGCATCCGTCTCGTCGACGAGCCAGCCGTCGATGATGCCGCCACCGGATCGCGCGCCGTAATGCCGGCCGACCGCCTCCGCGCTCGTCTCGACGCCGATGACCGGCAGGCACGCATCGGCCATGCCGCGCACGACGCGGCCGCCGATGATCGGCGAGACGCCGACGACCGGTGCGGATGTCGCGGCGAGTGCCTCGCGGATGCCGGGCACCGCGACGATCGTGCCGATCGACACGACGGGGTTCGACGGGGCGACGAGCACCACGTCGGCGCCCTCGATCGCCTCGACGACGCCGGGGGCCGGCCGGGCCGAGGCGAGGTTCCGCTGCGTGAAGGCGAGCGCGGGGACGGCGGCGCGGTGCCTGGTCCACCACTCCTGGAAGTGCATCGCCGCCCTCGTCGGCGCGCCGTCAGGCGGCGGTGCGTCGGCCGGCGCCCCGGCGACCGAATCGCCCAGTGCGGCGGCATCCACCGTGACCCAGGTGTCGACCTCGGTGTCGGTCGCGGGGACGAGTCGCGCCCCGAGCGGCCAGCGCCGCTGCAGGCGGTCGCCGACCTGCGACGGGGTGAGGCCCTCGCGCAGCCACGCGGTGCGGGCGAGGTGCGTGCCGAGGTCGAGGTCGCCGAGGGTGAACCACGGCCAGCTGACGCCCCACTCGCGCAGCTCCGCGGCGACGCGTTCGGTCTCGCCGGCGCGACCCCAGCCGCGCTCGGTGTCGTTGACGCCGGCGAGGGCGTAGAGCAGCGAGTCGAAGTCGGGCATGAGCCGCACGCCCGCGAGCCACACGTCGTCGCCGGTGTTCACGACGACGGTGATCTCGTCGGGGGAGGCGCCGCCGGGCCGCTCGCCGACCGCCGCCCCCGCCTGCGCGTCGGCACGACGCCGCACGGCCTCTCGCAGCCCGAGCACGAAACGGGAACCGCCGACGCCGCCGGCCAGCACGGTGATCTTCACCCTGACATCGTCCCATCGGCCGCGGCCCCTCGAAAACGAGGCAGGATGGTCCGATGGGCGAGGTGATGAGGCTCCGATCCGGAGACGTCGGCGTGGTCGAGCCGATCTGGCAGCAGTTCGCCCCGAGCGCGCGCATCAAGCGGGTCGAGCCCGCACGATTCCGGTTCGAGTGGGATTCGGCCTCGCTCGACGGCTTCTCGGTCGTCGAGTACCGGCTCGACGCCGACGTGGACTCCGTGGTCGACGCCGCCGACCAGCTCTTCGTCTGCCAGTTGACGACCCCCGGCGGCGGCGTGGGCACCGCACGCACCGCGTTCGACGCGGCGATGCCGTGGGCCTGCAGCCGCAGGCCGGTGGAGGCGAGCTGGCGGGGCGAGGCGCAGGTGCGGGCGTTCATCTTCGACCTCGCCGGCGCCGAGCGCCTGGCGCGGCGCATGAGCGGCGACGACGCGCTGCGGCTGCGGGTGCTCGACCCGCAGCCGAGATCGGCGGCCGCCGGACGCGCCTGGCTCAGCGCGTTCGACCACGTTCGTCGTTCGCTCGTCGACGACGGCGGGCACGACGAGCCGCTCATCGCGGCCGAGCTCGCCGCCCACGCGCTGCGGATCACGCTCGCCGCGATCCCGACGACCTACCTCGACACGATCGAGCGGTCGCCGCAGCGCGGCCCGGCCGACGCCACCGTGCGCCGTGCGATGGCCTACATCGACCAGCATGCGCGCGAGCCGATCACGGTCGACGAGGTCGCCGAAGCCGTGCACATCTCGACGCGCGGGCTGCAGTACGCGTTCCTGCGGTCGACGGGCGAGTCGCCGATGCAGTACCTGCGACGCGTGCGCCTCGCCGGCGCCCACGACGAGCTCGTCCTCGGCGTCGAGGCGGTCGCGGTCGTCGCCCGGCGCTGGGGGTTCGGGCACTCGTCGCGCTTCGCGCGCTACTACCGCGAGCAGTACGGCTGCACGCCGAGCGAGCAGCTCCGCCGCGCGCGTTCCTGACGTCGTTCGTCATCTGCAGCGAGTCGTTCGCATACCGGCTGCTTCCGCAGCGCCCCGGGGGCGACCGCGCTCCTACGCTCGATCGCATGGGCACCATCTACTACGGCAGCGGCTTGAGCACCCGCATCGAGGACCGCGCGCTCGCGCACCTCAAGGTCGCGATCATCGCGAAGCTGCGCCGCAACGAGAGCTTCACGCTGTCGTGGGCGCATCCCGAGGACCACCCCGAGGGTCGGAGCACTCTCTGGCTGCACCCCGCGATCCCGCTGCGCTTCGTCTTCGACGAGCCGGAGGCGCCCGAGCTCAACCGCGAGTGGCTCGAGCAGCTCATGCGTTCGGCGAACAGCACCGGCGGCATCCAGCTCGTGCCCGAGCACCTCGAGCCGCTGCAGCAGTCGCAGCCGCAGCGAGAGGTGGCCTGACCCGACCCTCCCTCGCGTGCTCATCCGAGCAGCCCATTGCCCCATCCGCGCCCCGGCGAGAGTATGGGTCGACAGGCACCATGAGCCACGAGAGCACCTCGAAGTGCGGCAGGAGGCAGCATGACCACCGTCCGAGCGGCCATCACCCAGACGACCTGGACCGGCGACAAGGCATCGATGCTCGACAAGCACGAGCAGTTCGCCCGAGACGCCGCAGCGCAGGGCGCGCAGGTCGTCTGCTTCCAAGAGCTGTTCTACGGCCCGTACTTCGGCATCACGCAGGATCAGAAGTACTACCGCTTCGCCGAGGCGGCCGACGGGCCGATCGTGCAGCGCTTCGCCGCGGTCGCGAAGGAACTCGGCACCGTCATGGTGCTGCCGATCTACGAAGAGGCCGAGACCGGGGTCTACTACAACACCTCGGTGCTGGTCGACGCCGACGGCGAGATCCTCGGCAAGTACCGCAAGCACCACCTGCCGCACCTCGACCGGTTCTGGGAGAAGTTCTACTTCCGCCCCGGCAACCTCGGCTACCCCGTCTTCGACACCGCGGTCGGCCGGGTCGGCATGTACATCTGCTACGACCGGCACTTCCCCGAAGGGTGGCGCGAGCTCGGCCTGAACGATGCGCACATGGTGTTCAACCCGAACGCGACGAAGCCCGGCCTCTCGAACCGCCTGTGGGAGGTCGAGGGCCCGTGCGCCGCGGTCGCCAACGGCTACTTCGTGCTGCAGCCGAACCGCGTCGGCCGCGAGGACAACGAGTACGGCGAGCTCGCCGTCGACTTCTACGGCACGAGCCAGGTCATCGACCCGCGCGGCAACTTCGTCGGCGAGCGCGGCTCGAGCGAGCACGAGGAGCTGCTCGTGCGCGACCTCGACCTCGACATGGTGCGGCAGATGCGCGACGACTGGCAGTTCTACCGCGACCGCCGGCCCGACTCCTACACGAAGATCGCGAAGCCGTGAAGTCGTCGATCGAGTAGCGAAGCGGATCGAGATCACGCAGGTTCTCGATACGGCCACCGGCCTACTCGACCGGCGGAGATTGGAGCATCAATGACCACGACCCTCATCACCGGCGGCACGGTCGTCAGCGCGACCGGTCGCGCCGCGGCCGACGTGCTCATCGGCGGCGAGCGCATCGTCGCCCTCCTCGAACCGGGTTCCGAACTGCTCGGCACGGATGTCGCGGCGAGCGCCGATCGCGTCATCGACGCCACCGGCAAGTACGTGATCCCCGGCGGCATCGACGCGCACACGCACATGCAGCTGCCGTTCGGCGGCACCGAGGCGAGCGACACGTTCGAGACGGGAACGCGTGCCGCCGCGCACGGCGGCACGACGTCGATCATCGACTTCGCCGTGCAGCGCTACGGCGAGCGCGTGCAAGACGGCCTCGCCGCCTGGCACGAGAAGGCCGCGGGCAACTGCGCGATCGACTACGGCTTCCACCAGATCGTCGGCGGCGTCGACGACGACGCCCTCGCCGCGATGCGCGCGCTGCCCGACGAGGGCATCTCGAGCTTCAAGCTCTTCATGGCCTATCCGGGCGTCTTCTACTCCGACGACGCCCAGGTGCTGAAGGCGATGCAGGTCTCGCGCGACACCGGCATGCTCACGATGATGCACGCCGAGAACGGGCCGGCGATCGACGTGCTCGCCGAGCAGCTCGTCGCAGCGGGCAAGACCGACCCGTACTTCCACGGCATCGCCCGAGCCTGGGAGATGGAGGAGGAGGCGACGCACCGCGCGATCATGCTCGCGAAGCTCACGGGCGCCCCGCTCTACGTGGTGCACGTGTCGGCGAAGCAGGCGGTCGAGCAGCTCGCGTGGGCGCGCGACAAGGGGCAGAACGTGTTCGGCGAGACCTGTCCCCAGTACCTCTACCTCTCGCTCGAAGACCAGCTCGCCGCATCCAGCGACCAATGGGGTGCCTTCGAAGGCGCCAAGTGGGTGTGCTCGACCCCGCTGCGCTCGCGAGAAGAGGGGCACCAGCAGGCGATGTGGCAGGCGCTGCGCACGAACGACCTGCAGATGGTCTCGACCGACCACTGCCCCTTCTGCATGAAAGACCAGAAAGAGCTCGGGCTCGGCGACTTCCGCAAGATCCCGAACGGCATCGGCGGCGTCGAGCACCGCATGGACCTCATGTACCAGGGCGTCGTGACCGGCGAGATCACCCTCGAACGCTGGGTCGAGCTCACGTCGACGACGCCGGCGCGCATGTTCGGGCTGTACGGCCGCAAGGGCGTCATCCAGCCCGGCGCCGATGCCGACGTCGTGGTCTACGACCCGAACGGGCGCACCTCGATCGGCTACGGCGAGGGACGCACGCACCACATGAACATGGACCACTCCGCGTGGGAGGGCTTCGAGATCGACGGGCACGTCGACACGGTGCTCTCGCGGGGCAAGGTCGTCGTCGACGGCGGCGAGTACCTCGGCGCCAAGGGCGACGGCCGGTTCCTGAAGCGCGGCCTGAGCCAGTACTTGAGCTGACGTCGTCGGTCGAGGAGCGCGAAGCGCGTATCGAGACCACGGCATGGAAGGAGACGAAATGGACTTCGGCGCAGTGCTGCAGACCAACCCGCCGTCGGCGCGGGCGATCCAGCTCGCCAAGCTCGCGGAGGACCACGGCTTCAGCCATGTGTGGACGTTCGACTCGCACCTGCTCTGGCAGGAGCCGTACGTGATCCACTCCCAGATCCTCGCCGAGACGCGCAAGATCACGGTCGGCCCGTTCGTGACGAACCCCGCCACCCGCGACTGGACGGTCACCGCGAGCGTGTTCGCCACGCTCAACGAGATGTACGGCAACCGCACGATCTGCGGGATCGGTCGCGGCGACTCGGCGGTGCGCGTGACGAACGGCAAGCCGACCACGATCGCCGAGCTGCGGGAGTCGATCCACGTCATCCGCGAACTCGCGAACTCGCGGCCGGTCGAGTACCACGGCTCGACCCTGCAGTTCCCGTGGAGCGAGGGGTCGAAGCTCGAGGTGTGGGTCGCCGCGTACGGTCCGCTCGCGCTCAAGGCCGCCGGCGAGGTCGGCGACGGCTTCATCCTGCAGCTGGCCGACGTCGACATCGCGGCGTGGATGATCCGGCACGTGCGCGAGGCCGCCGAGGCCGCGGGCCGCGACCCCATGTCGGTGAAGATCTGCGTGGCCGCCCCCTTCTACATCGGCGACGACCGCGCGCACATGCGCGACCAGTGCCGCTGGTTCGGCGGGATGGTCGGCAACCACATCGCCGACATCGTGGAGAAGTACGGCTCGAAGTCGGAGGCCGCGGGCGGGGCCGTCCCCGAGGCGCTGTCGTCGTACATCGCCGGTCGCAAGGGCTACGACTACAACGAGCACGGCCGCGCCGGCAACACGCACACCGACTTCGTGCCCGACGAGATCATCGACCGCTTCTGCCTGCTCGGCAACGCCGACGAGCACATCGAGAAGCTCGAGCAGCTGAAGGCGCTCGGCGTCGACCAGTTCGCCGGCTACCTGCAGCACGACAACAAGGAGGAGACGCTTCGCGTCTACGGCGAGACCGTCATCCCGGCGCTCGCCGACCACGTCACCGCGAAGCGCTGATCCGTTCGACGAAGGGCACCCCATGACCGACAGCCTCACCGACGGGCTCGACGAACTCGCGCGAGAGCTCGACCAGGCGCACGTGTTCCACTCCTGGTCGGCGCAGGCGGCGCCGCCGGGACTCGTCGTCGCGAGCGGTCGCGGCTCGCGGGTGTGGGACCACGCCGGACGCGAGTACCTCGACTTCTCGAGCCAGCTCGTGAACGTCAACATCGGGCACGAGCACCCGGCCGTCGTCGCCGCCATCCGCGAGCAGGCCGAGCTGCTCACGACGATCGCACCGTCGACCGTCAACCTCGCCCGCGGCGAGGCGGCCAAGCGTATCGTCGACCGAGCGCCCGACGGCTTCTCGAAGGTGTTCTTCACGAACGGCGGCGCCGACGCGAACGAGAACGCGGTGCGCATGGCACGCCTGCACACCGGCCGCGACAAGGTGCTCTCGACGTACCGCTCCTACCACGGCAACACCGGTGCGGCGATCGTCGCGACGGGCGACTGGCGGCGCATGCCGAACGAGTTCGCCCGCGGCCACGTGCACTTCTTCGGTCCCTACCTGTACCGCTCGGAGTTCTGGGCGTCGACGCCCGAAGAGGAGTCGGAGCGCGCCCTGCGTCACCTCTCCCGGGTGATCGAGTCGGAGGGGCCGCAGACGATCGCGGCGGTGCTCCTCGAGACGATCCCCGGCACCGCAGGCGTCCTCGTGCCGCCGCCCGGCTACCTCGCCGGGGTGCGTGCGCTGTGCGACGCGCACGGCATCCTGCTCATCCTCGACGAGGTGATGGCGGGGTTCGGTCGCACCGGCCGCTGGTTCGCGTTCGACGGCTACGACGTGCGCCCCGACCTCATCACCTTCGCGAAGGGCGTGAACTCGGGCTACGTGCCCGCCGGCGGCGTCGTGATCTCCGACCCGATCGCGGCGACCTTCGACGACCGGGTGTTCCCGGGCGGGCTCACCTACTCGGGCCATCCGCTCGCGATGGCGTCGATCGTCGCAACCCTCGACGCCATGTCGTCGGAGCGCATCGTGGAGCACGCCCGCGAGATCGGCGCCGAGGCGATCGCCCCGGCCCTCGGAGACCTCGCCGACCGGCACGACGTCATCGGCGAGGTGCGCGGCGAGGGCGTGTTCTGGGCCGTCGAGCTGGTCGCCGACCGCAAGACCCGCGAGCCGCTGCCGGCCGCGGCCATGGGCCGCATCAAGTCCGCGCTCATCGGGCGCGGGCTGCTGCCATTCATCCAGGACAACCGCATCCACGTCGTGCCGCCCTGCGTCGTCACGGCCGACGAGGTCGCCGAGGCGGCCGCGATCTACGACGACGTGCTGGCGACCGCACTGGTCGCCGACTAGCGGAGAAGGAGGTCGGTCGAGGAGGCGCGCAGCGCCGTATCGAGGCCACACCGGCATGCTGGTCTCGATGCGCTCCTTCGTCACCACTCGACCGGCGAGAGGAGAACGATCATGACCGACACCATCCAGCACTGGATCGGCGGGGCGCCTGCGGGCGGCGACGCCGCCCGCACCGGACCCGTCTACAACCCCGCGCTCGGCGTCGAGCAGAAGCGGGTGGCGTTCGCCGAGGCATCCGACGTCGATGCCGCGGTGGAAGCCGCGGCCGGCGCCTTCCCCGCCTGGCGCGACACCTCGATCGCGAAGCGCCAGCAGGTGATGTTCCGGTTCCGCGAACTGCTGAACGAGCGGTCGGGCGAGCTCGCCGAGATCCTCACGAGCGAGCACGGCAAGGTGCTCGGCGACGCGCAGGGCGAGATCTCGCGCGGCCTCGAGGTCGTCGAGCTCGCCTGCGCGATGCCGTTCGCGACGAAGGGCGAGTACTCCGAGAACGTGTCGACCGGCGTCGACGTGTACACGCTGCGCCAGCCCGTCGGCGTGGTCGGCATCATCTCGCCGTTCAACTTCCCGGCGATGGTGCCGCTGTGGTTCTTCCCGCTCGCGATCGCGACCGGCAACACGGTCGTGCTGAAGCCCTCCGAGAAGGACCCGTCGGCTGCGGTCTGGCTCGCCCGGCTCATGCAGGAGGCGGGGCTGCCCGACGGCGTGCTCAACGTCGTGCACGGCGACAAGGTCGCCGTCGACGCCTTGCTCGAGCACCCGACCGTGCGCTCGATCTCGTTCGTCGGCTCGACGCCGATCGCACGGTACATCTACGCGACGGCCACCGCGAACGGCAAGCGGGTGCAGGCCCTCGGCGGCGCGAAGAACCACATGCTCGTGCTGCCCGACGCCGACCTCGACCTCGCGGCCGACGCCGCGGTGAACGCCGGCTTCGGCTCCGCGGGCGAGCGGTGCATGGCGATCTCCGCGGTGCTCGCGGTCGAGCAGGTCGCCGACGAGTTCGTGGCAAAGGTCGCCGAGCGGATGTCGCGGCTCACGACCGGCGACGGTCGGCGCGGCTGCGACATGGGCCCGCTCATCACCCGCGAGCACCGCGACAAGGTCGCCGGCTACCTCGACGTGGCGGCGACCGACGGCGCGAGCGTCGTCGTCGACGGGCGCGACCCGCAGGTCGACGGCGACCCGAACGGCTTCTGGATGGGCCCGACCCTCGTCGACCGGGTGCCGACATCGTCGGCGGTGTACCGCGACGAGATCTTCGGCCCCGTGCTCTCGGTCGTGCGGGTCTCGGGCTACGAGGAGGGGCTCGGGATCATCAACGCGTCGCCCTACGGCAACGGCACGGCGATCTTCACGAACGACGGCGGGGCCGCCCGCCGGTTCCAGCGCGAGGTGACGGTCGGCATGGTCGGCATCAACGTGCCGATCCCCGTGCCGGTGGCGTACCACTCGTTCGGCGGCTGGAAGGACTCGTTCTTCGGCGACGCCAAGGCCTACGGCGCCCGCGGCTTCGACTTCTTCACGCAGGAGAAGGCGATCACCTCCCGCTGGCTCGACCCGAGCCACGGCGGGATCAACCTGGGCTTCCCGCAGCACGAGTAGCCGCGGGCGCGCCTCAGGCGATCGGGGCCAGGGCGTCGCGAAGCAGGCGCAGCGCGGCGCCCACCGTCTGGTGCACGACCTCGGACGGGTCGCCTTCGAACTGGAAGTGCACGTCGTGGATCTCGCCGCGCACGGCGACCGCCGCGAAGACGCTCCCCGCCGGTTCGCCGTCGGCCGGGTCGGGGCCGCCCACTCCCGTCACCGCGATCGCGGCGTCGGCGTCGAGGAGCCGGGCGGCACCCGTCGCGAGTTCACGTGCGCACTGCGCCGATGAGACCGATTCGGCGGTGACGCCGAGCACCTCGCGCTTGACGCCCTCGGCGTAGGCGATGATCCCGCCGCGGAACCAGTCGGATGCCTCGTGCCCCGCGCCCAGCGCGTTCGAGAGCGCGCCGCTCGTGAGCGATTCGGCGGCGGCCACGGTGAGACCCGCCGCCTGTGCGCGGTCGGCGACCTCCTCGGCGATGCGCATGAACTTCTCGGCCGGATCCTTCATGTCAGCCCCTTCGTGCGGTGAACGCCGCGATGCGTGCCTGCGCCTCGGGCGTCGCGAACGCGGCGCCGATCGTGCGCGCCTCGTCGTCGAGCGCGTCGCCGAACGGGCGGACGAGCCCCGATCGCACGAGCCGTTTCGCCTGCCCGAACGCGGCGGTCGCCCCGTCGAGCCAGGACCGCGCGACGTCGAGCGCACGCGGCGCGACCTCATCGGGCGCGACGACCTCGGTGACGAGACCCCAGTCGAGCGCCTCGGCGGCGGTGATCGTGCGCGGGGTGAGGGTGAGCTCGAGCGCGCGACGCGTGCCGATCGCCTCGGGCAGCAGCGTGCTCACCCCGCAGTCGGGCGTCAGCCCGACGTCGCTGTACCGGCTCGCGAACGTCGCCTGCTCGCTCGCGACGATGAGGTCGGCGACGAGCATGAAGCCGAGCCCGCCGCCGGCGACCGGCCCCTGCACGGCCGCGACGATCGGCTTCGCGCTCTCGCGCAGCGTCAGGTGGCCGTCGTGGATGCGGTCGGCGAGGCCCGTGATCACGCTCGCGGCGTCGCCGCCCGCGGCGGCGAGCTCCGACATCGCGACGACGTCGCCGCCCGCGCAGAACGCCCGGCCCGAGGCATCCAGCAGCACCGCGCCGACGTCGTCGCGCTCCGCGATCTCGTGCGCGATCTCCTGCCAGCGCGCGATCGCGCCGGGGTCGACGGCGTTGAGCCTGGCGGGGCGGTTGAGGGTGACGCGGGCGAGCCCGTCGGTCACGTCGAGGAGGATCGCGTCATCGGCCATGACGCCGGAGCCTACTCGTCTCGTCGGCTGCGCGCGCGGGCGTTGGCGACCTCCTGACGCGAGCACCCCGACCGGGCCGCACGGGCAGTGGCGGATCGCCAACCCGGGGGCAGCCGACCGGTGTCAGACGCCGAAGTCCGGAGCCGGTGCGTTGAGGCGGGCGATCTCGCCCGTGTCACCGTCGCTCAGCACGTTGACCGAGTAATGCCGCTCGCCGCTCGTGGCCGGGTTCGGCGGGATCGACACCGTGCCGATCTGCGAGACGACGGTGTTGAGCCCGGACGACGGATCGACGTACGGGGACCCGGAGGTGACGCCGATCGTCACCGTCGACAGCAGGTCGCCGACCTGCACGCCGTCGGCCGAGCCGATGCCGGGTGCCGAGCCGATCGGCAGGCCGCCCGCGGTCGCGGCGTCGACGAAGACCCAGTGGTTCGGGATGTCGGGCACGGTGCCGGGCGTGTCGGAGTCGTAGAGCCGCAGGCCGTCCCAGACGTGCTCGACCCCCGGCGGGGACTCGAGCCCGCCGGGGTGCGGTGTGTCGACCGGCGCCCCGAGCACGGCGGTGAGGCCCGCGACGACCTCGTCGGTCGGCTGGAAGTAGTCGTAACTCTCGATGATCGCGCCGCCTGCGTCGCGAACGGTGATCGCCTCGGCTGAGATATCGATGGATGCCGCAGCGGGAGCCGTGCTCTCGGTGGGCGGTGCGCTCGCGCTCCCGGTCGACGGGCCGCTCGGCGAGTCGGGCGACGACGCCGGCGCGCACGCACTGAGCGCGACGACGGCGAGGAGTGCGGTGGCGGCGAGCACGGCTACGCGTGCGGCTGGGCGCGACATGGCTGGAGCCTAGCGGTCGGCGGGGGCGCACCGATATCAGGGCGTGCCCTGATAACCGGGCCACCCGATGGCGGCCTGCGCGGTCGTCAGGTCGCTGCCGACGAGCGCGGTCGGGGTCCACCCCGCGTACCTCCGGACTTCGCGCACCAAGTGGCTCTGGTCGGAGAATCCGAGACGGGCCGCCACGTCGGCGGCGGGCAGCGACCGGAGGGCGACCGCAGCGCGCTCGAATCGCACGAGACCCGCGGCGGCCTTCGGCCCGATGCCGACCTGCTCGGTGAAGCGCGAGGTCACGTGGCGCTGGCTCCACCCCGTCTGCTCGACCAGGTCGCCGACCCTGACCCGCCCGCCGGAACGGCCGATCTGCCGCCACATCCAGCCGACGAAGGGCTCGACCGGCCGGCCGCGTCCGAGCAGGTCGAGCAACACGCGGTCGATGAGCGCGAATCGGCGCGGCCAGGTCCGAGCGGCCCACAGCTGCTCGACCAGCCGGTCGTCGAAGACCGGGACCGCGTCGGCGAGTTCCACCACGCGGGCCGCGAGCTCGCGGCCCGGCAGGCCGAGCAGTCGGGTGACGCCGAGCGGGGTCAGGTAGACCTGCAGGCAGTGCTGCTCCGCGTCGAACTTCGTCGTCGCGTGGCCGGGCATGATGCCGGCGACGAACGACATGTGGCGACCCGTGCCCTCGCCGGCCGAGAGGTCGACCACGTCGAGGGGCCGTCCGAACGACAGCACCAGCGGAATCAGGGTTCCCGCCACCTGGCGGCGTACGACGGGACGGTCGACGCGTTCGTGATGGCCCACGATGCCGGCCACGAGTCCGGCGAACTCGGGGCGCACGCGATGTCGCACCAGGACCGGGCCCGGTGCGGTCGTCTCGATCACCACGTCGTTCTTCATCGTCGGTCGATTTTCTTCAAGCCGTCGGCGGCTGCTGCCGCGCAGCATGGGTCATGGAAGGAGAACATGATGCGCAGACTGATCGCGATCGAATTCCTCTCGGTCGATGGAGTCATGCAAGGACTCGGGTCGCCCGACGAAGACCGCGAGGGCGGCTTCGAGCACGGCGGATGGGGAGCACCCTACGCCGAAGCGATCCATGCCTCCAGCGCCTCAGGCGGGCTCGGGGGCACGACCGCCTACCTCTTCGGGCGGAAGACCTACGAGAAGATGGCGGCCTTCTGGCCGTCGGTCCCCGACGGCAACCCGATCGCCGCCCACATGAACGCCACCGAGAAGCACGTCGCGACGGGCACCATGACCGAGTTCGGCTGGCACAACACGAGGGCACTGAGCGGCGACCTCGTCGACGGCGTCGAAGCGCTGAAGCGAGCCGGCGACGGTGCCATCGCGATCCTCGGCAGCGGCGTGCTCGTGCGCGCGCTGCTCGAGGCCGGGCTGATCGACGGGCTGCGACTGTTCGTGCACCCGCTGATCCTCGGGTCGGGCAAGCGACTCTTCGGCGACCTCGAGAGCCCGCGCGCGCTCGCGCTGACCGGCTGCGACACCACCCCCATGGGAAGCCTCGTGCTCGAATACGACGTCGAGCACGACGACGAGCCCTGAACGGCGAGCGGATGCCTCGTGGCGCGTCGCGACCGCGACGGGCGCCCGCGGCTACCGGTCGTTCTCGAGGTGCTGTCGCTCGAGCCGTGCCGACTGGGAGACGAGCACGTCGAGCACGGTGCGCACCGCGAGCCGCTCTGCGACGTCGGGTCGCACGAGCGCGACGATCTGCCGGGCGCTCGCGACACCGCGAAGCGGCTTCAGCACGATCGAGTCGGGCACGGCACCCGAGGTGTACCTCGGAACGAAGGCGATGCCGAGGCCGGCCTCGATGAACGCCTCCATGATGCGCATGTCGCTGAACCGCTGGCTCACGACGGCACGACGGCCGGCCTGCTGCTCGATCGCGTGCAGGATGCGTTCGAACGGGAACCCCGGCGGCACGCCGAGCCAGTTCTCGTCGACGAGGTCGGCCGGGGTGACCTGGGCGCGGCCGGCGAGCCGGTGATCCGCGGGCAGGCCGATGTCGAGCGGCTCGGTGAGGAGCGGCACGACGGTGAGGCCGCGGCCGCCCCACGGCAGCATGCCCGGCATCGTGTGCGCGAGCACGATGTCGTGGTCGGCCGTGAGGTCGCCGAACTCGGCGAGCTCGGGATCGAGGTCGGTGGCGTGGACGACGAGCCCCGCCACCTCGGAGAGCTCGATGAGCACCGAGGGCAGCAGGGTCGCACCGATCGTCGGGAACGTCATCAGCGTGACCTCGCCCGAGGGGTCGTTGCGGAACTCGTCCCACAGGGCGGTCGCGTGCTCGATCGCGATCGCGACATCGGCCGCGCTGCGCGCGAGTGCGTGCCCGGCGCTCGTGAGCACGACGCCGCGGCCGCTGCGTGCGGTGAGCGGCATGCCGGCTTCGCGTTCGAGCACCTTGAGCTGCTGCGAGACCGCCGAGGGGGTGCGGCCGGTCGCCTCGGCCACGGCCGTGACGCTGCCGCGTTCGGCGAGTTCGCGGAGCAGGTCGAGGCGTCGCACATCCATGAAGCAATACTACAACGTTGATGTAGCATTGTGAGCTTGTGCTGAATAGTTCGAGGCGAGAGAATTGTGACGTCGAACGGATGCAACGGTGCACGGTCGCTCGACTCAACCGCATCGTTCCACCCGAAGGGATCCATCGTGATCAGCGTCATCGTTCTGCTCAGCGTCGTCTCGGTCGCCGCCATCGCCGGCTCGATCGTCGTCACCGCGCGCGACGGCTACCGCCGCCAGCCGCGAGAGACGTTCGCGCGCACCGTCTGAGTGCCGCGAATCCCCGGAGGTCCGTTCTCCAGGGCATGCAGGGCCGCCGCGCGGGGGAGGGACACCCCTGTGAAGCGAGTGCGGCCCGACAGCAGGGCCGCCGCGCGGGGAGGGACACCCCCTGTGAAGCGAGCGCGGCCCGACAGCAGGGCCGCCGCGCGGGGGAGGGACACCCCCTGTGAAGCGAGTGCGGCCCGACAGCAGGGCCGCCGCGCGGGGGAGGGACACCCCCTGTGAAGCGAGTGCGGCCCGACAGCAGGGCCGCCGCGCGGGGGAGGGACACCCCGCGGGGCGGCCCTTCTGCTTCGACGGACGCTCCCGCCGCGCCTCTCGACACCGCTCGCCGCCGCCCGATAGCGTGACCGCAGGGCTGGCGCACGAGGGGGGACGCGATGGCGCATGTGGTGGCGACCGGGGCCGGCAAGGCCATGATGGAGCGGCGCAACGATCCGACGCACGACTACATCCTGGGGCTCACCGGCAAGGAGCGCCCGCGGGTGCTGTTCGTCGGCACCGCGACGGGTGACGAGCAGGCGTACACGCTGAGCTTCTACAAGACCTACGACTCCGACCGGTGCGCCCCGCACCACCTGACGCTCTTCCACCGCGATCTCGACGACCTCGCGGAATTCGTGAAGGGCTTCGACGTCATCCACGTGGGCGGCGGCAACACGGCGAACATGCTCGACGTGTGGAAGCGCCAGGGCCTCGACGACATCATGCGCGAGATGTGGCAGGATCCGGCCTCGAACGTCGTCTTCACGGGTGGCTCGGCCGGCGGCATCTGCTGGTTCGAGGGCGGCACGACCGACAGCTACGGTCCGACCCTGCAGGTGCTGCCCGAGGGGCTCGGGTTCCTGCACGGCAGCTTCTGCCCGCACTACGACGCGGAGGACCAGCGGCAGCCGCTCTTCCATGCGGCGCTCAAGAGCGGTGAGCTCGCCACCGGCTACGCGGTCGGCAACCTGCAGTCGCTGCATTTCGAGAACCAGGAGTTCGTGACCGCGATCAGCCCCGTCGACCCGCCGCTCGCCCTCAGGGTCGAGGCGGTCGACGGCGAGATCGTCGAGACTCCGCTCCCGGTGCGGGTGCTGGCGCCCACCGGGCCGATCAAGAAGGGGCCGAGCGCGTGAACGACAACGTCTGGATCCTCGTCGCCCAGCTGCTCGTCGTCGTCCTCGCGATCTTCATGGGCACCCGCACGAGCGGGATCGGACTCGGCGTCTGGGGTCTCGTCGGCGTCGCGGTGCTCGTCTTCGGGTTCCAGACGCCACCGGGCAACGCGCCGGTCGACGCGGTGTTCATCGTGCTCACGGTCATCACCGCGGCCTCGGTCATGCAGGCCGCGGGCGGCATCGACTGGATGGTGTCGGTCGCGGCGAAGGCGATCAAGTCGAGGCCGAAGAGCGTCGTCTTCCTCGCGCCCGCGATGTCGTTCCTCTTCACCGTCGGGGCGGGCACGGGCAACATCTTCTACCCGCTGCTGCCGGTCATCTACGACGTCTCCTACGACCAGAAGATCCGCCCCGAGCGGGCGCTGTCGGTCTCGGCCGTGGCCTCGCAGGTCGGCATCCTCTGCAGCCCCGTCTCGGCGGCGACCGCGTCGCTCGTCGTGCTCCTCGCGCCGAGCGGCGTCGACCTGGGCCAGGTGCTGCTGATCATGTGGCCCGCGTCGATCGTCGGGCTCTTCCTCGCGTCGCTCGTCATGGTGCGGCACGGCAAGAACCTCGAGGACGACCCCGAGTACCAGCGGCGCCTCGCCGAACACCTCATCAAGCCCCCGGCCGAGGACACCACCGAGCGCAAGCTGCCGAAGACCGCCGTGCTCTCGGCGTCGATCTTCCTCGCCGGCGTCGGGTTCATCGTGCTCATGGGCCTCTTCGAGGGGCTCCGCCCGATCATCGGCACCGACGACAACGGCGACCCGGTGCGCGTCTCGGTGACGGTCATCATCGAGGTCACGATGGGCGTCATCGCCGCGCTCATCTTCGTCTTCTGCAAGGTCAAGTCGGCCGATGTGCCGAAGCAGTCGACCTTCCCGGCGGGAATGGTCGGCGCGTTCGCGCTCTTCGGCATCGCGTGGCTCGCGAACACCTTCGTCGCGTACAACAACGACCTCATCGTCGAGGGGCTCGGCTCGCTCGTCGCAGGGTCGACGGCGTTCGTCGGAGCGCTCCTGTTCGCGCTCGCGCTGTTCCTCGTCGCGATGCTCACGACGAGCCAGTCGAGCGCGACGAACGCGATCGTGCCGATCGGCCTCGCGATCGGGCTGCCGGCCTCGCTCATCGTCGGCCTCTGGCCCTCCGCGATGGGCATGTACACGCTGCCCGCGAACGGGTCGCAGGTCGCAACGGCGGCCTTCGACCAGACGGGCACAACGCAGCTCGGCAAGTTCGTGTTCGACCACTCGTTCCAGCTGCCGAACCTCGTGTACGTCGTATCGGCGATGATCATCGGCGTGCTGCTCTCGTTCGTCGTGGTCTGAGGCGCCGGGGAGGCATCCGATGGTCGAGGCCGCAGACCGCACCATCCTCCGCACCTTCCTGCTCGGACTCGCGGAGGGGATGAACGCGGCCGCCGATTCGGTCGACCACATCCACGAGGCGCTCGTGCGCGTCGCTCGCGCGTACGGTCGCGACGACACCGACGTCGTCGTCATGCCGACGGTGATCATCGTGCAGACGGGTCACGGCGAGGAGGGCCACGTCGCGCTCCGCTCGGCCGTCAACGCCTCGTTCCGGTTCGACCAGATCGCCGAGCTGTACCGGCTCGTGGGCGAGGCGGAGCGGGCCGAGATCGATCCGCTCGACGGCATCCACCGCCTCAACGAGATCGGTGCCATGAAGCCGGCGCACGGCTGGCTCGTGCGCACGTTCGGGCATGCCGTCCTCGTGACCGGCCTGGCGCTGCTGCTGGCGCCGACCTGGCAGGGCGCGATCATCGCGTTCGGCCTCGGGGCGTTCGTCGGTCTGGCGAAGCTCGTGCGCTCGCCGACCCTGCAGCTCGTGTTCCCGGTCTTCGCCGCTTTCGCGTGCGCGCTGGTCGTGTTCCTGATCGCGCCGTACGTCGAGATCGGCGATCCGATCCGGCTGCTCATCGCGCCGCTCGCGACGTTCCTGCCGGGCGGCGTGCTGACGACGGCGGTCGCGGAGCTCGCGGTCGGGCAGATGCTCTCGGGAGCCTCGCGTCTCGTCTTCGGCATGGTGCAGCTCGCGCTGCTCGCGTTCGGCATCCTGGCCGCCGGCACCGTGGTCGGCGTGGCCAGCACGAGCTACTCGCCGCTCGAGGCATCCGCCCCGTTCCCGTGGTGGACCGCGATCCTGGGCGTCCTGCTGTTCGCGGTGGGCAACTACCTGCACTTCTCGGCGCCGCGCCGCACCTTCGGCTGGGTGCTGCTCGTGCTCGTGGTCGCCTACGCGGGGCAGGCGGTCGGCACCGCGTTGATCGGTTCGACCGTCAGCGGCTTCATCGGGGCGGTGGCGATGACGCCCGTCGTGCTCTGGATCGCGTCACTGCGCAACGGCGCGCCGTCGCAGCTGACGTTCCTGCCAGCGTTCTGGCTGCTCGTGCCCGGAGCGGCCGGACTCGTCGGCCTCACCGAGGCGGTCGGCACCGCGCACGGCCTCGAGGACTTCGCCGATGCGCTCACCGCGATCATGTCGATCGCGCTCGGCGTGCTCATCGGCACCGCCCTGTACCGGGTCGTGCATCACGGGGCGGAGGAGCTCGCCGAGTTCCACATCGACGTGCCCGCTGCGCTCGCCGAGGAGCGGGAACCGCCGTTCTGGGCGCGACTCGTGCCGGGCACGCCGCGCTCGCTGTGGGGCGGGCGGCGTTCGCGCCGCCATGGCGAGGGGCCGTCATCGGATGCCTCGGGCCGGGAGCGTTCGGAGGGGTCGTCCGATTCCACCCCTTCCTCTCAGGCAGGCGGGCCGTAAAGTATTGCGGGTGACCACGCACGACTCCGACACCCGCCGCAAGCTCATCGAGCACATCTCGGCCGATGCCGTGTTCCACGGCGACTTCACGCTCACGAGCGGCAAGAAGGCGACGTACTACGTCGACCTGCGCAAGGTGAGCCTCGACCACCGCGTCGCCCCGCTCATCGGGCAGGTCATGCTCGACCTGATCGCCGACATCCCCGACGTGGCCGCCGTGGGCGGCATGACGATGGGCGCCGACCCGATCGCGTCGGCGATCCTGCACCAGGGTGCCGCGCGCGGACTCGCGTACGACGCGTTCGTCGTGCGCAAGGAGCCGAAGGACCACGGCCGCGGCAAGCAGGTCGAGGGCCCCGAGCTCGCCGGCAAGCGCGTGATCGTGCTCGAGGACACGTCGACCACCGGCGGCTCGCCGCTCAAGGCCATCGAGGCGCTGCGCAAGGTCGGCGCCGAGGTCGTCGCCGTCGCCGTCGTCGTCGACCGTGCCACGGGCGCCCGCGAGGTCATCGAGGCCGAGGGCGTGCCCTACCTGTACGCGATCGGCCTGGAAGACCTGGGCCTGGCCTGATGAACGAGCGGCAGGGTTTCGACGACGGCGCCGACTGGCTGCTCGCGCAGCTCGCGGGCGGGGCAGCCGATGCGCCCGCGACGCCGACGGCGCCCATGCCGCAGGCCGCACCGCCGGTGCACGGCGCGCCGCAGGTGACGTCGGGCGCGCGTTCGGCGTTCGCACCGCCGCCTTCGCCCGTCGGTCGGGTGCCGCACGCGTCGGCAGCTCCGACGCCGCCCACCACCCCCGCCGCACAGGTCGCACCGCCGACGCCGACCGTGCCCTCGCGACACGACGAGGTGCTCGACTGGTTCTCGCTCGCCGAGCCGCCGGCGTCCGACACCGCGACCCGAGCGCTGCCCGTCGTCGGGTCGCCCGCCGAGGCCGCACCCCAGGGCCTCGCCCCCTCGCCTGCCGCCGCTTCGGCGCCGCCGACGTGGACGCCGCCGTTCTCGGTCGCCCCGCCGACGCCCACCGTCCATCTGACCGAGGTCGAACCGCCGGTCGGGAGCGCCCCGGCGACCCCGCCTGTCGCGCCGGTCGCGCCGGCGTGGGACGCGCCTGCGCTCCCGGTGGACCCCGCCGCCTCAGCCGCGCCGGCTGCGCCCGCGTGGGATGCGCCTGCCGCGCCCGCGTGGGACGCGCCTGCCGCGCCGACCGCGCCCGCATGGGATGTGCCTGCCGTGCCGGCTGCTGCAGTCGACCCGACGGTGCCCACCACCGGTTCCGTCGCACCCACCGCGTGGAACACCCCCCCAGCGCAGCCGGCCCCGCCCGCTGCGCCCGCCTGGGACGCGCCGGTGGCCGAGACCGCGTGGGGTGTCGCTGCGCCGGTCGCGCCCGGTCCGGCGTCAGCACCGGTCGAACCGCAGCGCCCGCCGGTGCCGCCCGGTCCGGTCACCCCGACCGCACCGTTCGCCCTGACCTGGGGTGAGCAGGAGGCGCGTTCCGAGGCGGAGCTCCGTGAGGCGTTCCAGCGCCTGTCCCAGGAGTCCGCGACCGTCGCGGCATCCCGGCCCGGCGAGACTTCCGCCCCCGAGGCCGGCGCTCCAGCGCAGCCGACCGAGCTCCCCGAGCCGGGGCCGGTGCCGACCGCCGAGGCGGACGACCCGTTCGCCGGCTACTCCGCGCCCCCGGTCGCCCGCAGCTCGTTCACCCCGGTCGGCGGCATCCCGGTGCAGCACCCGACGGCACCGCCCGAGGCGCCCGCAGGGTGGGGCGAGCAACCCGCGCCGCGGGCCGCCGCGAGCTACGACGCCGAACTCTGGGCGGCGCTCAACGATCCCGACGGGAATCAACCGGCCGCATCCGCATCCGCATCCGCATCCGCGTCCGCATCCGCACCCGCGTCGTTCGTCCCCGTGGCCGAGACGCCTGCGCCGGCTCCCGCACCCGACCTGTTCGCGCCTGCGCCTGCGCCTGCACCCGAGACGTCCGCACCGATGCCCGACGCGACCGCGGCGGAACAGGCGGCCCCTCCGGCGAGGAGCCGCTTCGACGCGTTCGCCGAGCAGCTCGAGCAGCCGTACGTCCGCGACGCCTCGGCCGACACGCGGACCGCGATGTTCCCGGCGATCGCGCCGGCCGCACCGGGCGTGCGGCCCGAACCGCCGGCCGACGACGCGTCGACCGCAGACACCCCGACCGTCGCCGCCTCGATCCTCGATGCCCCCTTCGCGCCGGTGCCGCCCACGCGACAGCCCTTCCCGGCGTTCGCCGCCGAGCCGCGGCGGCCGGCACCGACGCCTGCGGCCGAGCCCGTCGACGACCTGCTCGCCGCGCTCGGCGGAGCCTCGACGCCCCGGACCGAGGTCGACCCGCCCGCCGGCGCCATCCCGATCGTCGGCACCGCGGCCTTCGCCGCGGCCGCGGCGGCCGCAGCCGAGGCTGCGGCGAGCTCGGCCGCGGTCGCGACGCCGTTCGGCGCGCCCGCACCGGCCGCGCCGGCTTCGCCCGGTCCGTCGGGTGGGCTCGGCGAGCTCGGACTGTCGTTCGGCGACGACGCCGACGGTGCCGACCTCGCAGACGACGACACGGATGGCGACGAGCCCCGTGGCCGCCTGCGTCTCTTCGGCCGGCGCCGTACCGATGAGGCGGATGACGAGGACGAGGTCGACTCGCCGATCGCACGCGAGCTCGCCGAGACCGGATACTTCTGGAACCTCACGCCCGATCCGTCGGCGGAGGACCCGCGTGCCGAGGCGACGGGATCGGTCTCGGCGATCCTCGCAGCCGCGAACGACGCCGCGGCGACGGGAGCCCAGGTCTCGACGCCGGCGGTCGCCGGCGCGGCGGCGGGCGTTCCTGCGGCATCGCCGTTCGACGCCCCATCGCCCGGCTGGGACGACCGTGGCGCGGGCGACGTGGAGTCGTCGGTCGGCTTCGACCCCTCCTCCGCGAGCCTCGCCGGCCTCGCGGCTCCCGTGGCCTTCGCCGCCCTCGACGAGCCGGGCGACCTCGAGCCGGGCGACCTCGAGCCGGCCGACGTGCCCGCGTGGGACGAACCCGCCGGCTGGGGCGACCCTGCCGGTCGCGGCGAGCCCGAACCCGACGAGTTCGACCCGACCTCGACCGCAGCCGACGCCGCGTCGCACTTCGGCGCCGTCGCCTTCGACGATGATCCCTTCGCCGCGACGCCCGTCGACCCGTCGTCCGCGGAGGCGCCGGACGTCGCCGTCAAGCCCGTGACCGACGGAATCCAGGTGCTCTTCGGATTCTCGCCCGCGACCGCGCCGCAGCCGATGGTGGGTGCGTTCGCGCCGGCCGCCGCCCAGCCTGCGGCGACGGCGCTCATGCCGACTGTTCCGGTCGGCGCCGCGTCTGCGCCGTCCGCCGGCTCGACTGCGGGCGCCGGCCTGTTCGCGTTCGCCGGCGGCAGCGCCGGTGCGGGCGGTGCGACGGGCGGCGGCGGACCGATCCGCGGCGCCTCCGGCCCCGGTGCGGGCGGCTCCGGCACGGGCGGTGCGGGCTCCCCCTCGGGCGGGGGTGGGGGCCGCGGCGGATCGGGCTCCTCCGATCCCACCGGTGGAGACGGAAAGCGAGGCATCCGCCCCCTGGTCTGGATCGCCGGCGCCCTCGTCGCCCTCCTCGTGATCGCCGGCCTCTTCTGGCTCGGCACGCAGATGTCGAAGGGCGGCGGGGCTGCGGCATCCGGCACGCCGACCGCCGAGACGAGCGAGACGCCCACGCCCGAGCCGACCGCGGCGCAGCCCGCGGGGGTGCACGCGTGGGACACGCTCTTCGGCGGCGAGTGCCTCGAGCCGTACACCGACGCCTGGCAGCAGGAGTTCACCGTGGTCGACTGCGCGACGCCGCACGCGGCGCAGCTCGTCTACCGCGGCACGCTGCCGGGCGACGCGGCCGCCGCGTATCCCGGTGAGACCGAGCTCGCGTCGCAGATGAACCTGTTGTGCACCGCCGACGGCGTCATCGACGTCGCGGCCGTGTCGGGCATGACCGACCTGCAGGTTCAGGGCGCGTACCCGGCCGACGCCGCGCAGTGGGACGCGGGTGCACGGTACTACTACTGCTTCGCGAGCCGCTCGAGCGGCGAGAAGCTGACCGCCAGCATCGCCGGCCCCGGCCCGGCCGCCTGAGCCGGGGCGAGGTCGACATGGCCGAGGGAGGTTCGCGCGTGCTCGTCGTGGGCTCGCTCAACGTCGACGCGACGACGTACGTCGAACGATTCCCCGAGCCCGGCGAGACGATCGCCGCACACGCGTTCCAGACGGCGCTCGGCGGCAAGGGATCGAACCAGGCCGTCGCTGCGCACCTCGCCGGCGCCGACGTCGAGCTCGTCGCCCGCATCGGCGACGACGCGAACGGCGGACTCGCCCTGACCGTGCTCGACGGCTTCGGCCTGCCGACCCGCGGCGTCGAGCGCACCGCCGGGTTGCCGACCGGCATCGCCCAGATCACCGTTGCCGACTCGGGCGAGAACACCGTGATCGTCGCCGCCGGCGCGAACCACGAGCTGGGCCCCGACGTCGTCGACTCCGCACGCGAACGCATCGCGGGCGCGGGCCTCGTGCTCACGCAGGGCGAGCTGCCGGTCGCGACGATCGAGCACCTCGCGGCGATTTGCGACGCGCTCGGCGTGCGCTTCGTGCTCAACCTCGCGCCGCCCGTGCCGACCACGGCAGCGACGCTCGCCGTGTGCGATCCGCTCGTCGTGAACGAGCACGAGGCGCGTGCCGTGGGCATCCGGCCGGATGTCCCGGAGCCGCCGTCCCTCGACGACTGGCGCGACCTCGCGGCCGCGGCGGTCGGCCGGGTCGCCCGGTCGGTCGTCATCACGCTCGGTGCCGCCGGCGCCGTCGCCGCGACGCGCGCCGGCAGCTGGGCCCTGGCCGCGCCCGCCGTCGAGGCCGTCGACACGACCGGTGCCGGCGACTGCTTCACCGGCACGCTGAGCGCCTTCCTCGCGGAGGGACGTCCGATGCCCGACGCCGTGCGCATCGCCGTGGCGGCGGGCGCGCTCGCGGTGCAGCGGCGCGGCACGGTCGACTCGTACGCCCCGCGCGCCGAGGTGCTCGCCGCCGCGGGCCTCGACGACCCGGGCGGTGCCGCATGAGCCTGCCCGTCATCGTCGACTGCGACCCCGGGCACGACGACGTCTTCGCGCTCTGGCTCGCGGCGGGGCATCCGGCCCTCGACCTGCGCGCCGTGACGACCGTCGGCGGCAACGTGCCCCTCGAGCACACGAGCCGGAACGCGCGCGTCGCGCTCACGGTCGCGGGTATCGACGGCGTGCCGGTCGCCGCCGGCGCTGCGGGGCCGATCGCCCGGGTGCTGCAGACCGCCGAGTGGATCCACGGCGAGAACGGGCTCGGCGGCCCGGTGCTGCCCGAGCCGACCGTGCCGCTCGACGAGCGCACCGCGACCGAGCTCATGGCCGACACCCTGCTCGCCGCCGACGAGCCCGTCGCGATCGTCGCGACGGGTCCGATCACGAACGTCGCCGTGCTGCTGGGCGACCGGCCCGATGTCGCCGACCGCATCCGCGAGGTCGTCTGGATGGGCGGCTCCACCGAGCGCGGCAACGCGACCCCGTACGCGGAGTTCAATGCGCTCGTCGATCCCGAGGCGCTCGACCTCGTGGTGCGCAGCGGCGTGCGGTTCACGATGGTCGGGCTCAACGTGACGCATCGCGCGCTCGTCACCCCCGCCGTGCGCGAGCGGCTGGCCGGCGCGGGCAACCGCACCGCGTCGTTCGCGGGGGAACTGCTCGACTTCTTCTGCCGCACGAACGACGAGGTGTTCGGCATGCCCGACGGGCCGCTGCACGACCCGGTCGCCGTCGCGGTGCTCGCCGACCCCGATTGCGTCGCCCTGCGGCGCACCCGCCTCGACGTCGAGCTGCAGGGCACGGAGACGCTCGGCGCGACGAGCGTCGACTTCGACGGGATGCTCCGCCGCGAGCCGAACGCGTTCGTCGCGGTCGAGCTCGACGTCGACCGATTCTGGGGTCTCGTCGAGGCATCCCTCGCTCGTCTCGGCTGACGGGCGCGGCGTCGGCGGGGCGGGGTAGCCTCGGGAGGGTGACCGCAACTGGAGCCGCTCGCGACGAGCTGGCCGCGCTCGTCGGCGACGCGACGTTCCTCGACGACTGGCGCGACGGCGCCGAGTTCGGCGAGATCGAGTACCGCGACGCCGCCGTGCTCATCCTGTTCGGCGTGCTCGACGAACTGCCGAGCGAGCATACCGCGCACGATCGCGCGGTCTCGCGCGACCTCGACGTCCTGCTGCTCGCCCGGGCCGAGACCCTGCGCTCGCACGCCGGCCAGGTCGCGTTCCCCGGCGGGCGCGTCGATCCGGGCGACCGCGACGTGGTCGACGCGGCGCTGCGCGAGGCTCGGGAAGAGACGGGGCTCGACACCGCGGGCGTCGACGTGCTCGGCACGCTGACGCCGTTGTCGGTTCCCTACTCGGGCCACATGGTGACCCCGGTGCTCGGCTGGTGGCGGTCGCCGTCGCCGGTCGGCGTCGTCGACGTCGCCGAGTCGTCGGCGGTCTTCCGAACCCCGGTCGCCGACCTCGTCGACCCGGCGAACCGCTACACCACGGTGCTGCGCCGCGACGGGCAGGAGTGGCGCGGGCCCGCCTTCCTGCCGACGGTCGCCGGGCGGCAGCACCTCGTCTGGGGATTCACCGCGCTCGTGCTCGACAAGATGCTCGACCGGCTCGGCTGGGCCGAGCCGTGGGACGAGGGGCACGAGCTCGACCTCGAGCCCTGATGCCGTGCGGCGACCATCGGTCGTGGGGTCGCCGCTCGCGGCGTAGGCCGTGCGGCCGGGCCCACTCGATCGCCGAGTGTGGCCGTTCGCACCGGATGTTGCCGCTGAACGGGCAACGACGGGTGGCAACGGTCACGCTCGGCGACGCGACGCGACGCGACGCGACGAGACGCGACGCGACGAGACGAGACGAGACGAGACGCGACGCGTCGGCGAGCGTGCGGCGGCTCAGGCGAACGAACGGATGACTCGCGCGAGGCGCGCGACCGCCTCGTCGACGACCGCGTCGGAGAGGTTGCCGTAGCCGACGACGAGCGCCTCCGGCATCGAGTGCGCGCTCGACGCACGGTAGCGGGTGAGGTCGGCGACCGCGAGCTCGGCGCGTGCCGCCGCCGCCGAGACGTCGCTCGCACGAACGCCCGCCGGCAGTGCGAGCACGGCGTGCATGCCCGCGGCGATGCCCGACACCGCGAGTTCGGGGAGCTCGCGCCCGAGGGCGGTGAGCAGGGCGGCGCGCCGCCGCCGGAACCGCCCGCGCGCGGCGCGCAGGTGCCGCTCGAGGTCGCCCCCTTCGATGAACTGGGCGAGCGCCGCCTGTTCGAGCGTCGACGGGCGGGGGCGCTCGGCCAGCCGCACCCGCTCGCGGAGCGCGGGCGGCATGAGCGCCCAGCCGAGCCCGAACACCTGCGCCATCGACTTCGAGAGCGATCCGACGAGCACGACCCGGTCGGGGGCGAGCCCCTGGAGCGCGGCGATCGGTCGGCGGTCGTAGCGGAACTCGGCGTCGTAGTCGTCCTCGATGAGCACGCCGTCGACGCTCCGCGCCCAGCGCACGATCGCGTCGCGCCGTGAGGGCGAGAGGGCGGCACCCATCGGGAACTGGTGCGCGGGCGTGATGAGCGCGGCACGGGCGCCCGTGCGCCGGGCCGCCCGCTCGAGCGCCTCGACGTCGATGCCGTCGCCGTCGACCGGCACGGGCACCGGGGTGAGGCCGGCGGCCGCGGCGACCTCGCGCAGCTTCGACCAGCTCGGGTCCTCGACGACGATCGCCGAGTGCCCGGCGGCCTTGAGGCTCGCGACGACCGCCGTCATGCCGTCGGTCGCGCTGTGCGTGATGACGACGTCGTCGGGCGCGGCGACCGCGTGGCGCGACCGTTCGAGGTACGCGGCGACGGCGGTGCGTGCCGAGGGATGGCCGAGCCGGTCGACGACCGTGAGCTCGGCGTCGGGCAGCACCTCGAGCGCGCGCCGCACGGCAGCCGCCCACCGCGTGCGCGGCACGTGCCTGAGGTCGGGCACGCCGGGCCCCAGGTCGAACCGCGGGCGCCGGTACTCGCCGCGCAACCCCGACGGTCGTCTCGTCGCCCCGGCTGCGGCCGGTGGTCGAGTCGTGACGAAGGCCGGTGTCGAGGCCTCGTCATCAGGTCTCGAGACGCGTGCTCCTTCGTCGCTCGCCACGACCCGAGCACGGATGGCCGCAGCGGGTTCGACCAGTGGGGATGTCGCGGCGCGCGCCGGGACGCGCGTGCCCGAGCCGACCGTCGCCTCGAGGAACCCCTCGGCGACGAGCTGCCCGTAGGCCTCGGTCACCACCCAGCGCGAGACGCCGAGCGTCTCGGCGAGGGCGCGGCTCGGCGGCAGCGCGGCGCCCGCGGGGGCCCGCCCGCTCGCGACCGCCTCGCGGATCGCGCGTTCGAGCCGGTCGCGCAGGGGAGCGGGGCCCGGGCCGAGGTCGAGCATGGTCTCCCACGCGAGGGCCGGTGTGCGGGCGGCAGTGGGGCGAGGCATCCGGTCTCTCGATTGGTCTGGTCGAACGAGTACTGATTGGAGTGTATGCCCGAGCCGATCGGTTCGTACGCTCGAAACCGTCAACCCCACCGATGGAGGAGAACCCCATGCGATACCGCACGATCGGCAACGGCCGCACGAGCTTCGACGTCTCGACGATCTGCCTCGGCACCATGCAGATGGGCACGAAGATCGACGAGGCCACCTCGTTCGCGATCCTCGACCGCTTCGTCGAGGCCGGCGGCACGTTCATCGACACGGCGAACAACTACAGCTTCTGGGACGGCGGGTACGGCCGCGACAGCGAAGACCTGATCGGCCGCTGGCTCGAGAGCCGCGGCGTGCGCGACCGGGTGCGCATCGCGACGAAGGTCGGCGCGGCGAAGAAGGACCCGGCGCTGCCGCTCTCGAACGTGCCGCCGACGAACTTCCAGGGGCTCGGCGCCGACATCGTCGACTGGGAGGTGCGCGAGAGCGCCAAGCACCTCGGCGTCGACCGCATCGACGCCGTCTACGGCCACGTCGACGACCTCGAGACGCCGCTCGCCGAGACCGTCGGCGCCTTCGGCGCACTGCAGGACGAGGGGCTCGTGGGCGTCTCGGGCATCTCGAACGTGGCGCTGTGGCGCATCGTCGAGGCGCGCGAGGAGGCGATCCGCCAGGGCGTCTCGCCGTACGGCCTCGTGCAGCAGCAGTACAGCTACATCTACCCCGTCCCGAAGCTCGGCCGGCAGAACTTCGTGACGCCCGAGCTGCTCTCGTATGCGGCATCCACCGGGGTCGACGGCCGCGCGCCGCTCGCCGTCACCGCCTACTCGCCGCTGCACCAGGGCGCGTACACGCGTCGCGACAAGCCGCTCTGGGGCGGCGTGAACCACCCGACGACGTACGCGCGCATCGAGTTGCTGCACGAGGTCGCGCGCGAGGTCGGTGCGACGCCGAACCAGGTCGCGCTCGCGTGGCTGCTCGGTCGCGAGGTGCCGGTCATCCCCGTCGCGGGGCCGTCGAGCGTCGCCCAGCTCGAGGAGGTGCTCGGCGCCGCCGAGCTCGACCTCGACCCCGAGGTGCGCGCGCGGCTCGACGCCGACCCCGAGGAGGCGCCGCTCGCGGCGTGAGCCGTGCGGCGGGGCTCACTCGATCGCCGAGTGCGGCCGTTCGCACCGAGTGTTGCCGCAGACCGGGCAACGACGGGTGGGAACGGCCACACTGGGCGGCCTCGGGTGCGCCGGGTCGGCGTCAGTCGCCCTGCTCGACCTCTTCGTCGGTGTCGGCGCCGTCGTCGGCGTCGGGCTCGTCGTCTTCATCGTCGAGGTCGGGCTCGGCCACGCTCAGCACCTCGATGAGGAGCGACTCGTCGAGCTCGGCGTAGATGACGAGGCCCGCGTACTGCGTCGGCGCCTCGTAGACGAGCACGAGCGTGGCGTCGCTCGACACGATGGCACCCTGCAGGTCGAGCTCCTCGTCGAGCGCGGCGTAGTCGGCCGCCTCGGGCGAGCGTTCAGCGCCCTCGAAGTCCGAGTCGACGAGTTCGTGCACGATCTCGTCGTCGAGGCGGTCGAGCTCCTCAGCCGTGAGCGGGGCGAGCGCGCGCTGGGCGATGGCGAGCATCTCAGGGGCCTCGAGCTGCTCGTCGTCGTCGAGTGCGAAGAGCACGGCGACCTGCCGGTCACCCGGCAGCGAGACGACGGCGCTGAGCTCGCCGTCCTCGTCGAGGTCGATGTCGGTGAGTTCGATCATGGTGCCAACCCTTTCAGAGATGCGGCTCGCGTGCGGCGCCTGCGGGATCAGAGTTCGGTCTCGGCCGGGTCGCCGACGAGCTCGAAGACGCCCTTCAGCACCTCGTCGGGGCGGAACGGGTACTTCTCGATCTCGGCCCGGTCGCTGATGCCCGTGAGCACGAGCACCGTGTGCAGGCCGGCCTCGATGCCCGCGACGATGTCGGTGTCCATGCGGTCGCCGATCATCGCCGTGTTCTCGGAGTGGGCGCCGATCTTGTTGAGCGCCGAGCGGAACATCATCGGGTTCGGCTTGCCGACGACGTAGGGCTCCTTGCCGGTCGCCTTCGTGATGAGCGCGGCGATCGCCCCGGTCGCGGGCAGCGGGCCGTCGGCGCTCGGGCCGGTCGCGTCGGGGTTGGTGACGATGAACCGGGCGCCGTCGTTGATGAGCCGGATCGCCTTCGTGATCGCCTCGAACGAGTAGTTGCGGGTCTCGCCGACGACGACGAAGTCGGGGGCCGTCTCGGTCATGATGTAGCCGGCTTCGTGCAGCGCCGTGAGGATGCCCGCCTCGCCGATGACGAACGCCGAGCCGCCGGGCAGCTGCTGCTTGAGGAAGTCGGCGGTCGCGAGCGCCGAGGTCCAGATGCGCTGCTCGGGCACGTTGAGGCCCGACGCCCGCAGCCGCGCCGACAGGTCGCGGGCCGTGAAGATCGAATTGTTCGTGAGCACGAGGTACGGGGTGCCGGCGTCCTCCCACTGCTGCAGCAGCTCGGCGGCGCCCGGCAGGGCGTGGTTCTCGTGCACGAGCACGCCGTCCATGTCGGTCAGCCAGCACTCGACTTCGTCGCGTCGTCCCATGCGCCCAAGCCTAGGCCGCGCGGGTCACGGGCCGATGACGAGCGTGTGACGGGCGGGATGCCTCGTGGCCGTCGCTACTCGCCCCCGGGCGAGGCGAGCGCCGCGACCACGTCTTCGACGAGCTGCACCTCGCTCGGCTCGTCATCGGCCGCCGGCGTGAAGCCCATGCGCACGACGACGAGGTCCTCCGAGGGCACCACGATGACCTTCTGCCCGTCGTGGCCCGACGCGTAGTACGTGTCGGCCGGCAGGCCGGGCCAGCGCAGGCTGCCGTCGGCGAGGGTGTTCACGCGCCACCCCATGCCGTAGCCGGGGTCGTCGGTCTCGTCGACCGGCGTCACCTCGAGCGAGCGTGCCATCCAGTCGGTGGGCAGCAGCTGCTCGCCGTTCCACTCGCCGTTCTGCAGGGCGAACTGGCCGATCGCGGCCCAGTCGCGCGGGGTCGCCCAGAGGTACGACGAGCAGACCGGCGTGCCGGCTGCGTCGGGTTCGAAGGTCGCCGACTCGAGGCCGAGCGCGCCGAGCAGGGTCTGTCGGGGCAGGTCGGCGCCGAGGCCGGTGCGCTCGGCGAGCACCGAGCAGAGCAGCGTCGTCGAGCCGCTCGAGTACTCCTGGAACGTGCCGGGCTCGTGCTCGAGGGGGAGGCTCGCGACATAGCCGCCCATGTCCTCCTCGTTGTAGAGCATCTGCGTGATCGGGGTGCCGAGGTCGTACGTCTCGTCCCACTCGAGGCCGCTCGTCATGCGCAGCAGCTGCTCGATCGTGATGTCGGCGCGCCCGTCGGTCCATTCGGGGCGCAGGCCGTCGTCGTCGAGTGCGACCTCGCCCTGCTGCACGAGCATGCCGGTCATGAGGTCGGTCGCGCTCTTCGACATCGACCAGCCGAGCTGCGGGGTCTCAGCGTCGAACCCGTCGGCGTAGCGCTCGGCGACGAGTTCGCCGCCCTTGGCGACGACGAGCGCGCGGGTGCCGAGCGCCTCGGCGTCTGCGGCGGGCAGGTCGTCGCCGAACGCCGCGGCGAGGGCGGCGTCGAGCTCCGGCGACGGCGACGGCGCCGAGGCATCCGCGAAGGGGTTGCCGTCGCTCGTCACGGCGGTCGCCTCGCCGAAGTCGGGGGCGTCGCCCGCGAGGGTGCAGCCGAAGCCGGGCGCGAACCACGCCTTCTGGGCGGCGAGCAGGCCGAGGAGCGAGCCCGTCGTGACGGCCTCGTCACGGTCGACGTCGACCGAGAGGTACGGCACGAGCGGGTTCGGCGGCAGGTCGCTCGCCGGGTCGTCGCGCCCGGCCACCTCGGTCACGGCACAGGCGTTGTGCGCGGCGTAGCCGGTGCCGGTGCGCAGCATCGGGCGCTGCCACCAGTAGACGGCGACGGCCCCCGCCACGAGTACGAGCACGATGACGAGGAGGACGACCAGTGTCCGGCGGAGAATGCGCACCGCCGGATGCTAACAGCCGGGCGGTCATTCCCATACGCGTTTGTGGGAAGCCCACGGACGGGAGGGGCCGTCGGTCGGGGCCGGGTCAGCCGGTGACCCAGATCTCAGCGGCCGCGCCGGCCGTCAGTTCGACGGGGGATGCCGCGGCCGCCGCACCGTCGTCGTCATCGGCGTCGATCGCCACGAGCTCGACGAGCACGCGCTCGCCGGAGGCATCGGCGTTTCCGACCTCGATGGCCACGCCGGGCGCGATGCCCGCGGCGGCGAGGGCGCGCAGCACCTCGGGGTCGCGGTCGCTGATGCGCAGCACGCGACCGGTGTGGCCGGCGGGCGCTCCGTCGAGCCGCAGGAAGGGCTCGGTCGCGATCGCACCGTCGGCGGCGGGGATCGCATCGCCGTGCGGGTCGCGCGATGGGCGGCCGAGCCGCAGGTCGATCTGCTCGAGCAGCCGGTCGCTCAGCGCGTGCTCGAGCACCTCGGCCTCGTCGTGCACCTCGTCCCACGCGTAGCCCATCTCGCGCACGAGCCAGGTCTCAATGAGCCGGTGCCGCCGCACCACCGAGAGGGCGCGCTCGCGGCCCGCGTCGGTGAGCCGCAGCGGCCCGTACGGCACGTGGGCGACGAGGCCCTGCGCCGCCATCTTCTTCACCATCTCGGTGACGCTCGACGGGGCGACGCCGAGCTTCGCCGCGAGCTGCGAGGGCGTGATGGGGTCGGGCTGCCACTCGGTGTGGGCGTACACCGTCTTGAGGTAGTCCTCGATCGCGGGGTTCTTGCTGGCGGGCATCGCGCCCAGCCTAGCCGCGAGGCCCGTCAGACCCGCGCGAGCCGTTCGATGTCCTCGAGGAACGCGCCGGCGGTCTCGGCCGACACCGTGGTGCGGGTGCCGGCGATCGCGTCGAGGTAGTCGGCGGTGCTCGGACCGGCGGGGCGCGGTGCGGCGCCGTGCGCCGAGGCATCCCGGTCGTCACCCGTCGCGCCGTTGCGCACCGCGGCCTCGAACGCCCGCTGCGACGCGCTGCGGGCGGCGAACTCGATGTCGGCGGGCGAGAACCCGGCGGAGCGTTCGACGAGCAGGGCGACGTCGACGGCGGCGGCCACCTGCTCGGGCACGTACCGCTGCCAGATCGCCTGCCTCGCCGCCTCGTCGGGCAGGCCGATCGGGATCACGTAGTCGAATCGTCCGTGCCGGAGGAACGCGCTGTCGAGCGCGCGGATGAAGTTCGTCGCGCACACGAGGAGCCGCCCGGGCTGCTCGCGGAACGCCGGGATGATCTTGAGCAGCTCGTTCGTGACGCCCTGCAGCGGCGACGGCGGCTCGCCCGATCGCTGTGCGGCGATCTCCTCGACCTCGTCGATGAACACGACCGCGTGCTCGAGCTCGGCGATCTTCGTGAACGTGTCGCGCAGCGCCCCGGCGAGGCCGCCGGGCTCGGCGGCGAGCCGCGACGGGAACACCTCGACGAACGACCACTCGAGCCGTGAGGCGATCGCCTTCGCGAACGTCGTCTTGCCAGTGCCTGGCGGGCCGAACAGCACGACCGCGCGCGGCGGCACCACGCCGTAGCGGTCGGCGAGGTCGGGCTCGGCGAGCGGCAGCACGAGGCGCTGCTCGAGGATCTCCTTCTCACGGCGCATGCCCGCCACCGACTCCCAGAGCGTGCGTGGCAGCAGTCGGCCGCCGAGCTCGGCGAGCGAGCTCAGCTCCTGCCGCTGCACGGGGATGCGGCGCTCGAAGTAGCGCAGCTGGTGCTTGAGCTCGAAGCCCTGGTTGGCGAAGGCGTCGACCCGGCTCTCGTTCTCGGGGATGAGCGCCGAGAGCTTCGTGAGGCCGTGCGGCGCCATGCGCTTCTCGAGGGCCGCGAGCATCGCCGAGCCGATGCCCTGGTGCCGCCAGTCGTCGGCGATCGCGAAGAACACGACCCAGCCCTGGTCGTGCGCGGCACGGCCGACGGCGGCGCCGATCACCTGGTCGGCGTGCACCGCGACGATCGCGTGGTCCATCTGGCACGAGGCGATCACCTCGCTGAGGTCGTAGACCGGCTCGTGCGACGACTGCCGCTGCGCCTCCCAGAGGTGCAGGATGCCGTCGAGATCGTCGTTGTGGAACTCGCGCAGACGCCAGCTTGACATGTGGTCCTCCATCGGTGAGTTCCAGCAGCGTAGGCGACGGCCCGGCGCGGGCGTCCCGTGTGACGTCGCGTGCGACGGAAAGATCCTCGAGTGTTGCGCCGGCGGAAAGTTCTGCGGCAGTTCTGCGGCTGCCACAGGCAATTCCGGCGACGCGCCGCAGGCGGGGCCGCCCCGGACGGCGAGTCGCGCGGAAGTGCCTGTAATCGGCGGGCTCGGGGTGGCTCGGGCGTCATGCCCCCGTGAAGACGAGCCAGAGCAGGACCCCGTTGAGCGCGATGAGGAACACCGACGCCGCGATGCCCGCGGCGGTCGTCGCCCAGTGGTTGCGCCACTGCCCGAGCACCGTGTCCTTCGCCGTCAGCGCGACGAGCGGCACGAGCGCGAACGGGATGCCGAACGACAGCACCACCTGGCTGAGCACGAGCGAGAGGGTCGGGTCGAAGCCGAGCCAGAGGATCACGAGTGCGGGGATGAGCGTCACGAGTCGCCGCGCGAGCAACGGCACGCGCACGTGCAGCAGGCCGTACATGATCTCGGCGCCCGCGTAGGCGCCGACCGAGGTCGAGGCGAGGCCCGAGGCGAGCAGGCCGACCGCGAAGAGCGTCGCGATCGCTGGGCCGAGCGCCGCGCCGAGTGCGGCGTACGCACCCTCGAGGCTGTCGGTGCCCTCGACGCCCGACAGGTTCACCGCCGCGAGCAGCAGGATGCAGAGGTTCACCGTGCCGGCGATCGCCATCGCGATCGAGACGTCCCAGCGGGTGGCGCGAACGAGGATGCCGGTGGGCAGTGCCGTCGCGGTGCCCGGAAGCAGCTCGGGGGAGGCATCCGTGCCCCGGCGGAGGCCGAAGCCGTGCCAGCCCGTGCGCGCGCCGGGCTCGCGGCCGCGCTCGCCGACCTGCTCGCCGACGTGCCGTGCGAAGCGGTCGCGCGAGAGCGCGGAGTGCGCGTAGATCGCGTGCGGCATGATCGTCGCGCCGAGGATCGATGCGGCGAGCAGCACCGAGTTCGCGTCGGCGAAGCGCGGGACGAGCCCGGAGAGAAGCCCCGCGGGGTCGGGCGGGGCGATGAACACGCCCACCGTGAACCCGATCGTGATGATCGCGAGCAGCCCCATGATGACGAACTCGAACGTGCGCGGGCCACGCCGCGACTGCAGCACGAGCAGCACGATCGAGACGGCGCCCGTGATGAGCCCGCCCCAGATCAGCGGCACGCCGAACAGCAGGTTGAGTGCGACGGCGCCGCCGATGACCTCGGCGAGGTCGGTCGCCATGGCGACGAGCTCGGCCTGCAGCCAGTACGCCCGGCGGCCCCAGCGGTTGCGGATGCGCCCGCCGAGCACCTCGGGGAGGCTGCGGCCCGTGACGATGCCGAGCTTCGCCGAGAGGTACTGGATGAGCCACGCCATCACGTTGCCGAGCACGACGACCCAGACGAGCAGGTAGCCGTACTGGGCGCCGGCGGTCATGTTGCTCGCGACGTTGCCGGGGTCGAGGTAGGCGACGCCCGCGACGAGAGCGGGCCCGATGAGCCAGGCGACGCGCGGCAGGGATGCCTCGGCCCGGCGCCGCCCGCCCCGATAGGGGCGCTCGGGGCGGACGGTGGTCGTGGGCTCGGTCTCGTCGTCGAGCGTTTTCGGCATGCCTAAAACATAGCAATATTTCGGCGTACCGAAAACCCCGCGGTCACGAGCCGTGCGCGCCGCGTGCGCGCGCCGCGCGCACCCGGCGCGGGTAGCGTTGGCGTGTGGACGACGACCGGCACGAGGCATCCGAACCCGAGGCGACGATGCCGCAGCACGGCGTCGGCCCGTGGCCCGGCGGTGAGGCCGAGTGGCCCGACGACCCGCGCTACGACCGCGAACTGCTCGCGGCGGGCGACACCCGCAACGTCATCGACCGTTACCGCTACTGGCGCATGGACGCGATCGTCGCCGACCTCGACGAGCACCGGCACCCGTTCCACGTCGCGATCGAGAACTGGCAGCACGACATGAACATCGGCTCGATCGTGCGCAGCGCCAACGCCTTCGCCGCCGACACCGTGCACATCATCGGCCGCCGACGCTGGAACAAGCGCGGCGCCATGGTCACCGACCGCTACCAGCACGTCGACTACCACCCGGATGTCGCGGCATTCGCCGACTGGGCGCGCGGCGAATCGCTGCCCGTCATCGCGGTCGACAACGTCGAGGGCGCCGTGCCGATCGAGGCGTTCGCGTGGCCCGAGCGGTGCGTGCTGCTCTTCGGTCAGGAGGGCCCGGGGCTCTCGCCGGAGGCGACGGCCGCCGCCGACGCGATCGTCGAGATCACCCAGTTCGGGTCGACCCGCTCGCTCAACGCGAGCGCCGCCGCCGCGATCGCGATGCACTCGTGGGTGCTGACGCACGCGTTCGGGCCGGCCGCGCCCTCGGAGTAGCGTGGCGGGCATGACCGATCGTTCCCGCGGCATACCCGTGACCACCGTCGACGAGCTCGAGGAGATCGTCGGCGCGCCGCTGCCGGCGGTCGTGCGCAAGGAGCGCACGCACCTGCACGCGATCGACCGCGCGTGGCTCGCGGCCGCCCCGCTCGCGTTCGTCGCGACGAGCGACGACGAGGGGCGGCTCGACGTCTCGCCGAAGGGCGACCCGGCGGGGTTCGCGCTCGTGCTCGACGACCGCACGATCGCGATCCCCGAGCGTCCCGGCAACCGCCGCGCAGACGGGTTCCACAACCTGCTGCGGAACCCGCGCGTCGGGCTGCTCTTCGCGATCCCCGGTCGCGGCGACACCCTGCGCATCAACGGGCGGGCGACGATCGTGCGCGACGCGCCGTTCCTCGACGACATGATCGTGCGCGGCAACCGACCGGTGCTCGCGACCGTGGTCGACATCGAGCAGGTCTTCTTCCACTGCTCCAAGGCGTTCCTGCGTTCGAAGGCCTGGCAGCCCGACGCGTGGCGGCCCGAGGCCGCGCCGCGGCGGGCGGTCATCGCGCAGGCGCTCGAACGACCCGACGAATCGCTCGAGACGCTCGACGAGTACTACGGCCCGAGTTACGCCGATCGCATCTACGGGTGACCTACGGTTGACCCGTGACGGTCATCGACAACGCGGTCTATGTCGACGGTCGGCGCGCCGTCTCGCCGGCGGTGCTCGCCGACACGTTCGACGAGCTCGAGCGGCATCCGGGCGGCTTCGCGTGGATCGGCCTCTACCGGCCCGATGCCGCCGAGCTCGGCGTCGTCGCCGAGGAGTTCGGCCTGCACGAGCTCGCGGTCGAAGACGCGCTCGCCGGCCACCAGCGCGCGAAGCTCGAGCGCTACGGCGACACCCGGTTCGTCGTGCTGCGGCCCGCGCGCTACCTCGACGCCGATGAGCGGGTCGAGTTCGGCGAGGTGCACGTCTTCGTCGGCGGGGACTTCGTCGTCGCGATCCGCCACGCCGAGAAGCCCGACCTGGGGCGGGTGCGCGCACGCCTCGAGGCCGCGCCCGAACTGCTCGCCCGCGGCCCGCTCGGCGTGCTCTACGCGATCGTCGACCAGATCGTCGACGAGTACGCCCCCGTCGTCGCGGGCCTCGAGAACGACATCGACGAGATCGAGGAGCAGCTCTTCAGCGGCGATGCGGCGGTTGCGAAGCGCATCTACGACCTGTCGGGCGAGGTCATGGAGTTCCAGCGCGCGGTGAAGCCGCTGCGGGAGATGATCGAGGCGATCCGCGAGGAGCTGAGCGACGACGCGGCGGCCGATCCCGAGGGCGACGAGCTCGAGCTTCGGCGCGCGTTCCGCGACGTGCTCGACCACGTCATCCGCATCACCGAGCGCGTCGACGAGTACCGCGAGACGCTGCGCAACGCGTTGAGCGTGCACGCCACGCTCGTCGCGCAGCGGCAGAACGAGGCGAGCATCGCGCAGAGCGAGCAGACGAAGAAGATCTCGAGCTGGGCGGCCATCTTCTTCGCACCCTCGCTCGTCGCCGGCATCTACGGCATGAACTTCGACCACATTCCCGAGCTGCACTGGGTCTTCGGCTACCCGTTCGCCCTGCTGCTCATGTTCGTGTCGGGCTACGTGCTGTACTTGATCTTCAAGTCCCGGCACTGGTTGTGAGACGTGGATGCCTCGGGGCCGACGCCCGCCCCGAGGCATCCGTGCTCGACCGAACTCAGCCGATGAGGCTCGGCTGCAGGTCGCGCAGCGTGCGGAAGTGCGTCATGCGGGTGACGCCGATCGCCGAGACGACGAGCGCGCCGACGAGCCAGATCGCGAGCACCCCGAAGTCGCCCGCCGCTCGCGACAGGTCGCCGCCGTACATGAACTGGCGCATCGCGTCGACGACGTAGCCCATGGGCAGTACGTGGTGCAGGGCCGCGAGGGGTGCGGGCAGCGTCTGCCACGGGAACGTGCCGCCCGCCGTCACGAGCTGCAGCACCATGAGCACGAGGCCGAGGAACTGGCCGACCGAGCCGAGCCAGACGTTGAGCGCGAGGATGATCGCCGCGTACGTCACCGATGCGAAGACCATCGTGCCGACGACGCCGAGCGGATGGTGCATCTGGAACCCGAGGGTGAACGCGAGCACGAGGTAGAGCGCCGCCATCTGCACCGCGCCGAGCAGGCCCGGCGTGAGCCAGCCGGCGAGCGTGATGCGGATCGGCGAGTGGAGCGCGGTGACGGCCCGGCGCGAGATCGGCTTCACGATGAGGAAGAGCGCGTAGATGCCGATCCAGCCGGCGAGCGCCGCGAAGAACGGGGCGAGCCCGGCGCCGTAGTTGCCCGCCTGGGCCATCGAGCTCGTCTCGAGCGTGATCGGGTCGGCGATCGTCGCGGCCTGCGCGTCGCGGGTCGACTGGCTCGAGTCGGGGATCTGGTCGACCCCGGCGTCGAGCCCGTCGCGCAGCTGCCCCGCGCCGTCGGCGAGCTCGCCGAGGCCCGACTGCAGCGTGCCGACGCCGTCGCGCAGCTGCGCCGATCCGGTGGCGGCCCGAGCCGCGCCGTCGGCGAGCTGCGATGCGCCGCTCGCCGCCCTGGCGGCGCCGTCGGCGGCGGTGCTCGCACCCGCCGCGAGGTCGGCGGAGCCCGCGGCGACCTGCGCGCTGCCGTCGGCGAGCCGGTCGATGTCGCCGACGACGGACTGCACCTTCTCGTTGCCCGTCGTGATGCGATCGCCGACCGCGTCGAGCTTCGCGAGCACGGTGTCGATCGTCGCCTGGTCGAGGCCCTGGGCCTCGAGCGCGGCCTCGATGTCGGCGCGGGCCTGCGGCACGGCCGCCGCGGCATCGGCGACCGCGGTGCCGACCCGATCGGCCGAGGCCGCGAGCTGCGCGTTGCCGTCGGCCACCTGGGCGGCGCCATCGGCGAGCGTCGCCGAACCGTCGGCGAGCCGGGCGGTGCCGTCGGCCAGTTGCTGCGTTCCCGTCTCGAGCTGGGCCGAACCGGTCGCGAGCTGCGCGTTGCCGTCGGCGAGCTGCGTCGCGCCGGTCGCGAGCTGCGCCGCCCCGTCGACCGCGCGCCCCGCGCCGTCGGTGAGCTGCGACGCGCCGTCGGCGGCGTCGACGAGCTTGCCGCGGATGGTCGAGATGGAGTCGAGCAGCGTCGAGGCCGCCTCGTCGCCGACCTTCTCGGCGATGGTCGTGCGGATCTTCTCGACCGCCTGCTTGCCGATCGTGCCGGCGAGGTAGCTGTTCGCGTCGTTCGTCGACAGCACGATCTCGGCCTGCCGGGGCGCGTCGGTCTGCACCGAGGCGAGCGCGTCGGAGAAGTCGGCGGGGAAGGTGATCGCGAAGTCGTAGCGCGACTCGTCGAGCCCGGTCGCGGCCTCCTCGGCCGAGACCCGCTGCCAGTCGAACGCACCGTCGGCGATGAGCTCGTCGGCGATCTCCTCGCCGACGTTGCGCGCCTCGGTGGCCTCGCCGGTGGCGCTCGTCGATGCGGCCACGCCCTCGTCCTCGACGACGAGGGCGACGGGCACCTCGGCGAACTTCGCGTACGGGTCCTGGTTCGCCCAGAGGTAGAGGCCCCCGTAGAGCACGGGCACGGCGATGAGGGCGAGGAGCGCGAGCACCGACATCTTGGTGGAGGTGAGCCGGCGGAACTCGGCGGCGATCATCTGGGGGATCTTCACGCGATGCCTCCCTCGGCGAGCGGCAGGGTGTCGGAGTCGTCGAACTCGTCGGGCGAGTCGGGCCCGTGCATGCGGGCGATCATCGCGGCGGCCCCGATCGCGGCGGCCGAGGCGTGGCCGGCGATGACGAGCACGGCGAAGCCGCGGTCGGCGAGCTGCTTCGCGAGGCCCCACCACTCGATCGGGTCGCCGCCGTGGCGGTCGGGCGACACGATGACGAGACCCTCGACGCCGTCGCGCAGCAGCGCGAGCTCGGTCAGGAGGCGCAGTCGCGCGTGCGGGTCGACGTTCGCGATCGGCGTGCGGGCGACGTCGTCGAGGCCGAGCTGGGTGAGCCAGCGGGCGACCGACACGGGGTTCGACGGGACCCCCGCGAACATGAGCTCTTCGGCGGCGACGCCCGCGACGGTGACGTTCGGCGCAGGGTCGCTCACCTCGGGTGCGTCGACGAGGGCGATGCGACGGCGGATCGCCGAGGCATCCGCCCGGCCGTCGATCGTGACGGCGCCGGCGTCGGGCCGCATGCGACCGGAGGCGATGAGGCCGAGCACGGTGGGTCGCTGCTCGGTCTCGGCGCGGGCGAGCGTCGCCCGGCCCGATTCGAAGCCGACCGACGTGGGGCCGAGCGCCTGGCCGGCGCGGCCCTTCGAGACGTCTCTGAGTTCGATTCTCATGCCGGCTCCTCCATGACGAGCTCGGGGGTGGTGTCGATGAGGGTGCCCGCCTCGCGCCACGAGAGTCCGGCGATGCCGAGCACGGCGAGCATCACGGCGCGTCGTCCCTCGGCGTCGGGCAGGCGGGTGCGACCGGCCTCGAGCAGCACGGCGAGCGCCGCCTCCTCGATCAGGCGGGCGAGCAGCGCGGGGCGCAGGTCGTCGCGCACGCTCCCGTCGGCGACGCCGCGGGCGACGAGGGCGGCGAGGCGTTCGCGCACGGGGGCGAGGGCTCGAGCGACCCGTTCGACGTACGGGGCGGTGAGCGCCATGCCGGCGAGCAGTCGCACGTGTTCGACCACGCCCCAGAGACGCGACCCGAGCAGGGCGATCGCGACGGGGGCCCGGTCGTGCTCGACCGTCGCGGCGACGGCGTTGAGTCGTGCGGTGCCGCGTTCGACGAGGGCGAGCACGAGTTCGTCGCGGCCGGCGAAGTGGCCGTAGACGGAGCGGCGGGTGAGGCCGGCGGCTGCGGCGATCGCCGCGAGGGATGCCTCGGGGTCGGCCGCGAGCGCGGCGGATGCGGCGGTGAGGAGGGCTTCGCGGTTCTCGGCCGCGTCCCTGCGGGGCGCGCGGCGCTCCGCGTCGGTGACGGACGGCATGCTTCGAGCCTACTGAACTTGCACACGAGTGTGCAAGTTAGTTCAGGGGCTTCACAGACGAGGCCCGACTCGCGGAACGCACTCGGCGGTGCGCGTCTCGCGAATCGGGCCTCGTCGGAGCGACCGGCTCGAACGGCCGGGCGTCAGTCGGTGCCGAGGTCGAACGCGGCCGCCTCGTTCGCGGCGTCGGTCGCGGCATCCGCGGCGTCGTCGGCCGGGGCGGCGATCTCGGCGGCGCTGCCCTCGGCCAGGTCGCCGACGAGGGCGGCCGTCGTGCCGCCGACGATGCCGAGGTGCGCGTACTGCTCGAGGCGCGAGCGCGAGTCGGCGATGTCGAGGTTGCGCATCGTGAGCTGGCCGATGCGGTCTTCGGGGCCGAAGGCCGCATCGCCCACACGCTCCATCGAGAGCTTCTCGGGCTGGTAGCTGAACGCCGGGCCCTCGGTGTTCAGGATCGTGTAGTCGTCGCCGCGGCGCAGGCGCACCGTGACCTCGCCCGTGACGGCCGAGGCGACCCAGCGCACGATCGACTCGCGCAGCATGAGCGACTGGGGGTCGAGCCAGCGGCCCTCGTACATGAGTCGGCCGAGACGGCGGCCCTCGTTGTGGTAGTTCGCGATCGTGTCCTCGTTGTGGATCGCGTTGAGCAGGCGCTCGTAGACGAGGTGCAGCAGCGCCATGCCCGGCGCCTCGTAGATGCCGCGCGACTTCGCCTCGATGATGCGGTTCTCGATCTGGTCGCTCATGCCGAGCCCGTGGCGGCCGCCGATGCGGTTCGCCTCGAGCACGAGCTCGACGGCGTCGTCGAAACGCACGCCGTTGATCGCGACCGGGCGGCCCTCCTCGAAGCGCACGGTGACGTCTTCGGCGGGGATCTCGACCGACTCGTCCCAGAACTTGACGCCCATGATCGGCTCGACGGTCGTGATGCCGGCGCTGAGCTCTTCGAGCACCTTCGCCTCGTGCGTCGCGCCCCAGATGTTCGCGTCGGTCGAGTAGGCCTTCTCGGCGCTCGCGCGGTACGGGAGGTCGCGCTCCTGCAGCCACTCGCTCATCTCCTGGCGGCCGCCGAGCTCGGTGACGAACGCCGAGTCGAGCCACGGCTTGTAGATGCGCAGGCGCGGGTTGGCCATGAGGCCGTAGCGGTAGAACCGCTCGATGTCGTTGCCCTTGTAGGTCGAGCCGTCGCCCCAGATGTCGACGCCGTCCTCCATCATGGCGCGCACGAGCAGCGTGCCGGTGACCGCGCGACCGAGCGGGGTCGTGTTGAAGTACGTCTTGCCGCCCGAGCGGATGTGGAACGCGCCGCAGGCGAGGGCGACGAGGCCCTCTTCGACGAGTGCGGCGCGGCAGTCGACGAGTCGCGAGAGCTCGGCGCCGTACTCGAGCGCGCGGCCGGGAACGGCCTCGACGTCGGGCTCGTCGGGCTGGCCGAGGTCGGCCGTGTACGTGCACGGCACGGCGCCCTTCTCGCGCATCCACGCGACGGCGACGGAGGTGTCGAGACCTCCGGAGAAGGCGATGCCGACGCGCTCGCCGACGGGCAGGGAGGTGAGGACCTTCGACATGCCCTCCAGCCTACTTGGGCGTCCGGGTGCGTGACATCGGGGCGGATGCCGCGGCCGGTGGCCTTCCGGCGGTCGAGTAGCGACGGCGGAGCCGTTGAACCTCTCGCTCCCCCTACCACTTCTGCGATGGGGTCTGGGCTCGTCGCGTTTTCGTGCCGGCGGGAGAGGACCCCCGAACAGGGGGTGCCTTCGGCCGAGAAGTTGCCACTACGGTCGGCATTGGCGACAAGACCGGTGCTCACGCGACTGTATCGAACCTTTCCGAATTGCCCGAAAGGAAAGTCACAGTGATTCGACACTTTGCAGCCCGTGTAGTCGCAGTTCTCGGCGTCACAGCCCTGCTCCTCACAGCGGCCGGCCAGGTCGCTGTGGCCGACATGCATGTGGAGCCTGACGAGGAGCTGCCAATCGTCGAGCAGACTGACCTGGTCCTGCTGCTCGACGGCTCCGGTTCGATCAGCGCAACCGACTGGGACCTGCAGCTGGACGGGTATGCGGCCGCACTGCAGGATCGGGTGAACGTGCCGCTCGACAATTCGGTGGCGGTATCGGTTGTTCAGTGGTCGTACGTTGGTTCCACCACCCCGAGCACACGCGTCGAGATCCCGCTGACGCCGATTGGCTCGGAGCAGGATGTCAATGATTTGATCGCACAGGTGCGGGCGATCTCACAAATCGGCTCCAACACCAACCCCGGTGACGCGATCCGTACCGGCACGAACCAACTCCTCGCGAATGGTCGGCCTGCGGCAGATTGGACGCTCTGTATGTCGACCGACGGCGCCCGCAACTCGGGTGAGTCGATGTCGTCCGCAACTACGTATGCGAAGAGCGTTGGCGTGGACCGCTACAGCGTTGTCGCTGTCGAGGACGGGAGCTTCACCACTCCGGCGGCCATCGCCGCGTACGGCCCCTATGTGTTCGGTGGGGGAACGGTGACAGTGGCGCGGACAACCACCGAGTTCACCTCGTTGATCTCGGGGTGTCTGACCGATCCACTCCGCGTTGAAGCGATCGAGGTTAACCAGGTCCTCCAAGATTGGGACAACTCGGTGCCGCTCGTGCAGGGGCGTCCGACACTGGTTCGAGCCTTTCTCGAAACCCAAGCGGATGAGGCCGTTCGGACCAACGGCCGGCTGCACGTATATTCCGACGGCGTCGAACTTTCGGGCAGCCCGCTGACGTCGCTCAACCCGAGCACTGGTGTGCTGGTCGACGAGAACGCGGTCGAGGACCGCAGCACTGTGAATGACAGTCTGAATTTCGCCCTTCCCATCAGTTGGACCTTCGAGGAGTCGCTGGAACTCGCGGTTGAATTGCCGGGCGGCGTCACGTGCGACGCGGACCTGACGGGTGTGAACGCGCAATGCTCCGAGACAGTGGGGTTCGTCGGGGGATTTGCAGCAGACCTCGAGTACCGCGCGATTAGCTTCGAGGAGAATGGTGAACTGGTCGAACCGACGATGGGCGACTTGTGGGAACAGCATGAGCGGTTCATTGCATCGTCGCCGAGCGCCGGGTGGAGCGCTGATTTCACCACACTTTCTGTCGATGAACGGCCGACGGACCTTGGTGCTCTGAATGAGAAGTTGCAGGCGGCGAAGGACCTCGCAGACGCGCCGAAGGAGCAGCGCTGGTACGGGGTCATCCGCGGCTCAAGCAGCGGCGCCGATTACGGTGGGCTCTCGACGCGCGGGGTGGCGTCAGGCTTCGATGAATTCCTCGAGGGCGAGTTCGACAGCGGCCATGCGCGCAACCGAGTCGTCCACGAACTCGGTCATTCGTATGGCCTGCACCATAGTGTCAACGCCGCGGAGAACGGCTGGACGAAGATCCTCTGGGTCTTCAACGAAATGAAGAAGGGCTGGTGCACGGAGGTTGCCGACGCCAGTGCCGATGACTACCCCCATTGGACCACGAAGACCAATGGTGACACCGTCGCGGCGCTTGGCCCGATCGGCGATCCGCGGAGTGAGGTCTGGGGTATCGACCCGCGCTACCTCGACTCGGACGATGATCTGTTCCTCTCCGCCCCCCAAACGAACACTTCTCTGATGTCGTATTGCAGGTCGGATGACCAGGGTGGGCAGGCGCGATGGATCGGGAAGCGCGACTACCTGCAGTTGCTCACCGACGACCGTGCACCGATCATCGGTGATCTCGACGCGGGTGCCGGGGAAACCATTCGTGGGGTGATCGCTGCTGATGGGCTGAGCGCCGAACTCGCGCCCGCGCTCAGCGTTGACTTCGCCCCCACCGCGGACGATCCGACGGGCACACACGCGGTGGTGCTCCGCGACGACTCCGGGGCAGAGTTGTGGCGGACCAGGTTCACGCCGATTAGCAACCATGGTGATTCGGGGATTGGTGGTGACGTCGCGGCTGCGCCGTCGACCTTCAATGTCGTGGTTCCGCAGGGCCTGATGAGTGCGACGCTCGTTGAGGTCGTTTCCGCGAACGCGACCTTGGCCAGCGGCACCGTCTCATCCAACTCGCCACAGGTAATGGTTTCGCCGCCAACCGGTGGAACGTCAGATCGCGTCACGTTCACTTGGACATCATCGGACGCCGACAGCGACGCACTCCGTCACACCGTCCTCTACAGCACGGATGACGGCGCAACGTGGAACCCGATCGGCATTGACCTTCCGGGAGCCTCGATGTCGGTCGCACGATGGTCGCTGCCGGGAAGCAGCACCGCTCGGATCCGCGTGATCGCCAGCGACGGCCTGCGAAGCGCCGTTGCAACATCCTCGACGTTCACCCTCCCGAACCTCGTGCCGATACTGAATATCGACAGTCCGACGAACGGGTTCGTCGCCACCGGCGCACAGAGCATTCCGCTCACCGCGACTGCGACCGATGCCGAAGACGGTCCGCTGGACGGCACCATCATGTGGAATTCGGATCTCGATGGGCAACTCGGAACTGGCTCTGACCTGGTGCAACGTGCTGACCTGCTCAGCGAAGGTACCCACCAGATCACCGCGACCGCGACCGACACCACCGGTGCTACCGCGACCGCGAGCGTAACGATCACGATCCAACGGGTCGCGGCGCCGGAGCCCCCCGGATCCGACTACGTGTTCGCTGGGTTCGAGCCGCCGGTCGCCCCCGGAGGGAGCGTCAATGCCGGGCGCACGATTCCGATCAAGTGGACGATTACCGGCGCTGACGTGAGCGGCTCGACGGTCCTTTCCGGCGCGTTCACTGCTTCCGGCGCGACGTATGACATGGTGCGCTCCGGGGGAACCTGGCACGTCAACGCGGCAACACCGAAATCTTGGGCCGGCACCACCAAGACATTCCGAGTCGTCCTCGACGACTTCTCAATATACGAGTTCAACGTGATCCTCCGATGACGTCCGCCGGAGGCCGCGCAGCCTTCTCGATCGTGATGCTGGCGCTTGCCATCGGGCTGCTCACGGCGTGCGGACCCACGCCAGCCGGCACGGGTGGTCTGGTCGGCCGGATGTATGGTCTCGACGATGTGGGAGTCGGGGGTAAGTACGCCGTCGGTGGTGGCGGGCTGGCGGTCCTCCCCATCGAGGTGATGGATGGGTCATTTTGGGAACTCACGGGCGAGGAACCGATCTCGGACTCCCAGCAATGGGTCTCCGTCGTGGGGACGCTGAGCGAGTCGGACGTTTCAGAACTCGGTGGCACGGTGTCCCCCATTGAAGAAGACGGCGACTTCCGGATCACCGCGCCACCGGGCGAGTATGCCGTCTGTTATTGGATGCAGCGGATCGGTGGCGGCGTGTCCGGCTGCTCTGAACTTGAACTGCCCCGCGAGGGTGAACTCGCCGCCACGTATGGCGAGGGCGGCTTCCGCATTGCAGTGAAGTAGGTATTGCGTGGCTCGTGTCGAAGCCTCGCGACGGGGTCTCGATACGCTTCGCTACTCGACCACCGGCTGAGGGTCTCGATACGGCGCTTCGCGCCTACTCGACCGGCTTCGAATGGTCGAAATGGGCCCCGCGATAAGGTGGAGTGTGACTCCCAAGAAAACAGCACCCGGGCCTGCCGCGGCGCTCGCCGATGAGCCCGAGGTCCGCCAAGCGCTGGCGGAGGCCGATCGCGCCGCCGTGGCCGGCGTCGTCTCGGAGCATCCCGCATCGCCCCTCGCCTGGGCCGAGCTCGCCGATCTCGCCGACTCCGAGGGTCGCCCGCTCGAGGCCTACGCCTTAGCCGCGGCATCCGCCGAGCTCGCCCGCGCGCAGCTCGCGACCGCCGGCTGGCAGCCCGGCACCGCCGTGCCGTGGGCCGACGAGCCGAACCGCGCGTACCTGCGCGCCCTCGACACGCAGCGCCGCGCCGCCGAGGCGCTCGGTCTCGCCGACCAGGCCGCCCGGCTCGCCGACGAGCTGCGCAGCGCCGACGCCGAGGCGCCCGCTCGCATCGCGAGCGAGTTCACGCCGACCCAGCTCATCACGATCGTTCCGGCCGAGCAGCCGGCAGAAGGGGAGCGCTGACATGCCCGCAGCCGTACTCATCGGTGCACAGTGGGGCGACGAGGGCAAGGGCAAGGCGACCGACCTGCTCGGCTCGCGCCTCGACTACGTCGTCAAGTTCAACGGCGGCAACAACGCGGGTCACACCGTGGTCGTCGGCGAAGAGAAGTACGCGCTGCACCTGCTGCCGTCCGGCATCCTGACGCCGGGCGTCACGCCGGTCATCGGCAATGGCGTCGTGGTCGACGTCGAGGTGCTGTTCGAAGAGCTCGAGGGCCTCGAGGCTCGCGGGGTGGATGTCTCGAAGCTGCGCATCTCGGCCAACGCGCACCTCATCACCCAGTACCACCGCGTGCTCGACAAGGTCACCGAGCGCTTCCTCGGCAAGCGGCAGATCGGCACCACGGGTCGCGGCATCGGCCCGAGCTACGCCGACAAGATCAACCGCGTCGGCATCCGCATGCAGGACCTCTTCGACGAGAACATCCTGCGTCAGAAGGTCGAGGGCGCGCTCGACCAGAAGAACCACCTGCTCCTGAAGGTGTACAACCGCCGCGCGATCGGCGTCGACGAGATCGTCGACGAGCTGCTCTCGTACGTCGAGCGGCTGCGCCCCATGGTCACCGACACCTCGCTGCTGCTGCACCGTGCGCTCGAGGCGGGCGAGACCGTGCTCTTCGAGGGCGGCCAGGCCACGATGCTCGACGTCGACCACGGCACCTACCCGTTCGTGACGTCGTCGAACGCGACGTCGGGCGGCGCGATCACAGGCTCGGGCATCGCCCCGAATCGCATCGACCGGGTCATCGCGGTCATCAAGGCGTACACGACGCGCGTCGGCGCGGGGCCGTTCCCGACCGAGCTGTTCGACGAGTGGGGCGACTTCCTCACCGAGCAGGGCCACGAGTTCGGCACGACCACCGGTCGCAAGCGCCGCACCGGCTGGTACGACGCGCCCATCGCCCGCTACGCCTCGCGCATCAACGGCGTCACCGACTTCGTGCTCACGAAGCTCGACGTGCTCACCGGCATCGAGAAGATCCCCGTCTGCGTCGCGTACGACGTCGACGGCGAGCGCTTCGACGAGGTGCCCGTGTCGCAGAGCGATTTCCACCACGCGAAGCCGATCTACGAGGAGTTCCCCGGCTGGACCGAGGACATCTCGGGCGCGCGCGAGTTCGACGACCTGCCGGCGAACGCGAAGGCGTATGTCCGCGAGCTCGAGGCGATGAGCGGATCGCGCATCTCGGCCATCGGCGTCGGCCCGGGGCGCGACGAGATCGTGCAGCTGCACGACCTGCTCGGCTGATCGCCCCGGGGTTCCCCGGGACTTCTCCCGCCGATAGGGTCGGATTCGGGTGCACGCGCTCTACCGTGCGCCCGAAGCGGTCCCGACGGCCGCGGGCAGGGGGAGTAGATGTCGATCGTCCGTCGTACGCTCGCGGGGGTCGCCGCGATACTCATGGCGGTTGGGCTCGCGGCACCGGCGGCCGCGCCGGCGTTCGCGGCACCCGACGATGCCGAGTTCATCGTCACGAAGTCGATCAACCCGAACAACTCGCCCTACGCGCCGGGTGACCAGTTCAGCTACACGATCGAGCTGACCTGCAACAGCAACCTCGTCGACACGTGCGTCAACGCCGAACTGAACGACACGCTGCCCGCCCCGCTCGTCTTCGACCCGTCGATCGAGCCGCCCGTCGAGGTCTTCGGCGGCGGCAGCTCGACGGTCGCCGTCGACGGCTCCGACTTCACCGTCGACTTCACGACCGACGGATCGGCGGGTACCGGCCAGCCCGCCGGGTCGAAGGCGACGGTCACGGTCTTCGTGCAGATCCCCGCCGACATCAGCGCCGACTACAACGACGCCGAGATCGTCAACACCGCGACGGCGACCGCCGACAACGCGCTCACCGTCGAGGACGGCGAGGCCATCACCATCGAGGTGCCCGAGGTGCTCGATTCGACCGTCACGAAATCGGTCGACGATCACCAGCCCGACGGCACCCCCGGCGTGCCCGCGCTGCCCGGCCAGCCGGTCGACTACACGATCGGCGGCGGCAACGCCTCGAACCGGTCGGTCGACGAGATCGTCGTGCAGGACCCGGCCGACGGCGTCGCGAGCCCGTTCGACGGCTACTTCGACTTCACCGGCATCGCCTCGATCACCCCGCCCGCCGGCGCCGACCAGGTCGAGATCGAATGGCTCGACGCCGACGGCAACTGGACGTCGGCGTACGGGCCGGGGCCGATCCCGGCCGATCCCTCCGGCATCCCGGTGGGGGTGCCGCAGGAAGACGTGAAGGGACTCCGCTTCACGTTCAGCTCGTCGACGGGCGACCAACTGCCGCCGTCGGGCGACGAGCCCGCCGAGATCGGCATCGGCGCCGTGACGAACGACGCCGTGCTCGACATCCCGATCGACCAGTCGGTCGACGTGCCGAACACGGCGTCGTCGAACGTCGTGGTGCACGACACCGCGAGCCCGCCGAAGACGGCGCCCGGCGATGTCGTCATCTCGAACACCGGCCCGTTCGTCGAGGTCACGAAGAACTTCGCCAATCCGAACCTGCTCGCCGGGCAGCAGACCACCGCGACGATCGAGGCGACCAACGGCTTCCGGCCGGTGACCGAGATGGTCATCCAGGAGCCCACGCCGGGGCAGCCCGATCTCGCCGACCAGGGGCTCACGTTCGCCGGCTTCACGAGCGGTGTCGTGTGGCCGCCGAACGCGACCGGTGCGACGGTGACGTACGTGTACGCCGACGGGCAGACCGAGACGCTCACGGCCGACACCGCGAACACGCTGCCCGACCCCGAGCTCGAAGGCGCGAGCGAGGTGGTCGGCTTCACCGTCACCTTCACGGGACCGATCATCCAGAACGGCACGGCGACCGTGCCGTTCGACGTCGTCGCGCAGCCCGTCGACGGCGAGGACGTCACGACCACCAACGAGACGACCTCGATCGTCACCGACCAGACGGGCAAGAGCGGCGACGACTCGGCGAGCGATGACGTCACCCGGCAGCCGGGGCGGGTCTCGACGACGATCGACAAGAACATCGCCCGCGACTCGCAGTGGGCCGTGCCGGGCTCGACGACCGACGTCAGCTTCATCGCGCACGTGAACGACCAGGGCGCGAACGCATCGACGGTCGGCTCCGACGTGCTCGTGGTGAGCGACCCGGCCGACCCGCAGGCGGGCGTCGTCGATCCGTTCTGGAACACGTTCGACCTCACCCAGATCGTGGCCGGGGTGCCGGCGAACGCGGACCTCCAGGTGAACTACTGGAACGGCAGCGAATGGCTGCCGCTGCCCGGCGGCCAGCTCGACGGCGAGGGGACGCTCGTGCTCGCGGTGCCGGGCGGAACCGCCCCGGTCACGCAGGACCAGATCCAGGGCATCCAGTTCGTCTACACGCCGAAAGAGGGCGAGCTGCTGCCGCCCGGCTTCGAGGTGGCGCCCTCGATCACGGTGGAGACGCGCGACCAGTTCCGCGACGGTTCCGGCTCGGTCGCGGATGCCGCGGCGGAGGCCGACCCGCTGACGGTGCCGAACCTGGCCGGCTCCGAGGTGCACAACGACAACGACGTCACGCCCGACGACAACACCGCGACCGACGGCGACGCGATCGACCTCAACCCGATCGACGGCGGCGAAGGCCCCGATCTCTTCGAGAAGCACTGGATCGTCGACCCGGCCGATCCGCTCTTCGCGTTCAGCGGCGACCGGCGCACCGCCCGCATCTCGTGGTCGACCGAGGGCCTGCCGTTCGACACCGTCGCGATCACCGACGACCCGACCGCCGGGCCCGGCTACGACGATGCGGCGATCGCGAGCTCGGCCTTCGATGCATGGAACCTGGTCGAGATCGCACCGATCGACGCGAGCCTCGACCCCTCGATGCAGTACGACCGGGTGTCGAAGGTCGAGCTGTTCGAGTTCGACGACGCCGCCGGCACCGGCGAGTGGGTCGACATCACGAGCAAGGCGTGCGCGACGGCGGCCGACTGCGACGGTGCGTTCCCCGGCTACACGCTCGACGACGGTGAGGTCGCCTCGACGAGGGCCGTGCGCCTCACCTACGCCGAGGGCTCGGCCCGCGGCGGCGCCGGGCAGCCCACCTCGGGCTCGGGCGTCGCAACTTCCTACGACCACGATCGCGACCTCGACCTCGTCTTCGAGCTGCGCGACTTCAAGCGCAGCGACGGCGGCCCGGTGACGGGCACCCTCCACGCCGAGGACTTCAACTCCGGTCAGCCCGGAGTGGTCGACAACACGGCCGAGATCGAAGGGGAGGGGCCGCAGCCGATCACCCAGACGGACTCCGACCTCATCACGATCCTCGACTCCACGGTGAACGTGTCGGTCACGAAGCAGTTCGACCAGGACAACCTGCCCATCCCGCCGGTCACGACGCCCGCCGACACCTACCCGCTCGTGAACGCGACGATCACCGCGCGGAACGAGACCGAAGCCGAGGTGCAGACCCTCACCATCACCGACCCGGCCCCCGGGGGCGCGACGAACGCGTACGAGTTCCTGAACCTCTTCGCGATCGACACGATCTCGGTGCCCGAGGCTGCGACCGAATCGACGGTGACCCTCACCCGGGAAGGGGGAGCCACCACCGACTACACGATCGCCGACGCCCTCGCCCTTGCGCCGGCCGACCTCGCCGACGTGATCGGCTTCTCGGTCGTGCACACCGACGCCGACGACGTCGCGATCGAGTCCAAGGCGACCGCGTCGGTCGTGCTCACCTTCCAGCTGCGCAAGACGGAGCGCAGCAATCCGGCGAACCCGGTGACGACGGCCGACATCGCGACGAACGTCGCGGGCGCCGAGGTGCAGCGGCCGGGCGACGACGCCGACATCGACACCGCTGCCGGCACGGCCACCGACACGCTGCCGTTCGCCGCCGCGAGCTACGGCGTGGTGGCGACGAAGGACATCGTGACGCCGTCGACCTCGGCCGACCCGAACGACCGGGCCGAGAACGAGCCGCGCGAGGGCTACACGATCACGCTCACGGGCCAGCCGACCGGCAACGTGCGCACGACCGTGCTCACGATCACCGACGACGACCCGACGTTCTGGAACCAGTTCGAGTTCGCGTCGTTCCCGCAGGCGACCCTTCCGAGTCCGGTCCGCCAGGTCCGGGTCTCCGCGCTCACCGGCGTCGACTACGCCTTCGACACGGGCACGAACGTGCTGAGCCAGGCCTGCGAGGGTTCGACCGAACTGACAGCCTGCTGGACCGTCGGCGAGTGGCAGACGGCCGACTCGGGCGGCAGCGTCCTGCCCGTGCTGCCCAGCGGGGTCGCCGAGGGCGAGGTGCTCGGCCTGCGCTTCGAGTTCCGCGTCGACGACGCGGCCTCGAACTGGGAGGACCCGATCAACCCGATCGTGCCGATCGCGTTCACGGCGAACCAGCTCGTCGATCTGCGGTACGGGCCCGGCGGCGAGACCGATGTGCCCGTCCCGACGACCCAACCGGGTATCGACGTGCCGGTCGCCCCGGGCGAGACCGCGCCAGGCACCACGACCGACACGGTCGATGTGCACGGCGAAGGATCGTGGACGACCGACGGCGGCACGCAGTGGTCGGCCGACGCCGACGCGACCGACGAGACCGTGCTGAAGCACCTCGCGAACGGCATCGGTGTCGTCAAGACGCCGGGCAACGGAAGCGACGGTTCCGCCTCGCAGCAGTTCCCGCCATCGGGCACGATCCCGTACAAGATGACGGTCACGAACACCGGGCAGTGGCCGATCACGGGGCTCGAGCTCACCGACCAGGTCGCGACCGACGCTGGCGGCTCGCTGCTCGTGCCGAGCCCGACCGTCACCCCGACGTTCGGGTTCACGCTGACCGCCGCCGACGGCACGGTTCTCGACGCATCCGGGTTCGCCGGCGACCTCGACACCACGACCGGACTCGTCACGATCACGGTGCCCGACGGGTTCGTCTTCAACCCGGGCGACCGGCTCCTGATCTCCGCTGCGCTGCAGTTCCGCCCTGGTCTCCCCCCGGGCACGCCCGTCGGGAACACCGTCACCGCGACGAGCGACCGCATCTTCGACACGTGCGACTCGACGAGCCTCGGCACGATCACGAATCCGCAGGCGACCGAGGTCGAGAGCTGCGCGTCGAACACCACCGTGAACCCGACCGCGGCCGCGCCGATCACGCTCCTCAAGTCGGTGAAGGGCACCGCCGCGGGCGTGCCGGGGGCCGCTTCCGGCGATGCGAACTACGACGACCTCGGGGTGCTCAACAACACCGGCCCGGCCGAGGGCTGCGCCGAGCCCAACTCCACGGTGGCCGGCTACTACCGCAACAACTGCGTGCCGATCACCCGCCCCGGCGGTGTCGCGACGTGGTTGCTCACCTTCCGCAACCTCGGCAACATCGCCGCCGAGTCGGTCGCGGGCATCGATGTGCTGCCGGCGCCGGGCGACACGGGCGTCACGGTCGGAACGGCCCGCGGGTCGCAGTGGTCGCCGATCTTCCTCGGCAACGTGCAGATCCCGCCGGCCGGTCCCACGGCAGGCGCGGTGCTGACCACGTACTACCTGACGACGGTGCCGAACCGCGCCTGCAATGCCAAGGACATCGAGTGGAGCGCTCGCGCCGGCGCCATGCCGACGAGCGACCCGTGCTACCCCGATGTCAGCACCCGCGACTGGATCGCGTTCGACAGCGCGACGCCGGCGGCCGAGCTGGCCCAGGCGAAGGCGATGAAGGCGGTCGTGACCTGGCCCGAAGGCGAAGGGCTCGCCCCGGGCGCCACCGGCCAGCTCGCCTTCGACACCCGGACGCCGTACTCCACCCCGGCCGCGGTCGACAGCGGCCTGCCGATCGCCTGGAACGCGGTCGCGGCGGGCTCGCGCGCCGACTTCAACGGGGCGGAGATCTACCAGGGTCCGGTCGAGCCGGTGCGTTCGGGCATCGCGGTGCCGACGGGCGAGATCGCGCTCGAGAAGGCGGTCGACGTGCCGGCGGACTGGCCGGACACCGCTCCGCTGCCCGACTCGTACGACTTCACGGTGCAGTGCACCTCGGGCGGCGAGACGGTGAACCTCGTCGGCGCCGACGGGCAGCCGGTGCCCCCGGCGACCGTGCCGGCCGACGGCACCGTCGTCGACTACGGCACGGGCACGAACCTGCCCCTCTACTCCGAGTGCAGCGTGCAGGAGGTGCCTTCGCAGGGTTCGACCGTGACGTACGACCCCGCCGATGCGGGCGACCCGACGCGGTCGGGCGCCGTCGAGGCGAAGCGGGACCTCAGCGGGCTCGAGAACGTGCACCACGGGGCCCCCGCCGACGGCGACCTCGCGCAGGTGACGGTCACGAACACCTACCAGCTGGGCGGGTTCTCGGTCGAGAAGGCGGTGGTCGACGGCGGTGCCGTCGACCAGGACGGCAACCCGATCGCGTACGACCCCGAGTTCGCATTCACCGCGAGCTGCACCTTCCTCGGCGAGGAGGTCGTGCCCGAGGCCGACCGCACGTTCACGCTGCACGAGGGGGAGGCGAAGGAGTTCGCCGCCCTCCCGGTCGGTGCCGACTGCACCGTCGTCGAGACCGACGCGGGCGGCTCGACCGGCACGACGATCGTCGTGACCGAGTACGGCGAGGAGACGCAGAGCGTCGACGGGTACCTGGTCGACTTCGCGATCCAGCCCGACGGCGACAACATGCACGCGACGCTCGTCGCAGTGACGAACACCTACACGGTGGGCTCGATCGCGATCACGAAGGACGTCACCGGCGCGGGCGCTGAGGCCTGGGCCGCCGACGTGTTCGAGGTGCGGCTCGTCTGCACCTGGGACGAGGCGACCGCGAACCCGGTCTACGACGACACCCGCACGATCGCCGACGGCGAGACCTGGACGGTCGGAAACCTGCCGACGGGCGCCGAGTGCACCGTGACCGAGCCCGACGCCGGCGGCGCGACCGAGGTGACGATCACTCCGTCCCAACCGGTCGTGATCGGTGTCGCCGGCGACGAGGGCGACCCCGTCGAGGTCACGGTCGCGAACGACTACCGCGTGGGCGGCTTCGACGTCGAGAAGACGGTGTCGGGCCCGGGTGCTGGCTTCAGCGAGGGCGTCGACTTCGCGTTCGGCTACGTGTGCACGTACGACGGAGAGACGGTCGGCGAGGGCACGCTCGCGGTCACGGGCGACGGAACGGCCGGGCCCCTCACGAGCGACACCGTCACCGGACTGCCCGTCGGCACCGAGTGCGTCGTCACCGAGACCGACGGCGGCGGCGCCGACGCGCTGCCCGAACCGGTGGCGGTGACGATCCCCGACGAGGCCGACGGGGTGGCGCAGGTCGCGACCGCTGAACTCGACAACCACTTCTCGGCGGGCACGGTCTCGGTGACGAAGGAGCTCGCCGGCGAGGCATCCGACGACCCCGACTTCGTCGACGCGACCTACACGGTGCATGTCACCTGCGCGCTCACCGACGGCGGCGACCCGCTCTTCGACGGCGACGTCGAGGTGACGGGAAGCGGCGAGACCGTCACGGTCACCGACGCGGCGACGGGCGACCCGCTGCTGCTGCCGGTCGGCACGCACTGCTGGGGCGAGGAGACCGACGACGGCGGAGCGACCGACTCGAGCGTCGACTTCGACTCGTTCGACGACGCGGTCATCGTCGTCGCCGAGGAGGGCGACGAGGTGCAGGAGCTCGCGATCACCGCGACGAACACCTTCGACCTCGCCGACCTCGTGATCGAGAAGGAGCTCGACGGCGACGCGGCCTCGTACGCCGAGGGCAAGACGTTCGAGATCCTCGTGACCTGCACGCTCGACCGGGGGCCCGCGAACGACCCGATCGTGACCTACGATCAGGAGCCGGTCGAGCTGCAGGGCGGTGAGCAGGCGACGCTCGGCGACATCCCGATCGGGTCGGACTGCTTCGCCGAAGAGCCCGACGGGCAGGGCGCCTGGGCCATCGAGATCAGCGCGACCGCCGACGACCCCGTTGTCGTCGACGGCGGTGAGACGCCCATCACGATCACGGTGACGAACGTCTTCCCCGACGCCGGATTCACGGTCACGAAGACCGTCGAGACCGCCGCCGTCGACCAGAACGGCGACCCGATCACGACCGACCTGCTGTTCCGCTTCTCCGCCGTCTGCACCTTCGACGGCGAGACCGTGCTCGACGAGGAGTTCCTGCTGCGCACGGGCGAGGAGAAGACCTTCAGCGGCCTGCCCGCCGGCTCCGAGTGCACCGTCGAGGAGACCGCGTCGCGCGGCGCCGACACGACGATCGTGGTGACCCAGAACGGCGTCGATGACGACCTCGGGGCGGTGACGAGCGCCGACTTCACGCTGCAGCCCGACGTCGACGACGAACTCGTGACGGTCGTCGCCGTGACGAACCGCTACCCGGTCGGCTCGGTCGAGGTCGTGAAGACGGTGACCGGCTCCGGGGCCGACGCATGGGGTGGTACCTTCGGCGACTTCGACGTGCGCATGATCTGCACCCACCCGCAAGCGGTGCCCGACGTCGTCTACGACGCCACGCACACCCTCACGAAGGACGCCCCGGGCGACGTCTGGCTCGTCGAGAACCTCGTGACGGGCGCCGAGTGCTCCGTCGCCGAGGTCGACGACGGCGGCGCGACCGAGTCGACGGTGACCCCCGACACCTTCATCGTCGGCGACGACGCGGACGAGCAGGGGCCGATCGAGGTCGACATCGTGAACGACTTCCGAACGGGCGCGCTGAACGTGCTCAAGCACGTCGCGGGCCCAGGCGCCCCGGCGTTCTCAGAGGGCGAGTACAGGTTCCAGGTGGTCTGCACCTACGAGGAGCAGACGGTCGTCGACCAGGAGCTCGTCGTCGAGAGCGACGGCGGCGAGGGCCCGTTCACGAGCGACACGATCGCCGGCATCCCCGTCGGCGCCGAGTGCGTGGTGACCGAGACCGACGCAGGAGCCGCCGACGAACCGGCCGCGCCCGTGACCGTCACGATCGCCGACCAGGCGGAGGAGGGCGTCGAGACCGTCGTCACCGCCGGGTTCGTGAACGAGTTCTCGCAGGGAACGGTCGAACTTGCGAAGGAGGTCGACGGCGAGGCCGCCGAGGCCGAGTGGGTGGCCGACACGGTCTTCACCGTGCAGGTGACCTGCCAGGTCGAGGTGGCCGGCCAGCTCGTGACGCTCTACGACGCGCCGGTCGAGCTCACCGCCGGTGAGACGGTCGAGATCGTCGACGCCGAGGGCGCCCCGGTGCAACTGCCGCTCGACACGCACTGCTTCGGTGTCGAGACCGATTCGGGCGGCGCGACCGCGTCGAGCGTCGACTTCGACTCGTACGACAACGCGGCGATCGTCGTCGAGCAGGGCACCGCCCAGCGCCTCACGATCACGGCGACCAACACCTTCGAGACCGGCACGCTCGCGCTCGAGAAGACGGTGTCGGGCACGACCGGGCAGGCCGACGGCAAGACGTTCGAGATCGCCGTCATGTGCGTGTTCGACCGCGGCGACGGCGACCCCGACTACGTCGCGCTCGACGAGGCGGTGTCGATCACGGCCGGCGAGACGAAGACCTTCGACGACCTGCCGGTCGGTGCCGACTGCTGGGCCGAGGAGACCGACGCGGGAGGGGCCGTCGAGGTGACGGTGAGCGCCACCGAGGCGAACCCCGTCGTCGTCGGCTCCGACGAGGCGGTGACGATCACGGTCGACAACCGGTTCGACGCACCGATCCCGTCGACCGGTGTCGACGGGATCGAGGCGCGGCTGACGCTCGCGCTGCTGCTCGTCGGGGGCGGGCTGGCGGCGATCGCCTTCGTCGTGATCCGTCGTCGCAGGCGCCGGGCGTGACGGGCCGGCCGACCCTTACTCGGGTGAACCGAGCGGCCCGGTGCCCGTGCCGTCGGGCACCGTGCGCACGTCGAGCAGTTCCTCCCGGCCGCTGCCGCCCGAGACCGCGACCGTCAGCACGGGCCCGACCCCGCGGGCGTAGAACTTCAGCTCCTCGACATCGGGCTCGAGCGGCGTCGTGTCGCGCGTGAGCAATGCGCCGTCGTAGGCGCCGTACGGCACCTCGACGAGCTCGTCGACGCCGAGCACCGCGCCAGCGTCCTCCGCCTCGCCCTCGAGGTACTCCTGCCGGTAGGCCATGCCGGGCCGCGGCCGGGCGGGGAGTGCGATGCCCGGCTGCGCCCCGTCGACGCCCGCCTCGAAGCTGCCCTCGGTCGAGACCATCTCGCCGTGCTCGAACTCGGCGGTCTGCTCGCCGAGGTACCAGATGTTCCCCGCCCTGTCCTGCGCGTACCAGTCGAAGGTGTCCTCGACGAGCTCGCCGCCCCGACTCACGGTGTCGCGCACGACCCGCGCCTCGACGCCGTTCGCGACGACCTTCGTCTCGGAGGTCACGGTCACCCGGACGGTGAGATCGCCGTCGGGGTCGCTCTCCCGGTACACCCACTGCGTGCCGGGCTTCATCGGCCAGTAGGGGTTGTCGATGTCGGTCGTGAACTCGTCAGGATCGAGGTCGACCGGTTCGTCGCCGACGGGCAGCGACCGGTGGTGATGCAGGGGCATCGACGGCGGCAGGGCGATCGGCGGAGCGACGCAGCCGGACATGAGCAGCGCGCTCGCCGCGACGACGGCGAGTGCAAGCGCCTTGCCGAGCGCGCCCATCGGTTGCCTCGATTCCCGCGTTCCCGAGTGTGGCTTCCTCCAGCATCCGCCGGTCGGTCGGGCCTCGCGACCGCGCAGCGCCATTCGTCCCGCGTCGGGCGCGGAAGGGGGCGGATGCCTCCCCGCGCCCTCCGGCGTTCGGGCGAGGCATCCGCCCCCTCGTGGTCACCGCGCCGTGCCGGGCGCGCCGTTCCGGCTGAGCCGGTTACTCGTTGCCGACGGCGCCGTCGGCGGCGTCGCGGGCACCCTCGATGTGCTCGTCGAACTTGCCGCCCGTGACCTTCTTCGCGAAGTCGGCCACGCCGTCGAGCACCGAGTCGCTGATGCCCTCGGCCTGCTCGCTCTTCAGCGCGTCGTCGATCTTGTCCTTGTTCTTCTCGTAGAACTCGCCGGCCTGCTTGGCCGCGTCGTCGATGGCCCCCATGGGTGCGCCTTTCGTTCGGTGATCGGACCCGGTCATCGTCGCACGCCCTCGGGTCCGCTGGGAAGACCCCGTCGCAGCCGCCTCGCCGGGCGGCACGCCGGTCGACTCGGCGTGGCAGACTCGATCGGGTGACCGCCGCCCCGCCCGCCGCGACCGTGCCCGCCCCGACCGAACTGCGAGGGCGCTTCGTGCGCCTCACTCCGCTGACCGAGACCGACCTGCCCGACCTCGTCGAGCCGCTCGCGCGGCCCGAGGTCTTCGCCGGCGGCTACGGCGGCGGACCGGCGGGTCTGCCCGACGGCCGCGACGCGTTCGTCGACTGGGTGCGCCGCTACTACCTCGGCGGCGGTGACGGCGGGGGCGACGCACGGCCGTTCGTGGTGCGCATCCAAGGCGGCATCGACGACGGCACGGTCGTCGGCGCCACGAAGCTCGCCGACTTCGACGTCGTGAACGAGTCGACGCACATCGGCTGGACGGCGTACCACCCGCGGGTGTGGGGCAGCGCGGTGAACCCCGAGGCGAAGCTGCTGCTGCTCGACCACGCGTTCTCGCACGGATTCGGGCGGGTGAAGATCCAGGCCGACTCGGCGAACGGGCGCTCGCGCGCGGCCATCGAGAAGCTCGGCGCCAAGCTCGACGGCGTCATGCGCCGCGACAAGCGCCGGGCCGACGGCACGTGGCGCTCGAGCGCCGTCTACTCGGTCGTCATCGACGAATGGCCCGAGGTGCGCGCCGGGCTCGAGGCCCGGCTCGCGACCTTCGGGTGACCGCCCGTCCGGGCGGGCACCTGGCGCGTCACCCCAGCAGCTCGAGCACGCCGTCGACGAGCGCCGCGGCGCCCCCGACGTAGGCGATCACGACGACCGCGAGCCGTGCCGCCCGGTGGCTGACCCTGGGCGCGAGCCATTCGCCGATGAGCAGCCCGACGAGGAGCGCGCCGATCACGAAGGGCCACGCCGCGGGGTCGAGCGACGGCCAGCTCCACCCGGTCGCGACGAACTTGCCGAGGAGCGCCGCCGAGCCGATCACGATGAAGTACGCCTGCGCGGTCGCGGCGAACCCCGCCTGCGGCCAGCGCGTCGCGACGGCGTACACGCTGAGCGCGGGGCCGCCCACGCCGGCCGAGGCGTTCATGAAGCCCGAGGCGGCGCCCGCGATGATCGCTGGCGCGGGGCCGGTGGCCGCATCGTCGGACGGCGCGGCCGCCGTGCGGGTCACGACGAGCGTGACGGTGAGCGCGACGACGACGAGCAGCCCGACGCCGACCTGCAGCACGGGGCCGGGCACGTTCGCGGCGACGATCGCGCCGGCGACCGTGCCGAGGATCGCGGGCGGCAGCAGCCATGCCAGGCGCCGCCCTTCGACCAGGCGCCACACCCGGGGAAGGATGAGCAGCGACGACAGCACCGCGCAGAGGTTCACGACGACGACGCCGTCGAACGGCCCGAGCAGCACGACGAGCGCGGGCGCGGCGATGAGCGCGAACCCCATGCCGGTGATGCGCTGCGACGCCGCGCCGACGAGCACGGAGAGGGCGACGGGCAGGAGCACCGGGCAAGTCTAGGCGGGCGTCAGCGGCGCTCGGGCACGTGCAGCCGGGTCAGGTACCCGTCGACCCCGCGGGGGATGCCTCGGCGATCGGCGCGGGAGACGAACACCGTCACGACGACCGCGAGGGGCACCGTCCATGCGGCGGGCTGTTCGAGGAACGGGCGCAGCGCGGGCACGGCGGCGCCGAGCGGCGCCCCGGCGAGGATGGCCGCAGCAGACAGCACGGCGCCCGTGAGCATGCCCGCGATGGCGCCGCGCGCGGTGAGCCCGCGCCACCAGATGCCGAGGATGAGCATCGGGCAGAGCGTCGACGCGGTGAACGCGAACACGAGCCCGACGCTGCCCGCGAGTCCCGTCGACTCGGTCACGAGAGCGACCGCGAGCGGCACCGCCGTCGAGACGATCGCGGCGATGCGGAAGCCGCGCACCCGGCCGCCGAGCAGGTCCTGGCTGATGACGCCCGCGAGCGAGACCACGAGTCCCGACGACGTCGAGAGGAACGCGCCGAACGCCCCCGCGATGACGAGCGCGGTGAGCAGGTCGCCGAGCGGCCCGGGCACGAGCCGGTCGGGCAGCAGCAGGATGAGCGCGTCGGCGCTGCCCGGTGCGGCGAGGTCGGGCGCGAACACCCGCCCGAGCAGCCCGAACGCCGTCGGGAAGAGGTAGAACACGCTGAGCAGCACGAGCACGATGACGGTCGTGCGACGGGCGGCGACGCCGTCGGGGTTCGTGTAGAACCGCACGAGCACGTGCGGCAGGCCGAGGGTGCCGAACAGCAGCGCGACCATGAGCGACACGGTGCGGTAGACGTCGAGGTCGGCTGGCCCGGCCGCGGTCGGGAACGCCACAGCCGGTGCGAGCGCCGCATCGAGCGCGGGCGCGGCGGCGGTTCCGCCGCCGACCGCGAGCAGCAGCACGACGACCGGCAGCGCGAGCGCCGTGAGCTTGAGCCAGAACTGGAACGCCTGCACGAAGGTGATGGCGCGCATGCCGCCCGCCGCGACCACGACGGCGACGATCACCGCGACGGCGACCGAGCCCGCCCAGGCGGGCAGGCCGGTCGTGATGCGCACGGTCAGGGCGGCGCCCTGCAGCTGCGGCACGATGTAGAACCAGCCGACGACGATCACGAGCAGGCTCGTCACCCGGCGCGCCCAGCGCGACTCGAGCCGCGCCTCGGTGAAGTCGGGGATCGTGTAGGCGCCGCTGCGCCGAAGCGGCGCCGCGACGAAGAGCAGCAGCATGAGGTACCCCGCGGTGTAGCCGATCGGGAACCACAGCGCCGACGCCCCCGTGAGCAGGATGAGCCCCGCGATGCCGAGGAACGAGGCCGCCGACAGGTACTCGCCGCCGATGGCCGACGCGTTCCACCACGGCCGCACCGTGCGGCTCGCGACGTAGAAGTCGCTCGTCGTGCGCGACACCCGGAGCCCGTAGAAGCCGATGAGCGCCGAGACGAGCGCGACCGCGGCGATCGAGACGTAGCCGATCGCGGGGTTCACGAGTCGTCCTCCGCGAGCGCCCGGTACCGTGCCTCGTTGCGTGCGGCCGCTCGCACGTAGAGCACCCCGACGGTGATCACGAGCGGGTAGAGGCCGAATCCGAGCAGCAGCCATGAGACGGGCACGCCGACGACGAACGTGCGGTCGAGGTCGGGCACGAGGGCGATCGCGACGACGAACAGCCCGGTCGCGATGACGAAGCCCGCTGCGACGACGAGCGCGAGGCGCAGCTGCGAGCGGATGAGCGACCGCACGTACACGCCCTGCACGTCGCTCGTGCCCGGGCGCGCGCCGCGGCCGGCCGGCTGCGCCGCGGGACCCCCGGTGTGCGGCGCGGTGACGCGCACCCGCGCGCGCCCCGCAGGTCGGGGAGGGAGCGGTGCGGCCGTCTCCGAGCCCTCGTCGCTCACGGCCGCGCTCGCAGGGTCGCCTGCTCGAGCCGGTCGCGCAGGCCGGGCAGCAGCCGGCGGCTCACCGGCAGTTCGGCCTGGCCGACCACGACGCTCGGATGGTCGGCGCCGAGCCGCACCCGGCTCACGTGCGCGAGTGCGACGAGGTACGAGCGGTGCACCCGCACGAAGCCCGCGTCGGCCCACTGCCGTTCGAGATCGGCCATCGGCACCCGCACGAGGTAGCTCGCCTCCTCGGTGTGCAGCCGGGCGTAGTCGCCCTGCGCCTGCACGTAGCGCACGTCGTCGCGGCGGATCATGCGCGTCGTGCCGCCGAGCGTCACGGCGATCATCTCGGGCGGGGCGGATGCCTCGGGCGCGGGCCGGCCCGCGGTGCGGGCGCCGGCGGCGGTGATGGCCTCGACCACGCGCCCGACCGACCGGTGCAGCCGCTCGGTGCGCACGGGCTTCAGCAGGTAGTCGACGGCCTCGAGGTCGAACGCCTCGAGCGCGCCCTCCTCGTCGGCCGTGACGAAGACGAGCACCGGGCGCTGCTCGAACCGGGCGAGCGCCCGGGCCAGGTCGAACCCCGTGAGCCCGGGCATGTGGATGTCGAGGAACGCGGCGTCGACCGGCTCGCGCGCGAGCAGCCGGATCGCCTCGGACCCCGAGGAGGCCTGGTGGATCGTGCCGATCCGCGGGTCCTGGCGCAGCAGGAAGGCGAGCTCGTCGATCGCGGGCTGCTCGTCGTCGGCGATGAGCACGGAGATCATGGTGCGATCCTCCCATCACGGCGCGGGCCGGCCTTCGGCACCCGCATGCGCACGAGGGTTCCGGCGCCGAGGTTCGTCTCGACGACGAGCCCGTGCTCGTCGCCGTAGACCTGCCGCAACCGGGCGTCGACGTTGCGCAGACCCACGTGCTCGCCGTCGGCCGGTCCGCCCGCGAGCACCGCCGCGAGCTGCGCGGGGTCGATGCCGACGCCGTCGTCCTCGACGGTGATCTCGGCGTAGGCGCCCGAGTCGGAGGCCTCGATCGTGATGCGCCCGCCGCCCTCCTTCGATTCGAGCCCGTGCCGCACGGCGTTCTCGACGAGCGGCTGGATCGAGAGGAACGGCACCACCGTCGAGAGCACCTCGGGTGCGATCTGCAGCGTGACCTTGAGCCGATCGCCGAACCGCGCGCGTTCGAGCTTGAGGTAGCCGTCGATCGAGCGCAGCTCCTCGGCGACGGTCGTGAAGTCGCCGTGGCGGCGGAACGAGTACCGGGTGAAGTCGGCGAACTCGAGCACGAGGTCGCGCGCCTTCTGCGGGTCGGTGTTGATGAACGAGGCGATGGCGTTGAGCGAGTTGTAGATGAAGTGCGGGCTGATCTGGGCTCGGAGCGCCTTCACCTCGGCCTCCGCGAGGGCCGCGCGCGAGGCATCCAGCTCGCCCAGCTCGACCTGTGCGGCGACCCAGTCGGCGACCTCGCCGGTGGCGCGCACGAGCCCCGCCCGCACGGGCGAGGCGAATGCGACGATCGCGCCGACCGTGCCGGCGCCGCCGACCACGGGCGCCGCGACCGCGTCGGTCTCCCAGGCGCCCACCGGGATGCGCCGCTGCACTGCCGGGCGGCCGCTCGCGAGCGCCTCGGCGACGAGCCGCTCGGCGGCGGGGCGCACGGCGTCGTCGCCGTCGATCGCGATCGCGCCGGTGCGGTCGGCGAGGGCGAGGCTGTCGCAGCCGAGGAGGGCGCGCAGGTGCCTCCCCGCGCGCTGGGCGTCGGGCCCCTCGAGCCCGCCGCGCAGGTGCTCGGCCGCCCGCGAGGCGAGGTGCAGGGTCTGGTATGTGGCCTGCTCGGCGTCGGTGCCGAGCTCCTTCGAGGCGAGCACGATGCGCCGCAGGAAGATCACGAGCCCGACCGCGAGCGCGCCCGCGGCGACGCCGACGGCGGCGGCGAGCAGCATCGACTCGGGCATGCGGCCAGCGTAATCGCCTCGTCGTGCGCTCGTCGTCGCGGCCGGCGCCGTTCGTCGCACCGTCGGCGCCGTTCGTCGACGACGAACGGCGGGCGCCCCACGCGGCACCGACGCCGCGCGAGACTCGGCCACGGCAACACCTGAGAACACCACCCCGATGAAGGAGACGCCATGGGCAACGACGCCCTGAGCGCGGAGCAGGAGACGGCCCCTCCCGTCGACTACCCCGCAGTCCAACGATCCCCCGAGTTCCAAGAGCTGCGCTCCACGCACCGGAAGTTCGTCTTCCCGGTGCTCGGCGCCTGCCTCGTCTGGTACTTCGGCTACGTGCTGCTCGCGAGCTACGCGCACGACTTCATGTCGACGCCCGTGTTCGGGCACGTGAACGTCGCGATGCTGCTCGGCCTCGCGCAGGTCGTCACGACCTTCGCGGTCACGACCTGGTACGTCAGCTACGCCAACCGCAAGCTCGACCCGCGCGCCGAGAAGCTGCGCGACGAGATCGAGCACGCGGACTTCGCCCCGGCCACCGAGGAGACGGCACGATGAGCTTCACCGCACTGACCGCATCCGCCGCGGCATCCGCCTCGACCGGCGTCGCCGCCGAGGCCGCACCCGCCGCCTCGCCGGGCGAGCCCTGGCTCAACATCGCGATCTTCGGCGCCTTCGTCGCGATCACGATGATCATCGTGTTCCGCGCGAGCCGGAACAACAAGACCGCCGCCGACTACTACGCCGCCGGCCGCTCGTTCACGGGCGGGCAGAACGGCTCGGCGATCGCGGGCGACTACCTGTCGGCGGCGTCGTTCCTCGGCATCGTCGGCGCGATCGCGATGACCGGGTACGACGGGTTCCTCTACTCGATCGGCTTCCTCGTGGCGTGGCTCGTCGCGCTGCTGCTCGTCGCCGAGCTGCTGCGCAACACCGGCAAGTTCACGATGGCCGACGTGCTCTCGTTCCGGCTCAGGCAGAAGCCCGTGCGCATCGCCGCGGCGACGACGACCCTCGTGGTCTGCTTCTTCTACCTGCTCGCGCAGATGGCCGGCGCCGGCGGGCTCGTCTCGCTGCTGCTCGGCGTCGGCGACCAGCTGGGCCAGGCCGTCGTCATCACCGTCGTGGGCGCGCTCATGATCCTCTACGTGCTCATCGGCGGCATGAAGGGCACCACCTGGGTGCAGATCATCAAGGCGGTGCTGCTCATCGCGGGCGCCGGCGTCATGACCGTGTGGGTGCTCGCGCTCAACGGCTTCGACTTCTCGGCGCTGCTCGAGAACGCGGTCGAGGTGGCCGAGAACCCGGCGATCCTCGACCCGGGCCTCAAGTACGGCGTCTCGGATGTCTCGAAGATCGACTTCCTCTCGCTCGGTCTCGCCCTCGTGCTCGGCACCGCGGCCCTGCCGCACGTGCTCATGCGCTTCTACACGGTGCCCACCGCGAAGGAGGCCCGCAAGTCGGTCGTCTGGGCGATCTGGCTCATCGGCATCTTCTACGTGTTCACGCTCGTGCTCGGCTACGGCGCCGCCGCCCTCGTCGGCCCGGCCGTCATCGCCGGTGCCCCCGGCGGCCCGAACTCGGCGGCCCCGCTGCTCGCGTTCGAGCTCGGCGGGCCGCTGCTGCTCGGCCTCATCTCGGCGATCGCGTTCGCGACGATCCTCGCGGTCGTCGCGGGCCTCACGATCACGGCGGCCGCCTCGTTCGCGCACGACATCTACGCGTCGGTCGTGAAGAAGGGCAAGCCCGAGCCGGGTGCCGAGGTGAAGGTAGCGCGCCGCACGGTCGTCATCATCGGCATCGTCGCGATCATCGGCGGCATCGGGGCGAACGGGCAGAACGTCGCGTTCCTCGTGGCGCTCGCGTTCGCGGTCGCGGCGTCGGCGAACCTGCCGACGATCGTCTACTCGCTCTACTGGAAGCGCTTCACCACGAAGGGCGCCCTGTGGAGCATGTACGGCGGCCTCGCGTCGGCGATCATCCTCATCATCTTCTCGCCGGTCGTCTCGGGCTCCGAGACCTCGATGCTGAAGACCGAGGCGATCGACTTCGCGATCTTCCCGCTGTCGAACCCCGGCATCGTCTCGATCCCGCTCGCGTTCTTCCTCGGCTGGCTCGGCGCCGTGCTCGACAAGGGCACCGAGGACCCGCTCAAGCAGAGCGAGATGGAGGTGCGCTCGCTCACGGGCGTCGGCGCCGAGAAGGCGACGCAGCACTAGAGACCCCGGCGGCGGGTGGGGGCCCGCCGCCGGAACAGCTCGGCGCGACCCCGCCCGCCTGCCCGGTCGCGTCGATGGAACAGGGGCGGATGCCTCGGCCGAGTGCCGAGACATCCGCCCCGCTCGTTCCGATCAGGGGCGCGGGCGGCGCTGGCGGGCGATGGCCCACCCCATGAGGCCGAGGCCCACGGCCGCGACGAGCGCGCCGAGGATCACCCAGAGCGTCGCCCCGGTCATGACGGAACCCGGCAGCAGGCCGATCCCCTGGAACAGCCAGACACCGCCGGTGAGGGTGAGCAGCGCGCCGACGATGATGAGTACCCAGTTCATGGAGATGCCTCTCGTTCTGGTGAGGTGCGGTGGTGTCGATACGGTGCTTCGCGCCTGCCCGACCGACCGCGCTACATGTTGATCATGTGGCCGGCGAGGCCGTGGAACGCCTCCTGCAGCGCCTCCGACAGGGTCGGGTGGGTGTGCACGTTGCGGGCGAGCTCGAGCGCGCCGAGGTCCCACTTCTGGGCGAGCGTGAGCTCGGGCAGCAGCTCCGAGACGTCGGGGCCGATCAGGTGTCCGCCGAGCAGTTCGAGGTGCTGCCTGTCGGCGACGAGCTTCACGAAGCCGACCGGGTCGCCGAGGCCGTTCGCCTTGCCGTTCGCCGAGAACGGGAACTTCGCGACGACCACGTCGTAGCCCTCGTCGCGGGCTTGCTGCTCGGTGAGCCCGAAGCTCGCGACCTGCGGCGAGCAGAAGGTCGCTCTCGGCATCATCCGGTAGTCGCCGAGCTCCATCGTCTCGGCGTCGCCGATCGTCTCGGCGGCGACGACGCCCTGCGCCTCCGCGACGTGGGCGAGCATGAGCTTCGCCGTGACGTCGCCGATCGCGTAGATGTGCGGCACGTTCGTGCGCATGCGCTCGTCGATGGCGATCGCGCCGCGCTCGGTGAGCTGCACGCCGGCGTTCTCGAGCCCGATCCCGTCGACGTTCGGTGCGAAGCCGACCGAGATGAGGGCCTTGTCGGCCTCGATCGATCCCGGCTGTCCGTCGGAGCCGGTGTACGCGACGGTGACCGACGACCCGTTGTCGACGACGCTCTCGACCTTGGTCGACGCGAGGATCGGGATGCCGAGGTTGCGGTACTGCCGCGTGATCTCCTTCGAGACCTCGGCGTCCTCGTTCGGGAGGGCGCGGTCGAGGAACTCGATGACGGTGACCTGCACGCCGTAGTTGCGCAGCACGTAGGCGAACTCCATGCCGATCGCGCCCGCGCCGACGATCGCGATCGAGCGGGGGAGTTCGCGCGTGAGGATCTGCGTCTCGTAGGTGACGACGTTCTGCGAGAGCTGAACGCCGGGCAGGAGCCGCACCTGCGAGCCGGTCGCGATGATCGCGTCGCGGAACGAGACCGTCTCGACCGAGCCGTCGGCCTTCGTCACGTCGATCGTGTTCGCGTCGCGGAAGACGCCGCGGCCGTCGATCTCGGTGATGCCGTTCTTCTTCATCAGGAAGTGCACGCCCTTGACGTGCTTCTCCGACACCTGGCGGCTGCGGTCGAACGCGGCGCCGAAGTCGAACTGCACGTCGCCCGAGATGCCGAAGGTCGCGGCCTGCTCGTGGAAGATGTGCGCGAGCTCGGCGTTGCGCAGCAGCGCCTTCGAGGGGATGCAGCCCACGTTGAGGCACACGCCGCCCCAATACCGCTCTTCGATGACGGCCACGCTCAGGCCGAGCTGTGCGGCACGGATCGCGGCCACGTAGCCGCCGGGGCCCGCGCCGAGGAGGACGACGTCGTATTCGCTCATGGGCGCCAGCCTATGCCCGCGCGCGCTCGGTGACGAGGGGTGCCGGATGCCTCGGGGCTGCCGTTCTTCGGCGGATTCCGGACAGCGCGTTCCGCAGCGGTTCCGGCGGCCTTCCGGCCGCCGTAGCCTCGTCGGGTGAGCACCACCGAGTCCGTCGAAGCCGCCGCCGAGGCATCCGCGCCGTCGAAGCCGAACCGGCTGTCGACATGGCTGCAGTTCCTCGCGATGGGGCTCGTGTGGGGTGCCAGCTTCCTGTTCATGAAGGTCGCGCTCGGCGGGGTCTCGTTCGGGCAGGTCGCGTGGTCGCGCGTGGTGCTCGGCGCGCTCGCACTCGGCGTCATCGTGGCCGTGACGAGGCCGCGGGTGCCCGGCGTCGACGGCACGCCCGGTCCGGTGCTGCCGCGCGAACCGATCGTGTGGGTGCACTTCCTCGTCGTGTCGTTCACGACGTGCGTGATCCCGTACCTCTGCTTCGCGTGGGCCGAGCAGTACGTGTCGTCGAGCCTCGCGTCGATCTACAACGCGACCACGCCGATCATGACGGCGCTCATGGCGACGCTCGTCTTCCGCGTCGAGCGGCTCGGGCTCAGCCGGTGGGTCGGCGTGGGCGTCGGCATCCTCGGCGTCGTCGTCGTGATCGGGCCGTGGCAGTACCACGCGCTCACCGGCAGCCTCGCGGGGCAGCTCGCCTGCCTCGTCGCGACCGCCTGCTACGGCTTCACGTTCGGCTACCAGCGCAAGTTCCTGAGCCATCGGCCGATCGCGCCGGCGACGTTCGCCTTCCTGTCGATCGGGGTCTCGGCGGTCGTGATGCTCGCGCTCACCCCATGGCTCGCGATCGGCCCGATCGAGCTCGACTGGGCGGTCGGCCTCTCGCTCGTCGCCCTCGGCGTGCTCGGCACGGGCCTCGCCTACATCTGGAACATCAACGTGCTGCGCGCCTGGGGGCCGACCGGCACCTCGACGGTGACGTACGTGACCCCGGTCGTCGGGGTGGCACTCGGGGTGCTGCTCCTCGGCGAGCGGTTCAGCTGGCACGAGCCGCTCGGGGCGCTGCTCGTGCTCGTCGGCATCCTGCTCGCGCAGGGGCGGCTGCGTCTGGGACGGCGCCGGTCGGTCGAGTAGCGCAGAGCGCGTATCGAGACCTCAGGCAGGGGCGTGGTCTCGATACGGCGCTGCGCGCTGCGCGCTGCGCGGGCGAAGGGGCGGCGGCGGTGCGCGGTACTCGACCGGGAGGGAACTCTCCTGGGCGGTTGTCGACAAGTCCACTTGTGCACACCTTGGTTGTCGACAAGTCCACTTGTGCACACCTTGGTTGTCGACAAGTCCACTTGTGCACACGTCTTGCAGGGGAACACCGCCCCGTGCGATCGCGGTCGCAGGGTGTGGTCTCGATATGGCGCTGCGCGCTTCCTCGACCGACGGGGTGCGTCGTGTGGTCTCGATATGGATGGCGCTGCACGCCTCCTCGGCCGACCGGGGGTTGACAGATCCCGGTGAGGATGATTGGTTAGTTACTGTAGTAACTAACCAACATGCGAATCGATGTTCGCAGACGCACCAGATGGGCCGGAATGGACGACTCGCGTCCGATCTTCATCCAGATCGCCGAACAGCTCGAGAACGACATCATCGACGGGGCGCTGCCCGAAGGGTCGCAGATCCCGTCGATCAACGAGTTCGCGAGCTTCCTGCGGGTGAATCCGGCCACTGCACTGAAGGGGGTGGGTCGTCTTGTCGACGACGGATTCGTGGAGAAGCGACGGGGGATCGGCATGTTCGTGACCGCCGGTGCCCGCGAGCGCCTCGTCGTGCGACGGCGGGCCGAGTTCAGCGCCCAGTACCTGAAACCCCTCCTCGTCGAGGCCGAGAAGCTCGGCATCGACGTCGACGACCTGGCGGGCATGCTCGCCGCACTCCGATCCGAGAGGACCGCATCATGACCGCCACCGTGGCCCGCGCCACCGGCCTCACCAAGCGCTACGGCGACTTCACCGCCATCGACGGCGTCGACTTCGAGCTGCATGAGCATCGCATCTACGGCTTGCTCGGTCGCAACGGCGCCGGCAAGACGACGATCATGCAGTTGCTCACCGGGCAGCTCTTCCCGAACGGGGGCGAGATCGAGGTGTTCGGCCGAACGCCCGCCGAGCACGCCGACGTGCTGCGCCGACTCTGCTTCATCGCCGAGGCGCAGCGCTACCCCGAGGACTTCGCGCCGAAGCACGTCTTCAGGGCCGCCCCGTGGTTCTTCGAGAACTGGGACCAGGACTTCGCCGAGCGGCTCATCGCCGACTTCCGGCTGCCGGTGAAGCGCCGCATCAAGAAGCTGAGCCGCGGCCAGCTGAGCGCCGTGGGTGTCATCGTCGGCCTCGCCTCGCGCGCACCGCTCACCTTCTTCGACGAGCCGTACCTCGGCCTCGACGCGGTGGCCCGGCACATCTTCTACGACCGGCTGCTCGAGGACTACGCCGAGCACCCGCGCACGATCGTGCTCTCGACGCACCTGATCGACGAGGTCGCGAACCTCCTCGAGCACATCATCCTCATCGACCAGGGCCGCATCCTGCTCGACCGCGACGCCGAGGAGGTGCGCGGATCGGCGACCACGATCGCCGGCGCGAGCGCCGTCGTCGAGCAGTTCGTCGCCGACCGCCTCGTGATCGGGCGTGAGCGCCTCGGCGGGCTCGCATCGGTCACCATCGACGAACGGCTCGACCAGGCCGAACGCGTGCGTGCCGCCGAACTCGGGCTCGAGCTCGCGCCGGTCTCGCTCCAGCAGCTCATCGTCCACCTCACCGGCACCGATCTCGCCGGTACGACCGAACAGGAGGCCGCAGCATGACCGCCGTCGCCACCGCCGCCGCCGAGCGAGGAGCCCTCGTGGCCGACCGGGTGCGGCCAGGCGAGATCTGGCGCATCGTGCGCCTGCTCGCCGTCAATCCCACCGTCTTCTTCGGCGTTCCGTGGATGATCCTCGGCGGCGCCTGGGTCGTCACGATGCTGATCGCCCTCATCGCCCACGCGGCAGGGGCACCCGTCGACGAGATGCAGGAGGGGATGCGCTACAGCTGGGCGGTGCTCTCACCGCAGTGGTACCTCGTCGTCGTCGGCGTGCAGGCCGTCGCCTACACCCTCTCGTTCGCGCTCGGCTTCGGGTCGACTCGACGCGACTACTGGCTTGGCATGAGCATCATGTTCCTGTTCGTCTCGACCGAGATGGCGGTCGCGATCGCGACCCTCGTGCAGATCGAGCAGGCGACCGACGGCTGGTGGATCGGCGCGGGCATGTTCGATGCCCTCTGGTACGGCCAGTCGGGCTGGCTGTTCGACTTCTACACGACCTTCTCGCTGCAGCTGTTCGTGCTGTTCATCGGCGCCGCCGTCACCACGGTGTACATGCGGTGGCGGATGAAGGGCATGATGACCCTGCTCTTCAGCGTGCTCGCGCTCGTGCTCGCGGCCGTCGCGGCGATCACGCTGACCGGGTCGGGCCCCGCGGTCGCCTCATGGTTCGCCGCCATCGGCCTCGGCGGACTCTTCGGGATCGTGCTCGTGCTGGCCGTCGTGGTCGGCATCGCCGGGTACTTCGTGGTGCGCCGGGCGACGCCGCGCTGACATCACGGCTCGTCGAGCGAGGTGATCGCATCCTCAGGCCCGCGCCCGGCGGCGGCCGTCTCGGCGATCATGCGTTCGACTCCGGCCGCGCCGGGCGACGCCGCGATCTCGGCCGCGATGGCCTCCGCCCGCTCCCGGTACGACGGGGTCTGCAGCACGGTCTCCACCGCATCCGCGATCGACGACTCCCCGGGCAGGCCGGTGCGCAGGTTGATGCCGACACCGGACCACGCGATTCTCGCAGCGACGTCCTTCTTGTCCTCGGTGTCGCCGGCGACGACGAGGGGCACGCCGCGTGCGAGCGCCGCATGGACGCCGCCATACCCGCCGTTGGTCACGAACACCGACGTTCTCGGCATCAGTGCGTCGTGCGGGATGAACTCGGCGGCACGGGCGTTCCGGGGCAGCGTACCGAGCGACTCGACCGGGAGCCCGCCCGTCGTCGCGACCACGAGCAGATCGCGGTCCGCGAGCGCCCGCAGGGTCGGGCCGAGCAGTTCTTCGGGATTCGTGTTCGCCAGCGTGCCCTGACTCACGTGGACGACGGTTCGACCGTCCAGGTCGCCCCACCAGGGCGGCAGCTCGCCTGCCCGGGCAGGAAGACCGAGCATCGGGCCGGTGAAGACCACGTTCGGCGGAAGGTCGTGGCGAGGGTATTCGAACCCGGGAACGGTGAACTGCGCGTATCGATCCGCGAAGCGCGCCGAGTCCATGAAGAACACGCCGGTGTCGAGCCCGATGACGTCGTGGCGGATGCGTTCCGCGACCCGTTGCGGGTGGCGCAGGAGCACCTTCTGGATCAGCGTGTACAGCAGTCGGTTGCGCGCCCGGCCCAACCAGTCGTCGCGCGGTTGCAGGCCGAGGAAGACCGGCGGAGCATCGGGGCTGGTGAAGCCGAGCACCGAGATGCCGCACATGATGACGGGTGGATGCGGCTTCGGGTCTCTGGCGAGGAGGGTCGCTCCGACGACCATGTTCTCCGCGATCACGGCGTCCACGGGCTCGGCGGCGATGGCGGAGCGGATGGCCCGGTACTGCCCTGGACCGGGCGCGAGGAACTCGACCTCCACGTCGCGCGCGAGCTGTCGCACGCCCCTGTTGCGACGGCCCTCGGCTTCGATGGTGCGCAGGTGTCCTTCGTGGTCGGCGCACGCGTCGCGCGGCCAGGGCACGAATTCCGCCCCTGCGCGCCGAATGCGCTCCGCGAACCGCTCGCCGGAGAGGAACCGCACGCGATGTCCGGCATCGGCGAGGTGTTGCGCGAGCGGAAGCATCGGTCCGGTGTGGCCGTCGAGGGCATGCGCCGCGAGCAGTATCGAGAACATGAGGCCTCCCGGAGGAGCGTCGATGTTCGGGTCGTTTGAATAGCGTACAATTGATTTGTGGCTCGTGCAAGAGAATCTGTTGCTCCGAAGCGGTCGTACCGGTCTCGGGTTCGAGAGGATGGGCTCGCCCGCACTCGCGAGGCCATCCTGGACGCCGTCATGGCGCTCAACGAGAAGAGCTTCGACGCGGTCACGCTTGCGGCCGCGGCCGAGCAGGCCGGCGTCTCCACCCAGACCGTCGTGAACCACTTCGGCTCGAAGAGCGGCTTGTTCGCCGCCGTCGCTCGGGAGCGGTTCCTGCCCTGGGTGGCAGGACTCCGCGGAGTCCCGCCGCACGGCGACATCGACGCCGCCGTGGCCGCGGTGTTCGCCGAATACGAGGTGGCCGGGGCCGCGGTGATGCGCGGAATCGCCATCGCCGATCGGAATCCGCTCATCGCCGAAGGTCTCGAAGGCGGTGGCCGATACCACCGGGAGTGGGTCTGTCGCGCCTTCGCGGCTCAACTCGCCGCGGCCGCGGAGTCGGATCGCGAGGACACCGCCGAGCTCCTCGCGACGGCGCTCGACGTGCGCACCTGGAGCCTGCTGCGAGACGGCGGCCGAATCTCGGAAGATGTCGCTCAGGCGCGAATGCGCCGCCTGGTCCTCGGCGTGCTGCGGACCGTCGCAGATCATCCGGAGGGATGACGGGTCGGGCGCGAGATGCGACTCGCGCCCGACGCGCCCCCGCGGCCGTGCCGGGCAGGCTCGAGGGTATGAGTTCCTTCGTGCTCGAGGCATCCGGCCTCGTCAAGACCTACGGCCAGACCCGCGCCCTCGGGGGCGTCGACCTGCGCGTTCGCACGGGCGAGTCGCTCGCCATCATGGGCGCCTCGGGATCGGGCAAGACGACCCTGCTGCACTGCCTCGCGGGCATCGTGCCGGCCGACACCGGCTCGGTGTCGTTCCTCTCGGGCGCGGGACGCGTCGAGGTCACCGCGCTCGGCGAGCGCGAACGCTCGCGGCTGCGTCGCGAGGCGTTCGGCTTCGTGTTCCAGCAGGGCCTGCTGATCCCCGAGCTCACGGCGGTCGAGAACGTCGCGCTGGCCCTCATGCTGAACGGGATGCCTCGGGCCCGCGCCGAGGAGTACGGCCGGGGCTGGCTCGCCGCCCTCGGACTCGGCGGTCTCGAAGAGCGCCGCATCGGGCAGCTGTCGGGCGGACAGGCCCAGCGCGTGGCGATCGCGCGGGCGCAGGTGACCGGCGCGACCGTCGTCTTCGCCGACGAGCCGACCGGAGCGCTCGACTCGGCGACCTCCGCCGAGGTGATGCAGGCGCTCCTCGACTCGACGACCGGCCAGGGGCGCACCCTCGTGGTCGTCACCCACGATGCGGATGTCGCGGGGCGATGCTCGCGCATCGTCGACATGCGCGACGGGCGGATCGTCGGCGAGCGGGTGCCCGCCGGCGCCGCGGGCTCGGTTCCGCAGGCGGCGGCTGCGACCGGGGCGGATGCCTCGACCGGCGCCGCATCGGAGGTGCGGGCGTGATCGCGCGAGTCGCCTGGCTGTTCGCCCGCCCCGGCTCGGCGGGCGTCGCGACGCTCGCGCTGCCCGTCACGGCGTTCGCGATCGTGACGGGCCTGCTGCTCACCGTGCTCGGCGGCGCGCAGACGTTCTGGACGTGGACCGACGACATCGCCTTCACCTACCAGCTGCTCGCGGTCGTCGCGCTCGTGCTGCTCGTCGTGCCGCTCGCCTCGCTCGGCGGGGCGGCCGCACGGTTGTCGGCGCGCCGGCGCGACGACCGCCTCTCGACGCTGCGCCTGCTCGGCGCGACCCCCGCGACCGTGTCGGCCCTCGCCGTCGTCGAGTCGGCGGTGCTCGCGCTCGCCGGCGCGGTCGGCGGAGTGGTGCTCTACTTCCTGATCGTGCCGCTGCTCGCCCTCGTGCCGTTCCGCGGCGAGCCGCTCGGCATCGACGGCGTGCTGCTCGGGTGGCCCGTGCTCGCCGGCGTGACGGCCGGCATCGTCGCCCTCGCCGCGGTGAGCGCCGTGCTCGGCCTCCGCAGGGTGGTCATCTCGCCGCTCGGCGTGCGCACCAGGCAGGACGCGCCGAAGCTCTCGTGGCTGCGCTTCGCGATCGGCGCGGTCGTCGTGCTCGTCTCGTTCGCGCTCATGGGTGCGCTGCAGGTCGCGGGCTCGGCCATCGTGCTCATCGCCATCCTCGCCGCGGGCTTCGGCGGAACGCTCGCGGTGCTGAACCTCGTGGGGCCGTGGGTCATCCGGCTCGTGGCGAAGGGCCAGGCCAGGCGCGCCAAGCGCCCCGCGCAACTGCTCGCGGCACGCACCGTGCTCGAGTCGCCGAAGGCGGCCTGGCGCCAGGTGTCGGGCGTCGCGATGACGAGCTTCATGGCGGTCTTCGCCGGGGTCGGCCTCGCGATCGTCGACCTCGCGGGCGCCGGCGTCGACCGCGAGTCGCTCGAGCTGTTCGCCGACATCCGCACCGGCATCCTCATCACCGTGGTCGGGTCGTTCCTCATGGTCGCCTGCTCGGTGGGCGTCAACCAGGCGGCCGGCATCCTCGACCGGCGCGACCTGTATCGCTCGCTCGACATGCTCGGCATGCCGGAGGCGACGATGGACGCCGCCCGGCGGCGAGCCGTCATGTCGCCGCTGCGCATCACCGCGATCGGGTCGGCGCTGATCGCCGCCTTCGTCATGCTGCCGCTCACGGGCGCCGCACTGATCGTGCAGCCGCTCGCGCTCGTCGTGATCGCCGCCGTGCTCGCGGCGGGCATCGGCGTGGTCTGGCTCGGCCTCGCCGCGACGCGGCCGATGCTCGCGCGCACCTCGGCCGCGGCATCCTGACCTGGTCCTGATCGCTCGGGCCGGTGGCCCGGGCGGTCAGGAGTTCAGGGCCGTGAACAGGTCGAAGACCATGAACGCCGGCCACAACAGCCCTTGGAAGAACGCCCAGACGAACTCCCAGAACTCGTCGGCCTGGCCGAAGAAGTAGAACCACGCCCCGAAGATGCCGAGGCCGTAGATCGCGCCCCCGCCGACCACCGCACCGCTGCCGCTCCGATCACCCATCACGACCACCTCCACGCCCGACGCTACGCCTGCGGCACCCGGCTGCGCCATGTCCGGTTCCAACGACATCGTGCGTCCCGCGACTTCGCGCGACCCGACCGACGCGAAGTACGCTCGAAGCATGACTGACGATGCCGCATTCGACGACCGGGACGCCGCGATGAGCGAGCTGCTCGGCATCCGCTCGAGCATCGACAACATCGACGCGGCGCTCATCCACCTGCTGGCCGAGCGCTTCAAGTTCACGCAGCAGGTCGGCCGGCTGAAGGCGACCCACGGCCTGCCGCCGAGCGACCCCGCCCGCGAGCAGCGCCAGATCGCCCGCCTGCGGGCGCTCGCGATCGACGCGCACCTCGATCCGGCCTTCGCCGAGAAATGGTTCAATTTCGTCGTCGCCGAAGTGATCCAGCACCACGAGGAGCTCGCGAACGGCGGCGGCGAGCGCGACCTGTGATCGCGGGCGACCGGTGAACTGGTACCCGACCGCACTGCCGCCGCAGGCCGGCAGGCGGTACCTCGTCACGGGCGCGAACGCGGGCCTCGGCTTCTTCACCGCCGCACGCCTGGCCGGCGCCGGTGCGCACGTCCTCCTCGCCGGGCGCAGCCCCGAGCGCCTCGAGGCGGCCATGGCCGCGATCCGGACGGCGCGACCCGAGGCATCCGTCGAACCGCTCGTCGTCGACGTCGCCTCGCTCGCCTCGGTGCGCGTCGCCGCGCGACGGCTCGCGCACCGCCCGCCGCTCGACGGCGTCGTCGCGAACGCGGGCATGGTGCACACCCCGGGCGAACGACTGACCTCGCCCGACGGCAACGAGCTCGTGCTCGCGACGAACGTGCTCGGGCATTTCGCACTGCTCGCCGACCTCGTGCCGCACCTGGCCGACGGCGCCCGCATCGTCTCGCTGGGCTCGCTGTCGAGCCGGCTGTCGACCTTCCGCGTCGACGACCTGCAGCTCGAACGCGGCTACGACTTCTGGCGCGCCTACGCGCAGTCGAAGATCGCGACGCAGGTGTTCGCCTTCGAGCTCGACCGGCGGTTGCGCGCGGCCGGGCTGCCGATCTCGAGCCTCGTCGCGCACCCCGGCTACTCCATCAGCGGGCGCACGCCACGCGTGCCCGGGGTCAACGAGCCGACCGCGGGCGCACGCTTCGCCGACGCCCTGCAGGCGGCGTGGGCGCAGGGCAAGCATCGCGGCGCGGAGATCACACTGCACGCGCTCACCGCACCCGAGGCGCAGGGCGGGCAGTTCTGGGGGCCGCGCTACGCGGTGAAGGGCCCGCCGACCCTGCAGACGCCGACGCGCACCTCGACCGACGCCGCGATCGCGGCACGGTTCTGGACGTTCGCCGAAGGGGCGACGGGCACGACGTTCGCCCTCGGCGCATGAACGGCGACGGCGGCGCCCGCCCGCGGTTCTTCGCGAGGCCGCGGGTGCGCCTCGTCGTCTCGCGGGTGCTCGTCGCCGTCGGGCTCGTGCTCGGCGTCATCGGGGTCGTCTCGGGGCGGTACGGCTGGCTCTTCGCGGGCATCGTCGTCGTCGGCCTGGGCGCCGCGTCGGGCCCTTCGCGCCTGCGGCGCTGAGCCGGGGCATCCGCCGCCCACGACCTCCCGTCGCCGACCCGCCCCACCGGGTTCACCGGCCGGTAACCGCGGCGCCCCGTGCCGTTGGCGCCCGCTGCCTACCGTGAGGCATCGGAACACGCACCGCCTGCGCCCGAGATCCGGGCCGGGGTTCACGAAAGGTCTCCGATGCAACTCACCACCAAGAGCTGGACGGCCGTCGCAGCAGCGGCCCTCCTCACCGTCGGCCTCGCGGCCTGCACCTCGGCGAACGCCTCCGAGGGGTCGGGCGACGCGGCGTCGGGCTCGGGCGACGCGACGTTCGCGGTCGACGAGAACACGCTCGTCTTCGGCGTCGTGCCCGACTCGGTCGACACCGAGACGAACTACCAGCCGCTCATGGACTACATCGCCGCCGAGACCGGCAAGACCGTCGAGTACCACGAGTCGACCGACTACGCGGCACTCATCGAGGCCGCCGTCGCCGGCAAGATCGACGTCGCGAGCTTCTCGGGCTTCACCTACGTCACCGCGACCAACAACGGCGCCGCGATCACCCCGATCTCGTCGATCGTCACCGCGGAGGGCCAGGAGCCCGGCTACTACTCGCAGGCGATCGTGCCCAAGGGCTCGGACATCACCGACCTCGCCGGGTTCGCGGGCAAGAAGGTCTGCTTCGTCGACCCGTCGTCGACGTCGGGCTACCTCTTCCCGAGCTACAACCTGCTCGAGGAGGGCATCGACCCCGAGACCGACGTCACCCCGGTGTTCGCGGGCAAGCACGACGTCTCGGTCACGAAGACCGGCGAGGGCGTCGAGTGCGAGGCGGGCTTCGCCGAGGACAGCGAGGTCGCCAAGAGCGACAAGGTCGAGGTCATCGCCGAGACCATGGTGCCGGGCGCCCCGATCGTCGTCTCGGACACGCTCCCGGAGGAGCTGAAGTCGCAGCTCACCGACATCCTCGGCGAGGTCACGATCGACGACATCATCGCCTCGGGCGTCGAGTCGGCCGACAGCGACGCCTTCCGCAGCGTGTTCTACGCGACGGTGCCCGTCGACGACGAGTACTACGACACGATCCGCGACATCTGCGAGAAGACCGAAGCGGAGCAGTGCCAGGGCTGACGCCCGTCACCGATGCGCACGGACACGGAACGGACGAGGACATGAGCGAGACCGCCGTCACCGAGGGCAGCGCCCTCATCGAGGTCGATGGCCTCACCAAGCGGTTCGGCACCACGGTCGCACTGCGGGATGCCTCGCTGGAGGTCGCCCGCGGCGAGATCGTCGTGCTGCTCGGACTGTCGGGCTCGGGCAAGTCGACGCTGCTCAGGCACCTCGACGGCCTCGAGATCCCGACGTCCGGATCCGTGCGCGTGCTCGGCCGGGAGGTGCCGCGCCTGTCCGGCCGGCGCCTCCGGGCCCTGCGCAGCCGCATCGGCTTCGTCTTCCAGCAGTTCGAGCTCGTGCCCTCGCTGACCGTGCTCGAGAACGTGCTCACGGGCGCGCTCGCCGAGCTCCGCGGGCCGCGTCTCGGCCTCTGGAGCTACCCGAGGCGGCTGAAGCTCGCCGCCCTCGCCCACCTCGACCGGGTGGGCCTGCTCGACCGCGCCTACCAGCGCGCCGACACCCTGTCGGGCGGGCAGCAGCAGCGCGTCGCGATCGCGAGGGCGCTCATGCAGGATCCGGAGATCCTGCTCGCCGACGAGCCGGTCGCCTCGCTCGACCCCGAGTCGAGCGAGCAGGTCATGGCCCTCATCCGCGAGATCGCGATGGACGCCGGGCTCACCGTCGTCTGCAGCCTGCACCAGGTCGACCTCGCGCTCTCGTGGGGCGACCGCATCGTCGGGCTCCGCCACGGCGAGGTCGTGCTCGACACCCCGGCATCGGGGCTCGCCAAGGCCGAGGTCATGGAGATCTACGGCCGGGTCGCGACCGCGACCGCCGAGCTCGAGGCGATCGAACGCGAGCTCGCGGATGTCGCGGCCGAGCCGGAGCCGGCCCGCTGATGACCGCGCTCCTCGCCTCCGGGCAACGTCCGGCCGAGGCATCCCCGCCGGGTTCGATCGCCGAGCGCGCACCGCGCCGCATCGTGTCGCCCGAGCGCGTCGCGGCCGCCCTGACGCTCGTCGCGCTCGTCGGCATGGCCGTCGTCGCCGTCGCCCAGTCGGGCATCTCGATCACCGGCATGGTGGAGAGCTGGGACAACGCCGAGCGGTTCTTCGCCCGCGTCGGCCCGATCACCTTCCCCGAGCCGGCCGAGCTCGCATACCTCACCGCGCTCACCGTCGGGCTCGTGCTCTGCGGCACCCTGCTCGCCGCCGTGATCTCGGTGCCCGTCGCCTACCTCTCGGCGGCGAACACGACGCCCGGGCCCGGCTGGCGGGCGTTCGGGCGCTTCGTCGGCGTCTTCACCCGTGCCGTGCCCGACGTCGTGCTCGCGATGGTGTTCGTGCTGATGTTCTCGCTCGGCACGCTTCCCGGCATCCTCGCGATCGGCATCCACTCGATCGGCATGATCTCGAAGCTCTTCGCCGACGCCATCGAGCAGATCGACGAGGGGCCGAGGCTCGCCATCCGTGCGGCGGGCGGCTCGAGGTGGCAGGAGTTCACGAGCGGCATCCTGCCGCAGGTGCTGCCGTCGTGGGTCGCCACCGTGCTGCACCGCAACGACATCAACCTGCGCGGCTCGGTCGTGCTCGGCTACGTCGGCGTCGCCGGCCTCGGCCTCGAGATGTCGTTCGCGTTCAAGTCGCTGAACTACTCGCTCGGCATCGGCATCGCGATCGTCATGTTCGCGCTGTGCGTCGCGATGGAGGTCGTCTCGAGCGCGGTGCGCAAGGCGATGCTCACGGGCGGCCGCGCCTCGGGCGGGCCGCTTCGGGCGACCACCCCGGATGCCGCGCTCCGACGCCCCTGGACCGCGTCGCGGGTGCGCAGCACCGCGTGGGGGTGGATCGCCGCGGCCGTCGTCGTCGGCAGCATCCTCATCTGCGACATCCAGTGGGGCGACCTCGTCACGGTGTGGGCGAAGATGCCCGCGGTCGCCGTGCAGTTCTGGCCGCCCAGCTTCGGCAACTACGACGCCGCCACCATGTTCGGTGCGATGGGCCAGACGATCGGCATCGCGCTCGCCGCGACCCTGCTCGCCCTCGTCGTCTCGGTCGTCGTCGGCTCGCTCGCCGCCCGCAACGTCGCCCCGAACGGCACCGTCCGCACGTCGATGCGGTTCCTGCTCGTCGTGATCCGGGGCGTGCCCGAGGTGATCCTCGCGATCGTGCTGATCGTGATCACCGGACTCGGGGCGCAGGCCGGCACGCTCGCGCTCGCCTTCGGCGGCATCGGCCTCGCCGGCAAGCTCATCGCCGACTCGTTCGAGGAGGTGAAGGCGGGGCCCGAGCGGGCGCTCGCGGCCACCGGCGCCTCCCGCACGCAGGTGTACGCCTCGGCCACCCTGCCCCAGGGCACGCCGGCGCTCCTCGGCCACGGGTTCTACCTGCTCGACACGAACGTGCGCGCGGCGACGATCCTCGGCATCGTCGGCGGCGGCGGCATCGGCTACTACCTGCTCAATGCGGGCCAGGGCTCGAACTACCAGGCGGTCACCGCCATCGTGCTCATGCTGCTCGTGACCGTGCTCGTCGTCGAGGGCGTCGCGATGTGGATGCGGCGGGTGTTCCGATGACGCGCGGGACGGTGACCGGCGGGGCGGCGCAGGGCGTTCAGCGCGACGGCGCCGGGCGCGGCCGCGCGTTCGACGTCGCCGTCGTCGGGTCGGGGGTCGTCGGCCTCGGGGCCGCACTCGCCGCGCACCGGCGCGGGCGGCGCGTGGTCGTGATCGAGCGGGGCAGCGAGCCGACGGGCGCGTCGATCCGCAACTTCGGCCATCTCTGCTTCACGCCGCAGCACGGCCGCGCGCGCGAGTTCGCGCTCGCCTCGCGCGAGCTCTGGCTCGGGCTCGCGCGCGACGCGGGTGTCTGGGTGCGCGATTCGGGCACCCTCGTCGCCGCCCGGAGCGACGACGAGACGGCCGTGCTGGCCGAGCTCGCGGCACTCCGCGGTGACGAGGTCGAGCTGCTCGACGCCGCAGAGGCGGGGCGCCGCATGCCGGTCGCGCCCGGCGTGCTCGCCGGCGGGGCGTTCCTGCCGCACGACCTGCAGGCGAACCCGCGGCAGGCTCTGCGAGCGATCGCGGCGCACCTCGAGGCGGCGGGGGTCGAGTTCCGTCGACGCACCAACGTCGCCCGCGTGCGGGGCGCGGACTCCTTGGGCGGTGCCGCCCGAGTCGAGACCGGCCGGGGGCCGATCGACGCGGGCGAGGTCGTCGTGGCGGTCAACCACGACGTCGACCTGCTCTACCCCGAGCTCGCCGAGGCGCGCGGCATCGTGCGGTGCGGGCTCGACATGCTTCGGGTGTCCGCCGGCCTTCGTGCACCCCTCGCGGCACCGCTGCTCACGGGCTGGTCGCTCGTGCGGTACGGCGCCTTCGCGGCGACGGATGCCGCGACCCGCCTCCGTGCGCGCCTGCATGCCGAGCGACCCGATCTCGCCGCTCTCGACCTCAACCAGATGTACACGCAACTGCCCGACGGGTCGCTCATCGTCGGCGACACGCACTACCGCGGCGAGTCGATCGAGCCGTTCCAGGGCGAGGCGGCGTTCGAGGCGCTGCTCGAGGTGACGGCCGAGCTCTTCGGCACGGGTCGGCCGCGCGTCATCGAGCGCTGGCAGGGTGTCTACGCATCGGCACCGGACGAGTTCCTCGTCGAGCGCGTCGAGCCGGGCGTGCACCTCGTCGCCGCGACGACCGGCATCGGCATGACGTGCGGGCTCGGTCTCGCCGAGCACGTCGTCAGCCGTGCGCTCGACGGCGAGCCGGACGATGCCGGTGCACCGCTCGCCGCCGCGGCGACCCTGCCGAGCGCGCCGGCGCCGAGGCATCCCGCGACCCAGACCACCTCCCAGGAAGGCCGACCATGACCATCGAGACCCGTATCGAGACCGACGACGTCCGCGATCTCCGCGACGAGACCGACGACGGGCTCGCCGAGCTCGACGAGGCGGCGGAGCTCGCCGATCCCGACGACCTCGACGACGAGGACGGCGAGATCGAGCTCATCGTGCTCGACATGGCCGGCACGACCGTCGTCGACGACGGCATCGTCGAGCGGGCGTTCGTGCTCGCCGCCGAGCGCAGCGGCATCATCGCCGCGGGCGACGATCTCGACGAGGCGCTGCAGTACGTGCGCGACACGATGGGCCAGTCGAAGATCGAGGTCTTCCGCGTGCTCTCGGGCGGCGACGAGGACGCCGCCCAGCATGCGAACGCCGAGTTCGAGGGCGCCTACGCCGAACTCGTCGCGAGCGAGGGCGTCGCCGAGATCCCCGGCGCCGCGCGCGTGATCGAGCGGTTGCGGGACGCGGGCGCCTCCGTCGTGCTCACCACCGGGTTCTCGCCGGCGACCCGCGACGCCCTCCTCGACGCACTCGACTGGAACGGGCTCGCCGACCTCGCGCTCTCGCCCGTCGACGCGGGCCGCGGGCGCCCGCACCCCGACCTGCCGCTCACCGCGCTGCTGCGCACCGCGACGAGCGCGGTCGACGCGATGGTCGTCGTCGGTGACACCGTGAGCGACATCGAGTCGGGTGTCGCCGCAGGGGCCGGGCTCGTCGTCGGGGTGCTGAGCGGGGCGCACGACCGGAACTCGCTCGAAGCAGCCGGCGCCGACGCGGTCATCGCCAGCGTCGCCGAACTGCCGGCGCTGCTCGGCCTGCACGGCGAGTAGGGCGGACGGGTGCACACCGTCGTGCGGGCCGCGGGGCCCGACCTGCTGCTACGACCCGCTCCGGTCGCGATGGTCTGGTACGAACCGGGCCGACCGCACGAGGCGCTCGCGGCCCCCGGCGTACGGCTCTCGCAGGGCGAGGCGCTCGTCGAGGTCGAACTCGCGACCGTCTGCGGCTCCGACGTGCACACGGTGCGCGGCGACCGGCCCGCACCCGCGCCGCTCGTGCTCGGACACGAGCAGGTCGGCCGGGTCGTCGCGGTCGGCGACGGCGCCGTGCGCGCCGACGGCTCGGCGCTCGAGCTCGGCGACCGGGTCGTCTGGTCGGTCGCGGTGAGCTGCGGCGACTGCGACCGCTGCCGGCGCGGACTCGAGCAGAAGTGCCGATCGCTCGCCAAGTACGGGCATGAGAAGGTGCATCGCGGATGGGAGCTCTCGGGCGGCTTCGCGACCCACGTGCAGCTCAGGGCGGGCACCGCCGTCGTGCGGGTGGGCGAGCAGGTGCCGGCACTCGTCGCCGCACCGGCCTCGTGCGCGACCGCGACCGCGGTCGCGGCGCTCGACGCGGCCGCCGAGCGCGTGCCGCTCGCGGGAGCGGCCGTGCTCGTCACGGGCGGCGGCATGATCGGGCTCAGCGTCGCGGCGATCGCACGCGAGGCGGGCGCCGAGGTCGTCGTCTCCGAACCGGATGCCTCGCGGCGGGCGCTCGCGCGACGGCTCGGGGCGATCGCGGTCGACCCGGGAGCCGCCCGCGGCGCGGAGGAGCACCTCGATTCCGTGCTCGAGCGGCTCGCCGCCCGAGGCATCCCCGAGTTGCTCGTCGCGATCGAAGCCTCCGGGGCGCCGCCCGCCGTGCTGGGCGCCATCGGCGCCGTGGGCGTCGGCGGTGTCGTGGTGCTCGTCGGCAGCGTGTCGCCCGGTACCGAGCTGCGGCTCGACCCGGAGCGGCTGGTGCGCGGGCTCGTCACGATCACGGGGGTGCACAACTACACGGGCGCGCAGCTCGAGCGGGCCGTGGCCTTTCTCGAGCGGTCGTGGATGTCGCTGCCGCTCGACGAGCTCGTGGGCATCACCCACGGGCTCGAGGAGCTCGACGTGGCGCTCGCCGAGGCGTCGACGGGGGAGTACGTGCGGGTCGGCGTCGCACCCGGACGTCGCGTCGTGCCCCACCCCGCCGAGCGCGCCTGAGCGGCGGGCGCGGCCGACTACCGTTCGCGGCGCGGGCGCGGCAGCATTGAGCCATGACGGATGCCACGGAGCGGGAGCTCGCCGGCGCCGCGGTCGCACGACTGCGCCGCGACCTCGAGGCCGCGTCGGCCCGGCTCGCCGAGGCGGGGGCGCGGACCGAGGTGCTCGCGGAGCTCGTCGAGCCGCGGCGGGTGCTCGGGGTCGCGCGGGCACCGCGGATGGCGCAGCTCGGCCGCGTGTGGCGGCTCGGAGTGCTGCTCGTCGCGCCCGACGGATCGGCGTACGCCACTGGGCACGTCGTGCGGGCCGAGCTGCCCGCGCGGCGCAGCGTCCTCGCCGACAGTGTCGCCGAGCACCGTGGATGGCAGGCCGCGGCGGTCAAGGGCGGCATCACCCCGGGGGAGACCGTCGACTTCGATGCCGCAGCCGTCGACCTCGACGCGCTCGCGCGCGAGGGGGCGGCCGGGCCGCTGGTGCTGCGGGGCGACACCGCCTTCGTGCGCTGGAACCCGACGCAGCCCGACGCGCTCGCCGACGCCGCGAGCTACCTCGCCGATCGTGTGGAGCTGCTGGCGTCGCCGCCGACGGGTACCTGAGCGATCGGCGGAAGAAATCACGCCGGAGCGAGACCGAAGGGGTGCGCTCAGATCGAACGACGTCGCACCGGAAAGCGCAGGTGCAGCACCCGGTCGCCCTGGATCACCGCATCCGGATCCTCCAACAGCTGCTGCGCGTCGACCGACCCGAAGTACCGCTTGCCTGATCCGAACACGACGGGTGCGACGTCCATTCGCACCTCGTCGACCAGGCCTGCGGCGAGCGCCTGGCCGCCGACGTCGCCGGCGGCGACCTCGACGATGCGGTCACCCGCGAGCCGCTGGGCCTCGGCGACGGCGGCCTCGACGCCGTCGACGAAGTGGAACGGCGCCTCGGCGTCCCAGCCCTCGGGCGCCGGCCGGTGGGTCACGACGACCACGTGTTCGATTCCACTCGGGGGCTGCCCGCCCCAGCCGTCGGTCAGGTCGAAGACGCGGCGGCCGGCGACCGTCGTGCCGACCTGGTCCCAGTACGGCCGGGTGTAGTCGAAGGAGATCTGCGACACCTTCAGCACGCCGCTCTCGTCCAACGGGACGTCGCCGTTGGTCAACCAGTCGAACAGGGGACCCGGCTGGTCGTCGTCGTCCGCGATGAAGCCGTCGACCGAGACCGAGCCGTACATGACCACCTTGCCCATTGGGCGCTCCTCTGCGACGCACCGTGACGAGGTCGTCGGGTTCACGGTAGTCCGCGCCGCCCGCTCCCCGCCAGCCCCGCGTCGTCGGCGCGCTCGGGCATTGGCCGTGGGGCGCGAGCCGCTGCTAGGCTGCTCGACCGTGTCCTGCATGTTCTCCACGATGGTGATTCGGCCCCGCACCGCCTGAGGCGGAGCGTCGACCGATTTCCGAGACCCTTCGCCTCAGCCAGCCAAGTGACCCTGGCCGGCGCACCTTCGTCGTGCCCGGCCGCTCGGATCTCTCGCCAGCGGAGCTGCAGTGCACACCCCTCGATCGTCGTCTCATTCATCACGTCGTTCGTCGGGCGGGACACCGTCTCGTCCGTCGCGCCGTCCATCCGGCGACACCGCGCCGGTCGGCGGCCGGCACGAACTCGGCCAGAACTTCCTCGTCGACCGGCAGGTCGTCGGCCGGATCGTCGCGCTCGTCGCGGCGACTCACGGACCCATCGTCGAACTCGGCGCCGGCGGCGGTGCGCTCACGCACCGGCTCGCAGCGCTCGATCGCCCGCTGACGGCGATCGAGATCGATCCCGCGCGGGCCGAGGCGCTGCGGGTGCGCCTCGGCCGCCGCGCCCGCATCGTCACCGCCGACGCCCTCGACTGGCGCTACCCCGCCGAGCCGCACGTCGTCGTCGGCAACATCCCATTCCACGTCACGACGGCGATGCTGCGGATGCTGCTCGCCCGGCATCGCTGGACCGAGGCCGTGCTGCTGACGCAGTGGGAGGCAGCCCGTCGCCGGTGCGGCGTCGGCGGTACGAGCCAGCTGACCGTGCAGTGGGCGCCGTGGTACGAGTTCGACCTCGACGGGCGAGTGCCGCGCGCGGCGTTCCGGCCGGCGCCCTCGGTCGACGGCGGCCTGTTCACGATCCGCCGGCGCCGGCGGCCGCTCGTGCCGGTCGCCCGCCGGCGTGACTACCAGGCGTGGGTCGCCGACGTCTTCGGCGGCCGGACCCGCGCGCTCGGACGCCGACGGCCGAGGGATCTGGGGCCGGAAGAGTGGGTCGGCATGTGGGCGGGGCCACGTGGTGGACGATGAGCCGCCGAGGTCGGGGTGCTAGGCCCTGGGGGCGTCGGATGGACGATCGGGATCCCCGGCCGCGCCGGAGGCATCCTCATCGTTCGCCGTGGGGCTGCTGCCGGTGCCGGTGCCGGTGCCGGGGTCGCCCGAGTCGCCGCGCTCGCCGCCCTGCTGGCTCTGCTCCTGGATCGTGCGCATCATCGAGTCGCGCAGGCCCTCCTGGCCGGTGTGCAGCTCCTGGTACTTCTCGCCGGCGCCTGCGAACGGGCCGAAGGCCTCGCGCATCCGCTGCCCGCGCGGCGCCTTCACGGCGCGCATGATCACGCCGACGAGGATGATGACCGCGAAGAGCGCGATCGCGCCGCCTGCCACGATGCCCATGAAGGCGAGGTCACTGCCCTGCATTCGAGGCCTCCGTGAAGCCGAAGAGGCTGACCGGCGCGAGCCGTCCGTCGCGCAGCGCCTCGAGCACCTGGCGCTCGTGCGGCACGACGGGCTCGGGCAGCGCGTCGAGCGCGAACCACTCGAGGGCGGCGGCCTTCTGCGCCTCGATGATGCGGGCCTCGCCCGACCACTCGCGCACCTGGAAGAACACGTCGAAGCGCTGCTCGATCGGTCGCCCGGAGCCGTCGGTGCGGTGCATGAGCGTCAGCAGTTCGAGCGCGTCGGGCGCGACCTCGACGCCGAGCTCCTCGAGCGCCTCGCGGGCGGCGCCCGCGGGCAGCGACTCGCCCGCCTCGACGTGGCCGGCCGCGCCGAACGCCCAGTGCTCGTCGTAGTAGCCCGTGCCGCGGCGCAGCTGCAGCAGCACCTCGTCGCCGCGGCGGAGCAGCACGTACGCGGCGGGCACGACCGTGAACCTGCCGTGGGTCGACGCGTACGCGTCGGTGTAGTGCTCGGTCTCGGTCATGGGGTCTCGATTCGCATCGCCGCTCGACGACCGGCTCAGTAGCCGACGACCGGCCCGAACGCGTCGGCGAGCGGGGCGCGGTTGACGCCGCGCAGCTCGTCGATCGACACGGTGAACGCGTCCTGCACCTCGAGCGACTGCGATGCGGCGTCGGTCACGCCGATGCGGCGCACCGGATAGCCGCGACCCTCGCAGAGCCCGCGGAACTTCACGTCGTCCTCCCGGGGGACGGTCACGATGACACGGCCCGCCGACTCGCTGAACAGCGCGGTCGCGAGATCGATGCCGGCGTCGCCCGTGACCTCGCCGAGGAACACGCGGGCGCCGACGCCGAAGCGCGAGACCGCCTCGGCGAGGGCGATCACGAGGCCGCCGTCGGAGAGGTCGTGCGCCGAGTCGATGAGGCCCTCGATCGTGGCCGCCGAGAGCAGCTCGGCGAGCGCCTTCTCACCGGCGAGGTCGACCGCCGGCGGGCGGCCGCCGAGGTGGCCGTGCACGACGTCGGCCCAGGCCGAACCGTCGAGCTCGGCCGTCGTGTCGCCGAGGAGGTAGATGTTGTGGCCGTCGTCCTGCCAGCCCGACGGGATGCGCCGGGCGACGTCATCGATCACGCCGAGCACGGCGATCACGGGCGTCGGGTGGATCGGCACGTCGCCGGTCTGGTTGTAGAAGCTCACGTTGCCGCCGGTGACGGGGATGCCGAGCTCGAGGCAGGCGTCGCTCAGGCCCTCGACGGTCTCGGAGAACTGCCACATGACCTCGGGGTTCTCGGGCGAGCCGAAGTTCAGGCAGTCGCTCACGCCCATCGGCTTCGCGCCGGTCACGGCGACGTTGCGGTAGGCCTCGGCCAGGGCGAGCTTCGCGCCCTGGCGCGGGTCGAGCTGCGAGTAGCGGCCGTTCGCGTCGGTCGCGACCGAGACGCCGAGGCCCGACTCCTCGTCGACGCGCACCATGCCGGCGTCGTCGGGGTGGCTGAGCGCGGTGTTGCCGAGCACGTACTTGTCGTACTGGTTGGTCACCCACGCGGCATCCGCCTGGTTGGCCGAGCCGACGAGCTTCAGGAACTGCTCGCGGATCTCGTCGGGAGTGGCCGGGCGGTCGAGCTTCGCGGCGGTGTCGGCCTGCAGGGCGTCGATCCACGACGGGTAGGCGACGGGGCGCTCGTAGACGGGGCCGTCGACGGCGACGGTGCGCGGGTCGACGTTCACGATCTCCTGGCCGTGCCACATGATGCTGAGGCGCCCGGTGTCGGTGACCTCGCCGAGCACGCTCGTCTCGACGTCCCACTTCTCGACGACCTTCAGGAAGCCCTCGAGCTTCTCGGGCTTCACGATCGCCATCATGCGCTCCTGGCTCTCGCTCATGAGGATCTCTTCAGGCGTGAGCGTGGGGTCGCGCAGCAGCACGTCGTCGAGCACGATCGCCATGCCGCCGTCGCCGTTGGAGGCGAGCTCGCTCGTCGCGCACGAGATGCCGGCCGCGCCCAGGTCTTGAATACCCTCGACGAGGTCGTTCTGGAACAACTCGAGGCAGCACTCGATGAGCACCTTCTCGGCGAACGGGTCGCCGACCTGCACGGCCGGACGCTTGGTGGGGCCGCCCTCGGCGAAGGTGTCGGAGGCGAGGATCGACGCGCCGCCGATGCCGTCGCCGCCGGTGCGGGCGCCGAAGAGCACGACCTTGTTGCCCGCGCCCTTCGCGTTGGCGAGGTGCAGGTCTTCGTGGCGCAGCACGCCGACCGCGAGTGCGTTGACGAGCGGGTTCGCCTGGTAGGTCGAGTCGAACCAGGTCTCGCCGCCGATGTTCGGCAGGCCGAGGCAGTTGCCGTAGAAGCTGATGCCGCTCACCACGCCGTGCACCACGCGCGCGGTGTCGGGGTGCGAGATGTCGCCGAAGCGCAGCGCGTCCATGACGGCCACCGGGCGGGCGCCCATCGAGATGATGTCGCGCACGATGCCGCCGACGCCGGTCGCGGCGCCCTGGAACGGCTCGATGTAGCTCGGGTGGTTGTGCGACTCGATCTTGAAGGTGACGGCCCAGCCCTCGCCGATGTCGAGCACGCCGGCGTTCTCGCCCATGCCCACCATCAGGTGCTGCTTCATCTCGGGCGTGACCTTCTTGCCGAACTGGCGCAGGTAGATCTTCGACGACTTGTACGAGCAGTGCTCGCTCCACATGACCGAGTACATCGCGAGCTCGGCGCTCGTCGGGCGGCGGCCGAGGATGTTGCGGATGCGCTCGTACTCGTCGGGCTTCAGGCCCAGGGCGGCGTACGGCTGCTCCTTCTCGGGCGTCGCGGTCGCGACCTCGACGGTGTCGAGCACCGGCGTCGAGGGTGCAGCGATGGTGGTGGGGGTTTCGGTGGTCACGAGTGGCGAGCTCCAGAGAACGGCGGCGTGGCGGATGCCGCGGGGCGGATGCCTGACCCCAGCAGTCTACCGGCCGTGCTCAGGTGAGCAGGCCGCTCGCGGGCGGGGGTTCGGACCGTGCGACGTGGCGCGCCCGGGTGGCGCTACGCGCTGCGCCCGGCTGGACCGGGGGAGCGTTTCAGGCGGCGTCGGCGAGCGGTTCGGGCCCGATGCGACCCCGCCCCGGGTCGGGTGGCCGGTTCGCGGGATGCCCCGGGCCGACATCGCCGGGTCGCGGTCGCTGCTCGGGGTCGAGGTGCACGGGCGGCACGAACCAGGTGCGGTGATCGCGGATGACGACGAGCCATCCGTCGTCGTGCACGCGGTGGTGGTGGAACGCGCACAGCATGACGCCGTTGTCGAGGTCGGTCGGGCCGGCGTCGCGCTTCCACCAGGCGATGTGGTGGGCGTCGGCGTGCGATGGCGGGCGGGTGCAGCCGGGCCAGGCGCAGCCGCCGTCGCGCTCGACGAGGGCGATCTTCTGCGCGGCCGAGAACAGGCGGGCGGATCGGCCGAACTCGAGCACCTGGTGGCCGTCGCCGATGAGCATCGGGGCGATGCCGGCCGATGCGGCGAGTTCGTGCAGCGTCGCGATCGACACCGGCTGGTCGATGCCGTCGATCGTCGCGAACCCGTGGCCGGCGGCGAGGTCGGTCGCGTTCACCCGGGCGACGATCGTGACCGCTCGCAGCGCGGGCGGTGCCGACGTCGCGGTGAGCGAGAGCCGCGCGATGTCGGCGAGGGCGTCGGCGTTCAGCTGCTGGATCGTGCGCTCTTCGGCCGTGATCGGGTCGACGCCCTCGCCGCCGCCGCACTCGTCTGCGGCGGCGCCGAACGGACGCTTCGCGTCGCGCGCTCGCCGCAGTTCGGCCTTCACGAGGGTCTCGATCGCGAGCTTGATCGGGGCGCCGGTGGCGGGGTCGAACGCACCCTTGAGGTTGATCATGCCCGCGGCGTCCTCCCAGACGGAGAGGCCTCGACGGGCTCGCAACTCGTCTTCTCGGGGCTTCACGCCGTCGGGGTCGAGGTGCGCCTCGAGCTGCTTGACCAGCCGCGCGAGGCCGTCGACGCCGACCGCGGGGGCCCGATCGACGAGGAATCGCTCGGCGTCGTCGAGCTCGGCCCGGTCGGCGCGCGGACCGACCCCGTCGAGGAACCGGCGGATCACCTCGGCCGCGGCCACCGCGAGCACGCCGGCGTGGAGCGCGGCGGCCACGTGCGGGTGCCGAGGCGGCAGTGCCTCACCCGTGAACGACGCACGCTCACCGGTCGCCCGGCCGACCGCGACGAGGCGTGTGGCATCGGCGTATCGGCCGCCGGTCGCCTGGGCGATCAGCCGCGACCCACTCGATGAGACGGCCGGGTGCGGGGTGCTGCGCCGGGGTGGCAGGGTCGAGACCGACCTGCCAGAGTGAGGGCACGAAACGCGGCAGAGGAGGCGCAATGGGCGACGGCGACGATCGGATGCCTCGGGCGACGATGTGGTGGGGCATCGCCCTGCTGTTCGGCGGAGGAGCGCTCATCGTGCTCGCCCCCACGATCGTGAACGTGCTCGTGACGCCGAACACCGAGTCGTGGGCGGCGGTCTACGAGCTCATCGTCACGATCGTCTCGGTCCTCCAGGCGACGATCCCCCCGCTCGGCGCCTCGCTCATCGCGGCCGCACTCGTCATGCGCCACCTCGACCGACGGCTCGGCCGAGGCACGCGCGACGAGCGCCCGAAGCGCTGGTACTTCCCTCCCTCGGCGGAGTGACGATCCGCGCGGCGCCGGCCGGAGGCATCCCACCCGGCCGACGCCTCGCCGCGGCCCGTGCTCAGCTGCCCGTCGTCTTCGGCGGTGTCGGCAGCGGCTTCTTCGCCTGACCGCTCGACTTCGCCTTCGTCGGCGTCGCAGGCAGCGGCTTCGTCGTCGGCGCGACCGTCGCCTGGGCGCCGCCGCCGGCGCCGCCGGCGGTCGCCGTCGACGTCGACAGCTGGCTGCTGTTCACCGACGGCGTGCCGCCCGCCGTCGCGTTGCCGGCTCCGCCGCCCGGCGCGTTCGCCGTCGCCGCGGTCTTGTCGCCGCCGAACTTCGCCCGCTTGCCGTACGGGGCGCCGAGCTTCACGGTGCCCTCGTCGAGGTCGATGTCGATCAGCGGGTTCGGCTCGGCGATCTCGGCCGTGTCCTGCCACTTCTTCGCGGCATCCCGGTCCATGCCCACGCCGAGCCGCACGAACGCCTTCGGCAGATGGTTCGCCTTGCCGGCGTCCATCGCCTGACCGACCGCCCCGAGCGCTGCGAAGCCCGACATCTTGCCCGCGGCGTCGCTCTTGTCCCACGCCGCCCTGACGACGTCGTTGGCCTTCGCGATCGTGAAGAGCGCGCCGCTCGGGTCGTTGTACCTGATGGCGTTCGAGCCCGCGTACGCGTACGAGGCCTGCAGCTCAGGAGAGCCGATGAGGCTGAACGGGTCGCTGAGCGCCGGATCGACGGTCAGGAACAGCTCGCGCCGCGCGTCGTACCAGCGCTCGCCGAAGTCCATCAGGCTGCGCCGCTCGTCGGTGTACGCGCCCGCGTACTGGTACGGCGTGCGGTACACCGTCGAGTGCTCGTCGATCCACACCTCGCCGGTCGGGAAGTACTCCTGGTGCTGGAACGTCTGGCCCGTCGCGTCGGTGACGACGTTGGTGCTGCCCTGCAGGTCCTTGTGCAGGAAGTAGCGCTGACCCTCGGCGGCGTACGGATCGTCGCCCGGGTCGCGCTGCTGCGCGATCAGCTCGTCGTCGACCCAGACCTGCTTCGTGAGCTCGTTGCCGTTGCGCACCGTGACCCACGGGTTGATGAACGCCGTCTCGCCGTTCGGACCGCGCTCGATGACCCTGCGGCCCTCGTCGTCGTAGGCGTACTCGGTCGTCTCGCCGTACTCGTCGACGAGCACCATGTGGCCGGCCCAGTCCCAGCTGATCTCCCGTGCGATCTTCGCCTTCTTGCCGGTGCCGTTGACGATCTGCGTGAGCTCGCCGTCGGCGTCGTAGTGGAACGTGTCCTGCCCCTGCGTGCTCACCTGGTGCGGGCCGTCGGCCGCGAACGTGCGGTTGAACGAGTACGAGGTGCCGGACTGCACCTTGCTGCCGAGCTTGTCGACCTGCGCCTTCTTCACGACGTTGCCGGCGTCGTCGAAGTCGAGGTCGAACGTGTAGCTGCGGGTGTTCTTCCACACCTTCGCCGAACCCGAGGCGTCGACGAGCCGGTCGTACGGGTCGTAGCCGTACGTCATCGACACGGGGCTGCCGAACAGGTTCGTCACGGTCGACGGCACGTCGTTCGAGTACTTCGTCGGGTTGCCCACCTTGTCGTACTGGTACGTCTGGTCCTGCACCTCGGCGTAGTGCGCCGGGTTGCCCTTGAGCGGCCGGTCCGCCGAGACGGTGCGCACGTTGTCCATCCACCTCGTCAGCTCGTCGTAGCTCCAGGTCGTCGTCGCGCCGTTGCCGTAGTCGATCGCGGCGGGCACGAGGAACTCGTCGTAGCGCCGGTCGTTCACGTAGTCGTAGTGCCACGTGGTCGGCTCGTCGGTGTACGTCGGGTTGCCGTCGGCGTCGAGCACGGGGTTGCCGTCGGCGTCGAGCACGGGCACCTTCACGAGCCCGGGTTCGTCGCCCACGACCGACCTGGTGAGCCCGCCCGCGTCGTAGTCGTAGGTCAGCACCTCCCCGTCGGGATAGGTCATCGTCTCGACGCGGCTGAGCCCGTCGTACTCCCACTCGGTGGTCCACTGGAACCGCGGGTCGCCGGGCACCCAGTTGTGCAGCTTGATCTCGCTGAGCTGGCTCGTCGTGTTGCCGAGCGGGTCGTAGCCCAGCGTGACCACGCGAGCGGCGTCGTCGATCTGCACGATCCGGCCGGCGCCGTTGTCGGGCGCGCCCGCCTCGCCGTACGTGTACGTCACGTCGGGGGTGTCCTCGGGATAGTCGATCTTCACGAGGTTCTGCAGCTCGTAGTGGTAGGTCGTCTCGACGTCCTCCTCGCGGAGCGTTCCCGAGACCTCCTTGATGACCTTGCCCTCGGCGTCGTACCACGTCTCCACGAGGCCGCCGTCGGGGGTGTCGGTGCTGGTCTTGTTGCCGACCCCGTCGTAGGTGTGGGTGGTCTCGTTGCCGGCGACGTCGACGACCCGCAGCAGCTGGCCGAGGGGGTCGTACCCGTAGCGCGCGGTCTTCGGGGCCAGCAGGTCGGTCGGGTCGGGGGTCGCCGGGTTCAGCGGCTGGTCGTCCATCTGCAGCTCGTTGCCGCGGATGTCGGTGAACGTCGTCGTCACCCGGCCGCGCGGGTCGGTGCTGACGGCTCGCATCACGGATGCCTCGTGACCGGCGACCTCGGCGTCGCCGAAGCCGTACGTCGTCGTCGTGGTCCGCGCCCCCGGCTCGGTCTGCAGCGTCTCCTGATCGAGCAGGTTGACCTCGCGGACCGTCTTCGTCGCGACATCCGAGGTCGCCGTCTCGTAGGTCGTCTGCGCGACCGTGTCGAACGTCGGCCGGTAGGTCTCGACCTCGTGGCCGAAGACGTCGTAGACGACGGCGCCGCTGACGACGCGCCCGTCGGCCGGGACGCCCTGTGCGTCGACGACCCGCGCATCGCGCTTCTGCTGCGTGATGCGGCCGGTGCCGTCGGCGAACTGGACCGTCTCGATCGGGTCGTCGTTGAACCGGTCGGCGTGCCGCGCGATCGCGTAGCCGTATGCGGGTGCGTTCGGGTGGTACTCGAACGTCACGGCGTCGGCCTGCAGCGGGTTGCTGATCGAGGCGGGCCGACCGAGGCCGTCGTAGGTGTACGACGTCGTGTTGCCGTTCGCGTCGGTGCGACTCGCGACCGCCCCCGACGCCCAGTCGAAGGTCGCGGTCGAGGTCATGCCGGTGCGCAGCGGCACCGGATCGGTGTCGGCCTCGTAGTCGAGGAAGACGTCGACCTCGTCCTGGCTGTCGAAGTCGTACTCCGTCACCTCCGCGATGTTCGCGTGGCCCACGTTCGTGTCGTAGACGTACTCGACCGCGTAGCGCACGCCGCCCTCGCCCTCGGGATAGACGATGCGGTTGTAGCTGCCCCACGAGTCGTACTGCAGCTCGGTGACGGCGGTCTCGGTGTCGCTGATGCGCTCCTCGAGGTGGGTCACCGACTGGTTGTCGCAGACCGCGTCGCGCCCGTCGCGCTGCCGCATCACGTTGCCGTCCGAGTCGAAGACGGTGATGACCGCCGGCACGCTCACCCACGTGGGGCACACGTCGGGCGAGAAGATCGGCGAGGCCTGCTCGTCGCTCGGCATCGGGTAGTACGGGGTGTCGCCGAAGCAGCCGAGGCCGGCCGAGTAGTCGCCCCCGTCGTCGAGCTCGACCTCGGAGGACGAGATGCGGCAGTCGGCGTAGTCGGTGACGGTCAGCACGTCGTCGGCATCGGTCTCGAGCTCGCCCTCGTCGAACTGCTCGAGCACGTTGCCGAGGCCGTCGTAGGTGAAGCTCACGCTCGTCTCGTTGCCGACCGTCGTGCCGTCGGCGGCGAAGTAGCGCTCCTCGCTGTCGACGACGAGCGGCGCGTACGACCACGTGAGCGACTCGGTTCCGGTCAGGGTCGGGATGGCCGTGTCGATGTCGACGAGGTCGGCCTCGGCGAGCGGGTCGAAGCCGTCGGCGACGCCCTGCACGTCGCGGATGCCCCAGTCGAGCGTCGCGGCGCGCAGCTTCTTGCCGCTCTGCGCGTCGCTCACGACCATCGAGGTCTGCAGCCCGGCGACGAACACGTCGTCGTTGAGGTACTCCGTCTCGGTGGTGCGCTTGGCGACGCCCTGCTCGTCGAGCTCCTGCTCGGTGACCTTGCCGAATCCGAGCGGCTGGCGGAACAGCCGGTCGAAGCGCAGGTCGTCGTACGCGAACGTCGACACCGAGACATCCGCACCGTCGCCGGGCCGGCCGTCGTCGACCGCGACGCGGCTGAGCGCCCACGTCGAGCCGGGGTGCGCGACCGTGTTGCCGTACCGCTCGTAGTCGAGGCTGACCGTGCCGCCGAGCGGGTTCGTGTACGACGAGAGCAGGTTGGTGCGCCCGGTCGTGTTGCGCTGCACGGCCACCTGGTGGTCGTCGGTCGACGCGAGCGAGTCGACGAAGCCGTCGCCGTCGATGTCCTCGAGCGTGACCTCGGAGAAGCTCACCGAGTTCTGGTACGAGGCGCCGGGGTTGATGACGAGGTAGCACGCGACGAGGCACAGCGGGCCGGCGTACACGGTGAAGTCGACGCCGCCGCCCATGCCCTGCGAACGGTCGTACGACACCTGCGGCGACGCGCCGAGGTCGGCGACGCCGACACCGGCGGCGCGGGCGAAGTCGCCGAAGTCGACCGCGGGCGCGAGGCCCGACCCCGTGCCGAACTCGACCGTCGGCTGCTCACCGGCGGACGGCTTGTGCAGGCGGTCGGGGATGCCGTCGCCGTTCACGTCGAGCCACGCGAAGCGGGCCATGTCGTAGTTCCAGTTGAACGAGACGCCGCCCGAGAACTCGCCCCACGGCGTCGCGAAACCGGCGGACGCATGGGCGCCGATCGACTCCTGGGTGTTGAAGCCCCCGGTCGCGAGCGGCAGCACCGCGTCGGCGAACGAGTAGCCGAGGTTGTAGCGCACGAACACGCCGCTCGGGTTCGTGTAGACGACGTCGGGCAGGCCGTCGCCGTTGACGTCGGCGAGCTCCTGCGACATCTGCGCCGTGTCGCCGCCGCCGGTCGGGATGTCGGAGAGCGCATCGGGCGGGCCGTAGTCGGCCGAGAGCGGGCCGCCGGAGGGGCCCGACTCGTTCGGGTTCGTGAACGACACGTCGAACCCGCCGCCGACGCTCACGCCGAAGCCTGCGCCGAGGCCCGGATCGCTGTCGGAGGCCTTGCTGCCCTTCGACGCCGCATTGCCCTGCGTCGTGTTCGTCTTGCCCTTGTTGTTGGCCGAGATGTCGACGAGGCCCGCGTCGAGGCCGCCCGATGCGTTCACCGTGAAGTCCTGGTTGACGAGCCCCTTCCTCGGGGTGGGATCCGCGACGGTCTTCTGGAAGATGCCGCGCTGGCTCGTGTACTGCACGTTGCCGGGCGTGATGACGTCGGGGTAGCCGTCGCCGTTGAGGTCCTCGTAGTCGACGAGGCTCCAGCTCGGGCCGATGCCGACCGACCCGCCGAGCGGGCCGAAGCCGAAGCCGAGCGAGAGGCTCGGACCGGTGACCGAGATGCGCGTCACACCGCTCTTCGAGGCCCCGTCGTCGACGCCCAGCGAGACCGTGTCGCTCGACAGGCGCGAGGAGCGCATGCGCTCGGCCGACGCGGCGAGGTTGTCGCGGGTGCCGCGCCACTGCGGGGCGTCGAGCGGCGATGCCCCCTCACCGAGCGAGTCGGGATCGAGCAGCGGCAGGTACGCGTAGGCGGGGTCGATGTCGGGCTCCGCCTCGCACTCGGTCACCGGGCCCGTGCACAGGTCTTCGAAGCCGTCGGCGGGCTCCGCGGACTGCGCGGCGGCCTCGTCGATCACGAACGCGTCCTCGTCGACGGGTTGGGTGGCCTTGCCGGCGCTCGCCGTGTAGCCGGCGACGCCCCACCCGCGGTAGGCGAGGGGGAAGATGCCCTGCCGGCCGGTCCACGTCATCACGACGGGCGGCGTCACCTCCTCGGGGACGGCCTCGTCGGTGCGCAGCGTCACCGCGAACCCGTCGGCCGACAGCGCGTCGGCGAGCGCGGGCTCGCGCACGCTGAGCTCGAACCAGTACTCCTCGCCGTCGACGAGCCCGAACGACTGGTCGGGCGGCGTCGCCGTCGGGTCCGTGAGATCCACCGAGGTCTGGTCGACCGAGGCGCCGAGCGTGACCTGCTTCTTCCAGACGAGGCCGTCGCGGCTCTTGATGCTGAGCACGACGTCGCGGTTCGGCAGCTCGTCGGCGATCGGCGAGAGCACGGCGTGCTCGATCTTCAGCTCGCCGTAGTCCTCGGTGTCGTCGGCCGTCCACGGCGCGAGCACCTCGGCGGTCGACCGGTTCGGGTACTGCTCGATCTCGGGCGCGAGGTCGACGCGCTTCGTGTCGGTGAGCACGCCGTCGATCTCCTGCTGCACCTCGATCGGGTCGCCGTTCTCGTCGGTCGCCGCGGTGTAGTGGATCGACGGGTTCCACGAGATGGCGGTGAGGTCGATCGACGAGTCGACCCCGAGGTGCGCGTGCACCGTGTCGGTCTCGGGCTCGGAGGCGGCGTCGGCGGGGTCGGCGGCCACCGGACCCGACACCGGCGTGTCCGCCGTGAACGCGATCGTGCCCACGAAGTCGCCGGGGATCACGCCGTCGGTGATCGTGACGTCTGCCGAGCCGTCGTCGGGCGTGCCGACCGCGTCGGGGATGGCGACCGGCAGCACCGTCGTGGGATCGGCGTCCGTGCGGTCGACCACGAGCCGCACGTCGTCGCTCGTCGCCTTCGACTTCACGACGGTCGCCGTGAAGCGCACGGTGCCGTCGTACGGCATGACGACGCGCGTGTTCGGGCGCCCGGCGAGCGTGAAGTCGTCGGCGATCGAGTAGACGGTCTGCGACAGTCCGTTGACGTCGAGCGGCACCTCGACGGTGTCGTCGGGCACCGGGTCGACCGAGCCCTCGTCGACGACCGCGTCGCCGCCGATCGCCGTGTAGGTCACCGTCGGTGCCCACGCGACCTCGTCATGAGCGCCGTCGTCGATCGAGCCGACCCGGAAGTAGACGCGGTCGCCCGCCTGCACCTCGAGCGGGGTGGCCGCGTCGAACGCGACCGATTCGTCTCCGGGGGTGGCGGGATCGTCGGCGACGAGCGTCTCGACGACCTCGCTCGCCTCGTTCAGCTGGATCGCGACGCGAACGCCGTCGTCGCTCGCGGCCGCCTCGGGGGAGTCGAGGTCCGCTGCGCCGGTGATCGAGACGGTGCCGTCGAAGGGGGCGACCCAGCGCCGGACCGTGTCGATCGGCGGCGATGCGGACTGCAGTCGCTGCTGCAGCGCGTCGAGCTCGGTGCTGTCGACCTGCGGCGTCTGCCCGCCGGTCGCGAGCGGCACCGGCGTGCCCGTGCTGCCGGCCTCGAACGACGGGACCCCGTTCTTCAGCCGGTTGAAGTAGACCGATCCCTCGTGCACCAGGTCGGGCAGCCCGTCGGCGTTGACGTCGGTGAAGTACACGTCGCCCCAGGCGACCGCGCCACCGACGCCGAACGAGGCGGTGACGACGATGTGCGCCTCGACCGCGACCTGCAGCTGGAACTCGTGGTCGCGCGAGAGCCCCTTGCCGGTGAGCGTCGTGAGCGGCACCGGCGCGCTGAACTCGGGTTCGCCGTCGGGTCCGCCGAGGTTCAGCCGGTACCAGACCTCGTGCTTGTCGCCGTTCGCGTCCGTCTTGCCGGCGTTCTTGAACACCTTGTCGGGAAGTCCGTCGCCGTTGAGGTCGATGAACTCCTCGAGGCCGTCGGTCTGGCCGCCGCCGACCTGGATCGATGCCCCGAAGGAGCCGACCTTCTGCGGGATGGCGGGGTTGAACCCGATGTAGGCGTGGCCCTCGGCCGAGTTCGACTCGGAGCCACCGAGCGCGCCGGCCGTGACGTTCTCGTCGAGGAACAGCCGGTCGCCGAGGTCGTCGTTCGCGCCCGTCTCGCCCGTGTTCCACGTCGGATCGGTCGCGAACCCGGCGTAGCCGGCCTGCGAGTACCCGACGTCGTTGAAGTACTGGAAGGTGTGCGTGACGGCGGCGGGGGTGCCCGCGCCCTGCGTCACCGTCGACAGCAGGGTCTTGCCGAACGGCCCGGTCTTGTAGCCGAGGTCGTAGCGCGTGGCGAGCTGGTCGTAGTCCCGACCGCCGTCGACCTGGAGGTCGCCGTACCAGACCTCGACGCTCGCGAGCCGCTCGGCGAGCAGGTCGAGGTAGCGGCCGGTGCCGTCGAGCGTCGAGTCGGGGCGCAGCGGGTACTTCGCGTTCGTCTCCGACGCGGGGTCGACGAGTTCGGTCTGCCGGATGAAGCGGATCTCGTACGGCGGCTGCTCGTGGTAGCCCTCGACCGGATGGTTCTCGTCGGAGGCCTCGGCGGCCTCGGTGTAGAAGATGCTGCGCAGGAACGTGTGGCGAGCGCACAACGTGTCGGCGTCGTCGTCGCACGAGGCATCCGCGACCCAGCCGCCGTCGACCGAGGCGTCGTAGCGGTACCGCAGCGTGTCGTACGCGTACCGGAACATGTTGACGCCGACGTCGCGCTGCGCCGAGAGCAGCCACTTGACGATGTTGCCGTCGTCGTCCTTCACGATGGAGTCGGGGTCGAGCGCCCCCGTGTTCGGGCCGGGCTCGACGAACCCGCGGGTCACGCCGAGCGGTCCGCCCATCGGCCCGCCGGCGTCGGGCTTGGCGCCGTACCAGCGGATGCCGCCCATCTTGTCGCGGACCTCCCACCAGTAGTTCTTCGGGCTGTCGCCGTGGCGGATGATCTGCTCGTACTCGGTCTCGACCTGGCGCGTGAAGTCCTGCCGGTCGGCGATGCGGTCCTCCCACGCGTCGCCGAGGGCGTTCGGCACGAGCATCGCACCGTCGAGCGAGTACGACTCCGACTCCTTGTCGGCGTCGAAGTACGGCACGCCGTAGCTCGTGTCGACCTCGACCGTCCCGACGCCGAGGTCCCAGCCGATGCCGGCCCAGCTCGACTCCGTGGCGGAGGCGTAGTCGAGCGAGAGCTCGGGCGTCATGCCGCGTCCCTGCGGGACGATGAGCGGGTACGACAGCTGGGCGCTGCCGTCGCTGGATGCCTCGGGCGCATCGATGAGCGCGAGGCCCTCCGCCGGATCGGCGTACTGCAGGCCGTCGAACGACCCGTCGCCGAGGTCGTCGGGCGTGAGCAGCGACTCGCGTGCGAGGGTCTCGCCGGGGTCGGCGGCACCGCCGAACCCGCCCGTCGCCGCGAATGCCCCGGTCGCCAGCAATCCGAGTACTGCGACGACCGCCGCCGTCTTCACCGCCGTGCGCTTTGCAGACATCGTCGTCCTCCGTCGGCCGATCCCGTCCCGCGCGCGGAGTGCGCGGGTCGAAGCCCAGTCGACCCCAGAACTGGTGCCGTGTCATGAAGAAAGCCTTCAAGTAGCCTTCAACCGGGGGGACGGCGTCGTCGACGCGTGCGGCGACGCCGATGGGATTCCGAGTGGATGAACAAGGGTGTCGCATGACCGGGCGATCGGGTGGTTCGGCCGCCTTCGTCGCGCCCGACGCGTACTTCTTCGACGGTCATCGCTTCGAGCCCGCCACCGGGACGCTCGTGCTCGACGGCGGCAGGGCGCGCACCGCCCGTCTCGCGGGCGGGGAGCTGCACCTCCGTCCGAAGACGGCGGCGGTGCTCACCGCCCTGCTCGAGCGCGCCGGCGGACTCGTCACGAAGGCGGAGCTCATCGACGAGGTGTGGGACGGCGCCACGGGCGACGAGTCGATCGCCGTCTGCGTCGCCGAGCTCCGGAGACTGCTCGGGGAGCGCGCCGACGACCCGCACTACGTGGCGACCGTGCACCGGCGCGGGTACCGGTTCGGGGCGCCGGTGACGACCGCGCCGCGGCGCGAGGGGCGCGGCGGGCCGGGGCCGGTCGGACGGGAGCCGGAACTGGGCGAGCTCGCCGCGTGGCGGTCGGCCGCGACCGCGGGCGACCGGGTCGTCGGCTTCGTGGCGGGCGAGGCGGGTGCGGGCAAGACGACGCTCGTCCGCGAGTTCGTCGCGAGGCTCCTCCCGGAGCGACAGGTGCTCGGCGAGGGGCGCTGCGCGACGCCGTCGTCGGAGGCGTCCGGGCCGGCGCTGCCGTTCCAGCCGTTCCTCGACGCCATCTCGGCGATCTGCCGCGGACCGGGCGGCGCGAGCTTCCGCGAGATCCTGTGGCGGACCGCCCCGACCTGGCTGCTGCAGCTGCCGGAGCTCATCGAGCCGGCCGCCGTCGAACGCCTGCGCCGTCGCGCCGTGGACCGGTCGATCGGCCGCATGATGCGCGAGGCGGCGGCGGCGTTCGACGCGATGTCGGCCGTCGCCCCCGTCGTCATCGTCATCGAAGACCTGCACGCCGGCGACGACGCGACCGTCGAGCTCGTCGCCCACCTCGCCGACCGGGCGTCCCGCGCGCGACTGCTCCTGATCGCCACCTATCGGGGTGAGGAGGTGCCGGGAGGTGGCGAACTGGCCGACGTCATCGGCCGCCTCGTGGCACTCAGGCGTGCCGAGCACCTCGAGCTCGGACCGCTCGACGCCTCGGCCGTGGCGAGCCTGCTGGCCCGGTCGGAGCGCCGTCGTCCGCCCGGGCCCGAGGTCGTCGCGGCGGTGCTCGACCGCTCCGAGGGGAATGCGATGTTCGTGTCGGCACTCGTCGCCCGGCTCGTCGAGACCGACGGCGTCGATGCGAGCGGAGGCTCGCCGATGACGACGGCCCAGCTCGCCACGGCCGAGGTGCCGGTCGCGGTCGAACGCCTCATCGCCGATCGCCTCGATCGCCTGCCCGCCGGGGATCGCCGCGTGCTGCTGGCGGCCGCGGTCGTGGGCGTGGAGTGCTCGGTCACCGAGGCCGCGGCCGCGCTCGCCGTGCTCGCCGACGGCGACGGCGCGGATGACGACGGGGTCGACGCGGCCGGCGTGGCCGGCGAAACCGACGTCGGGCGCGCGCTGGCACGGACCGCCGCGAACACCGGGGTCATCGTCGAGACCGAGCCGATCGTCTGGCCCGACGGATCGGTCGACGCGTGCTACCGGTTCGCCCATCGCCTCGCCCGTGAAGTACTCGACGCCCGGCTGGGCGCGGCGGCGCGCATCGCGGTGCACCGGGCGATCGCGGAGCGGCTGACGGCGCGCGCGACGCCGGGATCGCTGGCCGGCACCGCGGCCGAGCACTACGAGCTCGGCCGCCAGCCCGACCGGGCCGCCGAGCAGTACGCGCGCGCCGCCGAAGCGGCGCATCGTGCACTCGACACGCGACGCGCCCGCGAGTACGCCGGCCGAGGCATCCGACTCGCCGCGGGTGCCGGTGCCGGCGTACCGGCCGCCGTCAGGCTCCGGCTGCACCTGCAGCTCATCGCCGCGCTGCTCGGCGAGCACGGGCCGTCGGCCGAGGACCTGGGGGATTCGCTCGCCGAGGTCGAGGTGCTCTGCGGGTCGGCCGACGATCCGATGCTCGTCGCCCGCGCCCGGCACGTGTTGTGGAGCCTCGCGTTCATGCGCGGCGACCTGGTGGCGGCCGGCGCCCTGTTCGTCGACTTCGAGGTCGCCGTCGCCGACGTCGACGACGCGGTGCTCGCGACTCAGCTCGCCGATGCGCGGGCACTCACGTTGCTCGCCGAAGGGTCGCCGGCGCTCGCGCTCGCCGTCGTCTCGCGGCCCGAAGCGGCGGGCGCAGGGTTCCCCGGTGGCTCCGACCGCCCGGAGGCGGTCGTCGTCGATCGGTCCACGGCCGCGCTCGCGAGCTGGCTGGTCGGCCGAGCCGACGACGCCAGGGCGCTGGCCCTCGACGGGTTGCGCGTCGCCCGGGAGTCGGGCGCACCAGGAATCGTATGCCGGAGCCTCTGGCCCGTCATCGCGGTGCACCAGTTGCGCGGCGAGCGAGCCCGGGTGCGCCAGTACGCGGCCCAGCTCGCCGCGGTGGCCGAGCTCGACGAGCATTCGCGATGGCGCTCGGTCGCCGCGCTCTTCGACGGGTGGGCGCGCCCTCCGGGCCCGGGCGCGCGGTCGGGCGCGCGCGAGACGGCGCATCCCGCCGAACACCTGATGGCCGGCGGCATGGGATTCGGGCGGCCGTACCATCTCGCGGTCGCGGCCGAGACCGCGGCGCTCGCGGGCGACCACGAGCGCGCCGACGCCACGATCGACGAGGCGCTCAGCGCGGTCGCCTCGACCGGGGATCGCTGGTACCACGCGGAACTGCTGCGCGCCCGCGCCGAGATCCTGGTCGCGTCCGCTCGGGGCCACCCGGAGCGGGGCGTCGTGGCCGAGATCGACGAACTGCTCGAGGAGGCGGTCGCGGTCGCTCGCGCCCAGGGCGCTTCGGCGATCGAGGTGCGAGCGCTCACGGGTCTCGTGCGGCGCGGCGATCGGACGACCGACGGCGCCGTCCATGCGGGGGAACGGCTCGCACAACTGCTCGACGAGCTCGGTGAGGGCATCGCCCGCGTCGACCGCGCCGCTGCCGTCTCGGCACTGCGCGCGTCGGGTGCGGCGCGCCACGTCGGTTCCCCGGCCCTCCGCAACTGACCCGCGCGACGAGCGCCGCCACGTCAGGCGGCGAGCGCCGCCACGCAAGGTGGTCCTGGTCGTCGGTTCCCGACGGCCGCTCGAACGCTGCCGCGCACCCGCCACGTAAGATGGTCCTGGTCGTCGGTTCCCGACGGCCCTGGGCGCGCCCATCAGCGCGCAGTCGACCCGCCGCCGGCATTCGCGGAGCCCCGCCCGCCGCCCTCGGGACGCCATCCGCTTCAGGACTCCTCCAATGACGTCGTCAACCCCCGTCAGCCGTACCCCCGCGCCGCCGTTCCCGTGGCTCGGGCTCATCGTGCTCGCCGCGGCCGTGTTCCTCTCGGTCACGATCGAGATGCTCCCGACCGGTCTCCTGCCCGACATGAGCAGCGGCCTGCAGGTCGGCGAGCCGCTCATCGGCGTACTGGTCACGGTGTTCGCCGCGACCGTCGTCGTGCTCACCGTGCCGCTCGCCGCGCTCACGAGGCGCGTGCCCCGCCGCACGCTCATCGTGCTCACGCTCGGCGTGCTGGCGCTCAGCTGCCTGCTCACCGCGGTCGCGCCGAACTACCCGACGGTCGTCGCGACCCGCGTGCTCGGCGGTGCCGCGCACGGCCTGTTCTGGTCGGTCGTCGGCGCCTACGCCGGCCATCTCGTGCCCAAGGAGCAGCTGGCCCGCGCGGTGTCGATCAGCGTCGCCGGCGGTTCGGCGGCGTTCGTGCTCGGCGTGCCGCTCGGCACCGCACTCGGCCAGGCCTTCGGCTGGCGGCTCGCGTTCGCGTGCGTCGGTGTGCTCACCCTCGTCGGCGCCCTGCTCGTGCAGCGGTTCCTGCCGCCGGTGCGGCATCATGCGGGCGAGGCGGATGCCGCGCCCGTGCGCATCCGCAAGGACCCGACGTTCGTGCCCGTCATCGTGGTGTGCCTCATCACGGCGGTCGCGATGGTCGGCATGTACACGTTCTACACGTACATCGCGCCCTACATGACCGACGTCATGGGGCTGCCGTCGAGCGCGATCAGCCCCATGCTCCTGGCGTACGGCATCGCGGGCGCGGTCGGCCTCGTGCTCGCGGGCGCGGTGCTCGGGCGTCGCCCGACGCTCGGTCTCGTGGTCGCCATGGTCGCGACGGGGCTCGGTGCGGCGGGGCTCGCGGCGTTCCCCGACGTGCCCGGGGTCGGCATCGCGAGCTTCCTGCTGTGGGGCACGGCGTTCGGCGCCCTGCCGACGATGCTGAACACGCGACTGCTGCACTCGGCGTCGGCCAAGATCCGCGACGCCGCGGCCTCGTTCTACACGACGGCGTTCAACACCGGCATCGGCGGCGGTGCGCTGCTCGGCGCCGCCCTGTTCGGCGTGATCGGCCTCGCGGCGCTGCCGTGGGTCTTCGTCGCCCTGCTCTCGTGCTCGACGATCGCGCTCATCTGGACGGCGCTCGTCAATCGCGTCCACCGCTGAGCAGCTTCCGGTCGTCGAGGAGCGGTGGCGGGGTGCCGGCCCCGAGGTCGGCGACTACTCCGCGCGCGAGAACGCCGCGGCGCGGGCGATCTGCTCGCGGGTGATCGGCACGCCCGTGTAGCGCTCGAACTGGCGCGCCGCCTGCAGTGCGTGCACCTCGGCGCCCGAGATGACGGTCCTGCCAGCCGCGCGGGCGGCGACGATGAGCGGCGTCTCGGCCGGGAACGCCACGACGTCGAACACGACGGATGCCGCGGCGATATGGGCCTCCGAGAACGCGAGCGTCGAGGCATCCGCCCCCTGCATGCCCAGTGGCGTGACGTTCACGATGACGTCGAACGCGCCCGGCCCCGGGTCGGTCGCGACCCACTCGTAGCCGTACTGCGCGGCGAGCACCGGGCCGAGCTCCGCGTTGCGGGCGAGTACCGTGAGCTGCTCGAACCCGGCCTCGCGGAACGCCGCGACGACCGCCTTGGCCATGCCGCCCGATCCGCGCACGAGCACGCGCAGCGAAGGGTCGAGCCCGTGGTCGGCGATCAGCTGGGCGATCGCCTCGAAGTCGGTGTTCGACCCCGTGAGCACCCCGCCGTCGTTGACGATCGTGTTCACCGACTCGATCGCCGCCGCCGACGGCTCGACGACGTCGATGAGCGGGATGACGGCCTCCTTGAACGGCATCGAGATGCTCGCGCCGCGGAGTCCGAGCGCCCGGATGCCCCGCACCGCGCCCTCGATGTCGTCGGTCGTGAACGCCTTGTAGATGAAGTTCAGGCCGAGCTCGTCGTAGAGGAAGTTGTGGAAGCGCGTGCCGAGGTTCGACGGGCGGCCGGCGAGCGAGATGCAGACCTGCATGTCCTTGTTGAGGATGGGCATGCGTCCATCATCCTCCGGTCGACACGACGCGAGTCGCCGAAAAGTGCTCCTCGTCGCTCGACGAAGCGCACTTCCTGGCGACTCGCGAGCCGACCGACCAGAGCGGTACGGAGTCAGCCGACCTTGGGCGGACCGATCATGAGCAGCGCGGCGAAGAGCGCGGCGATGCCGACGACCGCGACGACCGTGAGCAGCAGCGGCCGGGCGAGGAACCAGCGCAGCAGCCGGTTCACCCAGTTGCCGTCGGCGGGGTGATCGGTCGCCTCGAACCGCCAGTCGCCCTCGAGGTAGCCCTTGCGCACGAGCCACAGGTCGAACGGCACGGTCGCGTAGGGCACGATCGCGGTCAGCACGGCGAAGGCGATGCGACCGACGTTCCACCGCTGGTTGACGCCGACGAGCACCGACTGGAACGCGTAGGCGAGGAACACGAAGCCGTGGATCGACCCGCCGACGAGCACCGCCCACTCGAGGCCCGCCGCGTACTTCAGGATCATCGCGACGATCAGGATCGTCCAGGTGACGACCTCGGCGAAGGCGAGCAGGCGGTACAGGCGCTTCGGCGTGAGCCGGCTCGTCGGTGCGGTGACGGCGGCGGTCGCGCTCGTGGCGGGGGAGGTGGTCATGCGGTCGTGGCTCCAGAGGTCGGGATGCTTCCATGTTCGCAAGCGCGCGGGCCCCGCGGCATCCGTCGAAGGTTTGACGTCGGGCGGGCGCGCAGCCCGGCCGGAGTAGGCTGCCACGGTGAACGAGCCCGAAACCCGTGCCCTCGTCGAGTCGCGTCTCGCCGTGATCCCCGACTTCCCCGAGCCGGGCGTGCTGTTCCGCGACCTCACCCCCGTCTTCGCCGACGGCGAGGCGTTCCATGCGCTCGCCGAGGCGCTGACGGCGCCGTTCGCCGGCACGTTCGACGTGCTCGCCGGGGTCGAGGCGCGCGGGTTCCTGCTCGCGGCGGCCGCGTCGGTGGCCGCGGGCGTCGGCGTGCTGCCGGTGCGCAAGGCCGGCAAGCTGCCGCGCGCGGTGCTCACCGAGGAGTACGCGCTCGAGTACGGCACCGCCGCGCTCGAGGTGCACGTCGGCGAGCTGCCGCCCGGCACCCGGGTGCTCGTCGTCGACGACGTGCTCGCGACGGGCGGCACGGTGGGCGCGGCGGCGCGCCTCGTCGAACGGGCGGGATGGCGCGTGGCCGGCGTCTCCGTCGCGATCGAGCTCGCCGACCTGGGCGGCCGCGCGGCGCTTCCGTCCGGCCTCGAGGTGTTCAGCCTGCTGCAGTACTGAGCGCCGTCACCCTGCTGCCGCGGCCGCCTCGCGGGCCCGCAGGTCCTTGCGGAGGATCTTGCCCGACGCCGACTTCGGGACCTGCTCGATGAACTCGACGACGCGCACCTTCTCGTGCGGGGCGACGTGCGCGGCGACGTGCTCCATCACTCCCGAGGCGTCGAGCGAGGCGCCCTGCTGCAGCACGACGAACGCCTTCGGCACCTCCTGCCCGTCGTCGTCGAGCACGCCGATGACGGCGGCGTCGGCGATGGCCGGGTGCTCGAGCAGCACGGCCTCGAGCACGGCCGGGGCGACCTGGTAGCCCTTGTACTTGATGAGCTCCTTGAGCCGGTCGACGATGCGGTAGACGCCGTCGACGGTGACGGTCGCGATGTCGCCGGTGTGCAGCCAGCCGTCGGCGTCGAGCATCTCGGCGGTCGCGTCGGGCTTTCCGAGGTAGCCCGCCATCACCTGCGGACCCCTGATCCAGATCTCGCCCGGCTCGCTCGCCTCGTCGGGGGACGCCGGCACCGCGACATCCTCGCCGGTCTCGACGTCGACGATGCGGGCCTCGGTGTTCGCGAGCAGCACGCCGATCGTCGAGCGGTCGAGGTCGGGGCGGTCGACGGGGATGACGTGCGTCACGGGGCTCGTCTCGGTCATGCCGTAGCCCTGGCACACGATGCAGTCGAGGCGCTGGGCGACGAGCTCGGCGAGGGCGCCGTCGAGCGGCGCGGCTCCGGAGAACACGACCTTCACGCTCGAGAGGTCGTACTGGTCGACGAGGGGATGCTTCGCGAGGGCCACAGCGATCGGCGGGGCGATGAAGACCCAGGTGGTGCGGTGCTCGCTCACCACGCGCAGGAACTCGGCGAGGTCGAACTTCGGCATCGTGACGAGGCTCGCCCGCTGCCGGAGCGCGAAGTTGAGCAGCACGGTCATGCCGTAGATGTGGAAGAACGGCAGCACCGCGAGCACCCGGTCGCCGTCGGTGAGTGCGATCGTGGCGCTGCACTGCGCGACGTTCGCGACGAGGTTGCGATGCGTCAGCATGACGCCCTTCGGGCGACCGGTCGTGCCCGACGAGTACGGCAGCACGGCGAGGTGCGTGGCGGGGTCGAAGCTCACGTCGGGCGCGGGGCGCCCCTCGCCCAGGAGCTCGGCGAGCGAGGGATGCCCCGGTGCGCCCTCGAGCACGATGACCTGCTCGTCGGGGATGACGAGCCGCTCTGCGGCGGCGAGCACCCCCGGCAGCAGCGGGCCGACGGTCACGATCCAGCGGGCGCCGGCGTCGCGCAGCTGGTTCTCGATCTCGGCGGGCGTGTAGAGGGAGTTGATCGTGGTCGCCGTGGCGCCCGCCCGCAGGATGCCGTGGAACACGGTCGCGAACGCGGGCACGTTCGGGCAGAGCACGCCGACGGTGTCGCCGACCCCGATGCCGCGCTCCGCGAGGGCGCCGGCGAACAGCTCGATCTGGCGCACGAGCTGCCGGTAGCTCGTGGTCTGCCCGCTCGTGCCGTCGATGAGGGCCACCGCGTCGAGCCGCGCCTCGTCGAGATCGCCGAACAGGAAGTCGAACACGGAGACATCGGGGATGTCGACGTCGGGGTGGGCGCTCCGGGTCATGCGATCTCCTTCGATCCTGCGCGCCGGTCGCCGTCGACCGCGCGTGGCATTCATCCTGCTTCACTGCGCGTCCCGAGGGAAGTGCCGCGAGTTGTCTTGATTCATTCAAGACAACTGCTAGCCTGATGGCATGGACACGGCGGCGGCACCCGAGCGACTCCGCGCCGCGGGCCTCAAGGTGACGGCGCCGCGCACCGCGGTGCTCGAGACGCTCTCGAGCCCCGGGCACCTCGACGCCGAGTCCGTCTACGAGCGGGTGCGGCAGACGCTGCCGACGACCTCGCTGCAGGCCGTCTACGGCGTGCTCGCCGCGCTCGCCGGCGCCGGGCTCGTGCGCCGCATCGAGCCAGCCGGCTCGCCCGCGCTCTACGAGGGGCGCACGGGCGACAACCACCACCACCTCGTGTGCACGAAGTGCCACACCGTCGCCGACGTCGACTGCGTCGTCGGCGAACCGCCCTGCCTCGAGCCGGGCGACGCGCGCGGCTTCGCGATCCACACCGCCGAGGTCACCTTCTGGGGCCTCTGCGCCGACTGCCGATCGGAGCCGGCGGCCTAGCCCGCGGCATCCGACCCCTGCTTCCGCCGGCCCTGCCCGGCGGAGGACGAGCGCGCCCCCGCGGGGCGCTCGTCGCCGTGCCCCGGCGCGGCTCGTCACCGAACGAAACCGAACGAAGTGAAGGACGAACGCATGACGAACCACACCACCACCCAGACCGGCACCCCGGTCGCGAGCGACGCGCACTCGCTCACCGTCGGCGCCGACGGCGCGACGGTGCTGCACGACCGCTACCTCGTCGAGAAGCTCGCGCAGTTCAACCGCGAGCGCATCCCCGAGCGCATCGTGCACGCGAAGGGCGGCGGCGCGTTCGGCCGGTTCGAGGTGACGGCGGATGTCTCGCGGTACACCCGTGCGGCGCTGTTCCAGCCCGGGGCGAGCGTCGAGACGCTGCTGCGCTTCTCGTCGGTCGCGGGGGAGCAGGGCTCGCCCGACACCTGGCGCGACGTGCGCGGCTTCTCGGTGAAGTTCTACACGCCCGAGGGCAACTACGACATCGTGGGCAACAACACGCCCGTGTTCTTCATCCGCGACGCGATCAAGTTCCCCGACTTCATCCACTCGCAGAAGCGGCTGCCCGGCTCGGGGCTGCGCAACTCCGACATGCAGTGGGACTTCTGGACCCTCTCGCCCGAGTCGGCCCACCAGGTCACATACCTCATGGGCGACCGCGGGCTGCCGAAGTCGTGGCGCGAGATGCACGGCTTCGGATCGCACACGTACCAGTGGATCAACGCCGAGGGCGAGCGGTTCTGGGTGAAGTACCACTTCCGTTCGCGGCAGGGCGACCTGCACCTCGATGCCGCACAGGCCGAGGCCATCGCCGGTGCCGACGCCGACTACTACCGCCGCGACCTGCACGAGGCGATCGAGGCCGGCAACCACCCGAAGTGGGACCTGCACGTGCAGGTCATGCCCTACGAGGACGCGAAGACGTACCGGTTCAACCCGTTCGACCTCACGAAGGTCTGGCCGCACGCCGACTACCCGCTCATCGAGGTCGGCACGCTCACGCTCGATCGCAACCCGCAGAACTTCTTCGCCGAGATCGAGCAGGCGGCGTTCTCGCCGGCCAACACGGTGCCGGGCATCGGCATCAGCCCCGACAAGATGCTGATGGCGCGCGTGTTCAGCTACCCCGACGCGCAGCGCTACCGGGTCGGCACGAACTACAACCAGCTGCCGGTGAACGCGCCGCATGCCGCGCCCGTCGCGAACTACTCGCAGGACGGCGCGCAGCGTCACCACTACAACGCGCCGAACGTGCCGGTGTACGCGCCGAACTCGTTCGGCGGGCCGACCGCCGACGCGTCGGCCGCGGGCGAGGGTTCGTGGGAGGGCGACGGCGAGCTCGTGCGCACCGCGTACACGCTGCGCGCCGACGACGGCGACTTCGGCCAGGCCGGCACGCTCTACCGCGACGTGTACTCGGCCGAGGCGAAGGAGCGCCTGCACGTGACCCTGCTCGGCCAGGCGCAGGCGATCACGGTCGACGAGATCCGCGAGCGCTTCTTCCAGTACTGGACGAGCGTCGACGCGGGCCTCGGCCAGGTGCTGCGCGCGGCCTACGCGGTCGCGGCCGAGGAAGGCGCGGCGGCGTAGCGAGGTCGACGGGCCGGATGCCTCCGCGGAGGGGTCCGGCCCGTCGCCGCGCCCGCTCGCTTCCGGCCCCGGGGCGTCCGTGGCGTGCCGCGGCCCGGGCCGGTGTCGCGCCCCCCTTCGCGGCGGCGCTCGACGACCGAGGGGTTGACCGCTCGACGACCGAGGGCTGACCGCTCATCGGCCGAGGGGTTGACCGCTCGTCGGCGCGGTGGATAGGCTCCGACTGTCAGCAATCGATTGAAACGTTTCATCAATGAGGAGAAACGCGTGCGATCCAAACTCCGCAATGCAGCGACGGGCGTACTCGTCGCCGGCACCGTGTTCGCGTCAGTCATCTCGGCCGCACCGACGGCCGCCTTCGCGGCGGCGTCGCAGGCGCCGTCCGTGACCGTCGGCGGCCTCGAGACCAACTCGGCGAAATCCCCACTGGGCATCCCGCTCGCGGCCCCGAAGCTGAGCTGGCAGCTCGCCTCGGCCGGCCGCGGCGTCACCCAGTCGGCGTACCAGGTGCGCGTCGCCACCAGCAAGGCCGCGCTCGACTCGCCCGACGTGTGGGACAGCGGCCGCGTCGAATCGGGCGCCTCGGTCGAGGTGCCCTACGGCGGCCCCGACCTCGAGGGCACCACCCGCTACGCCTGGCAGGTCCGGGTGTGGGACGGCGCGGGACACGCCACCGACTGGAGCGAGCCCGCCCGCTTCGAGACCGCGCTCGCCTCGCTCGACGAGTGGCAGGGCGCCGACTGGATCGGGGCCGACACCTCGATCCCCGCCGGGTGGACCGACTCGACGATGACGTTCACCGCCTCGAAGGTCTCGGGCGCGCTCGGCGTCTACTTCCGCGGCCGCGACGGCTCGAACGCGTACATGTGGCAGCTCAGCGAGAGCTCGAAGTCGCTCCGCCCGCACGTGAAGTCGAACGGCGGCTACACGGTGCTCTCGGCGACGCCGTTCCCCGCGGGCTTCGACTTCGCGGCGAAGCACGACTACGCGATCACCGTCGACGGCACGACGATCACGACGAAGGTCGACGGCGCGGTGCTCGACACCCGCACCGTCCCGACCCACACCGCCGCCGGGCTCGTCGGCTTCCGCACGAGCGGCGCCGAGACCGGCACCGTCTCGGCCGTGAAGGTCACCTCGAAGACGGGCGACGTGCTGCTCGAGACCGACTTCCCGGCGAACGACCGCACCTTCACGGGCGGCACGCTCAAGGGCGGCGACCTCGTCGTCTCGGGCGACACCGACGCCTGGTACGCGTACGGGGCCGACGTTCCGCTGCTGCGCACCGAGTTCGACGTCGACAAGGAGGTCGCCTCGGCCCGCGTCTACGCCGCCGCCCGCGGCCTCTACGAGCTCCAGCTCAACGGCGAGCCCGTGGGCGACCAGGAGCTCGCGCCCGGCTGGACCGACTACAACACGCGCATCCAGTACCAGAGCTACGACGTCACCGATCTCGTGGCCGAGGGCGACAACGCCTTCGGGGCCGAGGTCGCGAACGGCTGGTACGCCGGCCGGGTCGCGATGTTCGGCGACTCGATCTACGGCAGCGACACGTCGCTCATCGCCCAGCTCCGCGTCCGCTACACCGACGGCTCGGAGGAGGTGATCGCGACCGGCGACGACTGGCGCACCACGAACGGCCCGACGACCTCGGCCGACCTCCTCGACGGCGAGGCCTACGACGCGCGTCGCGCGGCCGAGGTCGGCGACTGGGCCGAGGCGGGCTACGACGACGGCGACTGGTCCGACGCGGTCGTGCGCCCGTCGGCCACGGCGAAGCTCGAGCCCCAGACGGCGCCGCCGGTGCGGGTCGTCGACGAGCTCGACGCGAAGGCCCTGCCGAGCCCCGCCGACGGCGTGCACGTCTACGACCTCGAGCAGAACATGGTCGGCCACGTGCGGGCGAAGCTCACGGGCGAGGCCGGACAGACGGTGCGCATCCGCGTCGCCGAGGTGCTGAACCCCGACGGCTCGCTCTACACCGCGAACTTCCGCAGCGCGAAGGCGACCGACTACTACACCTTCGCCGAGGACGGCACGGCGACGTGGGAGCCGAAGTTCACCTTCCACGGCTTCCGCTACGTCGAGATCACCGGCGTCGACGAGGCGCCGCCCGCCGACGGCATCACCGGCGTGGTCGTCGGCAGCGACAACGCTCCGACCGCCTCGCTCGAGACGTCGTCGCCGCTCGTGAACCAGCTGCAGAGCAACATCCTGTGGGGCCAGCGCGGCAACTTCCTCTCGATCCCGACCGACACGCCCGCACGCGACGAGCGCATGGGCTGGACCGGTGACATCAACGTGTTCGCGAACACCGCGAACTACAACATGGACTCGCAGCTGTTCCTGACGAAGTGGCTGCAGGACCTGCGCGACACCCAGAACGCCGAGGGCTCCTTCCCCGGCGTCGCCCCGATCATCCCCGGCCGCTTCGACGGCGGGTACGGCCGGGCCGGCTGGGCCGACGCGGGCGTGCACGTGCCGTACTCGATCTGGAAGGCCTACGGCGACACCCAGGTGCTCGCCGACAGCTACGACTCGATGAAGCGCTACGTCGACTACCTCGACGCGAGCGCGGTCGGTCACATCCGCAACGTGGGCGGGTACAACGACTGGCTGAACCTCGACGACGACACCCCGGCCACGGTGATCGACACCGCCTTCCTCGCCAAGGGCACTCGCGAGTTCGCCGAGATGGCGCAGGCGCTCGGGCACGACGACGTCGCGCAGGCGTACTTCGACCGCTACGAGGCGATCAAGGCGGCCTACGGCACGGCGTTCGTGTCGGCCGACGGCACGGTGCGCGGCGACTCGCAGACCGCGTACATCCTGACGATCATGAACGACCTGATCCCCGACGGGCTCGACGAGGCCGTCGCGACCCAGTTCGAGGAGACGCTCGCGCGTCGCGGCAACCACCTCTCGACGGGCTTCCTCGGCGTCGACGGGCTGCTGCCGGCGCTCACGAAGATCGGCCGCACCGACATCGCCTACACCCTGCTGCAGAACACCGACTACCCGTCGTGGGGCTACGAGATCGGCAAGGGCGCGACCACCATCTGGGAGCGCTGGAACTCGATCATGCCCGACGGCTCGTTCGGCCCGGTGGAGATGAACTCGTTCAACCACTACGCCTACGGCGCGGTCGGCGAGTGGATGTACCGCACCATGGCCGGTGTCTCGGCACTCGAGCCCGGGTATCGCAAGGTGCTCGTCGCGCCGCAGCCGGGCGAGGGCATCGACCGGGTCGACTACTCGCTCGAGACGCCGTACGGCACGGTCGTCTCCGACTGGCGAACGGATGCCTCGGGCACGATGCGCCTCGACGTCACGGTGCCGGCGAACACGACGGCCGAGATCCGCATCCCGACGACGAGCCGCTGGGCGGTCACGGAGGGCGGCGTCCCCGCGGCGTCGGCGCGGGGCGTCGAGTTCTCGCGGTACGCCGACGGGGTCGCCGTGTTCACCGTCGGATCGGGCGAGTACGAGTTCGCGCAGGACGCGACGCTCGGCCGCCTCGGCGACACGCGCGACGCGGCGACGGCGTTCGGCGACCAGGTCTCTGCCCTCGACGAGGCCGGCTCGCTCTCGGCCGAGCAGGCCGAGGCGCTCGGCGAGTTCGCGGCGACCTTCGCCGAGCGCGCCGGCAAGGCGTGGGACTCGTACGTCGGCGACGAGCGGGGCCGCGACCGCGACCTCCGCACCGCGGCCGCGGCGCACAAGACGCTGAGCACGATCCAGACGATCTCGGCGTACCTCGACCGCGAGGTCGACCACGGGGCGCTGCCGGCGGAGACCGCCGACGCGCTTCGGGCCGTCCTCGATCCCGCCGCGGCGAAGCTGACGCAGGCGTGCGCCGCGCTCGCCGGCGCCGAGGTCTCGCTGACGGTGCCCGCCGACGGCGTGTTCCCCGGCGACGAGGCGACGGCGAGCATCGCCGTCGAGGTCGCGGGCGGCAAGAAGCTCGGCCGGGTCGCGGCAGAACTCGTCTCCGACGACGGCTTCACCGTCACCGCCGACGGCGGACGGACCCTCCCGCAGCTCTCGCCCGGTGCCGACGCCACGTTCGACTTCGTCGTGGCGGTGCCCGCCGACACCGCTCCCGGCCGCTACGGCCTCACGGGATCGCTGAACTACCGGTACGAGGGCACCGACGTCGAGATCCCCGTCGACGCCGAGCTCGTGGTCGCTGCGCCGGTCCTCGTGCAGGACGTCACGATCGAGCCCGCAACGGCGCACCCCGGTGACGTCGTCGCGGTGACGGTCGACCTCGCCAACCTGAGCGACGACGACCGCACGGGCACGGTCCGGATCGAAGGCCCCGACGGGTGGAGCGACGCGACCGCGGCGTTCGACCTGCCCGCCGAGGCATCCGCCGCGTCGAACGTCGAGGTGACCGTGCCGTACACGGTCACCGCGGGCGACGTCGCGCTCACCGCATCGGTCGGGCAGACCGCGGAGGAGCGTCGCGCGGCGACGCTCGCCGTCGGGCTCTCGAACGCCCCCGCGGTCGTCGTCGATCACGTCGACCTCGGCCTCGCCCAGTCGGAGCGCTCGCACGGCCTCACCGCCTCGGAGCACTCGGGCACCTCGAGCGAGGCGGGCCTCACCCGTCGCTACACGCACACCTCGTACCCGGGCGGATGGTTCGAGTTCGACGTCGCCGTGCCGGCCGGCGAGCCGTTCGTCGTGCGGGCGGTCGAGACGTTCGACGGCGCGCGCCAGAAGACGTACGACGTGTCCGCCGACGGGGCGACCGTCTTCGAGCAGCGCTACGCCCGCACCGCGGGCGGGGCCGGCACGATGACCTTCCAGTTCCTGGTCGAGCCCTCCGACGCGACCGCCGACGGCACGGTGCGGCTCCGCTTCCAGGACGTCGACGGCGGCTACGACCCGTCGATCGCCGACGTCTGGGTGCTGCCCGCGACGCCCGGCCTCGACGCCGCCGAGAACGTGCTCGCGGGCGCCGCCGCGACGGCGCGCACGAGCCTGCAGTCGGCACCCGCGTGGAGCACGGCGAACCTCGTCGACGGCAAGCGCGAGAGCCTCGCGGGCGGCGCGAAGGGCTACACCTCGAACGGCCCCGACCGGTCGCCGACGGGCGTCGACCAGTGGGTCGCGTTCGACCTCGGCGAGGCGACGGCCCTGAACACCGTGGTCGTCTACCCGCGCACCGCCACGGCCGACGACCCCGCGGCCGACGGCACCGACGGGGCGCACTTCCCGAAGGCGTTCGCGCTGCAGGTGAGCGACGACGGCCAGGCCTGGACCACGGTGAAGGAGGTCACCGGCCAGGCCGACCCCGGCCCGCGGCCCCAGACCTACCGGTTCGACACCGTGCAGGCGCGCCACGTGCGGATCGCCGTGACCGAGCTCGGCCGGCCGACGACCGACGAGGGACGCCTCGGGTACTACCGGCTGCAGCTCGCGGAAGTGCAGGCGTTCGACCTCGGTTGACGCGAGGGGCGCCGAACAGGGCGACGGGCCGGATGCCTCGTGGTGGGGCATCCGGGCCCGTCTGCGTCTCAGGCGAGCCGTGCAGCGGCCTCGGCGACGAGCTCCGCGACCGCGTCGTGCGCGCGGTCGCGGTCGGCGGCGACGAGGCCGATGCGGGTGCGGCGGTCGAGCACGTCGTCGACGTCGAGAGCGCCCTCGGCGCGCACGGCGAACTCGATCTCCGCGCGGGTGACATCGAGGCCCGGTGCGATGCGGTCGGCGGGTCGGTCGCAACGGGCCATGGCGAGCACGGTGAAGGCCTCGGCGCCGAAGCGGGCCGTGAGCGATGCCGGGAGTTCGTGACCGCTCGCCGATGAGCCCCCGCCGTCGGCCGGGCTCGCGAACGGCGCCGCCGATCCGCGCGCACCGACGAGCGCGAGCCCCGCGGTGCGGCAACCGGGGTCGACGAGGCCGGCGTGCCGGCAGGCGAGGTCGACCGCGTCGCGCGCCATCGCCCGGTAGGTCGTGAGCTTGCCGCCGAGCACGTTCACGAGTCCCGTGCCCGACACGGCCACGTGGTGACGGCGCGAGATGTCGGCGGTGCCGCCGTCGGCTCCGGTGTCGATGAGCGGGCGCAGCCCCGCGAAGGCGCCGAGCACGTCGTCCCGGCCGAGCGGGCGCTCGAGCGCGGACGAGAGCGTGCGCAGCAGGAAGTCGATCTCGTCGTCATGCGGCTGCGGCACGTCGGGGATCGGTCCCGGCGCCTCCTCATCGGTGAGGCCGACGACGACCCGACCCAACTGCTGCGGCAGCGCGAACACGAATCGGCTGACCGACCCGGGGTGCGGCACGGTGAGCGCCGCCGTGGGGTCGCCGAGCGCGGCCGCATCGAGCACGAGGTGCGTGCCGCGGCTCGGCCGCATGCGGATGCCGGGGTCGAGCTCTCCCGCCCAGACGCCCGCGGCGTTGACGACGGCCCGGGCACGCACCCGCACCGACTCGCCCGTCACCGCGTCGACGAGCGTCGCCCCGTCGGCCGCGGCATCCGAGACCCGCACCCGCGTCAGCACCGTCGCGCCGTACGCGGCCGAGGTGCGCGCGAGTGCGACGACGAGCCGGGCGTCGTCGACGAGCTGTCCGTCGTGCGAGAGCATGCCGCCCCGCAGACCCTCGCGTCGCAACGCCGGCGCGAGTCGCAGCGCCTCGTCGCGATCGATGCGACGCGGGTGCGCCAGCACGCTCGCGGGCGTGTGCGCGAGCATGCGCAGGCCGTCGCCGAGGCCGAGCCCGACGCGTCCCGTCATCCGCTGCCTCGACGAGACCGAAGGGGTGAACGGCAGCAGCTGGGGGAGGCTCCGCACGAGGTGCGGGGCGACGCGCGTCATGAGCAGGTGGCGTTCGACGGCGCTCTCACGAGCGACGGCGACGTCGCCCGTCGCGAGGTAGCGCAGTCCGCCGTGGACGAGCTTCGAGCTCCACCGGCTCGTGCCGAACGCGAGGTCGTGCGCCTCTGCGAGCACGACGGAGAGGCCGCGGCTGGCGGCGTCGAGTGCGACGCCCGCACCGGTGACCCCGCCGCCGATGACGAGCACGTCGACCGGTGCGGCGCGGTCGGCGAGCGCCGAGAGGTCGCGGGCGCGTCGTGCGGCATCGAGTGCTGAGGAGTGCGTCGGCGCCGCGTCGGGGGAGGAGGTCAGGGACGCAGATGTCCGTCGAGTGCGTGCCAAAGTTCGTTGCTCCAATGCGGCTCGTCGATGAGGGCGGAGACGGTGTCGTGCGAGAGGATCGCCGACTGGGCGATGAGCAGCAGCATGACCGCGATGTCGCCGGGGGCTCCCGGGCGCACGGTGCCGGCCTGCTGGGCGAGGGCGATCGACTCGGCGATCCACCGCAGGATCACGCGCTGGCTCTGGCCGAGGCGCTGCAGCGTGTACCGGGTGAACACCTCGGGCTCGCGCTCGAGGAGGCGGCCGTACAGCGGGTCGGCGCGGAACAGCTCGGCGAAGCGGAGCACGTCGCGCACGATCTCGTCACGGGACGTCGCGGGCACGGGGAACCGCTCGATGAGCGTCACGGTCGCGCGGAGCAGGGTCGCGCGGACGATCTCGTCGGCGCTCGCCCAGCGCCGGTAGACCGTCGGCCGGCTGACGCCGGCGTTGCGCGCGACCTCGGCGACGGTGACCCCGCCGACGCCGCGTGCGGAGATCAGCTCGGCGGCGGCGTCGAGCATGCGCGACTCGGCCTCGTCCCACACGGGACGGTCGAGCTCGAGTGCTTGACGATCTTCCATGATGTGTCACACTGTAACGCATGGTCGATGACGACGACAGCACCCTCGCCGCAGCCCTCGACGCGGCATCCGCCCCGATGCGGTGGAACGGCCAAGGGGCCGACGCTGTGGGATCCGACGCGGCATCCGCCCCGATGCGGTGGAACGGGTGGGGCGATCCTGCCAAGGCGAAGGAGCTGCCGCTCGCGGTGCGGGCCCTCCTGCCGATGGTGCTCGGGCGGGTGCGGAAGCCCGAACCGGCGACGGCGCTGGCCGACGTCGAGATCGCCCCGACGCGGCTCGGCGACGACGACCGGGCCGTGCTCGCGGCCGTGGTCGGCGACCGGCACGTCTCGATCGACGACGAGGCGCGCATCCGGCACTCGGGCGGACGCTCGACGCCAGACCTGCTGCGCCGCCGCGCACGACACCAGGACACGCCCGACGCGGTCGTCGCCCCCGCCGATCACGCGCAGGTCGCCGCCGTGCTGAACGTCGCGGGCGAGCGCGGCATCGCCGTCGTGCCCTTCGGCGGCGGCACGAGCGTCGTCGGGGGCCTCGACCCAGAACGCGGCGCGCACCGTGCGGTCGTCGCCCTCGACCTGCGGCGCCTGACCGGGCTCGTCTCCCTCGACGAGACGAGCGGCGAAGCGGTGCTCCTCGCCGGCACGACCGGTCCCGAGGCCGAGGCGTTGCTGGGCGCGAGGGGCTTCGAGCTGGGCCACTTCCCGCAGAGCTTCAGGTACGCGACGCTCGGCGGCTTCGCCGCCGCCCGATCGTCGGGCCAGAACTCCGCCGGCAACGGCCGCTTCGACACGATGGTGACGGGGCTCCGCGTCGCGACCCCGACCGGCGAGCTCGAGCTCGGCCGCGCGCCCGGATCGGCCGCCGGACCCGACCTGCTGCGACTCTTCCTGGGCTCCGAGGGCGCGTTCGGCGTCATCACCGAGGTGCGGCTGCGCGTGCACCCGGTGCCCGCGGTGCGACTCGCCGAGGCGTGGACCTTCCCCGACTTCGCGACCGGCGTCGACGCCCTGCGCCGAGTCGCGCAGCTCGGCACCGGCCCCACCGTCATCCGGCTCTCCGACGAGGCCGAGACGGGGATCGCGCTCGCCCAGGTGGGACGCATCGGCAAGGCGCTCGCGAAGGGCGCGAGCGCGGTCACCGTCTTCGAGGGCGATGCCGAGCTCGCCGCCGACCGACGGGCGCGCACGGCGACGGTGCTGCGCGAGGCCGGCGGTACGTCGACCGGCCCGGATGCGGCGGAGGAATGGGTGCACGGGCGCTTCAACGCCCCGTACCTGCGCGACGCGCTGCTCGACCACGGCGTCTTCTGCGAGACACTCGAGACGGCGACGACCTGGTCGAACCTCGCGCGGCTGAAGCGCGAGGTCACCGCCGCCATCACCGACGGCTTCACCGCCGCCGGCGCGAAGTCGCTCGTGCTCTGCCACGTCTCGCACGTCTACCCGACGGGCGCCGCGCTCTACTTCACGATCATCGCGGGCCTGAAGGGCGACCAGCTCGCGGCCTGGCAGCCCGTGAAGGCCGCGGTCAACGATGCGATCATGGCCGGCGGCGGCACGATCAGCCATCATCACGGCGTGGGTCGCGATCACGCGCCGTGGCTCGAACGCGAGGTCGGCGCAGTCGGAATGCGCATCCTGCGGGCGGTGAAGGCGGAGCTCGACCCCGCCGGCATCATGAACCCCGGGGCGCTCGTCGAGCGTGCGTCGACGGATGCCGCATCCGCCGCCCGCCCGTCGACCGGGATCGCCTGACGTGGCCGACCACATCTCGGTGCTCGTGAACCCGACCTCCGGCCGGGGCCGAGGGGCCGATGCCGCCGCTCGGGCCGTCGAGCGCCTCGAACAGCTCGCCACGGAGGTCCGAGTGCACCGAGGCCGCTCGGTCGACGACACCCGCCGGCTCGCGCACGAGGCGGTGGCGAGCCGCCCCCGGGCGCTCGTCATCGTCGGCGGCGACGGCACGCTCTCGTCGGTGCTCGACGCGGTCGTGGGCTCGGGCGTGCCGATCGCGCTCGTGCCGGCCGGCACCGGCAACGATCTCGCCCGCGCGCTCGGGCTGCCCTTCGAGGCATCCGACGCGGCGGCCGACGCCGCCGAACTCGCAGTGCACGGCCGTCCGCGCACGATCGACGTCGGCGAGATCGAGTCGACGGCGGGCATCCGCCGGTTCCTCACGGTCGCGGCGATCGGCTTCGACGCGCACGTCGCCGAACGCACCAATCGGTTGCGCTGGCCGCGCGGTCGCGCGAGGTACTACCTCGCCCTGCTCATCGAGCTCGCCCGCCTGCGGCCGACCGCCTTCGAGCTCGGCCTCGACGGCGCCGCGCCACGACCGGCGCCCGGCACGCTCATCGCCGTCGGCAGCACGCGCAGCTACGGCGGGGGCATGCCCGTGTGCCCCGACGCCGACCCGGCCGACGGCCTGCTCGACGTCACCCACGTCGGACCGCTCGGCCGGGCGAAGCTCGTGCGCCTGTTCCCGCTGCTGCTGCGCGGCGTGCACGTCGACCGGCCCGAGGTGACGACCTCGCGCGTCGCGACCGTCGACGTCGACGCCCCCGGGCTCGTCGTCTACGCCGACGGCGAGCGGGTCGGAACCGGCCGCGCGCGCATCCGGGTGGTGCCCGGCGCGCTCACGGTGCTCGTACCGTCGGACGACGCGCCCGAGGCCTCCGCATGACCGCCTTCGACCACGACGTCGTCGTCATCGGATCGGGCTTCGGCGGCTCGGTCGCGGCGCTGCGCCTCTCGGCGAAGGGCTATCGCGTGCACGTCTACGAAGCAGGCCGCCGCTTCGCCGACACCGACTTCGCGAAGACCTCGTGGAACGTTCGCCGCTACCTCTGGGCGCCCGCGATCGGATGCTTCGGGGTGCAGCGCATCCACCGGCTGCCCCACGTCATGATCCTCGCCGGTGCGGGCGTCGGCGGCGGATCGCTCAACTACGCGAACACGCTCTACGAGCCCGGCCCGGCGTTCTTCGCCGATCCGCAGTGGGCGGCCCTCGGCGACTGGCACGACGAGCTCGCCCCCCACTACGCCACCGCGAAGCGCATGCTCGGCGTCGTCGAGCAGTACCCGCACTCGGGCCCCGTCGAGCGGATCATGGAGGGTGCGGCGAACGACCTCGGCGTCGGCGACACCTTCCGCCGGGCACCCGTCGGGGTGTTCTTCGGCGCGCCCGGCGAGACGGTGCCCGATCCGTTCTTCGGCGGCGACGGCCCCGACCGCACGGGCTGCACGCTGTGCGGCAACTGCATGGTCGGCTGCCGGGTCGGCGCGAAGAACACCCTCGCGAAGAACTACCTCGCGCTCGCCGAGCGGCTCGGGGCGACGATCGAGCCGCTCCGCACGGTCGTCGAGGTGCGGCCGCGCGCGGGCGGCGGCTACGAGGTGACGACCGTGCGCAGCGGAGCGTGGCTCGCCCGCGACCGTCGCACGGTCAGCGCCGAGCAGGTCGTGTTCGCGGCCGGCACCTGGGGCACGCAGCAGCTGCTGCACCGGATGAAGGACTCGGGCGCCCTGCCCGCACTCCCCGATGCGCTGGGCCGGCTCACGCGCACGAACTCCGAGGCGCTCGACGGCGCCGTCGCGGTCGCGGTGCCGGAGGAGCTCGAGCTCGCCCGCGGCGTCGCCATCACGACGTCGTTCCACGTCGACGAGCGCACCCATGTCGAGAACGTGCGCTACGGACCCGGCTCGAATCTCATGGGCATGCTCGCGACCGGGCTCGTTCCGGGTGACCGATCGCTCCTCGCCCGACTCGGCTCGCTCGTCGGCGGGATGCTCCGGCATCCCGTCACCGCGCTGCGGCTCGGCTCGCTGCGCCGGTGGAGCGAACGCGGCATCATCGCCCTCGTCATGCAGACCGCCGACAACTCGCTCACCCTGTCGCTGCGGCGACGCTTCGGGCGACGGGTGCTCACGAGCGCCCAGGGCGAGGGCGACCCCAACCCGAGCCACCTGCCCGGCGCGCATCTCGCCGCACAGGCCATCGCGGCGCGGGTCGCGTCGGCGAGCGGTGTGCACGCCGAGGCGCGCGGCTCCTGGCCCGAGGTGTTCGGCATCCCGCTGACGGCGCACTTCCTGGGCGGAGCCGTCGTGTCGGGCTCGCCAGACCAGGGGGTCGTCGACCGGTACCACCGGGTCTGGGGCTACCCGGGGCTGCACGTCGTCGACGGCGCCGCGGTGCCCGCGAACCCGGGCGTGAACCCCTCCCTCACGATCACCGCCATGGCCGAGCGGGCCGTCTCGCTCTGGCCGCGGCGCAGCGGCGCCGACGAGCGGCCGACGCAGGAGGAGCTGCTCGCGCGGCACTGAACCGTTCGGGCGGCGCCGTCGAGGCGGGCGGCGTCGCCACGAGGCATCCGCCCCCTGTCGGCACCCGCCGCGCCCGAGTACCATCTCGCGCATGGCCGAGCTGCCGGATTTCAGCGACCTGCGAGCCCTCTTCGTGAACTGCACGCTCAAGCGAAGTCCCGAGGTGAGCAACACCCAGGGGCTCATGGACGCGAGCATCGCGCTCATGCGCGAGCACGGCGTGCGCGTCGACGCCCTGCGATTCGTCGACCTGGATGTCGCGACCGGGGTCTACCCCGACATGCGCGAGCACGGCTGGGCGACCGACGCGTGGCCCGACGAGGTCTGGCCGCTCGTCGACGCCGCCGACATCCTCGTGGTGGGCGGGCCGATCTGGCTCGGCGACAACTCGTCGATCACGAAGAAGTTCATCGAGCGCATCTACTCGATGAGCGGGCTCTTCAACGATCGCGGCCAGTACGTGTACTACGGCAAGGTCGGCGGGGCGGTCATCACCGGCAACGAAGACGGCATCAAGCACTGCGCGATGGACATCCTCTACAGCCTGCAGCACGTGGGCTACGCGATCCCGCCGGGCGCCGACGCGGGCTGGATCGGCGAGGCCGGGCCCGGCCCGAGCTACCTCGACCCCGGGTCGGGCGGCCCCGAGAACGACTTCACGAACCGCAACACCACGTTCATGACCTACAACCTGCTGCACCTCGCGCGGCTGCTGAAGGACGCCGGCGGGTTCCCGGTCGGCGGCAACCTGCGCTCGGAGTGGGACGGGGGCGACCACTACGGGTTCGAGGTCGACCCGTACGACGAGAACCCCGAGTACCGCTGAGCGCGGGGGACGAACGGGCCGGAATCGTTGAACAATCTGGACGCCCGGCTCTTGAGCCGTGCCACGTCCCCTCCGTAGGCTGCCCATACGTCTGGGGGGACGGTCGTGACGGATCCATCCTCGGATCCGTGTCGCATTCGCGCCATGCCATCTCGACGAGGAGAAGCACATGACCAACGACCCGAAGACTCAGCACCGTCGCCCGAGGGGGGTCGCGCTCGCCGCAGCAGCCGCCCTCGCACTCGCCGCCCCGCTCACGGCCGGCGCACCCGCCCTCGCCGACGCGAACTTCCCGTCGCCCGAGGGCAACACCAACATCTCGAGCATCGTCGACTACGCCGACCTCGTCGCCGAGCTCGAGAAGCTCGAGGCCACCTCGCGCTTCGGGCTCGACGCCTTCACCCTGGCCGAGGCCGGCACCGCGGTGAACACCTCCGAGACGGGGCGCGCCCTCTACGTCGCGACCGTCGGCGACGGCCCCGAGAACGTGTGGCTGCAGGGCCGCATCCACGGCAACGAGCCCTACGGCACCGAGTCGCTGCTCGCGGTGCTCAAGGAGCTCGGCACCAACGGCTCGCCCCAGTGGGAACTGCTGCGCGACGCGTACACGTTCCACGTCATCCCGATGTACAACCCCGACGGATCGGAGCTGAACATCCGCCACACGGTGCTGCAGGACGGCACGAACAAGCGGATCGACCTCAACCGCGACTGGGGCGTCGGCAAGTTCGAGGCCGCCGAGTCGGAGGCCTATTACGAGTACTGGACGATGGTCGACCCGGCCTTCGCCGTCGACGTCCACCACCAGGGACTCAAGACCGAGCGCGGCGACGGCGACGAGGTCACCCTGTCGCTCGGCGTCTCGCTCGCACCCGGCGGGCCCACGCTGCCCGGCATCCAGGGCGGCGCCTACGACGTGCTCACCCGTCAGATGCAGGTGCACGTCTTCGACGAGCTCTCGAAGTACGGGTACATCAACATCGACCGCTACGACGTCGGACGCGGTGTCGAGATCGACATCAAGGGCGGCGTGGTCTCGGCGATGATGCTCGGGCTGAACCACGACGGGCTGAACCCCGAGGGGCACAGCAACCCGGCGATCTTCTTCGAGACGAGCGGCAACACCTCCGACGGCAGCCTCGGCCAGAAGGCGCGCGGCAAGTCGATCCAGCAGAACGTGCTCGCGCTGCGGGAGCTGCTGACGGGCATGGCGACCGGCGAGGTGCAGCAGGAGGACCCGGCCCGATGGGACGAGATCCCGCACGCGCCGGTGACCGCGTACCAGACCGACACCGGAGTCATCCCCGCGTCGTTCTGAGGTACTGCGTGCTCGACGTGCGATCCGGCGGCGGCCGGTCCCGAACCCGGGGCCGGCCGCCGCCGCCGTCGTCAGCCGTCCCGGCGTCGGGCGGCCCGTCGGCCCGCTCAGTGCTGCTCGTCGCGCTCGGCGAGGTAGGCCGCGTTGCCGCGGAGGGAGGCCTCGTAGCGCAGGAGCTCATCGGTGCGCACGCGGTCGGCGACGAGCTCGAGCATGATCGCGAAGGCGGCGTCGTGCCGGCCGGCCGCGTGCAGGCTCGTCGCGTGCCACACCTTCAGCGAGTCGGACTCGGGGAACGCGTCGCGTGCCCGCTCGAGCACTGCGAGTGACTCGTCGAGCCGGCCGAGGTTTCGCAGCGTGCTGCCGTACTGCAGCAGGCAGCGGCGCAGCGCGTCGCCGTCGAGCCCGGCGGCCATCGCCTGCTCGTAGTAGCCGGCCGCGGTCTGCTCTTCGCCGGCCGTGTCGTAGGCGCCGCCCACCTCGTAGAGCACCTCGGGTTCATCGGGATGCTCCACGAGGACGGCGAGGAACGCGTCGATCGTGGGCTGCATGTGGGCCCGGTCGCGCGCCGCGAAGATCTCGGCGAGGCGGGCATGGAGTTCGGGCGGCGTCGGCTGCGGCATCCGCCCAGTGTGCCGCACCCTTCGCTCGCGCGCGCTCAGGCGACTCGAGCGCGGGTGGGTGCGCCCGGCCCGCTTTGGGGAGGCGAGTCGCCGGAAAATGCTGCTTGCAGCGCGTTCGGCCGCACTTCCTGGCGACTCGCGTGTCTGGGCGTGGCGTCGGATCGGTCGAGTTCAGCGCGAGCGTGCGGCGAGTGCACGCGCGACCCGCGCGACCGTATCGGCCGGGTCGCGGAACAGCCCGTGCGATCGGACGCGCACCACGAGCGCCTCGTGCAGTCGGTCGAACCGAGCGATGTCGTGCTCGTACTGCTGGGTGCTGGTGCGATGCTGGTCGCCGTCGTACTCGATGGCGATACGCAGGTCGGGGTACGCGAGGTCCACACGGGCGATGAAGCGGCCGTCGACGGCCGTGACGACATGGTTCACGACCGGTTCGGGCAGTCCGGAACGTGCGAGCAGGAGTCGCACCAGTGTCTCGGGCCGCGACTCGGCGCCGACTCTCACGAGCGGTGCGGCTTCGGTCGCGAGGCGGCTCCCGCGCCCGCGGAACTCTCGCGCGGCTTCGACCAGTTCGTCGAGCGACAGGAACGGGCGCAGATCGAGTGGATCGAGGACGGCCGGGTCGAGCACGAGGTGATCGCCGGCGGCGACGAGGTCGTCGAGTGCGAGGACCCCGGCGAGCTGCAGCCAGGTCGAGGCCGCGTCGGTCACGGGAAGGCCACCGCGGACGACGATCGTCGCGCGGTCGGGCCCGAGCTCGTGGCCGATCACGCCGCGCGTACGCGGGGGTCGCCGCGGAGCGAACGTGGAGACGTGCAGCGGCGCGGTCGGGTCGAACCGCGTCGGCAGCGGGACGCCCCAGAGCCGAGCGGCCGTGTCGTGGCTGAAGAACTGACCTGGCCTCAGCCGGGGCAGGTAGGTGCGGCAGCGAGCCACCGTATCGGATGCCTCGGCGACCGTCCGGACTCCGTGGAAGGGTCGCAGCAGGTCGGGCCCGCGAAGGCGTCCGGTGCCGAGCCCCGAGCGAACGCCTTCCGCCGTCGTGAACGCGCGACGACCCAGCTCGTCGGGGAGCGGCACGCGAGGCATTCCGACACTCTGACGCACCTGGACCACGGACGTCGCCCGTCATCCACAGGGCGAGTCACCGCCTCCGGTCTCAGGGGTCGAGTCGCCGAGGAGTGCCCTTCGCGAATCGCTCAGCCGCACCTTCCGGCGACTCGTCGCACCGGGCGAGCGGGAACCCGGAGCGGCGCGCGCTCGTGCGCCCTGAGGCCGGACGACTCGCCGAAAAGTGCGGTTCGATGCACGCTGAGCAGCACTTTTTGGCGACTCGGCGAGGGGGGAGACGTGGCACGCTGCGCGGACGGGAGGCGAGGCGAGGCGAGGCGGCGCGGGCCTACGCCTCGACGAGCGCCCGCTTGACGACGCTCGTGAAGAAGCCGAGCCCGTCGACGCCCGAGCGCATCGCCGCAGCGGTGTCGGGGCCGAAGCCCGGCTCGACGGCGTGCTCGGGGTGCGGCATCAGGCCGACGACGTTGCCGCGCGCGTTCGTGATGCCCGCGATGTCGCGCAGCGACCCGTTCGGGTTCACGTCGACGTAGCGGAAGACCACGCGGCCCTCGCCCTCGAGCCGGTCGAGCGTCTCGTCGGACGCGATGAAGCCGCCTTCGCCGTTCTTCAGCGGGATGGTGATCTGCTGGCCGGCGTCGAACTCGGCGGTCCACGCGGTCGACGCGTTCTCGACGGTGAGCACCTGGTCGCGGCAGATGAACGAGCCGTGGTCGTTGCGGATGAGCCCGCCCTCGAGCAGGCCCGCCTCGGTCAGCATCTGGAAGCCGTTGCAGATGCCGAGCACGGGCATGCCCGCGTTCGCCGCGGCGACGACCTCGGTCATGATCGGCGAGAGCGAGGCGATCGCGCCGCAGCGCAGGTAGTCGCCGTAGCTGAATCCGCCGGGCAGGATGAGCGCGTCGACGCCCTCGAGGTCGTGCGAGCCGTGCCAGAGCGCGACGGGCTCGCCGCCCGCGAGTCGCACCGCGCGCTGCGCGTCGCGGTCGTCGAGCGAGCCGGGGAAGGTGATGACGCCGATACGCATGCGAACCCCGCCGCTCAGTGGGTCTCGCCTGCGGGGGCGCCGAAGCCGTCGCCCGCGACCGCACCGGCCTCGGCCGCCTCTTCGGCGAGCTCGGCGTTGGTGACCTCGTAGTGGATGCCCACGACGTCCTCGATGACCTGGTTGGAGAGGATCTCCTCCGCGATCTGCTGCACGTTCGCGCGCAGCGCGTCGTCGACCGGACCGTCGACGGTGAGTTCGAAGCGCTTGCCGATGCGCACGCCGCTGAACCCGGTGTGACCGGTGCGGGCGAGGGCGCCGGCGACGGCCTTCCCCTGAGGATCGAGCAGTTCGGCCTTGGGCATCACGTCGACGACGATGGTGGGCACCGCGGTTCTCCGTCCGGTGTCGAGGGTGTGGATGCCTCGATTCTAACCTGCGGTCGACCGCCTCCCGTGGTCGGGCTGTCCGCACCCCGCAGGGCGGGGCAGGCCCCGATGCGGCGGCTGCGGCGGGCGACGAGAATCCATCGCATGAATCCCGTCGCGCAGGTGCTCGCCGCCCTCGAGGCGCTGACGCTCGTCACCGTCGGCGTGCTCGAGTCGTTCTTCTTTCGCAGCCCAGAGCTGTACCCGATCTTCCTCATCGACCCCGACGAGTACGACGCCGTGGCGCTGTGGACCCGCAACGTGGGCGTCTACAACATGCTCATGGGCGCGGCGATCGTCGCGGCGCTCGTGCTCGTGCACCGGGCGAACGAGGTGGCGGGCCGCGCGATCATCCTGACGATCTGCGCGATGCACGTCGTGCTCGGCGTCTCGCTCGTGATCTCGGCCCCCGAGCTGTGGCTCTCGGCCGTGTTCGAGTTCGGGCTCGCGCTCGCGGTCGTCCTCGCGATCGTGATCGGCGACCGACGCCGAGCGCCCGCGCCCGCCGCCGCGATGTGACGGCGGGGCGCGCCTCGCGCTCCCCGACCGAGTCGATCGGGGATGCCTCGGCCGGAGGCAGCCGGACGAGGCATCCGTCGTTCGGTGCTCAGCGCCGCGTGAGCGCCTTGACGACCAGGCAGACGCCGACGACCACGGCCGCTCCGACCGCGATGACCGCTGCGGGGTGCTCGCGGTACCGTGCCTTGACGTACGCGACGCCGTCGTCGAGCACCTCCCGCGCCTCCCCGGCGACGACGCTCGCCTGGGTGCCGATCGTCTCGACGGCTTCGGTCGCGCTGCGGCGCACGTCGCTCATCACGTCGCCGACGGCGTCGGCGACGTTCTCGACGCGGTCGCCCAGGTCGTCGAGCCGGTCGCCCGCTTCGTCGACCAGGTCTTCGGTCACGTCGCCTGCGCGGTCGGCGGCGCGTTCGGCCGCGTGACGGGCGGCGGCGACGGTCTCGTCGAGGTCTCTCTCGGTGCCGGACATGGGGGGCTCCCTTCACGAGATGATCGGCAATCGTACGCTCGCGAACCCCGAGCGGCCCGATTCGGGCGAGGGGGTTGCCGTGGTGGCCGCACCTTGGTAACGCGGAGGCGGGAGGGCCGCCGGTCGGTTGCGCATCGATTGTTCCGGACGTATTATTCCGTGCGGAATAGTTGTGAGCGGATGCCTCGGAGGGGACCGGAATGACCACGCTCTCGCCGCTCGGCGTCACGGTGCTGGCGCTGCTCGCCGAACGCGACATGCACGCCTACGAGATGTACCAGCTCATGCTCGAACGATCCGAGGACAAGGTCGTCAAGGTCTCGCCCGGATCGCTCTACCGGGCCGTCGAGCGCTTCGCCGCCGACGGCCTGATCGCCGAGGTTGCGGTCGAGCGCCAGGGCAACCGCCCCGAGCGCACGGTCTACGCGATCACCGACGAGGGGCGCGAGCGGCTGCGTGCCACGATCGCCGAGATGCTCGGCCGCCACGTCAACGAGTACCCCGAGTTCCCCGTCGCGATCGGCGAGGCGCACCACCTGCCCGCGGCCGAGGTCGCCGAGCTGCTCGGCGTCAGGCTCGCGTCGATCCGCGAGCTGCTCGGCTTCATCGACGCCTCGCTCGCGAGGATCGAAGCCCGCGGGCTGCCGACCGCGTACATCCTCAACGTGCACTACACCCGAACGCTCCTCGTCGCCGAGGCGACGTGGCTCGAACAGACCATCGGCGATCTCGAGTCGGGCGAGCTCGCCTGGCCCGAGGCCGCCGGATCGAGTGGCGCGAAGCGCGTCTCGAGATCATCCGCCCATTGACCGGGGGCGACCGCCCCACCGACCGGAAGGTTCCACGCATGGAACGCACCCTCAAGCCCTGGCCAGCGCTGTGGGCGCTCGTCATCGGGTTCTTCATGATCCTCGTCGACTCGACGATCGTGTCGATCGCGAACCCGGCGATCCTCGAGGACCTCGACACCGACCTCACTGCCGTCATCTGGGTGACGAGCGCCTACCTGCTCGCGTACGCGGTGCCGCTGCTCATCACCGGGCGCCTCGGCGACCGCTTCGGGCCGAAGCGCGTCTACATGATCGGCCTCGTCGTGTTCACGTTCGCCTCGCTGTGGTGCGGACTGTCGGGCGACATCACGACGCTGATCGTCGCCCGCGCGGTGCAGGGCCTCGGCGCGGCACTCATGACCCCGCAGACGATGGCCGTGATCACCCGCATCTTCCCGCCCGACCAGCGCGGCAAGGCCATGGGCCTCTGGGGTGCCGTCGCGGGCGTCGCGACGCTCGTCGGGCCGATCCTCGGCGGCGTGCTCGTCGACTCCCTCGGCTGGGAGTGGATCTTCTTCGTCAACGTGCCCGTCGGCATCGTCGCGTTCATCGCGGCCTGGCGGCTCGTGCCGAACCTCGAGACGCATTCGCACCGCTTCGACTGGCTCGGCGTCGTGCTGAGCGCCGTCGGCATGTTCCTCGTCGTCTTCGGCATCCAGGAGGGCGAGACGTACGACTGGGGCACGATCACCGGGCCGATCACGGTGTGGGGCGTCATCATCACGGGCGTCGTGGTGCTCGCCGGGTTCGTCGTCTGGCAGGCGTTCAACCGGGCCGAGCCGCTGCTGCCGCTCGGGCTCTTCCGCGACCGCAACTTCTCGCTCTCGAACGTCGCGATCACCTTCGTGGGCCTCGCGATCGTGTCGATGCCGCTGCCCCTCGCGTTCTACTACCAGGTGGCGCGCGGGCTGACCCCGACGCAGGCGGCGCTCATGCTCATCCCGATGGCGGTCGTCACGGGTGCGATGGCGCCGGTCGTCGGCAGGCTCGTCGACCGTGTCGACCCCAAGTGGATCGCCGTCGCCGGCTTCGCGATCACCGCGGCCGCGCTCGCGTGGACGGCGACGCTGCTCGAGCCCGACACCGAGCTCTGGGTGCTGCTCATCCCCTCGGGGCTGCTCGGCCTCGGGCTCTCGGGCGTCTGGGCACCGCTCGCCTCGTCGGCGACGCGCAACCTGCCGCAGTCGCAGGCCGGCGCCGGATCGGGCGTCTACAACATGACCCGTCAGGTCGGCTCGGTGCTCGGCTCGGCCGCGATCGCGGCCCTCATGAACGCGCGACTGACGGCCGAGCTGCCCGGGTTCGACACGAACGCGGCCGAGCAGGCCGGCGGTGGGGCGGGCGGCATGCCGCCGCAGGTCCTCGACGGCTTCACCGCGGCGATGTCGCAGTCGATGCTCCTGCCGATCCTCGGCTTCGCAGCCGGCGCGATCGTCGTGCTCTTCTTCGCGAAGCCGAAGGTCACGGTCGCGTGGGGGGCGAGCGGCAGCGCCCCGGCCGGGGCGACCGCCGGGCCCGTCGACGCGGATGCCTCGCCGGAGGCCGCTCGCACCGAGTGAGCCCAGCGCGGCCTTGAAGGGCGGGCGAACGCGACTCCGACGCTGCGTCGCCATGCGACTCAGTGTCGGAGCACACGCGGGAGAACGGTCACCGGCTGTCGGCGCTCGACATCGGCGAGCCGGCCGCTACGCCAGCCCCGCTCGCTCGGTGAGCACCTCGCGGAGCACCTCGCGCGTGAGGTCGAGCCCGCGGTGCACCTCCTCGAAGCTCGTCGACAGCGGCGAGAGGCCGATGCGCAGGCCGCCCGGGTCGCGGTAGTCGGGAATGACGTCGCGCTGCCACAGCCGCGCCGTGACCTCGCGCATCGCATCGTGGTGCAGCGTGACGTGGCCGCCGCGCTCCTCGGCGTCGGCGGGGGAGGCGAGCGTCACGCCGAGCGGCGCGAGCCACTCGTCGGCGAGGGCGATCGCGAACTCGGTGAGCGCGATCGACTTCGCGCGCAGCGCAGGCATCCCCGCCTCTTCGATCATCGCGAGGGTCTCCTCCATGGCGAGCATTCCCACGATCGGGGCGGTGCCGCTCGTGAAGCGTCGGATGTCGGGCACGGGCTCGTACGACGGCCCCATCATGAACATGTCGGTGTTGCCCCACCAACCCTGGATCGGCTGCTCGAGCACGCCCTGCAGGTCGTCGCGCACGTAGGCGAACGCGGGCGAGCCGGGCCCCCCGTTGAGGTACTTGTACGTGCACCCGACGGCGAGGTCGAAGCCCCACGCATCGGCCTTCACGGGCACCGATCCGGCCGAGTGGCAGAGGTCCCAGAGGATGAGCGCACCCGCGTCGTGCGCGATGCGGGTGAGTTCGGGGGCGTCGGCGAGATAGGCCGAGCGGTACGCGACGTGCGACACGACGACGAGCGCCGTCTCAGGCCCGACGGCCTCGGCGAGCTGCTCGGGGGTGACGCCCGACGACGTGTCGACGTCGATCCAGCGCAGTCGCATGCCACGCTCGCGGGCGATGCCGTCGACGATGTAGCGGTCGGTCGGGAAGTTGTCGGTGTCGATCACGATCTCGCGCCGGTGGGGGTCGCGAGCGAGCTGCGCGTCGACGGCGGCGCGCGCGAGCTTGTAGAGCAGCACCGTCGTCGAGTCGCCGATGACGGTCTGGCCGGCCTTCGCTTCGATGACGGCGCGGCCGATGCGGTCGCCGATCTCGGTCGGCAGCTGCAGCCACGCCTCGTCCCATCCGCGGATGAGGCGTCCGCCCCAGTCCTCGCGGAGGAACCGCTCGACCCGCTCGACCGCCGACACGGGCGGACGGCCGAGCGAGTTGCCGTCGAAGTAGACGAGGTCCGTGTCGGCTCCGACGAATCGCTTGCGGTAGTGGGCGAGCCCGTCGGCGCGGTCCATGCGGCGGGCGAAGGCGAGGTTCGGGTCGAGGGTCACAACAACTCCAGGTCGTCGGCGGGCACGACGCGCGCGGTCGCGAGCCGGTCGGGCAGGGGGGTGGGGGAGGTGCCGGGCACGGCCGGATCGGCGCCCGCGACGAACGTCGCGATGCCGCCGAGGCCCCAGTCGCCGCGTTCGGCGCGCGGCCAGGGGTCGGCGAGCGCCTGCACGAGATCGGATGCCTCGAGCCCGGCCCGCTCGAGCAGTGCGAGCTCGACGGCGTTCACCCCCACGGGCAGCTCGCCGTTGCCGAGATCGGTGCCGTAGAGCACTCGGCCTCCGGCCGCATGGAAGCGGGCCAGGTTGTCGATCGCGCAGGCGAGTTCGGGGGAGTCGCCGAAGTCGCGCGCGTGGATGGCGAGCGTCGAGATCCACGCCTGCCGGGCGGCGGCGCGCGCGATGAGCTCGTCGTCGAGCCGCTCGGTCCACGGCGTGTGCACGAGGGCGTCGACGCCCGCCTCGATCGCGAGGCTCGCAGTTCCGGCGCCCTCGGCGTGCACGGCGACCGGCAGGCTCCGCGCGTGCGCGGCGGTCACGACCGCTTCGAGCGTGGCTCGGTCGAACACCGGGCCCGCATCGGCGTTGAGCACGACCTTGACCACGGATGCCCCGAACGCGTGCTGCTCGTCGACGGCGGCCTCGATCGAGTCGGGCAGTGCCGTGTGGTCGCGGCGGTCGCCGTCGCCGCCCGCGACCGCGGCGAGCTCTCGCACGCTGCCCTCGGGCCGCCACGGCCGATCGGAGGGGTACCCGCCGACGGCGGTCAGGAAGGCGCCGGCGAACGCCACGGCCGGCAGCCCGTCGCGCGCGGCGCGCGCTGCGACGACCGAGGGACTCGCGCCGAGGTCCACGACAGCCGCGATGCCGAGGGCGACGATCGGGTCGGGGTCGACGAGCTCGACGTGCACGTGGTGGTCGATGAACGGCGGCAGCACGACGCCGACCTCTCCCGCGTGCGCCCCGTTGAGCGAGCGCCGGGCGGCCCGCCCGAGCGGTTCGTGCACGTCGCCCATGATCAACCCGGGATCTCGGTTCGCACCGCGTAGAGCTCGGGGAAGAACGTGAGCTCGAGCGCGCGCTTGAGGAACGGGGCGCCGCTCGAACCGCCCGTGCCGGTCTTCGAGCCGATGATGCGCTCGACGGTCTTGAGGTGACGGAACCGCCAGAGCTGGAAGTTGTCCTCAAGGTCGACGAGCTCCTCGCAGGTCTCGTAGGCCGACCAGTGCTCGTCGGTGTCGCCGTAGATCTGCGCGAACACGGGGACGAGCTCGGGGGTGAAGGTCCAGGCGAGGGTCACGTCGCGCTCGAGCACCTCGGTCGGGATCGGGTAGCCGGCCCGGGCGAGCAGGCGGAGGAACTCGTCGTACAGGCTCGGCGACTCGAGCGCATGGCGCAGCAGGGCGGTGGCCGAGGCATCCGACTCGAAGATCTGCAGCATCTTCGCGTTCTTGTTGCCGAGCACGAACTCGACCGCGCGGTACTGGTACGACTGGAACCCGCTCGCGTTGCCGAGCACGCCGCGGAACTGCGCGTACTCGGTCGGGGTGAGCGTCGCGAGCACCGACCACTGCTCGGTGAGGGTCTTCTGGATGTGCTTGACGCGGGCGATGCACTTGAGCGCCCGGCCGAGCTCGTCGGCGCGCAGCAGGTCGCGCGCGGTCTCGAGCTCGTGCAGCACGAGCTTCAGCCACAGCTCGGTGGTCTGGTGCTGGATGATGAACAGCAGCTCGTCGTGGTGCTCGGGACGCGAGATCGGGCGCTGCGCGCTGAGCAGCGTCGGCAGGTCGAGGTAGCCGCCGTAGCTCATGCGGTCGCTGAAGTCGGTGACGACCGTCGCCTCGATGGTTCGGGTGTTCGCCGCGACGCCGTCGCTCACGCCTTCGCCCGCGCTGGCTGACTCAGTACTCACCCGTCAAGCCTAAGCGCGACGGTCGGTCGAGTAGCGCTGAGCCGCCACCAGGTCGGTCGAGGAGCGACGAAGGAGCGTATCGAGACCACCGCTCCGACCCCGAACCGACGCGACGGGCGCTCGCCGTAATCTCCCGGCTCGCCCGCCGCGCGGTCGTCCTCCACTCCCCCGTGAAGGTCGGTCGTCTCGTTCTTCGGGTAAACGGAGACGGCTCTCCGAATCATACGTGAAGAACCGCGTACAGTGAAGCGATGACCTCCTCGGCTTCGTCGCGCCGGGACGCACGGCGCAATCACGAACGTCTGCTCGCCGAAGCACGGCGGCTCTTCGCCGAGCGGGGCATCGACGCGCCGCTCGACGAGCTCGCGACGCGCGCGGGAGTCGGGGCGGGCACCGTCTACCGACACTTCCCCAATCGCGACGCACTCGTCCGCGAGCTCTACGACAACGCCGTCGCGGAGCTGCACGACCTCGCCCCCGAGATCCTCGGTGCCGAGACCGGCTGGCGATCGGTCGAGCTCTATGTCGAGCGCCTCGGCGCCTGGGTCGCGGACTCGCCGTTCCTGCCCGCCGTCATGCGACGGGTCGCCGAGCTCGACCCGTCGCATCGCCCGGGCATCGAGTTCGAGCCGCTCGTCAACGGCATGATCGAGCGCGCCCAGGCCGAGGGCGCCCTGCGCGCCGATGTCACGGCCGTCGACCTCAGCATCCTCGTCGACATGCTCGGCTCGCTCGGCCAGTACGGCGGCGAGTACCTGCCGTTCTGGCGGCGTCAGCTCACGATCATCCTCGACGGGCTGCGGGCGCGACCGGGCACGACCCCGATGCCCGTGCCGGGCCAGGCGTTCGACGCCTTCCACGACATGTCCCACGCGAAGGGCCCGAAGCCGCGTCCGTCGGTCGAGTAGCGCCCGGCCGGCCCACCGTCGGTCGAGGAGCGCCCGAAGGAGGGCGCGTATCGAGACCACGCCCCGAGCGGCCTGAACCCGACCCCGAGCGACCTCGGCCTCGTCGGCCTCAGCCCGCGAGCCCGACCCCGTCACCCACGCGGATCACCGCGGGCGCCACCACGTCGGCGTACACCGCGAGCGACATCTCGCGCTCCTTCGTGAGCGGCTTCAGCAGTCGCCCCTCCGCCGTCGTGCCGTCCTGCGCGACATCCACGGTTCGGCACCGCTCGATGCGCTCGACGACCCGCAGCCGGGCGTCGCCGACGGTGATCTCCCGCCCGAGCCAGCCCTCCTCGACGAACGGCTCGTCGGTCTCCACGACGAGGTTGACGCGCAGCCGTCGCGGGTCGGAGTCGATGCCGAAGCGCTCGGCGCACCACGCGAGCGAGGCGGTGCCGACGATCGAGATCTGCCCGCCGTCCTGCATGGGGATGTCGCGCTCGGGCAGCGCTCGGACGCTCGCGCCCATGCGCTCGGACAGGTCGGCGTCGAGCTCCTCCTCGCCGACGAGCCACAGGCCGTGGTCGCCCCGCTGCACCTGCACCGAGCCGTCCGCCGTCGTCGAAGCCGCGTACTCGAAGACCGCGTCGCGCCGGCGGAAGCGTCGCGTGTTCTTGCCCGACGCGAACTTGCCGTCGACGTCGACGACGGCGAAACCGCGATCGCCGACGAGTCCGCGCGCGTCGAGCGCCACCTGGGTGAGGGCCTCGCCGCCCATCGCCTTGACGGGGTATCGGCGGATCGATCGGAGCGGGTAGGTCATCGGGTCAGCCTATCCGCGGGACCCGATCATCCCGCCGCGCGCACCTCGACGAGGTTGGCCCACGGGTCGTCGAACGCGAGCGTCCGGCCGTCGTCGCGCGTGCCGACCCGGTAGTGGGCCATGCGCTCGCCGAGTTCGCCGAGGTCGTCGGAGGTGGGCACGACGATCTCGACCTTGCCGAGGCCGAGGGCGAGCCCGCGGCGGCCGGCGCCGCGACTGTTCCACGTGTTCATCGCCATGTGGTGGTGGTACCCGCCGGCCGACACGAAGAGCGCCTGGTCGCCCATCTCGGCGGTCGTCTCGAAGCCCAGCCGGTCGACGTAGAACTCGCGTGCGCTCGCGACGTCGCCGACCGAGAGGTGCACGTGGCCGACGACGGCGTCGCCCAGCCGGTCGCCCGAGGCGACGGCGGCCGTGCCGGTCTCGCCGAGGTGGTCGCGCAGGTAGCCGTTCGGGTCGAGGTAGATGGTCGCCATCTCGACGGTGCCGTGCACCCAGCTCCAGGTCGAGCGGTCGCGGTCGAAGTACAGCTCGACGCCGTTGCCCTCGGGGTCGGTGAAGTAGAAGGCCTCGCTCACGAGGTGGTCGGCGCTGCCGGTGAAGGTGCCGGGGTAGCGGGTCGCGACCGAGGCGATCGCCGTCGCGAGCGCTTCACGCGCGTCGAAGAGGATCGCGGTGTGGAAGAGCCCGGCGTCGCGCGGCGACGCGTGCTTCAGCTCGGGCGCGTGCTGCAGCATCACGATCGGCGTCGCGCCGCGGCCGAGCACGGCGACGGGGCCGTCGTGGCTGAGCAGCTCGAGGGTGACGCCGTCGCGGTAGTAGCGGATCATGCCGTCGAGGTCGGCGACGCGCAGCGTCACCGCACCCATGCCGGTGTCGGCCGCGAGGAGTCCGGCGCCTTCGGGCGCCCCATTGGTTGTAAGCACAACTAATACTAACGGATGTCGCGGCGAATCCATTCCGGATCGGCAGAATCGCGGCATCCCCCGACTGGTATCATCGTGGTATCACCGGAGGTGATCTCATGGCCCTCACGCTGCGCCTCTCCGAAGAGGACGACCGACTGCTCACCGAGCTCGCCGCACGCGAGCACCGCTCGAAGAACGACGTCGTGCTCGCCGCGATCCGCGATCGCGCCGAGCGCGCGGCGAAGGCCGAGCGCACCCGCGCCGCATTCGCCCGCATCGAGGCACGCGACGCCGACGCGCTCGACCTGCTGTCGCAGTGACCGAGTACGTCGAGCCGGCCGACGTCGAGGAGTGGCTCGCATCGCGCGGCTTCCACGTGCGCGATCGCGGGTTGCTGCTGTCGGCGCTCGCCGCACCGATGCCGGTCTTCGGCGAAGAGGTGCATCCCGGCCTGCATGAGAAGGCCGCGGTGCTGCTCATCGGGCTGAGTCGCAACCATCCGCTGTTCGACGGCAACAAGCGTCTCTCGTGGCTCGTGACTGCCGTCTTCTACGAACTCAACGGGTTCGACCTCGTCGAGCCGGAGCCCCGGGCGATCGACCGTTTCGTGCGCGCGGTGGCGGCCGGCGCGGTCGGGCGCGACGAGGCGATCGCCTGGCTCGAGGCGCGCGCGGCGCCGTTCGACTGAACTGCGCCGGCGTTCGGGTCGTCGGTCGCGGGGGCGCCACGCCGCCATCAGTGCACTATCATGCACTCATGGATGCGGAGACGGAGACGCTCGCGCTCGCGATCGGGCGCCGGGTGCGCGACGAGCGACAGGCGCGCGAGTGGACCCTCGACCGACTCGCAGCCGAGGCCGGCGTCAGCCGGCGCATGATCGTCAACGTCGAGCAGGGTGCCGTGAACCCGAGCGTCGGCACGCTGCTGCGACTCAGCGACGCCCTGGGCATCGGACTGCCCGCCCTCGTCGAGCCGCGGGCCGCGGCCTCCGACCTCGTCAAGGTGACCCGCCACGGCGCGGGCGCCGCGCTCTGGAGCGGTGAACGCGGCGGCCGCGGCGTGCTCGTCGCGGGCACCGAGACCCCCGACGTCGTCGAGCTCTGGGACTGGACGCTCGAACCCGGCGAACGGCACGCGAGCGAAGCGCACTCGACCGGCACGCGCGAACTCCTGCAGGTGCTCGACGGCGAACTCGTCATCGAGGTGGGCGACGCGACCCACGCGCTCGCCGTCGGCGACGCGCTGACCTTCCCCGGCGACGTCGACCACGCCTACGCCAACCCCGCCGACCGGCCCGCGCGATTCTCGCTCGCGGTGTTCGAACCCGGCGTCGGCACGACCCATCGCGAGGCGGGATCGTGAGCCGCGCGAGCGAGCGGGTGCCGCCGTGGACGATGGCGGTCGCCGCGATGCTCATGATCCAGGCGACGAACGCGCTCTCGGTGCCGCTCATCGAGCAGCTCGGCGCAGCCGGCACCGCGTGGCTGCGGCTCGCGTTCGGCGCGCTCTTCTTCATCGTCATCGCGCGGCCGCCGCTGCGCCGCGTCCGCCGCGTCGACGTGCTGCCCCTCGTCGGCCTCGGCGTCGCGACCGGCGTCATGATGGTCGCGTTCCTGTCGGCGGTCGACCGCATTCCGCTCGGCACGGCCGTGGCCATCGAGTTCCTCGGGCCGCTCACCGTCGCGGCGATCCGCAGCCACAGCCGCCGCATGCTCGTCTGGCCCGTGCTCGCGCTCGCCGGCGTCATCCTGCTCACCGAGCCCTGGCACGGGCAGGTCGACCTCGTCGGGGTCGGTTTCGCCGCCCTCGCAGGCACCGGCTGGGGCGTCTACATCCTGCTCACGCAGAAGGTCGGCGACCGCTTCTCGGGCGTGAGCGGCCTCTCGATCACGATCCCGATCGCCGCGGTGGTGACGGCCTTCGTCGGCGTACCGCAGGTGGCCGGCCACTTCGAGTGGTGGGTGCTGCTCGTCGCCGCCGGCCTCGCGCTGCTCTCGCCCGTCATCCCGTTCGGGCTCGAGATGCTGGCCCTGCGCCGCATGACGCACACCGCGTTCGGCACGCTCATGGCGCTCGAGCCCGCCTTCGGCGTCGTGCTCGGACTCGTCGTGCTGCACCAGATCCCGTCGTTGGCGCAGGTCGCGGGCATCGTGCTCGTCGTGCTCGCCGGGGCGGGAGCGCAGCGCGGAGGCATCCGCAACCGACCGACCGACGACCCCGATCCCGCACCCCTGGAGGAACGAGTATGAGCACGACACCCGCCTGCAGTTCGACGTTCATCTTCGAGATCGGCGAACTGGATGACGCGTTCCATCGCCTCAACGACGAGATCGCCGAGCGGGCCCGGCGCATTCCGGGCTTCCTCGGCGAGGAGGAGTGGCACAACGAGGCGACCGGGCTGCACGCCGAGGTGTACTACTGGTCGAGCATGGAGGCGCTGCGCGAGCTCGTCGGCATGGACGCCCACCGCATCGCCAAGGGGCGCAACGGCGAATGGCTCGGCGAGTACCGCGTCGTGATCTCCGAGGTGCAGACGGTCTACGGCAACCCGGCGCTCGGCCTCGCGCACGTGCCGGCGGAGGGGTAGTCGCATGTCCGGCGCAGGCATCTTCACCGGACTCAGCGCGTTTCCGCTCACGCCGTTCTCCGACGACGCCGTCGACGAGCGCGCGTTCGCCGGGCTCGTCGGGCGGCTCGCTTCCGCGGGTGTCGACACGATCACCGCGCTCGGCTCGACCGGGTCGTACGCCTACCTGTCGACCGACGAACGGGCCAGCGTCGCGCGGCTCGCGGTCGAGCACGCAGGCGAGACGCCGGTCGTCGTCGGCGTGGGCGCGTTGCGCACCCGCGACGTGCTCGCGAACGTGCGCAATGCCGAGGCGGCGGGGGCCAGGGGAGTGCTGCTCGCCCCGATGACGTACCAGCCGCTCACGCACGACGACGTCGTCGAGCTGTTCCGTGAGGTCGTGTCGAGCACCGAGCTGCCGGTCATCGTCTACGACAACCCCGCCACGACGCACTTCGCCTTCACGAGCGAGCTCTACGCGCGGCTCGCCGAGCTGCCGGGCGTCGCGTCGATCAAGATCCCGGGCATGCCGCTCGATGAGGCGGCGATGCGCGAGCGGGTCGCCGCGATCCGCGCGGTCGTACCGCCGCATGTCAGCATCGGCATCTCGGGCGATGCGTTCGCGGCGACCGGGCTGAACGCCGGTTGCGACGTCTGGTACTCGGTCATCGGCGGCACGCTGCCCGAGCCGGCGCTGCGCATCACGCGCGCGGCGCAGGCCGGGCGGGTCTCCGACGCGTACGCGGAATCGGCCCGGCTCGATCCGCTGTGGAAGCTGTTCGCCGAGCTCGGCGGAAGCCTGCGCGTCGTCGCCGCGATCGCCGAACAGCTCGGGCTCGCGCCCGCCCGGTGCCTGCCGCGGCCGATCCTCGGCCTCGACGAGGGGCAGCGGGCGCGGGTCGCCGAGGTCGTCGCGGAGCTGGGGCTCGCCGCCCCGGTCGCCGGCGACCGCGCAGAACTGTAGGAACTTCTGAGACCACGTCCGCGTGTTGAGTCGCGACACGCCGTCGGCGGGTCAGAAGTTCCCACCGTCGAGTCAGCGGCCCGCGCTGGGGGCTCGAGTCGGCCGCTGCGCGGCGGCGCTCGTCATCCAGCGCTCGGCTGGCTGAAGCGCAGCATGTTGCCCGCAGGGTCGCGGAAGGCGCAGTCGCGCACGCCGTAGAACTGGTCCATCGGCTCCTGCAGCACCTCGGCGCCCGCGGCGCGGATCGACTCGAACGTCGCGTCGACGTCGGGCGTCGTGAAGTTCACGCCGCGCAGCAGGCCCTTGGCGAGCAGTTGCGCCGCGGCATCCTTGTCGGACTGGGTCGCGTTCGGGTCGGCGATCGGCGGTTCGAGCACGATGTTGACGTCGGGCTGCGACGGCGAGCCGACCGTGACCCATCGCATGCCCTCGTAGGCGATGTCGTTGCGCACCTCGAGGCCGAGCACGTCGCGGTAGAAGGGGATCGCGGTGTCGTGGTCGTCGACCGCGATGAAGCACTGGGAGAGTGAGATGTCCATGACCTCGACGCTACCGAGGCGAGGTCTTGCCCGCTTCTCCATTCCTGACGGGGCGGGTCTGGATCTTCACGATGCACGCCGGAATCGGCGCCGCGACGTCGTGCGACCGGGCCCGGTAGGCGCTCGGGCTCTCGCCGACGAGCTCGGTGAACCGCGAGCTGAACGAACCGAGCGAGGTACAGCCGACCGCGAAGCACACCTCGGTCACGCTGAGGTCGCCGCGGCGCAGCAGCGCCTTGGCCCGCTCGATGCGCCGCGTCATGAGGTAGCTGTACGGAGTCTCGCCGTACGCCTCGCGGAAGCTGCGCGAGAAGTGCCCCGCCGACATGAGGGCGACCCTCGCGAGCGCCTCCACGTCGAGCGGCTGCTCGTAGTCGCGGTCCATCGTGTCGCGGGCGCGGCGCAGGCGGCGCAGGTCGTCGAGGTTCATCGGGCGGGGGTCACCTCCTCGTGTCCATCGCGCGGGTCTCGATTCGCTTCGCTCCTCGACCACCGGGTTCCGAGCGCCCGCTCGTCAACCCTCGATCGGCAGCCGCAGCCGGTCGAGCAGCTCGCGATATCGCGCGGCGGTCTGTGCGACGACCTCGTCGGGCAGCACCGGCGGGCGGCCCTGCTGGTCCCAGTTCGCGGCGAGCCAGTCGCGCACGATCTGCTTGTCGAAGCTCGCCATGCGCTCGGCCGGGGTCGTGCCGGCGGCGTAGGCCGCGGCATCCCAGTACCGGCTCGAATCGCTCGTGAGCACCTCGTCGGCGAGCGTCACGATGCCCGTCGCGCGGTCGGCGCCGAACTCGAACTTCGTGTCGGCGAGGATGAGCCCGCGCTCTTCGGCGATGGTCGAGGCGCGTGCGAACACCTCGAGCGAGAGCTCGCGCAGCTGCGCGGCGACGACCTCGCCGACGAGCTCGATCGTGCGCTCGTACGAGATGTTCTCGTCGTGCGCGCCGAGCGGCGCCTTCCATGCGGGCGTGTAGATCGGCTCGGGCAGGCGGTCGCCGTCGGCGAGGCCCTCGGGCAGCTCGATGCCGCCGATCGCACCGGTCGCGACGTACTCCTTGTAGCCGCTGCCCGTGAGGTACCCGCGCACGACGCACTCGATCGGGAACATGTCGAGCGTGCGGCACAGCGTCGCCCGGTCGGCGACCTCGGCCGGCACCTCGGGGAGCTCGAGCACCTCGAGCCGGTCGTCGAGCGGGTGCGCGAGGTGGTTCGGCACCTGTGGAAGCTCGTCGAACCACCAGTGCGTGAGCGCCGTGAGCATGGCGCCCTTGCCCGGGATCGCCGGCTCGAGCAGGTGGTCGAACGCGCTCACGCGGTCGCTCGCGACGACGAGCACGACGGGCGAGGTCGCGAGCGGGTCGCCCGTCCAGCTGTCGTCGTCGGTCATCAGCTTCGTCGGCACGTACAGGTCGCGCACCTTGCCCGAGTAGACGTGGGTCCAGCCGGGCAGTTCACCGGTGTCGGTCATGCTGATCTCCTCGCTTCGGGCCGCTTCGCCGCTCACTCCGCGACGCGCGCCGCGATGTCGGTGCGGTACTGGCCGCCGTCGAGCCGCACCTGGCCGAGGGCCTCGTAGGCGCGTCGGCGGGCGTCGGCGAAGCCGTCGCCGAGGGCGACCACGTTGAGCACGCGGCCGCCGGTCGCGATGAGCGGCGCGTCGTCGCCCGGCTGCGCGTCGTCGGGCAGGGCGCCCACCGCGGTCGCGGCGTGGGCGAGGTGCACGCCGGGCACGGATGCCGCGGCGTCGAGCCCCTCGATGACCCGGCCCGTCTCGGGTGACTCGGGGTAGCCCTCGCTCGCGAGCACGACCGTGACGGCGGCCCGGTCGCTGAACACCGGCCGGTCGAGCCCGCCCAGCCCACCCGTGGCGGCCGCGAGCAGCAGGCCCGACAGCGGGGTCTCGAGGCGGGGCAGCACGACCTGGGTCTCGGGGTCGCCGAAGCGGGCGTTGAACTCGATCACGCGGATCCCGCGGGAGGTGAGGATGAGTCCCGCGTAGAGCAGGCCGATGAACGGCGTCTCCTCCGACGCGAGCCGGCGCACCGTCGGCAGCGCGATGGTCTCGATGACCTCGTCGACGAATGCCTGCTCGCTGCCGAACCGACCGCCTCGACCGTCGACCGCGTCGGCGAGCCAGGGCAGCGGGGAGTAGGCGCCCATGCCGCCCGTGTTCGGGCCCTGGTCGCCGTCGCGCAGGCGCTTGTAGTCCTGGGCGGGTGAGAGCGGCAGCACGTGCTCGCCGTCGGAGAGGAGGAAGAGCGAGACCTCCTGGCCGTCGAGGAACTCCTCGACGAGCACGGGGCCCTGCTGCAGGTAGTGGGCGGCGTGCGCGAGCGCGGCGTCGCGGTCTTCGGTGACGAGCACGCCCTTGCCGGCGGCGAGGCCGTCGGCCTTCACGACGTGCGGCGCACCGAACTCGTCGAGCGTCGCGGCGACCTCGTCGATGGTGGTGGCGAGCGTCGCGCGGCCGGTCGGGACGCCAGCGGCCTCCATGATGCGCTTCGCGAAGGTCTTCGAGCCCTCGAGTGCTGCCGCCTGCCTGCCCGGCCCGAACACCGGGATGCCGCGGGCGCGGAGCGCGTCGGCGACGCCGGCGACGAGGGGGGCCTCGGGGCCGACGACGACGAGGTCGATGCCGTTGTCGGCGGCGTACCCGGTGACGAGATCGGCGTCGGTCGCGTCGATGCCGACGGTCGTCACGCTGCCGCGGGCCGACGAGGTCGGCGATGCCGCGATGCCGGCGTTGCCGGGAGCGGCGATGATCTCGTGGCCGGCCTCCTCATCGAGGAGCGCGAGGATGATGGCGTGCTCGCGCGCGCCCGAGCCGAGGACGAGGATTCTCACCGGATCAGGCTACCGCTTCGGGCCGTCGCCCTCCGCTTCGACGGCGGCGGCCGCGAACGCGCGCCGGTGCGAGAATGTCCGGATGAGCTCAGACCCGGCCGCTCCCGGCGACGCACCGACCGACGCCGGCCCCGCGGCCGCGCGCGAGCCCGCAGCATCCGGCCGGCGCCTGTTCTGGTGGGTGATCGCCATCGCCGTCGTCGTCGTGGTCGTCGATCAGGCCAGCAAGTGGTGGGCCGTCGCCGAACTCGGCGACGGCACCGCCGTTCCCGTGATCGGCGATCTCATCCGCTTCGTGCTCGTGTACAACCCGGGCGCCGCGTTCTCGATCGGCACCGAGCACACGTGGATCTTCGCGATCCTCGCGGGCGTCGGCGCCGTCGCCGTCGCGTGGTACGCGTGGCGGGTGCGCTCGGTCGGCTGGACGATCGCGCTCGGGCTGCTGCTCGGCGGCGCCGTGACGCACCTCGGCGATCGACTGTTCCGGGAGCCCGGATTCGGCCGGGGTCACGTCGTCGACTTCATCGGGTACGGCGACTGGTTCATCGGCAACGTCGCCGACATCGCGATCTTCGCCGGCGCGGTGATGATCCTCGTCCTCACGCTCATGGGCGTCTCGCCCAAGGGCGGGCGCACGCGCGACGCCTGACGCGCGCAGGCACGTCGCCCGTCGGTGGCAGAATCGCCCACATGGCACGAGCGAGGATCGGCGACGAGATCGGGCGGGCGGCGGTCGCGACGATCGTCGCGATCGCGGCACGGCACGAGGGGGATGTCGCGGCCGCGACGTCCTCGGTCGACCGTGCGACGCTCGCCCTCGCGGTGCGGTACTCGCTGCAGCTGCTCGCCGAGCAGGCGCCGGGCGGCACGCTCGAGGTGCGGGTGCCGCCGTTCGCGGCCGTGCAGTGCGTCGAGGGGCCGAAGCACACCCGCGGCACGCCGCCCAACGTGATCGAGACCGACGCCGCGACCTGGCTCGCCCTCGCGACGGGCGCGCGGTCGTGGGCCGACGCCCGAACGTCGGGCACGGTGCACGCCTCCGGGCAGCGCGCCGACCTCGAGGGGCTGCTGCCGGTCGTCTGAGCGCGAGCGGCGTTCCCCGGCCGCCGGTGCGCGACAATGGAAGGGTGAGCGACACCCACGAACGGCCCGAACCACAGTACGAGACCGAGGCGACCCGCGACGAGGTCGTGGTCCGGCGGTCTCCGCGCTACGGGGTGTGGATGCTCGCAGGCGCGGTCGTCGGTGTGATCGTCGCGTTCGTGCTCTCGTTCGCCTTCGCGCCGACGGAGGCGCAGATCGCCGAGCGCGTGCAAGAGGACTTCACGTACGACCAGGGCCAGGTGTTCGGCTTCCTGCTGCTCGGCGGCGTCGCCGTCGGCGTCGCCCTCGGCGCCCTCGTCGCCCTCGTCGTCGATCGCGCCATGTCGCGCCGCGTCACGCACGCCGTCGCCGAGCACGACGAGACGCACCGCGTCGACGGCTGAGACGCCTCCCGACACCCGTCGATCGGGTTCCCCGTCGGCTCGGGTCCCTGCGGCATGGCATCGACGTCGCCGCGCGGCATCCAGTCGTCGTTCGGCCGACCCGCCGGCGCACGCGCGTGGCGACTCCGACACCGAGTCGGCTCGCGATTCAGTGTCGGAGGAGTCGGAGCGGAGGCGTCGGCTCGTCGCGCCGCTCAGCTGAGCTGCGTGCGCTCCACCCAGCCGAGGTACTCCTCGGTGACCGTGCCGGTGACGTACTCGCCCGTGAAGCACGAGAGGTCGAGCCGGTCGATCGAGGTGCCCTCGGTGATCGCCGCCTGCAGGTCGGCGACCTCCTGGTAGATCATGTGGTCGGCGCCGAGCTCGGCCGCGATCTCGGGGATCTTGCGCCCGTGGGCGATGAGCTCCTGCCGGCTCGGCATGTTGATGCCGTACACGTGCGGGTAGCGCACGGGCGGGGCGGCCGAGGCGAACGTCACCTTGTTGGCGCCGGCGTCGCGGGCCATCTGCACGATCTGCTGCGACGTGGTGCCCCGCACGATCGAGTCGTCGACGATGAGGATGTTCTTGCCGCGGAACTCGGTACCCATGGCGTTGAGCTTCTGGCGCACCGATCGCTTGCGCTCGGACTGGCCGGGCATGATGAAGGTGCGGCCGACGTAGCGGTTCTTGTAGAAGCCCTCGCGGTACTCGATGCCGAGCTTCTGGGCGACCTGCATCGCCGACGGGCGCGACGAGTCGGGGATGGGCATGACGACGTCGACGTCGCCGAGCGGCATGTGCGTCGCCACGGTGTCGGCGAGGCGGTCGCCCATGCGCAGGCGCGACTCGTAGACCGAGATGCCGTTCATGACCGAGTCGGGTCGGGCGAGGTAGACGTACTCGAACGAGCACGGCACGAGCACCGGGTTCTTCGCGCACTGGCGCGAGATCATCTCGCCGTCGAGGGTGATGAAGATCGCCTCGCCGGGCTCGACGTCGCGCACGATCTCGTAGTCGCCGTTCTCGAGCACGAGCGACTCGCTCGCCACGATCCACTCGTCGCGGCCGGACTCGGTGACGCGCTTGCCGAGGATGAGCGGGCGGATGCCGAACGGGTCGCGGAACGCGAGCAGGCCGTAACCGGCGATCATCGAGATCACCGCGTACGACCCCTCGACGCGCTCGTGCACCTGCGAGACCGCCTCGAACACCTGGTCGGGGTCGAGCTCGAGGCCCTTGATCTGGCCCTGCAGCTCGGTCGCGAGCACGTTGAGCAGCATCTCGGTGTCGCTCGTCGAGTTCACGTGGCGGCGGTCGATCGAGAACAGGTCGCTCGAGAGCTCGCGCGTGTTCGTGAGGTTGCCGTTGTGCACGAGGATGATGCCGTACGGCGCGTTCACGTAGAACGGCTGCGCCTCCTCTTCGCGCTCGGCGGCGCCCTTCGTCGTGTACCGCACGTGCCCGAGCCCCATGTTGCCGATGAGCGAGCGCATGTCGCGGGTGCGGAACGCCTCGCGCACCTGCCCGCGCGCCTTCGCCATGTGGAAGACGGGGCCGTCGGCGGTCGCGATGCCCGTCGAATCCTGGCCGCGGTGCTGCAGGAGCAGCAGGCTGTCGTAGATCTGCTGGTTGACGGGCTCGGTGGAGACGATGCCGACGATGCCGCACATGCGAGCGATGGCTCCTCGTGGGGGTGTGGTGAACGACCGGAACCGGCCTCGTCGATTCTCCCACACCGCGCGGGTGAGCCCGCCGAGTGCGGGGGGTTGCTCAGATGCGCAGCTTGGGGCGCCATCCGCGCGTCGAGACGGCGAGTTCGTTCCACGCGTTCACCGAGACGACGAGGGCGAGCAGCGCCGCGAGCTCGTCGTCGGTGAACGCGGTGGATGCCTCGTGCCAGACGTCGTCGGGCACGTGGGTCTCCGAGAGCCGGGTGACGGCGTCGACGAGCTCGAACGCCGCGCGCTCGCGCGCCGTGAAGAAGTTCGACTCGCGCCAGACGGCGACCGCGTAGAGGCGCTGCACGTGCTCGCCGGCCGTGGCCGCGTCGCGCGAGTGCAGGTCGACGCAGTACGAGCAGCCGTTGAGCTGCGAGGCGCGGAGGCGCACGAGTTCGCGCAGCCCCTTCTCGATGCCGGCGCGGTCGGCCTCGGCCTCGGCGGCGTCGTCGAGCGCGCTCACCGCCCGGACGAACGCGGGCGCGACCCCGTCGAGGTCGAGTCGCCGGGTCGGGGCGACGGGAGCGGTGGGCGGGGCGGTGTCGATGGTCGTCGTGGTCATGGGAGTCACGCTACGGATCGACCGCCGCGCTGGTAACGTCCAATGCCGTGGCACAGGATTGGGCCAATTCCGGATTGGATCTGCATCTCGAGGTCGACCCGCGGCGCAAGGCCGCGTCGCTCGAGGAGGCGTTGCGCGCTGCCATGGTCGACGGCCGGCTCGCGCCGGGCATCCGGCTGCCGCCCAGCCGTGCCCTCGCGGCCGACCTCGGCCTCGCGCGCAACAGCGTGGCCGAGGTCTACGCCCGGCTCGTCGGCGAGGGGCGGCTCGAGGCGCGGGTCGGCTCGGGCACCTGGGTGCGCGGGGTGCCCGAGCCCGCACCGGGAGCGCGCGTCGACCGATCCACCCGGTTCGACCTCGACCTTCGCGGCGGGCTGCCGGACGCCTCGGGCTTCGGCCGGTCGGCGTGGGGTCGCGCCGTCGCGCGGGCGCTGGCCGACGCGCCCGCAGCCGCCTTCGCCTACGGCGCGCCAGAAGGCGCGGCCGGGCTGCGCACGGCGCTCGCCGGGTACCTGGCGCGCACCCGCGGCGTCGTCGCCGGCGCCGACGGCCTCGTCGTCACCCACGGCTTCGGCGAACTGCTCTCGCTCGTGGCCCGGGCGATCACCGCCCGCGGCGGACGGCGCATCGCGGTCGAGGCGTACGGGCACTCCTCGCACCGGGACGTGCTCGCCGCGGCGGGCCTCGAGCCCGTGCCGGTCCCGCTCGACGCCGACGGCATGGTCGTCGACCGGCTGGCCGCCACGGGCGTCGACGCCGTGCTCGTCACGCCCGCGCACCAGTTCCCCACCGGGGTTCCGCTCTCCGCGGCACGACGCACGACGCTCGCCGACTGGGCGCGCGACGCCGGCGCGATCGTGATCGAGGACGACTACGACGGCGAGTTCCGCTTCGACGGGCGGGCGATCGGCGCGTTCCAGGCGCTCGCCCCCGCGCAGACCGTCTACGGCGGAACCGCGAGCAAGGCGCTCGCGCCCGCGCTCGGCATCGGCTGGGGCGTCGTGCCGCCGACGCTGCGCGACGCGGTGCTCGAGCAACGACGGCTGAGCGGCGCTGCGACCGATGCGCTGTCGCAGCTCGCGCTCGCCGCACTCATCTCGGCGGGCGACTACGACCGGGCCGTGCGCGGTGCGCGCCTGCGCTACCGGGCCCGCCGCGAGCGGCTCGAGCGGCTCATCGCCGACGGACTGCCCGGTGCCCGGGTGACGGGGCTCGAGGCCGGCCTGCACTGCCTGCTCGAACTGCCGGGCGGTATCGCCGAGGCGGAGGTGGAGCGCGCGGCCTCGGCGATCGGCCTGCGCTACGGCGGGCTCGCCTCGTACGCCGCGGATGCCGCGACCGTCGCGTCGCGTCCGCCGACGATGGTGGTCGGGTACGGCGCCCCGCCCGAGCACCGGTTCGAGCGGGCGATCGCCGCGGTCATCGCGTCGGTCGAGCGGGCGCGACCGATGGCACCGACCGGCTGATCCGGGCGGTGCGCCGGCGCCGAGGCATCCGCGCGTGCTCGACCGATGACCGGGCTCAGTACTCCGAGGGCTTCGGAAGCACCGCCATCGTGCACCGCGAGATGCACACGAGCTTGCCGTCCTCCTGCGTGATGCGGATGTCCCACACCTGCGTCGTGCGGCCGCGAGTGATCGGGCGCGCCTCGCCGTAGACCCATCCCTCGGCGATCGGGCGCAGGTGGTTCGCGTTGATCTCCATGCCGACGCAGTAGAACTGCGCCGGGTCGACCGTGAAGGTCGCGCCCCAGCTCGCGAGCGTCTCGGCGAGGGCGACGGAGGCGCCGCCGTGCAGCACGCCCCCGGGCTGGCGCGTGCGGCCGTCGACGGGCATGCGGCCCTTCAGGGACTCGTCGGTGACCTCGGTCATCTCGATGCCGAGTGCGTGGATCGCGGTGCCGTCGCGGCGGGAGTTCGCCCACTCGAGGGAGGGCTCGCCGAACCAGATGCTCATGCGAGAGAGTCTGTCACGCCCGCCTACGCGAGTTCGGCGATGATCGGGTGGATCGCGTCGTCGAAGGCCGAGGCGTCCGACCGCAGCGAATCGGTGACGCCGACGGTCATCGCGCCGATCCACCAGACGCCGGTGCCCGACAGCGGCAGCACCTCGACGTTGAGCTCGAACGAGTGGGCGCGGCGCCCGACCTCGCGCTCGTGCTCGGCGATGGTGCCGGCGTACGCGCGGTACGAGTCGCCGCGGCGGGCCGCGGAGGCGTTGCGATACGCGTCGTGCGCCCACTCCGTCCATGCGCGGGCGGCCTCGGCGTGCGGGACGATCTCTCGCGCGAGGATCTCGGCGCCCTTCACCGGCAGGGCGACGTCGGTGTCGAACGCCTCGACGAGTTCGAGCGGCACGGGCGACGGATGCGCCTCGGGCTCGACGGTCATCGCCCACCACGCGCGCCACTGGCGCTCGAGCAGGTCGTGCTCGTCGATCTCGAGCCGTTCGCCGACGGGGCCGACGTCGCGCAGTCGCGGCAGTTCGACGGGGGAGGAGATCGCGAGCACCTCGCGCAGATAGAGCGCGAGCAGAACCGGGCGACTCGCATTCTCACGGATCACCCACGACGGTGCCGCCCCTGGCTGCATACCCCGAATTCTACGCTCGCCCACCCCAGTCGGCGGCAGCGACGCGGCCCGGTACCCTTGACGGGTGAGCGCGAACTCGTCCTACGCCGCTGCCGGAGTCGACACCGCAGCCGGCGACCTCGCCGTCGAACTCATGAAGGAGGCGGTCGCCAAGACCCACGGGCCCAACGTGCTCGGCGGGGTGGGCGGCTTCGCCGGCCTCTACGACCTCTCCTTCGCGAAGGACTTCGAGCGGCCGCTCCTCGCGACCTCGACCGACGGCGTCGGCACGAAGATCGCGATCGCGCAGGCGCTCGACAAGCACGACACGATCGGCCAGGACCTCGTGGGCATGGTCGTCGACGACATCGTCGTGGTCGGTGCGAAGCCGCTCTTCATGACCGACTACATCGCGTGCGGCAAGGTCGTGCCCGAGCGCATCGCCTCGATCGTGACGGGCATCGCCCGTGCCTGCGCCGAGACCGGCACCGCCCTCGTCGGCGGCGAGACCGCCGAGCACCCGGGCCTCATGGGCGCCGACGACTACGACGTCGCGGGCGCGGCGGTCGGCGTCGTCGAGGCCGACAAGGCGCTCGGCGCCGAGAAGGTGCAGTCGGGCGACGCGGTCATCGCGATCGCGTCGAGCGGCCTGCACTCCAACGGCTTCTCGCTCGTGCGCCACATCCTCGCCGGCCAGGGCATCGCCTACGGGCACGCCTCGGCCGAGCTCGGCATGACGTGGGGCGAGGCGCTCCTCGAGCCGACCCGCCTCTACTCGGGCCAGCTCGTCGAGCTGCTCGCAGGCCCGCACGGCGACGCCGTGCACTCGCTCTCGCACGTCACAGGCGGCGGCATCGCCGCGAACCTCGCGCGCGTGCTGCCCCGCGGCTCGTTCGCCGAGGTCGACCGCTCGACCTGGTCGCCGGCGCCCGTGTTCCGCGTGCTCAACGAGCTCGCCGGCACGAGCCTCGAATCGACCGAGGGCACCTGGAACCTCGGCATCGGCTTCTTCGCCGTCGTCGAGCCCGGCGCCGCGGCATCCGTGAGCGCCGAACTCGACCGCCTCGGCCTGCCGGCCTGGCAGGTCGGCACCGTGGGCCTCGGCGAGCCGCCGCAGGTCGCGGGCGCCGACCGCTGGGAGCAGGGCGCGAAGGGCGTCGACGGCGGCGCGGTGCGCCTCGTCGGCAGCTACGCGAGCTGAGCGACGGCGACCGCGGCGACATGCGCACGCCCGTCTCGATCGGCATCACGAGCCTCACCCCGCTCGAGACGGTGCGCGCGCTCGCGCCGCGCGTCGAGCGGCTCGGCTTCCACGCGCTGTGGATCAACGACCTGCCGGGCGGTGACTCGCTCGACGGTCTCCGGGCGGCGGCGTCGGTCACCGAGCGCATCGGCCTCGCGACCGGCGTGATCCCGCTCGACCGCCGGCCGGCCGGCACGCTCGTGCTCGGCGGCATCCCCGCAGACCGGCTCGTGCTCGGCGTCGGGTCCGGGCGCGCCGAGCGACCCCTCGCGCTCGTCGAGCAGGGGATCGCGGCGCTGCGCGACGCGACCGAGGCGGCGATCGTCGTCGGGGCGCTCGGCCCGCGCATGCGGCGGCTGGCCGCCGAGCGCGGAGACGGGGCGCTCTTCAACTGGCTCACCCCCGACGCCGCGGCCACGACGACCGCCGAGCTGCACGACGCCGGCGGAGCCCGCTCGGTGCGCGGCATCCTCTACACGCGCACGACGGTCGACGATGCCGCACGCCCCGCGCTCGAGCGCGAGGCCGCCGCGTACGAGGGCTTCCCGGCCTATGCGGCGAACTTCGCCCGGCTCGGCTTCCGCGCGATCGACGCGACGATCGGCGACCCCGACGCGCTCGCCGCGTACGAGGGCGCGCCCGACGAGCTCGTGCTGCGCGCGATCACGCCGTCGAACGCGCTCGACGAGCTCGAGCGCTTCGTCGAGACGACCGCCGCGTGGGTGCGCTCGGCGTGAGCCGCGCCGAGCGATCGCCCGTGCGGGCGGCTCAGTCGGCGAGGCCGTGCTCGAGCAGCCGCTCGAGCACGGAGCCGGGCGGCACCGCGTCGTACTTGTAGCTCAGTTTCTGCAGCGGAGACACGTCGAGGATCTGGCGCACGACTCCGGGTCGCCAGGGCTGCATCATCTCGAGCTGCAGCAGGTGCGCTGCCGTCGACGAGAGCGTGGGCACGGCGTCCCACTGCCCACGAGCCTCGGGCACGAGTACCTGCAGCACCTCGAAGACGCGGTGGTAGAGGAAGTAGTCGGGCAGGTCGTCGTTCGCCGCCCACCACGCGTCGAGGGCGAGGCGCTGCAGTGCGATGATCGGGGTCGCCGGATGCGAGGCGATGAACCAGTTGCCGATCTGCCGCCGCGTCCACCGCGGGAACACCGTGCCGGCGCGCAGGCACCGCCGCAGCTCGTCGTCGAGCGGACGATCGACCCAGGCCGTCGCGTCGACCCAGACCCCGCCGTGCTCGGCGAGCACGGCGGTGCGCACGTAGTCCGAGAAATGGGCGGGCCGGTCGTGCTCGAGGAGTGCGGCGACGCGGTCGGGAATCTCGACGAGGTCACGAGCGGAGTCGCCGTCGAGCACGCGCAGTGAGGGATGCACCCGCCGCAGCTGGGCGATGCACGCCCGCACGAGCGGCGGGGCGGTCTCGACCGGTGCATTCCAGTAGGTGTACACCCGGTCGGTCGGCATGGCGATCCCCCCGTACGTGCGGGCGGCGCGACGCGCACGCCAGCGCGCCCACCTCGGCGGCGTCGACGGCAGGCCGGCGGCACGGCGGAGGTCGGCGAGCTGCGGCGCGAGCAGGCGCACGACCCGTGCGTACGCCGCGTAGGCGGCGGCGAGGTCGAGTGTGTCCTCGAACCGCTTCGAACGCTCGAGCTGCGCGCGCAGGCCCGCGACCACGCGATCGGTGCTGCGGTGGGCGGCGGCCATGCGTCGAGGGTATCGGTGCGCAAGCGCCGTCGTCGGTTCCTGCTGCAGGCGCACCGACGAACGGGAGCGCGCGCTCAGCAGGAGCGGCGGAGGTTCGCGGGGAGCGTGTCTTCGACGGAGCGACGATCAGGCGCGCTGTTCGCGCTGCTCGTCGTCGGCGTAGGTGTCGTCGTCAGCGTACGTGTCGTCGTCATCGTCGGCATACTCTGCCCACTTCGACGCCTCATCGCTGTACTCGTCATGCTGCGAGCCGGTGAGCTCGCGCTCAAGCGCGTTGTAGTCGGTGTTGGGGCTGAAGTACTTCAGCTCCCGAGCGACCTTGGTGTGCTTGGCTTTCTGACGGCCGCGCCCCATGCGTGACCCCCTTACGACATCTGGCCGGGTGGGATGGTCTTCACCCGGCGCTCCCTTGAGAAATTCGTCCAGCCGCCAGTTTAGCACCGCCGAAGACGCCGATCGCCGGTCTCCACAGCCTGCCGATCGCGCTCGGGCGACGTGCTGCGAGCACACAGCAAGACATGCTGAGATTGTCAGGTGACGACGAGCCCCGAACGCGTGAAGGTGGTCGTGATCGGTGCCGGCCAGGCCGGGCTCTCGGTCGCGTACTACCTGCGTCGATTCGAGCTCGTCGCCGGGCAGGACTTCGTGATGCTCGACCGCGCGCCCGGCCCCGGCGGCGCATGGCAGCACCGCTGGTCGTCGCTCAGGCTCGGCACCGCGCATCGCGTGAACGACCTGCCGGGCATGGCCGAACTCGGCCTCAGCTTCGACACGGCCGACCGGGCACTGCCCGCGAAGGACGTGGTCGCCGACTACTACGGCCGGTTCGAGCAGCACTTCGACCTGCAGGTGCGACGCCCGATGAACGTGCGCTCGGTGTCGAACGAGGGCGCCGACCTGCTCGTGCGCTACGAGGACCTCAGCCCCCAGCCCGTCGAGGAGCTCACGACGCGCGGCCTCTTCGGCCGACGCCGCAAGACGTTCTCGGCGCCCGCCACGCCCACCATGCCGCAGCACGCGCTCGCGACGCAGTTCCTCGTGAACGCGACCGGCACGTGGGGCTCGCCGTTCGTGCCGTTCTACCCGGGCATGGGCGAGTTCGAGGGACGCCACGTGCACACCTCCGACTTCACCGACGCCGAGGACTTCCGCGACCAGCACGTCGTCGTCGTCGGCGGCGGCACGAGCGCGATCGGCTTCATGCTCGAGCTCGAGGATGTCGCGGCCGGGCTCACCTGGGTCTCCCGGCGCCCGATCGACTGGATCGACCGGCAGGAGCTCGACCTCGAGGGCGCATCGGCCGCCGTCGCCATGCAGGACGAGGCTGCCCGCTCCGGGCGGGCGCTGCCCTCGATCGTGAGCGGAACGGGCGTGCCGAAGAGCCGCCGCATCGCCGCGGGGATCGAGCGCGGACTCCTCGTCGCGCGCCCGATGTTCGACCGCATCGAGGGCGACCGCGTCGTCTGGGACGGCGAGCAGCAGGGGTCGGCGCGCGCCGACGCGATCATCTGGGCCACGGGGTTCCGGCCCGAGCTGCGGCACCTCGCGCCGCTCAAGCTGCGCGAGAAGGCCGGCGGAGTGACGGTGGGGCAGGGTGCGGCGTGGAGCGACCCGCGCGTGTTCCTCGCCGGCTACGGACCGCAGGCCTCGACGATCGGTGCCAGCCGGGCCGGGCGCATGATCGCCCGCCAGATCATGGCGATGCTGTAGCGAGGAGCGAGCCCTCGCTGCTCAACCGGCGGAGCGGACGGCGAAGTCGTACGATTCGCGCACCAGGTCGGTCAGCACGTCGAGATCGACGACCGCGAGATCCTTGAGGTAGAGGCATCCCACCCCGGTGGTGTGCGGCCCGAGGCGCTCGAGCAGTTCGGAGTCCTCCGCGAACCCCGGCAGCAGGTACACCGTCGACGCAGCCTTGCGCGGTGAGAACGCGGCCGCGGGCGTGACGCCCTCGCGACCGCTGTCGTACCGGTAGTGGTACTCGCCGAAGCCCACGATCGACGGGCCCCACATGTACGCCTCTTCGCCGGTCACGCGCTGCATGAGGGCGAGCAGGGTGTCGGCGTCGCGCCGGCGCACGCGATGCGTCACCGAGTCGAGGAACACCTCCACCGGGACATCCGTGCGACCGGTCGCCATGCCGTGAGCCTACCGCCCGCGCTTGCCCGTCGTCTCGGCGATCGGCCGGCGCGGCACCGCCCGCACCGGCTCGCCGCGGCGGTCCTGGCCGGGCAGGGGGCGCGAACGGCGGCCGTAGATGAGGTCGGACGAGTCCAGTAGCCACGGCACGAGGGCGATCGTGACGCCGTGCACGAGCATGAGCTTCTGCCGGATGCGCCGGGCCTTGTGGTTGTGGAGGATGTTCTCCCACCAGTGGCCGACGATGTACTGCGGCATGTACACGGTCACGACCTCGGAGCCGTGCTCCTCGCGATGCTGCTTGATGTGCTGGATCAGCGGGTGGCTGAGATCGCGGTAGGGCGACGACAGGATGCGCAGCTTGACGTGGATGTTCATCTTCACCCAGTCCTTCTTCAGCTGCTTCGTCTGCGCGTCGTCGAGCGAGACGTGCACCGCCTCGATCGAGTCGTGCCGGGCGGCGATGGCGTAGTCGAGCGCCTTGAGGGTCGGCTTCTGCATGCGGCCGACGAGCACGATCGCGTGGTCGCCCGAGGCGCCGAACGTCGTGGTCGGGTCGACCTCGACCTCCTTCTCGACGTCGCGGTAGTACCGGTGCACGCCCATCATGAGGATGAACAGGATCGGCATCATGAGGAACACCATCCACGCGCCGTGCGTGAACTTCGTGATCGTGACGACGACGAGGACGACCGCGGTGAGCGTGGCGCCGAACGTGTTGATGCACAGCGAGCGGATGATCGCGCCGCGGGTCATCGGGCGGTGGTCGTCGTCGGCGGGGCCGGGGCGACCCGGCTTGGCCGCCTTCTGCTTCGCGGCGCCGGCCGCGCTCGCGCCGGTCCGTGCGCGGCCCGCGCGCAGGAGGCCGATCCAGTGCCGCACCATGCCGCTCTGGCCGAGCGTGAACGACACGAACACGCCGATGATGTAGAGCTGGATGAGCAGTGTCAGGTTGGCCTGGAACGCGACGAGGATGACCATCGCGGCGAGGCCGAGGATGATGACGCCGTTCGAGTAGATGAGGCGGTCGCCGCGCGTCGAGAGCGACTTCGGCGCGTAGCCGTCGCGGGCGAGCACGGAGCCGAGCAGCGGGAATCCGTTGAACGCGGTGTTCGCCGCGAGCAGCAGCACGAGGGCGGCGGCGGCCTGCACGACGAAGAAGAGGATCGAGTCGTTGCCGAACACCGCGGCGGCGATCTGCGCGATGAGGCTCGGCTGCGGCGCGGTCAGGCAGTCGTTCCAGCCGATGAGGTCGCACGGGTCCTCGGCGTAGTGCACGCCGGAGACGAGCGCGAGGGCCGTGAGGCCGACGAACATCACGATCGCGAGCCCGACCATGAGCGAGAGCGTCTTCTGCGCGTTGCGCACCTTGGGTGCGCGGAACGCGGGCACGCCGTTGGCGACGGCCTCGACGCCGGTCAGCGCGGAACAGCCGCTCGCGAACGAGCGGAGCAGCAGCAGGATGATCGCGGCCTGCGTGAGGTCCTCGCCCTCGACCGAGTACTGCGACGACTCGGCCACGGGCGGGTTGCCCATCGCGATCTGCACGAGCCCGGTGCCGACGAGCAGCAGCACGCTCGCCGCGAAGAAGTAGGTGGGCACCGCGAAGGCCTTGCCCGACTCGCTCACGCCGCGGAGGTTCATCGCGGCGAGGATGATGACGAACACGACCGCGAGCTCGACCCGCCACGGGTTGAGCGCCGGGAAGGCGGAGATGATGTTGTCGACGCCAGATGCGACCGACACGACGACGGTCATGACGTAGTCGACGAGCAGGGCCGAGGCCACAACGAGCCCGGCCTTCTCGCCGAGGTTCTTGTGCGCGACCTCGTAGTCGCCGCCGCCCGAGGGGTACGCGCGGATCAGCTGGCGGTAGCTCAGTGCGACCGTGGCCATGAGCAGCACGACCACCGCGGCGACCCACGGCGCGAAGGCCAGGAACGCGAGGCCGCCGACCGTGAGCACCATGAGGAGCTCCTGCGGCGCGTACGCGACCGACGACAGGGCGTCGCTCGCGAACACCGGCAGGGCGATGCGCTTGGGGAGGAGCTGCCCCTCGAGCTTCTCGGTGGGCAGGGGGTCGCCGATGATCCAGTGCTTCGGCGACTTCAGTTCGGCAGGCGGCTCGCCCGCGTCGTTCGTCACGGCGGATGACACTACACCTGCGCGCGTGCATGTCAAGTCGGCTTGCTAGACTCGAGGCGCATTTCTTCCATCGAGCCCGGGGAGCCCCGACGTGAATCGTGCGACGCAGCTCGCGCGCGGTGCTGCGACCGCCTCGGTGGCCCTCTTCCTCGCGGCCTTCTCGCACGGGGTCGCCGGCGGTGAGGCGCCCGGCTCGGTCGGGCTCGCGCTCGCGGCGATCGTCGCGCTCGGCGCCTCGGTCGCCTTCGTCGGCCGGCGAACGACGCCCGTGCGCACGGCGCTCGCCGTGATCGCGAGCCAGGCGGCCTTCCACCTCCTCTTCGGCGTCGGCTCGGGCCCCGCATCGGGCGAATTCGTCACCACGGGCGGCGGCCACCACGCCACGATGGCCTTCGTCGAGTCGGCCGGCGCCGCCTCGACCGCGGCGCACGACGGGCACGGCGCCGCCATGCTCATCGGGCACGCGCTCGCCGCGGTCGCCACGATCGTCTACCTGCTCGTGCTCGAGCGCACGGCCTGGTCGGCGCTCGCGACGGCGACCCGCCGCTTCGCGCTCGTGTTCGCCGGTCGTGCCGGCGAGCCGGTCGCGATCATCGCCCCGCCGACGCCGCGCCTCGCGACCCTCGTTCCGCCCGCACTGCGCTCGCGCCTGCGCTTCGCGGCACTCCGCTATCGCGGCCCGCCGCTCCTCCCCGCCTTCGCGTGAACCCTCCGCCCTCGGGGCGGAACCATCGAAGACTCCGGATGCCTCGCGCCGACGATCGGCGCACGCATCGATGCATGCCGTCCGGAGCATGAGGAGAAGGACTCCCGAATGCACACCACTTCCATCGCGCTCCGTCGCACCACGAACCCCCTGCGCACCGTCGTCGTCGCGGCGACCGCGCTCACCTTCGCGGGCGCGCTCGCGCTCTCGGGCGGCACCGCCGCCCTCGCCCACGACGAGCTCGTCGGCTCGACCCCCGAGAACGGACAGGTGCTCGAGACGCCGCCCGCCGAGGTCTCGCTGCAGTTCTCGGACGACATCATCGAGGTCGGCACCGCCGTCGAGGTCGTCGACCACCACGGCGAGGAGGTCGAGGTCGGCGAGCCCGTGATCGACGGGCCGAACGTCACCGCGACGCTGCCGGCCGACCTCGAGGGCGAGTACCAGGTGCGCTGGCGCGCAGTGTCGAGCGACGGCCACCCGATCGAGGGCACGATCGACTTCGGCGTGGGCGCCGACGCGACGGGCACCTGGACCGAGGAGGCGCCGCACGACGCTCCCGCGGCCGACGAGGACGACCACGGCGACCACGGCGACGAGGGCGACCACGCCGACGACGCCGACGACGCCGCGGCGAACGGTCCCGACGGATGGGCCGTCGCGGGCTTCATCGTCGGCGGGCTCGGCATCATCGCGCTCATCGTCGCGATCATCGTGAGCGCGCGCCGCAAGAGCGCAGGCCCGGGTGCCGGCGACGGCCCGGCCTCCGGCACCGGCACCGACGCCTGACCGGGCGGGAGCGATCGAGATGCGTTCCACCGCGATCACCCCTGCCCTCGGAGCGGCGTTGGCCGCGCTGCTCCTCCTGTCCGGCTGCAGCACGGTCACCGGCGGCTCCGCCGATCCCGACGCCCGGGTCGCGGCGGCCGCTCCCGGCGCGTCGTCGGTGGTCGTCGAGGAGGCCTGGATCAAGGCCGCCGACGACGGCATGACCGCACTCTTCGGCGACGTCGTCAACGGCGGCGACGGCGACCTGGTGCTCGTCGGCGCCGTGACCGACGCCGCCGAGTCGGCCGAACTGCACGAGACGGTCGGATCCGACGGCGCCATGCTGATGCGCGAGAAGGACGGCGGCTTCCCGATCCCCGCCGGCGAGACCCTGACGCTCGAGCCGGGCGCCGACCACGTGATGCTCATGGGCCTCGGCGGACCGCTGCTCGCGGGCGACGAGGTCACGGTGACCCTCGAGTTCGATGACGGTTCGACGCTCGAGGTCACGGCGCCCGTCAAGGACTACGCGGGCGCGAACGAGCAGTACGACGACGGACACGGGTCGGACTGATGGCCGGCGAACCCGGCGGTTCCGGGTTCTCGCGGCGGCACCTCCTCTTCGGGGGCGCCGCCGCGGCCGGAGCCGGCGCCGCTGCGGTGCTCGGCGCCCAGGCGTTGGCCGGCGCGCTCGCCCCCACGGAGGACGGCACGGCGGCGTCGGCGCGAGGGGTGGGTGCGACGGCGGTCGGCGACGCCCTCGTCCCCTTCCACGGTGCGCACCAGGCCGGCGTCGAGACCCCGCCGCAAACGCATGCCCGCTTCATCGCGCTCGATCTCCGCTCCGACGTCGACGCTGCGGCCCTGCGGCGGATGCTGCGCGTGCTCAGCGACGACGCAGCACGGGTCACGCAGGGCCGAGCGCCGCTGGCCGACTCCGAACCGGAACTCGCGCTCGCACCGGCGCGGCTGACGGTGACGTTCGGGTTCGGCCCAGGGCTCGTGGCCCGCGCCGGCGGCATCGCACCCGACTGGCTCCGCCCCCTGCCGCCCTTCGGCGTCGACCGTCTGCGCCCGGAGTGGAGCGACGGCGACCTGCTGATCCACCTCGGTGCCGACGATCCGGTCACCGTGGCCCACGCCGCCCGGATGCTGCTGAAGGATGCGCGCTCGTTCGCGAACGTGCGCTGGTCGCAGCAGGGCTTCCGCAGGGCGGCCGGGGCCGAGGCCTCCGGATCGACGATGCGCAACCTGTTCGGACAGCTCGACGGCACCGTCAATCCGGTGCCCGGGAGCGCCGACTTCGACGAGCTCGTCTGGTCGAATGGCGGTCCCGGCTGGATGGCGGGCGGCACGTCCCTCGTGCTGCGGCGCATCGCGATGGACCTGGACGGCTGGGATCGGGTCGACCGCCCGGGCCGGGAGGCCGCGGTCGGTCGACGCCTCCGCGACGGGGCGCCGCTCACCGGTGCACGCGAGCACGACGAGCCCGATTTCGCAGCGTTGACCCCGGTCGGCTTCCCCGTCATCGCGGACTACTCGCACCTGCGGCGCTCGCGCAGCGACGTCCCGGGGGAGCGGATCTTCCGTCGTGGGTACAACTACGACGAGGCACCCGCCGGCGGCGCCGTCTCGGACGCGGGGCTGCTGTTCGCCTCGTACCAGGCCGACGTCGATCGCCAGTTCGTGCCGATCCAGCGCCGCCTCGACGAGCTCGACCTGCTCAACGAGTGGACGACGCCCGTGGGCTCGGCGGTGTTCGCGATCCCGCCGGGCTGCGGCCCCGACGGGTACGTGGGGGACTCGCTCGTCTGACGACGAGCACGATGGATGTCGCGGCCCGGGTCGCGGCATCCGCCGCCCGTCACCGGAACGCGAGGTACATGCCGGCCGCGGCCGCGAGGCCGACGGCGAGGGTGACGACGACGTTGAGCACGGCCGCCCGCCACCGGCCGCCCGAGACCAGTTCGATCGTCTCGACGCTCCAGGTGCTGAACGTCGTGAGGCCGCCGCAGAATCCCGTCACGAGGATGAGCCGCAGGTCGCCGTCGAGCGCGGCGCGCTCCGCGAGGCCGATGAGCGCGCCGGCGACGCCCGAGCCGACGACGTTGACGATCAGGATGCCGCCGGGGAGGTGCCCGGGCCGCACCGGCAGCGCGCGCGAGAGCGCGTAGCGCGCGACGGCCCCGACCGCGCCCGCCACGAGCACGGCCGTGACGACGATCGGGCTGAGCGAGCCGGTCACAGCGTCGCCCCGTCGTCGCTGACCTCGTGCGGCATCGGACGGTGCGCGAGGTGCGAGCCCAGCTCGAGCCCGAGTGCGGCGAGGCCGATCCCGCCGACGACCGAGGCCAGGAGGTAGCCCGCGCCGACCCAGAACGCGCCGTCGCTCGTCAGCACGACGACGGCCGCCATCACGGCCGACAGCGTGGTGAACGAGCCGAGCACCCCCGATCCGAGGCCCGCCTTGAGCCACATGGGCGTCGCCGGCCTCGTCCAGAGGCCCCCGACGAGCCAGCCGAGCGCGAACGTGCCGGCGAGGTTGATGACGAGCGTCTCGAGGGGGAATGCACCCGCGGGCGGTGCGAACGCGAGGTCGAAGGCGAGGCGGAGGCCGGTTCCGATGAGGCCGCCGACGGCGACCGCGAGATACGCGCGCACCCCTGAAGGCTACGCCGCGCCGGGCGGGACGAGCGTCGCGACCCAGTCGTTGGTGCGGAGCACGCCGCCGCCCGTCTCGAAGTCCGCTTCACCGAGCAGGGTGAACCCCGCCTTGCGGCACACGGCGTTCGACGCGGGGTTGTCGACGCTCGGGTAGGCGTGCACGGGCAGCGTCTCGCCGGCGGCGCGGGCGAACTCGAGCATGGCGATGACGGCGGCCGGGGCGATGCCGCGCCCGCGGTACCGGGCCTCGACCGACCAGCCGCTCTCGAGCGCCGGCTCGCCGTGCCACTCGTGCTGCCAGTAGCCGACCATGCCGACGCCCTCGGGGTGCCCGGGGATCGTGATGCGGAACTGCTGCCCCGTGCCGTCGCGCGCGAGCGCGAGATAGCGGGCGTGCCGCGAGACGACCTGCTCGTCGGTCTCGACGCCGCCGACCCAGTCCATCAGCTCGGGGGTGTTCGCCCGACGGAGCAGCCCGAGGTCGCCCTCGGACCACGGATGCACCTCGACGTCGTCCATGCGACCATCGAACCACCGGCCGCCGACAGCGACGACGGCCGGCACCGGGCTCAGCGGTCGAGTGCCGCGAGCACGTCGGCGCGCACCTGCGCGAGCCGCGCCTTCAGCAGGGTGACCGCCTCATGGGGCACGTGGTCGGCCTGCGTGCGGGTGCGAAGGTCGGTGCGCACCTGACGACGGAACTCGTTGAGCACGAGCTCGGCCTCCTGCAGCGCGCGCCGCGACTCCACCTGGGCGTCGACCGTCGCCGTCCGGGCACTCTCGGCGGTCGCCTTCGCCGCGTCCTTCGCCGAGCGCTTCGCGTCGCGGGCGGCGCTCGCGAGCTCGGCGCGCAGCGAGCGCATCGCGTCGTTGACCTCGGCGCGCACGCCGTCGGCGAGGCGACGGATCGAGTCGGTCACCTCGTCCTCGATCGCGTCGAGTTCGGGGCGGCGGGCCTCGAGCTCGGTGCGCCCGGCGTCGGTGATCTCGTAGACCGACTTGCGGCCGTCGCTCGTCTTCGTGACGAGCCCCTCCTCCTCGAGCTTCGACAGGCGCGGGTAGATCGTGCCGGCGCTCGGCGAGTAGGTGCCGCCGAATCGGTCGGAGAGGGCCTGGATCAGCTCGTAGCCGTGCCGCGGCTGCTCGTCGAGGAGCGCCAGCAGGTAGAGCCGCAGGCTGCCATGGGCGAACACGGGCGGGGTCACGCGGCGCCCCCGACCTCGGTGCGGGACGACTCGTCGTCGGCGCCCGCACCGGAACCGGAGCCGGAGCCGGAGCCGGTCGCTGCGTCGCCGGCCGCGCCGGAGGCATCCCCGGGGACGGGCTCGCGTCGCATGACCGAGATCGACCCCGAGACGCTGTTCGCGCCGAAGTCGAGCCAGCGCCCGGCGAGCTCGCCGGTCACCCGCTCGAAGCCCTTGCCGAGCACGCCCTTCATCGTCACGTCGTCGATGAGCACGGTGCCGCCGACGGTGTTGACGCGATACCGGGCCCCGGCCCCGGCGTCGAAGCGCACGGTGAGGTCGCCCGAGACGGTGTTCGTGTCGATGCGGCTCGGGGTGCCGTGCGCGTCGACGATCATGTTGCCCGCGACGGTGTCGGCATTGAAGACCGTGATCGCGCCGGTGGCGATGATGTCGCCCGACACGGAGTGCGCCGTGACCCGGCCGGTGTGGTTGCCGACCGAGAGCTCGCCCGACACGGTCGAGAGCTCGAGGTCGCCGTCGTGGTCGTCGACCACGAGCTCGCCCGAGACGGTGCTGAGCTTGGCGTCGCCGTCGAAGCCGGAGACGAGCGCGTCGCCCGACACGACGCCGAGCTTCACCAGCGCCGTGCGCGGCGCGAGGATCGACACGTCGGCCTTGGCGTTGTTCGCCCAGCCCTTGAAGGCATCGATGAAGTTGTCCCAGCGCAGCTGCGGGTGGTCGATCTCGAGGGCGTCGCCGTCGATCGTCACGAGCAGGTCCTTGCCGGTCACGCTCGAGACCTCGATGCGGGCGCCTGGCTCGTCGTGGGCGATGAGGTCGACCTTGCCGCCGATGAGGCTGACCTTGAGCTTGCGGACGAGTTCGAGGTCGATGACCCGCGATTCGCCCGGGGTGATGACCCACTTCTCGATCGTCATGTCGTGCTCCTTCTGTGCGGGCGGAGTGCCGCGAGGCATCCGGCCCTGAAATCCGGGGTTTCGCGATATATCGCGTCTTGATGTGCAACACGATATATCGCGTTCCTGAGAATCTCAACCTGTTTCGTTTGACCTTGACGCTACGTCAAGTTCTACGGTGGAACCCGTACCGGCAACGGTGCAGCACGACACGAACCGAACGCGAGAGGAGGCGGCGCCGTGGACTGGTCGATCCAGGAGATCGCGAAGCTCGCCGGCACGACGAGCCGCACCCTGCGGCACTACGACGACATCGGCCTGCTCGAACCGAGCCGCGTGGCCGGCAACGGCTACCGCCATTACGACGAGCGCGCACTCGTGCGCCTGCAGCGCATCCTGCTGCTGCGCGAGCTCGGGCTCGGACTGCCGGCCATCGGCGAGGTGCTCGAGGGCGACGCCGACGAGGCGCATGCGCTCGGCGCGCACCTCGACTGGCTCCGGCAGGAGCAGGGCCGGCTGGCGCGTCAGATCGCGTCGGTCGAGAAGACCATCGAGGCATTGGAAGGAGGTGAACGACTCATGGCAGACGAGATGTTCGACGGCTTCGACCACACCCGGTACAAGGAGGAGGTCGAAGAGCGCTGGGGCAAGGAGGCGTACGCGAGCGGTGACCGCTGGTGGCGCGGCCTCGGCGAGGCCGGCCGGCGCGAGTGGAAGGCTCGCGCCGAGGCGCTCGGTCGCGACTGGATCGCGGCGGCGGAGTCGGGCGTGCAGCCCGGCGGCCCCGAGGGGCAGGCGCTCGCGAAGCGCCACGTCGAGTGGCTGACCGGCATTCCCGGCACGCCCGCGGCGGCGCCCGGCGGCGACGTCAAGGCGTACGTGATCGGCCTCGGCGAGATGTACGTGGCCGACCCGCGCTTCGGCGTGAACTACGGCGGTCCGCACGGCGCCGAGTTCGTGCGCGACGCGCTGCGGGCGTACGCCGAGCGCGAGCTCTAGGGGCTGGGCGGTCGAGGAGGCGCGCGGCGCCGCATCGACACCACCCGCGTGGTCTCGATGCGCTTCGCCCCTCGACCGACGATGGTCGCTGCGGCCTCCGAGGTGTCCCGGCCTCGGAGGCCGCAGCCGTCTAGTCCGCCGCGGCGGTCACGGGGGTCGCGGCGGTCCCGGTGCCGACGGCATCGGTTCGGGGCGTCCGCGCCTTCTCGGGCACCCGGAAGAGCGGCAGCGTGACGCCGCAGAGCGGCCCGATGAGCAGCGCGAACGCCACCGTTCCGAAGCCGACGTCGCCGCCGAGCAGCCAGCCGACGAGCAGCACGGTCACCTCGACGAGGGTGCGGCCGACCCAGATCGGCCAGCCCGTGCGGGCGTGGATGCCGGTCATGAGGCCGTCGCGCGGTCCCGGGCCGAAGCGGCTGCCGATGTAGAGGCCGCTCGCGACGGCGAGCAGCAGCAGGCCGCCCGCGAAGAGCAGGATGCGCTGCCACAGCTCGGGCGGCGTCTGGATGAACCACAGGCCGAGCTCGATGCTCGGGCCGATGAGCAGGATGTTGAGCACGGTCCCGGCGCCGGGGCGCTGGCGCAGCGGGATCCAGAGCAGCAGCACGAGCGCGCCGATGATGTTCGTGAGCCAGCCGATGCCGATGCCCGTGAGGTGCGAGAGCCCCTGGGCGAACACCGTCCACGGGTCGACCCCGAGCGCCGCGCGGATCATCATCGCGTCGGCGATGCCGTAGAGCACGAGTCCGATGAGCAGTTGGGGAATCCGGCGGGCCATAACATCCATCCAATTCGATGATTGGCCTTGACATCTATAGCCAATTCGTCTGAAGTGGCATTATGTCGGATGCTTCGCTGAGTGCCCGTGCCCTGCAGAACCTCCTCGGAGACTGGCGGGGCGGCCTTCCCGGCGCCGCGTACCTCGCGCTCGCCGACCGGGTTCGGCTGCTCGTGCTCGACGGGAGGGTGAGCGTCGACACCCGGCTGCCGGCCGAGCGAGAGCTCGCCGACCGGCTCGGCGTCAGCCGCACGACCGTCACCGCCGCGTACCGGCACCTGCGCGAGCAGGGCTACCTGCGGAGCCTGCGCGGGTCGGGGAGCGTCGCCCGCATCCCTGGAGCGCCCGCGGTGCTGCCGGTCCCACCTGCCGCCACGCACCTCGACCTGTCGAAGGCGGCGCCGCCCGCGCTGCCGTGGCTCGCCGAGGTGGCCCGCGACGCGGCCGACGAACTGCCTGCGCATCTCGGCGACTCGGGGTTCGACCCGATCGGCATGCCCGCCCTCCGCCAGGCGATCGCCGACCGCTACGGCGTGCGCGGACTGCCGACCCGGTCGGAGCAGATCATGGTGACGATCGGGGCGCAGCACGCCATCGGGCTGCTCGCGCGGGTGCTCGTCGGCCGGGGCGATCGCGCCGTGATCGAGGCGCCGACCTACCCGCACGCGTACGAGGCGCTGCAGCTCGCGGGCGCACGGCTCGTGCCCGTACCGGTCGCGCCCCACGACCCGCGGTTCGACGGCGGCGTCCCGCCGCACGGCGACGAGGTCGAGGCGCTCGAGCGCGCGCTCGCCCGTACCAACCCGTCGACGGCGTACCTCATGCCCGACTTCCAGAACCCCACCGGCCGCAGCCTCGACGCCGATGCGCGACGCCGGCTGCTCGACGTCGCCGCACGCCAGGGCACGGTCGTCATCGCCGACGAGACCACCGCCGAGCTCGACATCGACCGCGACCGCGCGCCGCTGCCGCTCGCGGCCTACGGGCCGCCCGGCACCGCGGTGCTCATCGGCTCCCTCGGCAAGACGGTGTGGGGCGGGGTGCGCATCGGCTGGATCCGTGCGGAGCCGCCGCTCATCCGCCGACTGCTCGCGGCCCGACTGCCGGGCGACCTCGGCACGCCGATCCTCGAGCAGCTCATCGCGACCCGGCTCATCGGGCGGATGGACGAGATCCTCGAGCTGCGCCGGTCCGAGCTCCGTGCGGGTCGCGATCGGGTCGAGACGCTCATCGCCGAGCTGTTCCCCGACTGGCGCGTGCCGCACGTCGACGGGGGCATCGCCGTCTGGATCGGCCTCGGTGCACCGATCAGCTCGCAGCTCGCGCTCGCGGCCCGGGCGCAGGGGCTGCTCATCGCCGCGGGTCCGCGATTCGGCATCGACGGGGCGTTCGAACGGTTCCTGCGTCTGCCGATCTGCCAGCCGGTGGCCGAGACCGAGGCCGCCGTGCACGCACTGCGCCGTGCCTGGGAGTCGATGCCCGGAGTCGCCGCGGCCGACGCCGGGCTGCTGCCCGCCGTCGTCTAGCTCGGGGCGCGCACCGGCCGTTCACGTACCGGTCACGATCGCGTCACCGGCGCGGAACCCCGGCGACAGCCGTCGGCGGGACTCTGGGCCCGACTCGCCCGTCGACCCCAGGAGCCCCCTCATGCCCGCACGCCCGCTGTCCCTCGCCGCATTCGCGGTGGCATCCGTCGTCGCCGGGTGCGCGCTCGCCGCCCCAGCCGTCGCCGCGCCCCGCTCGAACGACACCGCGACCGCCGCGACCGCCGCCGACCGCGAGGAGACCGCGGGCCCCGGCTTCTCGCGGACCGCGACCTACCCCGTCTTCCAGAACGCGCCCGCGGGCGTCGATCCGGCCGAAGCCGCCGTCGCCGAGATCTCGGCCGTCTCGGACGACGGCCGCACGGTCGTCTACACCGACGCCCTCGGCAAGCGCATCGGCTTCGTCGACCTCGGCGACCCCGAGCACCCGGTCGGCACCGGCACCGTCGAGCTCGCCGAGCTCGGCCACGCCGACGACCAGCCCACCTCGGTCGCGATCGTCGGCGACCGCGTGCTCGTCGTGATCGACGAGACGGGCGGCGACTTCCCGAACCCGCGCGGCCGTCTCGACGTGCTCGACCTCACGACCCGCGAGCGGCTCGCCTCGATCGACCTCGGCGGCCAGCCCGACTCCATCGCCGTCTCTCCCGACCGCAGGACCGCCGCGATCGCGATCGAGAACCAGCGCGACGAGGAGCTCGAGGTCGACGGCGTCGAGGGCGGCCTGCCGCAGGCGCCCGGCGGCTTCGTGCAGACCGTGAAGCTCACCCCGGCGAAGCCGTCGAGCTGGAAGGCCCGGCCGGTCGCGTTCGACGATCGCTGGGCGAAGGCGGCCTTCGCCGCGGCCGGCGTGTACGCCCCGGGCGACCCCGAGCCCGAGTACGTCGCGTTCTCGCCGTCGGGACAGCTCGCCGTCACCCTCCAGGAGAACAACGCCGTCGCGATCGTCGACGTGCAGAGCCGCCGGGTCACGGGCGCCTTCTCGGCCGGCACCGTGACCGGATCGGGCTTCGACGTCAAGAAGGACAAGAAGGTCGACGCGACCGGGTCGATCACCGACGTGCCGCGCGAGCCCGATGCGATCGCCTGGGTCGACGACCGGCACGTCGCGACCGCCAACGAGGGCGACCTGCGCGGCGGCACCCGCGGCTGGTCGGTGTTCGACGTGCGCACGGGCGACGTGGTCTGGGACGCGGGCTACTCGTTCGAGCAGCTCGCGATCTCGCGCGGGCTCTACAACGACGACCGGGCCGGCAAGAAGGGCCCGGAGCCCGAGGGCCTCGCGGTCGCGACGATCCGAGGCATCCGCTACGGGTTCGTCGCGAGCGAGCGCTCGAACTTCGTCGCCGTCTACGACCTCACCGAGCCCGCAGCGCCGCGCTTCGTGCAGACGCTCTTCTCGACGAACGGCCCAGAGGGCATCCTTCCGGTGCCCTCGCGCGACCTCCTCGTCGTCTCGAGCGAGACCGACGCCGCCTCGGTCTCGGTGCGTGCGAGCGTCAACGTGTACCGGTTCGGCGACGAGGCGGCGCGGCCGTCCGTCGTGAGCGGCGACGACGCGAACGGCCGGGCGATCGGCTGGCTCGCGCTGGGCGCGCTGTCGGCCAAGCCCGGTGACGCGTCGGCGATCTACGCCGCGAGCGACAACGCGCTCAGCCCGTCGACGATCTTCACGGTGGATGTCGCGGCCGAGCCCGCACGCGTCACCGACCGGCTCGTCGTCACGAAGGGCGGCGCCCCGCAGGCGCTCGACGTCGAGGGCGTGTACGCCCGCCCCCAGGGCGGGTTCTGGCTCGCGAACGAGGGCGCGACGGGAGCCGCGAACTCGCTCGTGCGCACCGACGGCGCAGGCGCCGTCGTCGAGACCGTCGCGCTGCCCGCCGATATCGCGGCGCACGTCGGCAAGTGGGGCTTCGAGGGCGTCACCGCCACGACCGATGCCGCGGGCGCCGAGGTCGTCTTCGTCGCCCTGCAACGTCCGTTGTGGGCCGACCCGGCGGCGGCGGCGGGCCCGATCGACGGCGAGGGCGTGACCCGCATCGGGCGCTACGACACCGCATCGAAGACGTGGACCTGGTTCGGCTACCGGCTCGAGCAGACCTCGGTCGCCGGGGACTGGCTCGGCCTCTCGGAGATCGTGGCGGTCGACGCCGACACGCTCGCCGTCATCGAGCGCGACAAGCTCAACGGTCCGGCGGCGGCGGTCAAGCGCGTCTCCACCGTCGAGGTCGGCGGCGTCGCCGGGGTGGCCGGCGTCGGAGCGCCCGGCGAACTGCCGGTGCTCGAGAAGTCGCTCGCGGTCGACGTGCTGCCGGCGCTCCGGGCCGGCAACGGCTGGACGCAGGAGAAGCTCGAGGGGCTCACGATCGGGGCCGACGGCGACGTCTACGCCGTGACCGACAACGACGGGCTCAAGGATGCCACGGGCGAGACGGTCTTCCTCCGCCTCGGCGCAGCCGGCGACCTGTTCTGAGCCCGTCTTCGGGCAGGTGACGGCGGCCCGGGCCTCGCGGCTCGGGCCGCCGTCGTTCGTGTTGCTTCCCCCTGATTTCCCCTTCGCATCCATGAGGGTGCGGGGCGACGTGCGACTGCGAAACGCACGCCGCCCCGACCCGGCCACGCCATGGACGAGCGCGGCCGGCCGTGCCGCACGGGTCTGAGGCACGGAGTCGTTCGACCGGCACGACCCGCTGAGCCGGTCGGGGCCCGGCGCCGGCAGGGCGGCGCCGGGATGACCCGCTATCGGCGCAGCGTGGACCGCCGCACCGTGAACCGACGCAGTCCGACGAGCACGAGGCCGGCCGTCAGCGCGAGCGCTGCGAGGCCGAGCGCCGAGACGTCGGCGCCCGTCGAGGCGAGCGCGCCGTCGCCGGCCGCGATCACCATGTCACCGTCGGAGGCGACCGAAGAGCCGTCAGAACCGTCGTCGGAGCCGCCGTTCGAACCGTCACCGGGGTCGGTGGGGTTCGTCGGGTCCGTGGGGTCCGTGGGGTCGGTCGGGTCGGTCGGGTCGGTCGGGTCGGTCGGGTCCGTCGGGTCCGTCGGGTCGGTCGGGTCCGTCGGGTCCGTCGGGTCGGTCGGGTCCGTCGGGTCGACGATGGTCGTCGAGCCGTCCGTCTCGCTGTCGCCGATCACCGAGATCGCGTTGCCGCCGATCGTGATGGGCAGGGACAGGTCAGGCAGCAGCTGTGTTCCCCCGAGCAGCCCGCCGTCACCGTCCGTCGTCGCCGAACCGCCCCCGGTTCCCGGCAGAACGACCGTCTCTGCATTCGTCGACGTGGAGTCGCCGATGCCCGAGATCGCATTGCCGCCGATCGTGATCGGCAGATCGAGCGCCGGCAGCACCTGCGTGCCGCCGAGGATCGAGTCCTCGCCGGACGTCGTCGCCTCGCCCGAGCCGCCCCCGGTGAGCACCGCGGTGGTCGCATCCGACGAGGTCGAGTCGCCGATCACCGAGATCGCGTTGCCGCCGACGGTGATCGGTGCATCGAGCGAGGGCAGCACCTGCGTGCCGCCGAGCAGGCTGTCCTCACCCGACGTCACCGCCTCGCCCGTGCCGGAGCCCGACCCGCCCGTGCCCACTTCGGTCACGGCGTCGCTCGACGACGAGTCGCCGATGCCCGAGATCGCGTTGCCGCCGACCGTGATCGGCAGATCCAGGTCGCCGAGGATCTGGGTGCCGCCGAGCAGGCTGTCCTCGCCCGACGTCACCGCCTCGCCGGCGCCCTCGTCCGAGCCGCCGGCCTCGGTCGCCACCGCGGTCGTCGCGTCGCTCGACGACGAGTCGCCGACGACCGAGATCGCGTTGCCGCTCACGGTGACCGGCACGTCGACGTCGACGAGCCCCTGGGTGCCGCCCAGCAGCGAGTCGTCGCCACTGGTCTCGGCGCTGCCCGCTTCGCTCGCACCGTCGTCGGTCGCGACCTCGGTGGTCGCATCCGACGACGACGAGTCGCCGATCACCGAGATCGCGTTGCCGCCCACGGTCACCGGGATGTCAACGTCGATGAGCGCCTGGCTGCCCGACCCGATGCCGTCGTCGCCGGAGGTGACGGCGACCGGTTCGGCGTCAGCGGTCGAGACCTCCGTCGCGGCATCCGACGACGACGAGTCGCCGATGAGCGAGATCGCGTTGCCGCCGATCGTCACGGGAAGGTCGATCGAGATCCCCGCCTGGGTTCCCGATGCGATGCCGTCGTCGCCACCCGTGTCCGCGTGGGCGACGCCGGCCCCGAGGAGCGTGAGCCCCCCGGCGAAGAGGGTCGCGTACAGCGCCCTCAATGCCATTCTCTTCATGATCCAGTCCTCCTGACTGATGGGTGATTTCGCTCCCGGGCAGGGAGCGATGACCGTGTCCGCGGGGGCACGCAGGCGCGTGCGAGCGGACCGGTCCCCGGTCAGTCAGGGGTGGAATCGGTGTCGTACACCGGCGACGACGGCAGCTCGTCGTCGACGGAGTGGAGCACGATCGACGTGAGTGCGTCGAGTTCGAGAGCGGCGTAGGCCGTGTCGGCGGCGCTCGACGCGCCGCCCGAGCCCGCGCCGGAAGCGCCCGAGCCGGAACCGGCTCCGCCGGAGCCGCCGGCAGGCGGTGTCGCCACGGGTGAATGGTCGCCGGGCGGGGCTCCGCCGCCACCCGGCAGTGCGGCGCCGGAACCGAGGCCGCCCACCGTCTCGGCGACCCGTCCGGACCCCTCGGGTCCGAGTGCGATGCCCGACGAGGGCACCGCAGCCGATGCGCCGGGAACCACGGGCGCCAGCGGCGCGTTCGGCGCCTGAACGCCCGGTGTGCCGGGCTGCTCGCCGGGAACACCCGGGTCGACCCCCGGGATGCCCGGGCCAGCCGAACCGCCGTCGCCCGGAAGCACGGGGATCGAGGGGATCTCGGGGATGACGCCGGTGCCGTCGGTCGGCAGCTCGCCGGGCGTGCCGACGACCGTGCCGAGGGTGTCGTCGACCGCGCCGACGACGGGGTCGAGGACGCCTCCGACGGTGTCGTCGCCGAGCAGGCCGCCGACGATCGGGAGCGATCCGACGAGTCCGTCGACAGCACCGGTGACAGGGGTCGTGATCGAGCCGACGGTGTCGCCGCCGGCGATGTCGGAGACCGTGCCCGTGACCTCGTTGACGACCGTTCCGACGGTGCCGTTTCCGGTGCTGACCACGTCATTCGTGGTGTCGGTGACGGTGTCGACGACGTTCGGAACGACCGCTTCGACGACGTCGCCGACAGGTGCCGGGGCGACGTCGACGACGGGCTCGACGAGCTGGTTCACCGGCTCGGTGACCGCGTCGACGACCCCGCCGAGCGTGTCGCCGACCGCACCGGTCGCATCGGTCACGCCGCCCACGAGCGAGGTCACGCCGCCGAGCAGTCCGCCCGGCTTCGACTCCTCGGCCGATGCGCTCGATGCGCTCGAGAAGAGCGAGAACGCGAGCCAGATCGCCGAGCACACGAGGGCCAGGAGGCCATATCGAAAAAGCGCAGCGCGGAGCCACGGCACCTGCCGCTCGGCAACCGCTGTGGCCATGGCCCACCACCTCACGTCGAGCGCCACCTTACCGAGGGTGCTCGACGCGTGACGACCCCCGTTCGGGGGTCAATCGGATCTTCTTCACCTCGAATTCGACACTCGGTGACATCCGTCGTCGACCCTGCTGCGAGAATCGAGCAATGCACCTGCTCGCTGCGCTCAGCATGAAGAACCGCGCCCTCATCGCGCTCGTCACGATCGTGGTCGCGATCTTCGGCGGCATCTCGCTCACGAGCCTCAAGCAGGAGCTCGCGCCCTCGATCGAGTTCCCGCAGTTGTCGATCGTCTCCAGCTATCCGGGCGCTTCACCCGATGTCGTCAACAACGACGTGTCGACGCCCATCGAGACCGCGATCCAGGGCATCACGGGCCTCGAGTCGACCTCGACGACGAGCTCGACCGGACTCAGCCGGGTCACGGCGAGCTTCACGTACGGCACCGACCTCGCGTTCGCCGAGCAGAAGCTGCTCTCGGCGGTCAACCGCATCCAGAACCAGTTGCCCGACGACGTCGACCCGCAGGTCATCGCGCTCTCGCTCGACGACTTCCCCGTGCTGCAGATCGCGGTCACCGGCGCCGACGACGTCAGCGCCCTCTCCGACGAGATCGAGCGCACGACGCTCGGCGAGATCACCGACGTCGACGGCGTCCGCGACGCGACCCTCGTGGGCGAGATCGGCCAGCGCGTCACGATCACGCCCGACCCCGAGAAGCTCGCCGCCCACGGCCTGACGCAGCAGGCGATCCGCGACGCGCTCGCCCAGAACGGCCTGCTCGTGCCGGCCGGCACGATCACCGAGGGCGACTCGACCTTCGCGGTGCAGACGGGCACCCGCATCGGCAGCGTCGACGAGATCGCGGCGCTGCCGGTGCTCGGCGCGACCGAGGTGCAGGTGCCGGACGACTCGGAGTTCGGGCCCGACGACGTCACGACGCCGCCGACCGACGGTGGAGACGGTCTCGCCGACGGCACCGACGTCGTGCGCGTGCCCGTCGCGGCGACCATCGCGGATGTCTCGACCGTCGCCCTGACCGACAACCCCGTGACGAGCATCTCGCGCGTGAACGGCGAGCCGGCCCTCACCATCTCGGTCACGAAGCTCCCGGCCGCGAACACGGTCGAGGTGTCGAACGCGGTGACGGCGCTGCTGCCCGACCTCGAGGCGTCGCTCGACACGACCAACCCGGGGGCGACGTTCACCGTCGTCTTCGACCAGGCGCCCTACATCGAGCAGTCGATCGAGTCGCTCGCGACCGAGGGACTGCTCGGCCTCGCCTTCGCGGTCCTCGTCATCCTGATCTTCCTGATGTCGGTGCGGGCGACCCTCGTCACCGCGATCTCGATCCCCACGTCGGTGCTCATCACCTTCATCGGCCTGCAGGTCGCCGACTACACGCTCAACATCCTCACGCTCGGCGCGCTCACGATCGCGATCGGGCGCGTGGTCGACGACTCGATCGTCGTCATCGAGAACATCAAGCGGCACCTCGTCGAGGGCGTCGACAAGGCTTCGACCATCGTGCGCGCCGTGCGCGAGGTCGCCGGCGCGATCACCGCGTCGACGATCACGACCGTCGCCGTCTTCCTGCCGATCGCGCTCGTCGAGGGCGTGACGGGCGAGCTGTTCCGGCCGTTCTCGCTCACGGTCACGATCGCCCTGCTCGCGTCGCTGCTCGTCTCGCTCACGATCGTGCCCGTGCTCGCGTACTGGTTCCTGAAGCCCGCGAAGCTGCGCAAGGTCGAGGGCCCCGAAGACACCGCCGACGAGGCGGAGCTCGAGGCCGAGGAGGCCGCCGCCGCATTCGTCGACGACGTGTGGCTCGCACCCGAGCTGCGAGACGAGAGCGGCGCGACCGGGCTGCCCGTCTCGCGCCCGTCGGGCGTCGCGACGGCCGAGCGGGCCGCCGCCGAGGCATCCCCCTCGGTCGCCCACCCGGTGGTCGACGAGCTCGAGCACCCGTCGCGGCTGCAGCGCGGTTACCTGCCGATCATCGCCTGGACGCTCAAGCACGGCGTCGTCACGATCATCATCGCGGTGCTCGTGCTCGCGGGCACGGTCGCGATGACGCCGCTCATGAAGACCAACTTCCTCGGGTCGAGCGGGCAGAACACGTTCCGCGTGTCGCAGGAGCTGCCCGTCGGCACGAGCCTCGATGCGCTCGACGCGGCGTCGAAGCCGGTCGAGCAGGTGCTGCGCGACACCGATGGCGTCGAGACCGTGCAGACCTCGATCGGCACCGGTTCCAACCCGCTCGCCGCGGCGTTCGGCGGCGGCGGCGCGAACGTGACCTACTCCGTCACGACCGACGACGACGCCGACCAGGACGCCCTGCAGGCCGAGGTGCGCGACGAGCTCGACGGGCTCGACGCCGACGAGGTGGGCGAGGTCTCGCTCGCCGCATCGAGCGGCTTCGGCGCCTCGAACGACATCGAGGTCGACATCACCGCCTCGAACGCGGAGGACCTGCAGGACGCGACCGACGCGGTCGTCGACGAGCTCGACGGCGTCGACTCGGTGTCGCAGGTCACGTCGAACCTCTCCGAGTCGCGCCCGTACGTGGCGGTCGAGGTGAACCGGGCGGATGCCGCGGCGGCCGGCTACTCCGAGGTCGCGCTCGGCGGGCTCGTGTCGGCGGCGATGCAGCCGCAGAGCGCCGGATCGGTCGTGATCGACGAGAAGACGCTGACGATCTACCTCGCGAGCGAGAACCCGCCGGTCACCGTCGAGGAGCTCTCGGCGCTCGAGGTGCCGACCCCGGCCGGCGTCGTGCGCCTCGACACCCTCGCGACGGTCGAGCAGGTCGAGGGTCCCGCCTCGGTCACGACCGTGCAGGGGCTGCGCAGCTCGACCGTGTCGGCCACTCCCGCCGGCGACGACCTCGGCACGGCGTCGGGTCAGGTGCAGGCGGCCGTGAACACGGTCGACCTGCCCGAGGGAACGACGGCGTCGATCGGCGGCGTCACCGCCGACCAGCAGGAGTCGTTCTCGCAGCTCGGCCTCGCGCTGCTCGCGGCGATCCTCATCGTCTACATCGTCATGGTCGCGACGTTCCGCTCGCTGCTGCAGCCGCTGCTGCTGCTCGTCTCGGTGCCGTTCGCGGCCACGGGCGCGATCGCACTGCAGGTCGTCACGGGCATCCCGCTCGGCGTCGCCTCGCTCGTCGGCGTGCTCATGCTCGTCGGCATCGTCGTCACGAACGCGATCGTGCTGGTCGACCTCGTGAACCAGTACCGCGACCGCGGCATGAACGTGCGCGACGCGCTCATGCACGGTGCGTCGCGTCGTCTGCGCCCGATCCTGATGACGGCGCTCGCGACGATCTTCGCGCTGCTGCCCATGGCGCTCGGCATCACCGGTCACGGCGGGTTCATCTCGCAGCCGCTCGCGATCGTCGTGATCGGCGGCCTCCTGTCGTCGACGCTGCTCACGCTCGTCGTGCTGCCCGTGCTCTACGACCTCGTCGAGGGCGGTCGCGAGCGCCGGCGGGCGAGGAAGGCGGCCAAGGCGGCGGGTGCGGGAGCGACGCCGGCGGCTCCCGAGGTCGCCGCGCCGGCCGAGTAGGCGCGGAGCCCCCGCTGCGGGGATCGATGCACGTCCTGCTCCGTCGGCGCTACTCGACCGCCGGGGGCCCGCCGAGCTCTGCGATCCGCGCGAGCAGCGCCTCGCGCTCTCGTGCGTTGCCCGTGAGCCGGGCGGCCGTCTCGAGCTCGCCGCGCGCCTCGCCGGTGCGCCCGAGGCGAGCGAGCAGCTCGCCGCGCACGGCCGGCAGCGGGGGATACCCGGCGAGTCTCCCGCCGGCGACGAGCTCGTCGACGACCAGGAGCGCCGACGCCGGCCCCGTCGCCATCGCGATCGCCGCGGCGCGGTTGAGCTCCACGACGGGCGATGGGGCGATGCGACCGAGCGCCTCGTAGAGCACGACGATCTGGGCCCAGTCGGTCTCGTCGGCCGAGGGGGCGACCGCATGGCAGCCGGCGATCGCGGCCTGCAGGCCGTACGCGGCGCGCCCGCGCCCGATGCGGTCGGCCCGGTCGAGCGCCGCCCGCCCGCGGGCGATCTGCGCGCGGTCCCAGCGCGAGCGGTCCTGCTTGTCGAGGGGGATCGCACTGCCGTCGCGCGCCGTGCGCGCCGGGAAGCGGGCGGCGGTGAACTCCATGAGCGCGACGAGCGACTGCGCCTCGGGCTCGCGGGGCATGAGGCCCGCCACGATCCGGGCGAGCCGCAGGGCCTCGGCCGAGACGTCCGGCCGCAGCCATTCCTCGCCCGACGCGGGCAGGTAGCCCTCGTTGAAGATCAGGTAGAGCACGTGCAGCACCGAGGCGAGGCGCTCGGGGTACTCGTTCGGCTCGGGCACGGCGAAGGGCACGTTCGCGGCGGCGAGGGTCTTCTTCGCGCGCACGATCCGCTGCTGGATCGTCGCGGTCGGCACGAGGAACGCGCGGGCGATCTCCTCGCTCGAGAGGCCGCCGACGATGCGCAGCGTCAGCGCGATCTGGGCCTCGCGCGACAGCACGGGGTGGCATGAGACGAAGACGAGCCGCAGCACGTCGTCGTCGATCGTGTCGGGGTCCCAGAAGGTGTCGGATGCCTCGCCGCCCTGCTGCTCGAGATCGCGCGCCATCGCGGCGTACCGCTCGTCGAGCCGTTCGCGCCGGCGCCAGCCGTCGATGGCCCGGCGCTTCGCGACCGCCGTCAGCCAGGCGCCGGGGTTGCGCGGCACGCCCTCGTCGGGCCACTGCCCGAGGGCCTCGACGAGCGCCTCCTGCGCGAGGTCCTCGGCCTGGCCGACGTCGCCGGTGAAGCGGGCGAGCGTCGCGACGATGCGAGCCGACTCGATGCGCCAGACCGCGGCGATCTCGCGCCGGGCGCGGTCGGCGTCGGCCGGGCCGGAGGTGCCGCGGCCGGAGGTGCCGCCGCCGGAATGCCGGGCCCGGTCGGCGTCGGCGTGCGCCGAACCGGCCGAGCCCGAGGCATCCGTCTCGCTCATGGTGCGGTCACGCCCCCGCCGTGCCCAGGCGACCCTCGGCCTCCTCGCGCCAGCCGGCTTCCTTCTGGATCCACTCGTTGTCCTGCGGGAAGTCCTCGAGCTCGGTGACGCGACGCACCTCGAGCTTCGAGCCGGGGCCGAGCGGGCAGCGCTTGGCCCACTCCGCGGCCTCCTCGGGGCTCTGCGCCTGGATGATCCAGAAGCCGTTGAAGAGCTCCTTCGTCTCGCCGTAGGGGCCGTCCGTCACCACGGGCGGGGTCTGGTCGAAGTCGACGACGAAACCCTCCTTCGCGTCGGTCAGTCCCTCGCCCGCGAGCAGCACGCCGGCCTTGATGAGCGACTCGTTGTAGGCGCCCATCGCGGCGATGACCTCGTTGAAATCGAGCTGCTCGTAGGCCTCGACGGCGGCGTCGTTCGATCGCATGATCAGCATGTACTTCACGGTGTTCTCCTTGTTCGGATCGATGTCGATGCGGGGCCGAAGTGCCCGCCTCACTCATGCGTCGAACGGGGCGGGGGCCGGATCGACATCCGGGCGGAAAAAGTTCGGAACTGTTTCGGCCATGTTCTCAGACGCCGATCGGCTTGGTGATTGATACCCCACCGGGGTATAGTTCTAAATATCGAGGGAAGGATGACCGACATGACCCACAGCCACGCCGCCACCACCGTGCCCGAGGGCGCCACCGAACTCCAGCTGGTCGACCAGGCCGCCGCTGCGGATGCCTCGTGCGCGTGCTGCGCGATCCCCGACGCCGCGGCGACGTCGACCGCGCCCGCGGAACTCGACGGACTCGTGAGCGCCCACTACGCCGTCGCCGGCATGACCTGCGGCAACTGCGTGCGCCACGTCAGCGCCGAGCTCGCCGCCATCGAGGGCGTGGAGGCGGTCGAGGTCGAGCTCGTCGCCGGCGGCGTCTCGACCGTCACGGTGCGCAGCAGCTCGCCGCTCGCCGACGCCGCGGTCGCCGCCGCCGTCGAGGAGGCCGGCTACGAGGTCGTCCCGCGCTGAGCGCGGGAGGGCGTCAGCCTGCGACCGGCTCGAGGCGCACGATGACGGCCTTCGAGACGGGGGTGTTGCTGCCGTCGGCGGCGCTCTCGAGGGGCACGAGCACGTTCGCCTCGGGATAGTAGGCGGCGGCGCAGCCGCGCGCGGTCGGGTACGCGACGAGGCGCTGGGCGGGCAGCACCCGGTCGGCCTGGCCGGGCCACTCGCTCACGACGTCGACGCGCTGCCCGTCGGCGAGTCCGAGCTCGGCGAGATCGTCGGGGTGCACGAACACGACGTCGCGGCCCTTCTTGATGCCGCGGTAGCGGTCGTTCAGGCTGTAGATCGTCGTGTTGAACTGGTCGTGCGAGCGAAGCGTCTGCAGGATGAGCCGGCCGGCCGGCCGTTCGAGGTGCTCGAGCTCGTTGACCGTGATCTGCGCCCTGCCCGTCGGGGTGTCGAACCGGCGCACCCGCGGTGAGATGGGCAGTTCGAAGCCGTTCTTCCTGCGGACGTCGTCGTTGTAGCGCTCGAATCCCGGCACGACGCGCGAGATCCGGTCGCGGATGAGGTCGTAGTCGCGCTCGAATTCGGACCAGGGGATGTCGGGCGCCTCGAGACGCTCCGCTCCAGCGGAGGCACCGGTGCCGCCGAGCGTCGCCTGCGCCATGCGGCACACGACCGCGACCTCCGAGAGCAGGCCCGGCGCCACCGGCGGGATCGCGCCGTGGCTGCCGTGCACCGAGCACACCGTGTCCTCGACCGAGACGAACTGCGGAACGCCGCCCTGCAGGTCGACCTCGGTGCGGCCGAGCACGGGCAGGATGAGCGCCTCCTCGCCCGTGACGACGTGCGAGCGGTTGAGCTTGGTCGACACCTGCACGGTGAGCTTCGCCCGCCGCATGGCCTGCTCCGCGACCTCCGTGTCGGAGATGGCGGCGACGAAGTTGCCGGCCATCGCGACGAACACGTCGATCTCGCCGTCGCGCAGCCCCTGCACGGTCTTCACCGCGTCGCGGCCGTGCTCGCGCGGCACGGGGAATCCGAACTCGGCCTCGAGGGCGGCGAGGAAGCGCTCGGGCATCTGCTCCCAGATGCCCATCGTGCGGTCGCCCTGCACGTTGCTGTGCCCGCGGATCGGGGCCGCGCCGGCGCCCGGCTTGCCCATGTTGCCGCGCAGGAGCAGGAGGTTGACGATCTCCTTGATGGTGTCGACCGACTTCTTCTGCTGGGTGAGGCCCATCGCCCACGTGACGATCACCCGGTCGGCCGCGAGGTACGCGTCGGCGAGCTCGTCGATCTCGGCCGAGCTGATACCGGTCGCCGCGAGCACCTCGGCCTCGTCGAGGCCGGCCAGGTGCGTGCGGAAGTCGGCGAGCCCATCGGTGCAGGCGGCGAGGAACTCGTGGTCGAGCACGGTGCCGGGCGAGGCGTCCTCGGCGTCGAGCACCCGCTTCGAGACCGCCTGCAGCAGCGCCATGTCGCCGCCGGAGCGGATCTGGATGAACTGGTCGGCGAGCTTCGTGCCGCGTCCGATGACGCCGCGCGGGCGCTGCGGGTTCTTGTAGCGCATGAGCCCGGCCTCGGGCAGCACGTTGACCGCGACGATGCGCCCGCCGCGCCGCTTCTGGTCCTCGAGCGCCGAGAGCATGCGCGGATGGTTCGTGCCCGGGTTCTGCCCCATCACGATGATGAGGTCGGCCTGCTCGAAGTCGTCGTAGACGACGGTCGCCTTGCCGACGCCGATCGACTCGGTGAGCGCGGTGCCGGATGACTCGTGGCACATGTTCGAGCAGTCGGGCAGGTTGTTCGTGCCGAAGGCGCGCACGAACAGCTGGTAGAGGAACGCGGCCTCGTTCGACACCCGGCCGCTCGTGTAGAACGCGGCCCGGTCTGGGCTCTCGAGTGCACCCAGGCGCTCGCCGATGAGCGCGAACGCGGCCTCCCACGAGATCGGCTCGTAGTGGTCGGAGCCGGCCGGCTTGTGGACGGGCTCGACGAGCCGGCCCTGCTGGCCGAGCCAGTACTCGCTCCTGTCGAGCAGCGAGGTCAACGAGTGCTCGGTCCAGAACGAGGTCGGCACGGTGACGGGCGTCGCCTCCCACGTGACGGCCTTCATGCCGTTCTCGCAGAACTCGAGCGTGTGCCGGTGCTCGGGCGGGTCGGCCCAGGCGCAGCTCATGCAGTCGAAGCCGCCGTCCTGGTTGATCGTGAGCGACAGCTTCGCCGTTCGGCCGAGGCCCATGTCGTCGAGCGCGGGAACCATCGCGTGCACGATGGCGGGCACGCCGACCGCGGCGTCCTCCAGGTGCCCGACGTGGAGGTCGGGGTAGGGGTCGGTCGCGCGCTGTTCGTTCACGGTCACCTCGGCTGTGTGGGTGCGGGCACGCGGGCGGGCTCGCCCGGGCGGTCGGGTGCGGTCGCGCGGCCGTGCCTGCCGCCGCGGTCGGGTCGGGCGCTGCGGGATGCCGCGGCCGAGGCATCCGGGCGAGCCGTCGCGGCCGGCTCGACCAGCCGGTCGGGTCGCGAGTACGCCACCAGCGACGGGTCGCGCACGAAGCCGAGGAGGGTCAGGCCGACCTCGTTCGCGAAGTCGACGGCGAGCGACGACGGCGCCGACACGGCCGAGAGCACCGGGATGCCGGCCATGCCCGCCTTCTGCACGAGCTCGAAGCTCGCGCGCCCCGAGACCTGCAGCACCATGCCGCGCAGGGGCAGCAGGCCTTCGCGGGCGGCCCACCCGACGACCTTGTCGACGGCGTTGTGGCGGCCCACGTCTTCGCGCACCACGAGCAGCTCGCCCGTTCGGCCGTCGAAGAGGGCCGCGGCGTGCAGGCCGCCGGTCTGGTCGAACACGTCCTGGGCGGCGCGCAGCCGGCCGGGCAGCGCGATGACGAGCTCGGGGTCGATGCGCACGGGGTCGTCGTCGACGGCGAAGGCCGAGCGCGTGCGCACCGCGTCGATGCTGGCCTTGCCGCAGACACCGCAAGCGCTCGTCGTGAGCCGGTCGCGGTGCAGCGAGGCGTGCGGTGGGGCGACCCCGGGGGCGAGCGTCACGTCGAGCACGTTGTAGGTGTTGGCGCCGTCGGCGCCCGCGCAGTGGATCGCACCCGCGACGTCGGTGCCGCGCACCACGACGCCCTCGGAGACGAGATAGCCGATCGCCAGGTCGACGTCGTGGCCAGGCGTGCGCATCGTGACCGCGAGTTGCGACCCGCCGACCCGCATCTCGAGGGGCTCCTCGACGGCGAGCAGGTCGTCGCGCCGACTCACCGACCCGCCGACCGTGACGCGTGTGATCCGCTTCCTCGCGGTGATCCTGCCCATCCCTCCTTGGTATCAGCATCGGTGGCCCGCGCAAAGCGCCGGACGTCCACCGATTCAGATGCCCGGCATCACCGATCGAGATGCCCGTTTCGCCGGGATGCCGCAGCGCGCCCCCGCCCGACTGCCTAGCATGAACGCATGATCGAGCTCGGTGCCGTGGTGCTCATGGGCGGCCGTGCCTCACGGCTCGGCGGCATCGTCAAGGGCGACCTCGGCATCGACGGACGGACCCTGCTCGAACGCGCCGTCGACGCGGCGGCGCCCGCGGGGGAGATCGTCGTGGTCGGCGAGGCCGGACGATCGCGGTTGCCCGCCGCGGTCCTGGTCGTGCGAGAGGACCCGCCGTTCGGCGGCCCCGCCGCGGCCGTCGCCGCGGGGGTGCGCGCGCTGGGATCGGATGCCTCGGCCGTGCTGCTGCTCGCCGGCGACCTGCCGTTCGCGGCCGACGCGGTGCCGGGGCTGCTCGCGGAGTTCGGCGTGGTCGCGGGCCGCATGCGCGGGGCGGGCGACGCACGTGGCGAGGGCCCCGGAATCGAGGGGGCCGAGCGCGGAGCGCGCGACGCGGCCGACGGGGTGCGGGCGGTCGATGCCGAGGGCCGGGCGCAGCACCTGCTGTGCGTCGTGCGGCGGCACCCGCTCGAACGGGCGATCGCCGAGCTCGAGGCGCGCGGGCCGCTCGAGGGCAGTTCGATGCGGTCCCTCCTCGCGCCGCTGCGATTCGTCGATCTCGGGGTGCCGGGGACTGCCACCATGGATGTGGACACCTGGGCCGACGCGGAATCCGTCGGCGCGACCGGTGCGACCCGAGGGGAGACCCCATGACCGCGAACGACGACCTCGACCGCACCCTGCAGGAGTGGGCCGACCGGGTGCGCGCCGAGCTCGACCTGCCCGACGTGCCGCTCGACGTGAACGCCGTGCTCGGCGTCGCCGGTGTCGCGGCGCACGCGGTCGTGCGGCCGGCCGCGCCGATCACCACGTACCTCGCCGGCTACGCCGCCGGCGTCGCCGCCGCGCGCGGCGCGGACCCCGAGGCGGCCGCTCGCGACGCGCTCGACCGGGTGCGACGGCTCGCGTCGTCGTGACGGTGCACCGGGCCGGGCTCGACCTCGTGACCGCGCGGGCGCGAGCCGCTGCCGCGGCGCCCGACCTCGTCGTCGAGGAGGTGCCGCTGGATGCCGCGATCGGCCGGGTGCTCGCGGGCGACCTCGTCACGCCGATCCCGCTGCCGCACTACACCTCGTCGGCGATGGACGGCTGGGCGGTGCGGGGTCCCGGCCCGTGGCGGGTCGTCGAGGCCGACACCGCGGCTGCCGCGCCGTCCTCCGAGACGGAGCTCGCTCCCGGCGGCGCCGTCGTCATCGTGACGGGTGGGCTCGTGCCCGCAGGCGCCGAGGCGGTACTGCGGCGCGAGGCCGGTCGCGTCGTCGACGGGCGACTCGAAGCGGTCGGCGACCTCGGCCGGCGCGATGTCGCGGGCCGACGCCACCTCAGGGCGGCCGGCGCCGAGGCGAGGGCGGGGGAGGTCGTGCTGCCCGACGGAGTGCCGCTGACCCCGCCGCGCATCGCACTCGCGGCCGCGACCGGTGTCGACCGCCTGGTCGTACGACGACGGCCGAGGGTCGCACTCGTGCTGACCGGGGACGAGGTCATCGAGTCGGGGGTGCCGGCGCCCGGGCGCGTACGAGACAGCTTCCGAACGATGCTGCCCGCGATGCTCGACGCCCTCGGTGCCGAGGTCGTGGCGGTGCACCGCGCGGGCGACGACCTCGCCGCGACCGAGACCGCCGTCACCGCCGACGCCGCCGACCTCGTCATGACGACGGGTGGCACCGGCGGGTCGGGCGTCGATGTCGTGCGCGCCGCCGTAGACGGGCTCGGCGCCGAGTGGCTCGTGCCGTCCGTCGCGATCCGCCCCGGCGGGCCGACCTTCCTCGCACGAGCCGGGGGCCGGCTCGTGCTCGGGCTCCCGGGCAACCCCCTCGCGGCCGTGCTCGGACTCGTCGCGGTCGGCGGCCCATTGCTCGCCCGCTGGACCGGAGTGGGGGAGGCGCTCACCGAGGTCGTCGTCTCGGAGGCCCTCGACGGCGCCCCCGGCGCGACGCGTCTCGTCCCGGTCATCGTCCGCGACGGCCGGGCAGCGCCCGCTGCGCACCTCGGCACGGGAATGCTGCGCGGCCTCGCCGACGCCGACGCGATCGCCGTCGTGCCGGCCGAGGGGGTCGCCGCCGAGGCATCCGCCCTCGCCCTTCGCCTGCCGTGGTGACGGCGCGCCCCGTCGGCGGGGCGACCGCCCGGGCGCACGCGGTTCGGGAAGAACCGCCCGGCACGCCGCGGCGAGCGGGCGACACGCGGGGCCAGGCGCGGAAGTTCCGACCGAGCCGTTCTCCTGGAGGGACGCCCGGCGCCTGCGAGGGCCGGCCGAACGCGACCGTCCGGCCCGTCGACCGCTGATGCGGACGGCGGGCCGGACGGGTGACGGGAGGGTCAGCGCGTGCGCTCGAGGACCGCTCGCGTCGAGGCCTCGGGGCGCAGGTCGAGGCGGCGCAGCAGCTGCGCGTTCGCCGAGACGATGACGGTCGAGAGGCTCATCAGGATCGCGCCGACCGACATCGGCATCACGAACCCGATCGGGGCGAGCACGCCCGCCGCGAGCGGCACCGACACGAGGTTGTAGCCGGCGGCCCACCAGAGGTTCTGGCTCATCTTGCGGTAGCTCGCCCGCGACAGCTCGATCACCGAGAGCACCGAGCGCGGGTCGCTCGACGCGAGGATGACCCCGGCGGAGGCGATCGCGACGTCGGTGCCGGCGCCGATCGCGATGCCGACGTCGGCCTGGGCGAGCGCGGGCGCGTCGTTCACGCCGTCGCCGACCATCGCGACCGAGAGGCCCTCGCGCTGCAGCTCCTGCACCTTGGCGGACTTGTCTTCGGGACGGACCCCCGCGTAGACCCGGTCGATGCCGAGCTCGGCGGCGACCGTGCGGGCCACCGGCTCGGCGTCGCCCGTGATCATGACGACCTGCACGCCGAGCGCGTGCAGCGCGTCGACCGCCTCGCGCGACTCGGGACGGATCTCGTCGGCGAGGGCGATCGCGCCCGCGACGGCGCCGTCGATGACGACGTGCAGCACGGTCGCGCCGGCCTCGGCCCAGGAGGTGGATGCCTCGAGCACGTCGAGGCCCTCGCGCCGGAGCAGCCCGGGGCCGCCCACCTGCACGACGCGGTCGCCGACCTTCGCGCGCACTCCGATGGCGGCCGATGCCTCGAACTCGGTCGCGCCGTACACGGCCAGGCCGCGGTGGAACGCGTCGGCGACGATCGCCTTCGCGAGCGGGTGCTCGGAGTCCATCTCGGCGGAGGCGGCATCGGCGAGCACGGCGTCGAGGTCGAAGCCGGGGGCCGCCGCGGCATCCGTGACGGCCGGCTCGCCCTTCGTGAGGGTGCCCGTCTTGTCGAAGAGCACCGCGCCGACCGTGCGCATCGTCTCGAGGGCGAGGCGGTCGGTCACGAGCACGCCGCCGCGGGCCGCGCGCTCGGTCGCGATCTGCACGACGAGCGGGATGGCGAGGCCGAGGGCGTGGGGGCATGCGATCACGAGCACCGTGATGGTGCGGACGACGGCGTCGTCGGGGTCGCCGAGCAGCGTCCAGGCGATCGCCGTGATGACGGCGGCGCCCAGCGCGAACCAGAACAGCCAGCCCGCGGCGCGGTCGGCGAGGCGCTGCGCGTGCGAGCTCGAGGCCTGCGCCTGCGCGACGAGGCGCTGGATCCCAGCGAGCGCGGTGTCGTCGCCGACCGCGCCGACCCGCACGCGGATCGCGGTGTCGGTCGCGACGGTGCCTGCGACGACGTGGTCGCCGGGGCCGCGGCTGACCGTGGCCGACTCGCCCGTGATCATCGACTCGTCGATCGCCGCGGTGCCGTCGACCACCTCGCCGTCGGCCGGCACGCGCCCGCCGGGGCGCACGATCACGAGGTCGCCGACGCCCAGCTCGCTCGGGGCGACCGTCTCGGTCTCCGTGCCCGCCGAGCCCGTCGAAGGCTCGACCACCCGCTCGGCCTCATCGGGCAGGAGTGCGGCGAGGGCGTCGAGTGCGCTCGAGGCCTGCATGATCGAGCGCATCTCGATCCAGTGGCCGAGCAGCATGATCACGATGAGGAGCGCGAGCTCCCACCAGAAGTCGAGGTGATGACTGACGAGCATGAGGCTCGCCGCGAGGCTCGCGAAGTAGGCGACCGTGATCGCGAGGCCGATGAGCAGCATCATGCCGGGCTTGCGGGCCTTGAGCTCCGACCAGGCGCCGGTGAGGAACGGCTTGCCGCCCCAGAAGTACATGACGGTGCCGAGCACCGGGGAGATCCACGGGACGATCGCGTTGTCGGGCAGCGAGTAGCCGAGGATCGAGGCGAACATCGGGCTGAACGCGATCGTGGGGATCGCGATGACGAGCATGATCCAGAACAGGCGGCGGAACTGGCCGACGTGATCGCCGTGGCCGCCGTGGCCGGACATGTCGTGCCCGGCGTGGCCGGCGTGCATGTCGTGGCCCGCGTGGGCGTCGCCGTGACCGGCGTGCGCGGCGTGGGGGGCCCCGGTCGCGGTGCTCGTGCCGTGGCCGGCGTGCATGTCGTGGCCTGAGTGCGGGTCGTGCCCTGCGTGGCCCTCGTGCCCGGCGTGGCCCGAGTGGCCTGAGTGCGGGTCGTGCCCGGCGTGGCCCTCGTGCCCGGCGTGCGGGTCGTGGGTCACGGCCGCGGCGCCCTCGGCGTGGCCCGCGTGCTGCGCGTGGTGATGGCCGGCGTGGCCCTCGTGCGCGTCGTGCTCGGTGTGCGTCTCGTTCTGGCCGGCGCCCATCGCGTCCTCCTGTGGTCGTTCCCTCAGATTAATACCCCTAGGGGGTATCTGCAAGGGGGAACCGCAACCCGATTCCCACTATTCCGCATCGGAGTGCATCAGCGCTCGGCGAACACGATGGCGCCGTTCCGGGAAGGTCTGCTGTGATGGCGAGATGCAGATCCTGATCCTCGGTGGAACCCAATGGCTCGGTCGTGAGCTCGCCCGCGATGCGCTCCGGCGCGGACACGAGGTGACCTGCCTCGCGCGCGGCGAGGCGGGCGAGGTCGCACCCGGAGCACGGCTCGTCGTCGGCGACCGGTCGCGGGCCGACGCCTACGACGCGCTCGGCGACGCCGAGTGGGACGCCGTGATCGACGTCACGCGACAGCCGGGATTCGCGCGTCGCGCCGCCGCGGCGCTCGCCCAGCGGGCACGGCACTGGACGTTCATCTCATCGGGCAACGTGTACGCGCACCACGACGAACCGGGTGCCGACGAGACGGCTGAGCTCATGCCGCCCCTCGAACCCGACGAGTCGACGCCCGAGACCTACGGCGAGGCGAAGTCGGCGATCGAATCGGCCTACCATGAGGCGCTCGGCGACCGGCTGCTCGTCATCCGGCCCGGCCTCATCGGCGGCCCGGGCGACGCCTCGGGCCGCACCGGTTACTGGGTCGCGCGCTCGGCGCGCGACGACGAGCCGATGCTCGTGCCCGACATCATGGATGCCTCGGCGCAGTTCATCGACGTGCGCGACCTCGTCGGCTGGACGATCGACTCCGTCGAGCGCGGGCTGACCGGTGCGTTCAACGCGGTCGGCGATCGCTCGACGTTCGGTGCGTTCCTCGACGCGTCGCGGTCGGTCGGCGGTCACCGCGGCGAGGTGCTGCCCGCACCCAGCGCGTGGCTCGAGCGGCAGGGCGTCGCCGAGTGGTCGGGCGAGGAGTCGCTGCCGCTCTGGATCATCGCTCCGACGTGGGCGTCGTTCCAGGATCGTTCGAACGCCGCGGCCCGTGCCGAGGGCCTCGAGCTGCGCCCGGTCGAGGAGACGCTCGCCGACCTGCTCGCATGGGAGCGCGAACAGGGACTGGATCGGTCGCGCGGTGCCGGACTCAGCGCCGCACGCGAGCGCGAGCTCGTCGCGGTGCTGCGTGCCGAGCGAGCGAATCGGCTCGTCGAGGAGTGAACCGGCGGGGCGCACTCGAGTACGGGCGCCGCGCCGCTCATCCCGTCTCGAGGCTGGGAGCGACGGGCGCTCGACGACGGGGCTCGAGGGGCGCATCGCCCCGCCGGCGTGCGCGTCTTCCCGACGGATCGGGCCTCCCGCCCTGCGGCCGGGCCGTCTGGGATGACAGACGGCGTGACGGCGCGAGGGCTGGGCGCGGACGCGGCCGACTCGTAGCGTGGGGGCATGGCCGACGTCGCACTCTCGAACGATCCCCTCTGGCCCCGCGCGGGAGACTGGCCCGCGCCCGAGTCGCTCGCACCCGAGGCATCCGCTCGCCTCGCCCTGCTCGGCGTGCCGGCGTGGCGCACCTCGCTCTCGCCGACCGACGCGCACACGACCCCCGCCGCCGTTCGCCAGGCGCTGCGCCGATACAGCCCGGCGCTCGTGCCGAGCCGGCAGGAGGGCCGCGACGCCGTCGACCTCGGTGAGCAGGCCGTCGTCGACGCCGGCGACATCGTCGAGCCCGACGGCCCCGAGGGGGAGACGCGCACGCGCGCCCGGGTCGCCGAACTGCTCGAGCGCGCCGAGACCGTCATGGCGCTCGGCGGCGACAACTCGGTGACGGTCGCGACCGCGCTCGGCGCCTACGGCGACCGGCTCGACACCGCCGGCCTCATCACGATCGATGCGCACTACGACCTGCGCGACGGCGTCTCGAACGGGTCGCCCGTGCGCCGCCTCGTCGAGGCGGGCCTCGATCCGCGACGCATCGTGCAGATCGGCATCGCCGACTTCGCGAACTCCGCCGTGTACGCACGCCGCGCCGCCGAGCTCGGCATCACCGTCGTCCGCCGCGACGAACTGCACGGCCGCCGGCCCGCCGATGTCATGGCCGAGGCGCTCGAGATCGCCGGCGCCGCGGGCGGCCCGGTGCACCTCGACATCGACGTCGACGCCTGCGACCGCTCGGTCGTGCCCGGATGCCCCGCGTCGATGCCCGGCGGACTCGCCGCGTGGGAGCTGCGCGCCCTCGTGCGCGCCGCGGGCGGCGATGCCCGCGTCGTCAGCGCCGACCTCGCCGAGGTCGACGCGAGCGCCGACGCACCCGACGGCCGCACGGTGCGGCTCACGGCGCTCTGCGTGCTCGAGTTCCTCGCCGGCGTGGCCTCGCGCTGAGCGGGCCGGCGTCGCCCGACATCCGGCCGTAGCGCGTCGCGCCGAGGAGTGACAGGCTGAGCCTGTACTCGACCGCCGCGCGGGCGGCGGTTCCCTCGAAGGGAGTCGCGATGTCGTTCATCACCCGGGGCTTCACCGGCCGCAGCCGAGAGCGCGACGATCGGCTGCCGCCGGGGCAGACGCTCGTGCACGACTTCCCGGTGCTGTCGGCCGGGCCGACCCCCGAGGTCGACACCGCCGACTGGGAGTTCACGATCCGCACCGAACACGGCGGCCGGCGGTGGAGCTGGGACGAGTTCATGCAGCTCGAGATCGAGGATGTCACGACCGACATCCATTGCGTCACGCACTGGTCGAAGCTCGGCACGAACTGGCGCGGTGTCTCGCTCGACACCCTGTTCGCCGAGGTCGAGACCGAGTACGACTACGTGATGGCGCACAGCTACGGCGGCTACACGACGAACGTGCCCCTCGAGGAGCTGCTCGGCGGCAGGGCCTGGGTGGCCTTCGAGTTCGACGGCGAGCCGTTGGACCCCGAGCACGGCGGCCCGGCCCGGCTGCTCGTGCCGCACCTGTACTTCTGGAAGAGCGCGAAATGGGTGCGCGGGCTCGAGCTCATGCCCACCGACGACCCCGGATTCTGGGAGCAGAACGGCTACCACCTCCACGGCGACCCGTGGAAGGAGGAGCGCTACTGGTGAGCGAGGTGCAGCAGCTCCAGGCGGCGCCCCGCACCGCGTGGCACGTCGCCGAGGTCACCGAGACGCGGCGCGAGACGCCCACGGCCGCGCGCATCTCGCTCGACGTCGTGGGCTGGCCGGGCAACCTCGCCGGCCAGCACCTCGACGTGCGCCTCACCGCCCCCGACGGGTACACCGCGACCCGCTCGTACTCGATCGCCTCGTCGGGCGACGGCGAGCGGGTGGTGCTCGCGGTGGATCGGCTGCCCGACGGCGAGGTCTCTCCGTTCCTCGTCGACGAACTGCGCGCCGGCGACCGGCTCGAGGTGCACGGCCCGCTCGGTGCGTTCTTCGTCTGGCGGCCCCCGGCCTCCGGCGCGGTCGGGCGACCCGTGCAGCTCATCGCGGGCGGTTCGGGCGTCGTCCCGCTCGTCGCCATCGCCCGCGCGCATGCCGACGCGGGCGATGCCACGCCGTTCCGCCTGCTCTACTCGGTGCGCACGCCCGACGACGTCTTCTTCGCCGCCGAGCTCGAGGCGGCGCGGCGCGGGCCGGCGCCGCTCGAGGTCGAGTTCGTCTACACGCGGAGCGCCCCCGACGGCTCGGGCGGCCCCGTCGGCCGGATCACGCGCGAGCGCCTGGCGGCCGCGGTGATCGGGGCCGATGCCGCGCCGATCGTCTACGTGTGCGGGTCGACCGGGTTCGTCGAGCGCGTCGCCGCGTGGTTGATCGAGCTCGGCCACGACCAGGCGGCCATCCGCACCGAGCGTTACGGAGGAACCTGATGCAGCACTTCGACGGCAATCTGCTCGCGGGCCCGCTCGCCGAGGTGTTCGCGTTCGACCCGACGACGGCGCGGGCGCGCTGCAACGGCTGCGGGGCCGTCGCCGAGCTCGCGACCGCCCTCGTCTACCGCAGCGGCGCGGGCAGCGTCGCCCGCTGCCGAGGCTGCGGCGCCGTGCTGCTCAGCCTCGTCGAGGGCGACGGCCGCCGCTTCGTCAACTTCACCGGCACCGGCGCGATCGAGATCACCACGGCAGGAAGGGACGACGCATGAAGACGCTCTACCTCGTGCGACATGCCAAGTCGGACTGGGGAGACCCGTTGCTCGAGGACCACGACCGTCCGCTCAACGAACGCGGCCTGCGCGACGCCCCGGCGATGGGGCACCGCCTCGCCGAGCGGGGCGTGAACCCCGACCGCATCGTGACGAGCACCGCCGTGCGCGCTCGCAGCACCGCTCGGCTCCTCGCACGGACCCTCGGCATCGGCGACGACCACGTCGTCGAGGACGACCGGCTCTACGGGGCGACGGCGTCCCGCATCCTGAACATCGCCTCGGGGCTCGACGACGCCATCGGCACGGCGATGCTCGTCGGACACAATCCGGGCATGAGCGACGCCGTCGGCGAGCTCACCGGCGAGTGGGTCGAGCTGCCGACGTGCGCGGTCGTCGAGTGCCTGGTCGACGTCGACTCATGGGCCGAGCTCATCGAGGGCACGGGCGACCTGGCAGCGGTCGACACGCCCAAGGGCCAGCTCCGCTGACATCGGGGTGCCCGCGCGATCCGGCGAGCGGTCGACGGCCGGGATGACTCGCGCCGACGCGCCGGGCCCGCCGGCGCGGCTCAGGCGATCGGTGCGCCGGCGGCCCAGACACGGCGCACGATGGGCACGCCGGGGCGGTATGCGAGGTGCAGGTAGCTGGGGGCGTCGAGCTCGACGAGGTCGGCGCGCATGCCTGGGCGGAGCGCGCCGACGTCGGAACGGCGCAACGCCTTCGCACCGGCGGCCGTCGAGGCCCAGAGCGCCTCGGCAGGGGTCATGTTCATGTCACGCACTGCGACCGCGATGCAGAACGGCATCGAGCTCGTGAAGCACGACCCCGGGTTGCAGTCGCTCGCGAGCGCCACCGTCACCCCGGCCTCGATGAGCCTGCGCGCATCGGGGTACGGCTGCCGGGTCGAGAACTCGACGCCCGGCAGGAGCGTCGCGACGGTGTCGGACGAGGCGAGCGCCGCGACATCCTCGTCGCTCAGGAAGGTGCAGTGGTCGACCGAGGCGGCGCCGAGCTCGACCGCGAGGCGGACGCCGCCGCCCTCGCCGAGCTGGTTGCCGTGCACGCGGATGCCGAGCCCGGCGTCGCGTCCGGCCTCGAGCACCCGGCGCGACTGTTCGGGCGAGAACGCGCCCCGCTCGCAGAAGGCGTCGATCCAGCGCGAGTGCGGCGCGCACGCGTCGAGCATCTCGCCGATGACGACGTCGACGTAGGCATCGCCCGCCGCGACGGGGTCGCCGTCGAAGCGCGGGTCCTCGCGGAACTCGAACGGCACGACGTGCGCACCGAGGAAGGTGACCTCTGAGGTGACCTCGCGGGCGAGGCGTACGAGGCGCTCCTCGTCGGCGACGCTGAGCCCGTAGCCCGACTTCACCTCGAACGTCGTCGTGCCCTGCGCGTGCAGCTCGGCGACGAAGCCCGTGAGCCGGGCGCGCAGCTCGTCGTCGGTCGCGGCGCGGGTGGCGGCGACGGTCGACCTGATGCCGCCCGCCTCGTAACGGCGCCCGGCCATGCGGGCGGCGAACTCCTCGGCGCGGTCGCCGCCGAACACGAGGTGCGTGTGGCTGTCGACGAAGCCTGGGATGACGGCGCGCCCGCCCGCGTCGACGAGCTCGACGCCCGACTCGGGCGTGTGGGCGGATGCATCGGCGGCGGCGCCGACCCAGGTCACTTCGCCGTGCTCGACGAGCACTGCGGCGTCGCGCACGATGCCGAGGGGGCCGCCCTCGCGGCCGGGCTGCTCGTCATTGGTGACGAGCTCGCCGATGTTCGTGATGAGCGTGGCCCGAGGCATCCTGGTCGCCTTTCGATCGTCGTGCTGAGTTCGAGTCTCTCAATCGAGCGGGCGATCTCGGCGGCGCGATCGCGGTGCGATGCGCTGGGATCGCCCACTCGACGGAGGAGGGGAGCGGAGGAGGAGCCGCTCAGCCCTCGAGCATCGGCACGTCGACGCCGCGCTCGCGCGCGACCTCGATCGCCCGCTCGTAGCCGGCGTCGACGTGACGGATCACGCCCATGCCGGGGTCGTTCGTGAGCAGCGCCGTGAGCTTCGCCGCGGCGAGCTCGGTGCCGTCGGCGACGGAGACCTGGCCCGCGTGGATCGAGCGGCCGATGCCGACGCCGCCGCCGTGGTGGATCGACACCCAGGTCGCGCCCGACGACGCGGCGGTGAGGGCGTTGAGGAGGGGCCAGTCGGCGATCGCGTCGGAGCCGTCCTTCATGGCCTCGGTCTCGCGGTACGGCGAGGCGACCGAGCCCGAGTCGAGGTGGTCGCGGCCGATCACGATCGGCGCCTTCACCTTGCCTTCGGCGACGAGCCGGTTGAAGAGCAGGCCGGCCTTGTGGCGCTCGCCGTAGCCGAGCCAGCAGATGCGGGCGGGCAGGCCCTCGAACTCCACGCGCTCGGCGGCGGCGTCGAGCCACTTGTGCAGGTGCGCGTTCTCGGGGAACAGCTCCTTGATCGCCTCGTCGGTGACGCGGATGTCCTCGGGGTCGCCCGAGAGCGCGACCCAGCGGAACGGCCCGAGGCCCTCGCAGAACAGGGGACGGATGTACGCCGGCACGAAGCCCGGGAACTCGAACGCGCGGTCGTAGCCGCCCTTGCGCGCCTCGTCGCGGATCGAGTTGCCGTAGTCGAAGACCTCGGCGCCGGCGTCCTGGAACTCGACCATGGCCTGCACGTGGTGCGCCATCGACGTCTGCGCCTTGCGGGTGAAGCCCTCGGGGTCGTCCTGCGCGGCCTGCTTCCAGTCGGCGACCGAGATGCCCTCGGGCAGGTAGGCGAGCGGGTCGTGCGCGCTCGTCTGGTCGGTGACGACGTCGACGGTCAGCTCGCCCGCGCGGTGGCGGCGCAGGATCTCGGGGAAGACCTCGGCGGCGTTGCCGACGTAGCCGACCGACCAGCCGCGGCGCTCCTCCTTGGCCTTCAGCACCTTGGCGATCGCGGTGTCGAGGTCGGTCTCGACCTCGTCGAGGTAGCGCTTGCCGGCGCGGCGGCGCAGGCGCGTCTCGTCGACGTCGACGATGAGGCAGGCGCCGTCGTTGAGGGTGACGGCGAGGGGCTGGGCACCGCCCATGCCGCCGCAGCCGCCGGTGAGGGTCAGCGTGCCGGCGAGGGGACCCTCGCCGTCGCGAGCCGCCGCACCGCCGAGCGCGCTGCCGCGCCCCTCGCGCTTGAGCTTCTCGCCCACGGCCGCGAAGGTCTCGTAGGTGCCCTGCAGGATGCCCTGCGAGCCGATGTAGATCCACGAGCCGGCGGTCATCTGGCCGTACATCGTGAGGCCCTCGGCCTCGAGGCGGCGGAACTCGGGCCACGTCGCCCAGTCGCCGACGAGGTTCGAGTTCGCGATGAGCACGCGGGGGGCCCACACGTTGGTGCGGAAGACGCCGACGGGCTTGCCCGACTGCACGAGCAGGGTCTCGTCGGCCTCGAGGCGCTCGAGCGTCTTCGTGATGGCGTCGAACGCCTCCCAGTTGCGGGCGGCCTTGCCCGTGCCGCCGTAGACGACGAGGTCCTCGGGGTGTTCGGCGACCTCGGGGTCGAGGTTGTTCATGAGCATGCGCAGCGGCGCCTCGGTCTGCCAGCTCTTCGCGGAGAGCTCGGTGCCGCGAGGCGCGCGGACGGTGCGCGTGGTGGTCGTTGCGTCGGTCATGATTCGATGGTCGCGCACGTGCGGCACTGCGACAACGGATGCCGCGGGGCGGGCGTCTGGGATCCCAGAACTAGCCCGTGGTGGCGTACGACTCGCCGGGAAGGCGCACGGTCACGACGAGCCCGCCGCCCGGCCGGGTCACGAGGGCGAGTTCGCCGTCGTGGGCCTCGACGATCGCCCGCACGATCGAGAGGCCGAGCCCGGCGCCCGAGCCGTTGCCCGTGCGCTCGCCGTCGAGCCGGCGGAAGGGCTCGACCAGGCGGTCGAGCTCGTACGGGGCGATCGGCCGGCCGGTGTTCGTCACCTCGAGCAGGGCCCTGCCCGAGGCATCCGTGCGCGTCGTCACCCGCACCCACCCGTCGGCGGCGAGGTTGTGCCGCACCGCGTTGTCGACGAGGTTGCGCACGAGCTGCTCGAGCAGCACCGGGTCGCCCGCCGTCGGGGCCTCGTCGGCGATGAGCTCGATCGGCGGGGCCGCGGGGTCGCCCGTCGTGCGAGCCCGCGCCTCGTCGACCACGTGCTCGGCGACGTCGGCGAGATCGACGAACCGCCGTTCGCCGAGCTCGCGCTCGGAGCGGGCGAGCAGCAGCAGCCCGTCGATGAGCCGTTCGTGCCGCGCGTTCACCTCGAGCAGGGTCTCGCCGAGGAGCTTCAGGTCGGGCGAGGCGTCGGGCCGCTCGGCGGCGACCTCGATGAGGGCCCGATTGAGGGTCAGCGGCGTGCGCAGCTCGTGCGAGGCGTTCGCGATGAACCGCCGCTGCGCGTCGAACGCGGTGTCGAGGCGCGCGAGCATGCCGTCGAACGTCTCGGCGAGCTCGGTGACCTCGTCGCGCGGACCCGTGAGGTTGATGCGCTCGTGCATGCGGCGGTCGGCGTCGGGCGCGTCGGCGATGCGGCGCGCGGTCTCGGTGATCGTCGAGAGCGGGCGCAGCATGCGCCCGGCGACGAGCCAGCCCATCCATGCCGCGATCGCGCCGACCACGACGACCGCGATCGCGCCCTGGGTGATGAGGGCGCCGAGCGCCTCGTCGCGCGCCGCGCCCACGATCTTCACCGTGTACAGGTAGTTCTGCTCGGCGCCGGCGGGCGGCGTCGGCGCGGCCGGGTCGAACGAGGGCGCCTCCTCGCCCGGTGCGGTGCAGCAGTAGGAACTGCTCACGATCGACGCGTCGCCGATGAGCCGTTGCTGCACGAGCGCCCAGGTGAGCACGAGCATCACGAGGCCCGCGACGAGGAACAGCAGGCCGTAGACGACCGTCAGCCGGGCGCGCAGGGTGAGCCGGAACCGTCTCATCGGATGCGATACCCCACGCCGGCCTCGGTCTCGATGATCGAGGCATCGCCGAGCTTGCGGCGCAGCTTCAGGATGGTGATGCGCACGACGCCCGTGAACGGGTCGATGTTCTCGTCCCACGCCTTCTCGAGCAGCTGCTCGGCGGACACGTATGCGCCGTCGGCGCGCAGCAGCTCGACGAGCACCGCGAACTCCTTCTTCGACAGTGGCACGTACCGGCCGTGGCACACGACCTCGCGGTGGTGGGTGTCGACCCGCACGCCGGCGCGCTCGAGCACGGGCGGCGCGGCGGGTCGCGAACGCCGGCCGAGCGCCTCGACGCGCGCGCCGAGCTCGGCGAACGCGAACGGCTTCGGCAGGTAGTCGTCGGCGCCCATCGCGAGGCCCGCCACCCGGTCGTCGACCGTGCCGGCCGCGGTGAGCATGAGCACGCGCGTCGGCATCTCGGCGGCGGCGATGTGGCGGCACACGTCGTCGCCGTGCACGACGGGCAGGTCGCGGTCGAGCACGACGAGGTCGTAGTCGTTGACGTCGACCCGTTCGAGCGCGCTGCCGCCGTCGCCGACCACGTCGACCGCGTGCGCCGCGTTCCGCAGCCACTCGGCGACGGCACCGGCGAGCAGCGGCTCGTCCTCCGCGACCAGGATGCGCATCTGCCCATTGTCGCCGGTCGGCGCGTTACCGGGGCGTTAGCGCGCACGGTCACGACCGGGAAACGGCGGCTGGGGTGTGCTGGGCAGACCCGGGGCCGCGGCGGCCCCGCTCGACGGAAGGACCTCGGATGCCTCGCCCCAGCCGGCTCGCGACCCCGATGCTCGGCGTGCTCGTCGTCACCGCGGCACTCCTGCTCGCCGGGTGCACGGCCGACGCGCCGCCGTCGGTCGCGTCGCTCGACGACCCGGATGCCCCGGGCATCGCCGGCCTCGCGTCGACGACCGAACCGGCGCTCGATCTCGACGGCGACCCACGCGGCCTCAGCGAGTGCATGGCCGAGCAGGGGGTGCCGATCCCGATGCCGACGCAGGACGGACATTCGTTCACGTACCGGTACCCCGAGGGCGTGCCCATCGAGGAGGTCGACGAGGCGCTCGCCGCCTGCGCCCGCTTCATGCCGGGCGCCGGCGCCCCGCCCGAGCACGACCCCGAGCAGCTCGCACGGCTGCGGGAGCTCGCCGAGTGCATGCGCGAGCACGGGGTCGACGACTACCCAGATCCGCGTCCCGACGGCGTCATCGACATCCCGCCCGGGAGCCCGATCGATCCGACCGCCCCCGACTACCTCGCCGCCCAGGCGGCCTGCGTGCACAGCGACCGCTGACACGCCCACACGAAAGGACTCGACATGTTCCGCACACATCGGCGGGAGGCATCCCTCTCGGTCGTCATCGCCCTCGCGGCCGCGCTGGCACTGGCCGGCTGCACACCCGCGGCGTCGGGGGTCGCCTCGCTCGACGGCGACCCGCAGGCGCAGCAGTCGTCGCCACCGGGCGGCGACGACGGTGACGGCGGCGGCGGGGGCGACGGCGACCAGGTGGCGTTCGCCGAGTGCATGCGCGAGCACGGCATCGACATGCCCGACCCCGACACCGAGGACGGCGGGTTCGCGATCGCGATCCCCGAGGGATCCGATCCCGACGAGGTCGACGCGGCGATGGAGGCCTGCAAGGAGTTCATGCCGAACGGCGGCGAGATGCCGAAGCCGAACGCCGAGCAGCTCGCCCAGATGCGCGAGTTCTCCGAGTGCATGCGCGACGAGGGCATCGAGGGATTCCCCGACCCGAGCGCCGACGGCGGCCTCCGGATCGACTCGGACATGGGTTTCGACCCCGAGAGCGACGAGTTCCGCGAAGCCCAGGAGAAGTGCGGCGAGTCGATGCCGAAGCCCAAGGGCGAAGACGGCGGGCCGGCGACGAGCGAAGGCGGCGAGTCGTGAGCACGCGGGCACGACTCGGCTGGATCGGGCTCGGCCTGCTCGCCGTGGCGGGCGTGGGAGTGACCGCGGCGGCCGCGAGCGGGTTCGGGTTCGCCCCGGCCGCCGCGACGCCCGCGCCGGCCGCCCCCGAGACGGGCGAGGTCACGCGGGGCGACCTCATCGCGACGACGACGGAATCGGGCGAGCTCGCGAACGCGGGCGAGACCGTGCTGCGCGCCGACGGCGGCACCCTCACGTGGCTGCCCGCGGCCGGCGCCGTCGTCGAGCGCGGCGGTCAGCTCTACCGGGTCGACGACGCACCCGTCGTGCTGCTCGTCGGGGCGATGCCCGCCTACCGGGTGCTCGCGCCGGGAACCTCGGGCGCCGACGTGCGCCAGTTCGAGGAGAACCTCGCCGCGCTCGGCTACACGGGCTTCGACGTCGACGACGACTACACGTGGGCCACCGCCGACGCGGTCGAGGACTGGCAGGAGGCGCTCGGCGTCGACGAGACCGGCACGGTCGAGCCGTCGCGCATCCACTACGCGGGCGGATCGGTGCAGGTGACCTCGGTCGCGGCCGCCGTCGGCGACGCGGCCGCAGGCGAGGTGCTCACGACCGCGAGCACCGACCGCGTCGTGCAGGTCGACCTCGACGAGACGGATGCCGCGTACGCAGTCGTCGGCGCGGTCGTCGAGGTCGCGCTGCCCGACGGAACGACGTTCCCCGCCACGGTCACCTCGGTCGAGACCGTCGTGATCCCCGGTGAGGACCCGCCCATGGGCAACGGCGACACGACCGTGCTCCGGGTCACCGCGACCCCCGACGACCCGGCCGCCGTCGGTGCGGCCGGCGGGTCTACCGCCGAGGTGGCCTTCACCGCCGAGACCCGCGAGGGCGTGCTCAGCGTGCCCGTGACGGCGCTGCTCGCGCTCGCCGAGGGCGGCTACGCCGTCGAGGTCGTGCGCGGCGACGGCACCGAGCTCGTCGGCGTCGAGACGGGGCTGTTCGCCGACGGGCGGGTCGAGGTCGCCGGCGCCGGCATCGCCGAGGGCGACACGGTGGTGGTGGCGTCGTGAGCGCGATCGTCGAGCTCCAGGCCGTCGGCAAGTCGTACGACGGCGTCACCGCGCTCCGTGGCGCGAGCCTCTCGATCGACGCGGGCGAGTTCACGGCGATCGTCGGGCCCTCGGGGTCGGGCAAGTCGACCCTGCTGCAACTCATCGGCACGCTCGACCGCCCGACCGAGGGCGTCGTGCGGGTCGACGGCCACGACACCGCGCAACTCACCGACCGGCAGCTGTCGGGCCTGCGGGCGCACCGCATCGGGTTCGTCTTCCAGCAGTTCCACCTGGCGGCCGGCGTGCCCGCGATCGACAACGTCGCCGAGGGCCTGCTCTACCAGGGCGTCGGCACCGCGAAGCGGCGTGAGCTGGCGGGGGAGGCGCTCGAACGCGTCGGCCTCGGGCACCGGCTGCGCCATCGTCCGCACGAGCTGTCGGGCGGTGAGCGCCAGCGCGTGGCGGTCGCCCGTGCGATCGCGGGGCGCCCTGGCATCGTGCTCGCCGACGAGCCGACGGGCAATCTCGACTCGGCCTCCGGCGGCGAGGTGATGGGCCTGCTCGAGGGACTCAACCGCGAGGGCACGACCGTCGTCGTGATCACGCACGACCACGACATCGCGGCCCGGGCGCGGCGACGCATCGCCCTGCGCGACGGGGAGGTGCAGCCGTGAGCCGGCGTGCGCCCGAGGCATCCGGCCGGAAGGTGCCGCCCGCACCCGCGGAACCGCGGTCACCCGCGGAGCTGCCCGCACCCGCGCGCCTGCGCGCGGGCGACGTGCTCCGCGTCGGCGGCGCGGGGCTGCGGGCACGGCCCCTGCGGGTCGTGCTGTCGGCCCTCGGCATCGCGATCGGCATCGCCGCGATGATCGCGGTCGTCGGCATCTCGAGCTCGAGCCGCGCCGAGCTCGAGCGGCAGCTCGACCGGCTCGGCACCAACCTCCTGGCCGTGGCGCCGGGCAACGACCTCTTCGGCGAGGCCGCCACGCTGCCCGACGAGGCGCCCGCGATGATCGAGCGCATCGGACCGGTGACCGACGTCTCGGCGCTCGGAACCGTCGAGGCGAAGGTGTACCGCAACGAGTTCATCGACCCGAACGAGTCGGGCGGCATCGCCACCTACGCCGTCGACCTCGACATGCCCGAGACCGTCGGCGCCGAACTGGCCGACGGCGACTGGCTCAACGCCGCGACCGAGCGCCATCCGGTCGTCGTGCTCGGGTCGGCCGCCGCCGAGCTGCTCGGCATCGACCGGGCCGGCGCCGACGTGCGGGTGCTCATCGGCGGCGAGTGGTTCACGGTCGCGGGAATCCTCGCGCCCGTGCCGCTCGCGACCGAGCTCGACACCGCGGCGCTCATCGGCTGGCCGGTCGCCGAGGCGCTGCTCGACTTCGACGGGCACCCGACGGCCGTCACGGTGCGCACCGACGAGGACGCCGTCGACGCCGTGCGCGACGTGCTCGCCGCGACCGCGAACCCGACGAGTCCCAACGAGGTGCAGGTCTCGCGCCCCTCCGATGCGCTCGTGGCGCGGGCGGCGGCCGACCAGGCGTTCACGGGGCTGCTCGTCGGGCTCGGGGCGGTGGCCCTGCTCGTCGGCGGCGTCGGCGTCGCGAACACGATGGTGATCTCGGTGCTCGAACGCCGTGGTGAGATCGGCCTGCGCCGATCGCTCGGTGCGACGCGCGGGCACATCCGCGCGCAGTTCCTCACCGAGTCGCTGCTGCTCGCGCTCGTCGGCGGGGCGGCCGGGGTGATCGTCGGCGTCGTCGCGACGACCGTGTGCTCGCTGCTGCAGGGCTGGCCGACGCTCGTGCCGATCTGGGCCTCGGTCGGCGGGTTGCTCGCGACCGTCGTCGTCGGCGTGGTCGCGGGGCTCTACCCGGCCATCCGGGCGTCTCGGCTCTCGCCGACGGAGGCGCTCGCGACGGCGTGAAGGCCTCGCCGTCGGCGGGGGCCGGCGTGCGGGATGGGAACAGCCCCCGGGCCTGGTCGGCCCGGGGGCTGTTCGGTGGTGCGGGATGCCGGGGGCGGAGCGGTGCGGCTGCCCGATGCGGCTCAGCGGGGAACGGCGGCGCCCGGCTCGACGAGTCCCGGGCCGGCCGCGTTCTCGCCGACCCTGCCCCGGATGAAGATCAGCAGCACGAGGCCGGTGATGATCACGCCGACGTTGCCCAGGCCGGCGATGCCGGTCAGTGCGCCCTCGGCCGGGTAGGCGGTCTGCAGGAAGATCGACGGGTCGGTCGAGGCGTGCAGCAGGATCGGCCAGATCAGGTGGCCCGTCACGCGCAGGGCGAGGTACATGCACAGCCCGAACGCGAACGTGTAGACGAGCTGCAGCAGGGTCGCGAAGGGCGACTGGCCCGACAGCAGGTTGCCCGCGTGCAGCGCGGCGAAGAGCGCCGCCGAGACGACCGCGACCGAGATCTCGCGATAGCCGTGCCTGCGCATGAGGTTCACCACGAAGCCCCGCGTCAGCGTCTCCTCGGCGAAACCGATGAACAGGCCCGCGACCAGCCACGTAATCACCATGGCGGCGCCGGCCTCGGCGTAGTCGACGGTCGCGAACCGCAGCACGTTGAAGAGCAGCACGACCCCGACCGCGATCCACATCCAGCCTCGCCCGCGGATCGGCTGCGGACCGAACAGCTCGCGCAGCCACCCCAGCGAGACGGCGAACACGACGAGGATGACGCCGCCGAGCGCGATCGGCAGCGCGGTGCCGACGAAGACGGCCATCGCCGGGTCGTCGATGCCGGCCAGCAGCGGGCCGAAGAGGAACGAGCCGCCCTGGTAAAGCGTGTAGTACGCGACGACGGCGAGCAGCGACCGCCACCAGCCGCCGCGCTCCCAGAACCGCCTCCACGGGGTCCAGGTGGTCTCCGCGGCGGTCATGCGAGGCTCGCAGCCGCGCGCGGCGACTCGATGCGCTCGTCGGCGCCGCGGATCACGAAGGCGACGACGATGAGGCCGAGCACGCCGGCGACGAGGTCGACGGTGCCGCCGAGGGCGGCGAGCGGGCCAGCGGTGCCGTGACCGACCGCGAAGGTCGAGAAGTCCCACAGGCCGTGCAGCACCATCGCCCAGATGAGCGTGCCCGTCGTGCGGCGCAGGATGTAGAACACCGTGCCGCCGAGGAACGCCATGCCCACCTGCGTCGTCGTGAGCCCGAGATCTTGGCCCGAGAGCGCGTTCGTGAAGTGCATCAGCGCGAACGCGGCCGAGCTGATGAACCACACCCAACCCTCGGCGAGACGGCTCCGGAGGCCGACGAGCAGCAGGCCGCGGGTCGCCATCTCCTCGGTGAAGCCGACGAGCAGGAGCACGACGGACGCGGCGAAGAAGCCGAGGTCGTAAGAGCCCCAGTCGGTGCTCGCGAGGTTCATGACGAGGGCGACCGCCATGATCGCGGGCACGAAGATCGGCCAGCGCGCGCTGTGCTTGCGATCGAACAGGGCGGGATGCCACCATCCGAGCAGGCTCGTCGTGATCGCGAGCAGTACCGCACCGATGATGAGCGAGATTCCCGCGCCGAGGAAGAGCGTGCCGGCATCGCGGCCGAAGTCGGTGTACGGAATGCCGCTCAGCTGTTGCACGATGAAGACGAGCACGGCATATGCGGCCCAGATCACGAGGCCGATCCAGACGCGAGGTCGAACGCGGAGGACCGGTGCCGGCTGCAGGGATGTCATGGTTCGAAGGTATTGGATCGAGAGGTTCCTCGAGCAGCCGTCGCGGGGCGGTGTCGCGTAATTCACCTGGGTGATTCTCTGAGCGAGAATATGAGGCGATGTTCCCGGCCACGAAGTTCCGCCCGCCGACGCCAGGGCCCAACGTGATCGCGCGACCTGAGCTGTTCGATCAGCGGAGCGGAGCGCGCCCCGCGGTCGTCGTCGTGCGTGCGCCAGCCGGGTACGGCAAGACGACCGCGGCAGCCCTGTGGGCGGAAGGTGGCTCACTGGCCGACGGTGACCCACGTGCGCACGGCTTCGGGGGCCACCGGCCCGCCCGGTGCATCTGGGTGAGTCTCGACGTCGACGATGACGACCCGGCCGGGCTCTGGGCGGCGATCACGGCTGCGGCCGCAGGCGCCGGCCTGTGGAGCGGGCGCGTACCGGAGGCATCCGGGGTCGGCGGAGCACGCGCGGGCGCGATCGTGCCGTTGATCGACGCGTTCGCGGCGACGGATGCCGACTGGGTGCTCGTGCTCGACGATGCTCACCGGCTCACGCACGAGGACACTGTCGCGAGCCTCGATTGGTTCGTCGGCCGTGCGCCCGAGAACCTCACCACGATCGTGGCGACGCGGACGCCGCTCGCGCTGCCCGCCGTCGACCGCTTTCTGGCGCGCGGCCGGGCGATCGAGGTCGGCGTGGAGGAACTGCGGCTCGACGACCGGCAGGCCGCCGTGCTGCTGCGCGACGCGCACGGGCTCGAGCTCACCGCCTCCGACGTCGCGCACGTCGTCGAGGTCACCGGCGGTTGGCCCGCCGCCGTATCGCTCGTGGGATCGGCCCTTGCGCGGGGCGTGCCGCTCGCGGGCATCGGTGCGCACCGCCCCGACGACGGGGGCCTCGACGCCCTCGTGCGCGAAGGGCTCGCCGGGAGCTCGCGACAGGATCATGCGCTGCTGCTCAGCCTCTCGGTGTTCGAACGGTTCGACGCCGTGACGGTGCAAGAGGTGGTGCAGGACGATCGCGCCTGGCCGCTCGCCATGGAGGTCGCCGCCCGCACGGGGCTCGTCGCGACGCTCGACGACGAGGGGCGGTGGTGGCGGCTGCACCATCTCGTGCGCGACCGTCTCGCCGCCGAGCTCCAGCGCGAGGATCCGCTCCTGCGCCGCGAGCTGCATCGCCGGGCCTTCGCGGTTTTCGAGCGTGAGCACGACCTCGTCGCCACCATCCACCATCTGCTCGGTGCCGATGACTACGACACCATCGCCGACATCCTCGCGAACGTGCGCAGCACGACGATCGTGCCGCGGCAGTCGCTCGGGCTCAGCTGGCTTGACCGTATCCCCGAGTCGGCGCTCGACCGCGACCCCCGGCTCGCCTTCTACGAAGCCTGGGCGACGTCGACCGCCGGCGATGCGACGCGGAGGGACCGCGCACTCGCGCGCGGTCGGCTCGCGGCCGTCGGCCGGGCGGTAGAGGGCTTTCGCAACTGGGACGACGTCGAGGACTTCGTGCACTCGATGGCGTGCTTCGGCGATGTCGGCACGGCCCACCGTGCTGGCCAGCGATTCCTCGCCTCGTACGACGCATCGAGCCCGCTCATGCCGCTCGTCGCGATGCGTACGGCCTCGATGCGGTATCTCGAAGGACGGTGCACCGAGGCCCTCGAACTGCTGGACGACGTCGAACGCGCGGGGCCCCTCGCGCGTCCCCTGCGGCTGTTCGTCCCGGCCTACCGCGCCCTCTGCCTGTTCGAGCTCGATGATCGTGTCGCGGCCGCCGAGCAGGTGGAGCGGAGCGTGCGGGCGCGCGCCGCGTACAAGATCGGTCCCGATCCTGTCTACCTGCCCGCCGAGCAGGCGCTGGCCAGGCATCGTACCGAGTCGGGCGACGCCGTCGCAGGGCGCGCGATCGCCGCCGGCGCGCTCGAGACCGCGCGCCAGCAGGGCGATTCGGTGCTCGTCGTGCCGCACCTGCTCATCGAGCTCGCGCGCGCGGAGCTCGCACTCGGCCGCGCCGCCGAGGCCGTCGTGTCGCTCAACCGTGCCGAGGAGCTGTGCGTCGGGTTCTCCGACCCCGGTGCCCTCCCGGCGCGCATCCGGCAGGTCCGCGAGCGTTCGAAGACCCGTCGTAGTGCCGCGGGGAACCGCGAGGCGTTGAGCCGTCGCGAGCTCGAGGTACTGACCCTGCTGCCAAGTGCGCTGAGTGCCGCGGAGATTGGGTCGGAGCTGTTCGTCTCGACCAACACCGTGCGGAGCCACGTGAAGTCGATCCACCGCAAGCTGGGCGTGACCACGCGCACCGAGGCGGTCGCCGCCGCACGTCGAGCCGGCCTCATCGCCTGAGGCAGCGCGCGGGTCGACCTCGCGTCAACCGGGCGACCGCGCCACGACCGAGGCGGCACGCGGGTGCCGCGGCCGCAGCGGCACACCGGTGCCGCCTCGCAGGCGGACGATCGTCGACGGGACCCGAGGATCAGCCGAGTTCGATGCCGCGTGCGGCCATGAACGGGATCGCGTCGACCGCGCTGCCGTCGATGCGCACCTCGAAGTGCAGGTGGCAACCGGTCGATGCGCCGGTCGAGCCGACGGCACCGATGAGCTCGCCTGCTTCGACCTTCTGGCCGGGGGTCACGAGGATGCCGCCGTCGATGAGGTGCGCGTACCCGGTCGAGATGCCCGACCCGTGGTCGATGAGCACCCAGTTGCCGTACGTGCCGTTCGCGCGGGCCTCGACGACCGTGCCGCTCGTCGCCGCGTAGACGGGGTTGCGGCAGCCCGTCGCGAGGTCGGTGCCGCGGTGGAAGTCGTTGACGCCCGCCAACGGCTTGTCGGGGCGGGGGCCGAACCCGTCGGTGAGGTTGCCCGTGACCGGCAGCGACCAGCCCTGGTCGCTCAGCTGGCCCGAGTCCGTCGGCAGCGTCTCGATGAACGCGACGCTCGATGACGCGACGCGCGTCTTCAGGCCGGAGAGCGCGGCTCGCGCAGCGGTGACGGCGTCTTGCGCCCGCTCGACCTTGCGCTCGGCCGCCTCGACGTCGATCGCCTCGACGTCGGCCCAGGCCTCGTCGGCGCGTTCCTGCGCGGCATCGGCTTCGGCGTCGCGCTTCGCGGTGATCTCGAGCAGCTGTTCGGTGTCGCCGGCGATCTCGCTGACGCGGGCGACGCCGCCGAGCCCGGCGAGCAGGTCGTGCCCCGAGCCGAACGCGGCCTCCATGGAGTTCAGCGAGGCGTTGCCGCCCTTCGACGCCGCGACGTATACGGCCGCCGCGGCGTCGGCCTTCTCGCGCGCCTGCTCGGCGAGCGACTGCATGTGCTCGGCGATGCCGCGCGCGACCTCGCGCGTGGAGCGGACCGCGGCGAGGTCGGCCTCTGCGTCGCGGAGCGCGGCGACCGCCCGGTCGAGCTTCGCCCGTGCCTGCAGCATCGGACCGACGCTCGAGTCGACCCCGCTCGAGATGCGGGCGAACGGTCCGTCGCCGATGAGCACGACGGGCGCGCGCGGCGACGTCGTCGGGGCGCCGGTCGTGGGAGTCGTCGGCGTGCCGGTTGGCGTCGGCGTGTCGGTCGGAGTGGGCGTCGGCGTCGGAGTCGGCGTGGGAGTCGGAGTCGGCGTGGGAGTCGGAGTCGGAGTCGGAGTCGGAGTCGGAGTGGGCGTCGGCGTCGGCGTCGGGGTGGGCGTCGGCTCGGGGGTCGGCGTCGGCGTGGGAGTGGGCGTGGTGGTCGGGTCGTCCGTCGGCGTTCCCTCGCCGTCGGTCGCCCCGGTGTCGCCCCCGCTCGTGCCGTCGCCGGTCTCGGTCGTGCCGCCATCGGCCGGCGCGGGATCGCTCGCCGGGTCGCCCTCCGCCGCGGTCGTGTCGGTCGTCGCCTCGACCGTGCTCGTCGCGTCGGCGGTACCGGTCGCGTCGGTGCCCGTGGCGTCGGTGCCCGTCGCGTCGGTGGTCGTGCTGGTCGCCTCGACCGGAGCCGCCTCTTCGGCGATCGCCGGGGTCATGCCCCCGACCCCGATCAGCACCGCCACCGCGGCGGCCGCGATCGCAGTACCGCTGGGGCGCGTACGTCGCGCGCGAAGCGGGTCGTGCTGGATCAAGGCGAAGCGGTGGGGCATCAGGGTTCCGTCCGGTCGTCGGTTTCGGGGCCGACGAACCCCAGTCTCGCATCCGTCCGGGTGGGGCACAACCGGTCAGTTCACAGGCTTCGTGCCCTCTTCGGGGGAGACTTCGCACCCTTCTCAGGGCGGAGCGCGGGCGCGGGCGACGTTTTCATCCCCTCCTTGCAGCGGTGACGGCGCGTCGCCGCACCGGTCCTGAACCGACGAGGGCCGCCTGAAGGGCCGGGCATGCGGGCGAACGCAGAACGGGCCGACGCGGCTGCATCCGGAACTGATGCGACCGCGCCGGCCCTCCGGCGTCGGCGGGGACTCCGGTCAGTCGAGGTGACCGGCGACCGACGCCGCCTCGGCCGCGACGCGGCCGCTCGCCACCGCGGCGGCGATGGCTTCGATCTCGGGCGAGAGGAAGCGGTCGGGGCCCGGGCCCGCACCGAGCGACTCGGTGAGCGCGATGACCGCGCCGGTCGGGGCGCCCGGCTCGAGCGGAGCGCGCAGGGCGAGTCCGCGGGCGGCCGTCATGACCTCGATCGCGAGCACGCGGGCGAGGCCGTCGACGGCGCGGCGCAGCTTGCGAGCCGCTGCCCAGCCCATCGACACATGGTCCTCCTGCATGGCCGACGAGGGGATCGAGTCGACCGAGCTCGGCACCGCGAGGCGCTTCATCTCCGAGACGATGCCCGCCGCGGTGTACTGCGCGATCATGAGGCCCGAGTCGACGCCGACCTCGTGCGCGAGGAAGGGCGGCAGCCCCTGGTTGCGCGCCCGGTCGAGGAAGCGGTCGGTGCGGCGCTCCGACATCGACGCGACATCCGCCGCGGCGATCGCGAGGAAGTCGAGCACGTAGGCGACGGGGGCGCCGTGGAAGTTGCCGTTCGACTCGACCCGGCCGTCCTTCGTGAGCACGGGGTTGTCGACGGCGCTCGCGAGCTCGGCCTCGGCGACGCCGACCGCGTGCGCGACGGTGTCGCGTGCGGCGCCGTGCACGATCGGGGCGCAGCGCAGCGAGTAGGCGTCCTGCACGCGGCCGTCTTCGGGACCCTTGTGCGAGTGCACGATCGGCGAGTCGGCGAGGAGCTTGCGGAAGTTCGACGCCGAGATCGCCTGGCCGCGCTGCGGGCGGAGGGCCTGCAGGTCGGCCGCGAACACGGCGTCGGTGCCCATGAGGCCCTCGACGCTCATCGAAGCTGAGATGTCGGCCGTGGTGAGGAGCATCTTGAGGTCGGTGATGGCGAGGGCGAGCATGCCGAGCATGCCGTCGGTGCCGTTGATGAGGGCGAGGCCCTCCTTCTCGCCGAGGTGGAGGGGGGCGATGCCCGCCGCCGAGAGCGCTGCCGAGGCATCCACGAGCTCGCCCGACGCGTCGCGCACGTCGCCCTCGCCCATCGCGACGAGCGCGCAGTGGGCGAGCGGGGCGAGGTCGCCCGAGCAGCCGAGCGAGCCGTACTCCCGCACGACCGGGGTGATGCCCGCGTTGAGGATCGCCGCGTACGTCTCCGCGGTCTCGCGGCGCACGCCCGTGCGGCCGGTCATGAGGGTCGAGAGGCGGAGCAGCATGAGGGCGCGCACGACCTCGCGCTCGACCTCGGCGCCCGAGCCCGCGGCGTGCGAGCGCACGAGGCTCGCCTGCAGCTGGGCGCGGCGGTCGGCGGCGATGAAGGTCGTGGCGAGCGCACCGAAGCCCGTCGAGATGCCGTAGTGCGGGTTCGGGTCGGCGGCGAGGCCGTCGATGATCTCGCGGCTCGCGGCCACCTCGGCGAGGGCGGCCGGGTCGAGCACGACGGGGGCACCGTGGCGGGCGACCGCGACGACGTCGTCGATGCTCAGGCCGGCGATGCCGACGGTGACGGCGGTGGGGGTCGAGGACGCGTTGCTGCTCATGCTCATATTCCACAACGGGGACGACGCGCGCGGGAGGCCCGATCGAGGGTGGCTGTCTGGCATCCCGGACGATACGCTGGGCGCATGGCGACTTCGAAGGTGCCGGCCGCCGACCAGACGCTCGCGATCCTCGCCCATCTGGCGTCGCAACGCGGCCCGGTGCCCGCCGCGACCATCGCCCAGGCGCTCGAACTGCCGCGCTCGACCGTCTACCACCTGCTCGCCGTCATGCAGGAGCGCGGCTTCGTCGTGCACCTGCCCGAGGAGCGGCGCTACGGCCTCGGCATCGCCGCGTTCGAGCTGTCGAGCGGCTTCAGCCGGCAGCAGCCGCTCGCCCGGCTCGGCGGCCCGCTCGTCGCGTCGCTCGTCGACCGCATCGGCGAGAGCGGGCACCTCGCCGTGCTGCACGGGCGCGACGTGCTCTACCTGGTCGAGGAGCGGGCGCCCCGTCGCCCCTCGCTCGTCACCGACGTGGGCGTGCGCCTCCCGGCGCACCTCACCGCGACCGGCCGCGCGATGCTCGCGGCGCTGCCGCCGGCGCAGTTGCGCGCGCTCTACCCCGACCGGGCGGCGTTCGCGTGGCGCGGCGACCCCGAGGCATCCGGCACGTGGCGGTACTCGCTGCTCAAGCAGGTGCTGCACGGCGTGCGCGAGGCGGGGTTCGCCGGCGAGGACGGCGAGGTCACCGAGGGCCTCGCCTCGGTGGGCGTGGCCGTGCTCGACCACGTCGGCTGGCCGGCCGCGGCGATCGCGGTCACCTACCGGGCCGACTCGGATGCCGCGGCGCGAGCCGAGGAGATCACCGGCGCCGTCCGTGCGGCCGCGGGGGAGCTGTCGCGCCGCATCGGCGCGGCCCGCTGAGCCGGCCGTTCGACCGCCGACCTCCGCGAGTCGCCGGAAAGTGTCGGAAACCGCGGCGCGAAGCGCATCTTCTGGCAACTGGGGCTGGCGAGTGACGGGGCGGGCCGTCAGATGAGCCCGGCCCGGCGTCCCCACGCGACGGCCTCGCCACGCCCGCGCACCCCGAGGCGCCGGTAGATGTTCGAGGTGTGGTGCATCGTCGTCTTCGGCGCGACGACGAGCCGCTCGGAGATCTCTTTGTTGCTCATGCCGGCGGCGAGCAGTACGAGGATCTCGAACTGTCGCGGCGTGAGCAGGGTCTGCTCGGGCGGCTGCGGGTTCGCCGTCGCGTCGGCGAAGTCCAGGGACTCCTTCGTGATGCGCGCCCAGCTCCACGCCGCCCCCTCGCCGCAGGCGCGGGCGAACGCTTCGTCGCCGAGTACGGCGCGCACCTGTTCGATCGTGGCGTCGTAGAGCGCGCGATTGGCGCCGATGATCGCCCGCCGCACCAGCTCGGCGTGATCCGCGATCGCCCCGTGCAGCCGGGCGGCGAGCTGCGGTTCACCGCCGACCGCCGCGATCACGACGGTGGTCATCACGCCGATGCCGAGGCCTGCGGGCAGCCCGATCGCCGCTGCGGCGCGCAGGCCCGCGGCCGTGGTCCGCGCCGCCGTCGCCGGGTCGTGCTCGAGGAGGCATTGCGCCGCGACGCCGTAGGCGGGGCCGAGCAGCGATCGACGGCGCGGCAACCGGTCGACGAGGAGCGCGAGATCCTGCGCCGAGGGCCGGATCGCCGGCACGTTCGCCGTGCCGGCGGGCAATTGATGGAACATGAGCGCCGACTGTACGGCCGGCAGGAGCAGGTCGTGGCGACGGGCCACGCTGTACGCGCGCGCGGCGAGCCGCCCAGCCTCGTCGAAACGGCCCTCGACGTGCGCGATCATCGCCGCGAGGAGCTCGAAATGGGCGAGCGCGATCGGGCGGCCGTGCCGTGTCGCGAGCGCGATCGCCTGGTCGGCGTGTGCCCGGGCCTGGTCGAGATGACCGATCGTCCTCGCCGAACCGATCGACTGCGACAGGCATTCGAGACTGACGTCGACATCGCCGAGCTCGGCGGCGGCGTCGACGAGCGCCCGCAGGTCGGCGGCGATCGCGTCGGCGTCGGTTCCGGGATCGACCGACTCGAAGCGACGGCGGAGCCGATACGCCTCGAGGAGCAGCAGCAGTCGCGCGGGAGCGCCCGTGGCGCCGAGCGCGTCCCAGTCCATTCCCTCGACGACCAGATCGAGCAGCCCGCCGTCGGCGTTCAGGCCTCCGTACTCGGCACCGTGCATCGACAGGGCGAGCACCAGCTCACCGGCTCCCGTCGCCGGGTCGGCAGCGGTCGTCGCCTCGGCGCCGTCACCGGCGAGTCGCCATGCGGCCGCGCGGAGATCGCGCTCGCGGCGGGCGAGGACCGCGTGCCAGTGCTCGGCAGACGCGTCGTCGGCGAGGCCGATCAGGAGCGCGGCGGACGCATCGCGCGCGCAGGCGCGCAGCGCGGCGAGATGGTCGGCGCCCGGGCCTGCGCCGCGTTCCTCGAGCAGTTCGCGATGCGGTCGGCGCAGGCGGAAGAGCGTCTCGGGGGCAGCCCGGTCGGCATCGACGAGGTCGCGATCGACGAGACCCGGGAGGCCGCCGACGACTCTGGCAGGGACCGCGTCGGAGAGCTCGGCGAGCGTGCACCAGTCCACGAACCCGGCCAAGCGCTCGGCGAGGCCGAGCTCGGTCGCGCTCAGGCCGTCGAGGCTGTGGACGACGTCTGCGCGGACGGTCGCCCGGTCTGGATCGCGCCCGGGCGCGTCGAGCACCTCTGCCACCGGGCGGTCGCGCAGGGCGCCGATGAGGTCGGGCAGCGACAGTGCGGCCGTGCGGTGGGCGGCGAGCTCGATCGCGGGGGGCCAGTACTCGAGCAGCTCGCACAGCGTGGCGATGTCGGCGGCGTCCGCATCGGCATCGAACGCGCGACCGCTCGCGGTCGCAGTCGTGACGAAGAGCGCCGCTGCGGCGTCGCCGGTCAGTCGAGGCATCCTCAGCACCCCTGACCCAAAGATAGGGCAAACGCCCGATTGCCGGACAGGTACCGGAGCAGTTGCGTTGGGGCATGAGCCCCAAGCATCGTCTTCTCGCGATCGTCGCGGCGGTCGCCCTCCTCGCCGGCGTCGGCCTCGCGCCCGCCTCGATCGCGTCGGCGATGCCGCCGCAGGCCAGTGACCTGGTGCCGCCGATCATCGCCAACACCGAGAGCGGCATCCTGCGGGACCTGCCGACGAAGTACTACCAGGCCGTCGAGGACTTCGAGAACCAGGCGATCGCCGACGTGCTGGAGACCCATTCGCTGCCCGACGGCGATGCGAACGCCGTGCGCGCGTGGGGTCGCGACGCCGTGCGCGCGCAGGAGTTCATGAACCTGCTGGGCATCATCGCGAAGCCGGCCGCCGAGCGGACGGCGGGCGAGGCGCTCGTCCACGAATGGTTCCAGGGCGTCTACCAGCAGCAGCTCGTCGCGCAGGCCCAGGCCGCGCTCGACCAGTACCTCGAGTGGTCGGGCCTGACGCTCGAGACGATCTCGCTCGACCCCGTGCCGCTCCTGCCCGACGGCGGCGGGTACTGCGACTTCCACCCGCCGAAAGCGCTCGAGGAGGGCACCGGCGAGTTCGGCGGCGTCTATGACCCGAGCCTGCTGCCGCAGTGCCAGGACTCGAGCGGCACCACGGTCGCCTGCCAGCTCGGGCCCACCGGATGCCCCGTGCCGTGGCCGACGGTCGAGCAGTTCGAGCAATGGGGTCGCTACCTCTCGCAGGAGGACCTGTGGGAGGACCCGGTGTTCCCGAACCTCGCGCTGGAGTCGTCGGTCGGCGTCGGTCTCGCCGCGGGGATGGTGGCGACCGGAGCGACGACGGCCGCCGCACGCGCCTACATGGCGGCGACCGAGAGCTCCACCAATTTGTTCGCCAAGGTGTTCCCATACGCCGGGCGAGCGGGTCTCAAGGCGACCACGGAAGGGCTCAAGCAGGTGCCCAAGTTCGCGACGACGGCGGCTCGCACCTCAGCGGGAGTGATCCGCGCCGGCGGGGTGGCGTTCGTCGTCGGCACGATCATCACCGCCCTCATCACGATCGCACTCGAGTCGTACACGATCTACGAGCACCAGCAGATCCCGATCACGCTCAAGAAGTCGCTCGCCGATGCGAAGGCGACCCCGCCCGACCTCGCCGCCGTGGCCTCGAAGGAGTCCGGCGTCGGCGCGCTGATGACGACGTTCCTCTCGACCACGCAGATCGACGTCGACTTCGACTGCCAGCTCGAGAACGACTGGAACCCCTACTCGGCCTTCCCGTGTGCGAACGCCCCGGATCCGGCGCCGCCCGCAGAGGACGATGCCGCCTTCTGGGTCTCGACCGAGGCCGACGGGGTGACCTCGGGCCGCTTCGCCGACATGATCTACACGGTGAACCCCCTCGACTCGCAGGACTCGTTCACGCTCAACGAGCGGTCGAGGGCGTCGGGGGAGGGCTGGTTCGTGGTGACGAAGTACGACGGCAGCCTGCCCGAGAACGTCGACGCGCCGACGACTCCCGGAGCGACGCTGCAGACCCTGCGGCTCTACTACCGCGACTGGGACGGCGCAGGCAAGGTCGCCGAGCGGGTCGTGGTGGACGGCGCCCCCATGTTCGCGATCTCCTCGCTCGACAGCGCGGACGTCGGCGGGTGCACGACCGCACCGGCCGACGGAGGGACGCCCCTCTGCCTGACCGACACGCTCCGGTACGTGCAGCCCGACGGCGCCAAGGTCTCGGCGCGCATCGTCGCCGCCGGTGCGGCCGGGCCGAAGGTGAGCGCGGTCGTGCCCGCCCGGGTGATCGCCGGTGAGCTGTTCGCCCTGTCGGCCACCGCCGAGGCCACGTTCGGCACGCCGCCCTTCACCTACAGATGGGTCGTCGCCGGCAGTCAGCGCCTCGGACCCGCGGTGTCGGTCTCTTCGCAGTACGCGGGCAATGTGGCAGTCTACCTCGAGGTGGCCGACGCGCAGGGCAACACGACCGCACAGACCTATCCCGTGCTCGCGGCGCAGAAGACGACCGTGACCGTGAAGACGTGGCCGGCCGGCGACGTTCCCTACGGCGGCACCCGGCAGGTGTGGGCCGCGATCAGTCCGCTCAAGGCGCAGGGCACGCAGTGCACGTGGAACCAGCAGACCGGTGAGCTCGGGTGCACCAGTCCCGCCGGTGCGGTGCAGTTCTACGTCGACGGGCGTCCCCTCGGCGACCCGGTGCAGGTCACGCAGAACTACCTCGAACCGTGCTTCACCGGCGGCGGGTGCCCGTGGACGTGGGGCGACAACGTCGCCTACGCCCCGGCCATCGCGCTCCCGACGACCGGCATGGCGACGGGAAGCACCCACGAGGTGACCGCCGTCTATTACGGCGACGAGAAATTCGTCGGCGCGACGAGCCAGACGCTCGATCTCGCGATCGTGAAGGCGACGCCGGTCGTGACGCTGACCTCGGGATCGACGTACCCGAGCCCCGACACGCCCGTGACGCTGACCGCGAAGGTGCAGGCGGCCGACGGCTCCCGGGGCGTGCCGACCGGCACGGTGCAGTTCCTCGAGGGGAACTCGCTCGCCCCGCTTGCGCCGCCCGTGACGGTCGACTCGGCCGGCAACGCGACCCTGACCGACTTCGAGCTGAAGTTCGTCAACTCGCTCGCCGTGCGGTACCTCGGCGACCAGAACTTCGCTGAGGCCGTGAGCGGCGTGACGCCGATCCGCTTCCCCGTCGCGACGAGCGCGACCGTCGACCCGGCCTCGAGCACGGTCCTCGCCGGGTCGCAGGTCGACCTGTCGGTCACCCTCCTCGATGAGCTCGGCGATCCGTTCGCCGGTGCCCCCGTCACGGTGTCGCCCGGCGGGCACACCGTGACGACCGACGCACACGGCGTCGCGAGCGTCTCGGTCACGTCCGACGAGATCGGGGAGGTCACGTACACGGTCGACTCCGGGTCCGCCACCGGGCTGGGCTCGGCGACGGTGCTCTACGGCAGCATCCCGATGGTCGATGACGCGGATGCCGCGGCCGAGGTCGGGGTGCCCTTCACTCGCGCGCTGAGCGCCGAGGGCGTGCCCGCCCCGACCATCTCGGTCGGCACCCTGCCCGACGGGCTGTCGTTCGACGCCTCGACGGGCGAGGTGACCGGCACGCCGACCGGGGCGGGAACGACCGAGTCGCCGATGACGGCGACGAACGCGCTCGGCTCCGCGAACGCGACGCTGTCGCTCACCGTGCACCCGGCCGTGGCGATCACCACGACCGCCCTGCCGGGCGGCACCGCGACGCTGCCGTACGAGGCGCTCGCCGAGGCCGGCGGGGGGCTCGCCCCGTTCGCCTGGTCGGCCGATGGACTGCCCGACGGCCTTGTGCTCGACGCCTCGACCGGCGCGATCACCGGATCGACGACGGCGGAGGGCGCGACCGAGGTCGTGCTGCACGTCACCGACGCGCTCGGGGGCACCGACTCGATCGCGCTCGAGCTCGTCCTCGCGCCGAAGCCGCGGCCCGACCTCGAGGTCGGCCTCTCGGTCGGCCGCCTCGTCACGGGGGAGACGGCGCGGTACGCCGTCGCCGTCGAGAATGCGGGCAACGCTGTGGCGAAGGCGCCCGTCGTGGTCAGGACGACCCTCGACCGCGGGCTCCGGTTCGTCGGCCTCGCGAGCAGCGGCTGGAGCTGCACGAGCGCGCGCCAGGTCGTGACCTGCACCCGCCAGGGCGACGTCGCGGCCGGCGCGGTCGCGACGCTCGAGCTCGACGTGCGGGTCATCACGAGACCGGGCTCGGTCACGACGGACGTCACGGCGGTGCCCGTCGCCGACGAGATCGACACCGTCGACAACCTGACCGCCCTCACCTCGGAGGTCGTGAAGCGGCGTGGCTGAACCTCGGTAGCGTGGCGGTATGACGGCATACGAGGTACTGGAGATCGGCGCGCTCGACGAATGGCGCTCGCATTACGGCGGATTCCGCCCCGACAGCTCGCGCGACGGGCGCCGGGTCGTCGACCACGACCTCGAGATGCAGTACATCGGGCTCACGGCGAACGCCCTCGAGCCCGGCGAGGAGGCCGGCTACTGGCACACGCACGCGCGCATCGAGGAGCTCTACGTCTTCCTCTCGGGGCGCGGGCAGATGGGTCTCGACGACGAGGTCGTCGAGGTCGGCCCCGGCACGGTCGTGCGCGTCGGCCAGGACGTCGCCCGCACGTGGCGCTGCGCGCCCGACGGCACCGAGCAGCTGCGCTGGCTGTGCATCCGCGCCGGTGGCTCCGAACTGCCGCACCTGCCCGACGACTCGGCGCGGCTGCCCGAGAAGCCGATGCCCTGGGGCGACTGACCCGGCCGTCGGTCGAGTGGCGGAGCGCATCGGGACCACGGACGTGCCGATGGTCTCGATGCGCGCTTCGGGCTACTCGGTCGACGGGCGCTGCCGGTGCAGCCAGCGGTGCAGCATGCGGGTGACCCACGGCAGCACCCAGTACGTCATGATCGGCGTCAGGATGAGCGTCGACACGAGCGATCGGAGCCAGATCGGCAACCCGTCGAAGCCCGGCAGGGGTGCGACGAGGTACGAGAAGACGAGGTTCACCGGGAAGAAGCCGACCCAGATGGCGACGGCCTGCTTCCAGCGCGGCGGTGCGAACGGCACGGCGGCCTCGAGGTCGATGCCGCCCGAGGCATCCGTCGCGGGAATCGAGCCGGTGGCCGGATCGTCGAACCAGCCCTCGATGCCCGTGCGGCGCTTCGACCGCTCGCTGCGCACGAAGCCCTCGCCCATCGAGAGCCACCACGCGCGTTCGTCCGAGCGCTCCCACGACTCGAGGGTCTCCTCGCTCGCGAAGCGGTAGAGCATGTGCCAGACCTGCGACGACTCGCCGGCGCGCACCCATCCGGAACCGAGGAAGCCCGGGTACTTGTTCGCGAGGTTCACGCCGGTCTGCACCCAGGCGGTCGCCTCCGAGATGCGCGACGGGTCGACCTCGCGCCGGATCGACACGGTGATGGGTTCGGACATGCTGCTGGTTCCTCGCGGGCTTCTGGCCGGGGTGGGATGGGTCGGTCGGCGACGACGGGGTGCGGTCGCGCCGGTAGTCGAGTGTAGTTCGAGGATGTTTCGAGATCGTGTCGTGCGCCGCGCGGGCGGTCCACCCGCCGATAGCGTGGTCGCGTGATCCGACTCCTCTGCTTCGCACTGCTCGGCGCCGTGATCGCCAGCGCCGCCGCATGGGCCCTCTCGGCCGACGAAGCATGGGTCGGCATGTTCGTGCCGTGCGTCGTCGCGCTCAGCGTCCTCGGCCCGATCGTGCTCGTCGTGCGCAGCCTCGCGGGCGCGGGACTCGGGGGCGCGCTCGCCGGCCCCCTGAGCGCCGAAGAGCTGCAGCGCGCCGACTCGGAGGGGCGGCTCGCCCTCGCGCGCGTCCGGTCGATCCGGCGCACGGGCACGATGATCAACGACCAGCCGATCTGCGACCTCGACCTCGTCGTCGTGCCGCGGTTCGGCGCTCCGTTCGAGGTGCGCACCCGCCGGCTGGTCGATCTCGTCGAGATCCCGCGCCTGCAGCCCGAGTGCGTCGTGGTCGTCGTGATGCAGGAGGCCGCGCCGTCGCCGGTCTCGATCGTCTTGGACCCGCCCGACGAGTGGGTGCAGCTCGCGCAACGCGACGAGCGGGTGCGCTCGACGCGGACCGCCGCGCCCTTCACGCCGGCGCCCGCTGCGGCGGGGAAGGCCGCGGGCGGGCTGCGTCGCATCCATCCGGCCTTCTACGTCGTCGCGGTGCTCGTCGGCGCGGCGCTCGCGCTCATCCCGGCGTATCCGACGATCGCTGCGATCGCGTCGGGCGAGACGACGCTCGGCGAGGTCCGCTACGCGAACTCGTGGGAGGGGCGGATGGCCGCCGACGAGCAGGCGCGGGCCGACGCCGAGGCCGCCGAAGCCGAGGCCGCGGCGGCGGCGAGCATGTTCGTCGGCGACAACGCGGCGAGAGCCGTCGACGCGCTCGTCGACGCGATCGGCGCCGGGCAGGTCGTGCAGCTCTCGTTCTGGGGCGAGCACCTCTCGGCGATCGCGCCGAGCGGCCCCGGTGCGGCGACGCTCGACAGCTGGGACGTCGTCGCCGGCGAGGTGACGAACAGCGGTCCGGCGGGCAGCCAGCCCGACCCCGCCGCGCTCGAGCTGCAGCTCTTCGACGCGAGGTCGGTCGACACCTCGCTGATGCCCGATCTCATCGCGCAGGCGAAGGAGCTCAGCGGCCTGTCTGAGCCCGACCCGACGCGCACCGACCAGTGGGTGTACGTCTCGCGCTCGGGGTCATCGGACAGCGGGCCGCCGCCCGTCGTCCTCGACGTGCCGGTCTACGGCGAGTACTACGACGCCTGGATCACGTTCTCCCTCGAGGGCGAGGTCGTCTCGATGCGCGGCGGGGCGCCGGGGTCGGCGAGCTACGAGGCGGAGAACGGCGCGGGCTGATCGGCCGGATCGGGCATGAGCACCGTCGAGAGCATCACCGTGCGCCGGCCGCTCGCCCCGCCCTGCTCGTCATCGACCTGCGGAGCCAGGTAGGGGGCGAGCAGCTCGCCGAGGCCGGCCTGGATGCGCGACAGGTCGTCGGTTCCGACGTGCAGCCGAACCTGTCCGAATCCGAGGAACTCGCGGAAGTCGGCACCGGCTGACGCGCGGTCGAAGTCCTCGCCGAGGTGGGCGAGGAAGGTGAGGAACGACTGCTGCAGCTCGCGTTCGCCCATCTCGCGAAGCTCGTCGTGGTCGACGTGGGCCATGCGATCGCCGAGCGCGAAGGTGCGCTCGACGGCACCGCGGACCCGGCGTTCGTCGACGACGGCGACGATCCCGGCGTCGACGAGCGCGGCGATGTGGCGGTAGAGCGTCGCCTGCGCGACGTCGGGCAGTGCGTCCCGGAGGTCGGAGGTCGTGACCCGTCGGCCCTCGCCGAGCTGCTGGACGATCCGCAGCCGAACCGGGTGCATGACGACGTCGGCGATCGGCGAGGTCTTGCGCATCGCTGACTCCTTCCATTATTCTCAGCGTGCGAACATTCGCACTAGTAGAACATTCTCAAACTCCCAACGAAGTATCCCACCGAAGGATGTCCACATGAACTCCCATGCGATCGAGGTCACGGGGCTGTCGAAGCGGTTCGGCGAGGTCGAGGCGGTCCGAGCCGCGAGCTTCAGGGCCGAGCCGGGCCGGGTCACCGGCTTCCTCGGCCCGAACGGCGCCGGCAAGTCGACGACGCTCGCGATGGTGCTCGGTCTCAGCCGGCCCGACGCGGGAACGGCCCGCATCGGCGGAGCCGCCTATCGCGATCTCGACGACCCGACCGGGACGGTCGGCGCGGTCCTCGATTCGACCGGCGCGCACCCCTCGATGACCGGCCGCGGCCACCTGCGGGCCTACGCCGAGCTCGGCGGGCATGCGCGCCGTCGGGTCGACGACGTCGCCCTCACCACCGGCATCACCGAGTACCTCGATCGACGCATCCGCGGCTACTCGACCGGCATGCGCCGGCGGCTCGCGCTCGCGACGGCCCTGCTCGGCGAGCCCTCGGTGCTCGTGCTCGACGAACCGTCGAACGGCCTCGATCCGGCCGGCATCGTGTGGCTGCGCGAGTTCCTCCGCGCCTTCGCCGGCCGCGGCGGCACCGTGCTGCTCTCGAGCCACGTCCTCACCGAGCTGCAGCACAGCATCGACGACCTCGTCCTCATCGACCGGGGACGCGTCGCCTGGTCGGGTCCGCTCGACGAATTCACCGGTGCCGCCTCGAGCCTCGAGTCGGCCTTCCTCGCCCACACCATGGAGGTGCACCCGTGATCGCACTCGTTCGAGGCGAACTCGCCAAACTGCTCGCGACCCGCCTGCCGGTCGCGACCCTGCTCACGGCGCTCGGCTGCGGTCTCGGGTTCACCGCACTGCTCGCGCTCGCCGGGCCGGGCAACTCGACCCCGCCCCTGCCCGGAATCGAGACGCCGGAGGGCGTGAGCCTCGTCGTCGGCATGGGCGGCCTGCTGCTGTTCGTGCCCGCACTGATCGGCACCATCGCCGTCACGGGCGAGTACCGGCACCGTTCGATCGGCACGACGTTCCTGACCGTCCCGCGCCGAGGCCGCGCGCTCGTCGCCAAGCTCGTCGTGTTCGGCGGGCTGGGCTTCGCGTACGGCGCCGTCGCCGCCGTCGGAACCGCGGTCGCGCTCGTCGGGAGCGCCGCGCTCCGCGGCGTCGCGCTCGGCGTGCCCGCCGGTGCGCTCGTCGCGATGCTCGCCCAGCTCGCCCTCGCGGCCGCGGTCTACGCGGTGCTCGGTGTCGCGATCGGGGCGCTGGCGCGGCAGCAGCTCGTCGCCGTCGGCATCGTGCTCGGGTACTTCTACTTCCTCGAGCACGTGCTGCTCCTCATTCCCGGGGTGAACGTCATCCACCCCTTCCTCCCGGGCGGTGCGACGGCCGCGCTGACCGACTTCACCTTCCTGAGCGACGCGATCGGCGCGCAGCTCCCGATCTCGATGCCCGTCGCGATCTCGCCGATCGGCGGTGCGCTCGTGCTGCTCGGATACGCGGCGATCGCCGCCGTCGTCGCGGTGGCGGTGCCGCTCCGTCGCGATGTGAGGTGATCCCGGCACCGGGCCCGCGTCGTCGCGACGCGGGCCCTACCCCTGCAGCTCGCCGAGCAGCGCGGCCGCGGGGGCGGCGAGCGGCTCGCCGCCCCGCCACACGGCTCGCAGCCGCCGTCGGAGGTCGAGCCCCTCGACGGGGACTTCGACGAGTTCGCCGCGGGCGACCCACGGGCGCACCGCGAGCTCGCTCAGCACGGCTGGCCCGGCGCCCGAGGCCGCCGAGATGAGCACGGCGGCATTGCTCGAGACGACCATCGCGGGCCGCGAGAGCTCCGGGACGCCCGCGCCGCCGACGCCGCCCGCGCCGAGCGCCTCGGCGAGGGTCGAGCGTGTGCCCGAGCCCGGCTCGCGGCTGACGAGCGGGGTGGTCGCGAGCTCGTGCGCGGTGACGTGGGTCCGCCGGGTCCACGGATGCGACGGCGCCACGACGACGACGAGCCGGTCGCGCGCGACGGCGCGGCTGTGCAGGCCGCGCGGCACCGAGGGCGACTCGACGAAGCCGAGGTCGATCGCCCGGTCTGCGAGCAGGTCGAAGACCTGCGTCGAGTTCTCGACCCGCACCCGCACGTCGAGCTCGGGGTGCGCGTGCCGGAGGCCGGCGATCCAGGCGGGCAGCAGGTACTCGGCGACGGTGAGGCTCGCCGCCAGGTCGAGCCGGGCCTCGTGGCGCTCGCGAAGCGCGCGGCTCGTGGCGAGCAACTCGCCGGCCCCGTCGACGAGTCGGGCGGCCAGCTCGGCCACCACGACGCCGTCGGCGGTCAGTCGCGAGCCGCGCGGGTGGCGCTCGACGAGCGAGAGCCCGAGGTTTCGCTCGAGGGTCGCGATCGCGCGGCTCGCGTTGGGCTGCGCCATCCCGACCGCGCGTGCCGCCGCACCGAGACTGCCGTGCTCGCCGATCGCCGAGAGCAGTTCGAGCACCGCGAGGTCGGGCCAGCGAGTCGGCATATCGGAATGATATGCCTCGATGCCGGAATCACGGCTACCGCGCCGCCGGTCCGCCTGCGACCGTGGAGGAGATGTACCGCCCCACCCCCGCTCCCCGGTCAGCCCCCATGCCCCGTCGCCGCCTCGCCGGCCGCTTCGGCGCCCGGGTCGCGACGCTCGCGCCCGGCCTCGCGCTCTGCGCCGTCGTCGCCGGCCTCGCGCTCGCCGTCACCCTCGTGGTGCCAACGATCAGCGCCCTGCTCGTCGCCATCGTCGTGGGCGTCGTCGTGCGGAACACGATGCGCCTGCCCAGGCGCCTCGAGCCCGGCATCGCGTTCGCGGCGAAGCCGCTGCTGCGCCTCGGGATCGTGCTGCTCGGCCTGCAGCTCGTCGTCGGAGACATCCTCGCCCTGGGCCCCGGCATGGTCGTCGTCGTCATCGCGATCGTCGTCGGCGGCATCGCCGCGACGCTCCTCATCGGCCGGTGGCTCGGCATCGGCTCGACGCAGCGACTGCTCGTCGCGTGCGGCTTCTCGATCTGCGGTGCGGCGGCGGTCGCCGCGGTCGACGGCGTCGTCGAGGCCGAGGAGGAGGAGGTCGTCACCGCCGTCGCGCTCGTCGTGATCTTCGGCACCCTCATGATCCCGATCGTGCCGTTCGTCGCGGGGCTCATCGGCCTCGACGCCGACGAGGCGGGGATGTGGGCCGGCGGGTCGGTGCACGAGGTCGCGCAGGTGGTCGCGATCGGCGGGGCCCTCGGCGGCACCGCGCTCGGCGTCGCGGTCGTCGTGAAGCTCGCGCGCGTGCTCATGCTCGCCCCGGTCATGGCGGTCATCGGCCTGCAGCGCCGCCGTGCGCTCGCGAAGGCGGGCGAGGATGCCTCGGGCGCACGCGGCGGCAAGCTGCCGCCGCTCGTCCCCCTGTTCGTCGTCGGCTTCGTGGCCATGGTGGCGATCCGGTCCCTCGGCGTCGTGCCGCCCCAGGTGGTCGCGGGCGCCGGCGTCGCGCAGACCGTGCTGCTCGCCGCGGCCATGTTCGCGCTCGGCACGGGCGTGCGGTTCAGCATGTTCCGCCGGGTCGGCGTGAAGCCCTTCGTACTCGCCGGAGCGTCGACCCTCGTCGTCTCGGCCATCGCGCTCGGTGGCGTTCTGCTCGTCGGCTGAGTCTTCGGTCTTCGGTCTTCGGTCCTCGGTCGGCGGCCGCGACCACATGACCACTCGACCACATCGTCGGCAGCGGGACCGCCGCCCGCACGAGAGGCTCGGCGCCTACGGAATCGCCCGTGACACGCGGACCGCCGGGCGGCGCACGGGCCGCGACGGAGCCCGTCTCGCGAACCACAGCAGCACGAGTGAGAGGAACGCCGGCAGCGGGCCGAATCCGGCGACGAGCAGCACCGCGACCCCCGCGACGGCGCTGACCGCCGCGATCGCGGTCGCCCCGTTGCCGGGCGCAGCGCCACGAGTGCTCCGCCCGCCGGCCCGCGGCCGGCTCGTCCGCTCGAAGCGGGAGAACACGAGCACGACGATCGCGACGACCGCCGCGGCGACGACGAGCCAGAGCGGCCGGCTCGCCCACCAGCCGAAGCTCAGCGGCTCGGGCAGCGGCAGCCCGACCGCGGCGTTCGCGATGAGGGCGAGGCCCGCGAGCCCGACGAGCACCGGCATGTGCCACAGGTACACGGTCATGGCCCGCTCCCCGACGAACGAGATCGGCCGCGCGGCATCCCGCCGTTCGACCCACGCGCGGATGCGCGGGCGTGCGAGCTGGAAGAGGGCGAGCTGCGCGACGCCGAGCACGACGAGGCAGACGGTCGGCGGGTTGAGGTTCACGAGCATGTCGACCGGGTAGGGGCCGGCCACGGTGAGCACCGCGAGCAGCGCGAGCGAGGCGCCCGCGATGCCCGCGAGCGTCGGCCGGGCCAGCCGGTCGAGGGCGCCGTCGGCGAGGTGGAATCCGAGCTGCTGCACGAGCAGCCACACGAGCAGCAGGTTGACGAAGCCGATCGCGTCGACACCGGTCGAGAGCCGCACGACGTCGACCGCGACGACGCCGGCGAACAGGGCGAGGGGCGCCAGCACGGGGGCGCGCTCATGCGCCCGCACCATGGCCGGCACGAGCGCCGACACCGCGAGGTACACGCCGAGGAACCACAGCGGCTGGCCGATGCGGAACCCCGCGATGCCGACGAGCTCGGCGGGCATGCCCGCGAGCGAGAGCGCGACGAGCGAGCCCGAGACGACCGCCACGAGCGCGACGGCCGGGCGGACCAGCCGTTCGATCCGGGCGACCACGTACTCGGCGGGCGTCGCGCCGCGGGCGCGCATCGACCGCCAATGGGTGAGGCTCGAGAATCCGCCGACGATGAAGAAGAGCGGCATGATCTGCACCACCCAGCTGACCGGGCCGAACCACGCCTGGTGCTCGAGGGCGTTCTCGAGCACCGGTCCGTCGGGGCCGACGCCGACGCCGACCATCATCGCGTGCAGCACGAACACCATGCCGAGCAGCACCACCCGGATCGCGTCGACGCTCGCATCGCGCCGCACCCCGGTGCGCGGCCTCGTGGATGCCTCGGGGCGGATCGATCTCGCGTGCTGGCGTTCGAGCGTGTCGGTCATGTGCCGCAGGCTATGAACGCGGTCGGCGCCGGGGCATCACCCCGCGGAGCGGTTCGCGGGCCCTACCGGGGTACGGCGGGGCTCAGCCTGCCGAGGGGGTGACCAGGCCGGTGTCGTAGGCGAGCACGACGGCGTGCACGCGGTCGCGCAGGCCGAGCTTCTGCAGGATCTTCGAGACGTGCGTCTTCACGGTCTGCTCGGCGATGAAGAGCGCCGCCGCGATCTCGGTGTTCGACATGCCCCGCCCCACGAGCGTGAGCACCTCGAGCTCGCGCTCGGTCAGCGCGGCGAGCCGGTTGCCGGCGGGCTTCGGCGGCGGGCCCGAGCGGGCGAAGTCCTCGATCAGCCGACGGGTGACGCTCGGTGCGAGCAGTGCATCGCCGCCGGCGACGACGCGCACGGCGGCGACGAGCTCTTCGGGCGTCGCGTCCTTCAGCAGGAATCCGCTCGCGCCCGCCCGCAGCGCGTCGTAGACGTACTCGTCGATGTCGAACGTCGTGAGCATGAGCACCTTCGGAACGTAGTCGGAGCTCCGCGGCGGCGACTGCAGCGCGCGCGTGGCCTCGATGCCGTTCTGCTGCGGCATCCGTACGTCCATGACGACGACGTCGGGTCGCAGCTCGTGCGCGAGCGCCACCGCCTCACGGCCGTCGGCGGCCTGGCCGACGACCTCGATTCCGTGCTGGGCGCCGAGCACCGCGGCGAATCCGGCGCGCACCATCGCCTGGTCGTCGGCGATGAGCACCGAGATCGTCACCACGGGCCTCCGTCCGACCCGAGCGGAAGGGTCGCGAGTACACGGTAGCCGCCGCCCGGGCGCGGTCCGTGCTCGGCACGCCCGCCGAGCAGGGCGGCGCGCTCGTCGATGCCGACGAGGCCGTGCCCGCCGTGAGCGCCCGCGCCCGCGGAATCGGCTTCGGAGCCGGCGTCGGATCCGGGGCCCGCGGTCGGCGACGCGGCGGGCGGCGCCTCGTTCTCGACGCCGACGACGAGTTCGTCGGCGAGCACCTCGATGGAGACATGGGTCGACGCCCCCGGCGCGTGGCGGACGACGTTGCTCAGCGCCTCCTGCACGATGCGGAAGGCGGCCGTCGCGGCGAGCCCGCCTTCGGGCAGTCGGTCGCCGAGCTCGAGGGTCACCGGCACCCCGCCGCGTTCGACCGAGGCGACGAGGGCGGGCAGGTCGTCGAGACCCGGTTGCGGTGCCGTCTCGGCGGTCGAGTCCGAGCTGCGCAGCACGCCGAGCAGCTGCCGCATCTCGGTCATGGCGACGCGAGCCGACTCGGCGATCTCGGCGAACTCGGCGCGGGCCGCGTCGCTCAGCCCGTCGACGCGGTACGGCGCGCTCGTCGCCTGCACATGGATGATCGAGAGCCCGTGCGCCACGACATCGTGGAGCTCCCGGGCGATGCGGTTGCGCTCCTCGACGAGCACCCGCCGCTCCTGCTCGGCGGCCGACACGGCGCGCTCGCGGAACAGCTCGCCCGCGATCACCCGTCGCTGCGCGATGAGGAGCGCGATCGGCAGCGCGACCGCCGTGAGGCTCGCCGCGGCGATCTCGTTCGCGGTCGCGCCGGCGTCGACGAACGCGAACGGCACCGTCACGACCACGCCGGCGAGCCAGACCACGAACATGCCGAACCAGCTCATGCCGTTCATGCCGAGCACGAGCAGCAGGGCGGTCTGGCCGATGATCGTCGTCACCGGCCACGGCCATGGAGCACCCTCCGACCCGGCCGAGAGCAGGGCGAACATCAGGATGCCCCAGGTCGCGACGACCGCGGCGGTCCTCGGGAACCGCATCGCGAGGGGCAGCGCCCCCGCGAGCGCGAGGCAGGTCGCGAAGGCGCCGAGCAGGTGCACCCCGTAGATGGTCGCGGCGAGCGGCACCGAGACCGCGAACAGCACGAGGGCGAGCGCGGATGTCGCGAGCCACGCCCAAGCGCGGAGGCGCCGATCGGCGTCGGTCGGCGCGGGCGCGCCGCCGGACCGGGTGGTGGACAGCGAGAGGTTCATGGTGCCAGCCAGCCTGTCACGGCCGGTCGGGGTGCACATCCCTCGGCGGAGGGGTCTCAGGGCGATACTCCGGTAGGGGGCGGTGACTTCCGCTGGCATGGCCGCGCCGTCGACGGGTGCCCGAGCACCGGCCTCGTCGGGCGCCCGCTCAATCGAGCCGCAGGTGCCGCGACGCCCGCATGTCGTTCAGCCGCTCCTCGCGGTTCTTCGCGATGAGGCGGTCGTCGCGCAGCGGCAGCTGCACCTGCTCCTCGGCGACGACGCCGGCTCGCAGCTGCCGGGCGCGCTCGACCTCGGTGTCGAGCACCCCGCCGAAGAGCAGGGCGAGATTCGACAGCCACACCCAGAGCAGGAAGGCGATCGCACCGCCCAGCGCACCGTAGGTGCGCGAGTACGAGCCGACGCCGAAGACGTACATGGCGAACAATGCGCTCACCGCGACCCAGACGAGGAGCGCCCCGACTGCGCCGACGCTGAACCAGCGCAGGTGGCGTCGTCGCACGTTCGGCGCCGCCCAGCAGAGCAGGGCGATCGCGACGATGCCGATCGCGGCGAGCAGCGGCAGCTTGCCGAGGTCCCACCAGAAGGCGACGCCCTCGTCGAACCCCAGCGCCCGTGCCGTCGCGGTCGCGATCGGGCCGGTGATGACGAGGCCGACCACGGCGAGGGCCGCGAGCAGCAGGAGGGCCGCCGAGACGGCGAGCATCGCCGGGCGCATCGCCCAGAACGGGCGGCCTTCTTCGACCCCGTAGATGCGGTTCAGTCCTCGCCCGAGCGAGCCGACGTAGCCCGACGTCGCCCACAGCGCACCGAGCAGGCCCGTCACGAGCGCGAGGCCCGCGTGCGAGGCATCCAGGAGCTGCTCGAGCGGGGTGCGCACGGCGTCGACCGTCTCGGCGCCCCCGAGCTCCTCGACGACGCGGAGTGCGAGCGCGACGACCGCCTCCGCACTGCCGAACACCCCGATCGCGGCGAGTGCGGCGAGCAGGGCCGGCAGCGCTGCGAGCACTGCGTAGAAGGTGAGCGCGGCGGCGATGTCCTGCACCTGGTTGATGCGGTACTCATGCGCGGTGCGCGTGAGGATGACGCGCCAGTCGTCGCGCGAGAGCTGCACGGGGGAGTCGGGCATGCGGCCTCCGATCGGATCCGAGCCTACGGCGCGGTCGGTCGCGGAGGGAGGGGGTTGCGCGCGGCGCTCGGCTCAGCCCAGGTGCGCGTGCAGGAACGCCGCGACCCGCACCCGCAGCGCCTCGTCGAGGATGCCGATCGAGTGCTCGCCGCCCGGCACGACCGCGAGCTCGACGGGCACGCCGGCGGCCTCGAGCACGGCGGCGAACCGCGTCGACTGCCCGAGCGGCACGATCTCGTGCTCGGAGTGCCCGATGAACACGGGCGGGTCGCTCGGGTCGACGTGCATCGCCGGCGAGGCATCCATCGCCTGCGGGCAGTGCGCGTCGGCGGCGCGAGGTTCGCACCCCAGGTAGTCGGCGACGATGCCCCGCAACCAGTCGGATGCCCCGTCGGCGTCGAGCGCGGCCGAGCCGAGTCCGACCGGGCCCGAGAGCTCGGCGACCGCGGCGACGCGGGACCCCGCGTCGAGCGCGCCGTCGCCGGTCGTGCCGAGGAGCGCGGCGAGGTTGCCGCCCGCCGAACCGCCGAACGCGCCGATGCGAGCCGGGTCGATGCCGAACCGCTCGACCTGTTCGGGTGCGCGCAGCCACTCGACGGCGAGGGCGACATCGTCGATCGCCCCGGGGAAGACGGTGTCGGGCACCAGCCGGTAGTTCACCGAGACGGCGACGAAGCCCTCGCTGGCGAGCCACATGCAGACGTTGCGCCAGTCGGTGTTCGCCTTGTCGCCGCGGGTCCAGCTGCCGCCGTGGATCGAGACGACGGCCGGGAGCAGCGACGTCGCCGTCGTGGCGGGCGCCTGCTCGGGTCCTTCGACCGGGGCGGCCGGCCGGCACACGTCGAGCGTCAGCAGCGTGCCGTCCTCGCGGACGCCGTACTCGAGGTCGGCGTCGACCTGCAGCCCCTCGGGCGGCGTGAACGTGCGGATGCCGATGATCTCGTCACCGACGACCTCGCTCGCGGCATCGGGGCCGGGCGGGTCGATCTCGCGCAGCTGCTGGTGGAAGCCGGAGAGCGCGACGATGCCCACGATCGCGGCCGTCACGGCCGCTGCGGCCACCGCGACCCGCTTGCGGCGGACGCCGGAGCCGCCTGTGCGTCGGGTCGAGGTCACACCGGGCTCCGGGATTCAGGGGTGGAGCGATGCTAACCCACGATCGGCCGATCTGGAAACGCTTGCTCACGACCGTGAGACCACCGCTCCCGTCGTCGCGTCGAACGTCACGGACGCGTCCTCGTACGCGGAGTCGAGGAGGACCATCGCCTGCACCGGCCGGCTGCCCGACTCGTCGGCGACCCCGGCCCGCTGGAACCGCACGATCACCGACTCGGGGTCGGCGATGCCGCTCTCGTGCTGCGCCGCCGCGATGAGCTCCCGGACCTGCGTGAAGTCGACGGCGGTGACGTCGAACAGCTCGGCGGCCGGATCATCGGGCTGGATGAGCTCGGGCCCCTGGTGCTCGGTGCGGTCGTACCGGTACTGGTAGTCGTCGATCGTGAGCGCACCGGGTGTCGACGGCGCGGTCGCGAGGGCGTAGCCGTCGTAGAAGCCGACGCTCGTGAACTGCGGTCCGCCGACCTCGCGCACGAGCGCGTCGACGATCTCGTCGTGCCGGTCGCCCTCGACGACTCCGGCGGCGGCCGGGTCGCCTGCCGCGATCGCCGTGATCGATCGGCCGATCGTGCCGTACGCGGGCACGAGCGTCGCCGCGGCGGCGATGACGAGCACGAGCGCGAAGACGACGGCGTGCAACGGATTCGACGTCGCCTTCGGAACGCCGAGCAGGGTCTCGGGCTCGCTCGGCCAGGCCTGCGCGGTGGCGGCGAGCGGGATGGTGCGATCGGCGCCGGCGCGCAGCCGCTCGGCCTCCCGCAGCCGCTCCCAGTCGTCGGGCGGGTCCATCACGAGCACGACGTTCGCCTTCGACTCGACCGGCCGGCGCACCACGACCACGCAGCCCGGCTGCAGGCGCGGCAGCGCGACGAGGTCGACGATCTCGCGGTGCACGGTCGTATAGGCCGCGCGGTGACGAGGCGCCACGGTGAGCACGAGCTCGCACTGCGGCTGGTCGTTGATCGTCATGCCGGTCCGGCGGATGCGTTCGACCCGGGCGAGGGCGAGCTCGCCCGTCGGGTCGGTCGCGGCGGCGACCGCACGGCGGCTCGTCGTGAAGACCGACGCGGTGCCGGCGAGCAGCCCGATCGTGAGGGCGATGCCCCAGAACATCGAGTAGCGCGGGTCGCCGGTCGCGATCCAGCCGATCAGGCCGCCGGCGGCGGCGCCGAGTCCGATGGCGGAGAGGAGGCGGAGCATGGTGCGGGTCCTTTCGCGGGTTCGGCTCCCACGATGGCCCGGCGCGCCTCGAGCGCGGATGGGTAGCGATTGCTCATTCGCCCGCGGCGCGATGCTCAGGCCGGGGTGAGCTCCTTCGCCATGCACACGCTGAACTCCTCGCCGATGTACTGGCCGAACTGCTCGATCCGCCGGTACCCGTGCTTCTCGTAGAGGGCGAGCGCGGGCAGGTGCCGCGGCCCCGTCTCGAGCACGATCTCGCCGAGGCCGCGGGAGGCCGCGTCGGCCTCGATTCGCGTGAGCAGGGCGCCCGCGATGCCGAGTCCGCGTCCGGCCGGATCGACGAACATGCGCTTCAGCTCGCCGCGCCTGCCCGCGGCATCGCCCGGCGTCTCGTCGACGAGTGCCGCGATGCCGACGGCGGCGCCGAGCGCGTCGCGCGCGACGTACAGCCGCACCTCGGGTCGCTCGAGCTGGGCGACGTCGAGCAGGAAGCACGCCTCAGGCGGGTACAGGCTGCGCGAATACTCGGTGCTGCCCTCGAGCAGGCGCTCCACCTCGGGCTGTCGGGGCGGCTCGATCGAGATCGCGACGGATGCTTCGGTGCTGGGTCGTTCGGCCGGCATGCGACGAGCGTACGGACCGCGCGTTTCGCGCAGGTTTCACGGCGGACGCCCGGCTGCACGGCGTCGGCCCCGCGATACCGGATCGCGGAGCCGACGCCGTCCGAACAGGCGGCTGCGGCCTCAGCCGACGATCGCCTGGGGGGTGACGCCCGCGTCGTGGATGCGCTGCACGAGCTCGCGCAGGAAGGGGTGCTCGTCGGCGCTCAGCCCGTCGGGGTTCGCGATCGTGAACACCGTGCTGCCCCCGGCGGTCGCCCTGGTCGCGTCGTCGGCGTACTCCGCGACGAGCGCGGTGACCTTCTTCGCGTCGTTCGGCGCCACCGTGATCGAGATCGGGCGCCACTCGCCGCCGAGGTCGGCTGCGACCGGTGCCGCCTGCGCGGCCTCACGGGCGGCGGTCGCCCGGTTCGACGACGCCGCGGTCTCGCCCGCCGGCATGAGCAGCGCGTTCGCGACGAGCTGCATGCCCGAGTCGTTGTACGCGCGGAACAGCGGATTGAAGGCGTAGAGCACCGCGTGCCCCGACCCGACCGGCTCGTCGACGACCGCGGTCGAACCGCGGAGCGCGTCGGCGCCGACCGAGTAGCCGTTCGTCCAGAACGTGTCGCCCGTCGGGTAGGTCACCACGTTCGTGCCCGTCGTCGACGGCTCGAGGATCGGGTCGCCGTTGTTGAACGCGAAGTCCTCGTCGGGGCGTCCGAGGCCGATCGCGCTCGAGGCATCCGTGTCGACCCGGAAGTGCGAGCCGACGACCTGGTAGCCCGCCGGCTTCGCCCGCTCGGTCGTGCTCGTGAGCCCCGCCGAACGCGCCACGCGGGTGCCCTCGTTGCGGAAGCCCAGGTAGACGCCGCCGTCCTCGACCCAGGCCTTGAGGTTCGCCTGACCGGTCGCGGTGAGCCCGCCCGTCGCGTTCGAGCCGTCGGGCACGACGAGCACGTCGCGGTCGGTGAACGCCGCCGTGTTGTCGTTGATGTCGGCCGTCGTCACCGGCGCGAGGTCGAGCCCCCAGCGCTCGCCGAGCACGAACCGCGTCTCGCCGTGCGATCCCGCCGTGAGCGAGATGCCGGTGCCGCCGAACAGGCCGACGTCGGGCAGGCCGAGCGGCGAGGCATCCGTCGGCGCCGTCGTGTTCGTGAGGCTGATGCCGAACGATCGCGCCAGACGGTCGAGGTCGACCGAGCGCATCGCCGACGGCGGCACGACGACGAGCCCGTCGGCCGTGCGCTGCAGCTCGGCGCCCTCGCCCAGCAGGGCGAACGTCAGGTCGGCCGCCTTCGAGGAGTCGAGCGGGTAGGCGTACGCCTCGCCCTTCTTCGCCGTGTTCGCGATGCCGCCCGAGGTGTCGGTCACGCGCTTCGCCTTGGGCGTGACCTCGTCGCCGGTCGAGAGGGCGTTCATGCCCGCCAGCAGCGGGTTGCTCCACGACGAGACGTCGTAGAAGTACGGGAACGGCACGTACGGGTCCTCACCCAGCGTCGCCTGGATCCAGTGCTTCTGCGGCTGGGCCATGGGGATCCAGTAGGAGCCGGCCGGCACCGTCACCTCGGAGGCGTCGCGGCCGCCGAACAGGCGCGCGGAGTCGAGGGTCAGGGGCTTCTGGACCTCGTAGACCTCGACGTCCATGCGGCGCAGCCGGTCGACGAGCTCGCGCACGTCGCCGAGCTGCCGGTCGGGCAGCAGGAAATAGCTGCGCACCGTCAGGTCGGGCACCGGGAACTGCACGGTGTTCGTCGGCTGCACGACCTCGTTGGGCTCGAGCGTGCCGGCCTCGCCCTCGGCGAGCGCGGTCTTCCAGATCTGGTACCAGCTCGACAGGATCTCGTGCCGGTTGTCGGCAGCCCAACCGGTCGTCGCCCACTGCGTGAGGAACTGCTGCTGCACCCGGTCCTCGGTCGCCGACGCCGACCCCTTCTCATAGGTCATGCCGGCCGCACCGAACCCGGTCGCGGGCACCGTGTCGCCGTACCCCATGTAGAACATGTCGTACGAGCGGTAGTTGAAGTAGCACTCGGTCGTGACCGTGTCGGTGCAGATGCCGTTGTAGTTCTCCGTGAACGTCTCGGCGTTCTCGGCGCCGATGCGGTTGATCCAGTCGACCGGCTGGTCGGCGATCTCGTGGTGGATCGGGTCGGCGTTCGGCGGGAAGAAGTACTGGCGGCCGCCCATCTCGTGGGCGTCGATGAAGACCTGCGGCGGGAAGGCCCGCAGCAGCTCGAGCTTGGCGTCGGTCTCGACCTGGGTGCGCGCGAACCAGTCGCGGTTGAGGTCGAAGCCGAAGTCGTTCTGGCGGCGGTTCGCGTTGCGACCGTCGGGGTTCTGCGTCGGCATGATGACCGTGATCAGGTTGTCGAGCCGGTTCTCGACGTCGCACGACAGGCCCGACGACAGCTCGTAGAGCGTCTTGAGCGCAGCATCGGCGCCCGACTTCTCGCCGCCGTGCACGTTGCCGGCGATCCACGCGATCGCGGGCAGCTCGTCGGCGTACTCGGCCGCCTTCGCGTCGTTCAGCGCACGCGGATCGCGCAGTTCGCGGATCTGCCTGGCGATCTTGTCGAGCGCCGGCTTCGTGACGTTCGCCGACTTCGACACGATCGCGTAGGGCATCTCCTCGCCCCCGTTGCTCGTCGCGACGGTGCCCGAGACGACCCGGTCGCTGGCGGCGTCGATCGCGGCGACGTACGCCTGGATCTGGTCGACCGTGACCGGCTCGGCCTGGCCGAGGCCGAGCGGCGTGCCGAGCGCGTCCTCCGGCGACGGGACGGAATCGAGCCGGGCGTTCGGGTCGGCCGAGCAGTCGGCCGTCGCGGATGCCGCGGCGAAGGCGGAGGTCTGCGGCGAGGCCGCTGCGGCCGCCGCTGGGACCACCGCGACGGCGGGGATCAGCAGGGCGCTCGCGAACAGCGCGGTCGCGCGTGTCAGACGGAGTTCGGTGTGCTTCATTGGACAGTTCCCTCCAGAACAGGCCACGGGGGGCGGCCCGTGGCCGAGTCTGCCAGCGCCCCCGTTCGGGGGATAGTCCTCCTTTCGGCCCACTGGCGAAGGCGGAACCGGTGGTCGATCCCGGTTTCGCGCGCTGCACGGAGGTTTCCCAGCCGGATTCCGGTATTCTCGACGGGTCGGTTCTTGACACCGCGTTCGCGCGGATGGGTTTGTGAGTCAAAAGGGCCGGTTCCGGGGCGACTGGTCTCGGATAGTCACCGTATGTGAACGGCCCCGGTCGACGATGTTCCGGGTTCTCGGCGTGCTGCGCTCGCAGCTGCGCCGCCATGTACCTCTCGTACAACCCAGGAAGTCATCACCATGCCCAAGAACAAGAAGCCCAAGGGCGGCCGTCCCGCCGCCAACTTCGACCCGTCGTACGCGAAGGGCGGCAAGGGTCGCGGAACGCAGAAGGCCGGATCGCGCAGCCCCGGCCACCGTGGCTACCGTCCCGAGGAGGAGGCGCCCCGCAAGGAGCGCTGGTCGCGCGACGAGCGCGTCGCCTCGGGCCGCTCACCGCACCGTGCCGACCGCGAGGGCCGCGCCGATTCCTCGGCCGGTCGGGGAGCCGAGCGCAGCGGTGCGTCCCGGGACCCGCGCTCGCGCGACGACCGTCGATACGGCGACCGCCCCGCGCGCCCCCACTACCGCGAGGACCGTCCGGCCCGTTCGTACGATCGTGACGATCGCGCTCCGCGTTCGTTCGACCGGAACGACCGGAACGACCGTCCGGCTCGTTCGTACGATCGTGACGAGCGCGCTCCGCGTTCGTTCGACCGGAACGACCGGAACGACCGTCCGGCTCGTTCGTACGATCGTGACGAGCGCGCTCCGCGTTCGTTCGACCGGAACGACCGGAATGACCGTCCGGCTCGTTCGTACGATCGTGACGACCGCGCTCCGCGTTCGTTCGACCGGAACGACCGGAATGACCGTCCGGCCCGTTCGTACGATCGCGACGACCGCGCCCCGCGTTCGTTCGACCGGAACGACCGCAACGACCGTCCGGCCCGCTCCTACGATCGTGACGACCGCGCTCCGCGTTCGTTCGACCGCAACGACCGCAACGACCGTCCGGCCCGCTCCTACGATCGGGACGATCGGGCTCCGCGCCGCTTCGATCGCGACGACCGTGCGCCGCGCTCGCATGACCGCAACGACCGCGCCCCGCGTTCGTACGACCGCAACGACCGCCCGGCCCGCTCGCACGATCGCGACGATCGTGCACCGCGCCGCTTCGACCGCGACGACCGCCCCGCGCGCGCCCATGGCCGCGACGATCGCGGCCAGCGTCGCGAGTTCGACCGGCCCGGCTTCCGCGACTCCGGTCGCCGGCCCTCGAACTTCTTCCCCGCTCGCGACGCGGCGCCGCGCTTCTCGTCGAACGACGACGTCGTGCTCGAGCGCCTCGAGGCCGAGGCCATCCAGGCCGACGCCGTCGAGGGTGTGGACTTCGCCGATCTCGGCCTCGGCGGCAACGTCGTCCGCGCGCTCCGCGAGCTCGGGGCGGAGTCGCCCTTCCCGATCCAGGCCGCGACGATCCCCGTCGTGCTCGAGGGCCGCGACGTGCTCGGCCGGGGCAAGACCGGCTCGGGCAAGACGATCGCGTTCGGCGCCCCCGCGGTCGAGCGGCTCATGCAGCTCTGGACCGAGTCGGGCAAGGCCGGCGGACGCCGCCAGATGGGCCGCAAGCCCCGCGCCCTCATCCTCGCCCCGACCCGCGAGCTCGCGCTGCAGATCGACCGCACCGTGCAGCCGATCGCGCAGAGTGTCGGCCTCTTCACGACCCAGATCTACGGCGGCGTGCCGCAGGGGCGCCAGGTCGGTGCGCTGCAGCGCGGCGTCGACATCGTGATCGGCACCCCCGGTCGCATCGAGGACCTGATCGAGCAGGGCCGCCTCGACCTCTCGGAGGTCGTCATCACGGTGCTCGACGAGGCCGACCACATGTGCGACCTCGGGTTCCTCGAGCCGGTGCAGCGCATCATCCGTCGTACCGCCCCCGGCGGCCAGAAGCTGCTGTTCTCGGCGACCCTCGACAAGGGCGTCGCCGCCCTCGTCGACGAATTCCTCGTCGAGCCGGCCGTGCACGAGGTCGCCGGTGAAGACCAGGCCTCGTCGACGATCGATCACCGCGTGTTCGTCATCGACAACCGCGACAAGCGCGACATCGTCGCCCAGCTCGCGCAGCGCGAGGGCAAGACCCTCGTGTTCAGCCGCACCCGCGCCTTCGCGGAGGACCTGACCGACCACCTCGAGGACTACGGAATCCGCGCGGTCGCCCTCCACGGCGACCTCAACCAGGCCAAGCGCACGCGCAACCTGCACCAGCTCACGAGCGGTCGCGTCGACGTGCTCGTCGCGACGGATGTCGCGGCACGAGGCATCCACGTCGACGACATCGACCTCGTGATCCAGGCCGACGCGCCCGACGAGTACAAGACCTACCTGCACCGTGCGGGCCGTACCGGCCGCGCCGGCAAGGAGGGTCGCGTCGTCACCCTCATCCCGCGCAACCGTCAGCGTCGCATGAGCGAGTTGCTCGGTCGCGCCGAGATCGACGTCGACTTCGTCGACGTGCGCCTCGGCGACGACCTGCACGGCGAGCTCGAGCGCGGTGCCGCCGCGGTCGAGGTCGAGAGGGTCGAGGTCGAGACGGTCGAGGTCGAGACGGTCGAGGTCGAGACGGTCGAGGTCGAGACGGTCGAGGTCGTCGAGGTCGAGTCGTCCGATGTGACCGCGTCAGTGGCCGACACGACTGACGTCGAGCCCGCCTCCTGAGCCCGCGGGAGTCGCGGCGCTAGCATGAGCGCGACGCGACTCCCCGGCGCGGCCGCCCGGGCTCGGGCGGGAGCGCGCTGGGGAGGCGCAACCGCATGACCGACGAACCGACCTCGACCCCTGCTCCGTCCGAGGGTGGTGCGCCACCGGCCGGCGCGCCCGCCGGTGCCGCGACTGCGGCTCCACCCGCGGCCGCGACGCGTTCGATGCTCATCTGGTTCGGCGTCGTCATCGTCGTGCTGTCGTTCGTCGCGGCGTTCCTCGGCTCGTGGCTCGCTCGATCCGGTGACTCGACGGCCGCGGCTCCCAGCCCGACGCCGACGGCGACGGTCGACGAGGCCGCCTACGAAGAGGCGCTCGAGGAGATCCTGCCCGCGGGATCGGCCGTTCGCGCCGGCAGCGGCGTGCCCGAGGCCGGCAAGGGCTACGAGGGCGACGTCTACATCGACATCACCACCTCCGACGTGTACCTCTTCGAGAACGGCGAGTGGACGCTCGTCGGCAACATCCGCGAGTCGGCCGCCGAGAACCTGACGGGCGCCACCGGAAAGACGGGTGCGACCGGCGCGCAGGGCGAACAGGGCGAACAGGGCGAACAGGGCGAACAGGGAGCGCAAGGCGAAGCCGGCACTCCGGGGACCCAGGTCCTGCTCGGCGTCGGCGCTCCGGCGGCCGACACGTGCACGACGAACGGCGACGTCTACATCGACACCTCGACCGTGCAGTTCTACGAATGCGCCGCCGGATCGTGGCGGCTCTTCGGGCCGCCGAGCACGCCGACTCCGACCGAGGCGCCCGTCCCGACCGAGGAGCCCGCTCCGACGGAGACGCCCGCCGCCCCTGAGGACTCCACCGGGGAGTGAGCCGTCGCGGACGGCGGGAAGACGGGGCGGGTGAGGGCAGGATGCCGCGCCCGTCACCGTGCACACCCTGATCCGCCGACCCCACCGGCGCGCTATGTTCGGACCCATGCGCTCATCGGGTCTCGAACTGTTCGCCGGAGTCGTCGCGACCGCCGTCCTCGTCGCCGGCCTCGCCGGATGCACCCCCGAGCCGGCACCCGCGGCTTCTCCCGACCCGACGGCCGCCGCGTCTCCCGAGCCCGTCGCGACGCCGCTCGAGTGCGACGACCTCGTCGCGCCCGAGCTCGTCGCGGCGACCCTCGAGGGCGGCGACGGCACCCCGGTCGAGCCCGTCGCCGCGGCGTACGAGCACGACGTCTTCACCGGCCTCTTGCTCGAGGGCGTCGGCGGCCTGCCCTGTTCGTGGCGGGTCGGCAGCGGGATGCCGGAGTACGGCAACGGCTCCGACTGGGCGTACCTGCGCGTCGACGTGCTCCCCGGGGCGGCCGGCGAGTGGCAACCCGAGTGGGCCGGTGACGCCCCGTCGACCGATACCCGTGACGTGGCCGGGATCACCGCATCGATCGCCGCCGGTGACAGCGGGTGGCGGCTGTCGGCTCCGGTGGGCGACGCGTGGGTGCGGCTGAGCATCAGCGCCGCCGGACTGACCGGTGCGGGATCGCGCTTCCTCGGCGTGCCCGGTGGCGACATGCTCGACCGCCTCGCCGCCGCAGCAGAGCCGGTCTTCACGAGCATCGCGGGCGCGTCGCCCGAGCAGCTCGCCTGGCCGGCGATGCCGTCGCGCGAGGGCGAGGCCGCCTGCACCGGAGGGCTCGACGAGCAGGGCATCGTCGCGGCCGAGCAGCTTCCCGACGGCAGCGCCGTCGAATACACGGCGGTCGACGCGACGACCGCGCCGGTCGAGGGCTTCACGGGCGCCGTCGAGGCGGCGGCCCGTGCCTTCGACTGCGACGTCGTCGTGGATGGCGGAGCCGTGCCGCTCGTCTCGATCACGACCGCCCGCGGATTCGGGCCGCTCTTCGAGCGCCTGCGCGAGCCCGACGGCGACGTGGCGTTCGAGCCGATCGAGCTCGCCGACGTACCCGCGGGGTCGACGGCGGAGGCGGTCGTCCGTGGATACGACGACGGACCGTCGTCGCCCGCCTACCTCGTCGTGGGTGACAGCCTCTACCGGATCCAGGGCGACGGCGCGTCCGCCGTCGCGCAGGCGATCGTGCACCAGACGTACTGACGCAGCGCGCCCGCTACCCTCGCACCGCCAGCGCGAAAGGCAGCACCTCGGTCGCCCCGGCTGCGCGGAGTTCGCGTGCGGCGACCGTCAGGGTCCATCGGCTGTCGACCTGGTCGTCGACGAGCAGCACCGGCCCAGCCGGCACACCGAGCCCGCCGGCGCTGAAGCGATGCCACACGCCCGCCAGCCGGAACGCGCTGTTGCCGCCCGGCTGGCCGGTCGGGCCGCCGTCGACGAGTTCGAGCGCACCGAGGTAGGGCAGCCGCCCCACCTCGGCGAGGCCGCGCGCGAGTGAATCGACCAGCTGCGGCTTCGAGCGCGACGGCATCGCGACCACGGCCACCGGGCGCTCGGCCCAACCCCACTCGGCGAGCACCCGCACGCAGCCGTCGAGCACGCGGGGCGGCACCGGTGCATCGGGGGCGCCGGCCGCGAACAGCTCGCGCAGCGTGCCGCCCCAGCCGAGGTCGGTGAGCCGGGCCAGCGCCCGCCCCTCGGCGGCTCGCGCCTCGGGCGCGATGCGGCCCTTCACCGGTACGCCCAGGCGGTCGGCGCCGGTGGGCCACTGCGCACGCGGCTCGATCGGAACGCCCACCCGGTCGAGCGCTCCCCGGGCGGCGGCGGATGCCTCGCCGCCGACGCTCGTCGGGTACCAGGCGCCCGCGCAGTTGTCGCACCGGCCGCACGGGGTCGCCGTGTCGTCGTCGAGCGAGCGCTGCAGGAACTCCATGCGGCAGCCGTCGGTCGTCTCGTACTCGAGCATGTGCTGCTGCTCGGCGAGGCGCTCTGCGGCGATGCGGCGGTATCGGTCGGCGTCGTAGACCCATGGCGCACCGGTCGCGACCCAGCCGCCCTGCACCCGGCGCACCGCCCCATCGACGTCGAGCACCTTGAGCAGGAGCTCGAGCGGGGTCCGCCGGATGTCGACCATGGCCTCGAGCGACGGCGTCGAGGTCGGGGCGTCGGAGGAGAGGGCCGAGATCACGCGGCTCGCGCGCTCTTCATCGGGCATCGACGCGGTGGCGAAGTAGTGCCAGATGTCGGGATCTTCGGTGCCGGGCATGAGCAGCACGTCGGCCGACTCGGTCGCCCGCCCCGCGCGGCCGACCTGCTGGTAGTAGGCGACGGGTGACGATGGAGCGCCGAGGTGCAGCACGAAACCGAGGTCGGGCTTGTCGAAGCCCATGCCGAGCGCGCTCGTCGCGATGAGCGCCTTGACCTCGTTGCGCTTCAGCATCGTCTCGGACTCGGCGCGTTCGTCGGGGTCGGTCTGGCCCGTGTAGGCGCGCACGGCGTGGCCGTGCTCGCGCAGCAGGCGTGCGGTGTCGTTCGCCGCGGCGACCGTGAGGGTGTAGATGATGCCGGAGCCCGGCAGGTCGTCGAGGTGGTTCAGCAGCCACGCCAGCCGGCTCGGCGAGTCGGGCAGCCGCAGCACGCCGAGCCTCAGTGAGGCGCGGGCGAGCGGACCGCGGATGGTGAGCACGCCGGCCGCGGCATCCGCATCAGGGCGGGAGGCGGGCGCCGGACCGCCCGTCGTCGCCCCCAGCTGTTCGGCCACGTCGGCGACGACGCGGCTGTTCGCGGTCGCCGTGGTCGCGAGCACGGGCACGTCGGCCGGCATCCGGGCGATGAGCTCGCGGAGCCGGCGGTAGTCGGGACGGAAGTCGTGCCCCCAGTCGCTGATGCAGTGCGCTTCGTCGACGACGAGCAGGCCGATGCGCTCGACGAGCGCCGGCAGCTGCGTCTCGCGGAACGCCGGGTTGTTGAGGCGCTCGGGGGAGACGAGCAGCACGTCGACCTCGTCGGCCGCGAGCTGCTGCTCGACGTCGCGCCACTCGTGCGCGTTCGTCGAGTTGATGGCCACTGCGCGCACGCCTGCTCGCTCGGCGGCGGCGATCTGGTCGCGCATGAGCGCGATGAGCGGGGAGACGAGCAGGGTGGGGCCGGCGCCGGCGCGCCGCTGCAGGAGCGTCGCGACGAAGTAGACCGCCGACTTGCCCCAGCCGGTGCGCTGCACCACGAGGGCGCGACGCCGCCCCTCGACGAGCGCCTGGATCGCCTCGAACTGGCCGTCGTGGAAGACGGCGTCGTCGCGGCCGACGAGCTCGCGCAGGGCTTCGAGGGCGGACGGACGCAGGTCGCTCATGCCCTCAAGCCTGCCCGATGCCGCTGACAGCCTTCCGCACGGGCGGCCGGATGCGATACGCTCTGGATTCCCTACCGAACAATCGGTCAGGAAATAGGTCTCCGGCGCGACGCGTCCCGGTCGCGCCGGCCGGCCTGTCCCCGCCCGCCCCCTGAACAACGGAGTTCGCATGACCGCTGTCACCGACCGCCCCCGGGCCGGAAGCACCACGGCCGAAGAACGCAAGGTCCTCGCCGGCACCCTCGTCGGCACCTCGATCGAGTGGTACGACTTCTTCATCTACGCGCAGGCCGCCGGCCTCGTGCTCGCGCCGCTCTTCCTCGCCCCCGTCGCCGAGTCGAACCCGGGCCTCGCCCAGGTGCTCTCGTTCGCGACGATCGGCATCTCGTTCCTGTTCCGCCCGCTCGGCGCCGTCGTCGCCGGTCGCCTCGGCGACAAGCTCGGCCGCAAGAAGATGCTCGTCTTCACGCTCGTCATGATGGGCCTGTCGACCGCGCTCATCGGCGTGCTGCCGACCTACGCCGCGATCGGCATCGCGGCGCCCGTCCTGCTCATCCTGCTGCGCATCCTGCAGGGCTTCTCGGCGGGCGGCGAGTGGGGCGGCGCCGCACTCATGGCCGTCGAGCACGCGCCGAACGGCAAGCGAGGGTTCTTCGGCGCCTTCCCGCAGATCGGCGTGCCGATCGGCATGATCCTCGCGACCTTCACGCTGTGGGTGCTCACGAGCTCGATGTCGCCCGAGGCGTTCATGGCGTGGGGATGGCGCATCCCGTTCCTGCTCTCGATCGTGCTGATCATCGTCGGCTACGTCATCCGCAAGGCCGTCGAGGAGAGCCCGGTGTTCGAGGAGCTGCTGCGCCGCCGCAAGGAGGCCTCGGCCCCGCTCGGCCAGCTGTTCCGCAAGAACACGAAGCAGGTCGTGCTCACGGCGGTCATCTTCATCGCGAACAACGCGGCCGGCTACCTGCTGATCGCGTACTTCGCGACCTACGCGGTCACGGCGCTCGGCATGGACCGCCCGACGGTGCTGCTCGCGACGACCCTCGCCTCGTTCGGCTGGCTGATCTTCACCCTCTGGGGCGGCCGGGTCTCCGACCGGCTGGGTCGCGTGCGCACGTTCCAGATCGGCTACGTCTTCCTCGCGCTCTGGGCCGTGCCGATGTGGTTCCTCATCGACACGGGCGAGATCCTCTGGTACTTCGTCGCGCTGTTCGTGATGACGTTCGGGCTGGGCCTCTCGTACGGGCCGCAGGCGGCGCTCTACGCCGAGATGTTCCCGGCGAACGTGCGGTACTCGGGCGTCTCGATCGGGTACGCGCTCGGCGCGATCCTCGGCGGCGCGTTCGCCCCGATGATCGCCGAGGCGCTCATGAACCAGTTCCACGCCTCGTGGACGATCGGCGTCTACATCGCGATCGCCGCCGTCATCTCGCTCGTGGGCGTCTCGCTCGTGAAGGAGACGAAGGACGTCGACCTGCTCGACTGAACCGTCGACGAGCACGGATGCCTCGGGGCGATCGCCGCCCCGAGGCATCCGTCGTCTTCGAGGCTCGCCGGAGCGGTGGCGAGGTCGCGGCGGATGCCGCGACGTGACATAATTACTTCCCGAACGCTCGGTCAGGAATTCGACCGGGCGATACCGTGCTCACGGTGCCCCGTCGGACAACGCAGTCAGGAGAGCCGCATGGCCGAGGCCTATCTCGTCGGAGGGGCGCGCACGCCCGTCGGTCGCTACGGCGGCGCCCTCGCGACGGTACGTCCCGACGACCTCGCCGCACTCGTCGTCGGCGAGGCGGTGCGCCGTTCGGGCCTCGCACCCGGTGAGGCGGCCGAGATCGACGAGGTGATCCTCGGCGCCGCCAACCAGGCCGGCGAGGACAACCGCAACGTCGCCCGCATGGCCGTGCTCCTCGCCGGCCTGCCCGACGAGGTGCCGGGCGTCACCGTCAACCGGCTCTGCGCCTCGGGCATGTCGGCCATCACGATGGCCGCGCAGGCGATCCGTGCCGGCGACGCCGACCTCATCGTGGCCGGCGGCGTCGAGTCGATGACCCGCGCGCCCTGGGTGCAGCAGAAGCCGAGCTCGGCGTGGGCGAAGCCCGGCGCGGCGTACGACACGTCGATCGGCTGGCGGTTCCCGAACCCCGAACTCGTCGCCCGCGACAAGGCGACCTACTCGATGCCCGAGACGGCCGAAGAGGTCGCGCGCGTCGACGGCATCACCCGTGCAGAGGCCGACGCCTTCGCGCTGCGCTCGCAGCATCGGGCCGCCGCGGCGATCGCCGCCGGCCGGTTCGAGGCCGAGATCGTCGGCGTGCCCACGCATCGCGGCGACGTGCTCGTCGACGAGGGACCGCGGCCCGACTCCACGCTCGAGGCTCTGGCGCGGTTGCGCCCGGTCGTGCCGGGCGGCGAGGTCGTGACGGCCGGCAACTCGAGCTCGCTCAACGACGGCGCCTCGGCGATCGTCGTCGCGAGCGCCGCCGCGGTCGAGCGCTACGGGCTCACCCCGCGGGCCCGCATCGTGGTCGGCGCGAGCGCGGGCATCGCCCCCGAGATCATGGGGCTCGGACCGGTGCCGGCCACCGAGAAGGCGCTCGAGCGGGCCGGCATCGACCTCGACGAGATCGGCTCGATCGAGCTCAACGAGGCGTTCGCGACGCAGTCGATCGCCTGCATCCGCCGGCTCGGGCTCGATGACGAGCTCGTCAATGCCGACGGGGGCGCCATCGCGCTCGGGCACCCGCTCGGGTCGAGCGGGTCGCGTCTCGTGGTGACCCTGCTCGGCCGCATGGAACGCGAGGGCGCTCGCTACGGCCTCGCGACCATGTGCGTCGGCGTCGGCCAGGGCTCGGCCCTCATCGTGGAGCGCGTGTGATGGGCGACTCGACGAACGGCGTCGCCGAGGGGCCGCTCCGCGTCGAGCGGTCGGCCGATCGCGTCGTCGCCACGCTCGACCGGCCCGAGAAGCGCAACGCGATCGACCAGGCCACGATCGACGCCCTGCACGCGCTGTGCGCCGAGCTCGAGGCCGAGCCGCGCATCCTCGTCATCACCGGTGCCGGCGGCGTCTTCGCCTCGGGCGCCGACATCGCCCAGCTCCGCGATCGTCGCGCGCACGACGCCCGCCGCGGCATCAACGCGAACGCCTTCATCCGCATCGCCGACCTGCCGATGCCGGTCATCGCCGCCCTCGACGGGTATGCCCTCGGCGGCGGCGCCGAGCTCGCGTACGCCGCCGACATCCGCATCGCGACCCCGTCGCTCAAGATCGGCAATCCCGAGACCGGGCTCGGCATCATCGCCGCGGCCGGCGCCAGCTGGCGCCTCAAGGAGATCGTCGGCGACGCCCGCGCGGCCGAGCTGCTGCTGACGGGGCGCACGATCGACGCGGCCGAGGCGCTCTCGATCGGGCTCGTCTCGTCGGTGCACCCGGCCGGCGACCTGCTCGCGGCCGCGCACGAGGTCGCCGACCGCATCGCCCGCAACGACCGGGCCGCGACGATGGCGACGAAGCGCGTCTTCCGCGCTCCGCGCTCGGCGCACCCCGCGGTCGACCTCGACGAGCAGGCCGTGCTCTTCGAGAGCCCCGAGAAGATGCGGCGCATGACCGAGTTCCTGGAGAGGAAGCAGTGAACGACGAGTCCCGCGGTCCCGAGACGACTCCCTCGTCGAGCACCGCCTCTGGTGCCCCCGGCCGTGTCGGCGTGCTCGGCGGCGGTCGCATGGGCGCCGGCATCGCCCACGCCTTCCTGCTCGCGGGCTCGCGGGTCACCGTCGTCGAGCGCGACGCCGATGCCGCGGCGGCCGCCGCGACCCGTGTGCTCGAGTCGGTCGACGCCTCGATCGCGCGCGGCACCGCCGACGAGGATGTCGCAGCGTACGCCGCCCGTTTCGCGACGAGCACCGCCGTCGACGCCTTCGCCGGTTGCGATCTCGTCGTCGAGGCGGTGCCGGAGGACCTCGAGCTCAAGATCGACGCCCTCACCCGGGTCGAGGCGGTGCTCGCACCGGGCGCCGCCCTCGCGTCGAACACGTCGTCGATCTCGATCGACCAGCTCGCCGCCCTGCTCGAGCGCCCGCACCGGTTCGTCGGCCTGCACTTCTTCAACCCCGTGCCGGCCTCGACCCTCGTCGAGATCGTGCGCGGCGAGGCATCCGACCCCTCGCTCGTCGACGACGCGCGCGACTGGGTGCGTGCGATCGGAAAGACGCCGATCGTCGTCGCCGACGCCCCGGGCTTCGCCTCGTCGCGCCTGGGCGTCGCGCTCGGGCTCGAGGCGATCCGCATGCTCGAGGCGGGGGTCGCGAGCGCCGAGGACATCGACGCCGCGATGACGCTCGGCTACAAGCACCCGGTCGGGCCGTTGCGGCTCACCGACCTCGTCGGACTCGACGTGCGGCTCGGCATCGCCGAGTACCTCGCCGAGACGCTCGGCGACCGATTCGAACCGCCCGCCCTGCTGCGCCGCCTGGTCGCCGAGGGCAAGCTCGGCCGCAAGGCCGGCGAGGGCTTCTACCGATGGGATGCCTCGTGAGCGGTCTCGACACGCTCCATCGTCGCTCCCCGACCCCCGAGAGGATTCACTGATGACCGAGATCCTGCCGAGCTACGTCCGCGGCGAGTGGTGGACGCCCGACGCCGATGCCGCGGCCGGCGCGACCGAGGTGCGCGACGCCTCGACGGGCGAGGTCGTCGCCCGGGTCTCGACCGAGGGCCTCGACCTCGGCGCCGCGCTCGACTACGCGCGCACGGTGGGGCAGGCGAGCCTCGGCGAGCTGACCTTCCACCAGCGGGCGGTGCTGCTCAAGCAGATGGCGCTCGCGCTCACCGAGCGCAAGGCCGAGCTCTACGAGATCTCGAGCCGCACCGGCGCCACGAAGCAGGACTCGTGGGTCGACATCGACGGCGGCATCGGCGTGCTCTTCACCTACTCGGGCAAGGGCCGCCGCGAGATGCCGAACGCGAAGGTCTACGTCGACGGCGCGGTCGAGCCGCTCTCGAAGGACGGCTCATTCCTCGGCCGGCACATCTACACCCGCCTGCCGGGTGTCGCCGTGCAGATCAACGCCTTCAACTTCCCGGTCTGGGGGTCGCTCGAGAAGTTCGCCCCGGCGTTCCTCGCCGGCATGCCGACGGTCGTGAAGCCCGCGACGCCCACCGGCTACCTCGCCGAGCACATGGTGCGCATCCTCGTCGAGTCGGGCCTCCTGCCCGACGGCTCGCTGCAGCTGGTGTCGGGCAGCGTGCCCACCCTGTTCGACGAGCTGCGCCTCGGCGACCTCGTCGGCTTCACCGGTTCGGCGTCGACCGCCGAGCGGCTGAGGGCGCACGATTCCGTGCAGACCGGCGGGGTGCGCTTCACGAGCGAGACCGACTCGATCAACGCCTCGGTGCTCGGCACCGACGCCGTCGCCGGCACCCCCGAGTTCGACGCGTACGTCAAGCAGCTCGTCGTCGAGATGACGACGAAGGCCGGGCAGAAGTGCACGGCCATCCGCCGGGCGATCGTGCCCGAGGCATCCATCGACGCCGTCATCGACGCGGTGCGCGCGCGCATCGCGGAGCGCGTCGTCGTCGGCGACCCGCGCACCGAGGGCGTCACCATGGGCCCGCTCGCGTCGCTCGCCCAGCGCGACGAGGTGCTGCGCCAGGTGGGCCGCCTCGAGCAGGCCGGCGGCGAGGTCGTCGTCGGGTCGACGGGCACACCCACCGTCACCCTCGCCGACGGCACGCGCGGCGAGGCATCCGACGGCGCCTTCGTCTCGCCGGTGCTGCTGCGGTTCGCGGATGCCTCGAGCCCGGCGCTGCACGAGGTCGAGGCCTTCGGCCCGGTGTCGTCGATCGTCGGCTACGACTCGCTCGACGAGGCGGTCGCGCTCGTGGCGAGGGGCGGCGGATCCCTCGTGACGAGCGTCGCGACGCACGACCCCGACGTCGCCGTCGCGCTCGCGTCGGGCATCGCCGCCTACAACGGGCGCGTGCTCTTCCTCGACCGCGACGACGCGCGCAGCTCGACCGGTCACGGGTCGCCGTTGCCGAACCTCGTGCACGGCGGGCCCGGGCGGGCCGGCGGCGGCGAGGAGCTCGGCGGCATCCGCGCCGTGCTGCACCACATGCAGCGCACCGCGGTGCAGGGTTCGCCCGAGATGCTGACCGCGCTCACCGGCGTGTGGCACGCGGGCGCCGCGGCCCGGCCGTACGAGGCGAGCGGTGAGCCGCACCCGTTCCGCAAGTCGCTCGCCGAGCTGCGCATCGGCGACCAGGTCGCGTCGGCGCCGCGCGTCGTGACCCTCGACGACATCGAGACCTTCGCGAACTTCACGGGCGACACGTTCTACGCCCACATGAACGAGGAGGCGGCGGCTGCGAACCCGTTCTTCCCCGGCCGGGTCGCCCACGGGTACCTGCTCGTGTCGTGGGCCGCCGGCCTCTTCGTCGACCCCGAGCCGGGCCCGGTGCTCGCGAACTACGGCCTCGAGAACCTGCGCTTCATCACGCCCGTGTCGCCAGGCGACGAGATCCGTGTCGAACTCACGGCCAAGCAGATCTCGCCGCGCGAGACCGACGAGTACGGCGAGGTGCGCTGGGACGCGGTGCTGAAGAACCAGAACGACGAGCTCGTCGCGACCTACGACGTGCTGACGCTCGTCGCGAAGGAGCGGACGGAGCCGCAGCCCGCGTAGGTCGCGCGACCGGTTCGAACCTTCGGACGATGCGGCGGACGGCGCGCCTGCGCCAGACTGGGCGCGAACGCGCCGACCGGGCGCGACCGAAGGAGCGACATCCATGAACCGTCTCTTCACCGCCGCCGTCGTCTACGTCGTGCTCGGGCTCGGATCGGGCCTGTACTACCGCGAGTTCACGAAGGCGAACGACTTCCTCGAGGGCGCCCCGACGCAGCTCTCCGTCGTGCACACGCACCTGCTCGCCCTCGGGCTGCTCGTGATGCTCATCGTGCTCGCGCTCGAGAAGTCGTTCACCCTCAGCGCGAGCCCGCTGTTCGGCTGGTTCTTCTGGGTCTACAACGCGGGCGTGCTGCTGACGAGCGCGATGATGGTCTGGCACGGTTCGCTCACCGTGCTCGGCGAGGAGTCGAACGCCGCGATCGCCGGCGTCGCGGGCCTCGGGCACATCATCGTCACCGCGGGACTCATCCTGCTGATGATGGCGCTGCGCAAGGGCATCACGGCCGCGAAGAAGGCCGAGACCGAGGCATCCGCCCCCGTCGCGGGCTGACGGCGGGCGAGGGCGGGCACCTCAGTGCCCGCCCTCGCCGAAGTTAGGGCGATGTCCTGATGTCGCGCCCCCACCTCAGGGCGGAGGCTGGGTGTCGATCGAAGGAGTCGACACCATGTACATCTCGGAGACCGCATTCCCGCACCTCGCCGCCGAAGCCGACGCGCGCCTCGCTCGCGAGCTCGAGCGGCGTCGCGTGATCGCCGAGCGCCTCGCCGAAACGGGCGAGCACTCCCGCCGCCTCGGGCGGGGCACCCGGCGGGCGTGGTTCCAGCGTTCGGCCGTGCCCGCGCACTCGCCGCTCGCCGCGACGGCGTGAGCCGGTCGGCGGCGATCACCGCCGATGGATGCCTCGGGTCAGCCCAGCAGCTCTTCGACCCGGTTCTCGGTCGGCATGCGCAGGCCGTCGAGCGCGATCGCGATGACGTCGTCGGCCAGGCGGTCGGCGTTCTCGCGGCCGCCCGGGCGGTACCACTCGACGATCGAGTTGATCATGCCGAACGCGAGGCGCGAGACGACGCTCGCGTCGATGTCGCTGCGCAGGGTGCCCTCGGCCTGGGCCTCGGCGACGATCGCGGTCACGCGCTTGTCGAAGTCGCGCCGTCGGGCGAGGGCTCGGCGCTCGACGTCGGTGTTGCCGCGCACGCGCAGGAGCAGCGTGACCGACGGCAATTCGTCGACGAGCACGTGCACGGCACCGCGCAGCACCCGGTCGAGCCGGTCGGCCGCGCGGCCGCCCGCCGCGTCGTTCTCGTCGACGACGCCCTCGAGCCCGCCGAGCGCGGCCTCGAGCGCCTGGTCGAGGATCTCGTCCTTCGAGGCGAAGTGGTGGTAGATCGCCGACTTCGACAGTCCGAGCCGTTCGGCGAGCACGCCCATCGAGGTCGCGTCGTACCCGAACTCGTTGAACGCCGCCACGGCGACGTCGAGGATGCCCTGCCGGTCGTAGCCGGGGCGGCCCCGTCGCAGGCTTCCGTTCTCGCTCATCGCCCCCATCCTCGCACCTCGGGTTCCGAGACGCGTGCTCCTTCGCCGCGCGCTCCCCGACCCGCCGACGTCACCCGTTGCGCAGGTCGTAGACCCGCTTGTACTTGCCCTCGCTGCGCGGCAGTGCCCCCGGCTCTTCGAGCTGCACGACCACCGTCGAGCCGACGTGCACCTTGATGCGCTGGGCGAGCACGACCGCTGCGGCCTCGCACGTCTCGACCGAGAGGTCGGGATGGCGCTCGATGCGCACCGTGAGCGCGTCCATGCGCCCCTCCTTCGTCAGCTCGAGGACGAAGTGCGGCGTGAGCTGCTCGATGCCGAGCACGAGCTCCTCGATCTGCGTCGGGAAGAGGTTGACCCCGCGCAGGATGATCATGTCGTCGTTGCGCCCGGTGATCTTCTCCATGCGGCGCATGCCGGGGCGCGCGGTGCCGGGCAGCAGGCGCGTGAGATCGCGGGTGCGGTACCGGATGACCGGGAACGCCTCCTTGGTGAGCGAGGTGAACACGAGCTCGCCCATCTCGCCGTCGGCGAGCACCGCGCCCGTGTCGCCGTCGATGATCTCGGGCAGGAAGTGGTCCTCCCAGAGGTGCGGGCCGTCCTTCGTCTCGAGGCACTCGTTGCCGACGCCCGGGCCCATGACCTCGCTGAGCCCGTAGATGTCGAGCGCGTCGAGCCCGAGGCGCTGCTCGAGCTCGTGGCGCATCTCGTTCGTCCACGGCTCGGCGCCGAGCACGGCGACCTTGAGCGACGTCGAGCGCGGGTCGATGCCCTGCTCGGCCATCGCGTCGGCGATCGTCAGCAGGTAGCTCGGCGTGCAGAGGATCGCGTCGGGCTCGAAGTCCATGATCAGCTGCACCTGCCGAGCGGTCTGCCCGCCCGACATCGGGATGACGGTCGCGCCGAGGGCCTCGATGCCGGCGTGGGCGCCGAGCCCGCCGGTGAACAGGCCGTAGCCGTAGGCGTTGTGCACCTTCATGCCGGCGCGGATGCCGCTCGCCCGGAGCGACCGGGCGACGAGCGACGCCCAGCGCTCCAGGTCGCCCTTCGTGTAGCCGACCACCGTCGGCCGGCCGGTCGTGCCGCTCGAGGCGTGGATGCGCGCCACCTCGGACATCGGCACGGCGAACATGCCGAACGGGTAGGTCTCGCGCAGGTCGGCCTTGGTCGTGAACGGCAGCCTCGCGACGTCGGCGAGCGACCGGATGTCTCGCGGGTGCACTCCCGCCTCGTCGAACTTGCGGGTGTAGAGGGGCACGTGCTCGTACGCGTGCGCCACGGTCTGCTGCAGCCGTTCGAGCTGCAGCGTCTCGATCTCGGCGCGGCTCAGCCGCTCCTCGGGGTCGAGCTCGTCGAGCGCCGGCGGCTGCAGGCCCGAGACGGAGACGCTGGTGGTGGGGGCGTTGGTCGTCGTCGACACGGTGGCTCCTGTGCGGGGGATCAGAAGGTGCGGTTGGTGGAGATCGAGCGGCCGCGGAACTCGGCGACCGCGTCGCCGTCTTCGTCGACGACCGACACGTCGTAGAGGCCGGTGCGGCCCGAACGGGTTCGTCGCACGGCGGTGGCGGTGAGAGTTTGGCCGGCATGCGTCGACTTGAGGAACGTGATGTCGGCGCCGGCGGCGACGGTGACCCGGTCGTCCTCGTTGCACGAGATCGCGAAGGCGGTGTCGGCGAGGGCGAACACCAGGCCGCCGTGGGTGATGCCGAAGCCGTTCGTCATCTCCTCGCGCACGACCATGCTCACGACGGCGTGGCCGGGGTCGTCGCGCTCGACGACGAGGCCGAGCCAGGCCGAGGCGCGGTCGCGCTGCATCATCGCGCGGTTGAGGGTGTCGGCGTCGGCATCGGTCATCTCGCACTCCTCATCGAGTCGGCGGCGCCGTTGCTGCGGCGCCGAGATCGAATATATACTAACTGAACGATCGGTTGGTAATATCGGGATGCCCCGGCACGCGCCGCGGCCCGATCGGCGCCGACCGCCGCAGAACCCAGGAGTCGATGATGACCGCACCAGCAGACCTCCGCCCGGTGACCGGGGAGGCATCCGATGCCGACGGCCAGGCCGCGTTCGACGCGATCATCGCCGCCGACTCGCGCATCGAACCCCGCGACTGGATGCCGGAGGCCTACCGCAAGACGCTCATCCGCCAGATCTCGCAGCACGCGCACTCCGAGATCATCGGCATGCAGCCCGAGTCGAACTGGATCACGCGGGCGCCGAGCCTCAAGCGCAAGGCGATCCTCATGGCGAAGGTGCAGGACGAGGCGGGCCACGGCCTGTACCTCTACTCGGCGGCGCAGACGCTCGGCATCTCGCGTGAGGAGATGATGCAGCAGCTCATCGAGGGGCGCGCTCGCTACTCGTCGATCTTCAACTACACGACGCCGACGTGGGCCGACATGGGGGCCATCGGCTGGCTCGTCGACGGTGCCGCGATCTGCAACCAGGTGCCGCTGTGCCGCGCTTCGTACGGCCCGTACGGGCGGGCGATGGTGCGCATCTGCAAAGAGGAGTCGTTCCACCAGCGGCAGGGGTTCGAGATCCTGCTCGAGCTCATGCAGGGCACCGAGGCGCAGCGCGAGATGGCGCAGGAGTCCGTGAACCGCTGGTACTGGCCGAGCCTGCAGATGTTCGGCCCGCCCGACGACCAGTCGCCGAACTCGGCGCAGTCGATGGCGTGGAACATCAAGCGGTTCTCGAACGACGAGCTGCGCCAGCGCTTCGTCGGCATGCTCGTGCCGCAGGCCGAGGTGCTCGGGGTCACCCTCCCCGACCCGAACCTCGCCTGGAACGAGGAGAAGCAGGCCTACGACATGAGCGAGATCGACTGGACCGAGTTCAACGAGGTGCTCGGCGGTCGCGGTCCCGCGAACGCCGAGCGGCTGCGCCGGCGCCGCGAGGCCCACGAGGAGGGCGCCTGGGTGCGCGAGGCCGCCGCCGAGTACGCACGCAAGCAGGCGCTGAAGCAGAAGGCGGTGGCGTGATGTCGACTCCCGGTGAGACCGCAACCGAGGCCTGGCCCCTGTGGGAGGTCTTCGTGCGCGCCAACCGCGGCCTGAGCCACGTGCACGTCGGCTCGCTGCACGCGCCCGACGCCGACATGGCCGTGCGCAACGCGCGCGACCTCTACACGCGCCGCAACGAGGGCGTGTCGATCTGGGTGGTTCCGGCCGTGGCGATCACGACGAGCGACCCCGATGCGAAGGGCGCCTTCTTCGAGAGCCCCGCTGGCAAGAACTACCGCCACGCGGTCTACTACACGAAGAGCGAGGGGGTGAAGCACCTGTGAGCGACACCGCCCATGGCGACGTCACCGTCGATCGGCTCGCGCTCGCCGACGAGCTCGCCGGATCGGCGGCCGACGGCATCGCCCGCGTCGCCTCGCCCGAGGTCGCCGAGTACGCCCTGCGCCTCGGCGACGACGCACTCGTCAACGCCCAGCAGCTCGGCATGTGGATCACCCGTGCGCCCGAGCTCGAAGAAGATGTCGCGCTCGGGAACATCGGGCTCGACCTGCTCGGGCACGCCCGCTCGCTGCTGCACTACGCGGGCACCGCGTCGGGCCGCAGCGAGGACGACCTCGCCTACTGGCGCGACGAGCCCGAGTGGCGCAACGCCTGGCTCTTCGAACAGCCGAACGGCGACTTCGCCTGCACGATCGCGCGGCAGCTCGTGGCATCCCTGTACTGGTTCGAACTGTACGGCGCGCTCACCGAGTCGACCGACCCGACCCTCGCCGCGATCGCCGCGAAGGCCGTGAAGGAGGTCGACTACCACCGCGACCACGCCGTGCAGTGGACCCTGCGCCTCGCGGGCGGCACCGACGAGTCGCGCCGCCGCATGATCGAGGGCGTCACCGTCACGTGGCCGTACGTCGACGAGCTCTTCGCCGACGACGACCTCGTCGAGCGCCTCGCCGCCGACGGCGTCGCCGTGCTGCCCTCGTCGCTGCGACCCGCGTTCGAGGCGGCGATCGACGCCGTGTTCGCCGAGGCAGAGCTCGAACGGCCGAGCGGGCGCACGGCGTACACCGCGTCGGGCGGCGGGCGCGGCGGATCGCACACCGAACGACTCGGGCCGCTGCTCGCCGAGATGCAGGTGCTCGCCCGGCAGCATCGGGGTGCGTCGTGGTGACTGCGGCTGTCACCGATGGTCTCGATACGCGTCCTCCTACGTCGGGCGCCACTCGCTCGACCGAGAACCACGCCTGGTCGGTCGCCGCGACGGTGACCGACCCCGAGATCCCCGTGCTCACGATCGAGGACCTCGGCGTGCTGCGCTCGGTCGAGGTGGGCGACGACGGTGCGGTGCGCGTGCAGATCACCCCCACCTACAGCGGATGCCCCGCGATGGACGCCATCCGCGACGACGTGCTGATCGCGCTCACGCACGCCGGCTACGACGACGTGCGCGTCGAGCTCGTGCTCGCCCCCGCCTGGACCACCGACTGGATGAGCGAAGCCGGCAAGCAGAAGCTCCGCCGATACGGCATCCAGGCGCCGACCGGCCGCGCAGCGGCCCGCGATGCGGGGCCCGTGCGCGTGCAGCTCGGCGTGAAGTGCCCCCGCTGCGACTCGCTCAACACCCGCGAGCTCGCCCGCTTCGGCTCGACGTCGTGCAAGGCGCTCTACGAGTGCCGGGACTGCCTCGAGCCCTTCGACTACTTCAAGGTGCTCTGATGGCGGCGAAGAACCTCGGCTCCACCCGCCCCGAGCAGGTCGCCGAGGCGTTCCTCGCGTCGACGGTGGGCGGCGAGCACGTGCCCAAGCGGCGCCGCGCTCGCTTCCACTCGCTCGAGGTGGCCGAGGTGCGTCCGCTCACGAGCGACTCGGTCGAGGTCACCTTCGCCGTGCCCGACGAGCTCGCCGACGAGTACTCGTACCTGCCGGGCCAGTACGTCGCGCTGCGCAAGGAGCTCGACGGCTACGAGCGCCGCCGCAGCTATTCGATCTGCCGTCCCCCCGAGCGGGGCAGCCTGTCGGTCGCGATCAAGCGCGACCTCGGCGGGGTCTTCTCGACGTGGGCGAACTCCGAGCTCCGGGCCGGCGACACGCTCGACGTGATGAGCCCGCAGGGCACCTTCACCTCGACCCTCGACGCGCTCGACGGCAAGCACGTCGTCGGCATCGCGGCCGGCTCCGGCATCACCCCGCTGATGGCACTCGCGCAGGCCGTGCTCGCCCGCTCCGAGACATCCGAGTTCGAGCTCGTCTACACGAACCGGTCGACGCTCGACGTGATGTTCCTCGAAGAGCTGGCCGAACTCAAGGACCGCTACCCGTCGAGGCTCGCCCTGCACCACGTGCTCTCGCGAGAGCAGCGCACCGCGCCGCTGCTCTCGGGCCGCATCGACGCCGAGAAGCTCGGCACGATGCTCGACGTGCTGATCCGCCCCGAGACCGTCGACGAGTGGTTCCTGTGCGGGCCGTTCGAGCTCGTGCAGCTCGCTCGCGACACCCTCGCCGAGCGCGGGGTGCCGGTCGGCCACGTCCGCTACGAGCTCTTCACGACCGACGCCGACCAGGTCGAGCCGCGGCACGGTCGCCCCGTCGTCGTGCAGCAGGGCGAGCAGACGGTGTCGATCGAGTTCACCCTCGACGGGCAGTCGTCGACGGTCGAGAGCCCCGTGTCGGCGAACGAGTCGATCCTCAACGCGGCGCTGCGCGTGCGCCCCGACGTGCCGTTCGCGTGCGCGGGCGGCGTCTGCGGCACGTGCCGCGCACGGGTCGTCGAGGGCAGCGTGAACATGACCGAGAACTACGCGCTCGAGCCCGACGAGCTCGAGCGCGGATACGTGCTCACCTGCCAGTCGCACCCGAAGTCCGAGCGCGTCGTGGTCGACTATGACGTGTAGCGGTGCGGTCGGGCTCGCCCGCACCGACGTCGACGCCCGCCGAGTGTTGCCGTTCGCGCCGAATGTGGCCGAGCGAACAGCCCGGTTCGGCGCAAACGGCAACGCTCGGCGACAGCAGCACGAAGGAGTGGAGCAGCGATGATCGAGTTCACGGTCGACGGGACGACCCGGGTCGGCGAGGTCGTGCTGAACGCGCCCGACAAGCTCAACGCGCTCGACGAGCACGCGCTCGGCGAGCTCGCGGCGGCGTACGCCGAGGCGGGCCGGCTCGCGCAGTCCGGCGACCTGCGCGCCCTCGTGCTGCGCGGCGAGGGGCGTGCGTTCTGCGCCGGCCGCGACATCTCGGGCGTCGACCCGCGTGAGGACGACGTGCTCGGCTACCTCGGCGGCCGGGTCGAGCCGCTGCTGCACACGATGGCCGGCCTGCCGTTGCCGACCTTCGCCGTCGCTCACGGTGCGTGCCTCGGCGTCGGGCTGGGCCTGCTCATCGCGAGCGACATCGTGTACGTCGCCGACACCGCGAAGATCGGCTCGCCGTTCGCGAACCTCGGCGCCACGCTCGACTCGGGCGGTCACGCGCTCTTCGTCGAGCGGCTCGGAGCCCACAAGACGATGGACCTCATCGTCACGGGCCGGCTCATGACGGGCGACGAGGCGGTCGCCTCGGGCCTGTTCAGCCGCGTCTTCGAAGCCACCGAGGTGCTGGATGCCACCCGCGCGGCGGCCCGGGCGGCCGCGACGGGAGCGACCCAGGCGTTCGTCGCCTCGAAGATGCTCGTGGCGTCGCTGCGCGACGACCGGCTGGGGCTCTGGGCCTCGATGTCCGAGGAGAACCGCGCGCAGGCCGCCCTCTGCGACACGGCCGACTACCGCGAGGGCTTCGCCGCCTTCCAGGAGAAGCGCAAGCCGCAGTTCACCGGTCGCGGCTGAGTCGCTCGTCGACGGTTTCCGTTTGCACCGAACGTTGCCCGGAGAACCGGCACGCTCAGTGCGAACGGCAACACTCGGCGGAGGTCGGGCGCGCCGCGGCGCGGCTCGTCAGCTCAGTCGCCGCCCGTGAGCGATTCGAGCAGCGGGATGACGAACCAGATGCCGACCATGACGACGAGCGGCAGCACGGCGAGCACGGGGATGCGGTGCTTCAGCCGTCGACCCTGCGGCGCCACGCCCCTGGGGATGCCGGGCGTCGGGTTCGCCGTCGAGGCAGACACGCCGTCGTCCGGCTCGGCGAGCCGGTCGTCGCGCCAGCGCTCCCAGCGCTCGAGCTTCGCGTCGAGCACGTCGATCGTCGCGAAGACCCACTCCCACGTCGCGGGGTCGGTGCCGGAGAGCGGGCGCGAGCCGTGCGAGTAGAGGTAGAGCCGGTCGTCGACGATCTCGATGTCGAACTCCGCGACGGTGTCGACGAACCGCGCCATGACGTCGGGAGTGAACAGGTACAGGGCGTCGGCCTCGTAGCCCTCGGGACAGTACAGGTCGAAGTACCGATCGAAGTCGCCCTCGAGCGACAGCCGCTGAGCGGTCGCGAGCGGTACCGGCAGGTTCGAGCCGAGTGCCGGCGAGTTGTTGCGCCTCGAGTCGAGCACGATGTGCGGCAGCCGGCGTTCGAGCGTGATCTCGACGTACGACCACGAGAACGTCTCGTGCGTCTTCGCGGTCTTCTGCACGTAGCGGTAGTTCGCGATCTCGACGGGGCGGGGGCGAGCGAGGCGAACGACCTCGCTCGCGACGCGGTCGCCGCCGATGCCGAAGATCATGCCGGGGGACTCGGGGTCGGCGATGCGCGGCACGAACTCGAGCCCGTTGGCGGCGGCGAATCGGCTCACCCGGTAGCGTTCCTCGCCGGCGCGGCGGCGGTCCTTCACGATGAACCAGGCGAGGCACGCGATGAGGGTCGCGGCCCCGAGGAACGCGATCTGGAACACGCGGTCGGACGACATGTCGACGCCGAGCTGCTCGAGCACGGGGGAGGCGAGCATCACCACGAGCGCGAGCGGCAGGGCGATGACGAAGGCCGCGACCCCGCCGAGCACGACGCCGACGACGACGCCGAAGCCCCCCGAGCGGCCGTCGGTCGGCGCGAAGCCGTTGTCGGACTCGTATGCGCGCACCGCCCCGCGGTCGACCGGGCCCGACAGCGGGGCGAAGTCTGACGGGGCGCGGTCGGCGGCCTTCTCGCTCATCCGCCGATCGTATCGGCGGATCTCGAGACGGGCGCTCGACCGCTCATCGACCTGCGCCCGAGCTCAGCGACCCGCCGGGTGCTCGTCGTGCTCGGCGATGTCGCGGCCGAGGTCGTCCTCGATGAGCAGGTCGCGGCGCACGTGGTCGGTGCGGTAGGCCGAGCGACCGAGCATGTGCGCGGTCATCGGCTGGGTCAGCAGCTGGAACGTCATGATCACGATGACCGTCGAGATCACGCCCCACGTCGGCGCGCGCAGCGCGATCGCGAGCAGCACGGCGGCGAGCCCGAGCACCTGCGGCTTCGTCGCGGCGTGCAGCCGGGTGAGCACGTCGGGGAACCGCAGGATGCCGAGCCCGGCCGCCATCGAGAGGAAGGCGCTCACCAGGATGAGCAGCCCGACCGCGACGTCCGCGCCGGTCATCGCCCACCTCCCGGCTCAGCGCGCAGCGCGTCTCGCGCGACGTCGACGCCGCTCACGAGGCATCCTGCTTCGCCATGAACCGGGCGATCGAGATCGACCCGACGACCGCGAACATCGCGAGGATGAGCAGCACCACGAGCGTGTCGGTGTGCCGGTTGATCGCCATCTCGGCGCCGAGCGCGCACATCGCGATCGCGAGCAGCACGTCGGTCGCGAGCGCCCGGTCGAGGATCGACGGCCCCTTGATGATGCGCACCACGGCGGCGATCGCGCCGATGCCGAACATCACGCCGGCGGCGATCGAGACGACGGTGAGGAAGGTCATGCAGTGCCTCCGTTCGATCCACGCGTGCCGGATGCCTCGTGGCCGGCGCCCGCCTGGCGGGCCCGCCGCTCGGCGCGCACGACCTCGGCCTGCTCCCGGGTGCCGATCGCGAGCACGATGCGCTCCTCGGTGCCGAGCACCTGTCGCCGGGTGCGGTCGATGTCGGCCTGCGTGCGGGTGCCGAGCGCGTGCAGGTAGAGCAGCCCGCGCTCGCGGTCGATGTCGACGACGACCGTGCCGGGAACGACCGAGATCGCTTCGGCGGTGAGGGTCGTCACGAGGTCGGAGCGGGTGTGCAGCTGCACGACGATGATCGAGTTCATCGGCTTCCACCACGGCCAGATCGCGAGCACGGCGACCTGCAGCGACGCGTGCACGACGTCGAACATCATGCGGAGGCCGAGCAGCAGCCCCCGCCACGGGTTGAACCGGCCGCTCAGCAGCACGGGGGGCAGGTAGAGCAGGCGGGTCACGGCGATCGCGAGCACCACGCCCGTGACGATGCTCAGCACGTCGATGTGGTCCCACAGCAGCAGCCACAGCACGAGCAGCCCGACGAGCAGCGGCAGCTGCCGCCACACCGACCGCCAGCGCGACACGGGTTCGTTCGTGTGCGTCATCGGGTGCCTCCGGGGAACACGATCGAGACGTACACCGACGGGTCGCTGAGCCCTTCGGCCGCGCGCCCCGCGAACTCGAACAGCGGGCCCGCGAACACCGTGAGGCAGACGGTGACCGCGACGAGCGCCGCCGTCGCGACGACCATGAGCACCGGCGTCGTCCGGGTGGCGGTGACCGTCGCGCCCTCGGGGGCCTCGAGCACCGAGCCGAGCAGCACCGACTCGTAGCCCTCGAGCTCGTCGCGCCGGCGCCAGAACGCCATGTTCCAGAACCGGGTCAGCGCGTAGAGCGTGATGAGCGAGGTCGCCGCGCCGGCCGCGATCACGACCCAGATGAGCCAGTCGGGCGCGGTCGAGGCGTCGGGTGCTGCGCCCTGCGCGCCCGCGACGAACAGGCCGACCTTGCCGAGGAACCCCGAGAACGGCGGGATGCCGCCGAGGTTCAGCGCCGGGATGAAGAACAGGATCGCGAGCAGCGGCGAGGCCTTGAGCAGCCCCGCGAGCCGGTTGATGGAGGTCGCACCGCCGAATCGCTCGATGAGCCCCGTCGTGAGGAACAGCGCCGTCTGCACCGTGATGTGGTGCACGACGTAGTAGATCGTCGCGGTCAGGCCGAGCACGCTCGACAGCCCGATGCCGAAGATCATGTAGCCGATGTGGCTCACGAGGGTGAACGAGAGCAGTCGCTTGATGTCGGCCTGCGTGAGCGCGCCGAGGATGCCGATGAGCATGGTCAGCCCGCCGATCACGATGAGCAGCGTCGACAGGTCGTTCTCGGTGAACAGCACGGTCTCGGTGCGGATGATCGCGTACACGCCGACCTTGGTCAGCAAGCCGGCGAAGACCGCCGTCACGGGTGCGGGCGCCGTCGGGTACGAGTCGGGCAGCCAGAACGACAGCGGGAACACGGCCGCCTTGATGCCGAACGCGACGAGCAGCAGCAGGTGCAGGATGAGCTGCACGTCCTGCGGCAGCTCGGCGATGCGCACCGAGAGCTGGGCGATGTTCGCCGTGCCCGTCGCCCCGTAGATGAGCGCGATCGCGCTGAGGAAGAAGAGCGAGGACACGAGGCTCGTGATGATGTACGTGACGCCCGAGCGGATGCGCTCGCCCGTGCCGCCGAGGGTCAGCAGCACGTAGCTCGCGGCGAGCAGGATCTCGAACCCGACGTAGAGGTTGAACAGGTCGCCCGCGATGAACGCGTTGAACACGCCCGCCGCGAGGATCAGGTACGTCGGGTGGAAGATCGACACCGGCGTCTCCCGGTGCTGGTCGGCGATGCCCTGCCCGACCGAGTAGACGAGCACGACGAGCAGCATGATCGCCGAGATCACGAGCATGATGGCCGACAGCCGGTCGACGACGAGGGTGATGCCCCACGGGGCGTCCCACGCGCCGATGTAGACGACGGCCGGGCCGGTCGTGTCGACCGCGACGAGCAGCACCGCGGCGATCACCGTGACCGCGGCGAGCACGGCGACGCCGACGGCCATCTGCGCGCGGCGCCGACGGCCGAGCATGAGCGTGACCGCAGCGCCGAGCATCGGCAGCAGGACGACGAGGGGAACGAGGGTCGCGGTCACGGGCGGCCCCGTTCGTCGTCTCGGTCGCGGGCGGATGCCTCGCGCTCGAGCTCTTCGTCGTCGATGGCGGCGACGAGCTCGTCGAACTCCTCGTCGCTCGCGTCGATGAGCGACTGGATCGCCTCGTCGTCGGCCGCGGAGGAGCGGATGAGGTCGGCCGCCTCCTCGGCGTCTTCGGCCAGCTCGGCCTCGTCGTCGACGAGGTCGCCCTTCGCGCCGAGCTGCGCCAGCCACCACGAGCGGTAGATGAGGGCGAGCATGAAGGCGGTGATGCCGAGGTTGATCACGATCGCGGTGAGCACGAACGCCTGCGGCAGCGGGTCGGAGATCTCGCCCTCGTCGACGCCCTCGCCGAGGATCGGCGCGAGGCCGGGGGCGCCGCTCATGAGGTACATGAGGATGTTCACGGCGTTGCCGACGAGCAGGAACCCGATGAGCACGCGCGTCAGGCTGCGCTCGAGCATGACGGCGATGCCGGCGCCGAAGAGCACCGCCATGAGGAGGACGAGGGTCAGGGAGGCGGTCACGCGGGGGCCCCCTCTCGGTCGGCGGCGGTCGGGTCGGATGCCTCGGGGTCGGCCTCCGACTCCTCCTGGTGCCGGTCGACCTCGGCCCCGAGCGAACGCAGGATGTCGAGCACGAGCCCGACCACCACGAGGTACACGCCGATGTCGAAGAGCGTCGACGTGCCGATCGAGAGGTGGCCGAGCAGGGGCACGTCGGCCTCGAACCACGTCGACTCGAACACGGTGAGCCCGAACAGCAACGAGGACGTCGCGGTGCCGGCCGCGAGCAGCAGGCCGGTGCCGAGCAGCCGCCCGGCGTCGACGGGCGCCGCCTCGCCGAGTTCGTAGCGGCCGCCCGCGAGGTAGCGGGCGACGAGCGCGAGCCCCGCGAGCAGGCCGCCGGCGAACCCGCCGCCGGGCGCGTTGTGCCCGACGAAGAGCAGGTACACCGACACGATGATCGCGGGGTGGAACAGCAGCCGCACGAGCACCTCGATGAGGATCGATCGGTTGCGCGGCGACAGCGTGCGGCCGGCGAGCAGCCACGTCTGCCGGTTCTCGTGGGCCTCGGCTCGCGCGTCGGTCTCGTCGTCGACGTCGGCGAGCCGCGGCTTCGCCGCGCGGATGCTCGACGCCGGCTCGAGCACCGGCTGCAGGCGGTTGCGGCGATCGGGCTCGTCGAGCCGGGGTGCGCCGCCCGTGCGGCCCGAGACGAAGATGAGGCTCGCGACGCCCGTCGCGACGGCGACGAGCACGGAGATCTCGCCGAGGGTGTCCCACGCGCGGATGTCGACGAGCATGACGTTGACGATGTTCTTGCCGTGCGCCTCGAGGCTGAGCGCGGGCAGCCCGCCGGCGATCGTCGGCTCGATGCGGGCGCCGAGGGCGACGAGGCCGATCACGGCCATGACGAGACCGGCGAGCACGCCGATGACGGTGCGCGTGACGCGACCGAGCGCCGTCGGGTGCACGGCGCTCTGCTTCGGCAGCCGGCGCAGCACGAGCACGAACACGACGATCGTGATGGTCTCGACGAGCGCCTGCGTGAGCGCGAGGTCGGGCGCGCCCGACATGCCGAACAGCAGCACGAGTCCGTACCCGGTCACGCTCACGAGCAGTACCGACGTCACGCGCTGGCGGATGATCGCGGCGGCGATCGCGGCGAAGGCCATGATGAGCGCGATGAACGGTTGCGCCGGGTAGTCCCAGAGCCGAACGCCGTCGGGCCAGGTGCTGTTGAGCATGGCGGCGGTGCCGAGGCCCGCGATGAACACGACCATGATGATCGCGAGGTATCCCGCGAGGCCGCGCACCTGGAACGCGGTCGTCACCCACGCGGCCGTGCGATCGACGGCCGAGACGATGCGGAGGTAGCCGCGGGCCGAGTCGATCGCCGGCGGCAGCGACGCCTGCATGCGCGCGACCCGTCGGCGGCCCCACACGAGCAGCGCGGCGATCGCGAAGACGGCCGCCGACAGCCAGAGGGCCGGCTCGAGCCCGTGCCACAGTGCGAGGTGGTAGTCGTGGGCGCCCGGCAGGGTGTCGGCGTAGGCCGCGAACAGCGGCTCGATGGCCGCCACCGTGAACGCCGAGACGAACGATGCCGCGGCGAGCAGCGCCGGGGCGATGCCGATGGCCGGGCTCTCATGGTGCAGGGGTGTGGGCGCGACATCCGCCTTCGTGAAGAACGCGCCCCAGACGAACCGCACGGTGTAGGCGACGGTGAGCACCGAGCCGGCGAAGGCGGCGGTGAGTGCGATCCAGCCCCACGTGTCGCCCGCGAGCGCCGAGTCGAGCTCGGCGGTGAAGACCGCCTCCTTCGCGACGAAGCCGAGCAGCGGCGGCAGGCCCGCCATCGAGCCGGCGGCGACGAACGCGATCGTCGCGATCACGGGCATGCGCCGGCCGAGGCCCGAGAGCTTCCGCCAGTCGCGGGTGCCGGCGGCGTGGTCGACGATGCCGACCACGAGGAAGAGCGTCGCCTTGAACAGGGCGTGCGCGAGCAGCAGGGCCATGCCGGCCAGCGCCGCGTCGCGGGTGCCGAACCCCGTGACCATCACGAGGAATCCGAGCTGGCTGACCGTGCCGTACGCGAGCAGCAGCTTGAGGTCGTACTGCCGCAGGGCGCGCCAGCCGCCCACGAGCATGGTGAGCGCGCCGAGCCCGATGACGATGGGATGCCACACCTCGAGGTCCGCGTAGCCGGGGGCGAGCCGGGCGACGAGGTAGACGCCGGCCTTCACCATGGCGGCGGCGTGCAGGTAGGCGCTCACCGGGGTGGGTGCGGCCATCGCGGCGGGCAGCCAGAAGTGGAACGGCACGAGCGCGCTCTTCGAGATCGCGCCCACGAGCACGAGTGCGACGGCCCACTCGCCGGCCGCGCCGGTGACGGGGTGCGCGACGAGCTCGGCGAGGCTCGTCGTGCCGCCCGCGACCGAGAGGATCACGAGGCCGACGAGCATCGCGAGGCCGCCGAAGGTCGTCACGGTGAGCGCCTGCAGCGCGGCACCGCGGCTCTCCTTCCGCCCCGTGTAGTGGCCGATGAGGAGGTACGAGAGCACGCTCGTCGCCTCCCAGAACGTGAACAGGATGAACACGTCGTCGGCGGTGACGAGGCCGAACATCACCCCGGCGAAGGCGAGCAGCAGTGCGGCGAAGCGGCCGAGGGCGGGTTCGTCGTCGCTGAAGTACCAGGTGCAGTAGACGAGCACGAGGGCGCCGATGCCCGTCACGATGAGCGCGAGCAGCAGTGCGAGGGCGTCGAGCCGGAAGCTGAGCGCGATGTCGAGCGTGGGGATCCACTCGACCGACTCGACGAGGACGTCGCCGGCGACCACCGCGGGGACGAGGGTGAGCAGCCAGCCGAAGACGGCGGCGGGCAGCACGGCCAGCAGGAGGAAGACCCGGCGCCCGAGCAGCCTCGTCAGGGTCGGGGCGAGCAGCGAGAGCACGCCGAAGGCGACGAGGCTGAAGATCATCCACCCTCCTCACGCCGCGCAATCGTCCGGCCACCAGCCTACCGGGGCACGACGCGGGTGCCCCGGCGCTGCGCATTCGACGGCGCAGACCCGCGGATCGTCAGCCCGCGGGAGTGCCGTTCTCCGACGGCAGGCTGTGCCAGATCTCGAAGGTGAGCTCCGCTGCCCCCTCGGCGTCGCCGTCGGTCAGGAGCTGGATGAGTCGTTCATGCCGTTCGATCGACGCCGGTCCGTCCGCTGCGAAGCGGTCGCGTTCCGATCGCCGCACTACAGGGCCGAACTGGTCGAGTACCGACTCGATGGCGTGGTTCCCGAGGCTGGACACCGGTACCGAGTGCAGCTCATCATCGGCGTCGAGCGCTGCGGCGGTGTCGCCGGCGCCCACGGCCCGGGCGAACCGGCCGTTCGCTTCGCGCATCCGCGCCACCTCGGCATCGGACAGGTTGCCCGCCGTCTCCCGTGCGACGAGGACATGCATCGCGGCGACCACGTCGCGTGCGTCCCTCACGGCCTTCGGGTCGATGGCGCTCACCGTCGTCGATCGTCCGGGCACCGCGACCACGAGTCCGCTCGCACCGAGACGGAGGAGCGCTTCGCGAACCGGGGTCCGGCTGACGCCGAGCCACTCCGCGAGGTCCACGTCTTTCAGCTGCTCCCCGGGCAGGAACGTGCCGTCGACGATCGCGTCCCGGAGCCGGCGGAACACGTCGTCGCGCAACAATGACCGGTCGACACCGGGGGCGCTGCGGGGAATCGGCATGCAATATATTGCCCATACTCCAGCCCTGGGAGGCAAGTAGATGCTCGGCCCGGGTGCGGATCTTGCAACATGCAATATATTGCGTATCGCCGTTGTTGCATCACATGACCGCAACCCACCGGCCGAACGGCCACTCCGGAAGGAAGAGACATGAACATCGAAAACGGCATCACCAACGTCGTCCTCGTGCACGGGGCGTTCGCCGACGGATCAGGATGGCGCCGCGTGTACGACCTGCTGACCGCACGCGGCTACCGGGTCTCGATCGTGCAGAACCCGCTCACGTCGCTCGAGGCCGACGTGGCGGCCACGAAGCGGGTGCTCGACCTCCAGGACGGGCCGACGATCCTCGTCGGCCACTCGTGGGGCGGCACCGTCATCACCGAGGCGGGCGCCCACCCCAAGGTCGCCGGACTCGTGTACGTGTCGGCGCTGGCGCCCGACGCGGGGGAGAGCACCGCTCAGCAGTACGAGGGGTTCGCGCCGACGCCCGAGTTCGTCATCGACGTCGGCGACGACGGTTACGGATACCTCAACCGCGACGCCTTCCACGCCGGATTCGCCGCCGACGTCAGCGACGCCGACGCCGCCTTCCTCGCCGACAGCCAGGTGCCCATCGACATGGCCGTGTTCGCAACCCCGGTGACTGTGGCCGCCTGGCGTGACAAGCCGAGCTGGGCCGTCATCGCGACCGAGGACAAGGCGTTCGACCAGGCCATGCTGCAGCACATGGCCACGCGCATCGGCGCGGACATCACCAACGTGCCGGGCAGCCACGCGCTGTTCATCACCCAGGCCGAGACGGTCGCCGACGTCATCGTCACCGCAGCCGAGCGCAGCGCGACGCGCTGACGTCGTCGCCGAGCTCCGGGGTCGGTTCGCTCACCTGCAGCGTGCCGACCCCGAGCGCCTGCGGCCACCGCGGTTCGCGGGAGCGGATCCGAAGAATTCCACGTGGTCCGAGGTCGAGCGGCGATGATCGTTGACGGCGGGAGCCCTACCGGCGGATGATGCGGCGCTCGATCGCCGCCGCGACCGCCCCTGCCCGCGTGTCGACGCCGAGCTTCGCGTAGATGTGGGAGAGGTGCGACTTCACGGTCGCCTCGGAGACCAGCAACTCGCGGGCGAGCTCCTTGTTGCCGAGACCGTCGGCGAGGAGTTCGAGCACCTCGACCTCGCGCTCGGTGACCACCGGGCCCGGCGCGGCGGCGCGGCGCACGAGGGTCGCGGCCACCGACGGCGCGAGCACGGTCTCGCCGCGGGCGACCGCGCGGATGCCGGCGAACAGCTCGTCGGGCGGGGCGTCCTTCAACAGGTAGCCGCCTGCACCGGCCTCGAGCGCGCGGATGATGTCGGCCTCGGTGTCGTACGTCGTCAGCACGAGCACGGCGGGCGGTTCGTCGAGCGCGCGCAGCCGGGCGGTCGTCGCGACTCCTCCGGGGCCCTCGCCGAGGTTGAGGTCCATGAGCACGACGTCGGGGCGGTAGGCGCGCGTCTTCGCGACGGCCTCGTCGGCATCGCCGGCCTCCGCGACGACCTCGAGCCCGTCCTTTCCGCCGAGGAGGGCGGCGAGCCCCGCGCGCACCACCGGGTGGTCGTCGACGAGGATGACGCGCACCGGTGCGGCGCCGGCCTGCGACACGCGGGATGCCTCGCTCACGACGTCACCTGCTCTTCCGTGCTGCTCGACAGGGGGAACGATACCGACACCGTGGTGCCCTCGCCCGGCGCGCTCTCGATCTCGGCGCGTCCGCCGAGCTCCTCGGCCCGCTCGCGGAGCCCGCGCAGGCCGTGCCCCCGGTCGGCGGCCCCGCGACGGTTCGAGGCGACGTCGAACCCGACGCCGTCGTCGCGCACGTCGAGGCGGATCTCGTCGGGCTGGTAGGTGAGGCTCACGACGACGCGTCTCGCGTGCGCGTGCTCGACGGCGTTCGCGACGGCGCCCCTGGCACTGCGCAGGAGTGCGCCGGCGATCGGGGCGGGCACGGCGCGGGCGGCGCCGTGCCGGTGGAACGCGAGCACGGGCCCGGCGCCCGTGGCGGAGGCATCCGTCACCAGGCGATCGATGGCGTCGGGCAGCGCGTCGGCGCTTCCGTCCTCGAGCGCGGCCGGTGCGAGGTCGCGCACGACCCGGCGCACCTCGTCGAGACCCTCGCGCGCGGTCGCGGCCGCCGTGCGCACGTGCTCGCGAGCCGAGTCGGGGCGGGCCCGCCAGTCCTGCTCGGCCGCCTGCAGCAGCAGGTTGATGCTCGAGAGCTGCTGGCCGACCGAGTCGTGGATCTCGCGCGAGAGCCGGGTGCGTTCGGCGAGCGCGCCCGCGCGGTGCTGCGCCTCGGCCAGCTCGTCCTGCGCGTCGGTCAGCTCGTCGAGCAGGCGCTGGCGTTCGGCCGACTCCCGTTCGAGGGCGCGGTAGGCGATGACCGTCGCGATCGCGATGCCCGCGGGGCCGACGATGACGGTCGGGTCGATGCCGTCGTCGATGCGCGACCACGCGACGCTCACGACGACCGTCATGACGACGACGACCGCGACCGCGGGCCCGAACGGGATCACTCGCAGCACCGCGAACGCGAGCGGCACCGCGCACCACGCGAACGACGGGGCGGCGAGGGTCAGCGCCATCCACAGCACGACCACGCCGACCACCCAGATCGTCGGCCAGGCGCCGCGCCGGGGGAGCACGGGGCGCAGCGAGGCGACCACGGCGAGCGCCGCCGCACCCGCGAGCACCGCCGCCGTCTCGGGTGCGAGACCGTGCCGCTCGACATAGCGGGCCGCGCACACGACGAGGAGCACGAGGAGCACCGCGTGCAGCCAGCGGTCGAAGCGGGCGACGGGCGCGAGGATGCCGCGCATGCCGTTGATCTCCTGCTCCATGACCGCACAGCCTACGGACCGTCGGTCCATGCGGGCGTCATCCGATCGGCTATTCGATTCGAGCCGGATGCCCGACGCCTCGCGGCGGAACGTGCGGTGGAGTGGAATCACCCGGTTCGCACCGGACCCGGACCGGACCGGACCGGACGTCCCCAGGAGGAGATTCCATGAAGCACCAGACCACCATCGCCGGCCTGCTCGCCGCGGCGACCCTGACCACGATCGTCACGACCGGGGCCGCGCCGGCCCTCGCCCAGGAGGCCGACCACGGCCGCCCGGGCACGTACACCCTGAACGGCGACGCCGAGGGCAGCCGCTTCGAGGGCATCGGGGCCGACCGGCGCAGCGGCGCCTTCTACGTCAGCGAGGTCACCGGCGGCGAGATCCACCGCGGCGACGTGCGCTCGTCGACCACCGAGCAGTGGATCACGGGCGACGGCACCGACGGCCGCTACACGGCCCGCGGCATCACGGTCGACGGCGACGGCAACGTCTTCGTCGCCGGCGGCCCCAACGGCATCGGCACCGGCCGCCCCGACCTGTGGGTGTACTCGCCCGAGGGCGACCTGCTCGCCTCGCTGCGTGTGCCGGGCACTGCCGACGCGTTCCTCAACGACGTCGCGATCGGCGCCGACGGTGCCGCGTACTTCACGAACTCGAACGACCCGCAGGTCTTCCGGGTGGCGCAGGACGCCGACGGCGAGTGGGCCGCCGAACTGTGGGCCGACGCGACCGGCACGGTCTCGCGGTCGGCCGGCTTCAACCTCGGCGGCATCGTGCTGACCGCTGACGAGAGCGCGTTCGTCGTCGCCCAGGGCAATGTCGGCAAGCTGTTCCGCTTCGGCTTCGACGGCACCGTCACCGAGATCGCGACCCCCGGTGCCGACCTCGTGAACGCCGACGGCCTGGTGCGCGAGGGCAACCGGCTCACCGTCGTCCGCAACTTCTCGAAGGCGATCACGACCCTGCGCATCTCGGCCGACGGCTCGACCGCGGGCTTCGTGAGCGACGTGGCGACCGACCCGAGCCGCGTCCTCACGACCGCCGAGTCACTGCACGGCCGCACCCTCTACGTCGACAGCGAGTTCGGCGACGGCCAGGTCGAGACCCCCTACGAGGTCGTCACGAACCCGTTCGCGGGCTGACCCGACTCACGATCGGCATGACGGATGCCTCGGGCGCGAGCCCGAGGCATCCGTCGTCGTCGTTCGCCGAGTCTTGGGAGGATGGACGCATGCCGATCCTCATCACCGCCGACGAGCTCGCCGCCCGCCTCGACGCCGAACGCACGGGCCGCGCCGACACCCGCACGGTCGTGCTCGACGTGCGCTGGTCGCTCGCCCAGCCCGACGGCACCGACGCGTACCGCGCCGGGCACATCCCCGGCGCCGTCTACGTCGACCTCGACGGCGAGCTCGCCGACCACGACGCGGTCGGCGAGGGGCGGCATCCGCTGCCGACCGAGGCGGCGTTCGCCCGGGCGATGCGGCGCTGGGGCGTACGCGACGGCGACACCGTCGTGGTGACCGACGACCTCGGCAACCAGTCGGCCGCCCGGGCGTGGTGGCTGCTGCGGCACGCCGGCGTCGCCGACGTGCGCATGCTCGACGGCGCGCTCGCCGCCTGGCGGGCGGCCGGCCTGCCGCTCGAGACGGGGGATGCCTCGCCCGAGCCCGGCGACGCGACCGCGCACTTCGGCGGCATGCCCGTGATCGGCATCGACGAGGCCGCCGCCCTGCCGGGGCGTGGCGTGCTGCTCGACGCGCGCGCCGTCGAGCGGTATCGCGGCGAGGTCGAGCCGATCGACCCGCGGGCCGGTCACATCCCGGGTGCGAGGTCGGCGCCGAGCGGCGGCAGCCTCGACGCGTCGGGCCGGTTCCTCCCGGCCGAGGCACTGCGCGAGCGGTTCGCCGCCGTCGGCGTCGTGCCGGAGTCCGGCGCGCCCGTCGCGGCCTACTGCGGTTCGGGCGTCACGGCCGCCCACGCCGTCGCCGCGCTCGCGATCGCCGGTGTCGACGCGGCGCTCTACCCGGGCTCGTGGAGCCAGTGGTCGAACGACGAGACGCGCCCCGCGGCGACGGGCGACGAGCCTTCCGCTGATTGAGGTGCGGCGGGGCCGGTGAACCGCACCCGTCCCCTCAACCGGCGTCGGGACGGTACCCGACCGCGATGAGGGTCGTGAGGTCGAGCGTGCGCGCCTCGGGCGACTCCTCGAGCCGGGCGGTGAAGCGTTCGCGCACCCCGGCGACCTCCTCGTCGTCGAGTCCCGCGATCGCGTTGCGGATCGCCGTGCCCTCCACGAGCGACCAGGCGAGGTCGGGGGAGACCTCGACGTGCCTGCGAGCCTCGTCGGCGCGCACGCGCTGGAGCCCGAGCCCCGTGAGCCAACGCGCGAGGCCGCCGGGAGTGTCGATGCCCTCGAATGCGGGCGAGTGGTGTTCGTCGTCGTGCTCGCCCGGCAGTGCCGACGTGAGCGCCTCGAGGAACGATCCGAGTGCGCCGCGCGCCCACACCGTCACGCCGACGCGGCCACCCGGCTTCGCGCGCTCGATGAGGTGCCGGGTGCCGGCGTCCATGTCGGCGAAGAAGAACACGCCGAGTACGCACTGCACGAGGTCGTAGCCGGTCGGCTCCCACGAGGTTACGTCGGCGACATGCAGGCGCAGCTGCGGCAGGCGATCGCCCGCACGGGCGCGCGCGAGCCCGATGAGCTCCTCCGCGAGATCGACGGCGTCGACGAGCCCGCCAGGGCCGACGAGCTCGGCCGCGGGCAGCGCCGACGCACCGTCGCCCGAGCACGCGTCGAGCACGAGCTCGTCGAACTTCGGCCGGGTGCGCACCAGTGTCGCGGTCGAGATCGGGTCCCACACCGCCTCGTCCAGTTCGGCGAACTTCGCGGCCCCCGCCGCGAACGCACCGACATGGTCAGGCTCGTCCGTCAACTCCCCCATGCGCCCATTCTGGCCTTGATCGGGCAGATCTCCGGGAATTCAGGAAAGAGAAAGCCGAACAGGGCAGACTGGGATGCCACAGCACCACGTTCTCCGACCGAAACGAGTCCTCTCCCATGAATCGTGCCCTGCGCCGCGGCGCGCCCATCGCGCTCGCCACCTCGGCCGCCCTGCTGCTCGCCGGTTGCGCGGGCAGCGCCGGCCCCGAGGCATCCGAAACCCCCACCGCCGACGCCGCCGCCTGCATGGACGTGCCCTCGGGCGACCTCAGCGACGGCGTGAAGGTCGATGGCGAGTTCTCCGAGAAGCCGACCGCCACCTTCACGACGCCGCTCGAGGCCGACGAGCTGCAGCGCACCGTCGCCATCGAGGGCGACGGCGACGTCACCGAGTCGGGCCAGAAGATCAACGCGGTGGTCACGACCTTCTCGGGCACGTCGGGCGACGAGCTCTTCTCGCAGCCCGCGACCATCGTCGCCGGTGACGACACGCTCTACGAGGCGTTCCTCGCCGGCATCGACTGCGTGCCGATCGGCTCGCGCACCGTGACCGTCGCGCCCGCATCGTCGCTGTACGGCGACACCGGAAACGAGTCGATCGGCATCGAGCCGGGCGAGACCATCGTGATCGTCGTCGACGTCGTCGAGGTGCAGCAGCCGCTCAAGCCCGCCGAGTGGACCGAGAACGTGCCCGAGGTGAAGTGGGGCGCCGAGGGCGAGGCGCCCACGGTGACCCTGCCGAAGACCGACCCGCCGGCCGACCTCCAGCTCAAGGTGCTCGAGGAGGGCGACGGCGCCACCGTGGGCGACGGCGACAGCGTCACGGTGCACTACCAGGGCATCAGCTGGGACACCGGCGAGATCTTCGACCAGAGCTACACCCGCGGCGAGCCGGCGACGTTCACGACCGACGGCGTGATCCAGGGCTTCAGCGCGGCGCTCGTCGGCCAGAAGGTCGGCACGAAGCTCATCGTCACGATCCCGCCGGAGTACGCCTACGGTGCCGAGGAGAGCGACCAGAACCCGCTCGGCGGGCAGACGCTCGTGTTCCTCATCGAGATCCAGGACACCGCGCCCGCCGGCCAGTAGCCGGTCGACGCGAGCGGAGGGGTCGGGCGGCATCGCCCGGCCCCTCCGTCGTCCCGGCGCCGACGGCGCGCAGAAACGACGTTCGGGCGCTGGAACCATGTTCGCCCGCTGGAACCGCGTTCGAACCTGCTTCCAGCGGGCGAACCTGCTTCGAGCCGCGCGGGGAGCAGAAGGATCGACGCTAGAACGCCCTCGTCGCCCAGACGATGAGCGCGCTCGCCGCGACGAACGCCGCCACGAAGACCGTGTCGTGCGCCCGCCACGGCATCAGGTGTCGTTCGGTGCGGGTGCGATGGGCGCCGAACGCGCGGGCATCCATCGCGAGCGCGACCCGCTCGGCGTGCCGGATCGCCGACGCCAGCAGCGGCACCGCCGTGCCGAACGCCCGGCGCACCGCCGCGATCGGCCCGCGACCGGCGACGGTGCCGCGCACCCGATGCGCCGCCCGGATGATCTCGAGCTCGTGCCGGAACCGCGGCACGAACCGCAGTGCGGCGAGCGCCGTGTAGCCGACGCGGTACGGCACCCGCAGGTTCTGCACCGCCGCCCGCACGAACTCGGTGCCGGTCGACGTGAGCCCCGCGATGAGCGAGAGCATCAGCACCGCGAGCACGCGCAGCGCGGTCGCGAGGCCGACGAGATAGGCGGCGAGCGTGAAGCTCCAGTCGCCGACCCCGAAGAGCACGACGGATGCCTCGGGGCCGGCCACGCTCGACGGGTCGACCCATATGCCGAAGCTCACGCCGAGCACGAGCGCGGCGACCGGCGTGCCGACGACGAGCGCGGTGACGAGGCCGGCCGAGAGACGTGCGCCGGCCAGCAGCACGACGAGTGCGAACGCGATGAACGCGAGCGGCAGCACGAGGTCGCGGCTGAACACGACGACGATCATCGCGGGCAGCGGCGCCGCGAGCTTGGCGAGCGGGTTGAGGGCGGCGAGCGGGCCCGGGCGGGTGGGCCTGCTCGCCGCGGGGCCGGTGATGGCGGGGTCGGTCGCGGACTCGTCGTCGACGGACGCCCGCGCGGGCCGACTCACGAGGCGCCCGCCGCGATCGGCAGCTGCGACATGCGGGTCACGCCGTGCCACCCGGGGTGCCGCTCGAGGCCGCGGGTCGCGCGGGCGAGCGGCGGGTGCCGGAGCCCCGACTGCTCGATGAGCGGCCCCGCGAGCACCTCGGCGGTGGGGCCGACGCCGATGAGGCGCCCGTCGGCCATCACGGCGAGCCGGCCCGCGTAGTCCGCGACGAGCTGCAGGTCGTGGGTGACGACGAGCACGGTCGTGCCCTCGTCGTTGAGGGTGCGCAGCATGTCGAGGAGCTCGGCGGCGCGGGCGCGGTCCTGTCCGAAGGTGGGCTCGTCGAGGGCGAGCACCGGGGCGCCGGCCACGAGCGCCGTGCCGACCGACAGCCGGCGCTTCTGCCCGCCGGACAGCAGGAACGGATGCTGCTCTGCATGTGCTTCGAGGCCGAATCGGCGAAGCATCCGGTCGCGCGCCTCGATGACCGCCTCGTCGGCGAGACCTTGCAGCCGCAGGCCCTGCTCGAGCTCCTCGCGCACCGTCGGGGCGACGAACTGGTGCTCGGGGTTCTGGAAGACGAAGCCGACGCGGCGCACCCGCTCGCGCGCATCGGCGCGCGCGGGGTCGATGCCGAGCACCTCGACCGTGCCGCGCGGAGCGGGGATCACGCCCGCGAGCGCCTGCAGCAACGAGGTCTTGCCGGCGCCGTTGGTGCCGACGATCGCGAGGAACTCGCCCGGTGCGACCTCGAGGTCGACGTCGTCGACGACGACCGGCCCCCGCCGGCCTCCTCGCCGCACCGACAGGCCGCGCGCACGGATCGCCGGCGCCGCCTGCGCGGGTGCGCTGCCGGACGGCGCGAGCGACAGCGCCGGTGCGAGCGCCGTCGAGCGCACCGGAGACGAGTCGCCGAGGGGCGGCGGCAGAGTCGGCATCGCATCGAGTGCGGCGCCGAGTTCGGCGGGGGTGAGGGGCAGCGGGCCGATCGGCAGCCCGGCGTCGCGCAGTCGCATCGCGGCGAGCGTCGAGACCGGCAGCCACACGCCGAGCTCGGCCAGCTCATCGGCCCGTTCGCGCAGCGTCTCGCGGGCGGGTCCGTCGACGACGAGGCGCCCGTCGGCATCGAGCACGAGCACCCGGTCGACGAGGTCGACGGCCGCGTCGAGGTTGTGCTCGACGAGCACGATCGCGTGCTCGTCGTCGTCGGCGAGTTCGCGCAGCACGGCGTAGACCTCGTCGATGCCGGCCGGGTCGAGGTTCGCCGTCGGCTCGTCGAGCACGAGCACGGGCGCCGCCATCGCGAGCGCGCAGGCGATCGCGAGCCGCTGCCGCCCGCCTCCGGAGAGCGCGTCGGGGTTCTCGGTGCGACGGTCCCAGAGGCCGACGAGCTTGAGCGCGCGTTCGGCCCGGGCGAGCACCTCGGATGCCTCGACGAGCTGGTTCTCGGGCGCGAAGCAGACCTCGTCGAGCACGGTGCCGGTGACGACCTGCGCGTCGGGGTCCTGGAAGACCATCGCGACGTGCTCGCTCAGCACGCCGACGGGGTGGTCGCGGCTGTCGAGGCCGGCGATGCGCACGGTGCCTGCGAGCTCGGCGGGCACGGCGTGCGGCACGAGCCCGTCGAGCGCGAGCGCGAGGGTCGACTTGCCGCAGCCGCTCGGCCCGAGCACGAGCACGACCTCGCCCGGGGCGACGTCGAACGAGACCTCGGCGGGGGTCGGCCGCTCGGCGCCCTCGTGGCGGATGCTCACGCGGTCGAGCTCGAGAACAGGGGATCCGGGCATGCTTAGGACAGCCTAACTTGCGGCGCTGCCGGGCAGCGGCTCGCCCGGGTTCGACCGCGGGAATACCCCGGTCAGGCCCGATGTTGTACTGATGTCCGGCATGTGGAGCCTCCACGCCGGGAGGAGGAGAACGTGGGCATCAGCTATGTCGAGTTCGAGGACGAAGCCGGGATCCTGCGTCGCTATCGCAAGCACGTGAACGGCCGGGGCCTCGTCGCCACGACCGCCAAGGTCGACCCGACCGCGTTCGTCGACCCGACGGCCTACGTCGACCCCGGAGCCGAGGTGCAGCGGGGCGCCCAGATCGGCCCCCGGGCCTGGATCGAGAGCGAGGCGATCGTCGCCGAGCGCGCCGTCGTCGGCGTGAACGCCCGGGTGGGCCGGCACGCGGTCGTCGGCCGCAGCGCCGTGCTCGGGCCGTACGTCACCCTCGGCGCCGGCGCGAAGGTGCACAACGCCGCCCGGGTGCCGCGCGAGACCGTCGTCGCCGACGGCGACGAGTACCGCGCCACGACCAAGGACCTGCGCCGGCTCGGCCTCGCAGCCTGAGCGACCCGCACGCGCCGGTCGAGTCAGCCGGCTGAGAGCGCCCCCGCGAGCAGCTCGAGCGTCTGCTCGCGCCCCGGCGTCGCGTCGGCCGGCTCGGCCGCGTACGAGCCGGAGATCGGCGCGACCATGACCTCGTCGATGCCGTGGCGATCGGCGAGGGCCCTGAGCTCGGACGCCGCGCCCGAGGCATCCGCGATCACCCAGCGTCGTTCCATCGCCGCGATGAGGCCCTCGGCGTCGGAGTCGGCGGGCGCCGCGAGCGCCTCGTCGACCGTCTCGAGCGGTCGCATCGGGCGGTTGAGCCGCAACCGCGCCATCGAGCGCAGCTGCGGCAGCGCGCGCTCGCGGGCCTCTTCGACCGTTGGCGCGACCGAGGCGTTGACCGTGAGGAACGTCTCGGGCTCGCGGTGCGACTCGCTCGGCCGGTACTCCGTGCGGTAGAGCTCGAGCGCGCGCTCGAGCCCGTCGCCCGAGAAGTGGTTGGCGAACACGTACGGCAGGCCCAGCTCGGCGGCGAGCTTCGCCGAGTAGTCGCTCGAGCCCAGCAGCCACAACGTCGGCACGGCGCTCGCCGCGGGGGTCGCCTGGATCGGGTACTCGCGCCCGCTCGTGAGGCGCAAGGTCGCACCGTCGGGGGAGAGCAGCGAGAGGATGTCGGCGACGTGGTCGGGGAACCGGTCGACGTCGGCGGTCGGGCCCGAGACCCGCAGCAGCTGCGTGATCACCGGGTCGCTGCCCGGCGCCCGGCCGATGCCGAGGTCGATCCGCCCCGGCGCGAGGGCCTCGAGCGCGGCGAACTGCTCGGCCACGACGAGCGGCGCGTGGTTCGGCAGCATGACGCCGCCCGAGCCCACCCTGATGCGCTCGGTGCGCGCCGCGATCGACGCGATCAGCACGGGCGGCGTCGTCGAGGCGACGGCCGGCATGTTGTGGTGCTCGGCGAACCAGTAGCGGGTGAGGCGGAGCCGGTCGGCCAGTTGCGCCAGGCGTACGGATGCCGCGACGGCGCCTCCGCTCGTCTGGTCGGTGCGTACGGGAACGAGGTCGAGAACCGAGAGGCGCGGCGAGATGTCCATCCCCAGCGGCAACCGCCGCGAGGCATCCCGTATTCCGGCCCGCGTCCGTGAGTGGAGGCGAAGCGCCGTCTCGAGGCTGCCGCGGGGGACAGGGAAACCCCTGACCCGATCGGAGGGACACCCCGGGTGACCCGGACGTCCGCGACGAATTGGATGGGATCTCGTCGCGAGTGCTGCATCCGTCGATGCGGCCGCCGGGCCGGTTCGAGAACCGAGGCAACCGGCCCGCGAACGCACACCGAAAGGAACCATCCGTGAACACCCCTGTGCCCCCGACCGGCGAGCTCCTCATCGAGGACGCCGTCGACGACCTCGCCCTTCCGCTGCGCGAGGCCTTCGCCCGTCTCGACTCCAGCCTCGACGGCCGTCTCGTGCTGTCGGGCGATCCCGACTGGGACGCCGCCCGCGCCGCGTGGAACCTCGACGTCGACCAGCGCCCCGCCGCGGTCGTGATCGCCCGTTCGGCCGCTGACATCGTGCGCACCGTCGAGCTCGCGGGCCGCTACGGCCTCGCCGTCGCCCCGCAGGGCACCGGCCACAACGCCGGCCCGCTCGCCGCCGACCACGGCCTCGCCGACGCGATCCTGCTGCGCACCCACGAGCTCCGCGACGTGCACGTCGACGCCCGGCGCCGCGTCGCCCGTGTCGAGGCCGGCGCCCTCTGGGGCGACGTCGTCGCGGCCGTCGCGCCGCACGGCCTCGCCGCGCTCGCCGGGTCGTCGCACGACGTCGGCGTGGTCGGCTACACGCTCGGCGGCGGCGTGAGCTGGCTCGCCCGCTCGCACGGCCTCGCCGCGAACCAGGTGCTCGCGGTCGAGCTCGTCACCGCCGACGGCCGGCACCGCCGGGTCGACGAGGAGCACGACGCCGACCTGTTCTGGGCCGTGCGCGGCGGCGGCGGCGACTTCGGCGTCGTGACGGCGATGGAGTTCCGCCTCTTCCCGATCGCCGAGGTCATGGCGGGCATGCTGCTGTGGCCCGTCGAGCGGGCCGACGAGGTCGCGGCCGTGTGGGCCGAATGGACGAAGCGGGTGCCCGACTCGGTGCAGAGCGTCGTGCGCATCCTGCACCTGCCGCCGCTGCCCGAGCTGCCGCCGTTCCTCGCCGGCCGATCGATCGTCGTGGTCGAGGCGGTGGTGCTCGAGGACCGGGCACGCACGGACGCCCTGCTCGAACCGCTGCGCGCGCTCGCACCCGAGATCGACACCGTGCACGCGCAGCCGCCCGCCGAGCTGCTCGCCCTGCACATGGACCCGCCCGGCCCCGTGCCCGGCCGCGGCGACGGCATGACGCTGCGCGAGCTGACGCCCGCCGCGGTGCGCGCGTTCGTCGGCGCCGTCGGCGCCGGCTCGGGCACGGCCCTCATGACGACCGAGATCCGCCACCTCGGGGGAATGGTCGAACCCGACGCCGCCGTGCTGCGGGCCACCGACCTGGGGCTGCCGACGCCGGGTGCGACCGCGGGTTTCGACGCCGGCTACCTGCTCTACAGCGCCGCGATCGCGGTGCCCGGCGCCGACGAGGCGATCGCCCGATCGCTGGGCCGGCTGCTCTCGTCGATGGAGCCGTGGCGGGCGCCGCAGGAGTACCTCAACTTCGCCGAGCACCGCCGCGACGCCGAGCGCCTCTTCGGCGGTCGCGACGGCCGGCTCGCGCGCCTGCGCGCGATCAAGCGGGCCGTCGACCCGACGCGCCTGATCCGCTCGAACCACCCGGTGGGGTGAATGTTCGCGGCGCGCTGAACGTCGGCTCCGACCCGCAGATGGGGGTGTCGCTCGCGCCCCGGCCTTCATAGGCTGGGGGCGAGCGACATCGTCGTCGCGCGAACTCGGGGGAGGAACGAATGACCGTCCACTACGAACTACCCACCACTGCCGATTTCGCAGCCCTTGCGGGGGCGCATCATCCCGCCGTCACCATCTACGCGGCGACCTCGCCCGTCGTGAGCGAGCGGGAGCGCGCCGAGGTCGCCGTGAAGAGCGCCTTCGACGAGGCGATCGACCGGATCAAGCAGGGTGGGGCATCGGCCGCCGAACTCACGGCGCTGCGCGAGGAGCGCGACGCGATCCTGCGCGACCAGCGCCTCTGGGGCGGCCTCGCCCGCTCGATGGCCATCTTCGTCGCCCCGGGTTTCAGCGAGGTCTTCGTGCTGCCGAACCGTCTCGACGACGCCTGGCACGTCGGCTCGCACTTCACGCTGGGGCAGCTGCTGCGCGCCCCCAGCCAAGACCAGGAGGCGTTCGCCCTCACCCTGTCGGCGCACGAATGGGCCGTCTGGCACGCCACGCCGACCGACCGCGCGTCGAAGCTCGACGTCGACCAGACGGGCGCCGCGAACCTCGACGAGGCCACGAACCGCGAGCCCGACGAAGACCGGCCGCGCGGCTCGAGCCACGGCACCGCCAGCCAGTTCGGCGGCGCGAGCCGGCTGCTCGGCGACGAGGGCCGCAAGAAGCTGCTCGACCAGTACTCGAAGCGCGTCATCGAGATCGCCCGCCGCGAGCTGCTCGCGCTCGATCCCGAAGAGCGGGTGCCCGTGTTCGTGTTCGCCGCCGAACCGCTCCTCAGCCTGTTCCTCGCGAACACCCGCAACTCGCGGCGTGTCATCGCCGTGCCCGGATCGCCCGACCGCCTCGGCGCCGCCGAGGTCGACGAGGCGGTTCGACAGCAGCTCGGTGCGCTCAACGTGCGCGAGGCCGAGCAGTCGCTGCGCCAGCTCTCCGAGGGCACGGCGGGCCGCATCGAGCGCGACCTCGCCGCGATCGGACGGGAGGCGGCCGACGGCGCCGTCGAGACGCTCTGGTTCGACTTCACGACCTCCGTCAACGGCACGCTCGACCGCGACTCGGGTGCGATCGAGTTCGCGAGCGGCAACGGGGCGGGGGAGGCCCTCGCCGACGGCACGCACGCGGGCGACCTGCTGCCGCAGCTCGCCCTCCTCGTCATCGCCAAGGGCGGCAAGGTCGTCACGGTCCGCAGCGACGACCTCGACGGCACCGTGTGGTCGGGCCCCGCGGTCGCCGAGCTGCGGTACGCGCTCGCCTGACGCACGACACGACGGATGCCTCGGGGCCGGCCCCGAGGCATCCGTCGTGTCGTGGTCGCGCCCCGCCGGGGCGCCGGCTCAGCGGAACGCGGGAACGCGTTCGCGCAGCGCGAGCCGGAAGCCCTCGCGCCAGCGGAACCGGATGATGATCTCCTGGGCGTGGAGGTCCTCGATGATGGCCTCGACGGGCACCTCGGTGAGCACTCGCGGGCGCGGTTCGCCCGGTGCGGTCTCGCGGAGTTCGAGCCACAGGCTCTCGGGGTGGGCGACGACGCCCGGGTTGGCGGCGACGAGTTCGAGGTGCCAGCCGTGGCTCGGGGCGAGCCCGTGGCCGGTCACGCGGATGAGGCGCGCGTCGCAGGTCTCGACGACCGTGGCATCGAAGTCGGAGGCGGAGTAATCGCAGTGGAGCTGACCGTTCATTGGGCCGACGGTACGCCTCGGCCCGGACCGCGGCCTCAGTGCTGACGCTGAATCCCGGAACGGGCTCGCCCCCGGATGCTCATAGGCTGACGGAATGCGATTCGGAATGTTCGTACCTCAGGGATGGCGCTTCGACCTCGTGGGCATCGACCCCGCCGAGCACTGGGCGGTGATGAGCGACGTGGCGTCCTTCTCCGACGGCGCCGACTCGCCGTTCGAGTCGATCTGGGTCTACGACCACTTCCACACGACGCCCGAGCCGTCGCCGACCGAGGCCACGCACGAGGCGTGGAGCCTCATGGCCGCGTTCGCCGCGTCGACCTCCCGCGTGCGCCTGGGCCAGATGTGCACGTGCATGAGCTACCGCAACCCCGCCTACCTCGCGAAGGTCGCGGCGACGACCGACCTGATCTCGGGCGGCCGCGTCGAGATGGGCATCGGCGGCGGCTGGTACGAGCACGAGTGGCGCGCATACGGTTACGGCTTCCCACCCGTGCCCGAGCGGCTCGGGCGCCTGCGCGAGGGCGTCGAGATCATGCGCCAGGCGTGGACGACCGGGCAGGCGACCCTCGACGGCCGGTACTACCAGGTCGACGGTGCGATCGTGCAGCCGAGGCCGCTGCAGGCCGGCGGCATCCCGATCTGGGTGGCCGGCGGCGGCGAGCAGGTGACGCTCAAGATCGCGGCGACGTACGCCGACTACACGAACTTCACGGGTTCGCTCGAGGAGTTCGCGCACAAGGACGACGTGCTGCGCGGCCATTGCGAGGCGATCGGGCGGGATGCCTCGGCGATCACCCGCTCGATGAACTTCAACACCGTGGTCGGCTCGTCGACGGCGGATGTCGCGGCCCGCCTCGCCCGCATCGAGGAGCGGCTCGTTCCGCACCTGGGCGCCGACGGTGCCGCGAAGGCCGTCGAGAGCTACTACGTCACCGCGCCCGGCGCGCTCGTCGGCACGCCCGACGAGATCGTCGCGAAGCTCGAGCAGCGCCGTGCGGTGGGGCTCGACTACGCGATCCTCTACGCGCCCGAGGCGGCGTACGACCGCTCGGGGCTCGAGCTGTTCGCCGCTGAGGTCGTGCCGGCGCTGCGCTGAGCGGGCCCCGCGTAGTTCAGGACGAGCCGGGTCACGGGTGCGTACGCGAGCGTGAGATCGCGCTCGTCCTGAATTCTGCGGGCGGCGCCGCGGTCAGGCGTTGAGTGCGGGCTTCAGCGGTCGTGTCCGGACGTCGGCGCCTGCGACGCTGATCGTGATGCCGTGCGCCTCGATCGGCACGGCGATGAGGTCGCCGACCGCGAGGTCGCCGGGCAGTTCGAGCGGCGCGAGCGCGAGGCATCCACCCGCCGCGAAGCGGACCGAGACGGGCGCCACGCGCGCGGTCGACGCGCGACCGAGGAGGCGGGCCTCCGCCCAGTCGGGGCGATGGGGTCCGAATCCGGCGTCGAGCTCGGCCTCACGGCGGCCGCCGACGGTCGAGATCGCGCGCACGGCGGCGAGCACGACGCCGAGGTGCCGCGTGCGGCCGACGCCTCCGGTGCGCGCCGGGGCGGGATCCAGGTGCGCGAACGGGGTGCCGTCGCGTTCGGCGAGGCGGAGCATCGAGAACCCGCCGACGATGACATCGGTCGTCGTGACGCGGGTGCCCGCGGGCCAGTGCTCGGGCGCGATCGGATCGGGGATCGAGCGCCGCAGCGTCGGCAGCAGGCGCGTGAGCGTCATGCGTGGCACCGCGAGGTCGAAGGCATGTCTCCGTTGTACGCCGGGTCGGCCGGACGTGCGCGATTGTTACGCGACCCGAACGGCGTGCACGCGGGAACTCACGCGTTGCTCACGGCGATCCCGGCTCGGGTGTCGCCCCGCGGCGAGTTACGCGGCGAGTTCCTCGTCGAGCTTCGCGCCGAGCTCGGCGTCGGTGGGCTCGGTGAAGTGCGTGCCGTCGGGGAAGACGACCACGGGGATGTTCGTGCGGCCCGAGATCGACTTCGCGATGTCGGCGGCCTCGACGTTCACCTCGAGGTCGACGTACTCGTAGTCGACGCCGCGGGCGTCGAGCAGTCGCTTCGAACGGCGGCAGTCGCCGCACCAGGCGGCGCCGTACATGGTGATGCGGTCGGGGTGCGCTGCAGAGGAAGTCACGTGCATACCCTACGCAGGAACCCTCTGCGATATTCCCGAGCGCGGCGTGCGGCCCGCTCGACGGATGTTCCGCGTCTTCGGCCGTCATCGACGGAATGCCGCGACGTCGAACCGGGTTCGCCCTGACATGACGAAGAACGCCGGACCCGTGCCGCTCACCGAGGCCGAAGCCTCCGACCTGCTCGCCGCCCAGAACTTCGGCGTGCTCGCCACGCTGAAGCGCGACGGGCAGCCGCACCTGACGACGATGCTCTACGGCTGGGATGCCTCGGCCGGCGTCGCGCGCTTCTCGACGACGAGCACCCGGCTCAAGGCGACGCATCTCAGGCGCAACCCGAGGGCGACGCTGCACGTCTCGGCCGACGACCATTGGTCGTACGCCGCGGTCGAGGGACTCGCCGAAGTGTCGGCGCCGACCGTCGAGCCCGGTGACGCGGTCGGGCGGGAGCTGCTCGCGCTCGTGCCGGAGGCCGCTCGCCCCGCGGACCCCAGCGACTTCTTCGACGAGGCGGTCGCGGAGGGCCGGGTCGTCATCCGGCTGCGAGCCGAGCGCCTGGGCGGCACCCGCCTCGACTTCGGGAACTGAGCGGCGCAGAGACCGTTCCGCGCGGAGCGCTGCTCAGCTCACGACGCTCGGCTCGGCCACCCGCGGCTCGAGGGGCGCCGCGCGGGAACCGCGTGCGTCGACGAGCCGCATGAAGGCGCTGAGCTGCGCGACGCCCTCGGCCCGGTGCGGCAGCCCGTCGAGCAGCCCGGGGGAGTACACGAGATACGCCGCCCACTTGGCTCGCGAGATCGCGACGTTCAGCCGGTTCTTCAGCAGCAGGAACTCGAGTCCGCGGGGCGCGCTCGCCGCCGAGGATGCCGCGAGCGAGACGATCGCGACCACCGCCTCCTGGCCTTGGAACTTGTCGACCGTGCCGACGGGGACGTCGGCGAACCCGGCCGCGTCGAGCGCCTCGCGCACCGTGCCGAGCTGGGCGTTGTAGGGCGTCACGACGATGAGGTCGCGCTGGTCGAGCGGTCTCGGCGGCGACATCGCGGGCCCGGTCGGCGAGTCGGTCGCGTCGGTCCAGTCGCGGCCGATGAGCGAGCGCACGAGGTGCACGACCGCGTCGGCCTCTTCGGGTGAGAAGGTCGAGTTGCCCTCGTGCTCGACGGGGATCGGCGTGACCCCGGGCGCGACGCCTTCGAGCGCACGACCGGCCGCCACCGGGTGGGAGCGCAGTTCGCCCTCGTACGACAGCCGTGACACCGGCGCCGCGACGGCGGGGTGCATGCGCCGGCTCTCGGCGAGGAAGTAGCCGTACTCGGGCGGCAGCACGTCGTGGCCGTCGGCGACCCAGCCGAGCGCCGAGGCGTTGACCGGCTCGGGATGCAGCGCCTGGCTCACCTGCGGCAGCTGCTGCGGATCGCCGAGCAGCAGCAGCCGCTTCGCCGACACCGAGACGGCGATCGTCGAGGCGAGTGAGAACTGCCCCGCCTCGTCGATGACGAGGAGGTCGAGCGAGGCTCGCGGGATGCGTCGGACGTTGCAGAAGTCCCATGCCGTGCCGCCGATGACGTACCCGCCTGGGCGCTCGGCGGCGAAGGCCGCCACGTCGTCTTTGCGGGCGAGTGCCGTGAACCCGTGCCGGTCGGCCTCGCCGGCGTCTTTCAGGTGCTTCGCGACGAGGTCGCCGTCGAGCCCCGCGGTGTTCACGACCGAGTCGAGCACGTTCTCGACGACCGAGTGGGACTGCGCGACGACGCCGATGCGCCAACCGTGGTCGCGCACGAGCGCGGCGATCACATGGGCGGCGAGGTAGGTCTTGCCGGTGCCGGGCGGGCCCTGCACGGCGAGGTACGAGCGTTCGAGGCGCCGCACCGACTCGACGACGGCGGACTGGTAGTCGTGCGCGGCGTCGAGCGGCGCGAGGCCGCCGATCGCGCGCGGCGGACGCCGCCGCAGGATGTCCATCGCGGGGTCGAGCGGCAGCTCGGGCGCGCGCCCGGGAATCGGGGCGGCCCACTCGGCGATCGCGTCGCGCAGCGCGTCGGCGCGGGGCGGGGCCCCGGGGGCGATCGCGAGGGGCAGGTCGCGCCACGTGATGCCGGGATGGCCGCGCTCCTCGACGCGCACGCCCGCATCGGTCACCTCGACCACGGTCGCGTTGGACCACGCGCGCTGGCCCGGCCGGGTCGACTGCGACGGGAACGGTGCCGGCCAGTCGTAGAGCAGGAAGACGTCGCCGCCCACGCTGAACCGCGAACCCGGTGCGATCCGCCCGTCGAGCAGCAGCTCGCGACGCGCGCTGTTCCACCGGGGCTCCTCGTACCAGTTGCCGATCGCGCGCGAGCGCGCCGGGTCGACGACGAGCACGTCGCGGTGCTCCTCCCAGCTCTCGATGGGCTGGTCGCAGCGCAGGTAGTGCGACCACCAGAAGCTCTTCGCCTCGCGGGCGTGGTAGTCGATCGCCGCCGAGGCGAGCGCGAGGGCCTCGGTGTCGGCGTCGCGACGCGCGGTGCCGATCGCGGTCGCGACACCGCCGGCCCTCGCCGCGGACCGCTCGGCCCGCTCTTCGCGATCGCGTACGAGCGACTTGAGCTGCAGCGCCAGCGGCGAGGCCTCGTAGATCTTGCCCTCGGCGCGGTCGGCCAGGAGCGACGCCGCGACCGGCCGGACGCCCTCGCGCGCACCGACCGCGAGCAGCCAGTCGCGCAGGCGCAGCGTCGACACGCAGTCGTACCGGTTGTAGTCGGCGAGGTCGTCGAGGATGCGCGCTGCCTCGGCCGCGGCATCCGCAGCCTCGACGGGTGACGCCGGGCCGATCGCCAGTGCGAGCGCCTGCAGCTCGCCCGCGCGCACGTACTCGGTGATCGAGTCGGCGCCGGACTTCACGTCGGCCTCGCGGAGCTCGGAGCCCATGTACAACGGCTCGAGCTTCTTGATCGAGTACGAGCGGCTGCCCACGCGCACCGCGCGCTTCACGATCGGGTAGAGGTCGACGAGCACGCCGTCGGCCAGCAGCTGGTCGACCTCGGCCTCGCCGACGCCGTGCCGGGCGGCGATCGACGTCAGGTGGGTGCGCTCGTAGCTCGCGTAGTGGAAGATGTGCAGGTCGGGATGCACCTGCCGACGCAGCTTCACGAACTCGAGGAAGCGCTCGAGCGCGACGCGCTCTTCGGCGAACGAGTGCGCCCAGAACGCCGTATAGGTCTCGGAGTTGTCGACCATGCCCCAGAGGTAGTCGAGGTTCCACTTCGTGCCGTCGCCCTCGGTGTAGAGCGGGTCGCCCTCGAAGTCGAAGAAGAGGTCGCCCGGGCTCGGCTCGGGGATCGCCGCGATCGCGCGGGCATCGCGCACGCCGACGGGCGGCGGCAGCGGCGGGTCGCCCTCGCGCCACGCGCCCGACGCGACGGCCTCGGTCGCCTCGACCTCGGCCCGCAGTTGCAGGCGGGCCTGGGCGCGGAGGTTGTCGAGCGTCGCCTCCATCACGTGCGGCACGGGATCGTGGGAGGCTGCGAGGGCGTCGATCGTCGTGATGCCGGCCGCGGCGAGGGGCTCGCGCTGGGTGACGCGCAGCCCGCCGACCATGAGCACGTCGCGGTTCGCCTGCACTTCGAGCTCGCAGGTGGGGCACCGGCCGTCTTGCGTGTAGAGCGGGTCGCCCCAGGCGACCGGGCCGGCGTCGGCCACGCGGTCGGCGACGATGCGCTGCAGGCGCCCGATGCGTTCGCGGTAGACGGGCAGGATGTCGTCGAGCCGGTGCGCGCTCACCGAACCGTCGCCGAGCAGCAGCTCGACCGTGTCGTCGAGCGGCACGCCGAGCCGCGTGAGCTGCTCGGCGTAGGCGGCGAGCTGCAGCAGGGCGGTGACGCGCGCGTGCCGGGCGAGCTTCGAGTCCTGCACCCGGTACCGGCCGTCGGGCTGGCGCACGATGAAGTCGGCGAAGCCGATGAACCCCTGCCCCGGCACGGGCTCGTCGGAGAAGGTCGCCTGGAACACGACCGGCGCACCCGCCTCGAACGCCGCGATCGTGGCGTTCGTCGCCGCGGCCACCGCCTCGGCGTCGCGCACGTCGGGTCGATCGATCTCGACGACGCCCGGCCCGAACTCGGCGCGGTACCGCTCGAGCACCCGCAGTTCGTGCGCGTCGCCGAGCTCGCCGGCACGGCGCAGCATCGGGTCGTCGAGCGGGGCGAACAGCGTGTCGCGACCGAGCTTCACGTCGAGCTCGCGCAGGAAGGCGAACTCGCAGTCGCTCGCCTTCTTGAGGTCGCTCGCACTCGTCACGACGATGCCGTTCAGCAGGTACATCGTGCTCCTCTCGCCGGGCGTGCTCCCAAGGTAGCGTCAGCGTGCGACATCGGTCGGGCGAGCGAGGCGGCCCGAGTGGGCCCGGGGGATGCCGCGGCCGACCCCGCGGCGTAGGGTGACGCCCATGGCCGACTGGGAGCTGCTGCGGCGCCTCGCGCTCGCGCTGCCCGACACGAGCGAGGCGGTGAGCTGGGGCTCGGCGCACTGGCGCGTGCACGGCAAGGGGTTCGTGTGGGAGCGGCCGCTGCGCAAGACCGACCTCGCGCACCTCGGCCTCGACGAGCAGCCCGGCCCGATCATGGGGGCCCGCGTCGAGGATGAACACGAGAAGCTCGGGCTCATCGACGAGGATCCCGATGTGTTCTTCACCATTCCCCACTTCGACGGGTGGCCCGCGATCCTCGCGCGGCTCGACCGCATCGGCGACGAGCGGCTCGCCGAACTCGTCGAGGAGGCGTGGCTCGTGATGGCACCGCCGAAGCTCGCGCGGGCACGGCTCGACGGGCGGTCGGTCGAGTAGCGAAGCGGACCGGCACAGGCGGGGCCGTGGTCTCGATACGGCGCTGCGCGCCTGCTCGACCGGCGAGTCGCGCCTACTCGACGACCGGAACGTGGGACCCGAGCGCACCGCGCGCGAGCCCGAGCATGCCCTCGACCGCGTGCGCGGTCAGCTCGCCGCGGTGCGCCGAGTCGCCCCAGCGCACGAGCGCCTGGGCGTTGAGCCCGTCGACCATGCCGAGGAGCTGCCACGCGACGCCCGAGGCATCCGTCGTCTCGAAGTCGCCCGAGCGCACGCCCGCCTCGATGACGCCTTGCAGCACCGACTGCCAGGCGTCCATCTGCTCGCGCACCGCCCGGGCCAGGCTCTCGTTGCGCCGGCCGAGGGCCCAGGCCTCGACCCAGACCACCGTGACGTCGTCGCGGGTGCCGTCGAGCACGGTGCGGATGATGCCGCTGAGCTGCGCGCGCGGCCCGTCGAGCGTTGCGACGAGACCCTCGACCTCGGCGATCTCGGCGCCGACGACGGTCGAGAAGGTGCTCGCGATGAGCGACTCCATGCTCGGCACGTAGTGGGCGACGAGGGCGGGGGCGACGCCGGCCCGCGCGGCGACGGCGCGCAGGGTGACGGCCGCGAGTCCCTCTTCGAGCGCCAGGCGGTGCGCGGCCCGGGCGATGTCGCGGGTGCGCTCGTCGGGCGACTTGCGGGCGGCGCGGGGTCGGGTCGGCGTTGACATGATCACCCATTGTAGGTAATCTCGCAGCAATATTGATCATTTGGTCAATAAAGGCGGCATCCGCAACGAACGCGAAGACCGCACCACGAACGAACCGCACCATCTCGAAGGGGAGACCACGCATGGCCTGGCGCATGCCGAGTGAGACCGCACTGCACGAGCGCACCTGGATGGCGTTCCCCCGTGAGGGGTTCACCCTCGGCGAGGAACTCGCCGAGCGCGAGCAGGGCTACGCGGCGTGGACGGCCGTCGCCCACGCCGTCGCCGAGTTCGAGCCCGTCACGATGGTCGTCGACCCGACCGAGCTCGACCGCGCCCGCCGCATGCTGAGCTCGGAGATCGAGATCGTCGAGGCCCCGCTCGACGAGTTCTGGATGCGCGACTTCGGCCCCACCTTCGTCGTCGACGACGAGCGCCCGGGCGTGCTCGGCGCCGTCGACTGGACGTTCAACGGCTGGGGCGCCCCCGAGTGGGCCGAGTGGCGCAAGTCGGCCGAGATCGCCCGCTTCGTCGCCCCGCTCGTCGGCGCCGAACTGGTGTCGAGCGTGCTCGTCAACGAGGGCGGGGGCATCCACGTCGACGGCGAGGGCACCGTGCTCGTCACCGAGACCGTGCAGCTCGACCCGCGCCGCAACCCCTACGCCGACAAGGCCCGCGTCGAGGCCGAGCTCGCCCGCACGATCGGCGCGACCAAGGTCGTGTGGCTTCCGCGCGGCCTGACCCGCGACTACGACGAGTTCGGCACCAACGGCCACGTCGACATCGTGGCGACCATCACCTCGCCCGGCAAGCTGCTGCTGCACGCGCAGCAGAACCCCGACCACCCCGACTACGAGGTCACGCGCGAGCTGCGCGCGGTGCTCGAGCAGGCGACGGATGCCGCGGGGCGGCGCTTCGAGATCGTCGACATCCCCGCGCCCGAGACGCTGCGCGACGAGGAGGGCTTCGTCGACTACAGCTACGTCAACCACCTGGTCGTGAACGACGGCATCATCGCGTGCGGCTTCGGTGAGGAGCGGGCGGATGCCGCGGCTCGCGAGATCCTCGAGGCCGCCTATCCCGGTCGGCGCGCCGTGACGGTCGACTCGCGCGACATCTTCGCCCGTGGCGGCGGCATCCACTGCATCACCCAGCAGCAGCCGGTTGTGGCCCGATGAGCGGGTTCGACGTCGTCGAGGCGCCGATCGAGCGCCTGCGCGCCGCGCTCGAGGCGGGCGAGACCACCGCTGTCGAGCTGCTCGACGCGTATCTCGCGCGCATCGCCGCCTACGATGCGTCGGGCACAGAGACCGCGCTCAACGCGCTGGTCGTCATGAATCCGGATGCCGCGGCCGAGGCCCGTGCTTCCGACGAGCGTCGCTCGCGCGGCGAGGTGCTCGGGCCGCTCGACGGCATCCCGTACACCGCGAAGGACAGCTACCTCGCGAAGGGGCTCACCGCGGCCGCCGGATCGCCCGCGTTCGAGCACCTCGTCGCGCAGCGCGACGCGTTCACGATCGAGCGGCTGCGCGCCGGCGGCGCCGTGCTCATCGGGCTCACGAACATGCCGCCGATGGCGAACGGCGGCATGCAGCGCGGCGTCTACGGCCGGGCCGAGAGCCCGTACAACGCCGAGTGGCTGACGAGCGCGTTCGGCTCGGGCTCGTCGAACGGGTCGGGCACCGCGACGGCGGCGTCGTTCGGCGCATTCGGCCTGGGCGAGGAGACCTGGTCGAGCGGGCGCGCGCCGGCGTCGAACAACGCGCTGTGCGCGTACACGCCGTCGCGCGGCGTGATCTCGGTGCGCGGCAACTGGCCGCTCGTGCCGACCATGGACGTCGTCGTGCCGCACACCCGCACGATGGCCGACCTGTTCGAGCTGCTCGACGTCATCGTCGCCGACGACCCCGAGACGCGCGGCGACTTCTGGCGCGCACAGCCGTGGGTGCGGATCCCCGCGTCGTCCGCGGTGCGACCGGCGTCGTATCCCGCGCTCGCCCCGGTCGACGCGTCGGCGGCTCGTGCCGCGCTCGCCGGCAAGCGCATCGGCGTGCCCAAGATGTACATCAACGCCGACCCCGAGGCCGGCACGAACCCCGACGGCGGCATCGGCGGTGCGACCGGCGAGCGGGTCGAGACGCGCGAGTCGGTCATCGAGCTGTGGGAGGCCGCGCGCCGCGACCTCGAGGCGGCCGGCGCCGAGGTCGTCGACGTCGACTTCCCGGTCGTGACGAACTACGAGGGCGACCGCCCCGGAGCGCCGACGGTCAAGACCCGCGGGCTCGTCAGCGAGGAGTTCCTGAAGTACGAGATCGTCGACCTGTCGGCGTGGGCGTGGGAGGACTTCCTGCAGGCCAACGGCGACCCGGCCCTCTCGACGCTCACGGGCGTCGAGGGCGCGACGATCTTCCCGCAGCCGCCGGGCGCGCTGCCCGACCGCTACACGGGCTTCGACGACGACATCGCCGAGTATCCGGCGCAGGTGCGCGAGCACCCGTATGCGTCGTTCACCGAGATCCCCGAGCTCGAGGCGGGCGTGCGCGGCCTCGAGGAGACCCGCCGCATCGACCTCGAGCAGTGGATGGACGGGCTCGGCCTCGATGCCGTCGCGTTCCCGGCGGTCGCCGATGTCGGCCCTGCCGACATGGACGTGAACGAGGCCTCGGCCGACCTCGGCTGGCGCAACGGCGTCTGGGTCGCGAACGGCAACCTCGTGCCGCGCCACCTCGGCATCCCGACCGTGACGGTGCCGATGGGCACGATGGCCGACATCCGCATGCCGGTGGGCCTCACCTTCGCGGGACGTGCCTACGACGACACGGAGCTGCTCACGCTCGCCGCCGCCTTCGAGGCGACCGGATCGCGCCGCACCGCGCCGCCGCGCACGCCCCGCCTGGGCTAGGTCGAGGATGCCTCGGGCTCGACGCCCCTCGCCCACTCGGTGAGGGGCGTCGATGCTGCTCGGGCGCGCTCGAGCGCCGGCTTGTCGAAGAGTTCGAGTCGCGTCGCCGACTCGACGTGCACGCGCGTGCGGAGCAGCTTCGACGCGATGCGCTCGAGCGCGTACGCCTCGCCGCTGCCTCGATGCAGCGCGGTCGTGACGAGCAGCTCGAGCGGACGTGGCGGCACCCACGGAGCGTCGTCGTCCTCGTCCTCGGCGCCCTCGGCTTCGGCCGGCCCGTGCTCGGCGGTGTCGCCCAAGTGGATCAACCGGATGTCGGTCGCCTCGCGCTTCGCGAACACGCGGATCAGCTCATCTCGCCGGAGCGCGAGCCGATCGGCGACCGGCAGTTCGTCGAACGTGACCCGCCCGTCGATCCTGACGATCGATCCCCGACGCGCCGCGTACTCGGCGATCGCATCCGCGACGACGTAGGTTCGCGTGCTGTCGAGCAGGTAGGCGAGATCGCCGATCGCTCGGTGGGTCCCGTCGTCGACCCGGATCGTTCGCGTCGCCATCTGAAGCTCCTCGGTGGTGGTGGTGGTGGTGGCGGTCGTCGCGTCGACTGGCGACCAACGCTTCGCCGACCGTGTGGATTTGTGGACTTGTGGACGACCTGCGTGTGGATTTGTGGACTTGTGGACGACCTGGGTGTGGATTTGTGGACTTGTGGACGACCTGCGTGTGGATTTGTGGACTTGTGGACGACCTGCGTGTGGATTTGTTGACTTGTGGACGACCTGCGTGTGGATTTGTTGACTTGTGGACGACCTGCGTGTGGATCTGTGGACTTGTGAACAGGCTCTCGGGAGGGATGCTCCCACCGCGCGGGGTGCCGCGTCGCACGCGACGGGTCATCGTCGACCGGACGCTCCGGTCCGGGGCTGGGGAGGACGAGTGCGGGCGGGGAGGAATGGCGATGGGTGCGACGGAGGGCCGGCGCGAGAGGCGCCGGAGCGCAGCGACGTCTCGAACCCCGCGCGTCAGCGCACGTCGACGGTGATCTCGTGCAGGCCGGTGGCGCCGTCGGGTACGACCGGGCGTTCTTCCGCGGTCTGCAGCTCGCCGTCGGCGCCGGTCGCGCGTACCCGCAGCGTGTGGCTTCCGGACGAGGCATCCGGCCATGCGAAGCGCCACTGCACCCAGGTGTCGTCCGAGATCGCGGTGGCGAGTTCGGCCGGGCGCCACGCGCCCTCGTCGACCTGCACCTCGACGCCTTCGATGCCCGTGTGCTGGTGCCAGGCGACGCCGGCGACGACCACGTCGCCCGCCTCGACCGACTGTCCGCGCCGCGGCACGTCGATGCGCGACGAGAGCTTGATGGGGCCGTGGTCGCTCCAGCCCCGGTCGGTCCAGTACGCGCGCGCCCGGTCGAATCGCGTGACCTCGAGGTCGACGACCCACTTCGTGGCCGAGACGTAGCCGTAGAGGCCCGGCACGACCATGCGCACCGGGAAGCCATGCTCGATCGGCAGCGGCTCGCCGTTCATGCCGACGGCCAGGATCGCGTCGCGGTCGTCCTGCAGCACCTCGATCGGCGTCGAGGCCGTGAAGCCGTCTGAGCTGCGCGAGAGCACCATGTCGGCGTCCGGGAGCGGGCGCGCACGGGCGAGCAACTCGCGGATCGGGTAGCCGAGCCAGACCGCGTTGCCGATGAGATCGCCGCCGACCTCGTTCGAGACGCACGCGAGCGTCGTGACGCTCTCGGCGAGGGGAAGGGCGAGCAGCTCGTCCCAGGTGAGTTCGAACTCCTGCTCGACCATGCCGTGCACGCGCAGCTTCCAGTCGGCCAGGTCGAGCACGGGCACCGCGAGGGCCGTGTCGATGCGGTAGAAGTCGGCGTTCGGGGTGATGACCGGGGCGAGCCCGTCGATGCCGAGGTCGGCGCCCGACGGCACGGACGCCCTCGAGGTCGGCGTCGGCAGCCTGATCGCCTCGCGCACCGCCGTCACCGCCCGCCCGCCGGCCTGGATCGCAGCACCGCCGATGGCGGCGAGCGCGCCGATCACCGCGGCGCCACCCGCCCAGCCGAGGAACGCCCGTCGCGTCGTGCGGGTCCCCGAGGCGGGGACGGATGTCTCGCGAGTGGTGGCTGGGGTGGCGGGGGCGAGTGCCTCGTGCGCGGTGGTTGGGGCCGTGGGGGCGGGCGTCTCGCGTGCGGCTGCTGGAGTGGCGGAAGCGGGCGTCTCGCCTGTGGCTGCTGGAGTGGCGGAAGCGGGCGTCTCCCCTGGGGCGGTCGAGGCGGGGCGCCGCGACGTCTCGACGCCGGCGACCGCGGCGAGCCGTCGCACGAGCACCCGCAGCGCCACCACGGCGGCCGCGCCCGCGACGAGCGACGGCACGACCGCGAGCATCGGCGCGTTCGCACGCGTCGCGGCGGCGACCGCCCCGGCGACGCCGAACACCGCGAAGACCGCGCTTCCCCACGGCGGCCGGCGTGACTCGAGGACGCCCGCACCGCACGCCGCGACGAGCAGCACGAGCACGATGCCGGTGACGAGGGCGAGCTTGTCGGCGGTGCCGAACAGGGCGATCGCGGCGTCCTTCGCCCACGGTGGCGCGAGATCGATCAGCGCGGACCCGATGACGACCACCGGCCCCGACTCGGGTGCGATCACCGCGGCGACGAGTTCGCCGAGGCCCGCGCCGAAGACCGCCGCCGCGGCACCCGCGGCCGCGGGGAGGAGCCATCCGGTCGACCGTGCGTCGCCCATGAGGCCAGCGTACGCGGCGGGGCAGGGTGCGCGCCGAGTCTTCGCCGTGGTCGCGAAACGGTGCTGCGCGCCGAGTCGACGGACGGAGCTGCGGTCTCGATACCGCGCTGCGCGCCTACTCGGCCGACGGGACGTGCGCGCGCACGAACGAGGCCGCGCGCTCCGCGAGCGACGCACCGATCTCGGCCGCGGGGCGCTTCGCGCCCTTCACCTCGAACGAGTGGTTGGCCCCGTCGATCCACTCGACGACGGCGTTCGGCCCCACCCGCTCCGCGACCGCGTCGAGCTGCTCGTTCGGAATCGCGAACGGGTCGTTGCGCCCCTGCAGGAACAGCATCGGCATCGTGATGCCCGGCAGGTGCTCGTCGCGCGGCTTGTCGGCCTTGCCCGGTGCGTGCAGCGGGTACCCGAGGAACACGAGCCCCGAGGCATCCATGCCCGAGGCGACGGCCATCGAGGCCATGCGCCCGCCGAACGACTTGCCCGCTGCCCAGACCGGCTCGCCCGCACGACCGGCCTGCACGGCCAGCTCGCCGGCGACCCCCATGACCGTTCGCCACGCCGCGATCGCGGCGGGCGGCCGGTCGGGGAAGCGGCGTCCGGCCTCGCGATACGCGAAGTTGAAGCGCAGGGTCGAGAATCCGTCGGCGTTCAGCGCCCGCGTGAAGCCCGACATGAACGGATGATCCATGCCCGCGCCCGCGCCGTGCGCGACGACGATCGTGGCCGAGGCATCGCCGCCGGCCGGGCGCGCGTAGACGCCCGCGACCGCGGTGCCGTCGAGGTCGATCGAGATCGCCTGCTCGAGGTCGGTGAGGCTCATGAGCCCAGCCCTTCGAAGATGCCGCCGATGCCCTCGATCACCGAACCGGTGCCGTCGACGAGGTCGCCGACCACGGCGGTCAGCTCGAGCACGCCGCCCGCGGCGTCGATCGCGGCGGCCACCTCCGCGGTGACGTCGACGAGGTCTCCGAGCGTGTCGACGTTCGTGTGCGCGAGCGTGTCGGCCTCGAGGCGGAGCTTCGCGAGCCACTCCCGTTCGAGGCCGAACAGCACGGCGTACGGCAGCAGGCGCTCATGCAGGTGGAAGCGCTCGAGCTGCGCGGATGCCTCGGGGTCGGCGCCGATCGACGGCCCGCCGCCGATCGACCCGGCCGGGGCGTCGGCGCGGAGCTCCGCTCCGCTCGGCGACTGCAGCACGCGGAGCCGGTCGGCCTCGGCGACCTCGAGGTAGCGGCGAAGTCCGGCGAGGTGCTCGCGATGCGGGAGCGACGGCGGCAGGTACCGTCGCCACGAGGCCGGGGTGACGAAGATCGTCGCGATCGTCACGGCCACGGCCGCGAGCGTGGCGAAGAACGCGGTCCAGTCGCCCGCGATGAGCGTGAACACGAGCAGCAGCGCTTCGACGAGCATGCCGAGGTAGGCGAGCACGGTCAGGGTCGTGCCGGGCCAGGTGACGCGCCGGTCGCCGACGAGTCCCTCGCGCGCGAGCGCGAGCTCGGTGAACGTCATGAGCGTCTTCAGCCGCCCGGCCAGCGCCCTGCGGTCGGCCGAGAAGCGGCGCAGGCGTGCGCCCGTGTGCTCGGGGCCGAACAGCACCTCGAGCAAGGCGGTGTCGGCGGTGGTGAGCCGTGCGCCGTCGGTGAGCTCCACGCCGATCGGCTCCCGGGAGCGGGAACCGGACGCGCCGCCCGCCGTGCCCGCAGCCGACGCGCCCGCCGTGCCGGCGATGAGCCGCACCTTGCGCTTGACCGCGAGGTCGATGAGCGCCGCCGCGGCGGCCCGCTTGTCGGCGTCGGCGAGCACCGCATCGCGGAGCAGCGTCGTGCCGCGCTCGGGCGCGTACTGCACGACGCGGGCCGTCACGGGCTGCGCGGCGAACGCGCGTGCGACGAGCCCGAGCACCAGGATGAGGCACGCGGGCACGATCGCGAGCAGGATGACGGCGGTGAGCACGCGCCCAGTCTAGGGATCATCGAGTTCCCGGCCGAGCGGTCGGAAGGCGACGCGCGGGCCGGCTGCCGGGGATGTCGGCGGGGCGGCGTAGCTTGACTGCCATGACGAACCAGCTGCAGACCGAAGCCCCGCGCGAGGCGCTCGACGAGCCGTGCCCCCGGTGCGGTTCGGCCGCCGTGCGTGCGATCGTCTACGGCCCGCTCGACCTCGCGGTCGAGGCCGAGACCGTCGACCCGTTCCTCACCGACGACGCTCCGATCTTCGACTGCCGCGACTGCGGGTTCGAGTGGGGCCTCGCCGTGCGCGACCTGCTCGCCTGAGCCGCAACCGTCGGTCGAGTAGCGCGCGACGAAGGAGCACGCGTATCGAGACCACTCGATCGACCGGCGACCCCTACCAGCCTTCGCCGAGCACCCGGTCGAGCATCTCGACGAAGAACTCGGCCGACTCGGGTTCGACGCACAGCGGCGGCTTCGTCTTCAGCACGTTCTGGTGGTCGCCCGTGGGCTGCATGACGACCCCGAGCTCGAGCAGCCGATCGCAGATCGCGCGCGTCTCGTCGGTCGCCGGTTCGAGCGTCTCGCGGTCGCGCACGAACTCGACGCCGAGGTACAGGCCGAGCCCGTGCACGGCGCCGATGAGCGGGTGCCGTTCGGCGAGCTCCTCGAGCATCCGCTTGAGGTAGGCGCCGGTCGACGCCGCGTTCTGCTGCAGCCCCATCTGCTCGTACGCGTCGAGCACCGTGAGCCCGGCGATCGACGAGGCCGGGCTGCCGCCAGTCGACGAGAAGAAGTACCCCTGCGTGCGGAACCGCGCCGCGATCTCGCGCGTCGTGATCACCGCGCCGAGCGGATACCCGTTGCCCATCGCCTTCGCGACGGCGACGACGTCGGGCACCACGCCCTGCTGCTCGAAGCCCCAGAACCACTCGCCGAGGCGCCCGTAGCCGGCCTGCACCTCGTCGGCGATCGCGAGCCCGCCCGCCTCCCGCACGGCGGCGTACACCTCGGCGAGATAGCCGTCGGGCAGGGGGATGCCTCCGGCGTTGCCGTAGAACGTCTCCGCGATGAACGCGGCCGGGGGCCGGCCCGAGTCCGCGAGCTCGCGGATCCGCGCCGCGGCCTCGGGCGCGTAGCGCGCGGCATCCGCCCCGCGGTACCGGCCGCGGAACGAGTTCGGCGCCTCGACGGCGTGCACCCAGTCGGGGCGCGTCTCGAGCGCGTTCGGGTTGTCGGCCGTCGAGGTCGAGACGGCGTCGGAGCCGTAGGTCCAGCCGTGGTAGGCCTCGAGCACGCTCACGACGTCGCGCCGGCCGGTCGCGGCGAGCGCGACGCGGATCGCGAGGTCGGCGGCCTCCGACCCCGAGTTCACGAGGAACACGGTGTCGAGCGGATCGGGCAGGAGTCCGGCGAGCCGCTCGGAGAACTCGACGACCGCCTCGTAGTTGAACCGCGAGTTCGTGTTGAGCCGGCGCAGCTGCCGGTGCACCGCGTCGGCGAGGCCGACGTGGCCGTGACCGAGCGGCGTCACGTTGTTGACCATGTCGAGGTAGACGCGCGCGTCTGTGTCGGCGAGGTGCTCGCGCCAACCGCGCTCGATCTGCGGCGGGGCCTCGTAGTAGTGCTCCTGCACCTCGGCGAAGGCCGCGTTGCGCCGCCCGATGAGCGACTCGCGGTCGGTCGAGTCGGCGCGCGGCTCGCTATCGAGACCCAGCATCGGCGCCGGATCGAGCGTCACCGCGAGCCATCCCGCGGCGTACTCGGGCCGCACGAGGTGCGGCGTGCCGGCGCGGCCGAGCCGCACCCGGACGCGCGTGCGCGCGGGCACGATCCAGTCGCCGTCGGCGTCCTGCGTCGCACCCTCGACGACGAGGTGCTCGGATGCCTCGAGCCGTTGCGGTTCGGCGTACCAGACGTCGATGCCGACCGGCACCGTCGCGGGCGAGGCCTGCGAGAGGGTGCGGCTCGCGGTCAGTCGGGGCGTGCCGCGGTCGAGCCAGGCCGCCGACGCACCGGCGTCGAGGGCCTCGAGCGCGAGTCGCGCCTCGAGCGCCTCGCCGTCGAGCCACGCACCGCCGTCGGCGGCCTCGGCGAACACCGACACGTCGAGCCGCGCCGGCGAGGCGGTCGCAGTCCCCTTCGAAGATCTCGGCGGGAGCCGGTGCTCGCGTGCGGGCCCGTCGTGCGTTCGTGCGCCGAGATCGACCTGCGGCGAATCGTGAACCCCGAGCGCATCGGCGATGACCGCCGTCATCACGTCGGCCGGCACCGAGGTCGCCTGCTCGAAGATGCGCCATTCGCGGTCGAGAGCCGACCGCGCGTAGTCGTTCGACTCGCCGTCGAGCTGCACCTGGTGCTCGCCGCTCACGACGAGCACGGCGCCACGCAGCACGACGAGCGGCCAGAGCGCGGCGACCTCGGCGGGTGCGAGCGGGCGCAGCGCGTGGAACGCGCGCACCGCGGGCAGTACCGAGACGGGTTCGGCGCCGGCATGGTGCAGCACCGACGAGATCGTGATCGCGAGCTCGCCGACGGCCCAGCTGCGGGTGACGTCGCCGAAGTCGATCATGCCGTCGGGCATCCGCCGGCCGCCCTCGACGCGGCAGACCACGTTGTCGTCGGTGAGGTCGAGGTGCACCGCCTGCTGCGGCAGTTCGTCGGCGAGGGCGGCGACGGTGCGCCAGGCCTCGCGGGCGGCGCGCTGCACGAGCTCGCGCCGGTAGTGGTCGGGGTGATGCGGCGCGAGCAGTTCGACGACGCGGTCGGCGAAGCGCGGATCCCACTGCAGCGCCCGGTCGAGCCCGGCGTGGTCGAGGTCGGCGAGCGCGAGGCTCGCCGTCGCGGCGAGTTCGCCCATGCGGGCGACGACTGCGGGGGCGAGATAGGCGTCGCCCGTGAGCGTGCCGCCGCCCAGGAACTCGAGCAGTCGCACCGCGAGTGGTCCCGCGCTCGTGTCGGCGACGACGGAGCGCGGCCGCCCGTCGGCGTCCTTCGTGGTCGTCGCGACGCGGACGCCCGCCATTCGACCGCCCGACCCGTCGGCGATGCGCTCGGCCGCGGCATCCTGCGCGGCGAGCTCGGCCGCCGTGAAGGCGGGGTTCGTGATCTTCACGACGCCGAGGGGGGCGCCGCCGTCGGCGGCGGCGTCGGCCGCGGCATCCCGAGCCAGGAAGTTCTGGTCCTGCTGGCTGCCGAGGGATTCGAGTTCGACGTCGAGCCCCCACTCGGCGGCGACGATGCCGCGCACCTCGTCGACCGGCAGCGCCGGCGCAGGCAGCTCGCCGACCGAGAAGAAGTCGAATCCGGTCGGTTCAGCGGTCATCGTCGGCCCTCTCCTGCGCGGCGCTCGCGGCGTGCTCGTCGTGCGGCGGATGCGGGGCGCACGAACCGGCCCCGTGGCATCCGCTTACGACCCTAGACGCCCGCCGCGGTTGACGCGCAGACCTCGTTCACACCGCCGCCCGCGCCCACACGACGGCGGCGATGACGCGCCGATTCTCGTCGGGGCAGCGCAGTAGTCCGAGCTTCGAGAAGATCGAGCGCACGTGCGACTCGACCGTGCGCTCCGAGAGGAAGAGGCCGGCCGCGATCGCGGCGTTCGAGGCACCGCACGCGAGCGCGCGCAGCACGGTCAGCTCGCCGGCGGTGAGTGAGGCGAGGTCGGGTACGCGGGCGTCGATCCAGTCGAACTCCGCATTGGTGGTGTCGGGGGCGAGTAGCTGCCGCATTGGGGCACTCCTTCGGGGTGCGGCAACCCTCGGCGAGGCGCGACCGTCGGGCAACGGTCGTACGGGGAGCCGGCTCGTCGAGGTGCTCGCCGACAAGATTACGGATGCCTCGTGCCGGCGCCCTACGTAGTCGGGTACGTAAATCGGGGCGATGCGCTCGCGGCGTCGTCAGCCGCCGTCGGCGAGGTCGCGCAGTTGGGCGCGCCCCTCGACGCCGAGCTTCGCGTAGATGCGATGCGCGTGCGCCTCGACCGTGCGCGTCGAGAGCCCGAGGCGCACGGCGATCTCGCGGTCCGAATGCCCGCCGGCGATCAGGGCCGCGATCTCGCCCTCGCGTTCGCTGAGATCGGGTCCGAGGCTCGCCCGGGCGACGGCGATCGTGTGCAGCCGGCCCGTCGTCGACTCGATGCCCCGCACCCGGAGCCGCGAGGCGGCGGCCCGCCCGCCGCGACCGGCCGCGGCCCAGTGCACGGCGGCCTGGGCGGCCGCGTCGGTCGCGGTGATGAGGTCGCCGTCGGCCTCGAACGCCCGCGAGAGCTCGTCGAGCTCGGCCGCGTCGCCGCGATCCCACGCGTCGGCGTGCCGGGGCGCGAGCCGCGCGCGGGGTCCGTCGAGCCCGTCGGCGAGGTCGCTGACCCGGTCGCGGAGCCCGCGCGCCCCGTACCGCACCGCGTCGTGCAGGGCGCGGAGGGCCAGCGCCGGGGCATCCTGCTCGATCGCGAGGTCGGCCGCCGCCACCGCGCCGGCCGCGGCCTCGGCGGCCCGGCCGGCGGCGGCGTCGATCAGCGCCGCGACGCGCTCGAGCTGCGGCAGCCGGTAGCGGAACGCGGGCGACCACTCGGCCCGCGCCCGCTCGAGCGCCCGTCGCGCCCGGCGGAGGTCGCCGCCGAGGGCCTCGCCCTCGGCGAGGTCGACGAGGTTGAGCGGCGACCAGCCGGTGTGGTCGTGGCCGCCGATCGCAGCCTGCGCCGACGTAAGGGCGACGAGCCCCTCGGCGATGCGGCCGCTGCGCACGAGGGCGCGTCCGGTGAGGTTGAGCAGCCGGCTGTCGAAGGGCGGGGGTGCCTCGTGATCGTCGGCGAGCACCCGCTCGGCGAGGTCGGCGGCCTCGCCCATGCGCCCGGCGAGGTGCAGGGCGAGCAGGTGCGCGTCGAGCAGCACGGTGCGCAGCACCGCGGCGTCGTAGCCGCCGCGGGCCGCCGCATATCCCGGCTCGGCGACCGCCGCGACCTCGTCGCTGCGGCCCGCGCAGGCGAGCGCCGTGACCCGGGCGATCGTCGCGAACGCGATGGCCCGGCCGCTGTGCCCGGGATGCGCGAGCGCCGCGTCGGCGAGGTCGAGCGCGAGCGCCGGATGGGCCTGGAAGGCGTGCTCCCATGCGAGCATCGCCGCGAGCTCGGCGCGGTCCCCGTCGTCGGTCGCCGCCGCTCGGGCCGCCTCCGTGCGCGCGATCGCGCCCTCGGGGTCGCCGAGGACGAAGAACCGGTTGCCGGAATCGACGATGAGCGCGTCGACGGGCGGCCGCTCGGCATCGAGGAGCGGCGCGAGCATCGCGGCGGCCGCCTCGCCGTGGCTGCGCAGCGACAGGGCGTAGGCGGCGAGCGTCGTCGCCGCGGGTGGTCCGCCGTGCTCGGCCGACGCCGTGGCGAGCCGCGCGGTGAGGTCGAGGTCGAGGCGCGCGAACGCGGTCGCCGCCGCTTCGAGGTGGAGCGCGGCGTCGCCGCCGTTCGAACCGTCGGCCTGGAGACTCAGCAGCGAGCGGGAGACGATGTCGAGGTCGACGCCCGTGTGCTCGACTGCGTCGAGGATGCGGCCGCGGAGCCGGCGCGCCCGGAGGGGGCCCATCGCGGCTCGGCGGGCCTCGGCGAAGAGCGGGTGCGCGGCGCGCAGCGTGATGAGGTGCCCCGGGTCGTCGATCGCCGCGACGATCACGCCGCGCGCCTCGAGTTCGTCGAGCAGGCGCACGTCGGCGCTCGGCACGGCCTCGATGATCGCCGCGAGGGGGAACGGCTCGAGCAGCGAGACGGCGTCGAGCACCTCGAGCCGGGTGTCGTCGAGCCCGATGAGCGTCTGCTCGATGAGCGCGCCGAGTTCCGCGGGCAGCGGGCTCGCGGGGTCGGGCACGAAGGGGAGTGATGTCGCCGGTTCGTCGGCGTCGTCGGCGAGCCCGCCGGCAGCCTCGTCGTCGCCGCCGGCGGCGAGGGCGTCGCGCCAGTCCTGCGCGATGTGGGTGATGTACAACGGGTTGCCCTGGCTGCGCTCCCACAGCCGGTGCGCGGCGACGGCCTCGAGCGGCCGTTCGAGGATGGCCGACGCGAGCCGGCCCGTCGCGGCCTCGTCGAGCGGGTGCACCTCGATCCGTTCGACGAGGTCGTCCTTCCAGAGGTCGACGATCACGTCGGGCAGCGGCGCGGGCGTGCGGGCGGTGAGCACGAGACTCGTCTGCGGGCGACGGGCGAGGGTCTGCACGAGCAGCGCCGACATCGGATCGAGCGCGTGCACGTCGTCGACGAAGACGGCGGTCGGCCGGTCGCCGGGGCTGATCTCGGCGGCGAGCTGGGCGAGCAGTGCGAGGGTGTCGTCGCCTTCGCGCGTGTACGCGGCGAACGCTCCGAGCGGCTGGTGCTGCGCCGTGCGGCTCGCGGTCGCCCAGACCGCCCCGAGCCGGTGCCGGCGCACGAGCCGGTACAGCTCGCGCGCGATCCGGGTCTTGCCGATGCCGGGCGCACCCACGAGCAGCGCCCCGCGACGCCGCTCCGACGCGGGCGATTCGACGAGCCGGCGCGCCACCCGCGAGAGCTCGTGATCCCGACCGACGATCGGCCATCCGTCCACGGGTTCATCATGCTCCTCGGCCGGGGCGGGCGATAGGGGCGCGCCCCGGCCGCATGCGAGCATGGCTGCATGGCATGGGTCTACCTGGCGCTCGCGATCGGCTTCGAGGTCGCGGCGACGAGCTTCATCGGCAAGACCGAGGGGTTCACGAAGCTCTGGTGGACGGTCGCCGTGCTCGCCGGCTACGGCGTCTCGTTCGCCATGCTCGCGCAGGCGGTGCGCGAGCTCGAGATCGGCGTCGTCTACGCGATCTGGTCGGGCGTCGGCACGGCCGCGATCGTGGCGATCGGCGTGCTCTTCCTCGGCGAGAGCCTCACCGTGCCGAAGCTCCTCGGCATCGGGCTCATCATCGCGGGCGTCATCGTGCTCAACGTCTTCGCCGGGCAGTCGGCCGCGCACGGCTGAGCTACTCCTCGAGCAGCTCGCCGCGGATGCGCCGCAGGTCCTCCATGAGCGACCCGATCAGGATCCAGTGGCCCGAGCGCGGCGGCGAGACCACGAGCGGCGCCGTGAGCGCGGGGATCGCCGACGTCATCGGCTCGGGGTCGACGTCGGCGAGATGCACGGCGAGCCGTACGTCGTGCGCGGCGCGGCGCAGCTGCTCGGCGATCGCCTGCACCGTCGGCTCATCGGCGAGCGACGGGTCGTAGTGGTCGAACGTCGCCCGTGTCATGCCGATGACCTGCGTGACGATCGGACTCAACCGCTCGATGAGCGCCCGCATCTCGGCGAGGTCGGTGCGGTGCGCCGAGCGCCGCGGGTTGAAGGTCAGCGATTCCTCGCCCGCCGAGATCGATGCGTCCGCGGCATCCCGCATCGGTCGCATGAGACGGGCCTCGAGCATCAGCTGCTGCAGCTGGGGTGCGGACTGCGGCGTCTCGAGGGCGTGCGCGAGGCGCTCGAGGGATGCCGCGAGCTCGCCCCCGAGCAGTGCGAGGTCGCGGCGGGCGGGGGCGACCGCGACCGGCGGCACGACGGCCGCGTTCACGACGATGCCGATCGCCGCGCCGATGAGCGTCTCGATCACCCGGTCGAGCGCGTACTCGGGCGACGACGAGCCGAGCGCGAGCACGAGCATCGCGCTGATCGCGACCTGGTTGGAGGTGCCCGGCGTCATCTTGAGCGCCCACGCGACGAGCATCGCGACGACGATCGCGACGAGGATGATCCAGCTGTTCTGCCCGACGGTCAACGAGATCGCCGTCGCGATGAGCACGCCGAGGATGACGCCGACCGAACGCTCGACGGCCTTGCCGAACGACTGGTTCACGCTCGGCTGCACGACGAGCAGCGCCGCGATCGCGGCGAACACGGGGAGCTGCCCGGGGATGAGCCAGCCGGCGACGAGCCACGCCGCGATCGTCGCGACCGACGCCTTCGCGACCTGCAGCAGGGGCGGGCGCTTCGAGGCGCGCAGCGTGGCGGTGATGCCCATGCGCTCCATTCTCCCCATTGAGCGCCTCCTCGACCCGCATGGTCGCCCGCGGGGGAGGTCCGTGCCATGATCGGCGGTGTGGCCGACCGACTGATGCTCCTCGACACCGCCTCCCTCTACTTCCGCGCCTTCTACGGCGTGCCCGACTCGATCAAGCGCGCCGACGGCACCCCGGTGAACGCGGTGCGGGGGCTCCTCGACATGATCGCCCGGCTCACCGTCGACTTCGAGGCGACCGAGCTCATCGCCTGCTGGGACGACGACTGGCGGCCGGGCTGGCGCGTCGCGCTCATCCCGACCTACAAGGCGCACCGGGTCGAGCGCGCGGTGCCGGGCGGCGTCGACGTGGAGGAGACCCCGCCCGGGCTCGTCAAGCAGATCCCGCTCATCCGCGAGGTGCTCGGGCTCATCGGCGTGCCGATCGTCGGCGCAGCCGAGCACGAGGCCGACGACGTGATCGGCACGCTCGCCACCGGCGCCGGGCGGCCCGTCGACATCGTGACGGGCGACCGCGACCTGTTCCAGCTCGTCGACGACGAGGCATCCGTTCGCGTGATCAACACGGCGCGCGGCATGTCGAAGCTCGAAATCGTCACCGACGCGGTCGTCGTCGGCAAGTACGGCGTGCTGCCCGAGCAGTATGCCGACTTCGCGACGCTGCGGGGCGACAACTCCGACGGCCTGCCGGGCGTCGCCGGCGTGGGCGAGAAGACCGCGGCGGGGCTCATCCAGCAGTTCGTCGACCTCGACGGCATCATCGAGGCCGCCGGGGACGCCTCGGCGAAGATGTCGGCCGGCGTGCGCACGAAGCTCGTCGCGGCCGCCGACTACCTCGCCGTCGCGCCGAAGGTCGTCGAGGTCGTGCGCGACCTCGACCTGCCCGAGGTCGACGCGCACCTGCGGCCGGTCGCGGGCGACCGTCGTGCAGCGCTCGAGCGCCTCGCCGACGAGTGGAACCTCGGCGGCTCGGTGCCGCGCGTGCTCGCGGCGCTCGACTCCGTCGGGTCGGTCGAGTAGCGCCAAGCGCGCATCGAGAACGCGGCCGCGGCCCTGGCCGACGGTGCGGCCTCGAAACCGGTCGCTCCGCTCCCTACGCGACCGACGAGGCCTCGATCACCCCGACCGGCGCCCGCTCGGGCGCGAACCAGTACGGCGGAGCGGGCAGCTCGATGCCCGTCGAGGCGAGCCAGATCACGACGAACGCGTAGCAGGCGACGACGACGGCGAGTGCGCCGAGCGCGAAGGCCGCGCGCACCGTCCAGGAGGTGCGCACCCCTGCGCGCCGGTAGCGCGGCATCGCCATCGCGGCGACCCAGATCGCGGCGCACCCGAACCCCACGATCCACACCGTGCGCAGCGCATCGCCCTCGAGCGGGGCGAACAGCGCGATGACGAGCGCACCGGCGCCGAGGAGGAGGCCCGTCCAAGCGAAGAAGCGGGCGAGGCCGATGCCGCCGAGATCGTCGTCGCCGGTCCACCAGGGGCCGTTCGGGTCGGTCATGCTCCGATCGTAGGGGCGCGCCGCCGCCGGTGTTGATGCGCGCGGCCGCCGATCCTGCGATGCTCGAGTCCGTGAGCCAGGAGCCGAACCCCACCGCCGACGCCGCCGCGATGCTGCCGGTCGACGGCACGGCCGGCACGCTCGTCGGCCGCGTCTTCGATCCCGCCGTCGGCGGGCCGAGCGTCGTGGCGATCCGCGAGGCGGGCGTCGTCGACGTCAGCATGCACTTCGCGACCATGCGCGCGCTCACCGAGCTGCCCGACCCGGCCGCCGCACTCGCCGCTGCCGACGGACCCGTGCTCGGCACGCTCGCCGAGATCGTGGCGAACACGCCCGACGACGTGCGCGCCCCCGGCCGGCCGTGGCTGCTCTCGCCGATCGACCTGCACGTCGTGAAGGCGGCCGGCGTCACGTTCCCGGTGTCGATGATCGAGCGCATCATCGAGGAGCGCGCCCTGGGCGCAGCCGAGTCGGCGGCCGACGTGCGCGACGAGGTGCTCGCCGTCATCGGCGGTACGCTCGACGACCTCGTGCCCGGTTCGCCCGAGGCGGCCGCCCTCAAGGAGCTGCTCATCGAGCAGGGCCTCTGGAGCCAGTACCTGGAGGTCGGCATCGGCCCCGACGCCGAGGTCTTCACGAAGGCACCGGTGCTCTCGACCGTCGGGTCGGGTGCCGACGTGGGCGTGCTGTCGACGTCGGCGTGGAGCAACCCCGAGCCCGAGCTCGTGCTCGTCGTCGCCTCCGATGGGCGCATCGTCGGGGCGACGCTCGGCAACGACGTGAACCTGCGCGACGTCGAGGGCCGCTCGGCGCTGCTCCTCGGCAAGGCGAAGGACAACAACGCCTCGGCCGCGGTCGGCCCGTTCATCCGGCTCTTCGACGACGGCTACGGCCTCGACGACGTGCGGCGCGCGGTCGTGACCCTCGAGGTCGACGGTGCCGACGGGTTCCGGCTCGAGGCGACGAGCCCGCTCGAGCGCATCAGTCGCGATCCCGCCGATCTCGTCGCACAGACGGTCGGCGCCCATCATCGGTACCCCGACGGGTTCGTGCTCTACCTCGGCACCCTGTTCGCGCCGATCCAGGATCGCGACGAGGCCGGGCACGGGTTCACGCACCGGCTCGATGACGTCGTGACGATCCGCGAGCCCAGGCTCGGCGCCCTCATCAACAGGGTGCGCCACAGCGAGACGGTCGCGCCGTGGACCTTCGGCATCGACGAGCTCTATCGCGGCCTCGCCCGGCGCGGACTGCTCTGACCGTCGCGCGGGTCGGGATGCGGCATCAGGCCCCGGACGCATCGCCGCCGGTGCCCGCGCGGGCGGCGGTGCGGCGGGCGAGCAGTGCGCGGACGACGAGTCCGACCGCGGCGACCACGACGGCCACGACGATCGGCTTCACGACGAGGTCCGGGTCGGTCGCGGCCAGGCGGAACACACCCGCACCGTAGTCGAGCATCTCGCCGGGTACGCGCGCGAGCACCCGGCTGCCGAGTGCCGCCGACGCCGCGGTGATCAGGGCCGGCGCGAGCCACAGCAGGGCGAGGGCGGCGATCGCCGCGATGATCCGCCCGGCGGTGCGGACGCCCGCCCACGCGATCGCGAGGCCGATGAGCACGGACGGCACCCACCGCACCGCCGTCCAGAGCCACTCGGGTTCGCCGGCGAAGGCCGGGCCGCGCGGCGCCATGAGCAGGTGCAGCCATCCCGGCAGCAGGACCGCGGCGATCGCGATGCCGACCACCGCGCCGGCCTGCGGAGCCCGGCCGATGAGCCAGAGCACCGATGCGCCGATGCCGACGGCGAGCACCGCGACCGTCAGCACGCCGGCGAGGTAGACGGCCGACCAGGTGTCCTCGCGAAGGCCAGGGCCGACCGTCGCGGCGCTCTGCGCGACCGCGACGACGTCGACGAGCAGCACGCCGAAGAACAGCAGTGCGAACCCGCGTGCGGGTGTGCGAGCGCGGAGGATGCGCCCGGCGAGTCCGCCGGCCGCCGCCCCGACGACGAGGAGCGAGGCGATCGTCGACAGGGAGTACTGGCTGAAGGGCAGCAGCACGAGCGGCATGTCATCCGGCAGAGTGTCGGTCGCCCAGAGATTCTGCAGCGGCAGTCGCATGCCGGTGAGCAGCCACGGCAGCAGTCCGAGCAGGGCCGCTCCCATGCCGACGAGGAGCAGTTGCCAGGGCCGCATCCGCCGGGCACCCGTCTCGAGGTCGTCGGACTCGGGCTGGATCGTTCGTGACTCGCTCATCGGCACCTCGGTGATCGTTCGGATCGGCTGGAGCAGTGCAGGGTCCGTTCACCCTATGGCCCGATCGTCGCGGCGCGGACGACCGGGCGCAGCCCGTCGCGGGTTGGCATGAGGCTTGCGCTGCATGGCATTCTTGCCGCATGACCCGTCGTCCTCACCGCGTCGCCGTGCTCGTGCTCGAGGGTGCGAAGCCGCTCGACGTCGGCATCCCCGCCCAGGTGTTCTCGACCCGCGCGAGCATGCCGTACGAGGTGCGGGTGTGCGGAGCCGCGCCGGGGCTCGTGACCGGCGGCGACGGACTCTCGTACCATGTGGCCGACGGCCTCGAGGCCCTCGAGTGGGCCGAGACCGTCTTCATCCCCGGCTACCGGCACCCCGATCGCGACGACCCGCCGGCCGCGGTCGTCGATGCGCTGCGCGCCGCCCATGGGCGCGGCGCCCGGCTCGCCGCGATCTCGACGGGCGCGTTCGCGCTCGCCGCGACCGGGCTGCTCGACGGCCGCCGCGCGACGACGCACTGGCACTACACGCGGGCGCTCGCCACGAGGCATCCGCTCGTGAACGTCGATGCGAACGTGCTGTTCGTCGACGAGGGACAGGTGCTCACCTCAGCCGGTGCCGCGAGCGGACTCGACCTGTGCCTGCACCTCGTGCGGCGAGACCACGGCGTCGGCGTCGCGAACCACGCCGCCCGGCGGCTCGTCGCCGCCCCCTACCGGTCGGGCGGCCAGGCGCAGTACGTGCCGCGCAGCCTGCCGCCCGAGCTCGGCCCGGTGTTCGCGGCGACGCGCGAGTGGGCACTGCGCCGGCTCGACGAACCGCTCGCGCTCGGCGACCTCGCCCGGCATGCGAACGTGTCGCCGCGCACCTTCTCGCGCCGATTCGTCGAGGACACCGGCTACACGCCCATGCAGTGGGTGCTGCGCGCCCGGGTCGACATGGCGCGCGAACTGCTCGAGCGCAGCGACCTCGGCGTCGAGCAGATCGCGGCGCGTGCCGGTCTCGGCACCGGGGCGAACCTGCGCCTGCACTTCAAGCGCATCCTCGGTACCTCGCCGAGCGACTACCGGCAGACCTTCGCACGCGGCGAGTAGCCGGGGCGGCTACAGGTCGAGCACGCTCCACACGATCTCGCCGAGCTCGTCGGCCGTCGAGTGGTCGCGCCGGAACCCGAGCTTGTCGAGCACCCGGAACGACGGCGTGTTCCACGCGCGCACCGTCGACCAGAGCCGGTCACGGCCGGTCTCGCGGGCCGCGTCGACGACGGCGGCCGCCGCTTCGGTCGCGTAGCCGTGCCCGTGCGCACTGCGGAGCAGCTCGTAGGCGAGCTCGGGCTCGTCGATCGTCGAGCGGCCGACGACGAGTCCGCAGTAGCCGAGGAACTCGTCGCTGCCGCGCAACCGCAGTGTCAGGCAATGGATGCCGCGACGGGGCGCGTTCTCGCGGGCGCCGGTGACCTCGGCGCGTGCCTCGTCGAGGCTCAGCAGACGACCCTCGTCGACCCGGTCGCCCTCTCGCTCGGCGCGCGCCTCCTCGCGCTCGCACACGAGCAGGCGGTAGCCGTCGGCGTCCCACTCGTCCCACAGCCGCAGGCTGAGACGGTCGGTGTCGCGGGCATCGGCGAGCGGGGCGTAGGGCATGGGGTTCAGGCTATCGGGGAGAGCACGGCCGGGTTGGCGAGATCCTTACGAGCACTGTCTTGCGTGCCACTCCCGCCCGAGGCATCCGCACCGCAGAGTGGGGGTATCGCGGACTGAAAGGACCCATCCCCGCATGACCACCCGCATCGCCATCAACGGTTTCGGACGCATCGGCCGCAACGTCGTGCGCGCCCTCGTCGAGCGCGGCGCCGACCTCGAGCTCGTCGCCGTCAACGACCTCACCGACCCCGCGGCCCTCGCGCGCCTGCTGAAGTACGACAGCACGGCTGGCCGCTTCGGCTACCCCGTCGAGGTCGACGGCGATGTGCTCGTGATCGACGGCCGTCGCGTCAAGGTGCTCGCAGAGCGCGACCCCGCGAAGCTGCCGTGGGGCGAGCTCGGCGTCGACGTCGTGCTCGAGTCGACCGGGCGCTTCACCGACGCGACCGCCGCCCGCGCCCACCTCGACGCCGGCGCGAAGAAGGTGCTCGTGTCGGCCCCGTCGAAGGGCGCCGACGTCACCCTCGCCTACGGCGTGAACACCGAGGCGTACGACGCCGAACTGCACACCATCGTCTCGAACGCGTCGTGCACCACCAACGCGCTCGCCCCGCTCGCGAAGGTGCTCGACGACCTCGCCGGCATCGAGCACGGCTTCATGACGACGATCCACGCGTACACGCAGGACCAGAACCTGCAGGACGCCCCGCACTCCGACCCCCGCCGCGCTCGCGCCGCCGCCGTCAACATCGTGCCGAGCTCGACCGGTGCCGCGAAGGCGATCGGCCTCGTGCTGCCGAAGCTCGACGGCAAGCTCAACGGCGACTCGATGCGCGTGCCCGTGCCGGTCGGATCGATCGTCGAGCTCAACACGACCGTCTCGAAGGACGTCACCCTCGACGAGGTGCTCGCCGCCTACAAGGCCGCCGCCTCGGAGGGCCCGCTCAAGGGCGTGCTCGAGTACTCCGACGAGGCGCTCGTGTCGAGCGACATCGTCGGCAACCCGCACTCGTCGATCTTCGACGCCGAGCTCACCCGCGTCGACGGCCGCCACATCAAGGTCGTCGCCTGGTACGACAACGAGTGGGGCTTCTCGAACCGCGTGATCGACTCGCTCACGCTGCTCGCCGGCTAGATCACCGCAGACCCCGCCGCCGCACGGTGCGCGGAACTGCGGCGCACCCCTGCCCCGCGCCGCAGAAACGGGCCCGCCTCTCCGGAGGCGGGCCCGTTCGCGTTCCGGTCGTCCTGCCGCGCTTGCGGCGGGGACGCGCCGCGGCGTACGTTCGGCTCGACCCGACCGCTCGAGCGGAGGTGCGTCGTGGACGCGTTGATCTGGGCGGCCGTCGGGGTCTCCGTGCTCCTGATGATCGTCATGGTGGTGCGTGCGGCTCGCGTACGGCGTGCCCCGCCCGCTGACGCCGGGTCCGTCGAGCGGTCCGAGCTCGATCGGCTGAACCGCGAGCGCAGGCTCGAGCGCGAGGCCGAGGACCCGGGGCCCCCGATCGGCGGTGCCGGCATGTGATGCCCCGAGCCCGCACCTCGTGCGGGACCGGTATCGTCGGGCGGGTGCAGACCTTCACCGCGCGCGACGGCACCGGCATCGCCTTTCACGTCATCGGTCAGACGAACGGGGATGCCGCGGCCATCGTCGTTCCCGGCGGACCGTGCCGCGGGGTCGACTACCTCGAGGACCTGGCCGGCGCCGCCGATCTCGCGGGGCGACCGCTCGCCGTGCTGCACCCGCGCGGAACCCCGACGACCGGCGGGCTGTCGCGCGGCTGGTGGACCGACGCCGACGATCTCGTCGACCTCGCCGACCACCTCGGCCTCGAGGCCGTCGACGTCGTGGCCCACTCGGCGGGCACCCGACTGGCGCTCGCCGCCTGGGCGCGAACGCCGGAGCGGGTGCGGAGCCTCGCCCTCGTCACCCCGGCCGCGGCGTGGTTCACCGATGCGCCGCGCGACAGCGTCGAGCTCGCACGCCGGCGGCACGATCCGCTCGTCGATCGGGCGCTCGACTCGCTGACCGGGCCCGAGCCGCGCGACCAGGCCGAGTTCGAGCGGGCTCGCGAACTCGAGGGGCCCGCCGGCTACGCCCGCTGGACCGAGCGCGAGCAGCGGCATGCCGCCGTCGGCGAATGGTCGCTCGCCTCGCTCGACGCGTACTTCGCCGACATCCCCGCCGACGCCGCCGAGCTCGTTCGCGCCGCACCGTCCCGCCCCGCGCTCGTGATCGCGGGCGACGAGGACATCCTCGTCGGCGTGCGCACCGTCGAGGCCTACGCCGACGCGATCGGCGCCGACCTGCGATTCCTCGATGCGTGCGGCCACTACCCGTGGGTCGAGCAGCCCGAGGCGTTCCGCGCTCTCCTCGGCGACTGGCTGCGGCGACGCTGAACGGTCCCGACCGCACTCGGGCGCGCGCTCGCCGGCCCGCCCCGGTCATCTGCGGTCGTCCGAGGCCATCAACCGCCGAGGTCGACCCGCGTGGTCGGCACCCATTCGACCGCGACGGTCGAGGGGTCGACGCCGGCAGCATCGAGCGACTTCTGCAGCGGTGCGACATCGGGCATCGCGTCGCCACCGGTCACGCGTACCACGTAGCCGGGCGACTCGGTCGCGATCTCGACGACCTCGAGGTCCTCGTCGTCGGCCCATGAGTTCGCCGCCGCGTCGACGTTCGACGCCTGCGTGGTCGTCGTCACGGTGCGATAGGTCGAGAGCGTGAGCGGAATCGCGACGAGCACGAGCATGACCGCGATCGCGATGTGCGAGCGCCGGCGACTCAGGGGCGTGAGCGCCATCGACCCGGTCGCGATGCGCGGGGCCCCGGCGGCGACCGCCATCGCACCCCAGCGCTGCACGTGGTAGAGCGCCATCACCACGACGCCGGTGCCGAGGATGGCCGCGACGTTCGCGACGAACAGCAGCAGCGACCCGATCGACGCGGCGTAGTCGCCCGACTCGGCGGCGACGCCGACCACGACGAGCGGCGGCACGAGCGAGATCGCGATGGCCACGCCGGGCAGCGTGTCGGAGATGTCCTTGCGCACGAGGGCGATCGAGGCGACCGCGCCCGTCGCGAGCGCGCCGAACAGGCTCATGAGGTCGGGCGTCGCCCGCTCGGCGATCTGCGCGTTCGTCGCCGCGGTCTGGGGCACGACGACGAGCAGGCCGCACAGGTAGCCGATCGCGATCGCCGCGAGGGCGCCCGCGATCATCGTGACGAGCGATCGCACGAAGTTCGCCCGCTCGCCGAGCACGGTCGCGAGCATCGTGCCCTGGATGGGCAGCATCATCGGCGCGACGATCATGGCGCCGATGACGGTCGCGGTCGAGTCGCCGATCACCCCGCTCGCGGCGATCGCCGACGACAGCACGAGCAGGATCCAGAAGCGCTGGATACGGCGCACCCGACCCGGCTCGTCGAAGAACACCGCATCGCGCATCTGCTCGATCGTGTTGATCGACTCCGACGGCGGCGGCGGGTACACGGGCTCGGCCATCGGCGGCTCCCTTCGCGTCGGCTCAGGGAGAGCGTAGATCCGCGACGCGGCGATCCGCGGGACCGACGCGATCGGCGTGGGCGGCGACATCCGCGTCGCAACGTGCGCGAACGGGAACGGGCCCGCCTCCTCGCGGAGACGGGCCCGTTCGTGCGAGCAGCCGAGGCTAGTTCGCGGGGTAGTTCACGGTGACCCCCATGGTGCCGCCCGTGACCTGCGAGGTGACGGTGACCGTGACGCCCTCGCCGGCGACCTTGACGCCGCCGAGCGGGTTCGACGGGTCGTTGAACGCGTTCACGTCCGAGTCGTCGAACGTCGCGTCCTGGGCCTCGCCCGGGGCCGCGGCCCCGACGGACTCGACCGTCTGGTTCTTGCCCTTGCCGACCACGACCTGCTTGTGGAGCACCACGTCGGTGAAGTCCTTCAGGCCGAAGGTCGCGTCGAACGGCTGGCGCCGGTTGCTCGGCGCGGTGCCGTCGGGGTAGGTGAACTTCGCCGAACGCGCGTCGACGGGCAGCGCGAGGCCGTCGCCCGGGTGGTCGATCGTGTTGTTGTCGGTGTAGGCCTCGTTGACCGCCCAGATCAGCAGCCCCTCCTGGAAGGCGAAGTGCTCGACCCAGTCGGGCCGCGTGATGCCCTCCGAGAACTGGTACGGACCGTTCTGGAGCGTCGCGTCGTAGCCGACGTAGGTGCGGTTCTCGGCCAGGTAGTACCGGTCGCCCGTCGAGGTCGCGGTGCCGTCGCTGATCGTGAAGCCGCCCGCGGCCGTCCAGCCGTTCGCGCCGCCCTCGACGTCGTCGGTCAGCAGCGTCGTGCCGCCCGACTTCACGACGATGTCGTCGAGGAACGCGCCGGCGAGGTGCACGCCGCCGTCGGACTGGTAGCGGAACCGGAACTGCGTGTCGGCCGAGCCGCCGGGCACCGAGTACCGCAGCGTCGTCCACTTGCCGTTCGAGGTGTCGCTGAGCGACTTGCCGGCCGGCAGCCAGCTCGCGCCGCCGTCGGTCGAGTACTCGGCGTAGAAGTAGTCGTAGCCGGCCTCGATGTCGTACCAGGCCTTCGCCGTGACCGTCGCCGACTTCACCTTGCTCAGGTCGAGCGTGCGGGTGAGGGTCGTGTTGAGGTCGTCGGCACTCGAGGTCCACCAGGCGTTCGCGCCGGAGTACGGCGTCGTGTACGTCTGCTCGATCTCCTCGTCGGGCAGGTCGATGACGAGCGCCTGCTCCTGGCCGTCGGTCTGGAGCGCGGCGGGGCTCAGCGTGTACGAGCCCGACTCGCCCTTGTTCACGACCGCGTAGTCGAGCCAGCCGAGCTGCATCTTCTCCCACGGGCCCATGTAGTTCGGCGTGGTGCCGATGTCCTCGCCGCCGTGGTTGAGCCACGAGCCGCTCGACATGAGGGTCCAGAAGGCGGTCGAGTTCTCGCCGCCGTTGGTGTCGTAGAAGTCGGGAAGGCCGAGGTCGTGCGCGTATTCGTGCGCGAACACGCCCAGGCCGCCGTTCTCGGCCTCGACGGTGTAGTCGCCGATCCAGAAGCCGGTGTCGCCGATCTGCGAGCCGCCGAACTTGGCGCCCTCGGGGCCGGTCGTGCCGTAGTCGGTCGAGTTCACGTACCAGCGGTGCGACCAGATGGCGTCTTCGCCCTGCGCGCCGCCGCCGGCGTCTTCGCCCTCGCCGGCGTGCACGGCCTGGAAGTGGTCGAGGTAGCCGTCGGGCTCGTCGAAGTTGCCGTCGCCGTCGGCGTCGTAGCGGTCCCACACGTCGAACGAGGCGAGCTCGGCCTTGATCTCGGCCTCGGTCTTGCCCGCGGCGACCTGCTCGTCGTACCAGGCGTTGCCCGTGTCCTCGATGAACTGCCAGGCGCCGCCGTAGTCCTCGACCGAGTTGTCGCCGTAGGTCGAGGCGTTGCCGGGCACCTGCACCCAGTCGCTCACCTCGCCGTCGACGGTGTAGTTGCCGTTCGACTGCTTCGAGTAGAAGTCGGCGAACGACTCGCCCTCGCCGAAGAACAGGTCTTCGTAGCTGGCCTTGTTGAAGTCCGCCATCCAGTGCGTGCTGTTGTTCACGCTGCGGTCGGGCTGGGGGATCTCGTTGTGCAGCGGGCCCGGCACCGTGCCGAGCTTGCCACTGCCCTGGTCGCCGAACTCGGACAGGATCGTGAAGACCCGGCCGGTGCCGGTCACGGCGGTCTCGGCGAACTTGTCGGCGCCGAGCGCGACGACGCCGTCGTCGTTCGGCGTGGCCTTGCCCTGGCGCACGAGCTGCTGCGCGAGCTTGCGCTGCTCGCTCTGGGACTTCGTGAGGGGGCCCGGGCGGTTGTCGAGTCGCTGGGCGGCCGACGGCGACGTGCCCGGGTCGGCGGCCGGTGGGGCGGCCATTGCGGCGGGGCCGAACGCGAGCCCCGTCATCATCGTCGCGCTCGCCGCGGTGACGGCGAGGATGGTGCGTCGTTTCACTTGCACTCCTTCGTGGGAATGCCCGGGATCGCCGGGCACGGTGCGAGCACGCTAACACGCACTCCGGACGGGTGGAACGGTCGTTTCGATGTTGTTACCGCCCGGTGCCGACGGTGTCCCCCGATGACGCCGAACGTCCTGCTCGACGTACCCCGCGATCCGGTTCGCAGGGCCCGTCCGGCACGCTCGGGACCGCAGTACTTGGACAATTGACCCACTTCGCCGTAGGCTCCTCGCATCCCGACCCGCAACGACGCGCAAGGAGTACCCCCGAAGTGTCTTCGACCCTGCATCGAGCCGGCGCCGCACTCGCGCTGGCGCTCACCGCGAGCCTCGCCGTTCCGACGGCCGCCTCGGCCGCGACATCCGAATCGGCGAACGCCCGGCCGATGAGCGCGACCTCGCGATCCGCCCTCGCGGTCGCCGCGACCGCCGACCGTGATCGCGGCACGATCACGACCCCCGACGGCCGTACGTTCATCGCCGACGAGCAGGGCCGAGCCCTGCAGCTGCGCGGCTTCAACGCCGGAAAGTACCCGAGCGACCGCGTGACTGCCGAGGATGTCGCCGCGATGGCCGACCAGGGCTTCGACTTCCTGCGGCTCGTCGTGCAGTGGCAGTACTTCGAACCCGAACAGGGCCAGTACGACGACTCGTACTTCGACTACGTCGACGCGGTGCTCGACGCGGCCGACCGCGAGGGCGTGCACGTCATGATCGACATGCACCAGGACGTCTACGGGCCCAGGTTCGGGGCCTCGGGTGCTCCCGAGTGGACGACCCGCACCGACGGGCTGCCGTTCGTGGACGACCCCGACAACTGGTTCAACAACTACTTCCAGCCCGCGGTCATGCGCGCCTTCACGCATCTCTACGACGACGCCGATCTGCGAGCGGCTCAGCAGCAGTTGTGGGTCGAGGTGGCCGGCCGTTTCGGCGACCACGAGAGCCTGCTCGGATACGACCTCTTCAACGAGCCGTTCGGCGAGTTCTACGAAGACGAAGACTGGGTCACCGCATCGGCCCGCATCGAGTCGACGAAGATCAGCGACATGTACGACCGGCTGATCCCCGCGATCCGCAGTGTCGACGACGACTCGTGGATCTTCGTCGAGCCGACCGTGCTGGTCGGTTACGGCGTGCCCACCCAGCTGCGCTCGTTCGACGACCCGCGCGACGGTGCCCCGCGCATCGGCTACGCCCCGCACTTCTACAACACCGGGGTCGAAGAGGGCGGCGACTGGGTCGGCGACGACTTCGTGGTGAACTACGAGGCGGCGATCTCGGCCTACCCGGCCGCCAACGGCATGCCGCTGATCGTGGGCGAGTGGGGCGTGCCGAACTCGCGCACGCCCGGCAACGCCGCCCTCGTGGCCGCGCAGGTGGCGTCGATGGAACGGTTCGCGACCGGATGGTCGATGTGGTACTTCTGCCGGAGCGACCACGGCGGGTACTGCGCGATGGATGCCGCGGGCGGGGCCGCGCCCGGCAACGAGCCCGCGTTCGGACCGTACGCCCGGGCGATCGCCGGCGTTCCCGGCGCCGAGCACTTCGACGCCGCGACCGGCGACTACTCGCTGAGCTACACGGCGGGCGCCGGTCCGAGCGAGGTGTGGGTGCCGAGCGCCGCATACGCGCAGCGTCCCGACGTCGAGATCAGCGGCGGCACGGCGCACTACGACCGCAAGAAGCAGACCCTGCGCATCACGGCGAAGCCGGGCGCGACGGTCGAGCTGACGCTCTCGCGCTGACGCGGTCGCCCACGCACGGCGGGCGCGGGTCCCTCGGGACCCGCACCCGCTGTCGTCGGTGCGACGAGCGTTGCCGTTCCCGTCGATCGTTGCCGTTCGGACGGGAACGCCCGGCGCGAACGGGAACGCTCGGCGGCTCCAGCCGAGCCGCGCGCCACCGCGCCCCGCCGCGCCACCCCGCCCCGCCGCGCCACCCCGCGCCGCCCCGCCCCGCCGCGCCGCCCGGCGCCGACGGGCGCGGGCAGCTCCGCGCGTCCTCCCGCGTAACGGGCCGGGCGGCACGGGACCCGCGTGACTACACTCGCGATGTGACCCCCAGCACCTCCGGCGCGCCCAGATTCGACCTCGACATCGACCCGGTGCCGAGGACCGCCCGCGCCGAGGCCCTGCTCGAGGCGCTCGCGACCCGCGTCGTCATCGCCGACGGCGCGATGGGCACGATGCTGCAGCAGCACGACCTGTCGATCGAGGTCGACTTCGAGGGGCACGAGGGCTGCAACGAGGTGCTCAACGTCACCCGCCCCGACGTGATCGGCGGCATCCACGACGCGTACCTCGCGGTCGGCATCGACGCGGTCGAGACGAACACCTTCGGGGCGAACTGGTCGAACCTCTCGGACTACGGCATCGACGAGCGCATCTTCGAGCTCGCCGAGGCCGGTGCCCGCATCGCGCGGGCGCGGGTCGAGGCGTCCGAGGCAGACGACGGCCGCATGCGCTGGGTGCTGGGCTCAATGGGGCCCGGCACGAAGCTGCCGAGCCTCGGCCACACGACCTACGACCACCTCAAGCAGACGTTCGCGCTGCAGGCCGAGGGGCTCATCGCGGGCGGGGCCGACGCGTTCCTCATCGAGACGAGCCAGGACCTGCTGCAGACGAAGGCCGCGGTCAACGCCTGCAAGCTGGCGATCGTCCGCCGCGGCATCCGGTTGCCGATCTTCGTCGAGGTGACCGTCGAGACCACGGGGACCATGCTCATGGGCTCCGAGATCGGCGCCGCCCTCACGGCGCTCGAGCCGCTCGGCGTCGACGCGATCGGCCTCAACTGCGCCACCGGACCCGACGAGATGAGCGAGCACCTGCGGCACCTGTCGAAGCACTCGCGGGTGCCGGTCGCGTGCATGCCGAACGCGGGCCTGCCCGTGCTCGGCGCGAACGGCGCGCACTATCCGCTCACGCCCGCCGAGCTCGCGACCGCGCACGCGCAGTTCGTCGAGGAGTTCGGGCTCGCCCTCGTCGGCGGCTGCTGCGGCACGACGCCCGACCACCTCGCGGCGGTCGTCGAGCGGCTGCGGCCCGTCGGGGCGGCGTCGGGTCTCGATACGCGTGCTCCAGCATCGGGCGCCACTCGACCGGCCGTCCAGGCGGAGCCCGGCGTGGCCTCCCTCTACCAGCACGTGCCGTTCCAGCAGGACGCGTCGTACCTCGCGATCGGCGAGCGCACGAACGCGAACGGGTCGAAGGCGTTCCGCGAGGCGATGCTCGAGGGTCGCTGGGACGACTGCGTCGAGATCGCCAAGTCGCAGACCCGCGTCGGCGCCCACCTGCTCGACGTGTGCGTCGACTACGTGGGGCGCGACGGCGTCGCCGACATCCGCGAGGTGGTCTCGCGCTTCGCGAGCGCGTCGACGCTGCCGCTCGTCGTCGACTCGACCGAGCCCGAGGTGATCCGCGCCGGTCTCGAGCTCATCGGCGGGCGCCCCGTCGTCAACTCGGTCAACTACGAAGACGGGGATGCCGCGACGAGTCGCTTCGGCCGCATCATGCCGCTCGTGAAGGAGCACGGCACGGCGGTCGTCGCGCTCACGATCGACGAGGAGGGCCAGGCCCGCACCGCCGACGGCAAGGTCGCGATCGCCTCGCGCCTCGTCGACGAGCTCACCGGCACGTGGGGCATGCGCGTCGAGGACATCATCGTCGACGCGCTCACGTTCCCGATCGCGACCGGCCAGGAGGAGACCCGGCGCGACGCGATCGAGACGATCGAGGCGATCCGTCGCATCAACGCGAAGTACCCCGGCATCAACACGACGCTCGGCGTCTCGAACGTGTCGTTCGGGCTCAACCCGGCGGCACGCAGCGTGCTCAACTCGGTGTTCCTGCACGAGGCCGTCGAGGCGGGGCTCAGCTCGGGCATCATCGACGCGGCCAAGATCGTGCCGCTCGCATCGCTCTCCGACGAGCAGCGCGAGGTCGCCCTCGACCTCGTCTGGGACCGCCGGGAGTTCGACGCCGACGGCAACGCCACCTACGACCCGCTCGCCCGTATGCTCGACCTGTTCGCCGGGGTCGACACCGCGGCGCTGCGCGACCAGCGCGCCGCCGAGCTCGCGGCGCTGCCCGTCGGCGAGCGCCTCGAGCGGCGCATCATCGACGGCGAGGGCAAGGGACTCGACGCCGACCTGTCGCTCGCGCTCGACTCGGGCATGACCGCGCTCGGCATCATCAACGACCACCTGCTCGAGGGCATGAAGATCGTCGGCGAGCGGTTCGGTGCGGGCGAGATGCAGCTGCCGTTCGTGCTGCAGTCGGCCGAGGTCATGAAGAACGCGGTCGCCCTGCTCGAACCGCACATGGAGAAGTCGGATGCCTCCGGCAAGGGCCGCATCGTGCTCGCGACGGTGCGCGGCGACGTGCACGACATCGGCAAGAACCTCGTCGACATCATCCTGACGAACAACGGCTACGACGTGATCAACCTCGGCATCAAGCAGCCGATCGCCGACATCATCAGGGCCGCAGAAGAGCACGACGCCGACGTCATCGGCATGTCGGGCCTGCTCGTGAAGTCGACGGTCGTCATGAAGGAGAACCTCGAGGAGCTGAACCACCGCGGCCTCGCGAAGCGCTGGCCCGTCATCCTCGGCGGCGCCGCGCTCACGCGCACCTACGTCGAGGACGACCTCGCCGGGATCTTCGACGGGCAGGTGCGCTACGCGCGCGACGCGTTCGAGGGGCTCGCGCTCATGGAGCCGCTCGTGAGGATCGCCCGCGGGGCCTCGCCCGACGAGGTGGGCCTGCCGCCCCTCAAGAAGCGCATCCACGCGTCGGGGTCTCGCCTGACGCTCACCGAACCCGACGAGATGCCGGCGCGGTCGGATGTCGCGACCGACAACCCCGTTCCGGCCCCGCCGTTCTGGGGAACCCGCATCGTGCGCGGCATCGCGCTCGCCGACTACGCGGCGTTCCTCGACGAGCGGGCGACGTTCATGGGCCAGTGGGGGCTGAAGCCGGGTCGGGGTGCCGACGGCGCGTCCTACGAGGAACTCGTCGAGCGCGAGGGCCGGCCGCGCCTGCGGTACTGGCTCGACCGCATCCTCTCCGAGGGGCTCCTGGATGCCTCGGTGGCGTACGGCTTCTTCCCGGTGGTGTCGGAGGGCGACGACGTCGTCGTGCTGCACCACGCCGACGACCCCACGGGCGTGCTCGGCGTGCCCGGGCTGCTCGCCCCCGACGGCGGTTCAGATGAGGCGCTCGGCACCGACCGCCTCCGTTTCCACTTCCCGCGGCAGCGTCGCGACCGGCACCTGTGCCTCGCCGACTTCGTGCGCTCGCGCGAGTCGGGGCAGGTGGACGTGCTGCCCGTGCAGCTCGTGACCGCGGGCGCGAAGATCGACGAGTTCACCGCGAAGCTGTTCGCCGAGAACAAGTACCGCGACTACTACGAGGTGAACGGCCTCGTCATGCAGCTCACCGAGGCGCTCGCCGAGTTCTGGCACGCGCGAATCAGGTCGGAGCTCGGCTTCGCGGGTGAGGACCCGACCGACACGGCCGGGCTCTTCAAGCTCGAGTACCGCGGCGCGCGGTTCTCGCTCGGCTACCCCGCCTGCCCCGACATGGAGGACCGCCGCAAGCTCGTCGAGCTGCTGCGCCCCGAGCGGATGGGCGTGGAGCTCAGCGAGGAGCTGCAGCTGCACCCCGAGCAGTCGACCGACGCCTTCGTGTTCCACCACCCCGAGGCGAAGTACTTCTCCGTCTGACGCGTCGAGCGGGTCGAGGAGGAGGCGCAGCGACCGTCTCGAATTCCGGCCACCCGTCGGGGGTGTGGTGCGCCGGCTCGGGGTGGCGGATACCTCGGGGAGTGGGTCCTTCCGGCGGGGTTGTCGACAAGTCCACAATTCCACACGTGGGGTGTCGACAAGTCCACAGATCCACATGTGGGTTGTCGACAAGTCCACAAATCCACACCATCCCCTCCGGTGATGCTCGCTCCCTGCGCTGCAGGCCGCGCGCCCCGGAGGCGACCGATCACTCCGCTCAGCGCGACAGCCGCACCCGACGCAGCGCCGCGAGCGCGGCCGGGCCGAACACGGCGAGCCCGACGACGGTCGTGACGGCGCGCAGCGTGTCCCACGTGAGCGTCGAGGTCGTCAGCGAGTACAGCCAGAACGACGCGAGGTTCTGTGCGAGCGGGGCGCCCGATTCGTACGAGATGCCGGTGCCGCCGCCGATCGCGAACGGCCAGAACCACAGGTTCATGACGAGCCCGAACGCGTACGAGGCGAGCACCCCGTACACCGACAGCAGCACGATCTCGCCGAGCCGCCCGCGCGCCCGCGGCAGCAGCCCTGCTCCCGCCCCGACCCACGCGCACGCGAACATCTGGAAGGGGGTCCACGGCCCGAATCCGCCCGTCATCGTCGACGACAGGGCGATCGCGAGCACCCCGAGGAGGAACCCGAACCGCGCCCCGAACACCCGCCCGGCGAGGATCAGCAGCACGAACACCGCCTCGACTCCGCCGACCCCCGTGCCGGCGACGCGCACGGCGGCGGCGACCGCGGTGAGCGTGCCGAGCAGCGCGAGCGTCTTCGCCGAGCGGAATCCGCCGTCGATCGCGAGCACCGCGACGATCGCGACGAGTGGCGCGAGTGCGAGCGCCGCCCAGGGCGCCGCCGACTGGGCGTCGGTCGGCAGCGCGGGGGCGATGAGGGGCCAGGCGAACGCGGCCGCTGCGACGACGCTGCCGCCGACGAGGAGCATCGACGACCACGACGGAAGCCGTCGCCGCCGTGCGACGACCGGCGCCGGGGGAGCGGCGAGCGTACTCATGCCGCACCTCCCGCGGGTGCGGGCGCGGCAGGAGTTCGCCGCTCCTCGAGGCGCCCCTCGCGCATCGTGAGCGCGCGGTCGGCGACGCACGCGGCGAAGCCGCGGTCATGGGTCGCGATGACGACGGTTCGCCCCCGATCGGCGACGAGCCGAAGGGCCCGCGCGAGCGCGGTCTGCGCCGACGGGTCGAGTCCGCGGGTCGGCTCGTCGACGAGCAGCGCGGATGCCTCGCCCGCCGCCTGCACGGCGATCACGAGCAGCCGCCGTTGGCCGGCCGAGAGGTCGCGCGGATGCCGCGCAGCGAGCTCATCCCGATGGGTCGGGTGCCCGAGCAGCTCGGTGAACAGTGCCCACGTCGTGCCGCGCGGTCGGCGTCCGGTGCGGTCGGCGCGGCGGCACTCGGCCTCGACGGTGTCGGTGAAGAGCAGGTCGTCGGAGCGGTCGGGCACGAGGGCGATGCGACGCCGTGACGACCGGGAGGGGCGGTGGCCCGCGGCATCCTGGCCCGAGGCATCCCCGTCACCCGTGCGCACCGTGCCCGGTTCGGTGCCGAGCGCGATCGCGGTGAAGAGGCTCGACTTGCCGGCCCCGTTCGGTCCGCCGAGCGCCACGATCTCGCCGGGCGCCGCGTCGAATGAGACGTCGTCGACCGCGACCTGATCGCCGTGTCGCACGGTGATGCCGGCGACGCGCAGTCCAACGCCGGCCCGTCGGCCGGGAAGCGACGCACGGGCGTCTCCAGACGAGGCGGCCCGCTGGCCCTCGGTCGAGTCGGGAGCGCTCGATGCCTCGACGACCGCGCCCTCCGAGATCTCGAACCACCGATCGGCGACCGCCGCGAACTCGGCCGCCCGATGCTCGGCGACGAGCACGCAGACGCCCGCCTCGTGCGCGATGCGTCCGAGCAGTCCGGTGATGCGGGCGCGGGCCTCGGGGTCGAGGTCGGCGAGCGGTTCGTCGACGAGCAGCAGCAGGGGTTGCTCGACGATCGCGGCGCCGATCGCGACGAGCGTCGCCTCGCCCGCCGAGAGGCTGCGCAGCTCGCGTCCCGCGAGATGCTCGGCGCCGATGCGCGTCAGCACCTCGGCGACGCGGGCCGCGACGATGACGGGTGCGACGCCGCGCACGGTCAGCGCGAAGCCGACCTCGTCGTCGACGGTCTCGCTCGTGAATCCGAGCCGCGGGTCCTGTGCGACCACCCCGACGAACCCGGCCGTGTCGCGGGCCGGCACGGCGAGGCGGTCGACGCCGCCGACGCGGAGCACGCCCGACGCCCGACCGCCGTCGACGTGCGTGTGCACGCCGCCCAGGGTGTCGAGCAGGGTCGACTTGCCCGAACCGGTCGGGCCGGCGAGCACGGCGAGGGTGCCGGGCTCGAGCCGCAGTTCGGGCACGGCGATCGACCAGCGGTCCGCACGCTCGCGGTCGTCGCCCTCGCCGTGGCCGAGCACGGCGCCGGTCACCTCGACGGGGCGGGCGCAGTCGCCCTCGCCGCGATGGGTCGCGGCGAAGCCGCGCACCTCCATCGCGGCGGCGATCGCGATCGAGCGTTCGATCGTGTGCTCGAGAATGGGCACGATGAGCGCGCCGGCGCCGCGTTCGCCGCGGAGCCGTCGGGCGAGCCGAACCCGGCGCACGGCGTCGGCGAGCGCGGGGAACGTCGACCACGCGATGACGAGCGCGCGAGCCGATCCGGCGAGGGGACCTCCGCGAGCTGCCCGCGCGAATACCCGCGAGACGTCGACGCACGCGTTGACGACGCCGAACGCGAGAATCACGAGCGCGATCGGCAGGGCGCTCACGACCGCGGCCCACAGCCCGCCCGTCGTGATCGGTCCGAACATCGCGACATGCTCGAACGGGGGAGCGAGCCGCACGACCGGCAGGTCGGCCAGCACGACGCCGGGCCCGCCGGCGCCCGCGAACAGCACGCGGTACACGACCCGGGTCGCGACGAACACCGCCGCGAGCACGAGCGCAAGGCGGAGCGGAGCTGGTCGGAACCGGAACATCGGGGTCAGTGCATCAGGTCGCTGGTGCGCGGTCAAGGGCTGGCTGGCATCGTGGTCTCGATACGCGTCGGCGCCGCCCGGCCAGCGGAGGCACGGGCCGCCTACTCGGCGGGCGAGGCCGGCTGGTCGTTGAGGGTGAAGAGCAGCTCGACCGCGTCGCCCGGCGCCAGCTCGAGCGTCGGCAGGCCCTCCTGCGCGTAACCCCATTCGCCGCCGCTACTGCGCTGCCAGAGCGACCAGTACGCGAACGCCGCGGGCATCGAGGCGCAGGTCTCGTGATACTCGGTGCCGTCGGCGGCCGTGATGAGCGTGTCCTCCGCGGGCTCGCCGTTCACGCGGCAGACGACCTGGTCGCCCCATTCGACGGTGCCCTCGGTCGCGACGCCGGCCTCGTCGAGCGCGTCGGCGGCGAGAATCGGCTCGTCGGTGTCGACGCACGCGGCGACGTCGATCGGTTCGCTCAGCTCGAGGTCGGCCGAGTCGACGATGACGGCGACGCCCGTGCACTCCTCGAGCACGGTCGCGGCGTCGGCGGTGGCTTCCGCCGTGGCGGCAGCGGTGGGCTCGGCGCCCTCGCCGGTCGAGCCGGACGGCGAGGAACAGGCGGCCAGGGCGAGCACGAGCAGGGGCAGGGCCGCGAGCACGGGCCGAAGTCGAGTCATCCTTCGAGCGTATTCGGCGCAGTCGTGCTGTGACGCCGCGTGACCTGCGGTGGGCTTCTTCCGTGATCTGTCGATATCGGCGCGGCCCGTTCGACGTCCAGAATGAAGGCGGATGCTTCGCCGCCACCTGAATCGGAAGGACAGGCCAATGCGCCCCATCATCGTGACCGAGTTCATCAGCCTCGACGGCGTCGTCGACTCGCCCGGCGGCGGCGACCACCCTCGCGCCGGCTGGACCTTCAAGGAGGTGCCGTTCGTCGAGGAGGCGTACGAGCTCAAGGGCACCGAGCAACTCGAAGCCGGAGCCCTGCTGCTCGGCCGGGTGAGCTACCAGGAGTTCGCGCCCGTGTGGCCCTCGATGGAGGACGACTTCGCCGAGTACAACGCGATGCCGAAGTACGTCGTGTCGACGACGCTCGACGAGGCCGACCTCGTACCCGAGTGGCACGAGACGAACCTGCTGCGCTCGCTCGACGACGTCGCCCGCCTGAAGGAGGGCGAGGGCGCGCCGATCATCGTGCACGGCTCGGCGACCCTCGCGCAGGGGCTCGCCGCCGCCGGGCTGGTCGACCGGTACCACCTGCTGGTGTTCCCGGTGCTGCTCGGCAGCGGCAAGCGCCTGTTCGGCGACGACCCGGGCCTCACGACGAAGCTCGAGCTCACCGAGCATGCGGCCTACTCGAACGGCATCGTCAAGGCCGTCTACGACGTCGTGCGCTGATCGCTACGCGGCAAGCGCCGCGCGCAGCCCGTCGACGAGCGAGGTCGTCGGCCGGCCGATGAGGCGGGCGAGCGCGTCGTTCGGCACGTCGAGCACGCCGCGGCGGATTCCGTCGTCGATGCCCGCGACGAACCCCGCGGTGCCCGCGTCGAGTCCGGCCGACTCGAGCGCGGCCACGTGCTCCTCGGTCGTGAGCTGCTGGTACCGCACCTCGCGACCGAGCACCTCGGACGCCGCGGCGGCGAGCTCGTCGTAGCTCCACGCCGTCTCGCCGGCGAGCTCGAGCACCTGGCCGACGTGGTCGTCGCTCGTCAGCAGCACGGCGAGGCCCTCGGCGAGGTCGGCGCGGGTCGCGCTCGCGACCTTCCCGTCGGCCACGGAAGCGGCGATGACGCCCGTGTCGGCCGCGCGCGAGACATCCGCCGCGTAGTTCTCGGTGTACCAGTTGTCGCGGGCGATGACCGCGGGGATGCCCGAGGCGGCGATCGCCTCCTCGGTGGCGCGGTGCTCGGGCGCGAGGACGAAGTCGGCGGTCGCGGCCTGCGGTGCGCTCGTGTAGACGAGCTTCGCGACGCCCGCGGCCTTGGCCGCGTCGATCACGTTCTGGTGCTGGGCGGCGCGCTCGCCGAACTCCGAACCGGAGACGAGCAGCACCCGGTCGACGCCGTCGAGCGCCGCCGCGATCGAGGCGGGCTCCGAGTAGTCGAGGCGAGCGGTGTGCACGCCGCGCTCGGCGAGGTCGGCGAGCTTCGCCGTGTCGCGGGCGGTCGCGACGATGTCGGCGGGGGCGACGCCGCGGTCGAGCAGCGCGTCGACGACGAGGCGGCCGAGCTGGCCCGAGGCGGCGGTGACGAGGATGGTCATGAGGGTCGGTTCCTTTCGAGAAGCGTCACCGGCTGCAACCGGATGCCTCGGCTGAACCTTCCCCCGAATCTGTACCCACTTTGAAGTAAGGTACCCACATGACGGTAAGTCTTGCGGAGATCCGGGAGCAGTCCGGCGAAGTCTTCACCGACGGCTGCCCGACACGGGTCGTGCTCGACCACATCATGAGCAAGTGGGGAGTGCTCGTGCTGCTCGCGCTGACCGACGGCACGCATCGCTGGGGCGAGCTGCGTCGCGAGGTCGAAGGCATCAGCGAGAAGATGCTCGCCTCGACGCTGCGCACCCTCGAGGCCGACGGGCTCGTCGCCCGCACCTCGTATCCCGAGGTGCCGCCTCGCGTCGAGTACTCGCTGACGCCGCTCGGCGACGACCTCATGGAGCACATGCTGCCCCTCGTGGGGTGGGTCGCTCGCGAGGCCGACGGCATCGTGGGTCGAACGGCCTGAGTCGGTCGAGGAGCGCCGACGAAGAGGACCCGCCTCGAACCCCGGACGGCCGAGGACCCGAGCTGCGCCCGCCGCGCCTCAGCCCGCCAGCGGAGCGACCTCCGCCCCGAGCGGCGCCGCGAAGAACGCGAGCTCGTGCACGGCCGAAGCCCGGAACGCCCGCAGCATGCGCTCGCGCACCCCGGGTGTCTCGCGCGACGCCGAGGCGGTCACGATCGCGACCGCCTCGCGGGTCGCCTCGGCGAACGCGGGGTCGCCGTACGTCGCGAGCCATGAGGCATACGGATGCTCCGGGGCGAGCGCCTGCTCCCCGAACTCGCCGGCCGCGAGCCGGGCGCCGAGGTCGGTGTAGAGCCAGAAGCAGGGAAGCAGGGCCGCGACGAGCACGGCGTAGTCGCCGCGCGCCGCCGTCGCGAGCAGGTGGTCGAGGTACGCGGTCGTGGCGGGCCCGGGGCGGGTCGCGTCGGTCGCGGCGCCGGTGCCCAGCCAGCGCTCGTGCAGTTCGAGCTCCCCGACGATCGAGCCGTGCGACGACGTCGCCCAGAAGGCTTGCGCAGCGGCATCCGGGGCGAGGGCCGCCGCCGTCGCGAGTGCGCGTGCGTAGTCGCGCAGGTAGAGCGCGTCCTGCGCGAGGTACTCGCGGAACGGCTCGACCGGCAGCGTGCCGTCGGCGAGCCCGCGGATGAACGGCAGCTCGTCGATCGCACGACGCACGTCGGAGATGCCCTCCCACCATTCGGCCTCGACCTCGGTCGGCGTCGGTGCGGTGCGCGTGCCGCCGCGCGACCAGAGCCCCGCGAAGTGGCTGATCGGCCCGTGGCCGTCGCCGACCTCGAGTGCGTCGCCGTGCCGCAGCGACTCGCGCAGCCAGCGCCGGGCCTCGGCGATCGCGGAGGGCCAATCGCCGAGCTCGGCGGCGAGTGCGGCGATCGCCGACGAGAGCGAGCATCCGGTGCCGTGCGTCGAACTCGTGGCGATGCGCTCGCCGCCGAACTCGACGATCGTCGCGGAGGCGGCGTCGACGAGCGCGTCGGGGGCGAGGTCGCCCGCGAGGTGTCCGCCCTTCGCGAGCACGCGGATCCCGTACTCGGCCGAGACGCCCTCTGCCTGGGCGATCGCCGCGGCCCAGGTCGTCGCGACTTCGCGCCGGGCGAGCACGGCGAGCTCGTCGAGGTTCGGGGTGACGAGGTCGGCGAGGGGCAGCAGCTCGCGCATCGCGGCCTCGGCGTCGGCGTCGAGCAGCCGGTCGCCGCTCGTCGCGACCATCACCGGGTCGAGCACGACGACCGGCGGGCGGGTGCGCCCGAGCCAGGCGACGACCGTGCGGATGACCTCGGCGTTCGCGAGCATGCCGAGCTTCACCGCGTCGATGACGATGTCGTCGGCGATCGCGTCGAGCTGCGCGGCGAGGAAGCTCGCGGGCGGCACGTGCACCCCGCGGACGCCGCGCGTGTTCTGCGCGGTGAGGGCGGTGATCGCGGCCATGCCGTAGCCGCCGACGGCGGCGATCGACTTGAGATCGGCCTGGATGCCCGCACCGCCCGAGGGGTCGCTTCCGGCGATGCTGAGCACGCGTGCGGTCATCGCGCCGACGCCCATCCGAGCACGAATTCGCGCGCCGCGGCCCGCGGGTCGTCGGCCGCGCACAGCGCCGAGACGACGGCGACACCGGCCGCGCCCGCCTCGCGAAGCGGCACGACGTCGGCGAGGCCGACGCCGCCGATCGCCACGCACGGCAGTTCGGTCGCCGCGGCGACCCGGGCGAAGCCGTCGACGCCGAGCGCCGGCGGATGGTCGGGCTTCGTCGACGTCGGCCGGATCACCCCGACCCCGAGGTAGTCGACGGTGCCGCGCGGCAGCCGGTCGACCGCGTCGAGGTGGGCGGCGCCGTTCGCGGTGAGCCCCACGATCGCCTCGGCGCCGAGCCGTTCGCGGGCGACCACGACCGTCGCGTCGCCCTGCCCGAGATGCACGCCGTCGACCGGCAGGCCGCTCGCGCGTGCGGCCAGTGCGACGTCGAGCCGGTCGTTGACGAGCAGGGCGGCGCGCCCGTCGATCGCGGCGGCGAGCGCCTCGAGCTGGGCGAGCAGCGAGGACGCCTCGGCGCCCTTGTCTCGCAGTTGCACGACCCGCACGCCGCCGGCCACGGCCTCGGAGACCACCTCGACGATGCCGCGCGCGCCGCAGAGCGCCGGATCGGTGACGAGGTAGAGCGAGAGGTCGAGTGCCGTGCGGGCGCTCACGCCCCGACCTCGGCGATCTCGGCGAGCGATTCGTCGACGTCGACGTCGACGTCGAGGCCGGCGCCCCGCCCCGCATCGAGAACGACCCGCGCCCGCGCCCCCAGCTCGGCCGCATCGACCGCCGCGAGCGCGTCGAGGAAGCGGGGTCCGAACGACCCCGGCCCGGCGGCGCCGTCAGCGGCGAGCTCGGCCGCCACCGTGTAGACGAGGTTCGCTGCGACGGTGGCCTCGAAGGCGTCGTCGCCGACGGCGAGGAAGGCGGCGGTCACCGCGCCGAGGGCGCAGCCGCCGCCCGTGATGCGCGTGAGCAGGGCGTCGCCGTTCGCGAGTCGCACGGTGCGCCGGTCGTCGGTGATCAGGTCGACCGGGCCCGACACCGCGACGACCGAGCCGAACCGGCCTGCGAGTCGCGCGGCGGCGTCGGCCGCGGCATCCGTCGTATCGGCGGCGTCGACGCCGCGCCCGCCCGCGCCGTCACCCGCAAGGGCGAGGATCTCGCTCGCGTTGCCGCGGATCGCCGTCGGCCGGAACTCCGTGAGCTCGTGCGCGAGCGCCGTGCGCACGGGCAGGGCGCCGATCGCGACCGGGTCGAGCACCCACGGCGTGCCCGCGTCGCGGGCGGCGGCGACGGCCTCGCGGGCGGCATCGCGCTGCTCGGGCGTCGGAGTGCCGAGGTTCACGAGCAGGCCGCCTGCGATGCTCGCGAACATGCCGGCCTCGCCCGTGATGTCGACCATCGCGGGGGCGGCGCCGAGCGCGAGCAGCGCGTTGGCGGTGAAGTTCGTCACGACGCTGTTCGTGATGCAGTGCGTGAGCGGGGCGGTCTCGCGGAGCCGGTCGAGCAGCGCCGCCGCGGCGAGCGCCACCTCCTCCGAGGCATCCGCGTCGTGCTGGGCAGGGTCGTTCAGGCGTGCGCTCATCGGCGACATCCCTTCGCTAGTCCGAACTAGATCAGGTTCGACGGGTGTGATCTCAGCCGCTCGTGCTCGCGCCTCGGCGCGGGCGGGGCGGCACCCCGTGTCACTGCGAGCGAGCCTAGCGCAGCGGTCGAGTGCGAGTCGGCATCGCGGTTCCGGGGAGCCCGTCGCCCGACCTGCGGTACTCCGCGTGACGACCTGGGGCTCGCATTCTGATCGGGCTCCGTTCACGTTCGGGGCCGCCATGCGCCGGAAGCGCGGGCCGCACCTCAGCCCAGCGACCCCACGAACTCCCGCACCCGCGCCGCCATCGCCTCGGGCACCTCGGCGACGGTGAAGTGCCCGCCCTCTGGCAGCCGGTCGAAGACGCGCAGGTCGAGGTAGTGCCGTCGCGCGAGCGTCTCGGGGTAGTCGGCCTCGTGCCGCTGGATGAAGACGGCCGCCGGCACCCCGGTCGGCGGAATCGGGTCGGGCTGATCGGCGCCCTCGTAGTACGGACGGAACGACGACGCGATCGAGCGGGTGACCCAGTAGATCATCGCCTCGGTGAGGATGCGGTCGCGCGAGATGCGGCGCTCGACGGCGCTGGGGTCGCCGGGCGGGGTGTCGCTCCACTCGACGAGCTTCTCGGCGATCCAGGCGAGCAGGCCGGCGGGGGAGTCGTCGAGGGCGACCGCGAGGGTGTCGGGACGCGTCGCCTGCACGTGCCCGTAGGCGCCGTCGGTGCCGTGGCGCTCGGCGAGCGCCGCGAAGAACGCGCGCTCGGCCGGGTCGGTGAGCGCCTCCCGTTCGTCACCGGTCGGGAAGTGCGCGTGCGTCGCGACGATCGCGGCGACGTGCTCGGGATGGCTCGCGGCGATGAGGTCGCTCACGTTGGCCGTGACGTCCTCGCCGTAGGTGACGTAGCGCTCGTAGCCGAGCACGTCGGTCATGAGCGAGTGCATCGTCTCGGCGAGGCGCCGCTCGGTCATCGGGCGGTCGGCGTACGGCGATGAGAAGGCGAACCCCGGCAGGCTCGGCACGACGACGTGGAAGTCGGGCAGCAGGTCGGCGAAGTCGAGCTGCAGCGCGAAGGTGTGCGGCCAGCCGTGCATCACGAGCAGCACGGGTGCGTCGGTGCGCTCGGATCGCCGGTGCACGAAGTGCACGTCGGCGTCGCCGACCCGGGCGACGAACTGCGGATGCCGGTTGAGCCACGCCTCGCGCGCTCGCCAGTCCCATGCCGCCCAGGTGTCGATGAGCTGCCGCAGGTAGTCGTGGTTCATGCCCGCCGGCGGCCGTCGCGGCGAGTCGCCCCGGAGCCGGGTGCGGGCGAGGCGTGCCCGCAGGTCGCCGAGCACTTCATCGTCGACGTGGATCTCGAACGGTTGCACCTGGCCCATGGGCCGACGGTACGGCGACCCACCGACGGTGTCGCCCGTGTCCCCCGAAATACCGGCTGCGCCGACCCTGCGCTTGTCGCTAGTTTGGGGGGCATGGTCGGCCTTCCGGGGCTGCGGGCGCCCACGGGGTTGTGGGCGACCGCCCATCGGAGGGCTCGATCGCTGTGTCGAAACGCAGGTTCTGTCGTAACGAGAGAAGAGGGCACGACGATGAGATCCGAACAACGACCCCCGAATGCGCGGCGCCGCGCACTCGCCGCCGCCGGCGCCCTGCTGCTCGGCGCCTCACTGATGACCGCCACCGCGGCGGTCGCCGAAGACGACCCCAGGGTCGACCTGCCCGCCGGCTACCTCGACGCCGAGGTCGCGACGAGCAACATCGACCTTTTGTCGAGCACGCCACGGGTCGACCCGTTCAACGCCCCGCCCGGGGACTTCGGGTTCGTCAACTCCGACCTCGCCTTCTCGGGCGACAACGCCATCGTGGGCAACTTCAACGGCTTCCAGGTCTACGACGTGTCCGACCCGGCCGAGCCGACGCTGCGCTCGTCGTTCGTCTGCCCGGGCGGCCAGGGCGACGTCTCGGTGTACGGCGACCTGCTGTTCATGTCGGTCGAGGAGACGCGCGGCCGCATCGACTGCGGCACCCAGGGGGCGCCGGGCTCGGTGAACCCCGAGCGGTTCCGCGGCGTGCGCATCTTCGACATCAGCGACATCGACAACCCGGTGCAGCTGCCCGGCGTGCAGACCTGCCGCGGTTCGCACACGCACACGCTCGTCAGCGACCCGAACGATGCCGAGAACGTCTACATCTACAACTCGGGCACCTCGGGCGTGCGTTCGCCGCTCGAGCTCGCGGGCTGCGAGAACGCGCCGGCTTCGACCGAGCCGGTCACGACGGGCAACCCGACGCAGTGGCGCATCGACGTCATCAAGGTGCCGCTCGCCGCGCCTGAGACGGCGGCGATCGTGAACCAGCCGCGCATCTTCGCCGACCCCGAGACGGGCGCGTTCAACGGACTGCAGAACGGACCGACGCAGCCGCTGCACCCGTCGGGCACCCGGTACTCGCCGAACCCCAACACGAACACGTGCCACGACATCACCGCCTACCCCGAGATCGGGCTCGCGGCCGGCGCGTGCCAGGGCAACGGCATCCTGCTCGACATCTCCGACCCGGCCGACCCGGTGCGGATCGATGCGGTCGCCGACCCGAACTTCTCGTACTGGCACTCGGCGACGTTCAACAACGACGGCACGAAGGTCATCTTCACCGATGAGTGGGGCGGCGGCACGGCGGCACGGTGCCGGTCGACCGACCAGCCCGAGTGGGGCGCCGACGCGCTCTTCGACATCGTCGACGGCAAGCTGCAGTTCGCGAGCTACTACAAGCTGCCGGTGCCGCAGACCACGCAGGAGAACTGCGTCGCGCACAACGGTTCGCTCATCCCGGTGCCGGGGCGCGACATCATGGTGCAGGCGTGGTACCAGGGCGGCCTGTCGGTGATCGACTTCACCGACACCGCGAACCCGAAGGAGATCGCCTTCCTCGACCGCGGTCCGATCAACACGCCGAGCACGACCGGCCTGAACCTCGGCGGCTACTGGTCGACGTACTGGTACAACGGCAACGTGCTCGGCAGCGAGATCGCGCGCGGGTTCGACACGATGGCGCTCACCGCGAGCGACGACCTGTCGGCGAACGAGATCGAGGCCGCCGGCGAGGTGCGCTTCGACGAGTTCAACGCGCAGCTGCAGACCGGCGCCGTGCACGCGCCGAGCTTCGCCGTCGCCGGCGCGTACGTCGATCAGGCCGAGCGCGACGGCAGCCTGAGCGGCGAGGCGCTCGGCGAGGTGCGTGAGCACCTCGCCGAGGCGGAGCAGCTCGCCGACGGCTCGGCGGCCGACCGCGCGGTCGTCGCGCAGCTCGTCAACGCCGCGCGCAAGTCCGGCCTCCCGGCCGACTCCGACGTGGTGCAGGCGCTCACGGCACTGACGGCGACATTCCGATGAGTCGGTGTGGGGAGGCCGCGCCTCCCCACCCACGACGGGGCCCGGCGGTCGACGACCGCCGGGCCCCGTCTCGTCGGTGCCGCCCGTGCCTCAGCCGGTGCGCTCGGCGAGCATCTGCTGCATGCGGGCGATCTCGATGCCCTGGTCCGATTCGACGTGACGGGCGAACTGGTCGGTCGCCGATTCCTGGCCGCCGCCGTCGGCGTAGAGGTCGTCGACCATCTGCACTGCGCCCTCGTGGTGCTGGATCATGTACTCGAGGAACAGCAGGTCGAACTCCTCGCCCGTCGCCGCCTCGAGCTCGGCGAACTGGTCGTCGCTCAGCATGCCGGGCATCGACTCGGCGTCGTGCGCCTCGTGGCCGCTGCCGTCGCCGTTGACGGGCACCGATCGCTCCTGCAGCCACGTCGTGATCTGGGTCTTCTCGTCCTGCTGACTCACCGACATGCGTTCGGCGAGCAGGCGGATGTCGCGGTCGTCGGTGCGATCGTCGACGAGATCGGTCATCTCGATCGCCTGCTGGTGGTGGCGGATCATCGCGAGCATGAACGCCGAGTCGACCTCGGAGAACTCGGGCGACCCGAGGTTCGCCGCCTCGTCGGGGGAGAGCGTGCGGTTCGATTCGCCGGGCGCACCGAGCTGCACGACCGGGCTGGTCGGCTCGGGGGAGTCGGGCCCGGTCGGCGTGCAGGCGGTGAGCGCGACCGCGAGCAGGAGCGGCGAGGCCGCCAGGAGGGCTGTGCGTGCGCTGTAGGGGCGCCGTGTCGTCATCCGCATACCTCGTCTTCGTCGATGGGCATCGCGTCGCGGATCCGCGTCCGGGCGTTTCGCGCGACGTCTCCATCTAACCCGAGTCCCGCGCGCGTGTGAATCGGAGTGCACGGCAGGTCACGGGCGTCGGTCGCGCCGCCGGCTCAGTCGGCTTGGCCCTCCGTCACCCGTCGCTTCTCGCGTACGTACACCTCGCGCCGCACTCGCGCGACGACCTCGCCGGCCCGGTCGGTGATGTCGGTCTCGAACCACTCGAGCACCTTCGCGCCGCCGCGGGCGCGTTCGCGCAGTTCGGCGGCCTTGTCGCGCGGCACCTCGAAATGCGCGGTGAGGGTGCCGCGGCCCGGCTTCACGAACTCGATCTCGCCGCGCGTGTCCCACACGACGTACTCGCGACCGAGCTGGTGCATGACGAGCATGAAGTAGTAGGGGTCGGTCATCGCCGACATCGACCCGCCGAACGCGGTCTTCACGTAGTTGCGGGTGAAGAGGTTGACGTGCAGCTCCACGGTCGCGCTCGTCCAGTCGTCGGAGATGCGCTTCACGCGGATGCCGCTGAACAGGTTCGGGGCCCACAGGCTCATGCCGATGGCGAGGCGTCGGGGAGTCATGCGCATGTCTCCGATTGTGCGATGAACGGATGCCTTCTGCGAATCCCTTGTCGGAACCCTCAACTCGCTCGCCCCGCCGTAGGCTGCCCGCATGACCGATGCCGAAGAGACCCCGCGCCGTGTGCGCCAGTTGCGCCTCGTGGTCGAGGCCGACGACTGGGAGGCCGCCGTCGCGTTCTACCGCGACGTGCTCGGACTGCCCGAGGAGGAGGCGTACGAGGCCGAGGGCGGGGCCCGCGTGATGATCCTCGACGCCGGCCGCGCGACGCTCGAGCTCTCGAATCCCGCGCAGGTCGAGTACATCGACAGGGTCGAGACCGACGGGGTGCGCAGTCCGCACCTGCGGGTCGCATTCGAGGTCGCCGACACGGCCGCCGTGACCGACGAGCTCGTCGACGCTGGCGCCGGCCTGCTCGCGACCCCGCGCGAGACTCCCTGGCGCTCGATCAACTCGAGGCTCGACGCGCCCGCGGGCCTGCAGGTGACGATCTTCCAGGAGCCGGAGGACTGACGCGTAACCGGCATATCCCGAACTCGTGGCGATCGAGCGCGACGAAGAACCGACCCGCTCGCGAAGTTTCTCGAATCCGGGGCGGGAAGCGCCTACCATCGGAGAGGCGTGCCGCTCCCCACGGCCGCAGCCCCACCACCCCGGCGCCCACCCCCAGGAGCCACGATGACGATCCACGCCGACGAGCCGTCTGCACCGGGCGACGGTGCGTCGGCGAACGATCTCACCTCGCGCGCGGCACGACGCAGTGCCGAGCTCGGTGGAACGCTGCGCCCCCGTCGCCTGCCGACGCCCGCGGCGAGCGGATGGGCTCCGCCCGCGCCGGCGCAACCCCGCCAGACGCCGCCGACGCCGCAGCCTGTCGAGTCGACCCCGACGGCGCCGACCTCGCCCGCGGCTGCCCCGGCGCCGGCCTCCCCCTCCTCGGCGCGCGCCGTGCCGATCGTCACGACGGGTGCGGCCACCGCCGCCTCACCCGAGCAGCAGCGCTACTACCTCTGCTGCGAGGTACCGAGCGGCGATTTCGTCGAGGTGATCGTCGCGGTGACCGACGGCGCCCGGCGGCGCTACTTCACGACGAGCGACGGCGCCCGGCTCGTGGAGGTCGACGAGGACTACTTCGTGCATCGCAGCCTCGGTGACGCTCGTTCGCTGCTCGAGCTCGACGCCCGCGAGATGGCCGAGCTCGAGGCCGAACTCGGCTTCGTGCGCACCGTGCGCGGCCGCGACCCGCTCGCCGAGGTCGAGCTCGAGGCGCCCGCCGTCGAGAACGCAGAGCCGGATGCCTCGGGCGCGGCGCCGATCGCCGGCCCCGAGCCGGTCGCCGTGATCGAGGAGATCCAGCCCGCGGCCTCCGAGTCGCAGGTGGAGCTCGCGCCGCAACCGGAGCCCGCTGCGCCGGCGCCCGCTGCACCGGCATCCGCTGCACCGGCGCCCGCGGTGTCCGAGCCCGAGCTCGAGCTCGAGCCCGAGTTCGAGTTCGGCTTCGACTCCCTGTTCGATCCCGCGCCGGCGGTCGAGGCCCGACCGGCTCCGACGATCGAGGAACCGGTCGCCGAACCTGCCCCTGAACCGCTCCTCGAACCCGAGCCGCTGCTCGCGAGCCTCCTGCCCGTCGCTCCGGTCGACGCGGAGCTCGACGACCATGAGATGCGCGAGGCATCCGCCCCGGCAGAGCCCGAACCGCTGCGCGTCGCGCCCGAGGTCGAATGGCCGTTCGACGCCGAACCCGACCCGGAGCCCGCCGCGGCTCCGGTCGCCGGCACGCCCTGGTGGCTCGCACCGGCGCCCGCGGCGGCCGCGCCCATCGAGCAACCCGCCGACGTCGCGCCGCCGATCGCCGACCCGATGCCGCAGCCTGCCGACGTCGCGCCGCCGATCGCCGACCCGATGCCGCAGCCTGCCGGCGCGTGGCCCGCTCAGACCGACCAGACCGAACGAACCGATGTGAACGAGGAGACCGACCGAATGGTGACGGGAACGACGAACGCTTTCGAGCCGGCTGGCGCCGGAGCACCCGTGACGCCCATCTGGGCCGTGGAGCCGCTGCCCGACGCCGACGCGGTCGTCGCCGCGGCTGCGCAGGTGGCGCTCGCGAAGGGCATCGCGTTCGTGGCGCACCGAGGTCAGACCGACAAGGTCGGGGCGGCGTACATCGACCACCCCGGTCGGGTCGCCGAGCGTTTCGATCCGATCGCCGAGCCCGTCGCGACCTCGGCCGCCTGGCTGCACGACGTGCTCGAAGACACCGGCCTGACGGCGCGTGAGCTGCTCGAGGCGGGCGTGCTGCCCGAGGTCGTCGAGGTCGTCGTGCTGCTGACCCGCACCCCCGAGGTGCCCGAGGCCGAGTACTACGGGCGCATCCGCCGTCACGCGATCGCACGCAGCGTGAAGATCGCCGACGTCGACGACAACTCGGCCGCCTGGCGAGTGCGCAAGCTCGACTTCGAGACGCAGCAGCGCCTCGCCGAGAAGTACCGCCACGCGCGGGAGATGCTCGGGGCGTAGAACCCTTCGGCAGCGGATGTCTCTGACGAATGCGGACGGTGGCCGCCGGCGTCAGCTCGACGGAGTCATCGCGCGACCCGGAGGTCCTTCGCGAACCAGTGGTCGGCGTAAGGGCTGTCGTTGAAGGGCTCGACCTCGGCGTAGCCGAGCTTCGCGTAGAGGGCACGGGCTTCGACGAGGTCGGAACGCGTGTCGAGCCGCACGGTGCGCCGCCCGGTGCGACGGGCCTCGGTCTCGACAGCGCCGACGAGCGTCGCGGCCAGTCCCAGGCCGCGCGCCGCGGGGGCGACGAACACCCGGGTCAGTTCGGCCGTGTCGGCGTCGACCCAGCGCACACCGGCGCAGCCGAGGCATCCCTCGTCGCCCGTTGCGATGAAGAACGAACCGAGGTCGCCGCGCAGGTCGTCGTCGGGATCGCCGGCGAGCTGCTCGTCGATCTCGGCGGCGGTCGCGGCCCGGCCGTAGTAGCGCGTGATGATGTCGTCGTAGTAGCGGCGCAGGATCGCGACGGCCGCGGGGCTCAGCGGGTCGACGTGGGCGATCTCGGGCACCGCACCACCCTACGTCGCTACTCGGCCGGCTTCACGTCGAGCGCGTACGCGCCCTCGGCGCAACCGGTGAGCAGCCAGCCGCCGGGCACCTCGTCGACGGCGACGTCGCCGAGGCCGCTCGACTCGACGGCCGGCTCAGCCGACCCGGGGATCCAGACCTGGAGCCCGCACGTCGCCGAGGGGGCCTCGCCGGTGAGCGACATCGTCGCCGCGGCATCCGGCGTGCCCGTGACTCCGGCGCGAAGGCTCGTGAGCACGCCAGGGGCTTGCTGCGGGTAGGCGCGCGACAGGATGCCCAGCAGGTGCTCCTTGCGGGGCGCCTCCTCGCCCGTCGCGCAGACCTCGGAGAGCAGCCCGTTGCCGAGCTCCTGGATGCCGTTCTGGGGGTCGCCGCACGCCTGCTTCCACACCCAGTAGGCGCTGCCGAGCATGCGCGCGTCCTCTTCGGCGGCGTATCGCGAGAGGTGCGCCGCGGTCGACTCGTCGTCGCCCCAGTACCCGTACTCGCCCGACCACATCGGCATGCCGAGCTCGTCGGCCACGCGCTGGCCGAGCTCGAACTGGCGCTCGGTGCTGACGATCGTGGGGAGTCCGAGCGAGGCATCCATGGTGATCGACTCGGCGTAGAGGTGCGGCGAGAACGCGACGTTGAGGTCGTCGGTGAAGCCGCGCGCGGGACCCGAGTCGAAGCCGAGCCCCGACCACAGGATGCTGGGCTCGACGAAGACGATCTGCGGCGCGCCCGCCTCCCGGATCGCCGCGATCGCCTTCGCCGAGTATTCGCCGTTCTTCTTCGAGGTCGTGACGGGCGCGGTCTCGCCGAAGCCGGGCTCGTTGAGCAGGTCGAAGCCCGCGACGGCCTTCTCGTCGGCGAACTCGCCGGCGAGCTCGCCCCACGTGCGGGCGAGCGCCGTCTGGATGCCGTCGGTGTCGAACCAGAAGTGCTCGAACGCCCGGTCGCCCGCGGGCGAGATGTCGCGGCCCGTGAACGAGCAGCGCGGGGCGCCGTCCCAGTGGGTCGCCCACTCTGGTGCGCCGTCGTAGCCCCACATCGGGTCGGTGCCGGGCCGGCACACGGTGCCCTCGGCGGTCGGCAGGTTCGACCAGCCGTCCTGGTGCATGTCGAGCACGGTGCGGATGCCGTGCTTCTCGCCCCACGCGACCGCCTGCTTCACGGTCGCGAGGTAGTCGGGGTCGAGCTCGCCGCGCGTCGGCTCGAGTGCCGACCACGAGAGGCCGAGCCGCACGACGTTGAACCCGTACGTCGCCATGTCGGCGAAGTCCTGCTCGGTGAGCTCGCGGGTCGCGGGCACCTCGGGGCGCGCCTGGTAGAAGTCGACGAGCTGGTTGACGTTGACGCCGCGCAGCAGCACCTGGTGGCCTTCGCCGTCGGTGAAGCGCCCGTCTTCGACGCGCAGGAACCCGGCGGGCACGGATGCCTCGTTCGCGACGGTCGCGACCGCGGGCGCCGCCGGGGCGAGCAGCGAGGCGGTGACCGCGGTCACGGCGACGACGGCCACGCCGATGCCGACGCCCGCGGCGATGCGTGCCGGCGAGGCATCTCGTCGCTCGTTCAGTTCGCCCGCCGTCGGGTCTGCCGCGCTGCATGCCGCTCGCCGCGCCATGACGCGGTCGGCGACGAGTGCGACGACGGCCGCGATCCAGCCGGTGCAGGCGGCGAAGGCGACCCCGTCGGCGACGTGGATGTAGGCCGCCATGAGCGGCCAGAGGTCGCCGCGGAACCCGTCGTCGACGACGAGGCCGACGATCGACTGCGCGAGGCCGAAGACGCCGCCCGCGACGAGCGCGCCGAGCCAGGTGCCGAGGAACCCGGGCACGCGTCGGCGCATCCACCGGATGCCGAGCCACGCCGCACCGATGAGCAGCAGCACGGCGACGATCATCGCGATCGGGCCGTCGTCGGGCCTCGGCGTCGGGATGCCGGGCGCGTACGTCGCCCCCGTCCACCAGGAGCCCGCGAGCAGCGGTGCCACGGCGCCGGCCGCGATCGCCGCAGGCCAGACCGTCAACGCGTCGGCCGATGGGGCGCGAAGCGCCGTATCGAGGCCACGGCGCCGCGCCACCACCCGCTCGACGACGCGCACGACCCCCGCCACGATCAGCGCCGTGGGCACCGCCTTCGCGGTCACGAAGCCGCCGGCCCACGCCGACAGCGCGACATCCCCGGTCATCGCCAGGCACGCCGCGAACTGCGCGAGCAGTGCCGCGAGCACGACGCCCGCGGTCAGCGTCCAGAAGCGGTCGCCCGCGCGCACCGCCGCCCACCAGACGACGGCGAGCATGACCGGCACGAACACGACGTAGCGGGCGACGGGCCACCACAGGTCGAACCGCGGCGTGCCGCCGGGCCAGCCGACGAGGGCGAGCAGGCCGGTCGGGTCGATCACGGCCTGAACGACCAGCAGCAGGGATGTCGCGGCGACGGCGACGATCGGACGGCGCAACGCGCGCATGGCACTCCATCGTGTCGTGGGTTCGGGTGCAGCCATCCTCGGTGCTCGACACGAGCGGGTCAATAGCCGAGTGGGACAAGTGACCCAGTTGTGATCTTCCGGTGGAGGCCGTGACCGGTCGAATGCCTCGACGATGGGCGGCAGCGAGGCGCCTCGTTCGGCCTCAGAACGAGAGTTTAGGTGAGTTTAGCTGGAGTGGTAGCGCCCAAAGTCACCGTTATCCGCCATGAATTCGCACAACTTGGCGGCGAGATGATCCAGGAAATGAGACCGGTTGACTTTGCCGACCAAAACCGGTTTACTATCCGTGTTCAATCCCTTACCCGGAGGATGCGAGCACCTCGCGCACGTGTGGGCGAGTGGCAGGGGAAGGGCCCCAGCACAGCAGGAAGAGCGCGCGAGCGCCTTCCAGACGAAGGAGTTCCTCGCAATGAAGCGTTTAGCAGCCACCGTTGCCCTGGCGGCCCTCGCCGTGCCGCTCGCGGCATGCGCGTCGTCGGGCGCGCCCGACAGCACCGAACTGACATCCGGCCCGATCAGCATCTGGTACTCGACGAACGAACAGGAGATCGCGTGGGCGGAGGCGGTGGTCGACGCATGGAACGCCGATCACCCCGACGAGCAGGTGACGGCCGAGGCCATTCCCTCCGGCAAGTCCTCGGAGGACGCCATCGGAGCCGCGATCACCGCCGGCAACACGCCCTGCCTGGTCTACAACACGGCGCCCGCCGCCGTGCCCGCCTTCCAGAAGCAGGGCGGCCTGGTGAACATCTCTCAGACCTTCGAGGACGGCGAGTCCTTCATCACCGAGCGGTCGGGCGAGGCTGCCGACGGATTCCGCTCTCCCGACGGCGACCTCTACCAGGTGCCGTGGAAGGCGAACCCGTTCATGCTCTACTACAACAAGGACGTCTTCGAGGCGGCCGGACTCGACCCCGAGAACCCCGATCTCGCGACCTACGACGACGTCCTGGCCGCCGCGGAGGCGATCAAGAAGAGCGGCGCGGCCGACTTCGTCCTGTATCCGCCGGCCTCCAGCGACTACACGAACGCGCTGTTCGACTTCTACCCGTTCTTCCTCGCCAACTCGGGCGGCACCCAGCTGGTCACCGATGGCAAGGCATCGTTCGCGAGCGAGGAGGGGCTCGAGACGCTCGAGTTCTGGAAGACCCTCTACGCCGAGGGCTACTCCTCGGCGGAGCCGTACAGCGGGGACGCGTGGGCCGGTCCGTTCGCGGACGGCGTCGCAGCTCTCGGCATCGCCGGCCCGTGGGGTGCCGGAGCGTTCGACGGCAAGGTGGACTACGGCATCGTGCCGCTGCCGACCGCCGACGGCACGCCGGCGGCCGACACCTACACCTTCGGCGACTCGAAGAACGTCGGCCTGTACACCTCCTGCGAGAACAAGCAGACCGCGTGGGACTTCGCGAAGTTCTCGATGGATGCCGACAACGACCTGGCACTGCTCGAGACCACCGGGCAGTTCCCGATCCGCGGCGACGTCGATGAGATCGCCGGCGAGTTCCTCGCGACGAGCCCGGTGCTCTCGACGTTCGCAGAGTCCGTGCCGCTCACGGTCGACGTGCCGAACATCGCGAACGCCACGGAGATCTGGCAGACCTTCCGCGACGCCTGGGGGCAGGCGGTGCAGGCGGGCGACGGCGACCTCGAGGAGACCTTCAAGACCGCGGCCGACGAAGTCGACACCTTGATCTCGCAGGGCTGACGCCCTCCCCGGGGTGCGTGGCTGCGCTCCGCACCCCGGGACCCGTACCACCCCACGATCGAGCGCCGGCCGGCTGCGTCCGCGCGCTCATCAGCATCCGGCAGAACGGCAAAGGAGCCCCGCCATGCGACGCTTCACCACATCGATCGCCATCACGGTCGCCGCCGTGATCGGCGCCACCGGACTCGTCGCGGCGCCGGCCGCCGCGGCCGACGACGACGTCGCGACGGTCGTGTCGCGCCTCGAGGAGTACTACCTCGAACAGGGCGACGAGATCATCATCGCCAACGGCATCTACCTGGCGCGCACCTCCGAGGCGATGGACTACGTCGCGTCCCAGAACGAGGACGGGTCGTGGTCGGATGTCGACTACGCCGACCGGACGAGCTCGGCCAACGGTTCGGTCTGGTCCCCGTACATCGCGCTCTACCGCATGCTCGCGATGACGCAGGCGTACCGCGATCCGCAGGCCGAGGGCCATGGAGACCGGCGGCTCGTCGACGCCGTCGGGCGCGCGCTGCTGCAGTGGGATCGCGTCGACCCCGGCAACCAGAACTGGTGGGAGACCGAGATCGGCGAGTCGATCGCGATGGGCCGGATCTCGATGTTCCTCGGCGACGAGCTCGACGACGCGGCCTTCGACGTGAGCCTCGAGCACAACACGGGCAAGCTCGATCCCGTCGGGGCAAACGGCGCCTGGCGCACCTCGAACTACCTCTTCGAGGCGCTCGCCACCCATGACCTCGAGAAGGTCGCAGAAGGTTTCTCGACCATCGTGGCGACGATCGCCGTCGACCACTCGGGCACGGTGAAGGAGGCGGTCCAGCCCGACGGGAGCTTCTGGGCGCACGGCGCGCAGCTGTACAGCGAGGGCTACGGCATGGTGCTCTTCACCTACGCGGCGCTCTGGGCCGACGTGGCGCGCGGGACCTCGCTCGCCTTCTCCCGTGACCAGCTGGACTCGATCGCGTTCTACATCATCAACGGCACCCGCTGGCTCATCCGCGGCGAGATCGGGATGCTGTACCTCGACTACCGGCCGCCGAAGACGATCCAAGGCGTCACCAGCCACGCGTCCGAGTTCATCGAGCCGCTGCAGCGGATGGCGCGCACCGATGCCCTCTACTCGACCGAGTACGCGGCCCTGCTCGACGGCATCACCGGCGAGACCCGCACCAACGGCGTGACCGGTGACAAGTACTTCTGGCGTTCGGAGTTCAGCTCGCACCTCCGGGAGGACTACGGCATCTTCACCCGCCTGAACTCCTCGCGGACGTTCGGTGCGGAGCTGCGGACCGCCTACCGCCCCGAGCTCGGCAACCCCGTCTACTGGAACGCCATGGGCTCGACCGCGATCCAGGTCAACAACCGGGAGTACCTCGACCTCGGCCCGACGTTCGACTGGTGGCACTACCCCGGAGTGACGGCGCCCGACGAGAAGCGCACCGAGCGCGGCTTCGAGAACCGCGGCCGCAACGGCGACGGGGCGAGCTTCACGGGCGGCGTCTCGAACGGCGAGTTCGGCGCGAGCGTGCTGACCCTCGACAGCGCCGGCACGAGCGCGCAGAAGAGCTACTTCACCTTCGACGACGAGCTGGTCGCCCTCGGCGCCGGCATCCGTTCGTCGAGTGCCGCGCCGGTGCACACGACCCTCAACCAGGCGGTCGCCAAGCCGAACGCGACGGTCGGCGGGCAGCCGGTCGAGCCCGGCACCGAGGCCGACGGCGTCGGCGGTGCGAGGTGGGCGTACAACGACGAGGTCGGGTACGTGTTCGCCGCCGGCCAGGACGTGAAGGTCTCGAACACGTCGCAGAGCGGGAGCTGGGAGGGCGAAGACCCCGTCAGCCGCGACGCGTTCACGCTCTACGCCGACCACGGCACCCAGCCGACGGACGCGACCTACGACTACACGGTGCTGCCCGCCGCCACCCCGGCCGAGGTCGAGGCGTACGCCGAGCGACCCGCCGTGCGCACGCTGCGCAACGACACCGAGGTGCAGGCGGTGCGGCACGACGAGCTCGACGTGACGATGGCGACCTTCTACCGTGCGGGTTCCGTCGAGCTCGGCGACGGTCGCACGATGACCGTCGACCAGCCGAGCGTCGTGATCCTCGACGAACGCGGCAAGACGCCCGTGGTGAGCATCTCGAACCCCGACCGCCCCGGTCTCACCGTGGCGCTCGCCATCACTGGCAAGGGCAAGGACTGGAGCGGCGTCTTCGGCCTCGGCTCCGGCGAGGACCAGGGCAGGACGGTGACGGCGGCACTCGACAAGGGCCGGCTGAGCCCGGCCTCCGACCTCGCGGCCAGCAGCACCGCACCGGGCCGCCGCGTCGCGGCACTCGGCGACGACGACCCGAGCACGGTCTGGGCCTCCCGCGAGGAGGACTTGACCTGGGTCCAGACGAAGCTCGAACGCGGCTCGTGGGTCACGGGGGTCACGATCGACTGGGGCGACGCCTTCGCCGGCGACTTCGTCATCCAGACCTCGCAGGACGGCACCACCTGGACCGATCGCACCCATGTCACCGACGGCGCGGGAGGCGTCACCGACGTGGCCGTCGAGCCGACGCCGGCGACGTACGTCCGCGTGCTGATGCTCGACGGCGAGGTCGGGACGTACGCGATCCGCGAGCTGGACGTCGACCGCGGCGTCAACCTCGCGATCGACAGTGGAACGAGGGCCTCCGGCTACTCGGGCTACAACCTCGTGTACACGATGGCCGACGGCGACCCGACCACGCGCTGGCGTGGGAGCAACTCCGACAGTGCGTGGGCGCAGGTCGACCTCGGCAGCTCCCAGGCCGTCGGCGCCGTCCGGCTCCGCTGGGAGGCGGCCTACGCCAAGTCGTACAAGATCCAGCTCTCCGACGACGGCACCACGTGGCGCGACGCGTACGCGACGCCCACGGCGGGCAGCGACGGCGGTGTCGACGTGATCGGCCTCGAGGGCGAGACCGCGCGCTTCGTCCGGATGCAGACCGTGAAGCGGGCCCTCAACTACGGGCCGTCGCTCTGGGAGTTCGAGGTCTTCGCCGACCGCGCCGTCGTCGACGCCCCGAGCGTGCCGGGCGGCCCGGAGAACCTCGCCCTGAACCGGCCGACCACCGCCGACAGCGTCTACAACGACAACCCGACCATCGTCGCCGCCAAGGCGACCGACGGATCGCTCGGGACGAAGTGGTCGTCGGCTCGGCAGCGCGCCGAGCACTGGCTGCAGGTCGATCTCGGCAGCTCCCGGTCCGTGACCCGGGCGGTCGTCAACTGGGAGGCGGGCACCTCGAACGACTACCGCGTCGAGGGTTCGGCCGATGGCGTCGAGTGGGCCGAGCTCGCGCGGGTGACGTCGGTGCAGCCCTCGCTGAAGCACGTCCACGACTTCGGTCCCGCCGATGTCCGCTACGTCCGCGTGGCCGGGCTGCCGGCCACGCAGTACGGGCTCAACATCTGGGAGCTCGAACTCTACGGCGGCTACACGTTCGACTGCGCCGAGGCGCTCGTCGCCGAACGTGACGGCACGGCCGTGCTCGCCGGTGTGGTGTCGCCGGTCGATCAGCAGGACGCCTTCACCGCCGAACCGATGGATGCCTCGGTCGTGACGATCTCCGAGACGCCGCGCCTCGGCGATGACGGCCGGGTCGAGGTCGGCATCGAGACGCACGAGCCGGGCGCCACCCGGGTACTGCTTCGTCACTCGGGTGGCGACGAGCTGGCGTGGTGTGACGTGACCGTCACGGCCGACCGGGCGGCCCTCGTCGAGCAGGTCGACGCCGCCGACGCGCTCGACAGCCGCGAGTACACCGCGCCGACCTGGGCGACGATGGTGCGCGCACTCGAAGCGGCGAAGGCGATCCTCGCCGCGACCTCCTCGACGCAGGCGCAGGTCGACCGCGCCACGGCCGATCTCGAAGCCGCAGTCGGCGGCCTCGACGGGCGATGAGGCGGTGACGCGGCCCCCGACCGCCCCGTGAACGACGGACCCCGATCCAGGTGCTGGATCGGGGTCTCGTCGTGCCGGATCCCGTATGACCGCGGCACGAGGGCTCGGGAGCGACGGGCCCGCCGAACGCTGCAGCGCCCGGGACTCGCGTCCCGGGCGCTGCGTTCTCTGCGCTGGTCGCCGATCAGTCCAGGCGGGTCAGCTCGGCCACGCCGATCGACGAGTCCGCCATGCCGTAGAAGACGAAGCGGCGGTCGCCGATCTGCTCGATCGCGGTCGGGAAGACGACGTTGCCGAGGGTGCCGTGCAGCTCCTCCGCCGTCTCGGGTGCGAGGAGCGGTTCGGCCGAACGGGCGATCACGCGGCGGGGGTCCTCCGCGTCGAGCAGCATGGCGCCGGCCGCGTACCGCGATCCGTGTGCGAGCTCGAAGCCCTTGGGCTTCGCCCCGGACACGCCGTGGTGCAGCAGCAGCCAGCCCTCGGGAACGCGCAGCGGGGCTGGGCCCGCACCGATCTTGGCGGTCTCGTAGCCCATCTCGGGGGCGGCGATCATCGACGAGCCGTGCACGCGCGTGAGCGCCGCCGGGTCGCGCCGAACGTCCTCGAGGTCGACGTAGCCGATCCAGATCGAGGGGCGGTCGTCGTCGATGCCCGCGGGCGTCGTGGCGCCCTCGCCGGGGCGCAGCCAGTCGAGGTCCCACATCGGACGGTGCAGCAGCGCGATGCTCGGCCGGCCGTCGGGGCCCGCGACGAGCTCGGGGAAGAACACGATGTCCTTGTTCGGGAAGAGGTTGAGATCGGTCTTGAGCTCGGGCTGATACGCGAAGTGGATCGGTCCGAGCCGCTGCCAGTCGATCGTGTCGCGCGAGATCGCGAGCGCGGGCTTCGGCCCCAGCGGCCCGTACGCGATGTACGTCATCACGTGCAGGCCGATGGGCTCGAGGAACGTGATCCGCGGATCCTCGACCCCGGCGTTCTGCCGGCCGTGCTCCCAGCGCTCGTCGGGCGAGAGCACGATGCCCAGCCGCTCGACCCCGACGGGAACACCGTCGACCACGGTGACCCGTGCCCGCGCGATGCGCGACACGTTGCCCGCGGCGACGACGCGCGGGTAGAGGTACAGCTCGCCGTCGGCGCCCCACGCGGTCGCGGGGTTGAGCACCCCCTCGGCCTCGAGCGGATCGCCCGGGTCCGCGGACATGATCGTGCCGAGGCGACGGAGTTCGTAGGGGACTGCGGTCGTTCGTGCGGTCTCGTTGAGTCGGGTCATTACCTTGCCTTGGAGGGTGTTGGAGTCGCCGGCTCAGCCCTTGATGGCCGAGCCGAGGTTCGCAGAGGTGAAGTTCCGCTGGAACAGGAGGAAGAGCACGACCACGGGCACCGCGAGCACGCAGGCGCCGGCGAGCACGGCGCCCATCGGGTTGTCGAGGAACGCGCCGTTCGTCTGGGAGAAGTTCGCCAGGCTGACGGCGAGGGTCTGCTTCGAGGCATCCTTGGTGACCAGGAACGGCCAGAGGAACTCGTTCCAGGGTCCGATGAAGGTCACGAGCATGGCCGTGAGCACCGCGGGGCGCACGAGCGGCACCGCGATGGAGACGAGGATGCGCAGCTCGCTCGCTCCGTCGATGCGCGCCGCGTCGAAGACGTCGCGGGGGATCTGCAGGAAGTACTGCCGGAAGATGAGCACCGCGACGGAGTTGATCGCGAACGGCAGGATCATGCCGATGAAGCTGTCGGCGAGGCCGAAGTAGCGCACGACCATGACGTACAGCGGGATCATGAGGAGCTGGAACGGGATCGTCTGCACGAGGAGCACGAGGGCGAACACGACGCCCCGCCCGCGGAACGAGAGCACGGCGAGGGCGTAGCCGACGAGCAGCCCGAACACGAGGGTGCAGCCGACGACGCCGATCGTGAAGATCAGCGAGTTCAGCAGCGACCCGACGAGGTTCACGGACTCGTTGATCTCGATGAAGTTGTTGAGCGTGAGGTTGCCGGGCAGGGGCAGCAGGCCGAGCGGGCTCGTGTCGCGTTCGCGCTGCAGCGCGCCGATCACCATGTAGTAGAACGGCACGAGGGCGAGGAGCGCGCCGACGAGCAGCAGCGCGAAGCGGAGCACTCCGACCACGCGGCCTCGGTGGGCGGGGCGCTCGGCTCTCGGGGTCGATGCGGTCATCGGTCCTTGCCCTCCGTGATGCGTCGTGAGATGAGCGAGACGATCAGCACGGCGATGACGAGGATCATCCCGATCGCGGCGGCGATGTCGGGCTTCCCCTGCTGGATGCCCAGCTGGTACATGAGCAGCGCGGGCGTCATGGATGCGCCGTTGGGACCGCCGCCCGTGAGGAGGTAGGGCTCGGTGAAGATCTGCGCGGTGGTGATGATCGACAGCAGCACGACGAGCGAGGTCACGGGGCGAACCGCAGGCAGCGTCACCGAGCGGAAGCGCTGCCATCGTCCGGCGCCGTCGAGCTGCGCCGCCTCGTGCAGCTCGCTCGGCACGTTCTGGAGCGCGGCGAGGTAGAGGAGGATGTAGAAGCCGAGGTTCTTCCAGGTGACGTACAGCGCGATGAGCGGCATGATCAGCGTCGGATTCGCGAGCCACGAGGGTTCGGGAGCGAGCGGGCCGAGCAGCGAGTTCACGACGCCGTTGCTGTTGAACAGGAAGATCCAGACGGCGAGCGTCGCGACCGATGCCGTGATGTACGGGACGTAGTACGAGATGCGGAAGAACCCGCGCCAGTGCACCGCGGCATCCAGCCCTGAGGCGAGCAGCAGGCCGAGGACCACGGTGAGCGGCACGTTGATGACGAGGAAGATCAGCAGGTTGCCGAACGCCTGCTGCACTGCGGGATCGTTGATGACCGTCGCGAAGTTGTCGAACCCGACGAACGGATGCGGGACTTCGACGCCGGGAGCCGTGAAGTAGAAGTCGTGGAACGACATCCAGACCCCGAACCCGAACGGGATCAGGAAGACCACGATCACGAAGATCGCATACGGCGCGCTCAGCAGGATGCCGAGGGGATTCTCGCCGAGCCAGCGGCGGAGGGCACCGCCGCTGCGGCGAGGGTGGGCGCTGCCCGGATGATGCGCTGGCGCGGCACTGCCCATCGCGATGCTCCTCACTTCGGTACGACCGATGGTCGGCGACCTCTGCGAGGAGTCCGGCCATCGGTGACGAGTCCCTAGTAAACCGGTTTTGGTGACATCGGTCAACTCTCCCGGGCAGCGCGGTTCGGATCTCTGCGCTTCGCCGGTATATCTGGGCGATTCCGTGATCGAGGGTGAGCTAAAACGCGCTAAACACCCGCTATGCTTCGGAGCATGGACGTCACACCCACCGACGAGGGGAGCCCGAGCGGCTCGGCCGCTTCCGGCATCAGGAACGGGCAGCGGGATCGCAAGGTCACGATCGGCGACGTGGCCGCGCGGGCGGGCGTGTCGAAGAGTGCGGTCTCCTTCGTGTTCAACGGGCGCCCGGGGGTGGGAGACACCGCGAGGGAGCGGATCCTGGAGGCGGCGAGGGAGCTGGACTGGCGGCCGGACGCCAGGGCGCGTGCGCTCTCCAGGAGCCGCGCTCAGGCGCTCGGCCTCGTCATCCGGCGCGAACCCGAGCTGCTGAGCACCGACCCGTTCTTCCCGCAGTTCGTCGCCGGCGTCGAGAGCACGCTCTCGACCGTGGGCTACGCCCTCGTGCTGCAAGTGGTGGAGAGCGAGCAGGCGGAGCGCGACGCCTACTCGAGGTTCGCCCACGAGGCACGCGTCGACGGCGTGTTCCTCACCGATCTCCGCATCGAGGACGGGCGCCCCGCCGCGCTCGAGGCGCTGGGCATGCCGTGCGTGCAGCTCGGCTCGGCCGAGGACGACCCCTCGCTGATCGGACTCGACGACGCCGCCGGGGTCCGACGCGCAGTGCGTCACCTCCACGCCCTGGGTCACCAGCGGATCGCGCACGTCGCGGGGTCCGACCGCTACGTGCATTCGCGCGTGCGCCGTCAGGCGTGGGCCGACGAGATGACGCTCCTGGGGCTCGAGCCCGGACCGGTCGTCGTCGGCGACTTCACCGGAGCGTCGGGCGCGCGCGCGACCCACGAGCTCCTCGACCATCCGCAGTCGCCGACGGCGATCATCTACGCCAACGACATCATGGCGATCGCCGGCGTCTCCGCCGCGATCGATCGCGGTGTGCGGGTGCCCCGTGACCTGTCCATCGTCGGGTTCGACGACATCCCGCTCGCGCCGTACGTCATCCCACCGCTGACGACGGTGCGTCAGGACGTGTTCCAATGGGGCAGTGCCTGCGCTCGGACGCTGGTCGCGATCGTCGAGGGTGAGGCGCCGGCGCCGGTCGAACTGCCGCCCGTGGAGTTCGTGGTCCGCGGGAGCACGGCTCCGCCGCGGAACCGCGCCGACCAGACGCCCGGCGTCGACGATTGAGGAGACGCCCGATGCCGACCCCGCGCCTCGTCGCCTTCGACCTGGACGACACGCTCGCGCCCTCGAAGACGGCGATCCAACCCGCGATCGGCGAGCTCCTGCTCGAGCTCGCCGACCGCGTCGAGGTCGCGATCATCTCCGGCGGGCAACTCGGCCAGTTCAGGTCGCAGGTGATCGACCGGCTCCCCGACGCCGCGGCTGAGCGGCTCTCGCACTTCCACCTCCTGCCCGCCTGCGGCACCCAGTACTACCGCGTCGGCATCGAGGGGGTCGCCGAGGTCTACCTGCATCCCCTCACCGACGACCAGAAGTCGCGTGCGCTCGCCGTCGTCGAGGCCGAAGCGCGCCGGCTCGGGTTGTGGGAGACACGCACCTGGGGCGACATCCTGGAGGACCGGGGTTCGCAGATCACGTTCTCCGCGCTCGGGCAGCAGGCACCCGTCGCTGCGAAGTCGGCGTGGGACCCGACCGGTGAGAAGAAGGACGCCCTGCGCAGCGCCGCCGCAGCCCTGCTGCCCGACCTCGAGGTGCGTTCGGGAGGTTCGACCTCCGTCGACATCACCGACCGCGGCATCGACAAGGCCTACGGCATGACCCGACTCGCAGAGCAGACCGGAATCCCGCTCGGCGACATGCTCTTCGTCGGCGACCGGCTCGACGAGCAGGGCAATGACTACCCGGTGCTCGCCATGGGCGTCGAATGTCATGCGGTGAACGGCTGGGAGGACACGGTCGCCTACCTCGAGGTGCTCGTTCCGACGCTGCCGATGCGCACCGTCGCCGTCGCGCGGTGATGCCATGGCGTCGACCCGGTGTTGACCCCTGCCCCGAAACCCCGCTAGTGTGCCAAGGCCGCGCCGACCGCGCGGCATCCCCGGAATCTGGAATGGAGGCGGCCATGAGCGTGCATCTGCAGCGCACGAACAAGCCGGCCTTCGTCGAGCCCGCGAACCAGCCCGCCCAGCGCGGGTTCACCCGTGAACTCGACCAGCTTCTCGACCAGGCACCCTGACGCCCGCGACCACTCGCGAATCCGTCACCCCGTGCCGCTCGAGGCCCGGGGTGTTTCTCTGTCTGCGCGCGACGAGACCCTCGGGCCCGAGGAACTCGAAGTCGGCCCCGCAACGCGGAGCCGACGCAATTCAACCAGACAGGAAAGGACCATGGAGAAGATCTCCGATCGGCTCGTCTCGTGGGCGAGCCTGCTCGACGAGCTGACCGTCGAGCAGGCCCGCGTCTCATCGACGATGCCGTTCATCTACCCGCACCTCGCGCTCATGCCCGACGCGCACCTCGGCCTCGGGGCCACGGTGGGCTCGGTCATCCCGACGCTCGGTGCGATCATCCCCGCGGCCGTCGGCGTCGACATCGGCTGCGGCATGATCGCGGTGCAGACGCAGTTCGAGGCATCCGACCTGCCCGAGGGCCGCAGGGAAGTGCGGGAGCAGATCGAGCGCGCGATCCCGCTCTCGGCCGGCAAGTACAACCGCAAGATCGTCGCGACCGCCGAGCCGCGCGTCGCCGAGCTCGAGGCCCTCGCCGAGGCGAAGGGCTTCGACCCGGCCCGGTACGCGGGCAACTGGCGCGAGCAGCTCGGCACGCTCGGCAGCGGCAATCACTTCATCGAGGTGTCGCTCGACGAGGCCGACCGGGTGTGGCTGTTCCTGCACTCGGGCAGCCGGGGCGTGGGCAACAAGATCGCGCAGCACCACATCAAGATCGCGCAGCGGCTCGCGAAGCAGTGGTGGATCGAGCTGCCGAACCCCGACCTGGCCTACCTCGTCGAGGGCTCGCCCGAGTTCACGCGGTACATCGCCGAGCTCAGGTGGGCGCAGCACTTCGCGCTGCTCAACCGTGAGGAGATGATGGACCGGGTCATCCGGCAGGTCTCCGAGTGGGTGGGCACCCCGGTGGAGGAGCGGCAGCGCATCAACTGCCACCACAACTTCACCGAGAGCGAGGAGCACTTCGGCAAGCGGGTGTGGGTGTCGCGGAAGGGCGCCATCCAGGCCGACGTCGGTCGGCCGGGGCTCATCCCGGGCTCGATGGGCACCGCGTCGTACGTCGTCGAGGGCCTCGGCGACACGATGTCGCTGAACTCGTCGCCGCACGGCGCCGGCCGGGAGTACTCGCGGTCGAAGGCCCGCAAGACGTTCACGCACGAGCAGCTGCGTGAGGCGATGGTGGGCATCGAGTTCCGCGACACCGACGCGTTCATCGACGAGATCCCGCAGGCGTACAAGCCGATCGACCGGGTGATGGCCGACGCGGCCCCGCTCGTGAAGGTGCGGCACACGCTGCGGCAGATCGTGAACGTCAAGGGCGACTGAGGGTTCAGCGGGTTGAGGGGGCGCGACGCGCCGCCTCGATACCCGCGACGGATGCCTCGGCCGCGGCCCGCGCACAGGGGGAACTTGCGCGGGCCGCGGTGGGGCTCGCCCACGGCGGGGAGTGGCTCCCCCCTCGCTGGGGGTCGTGCCGGTCTTTCACCTAGACCGCGTGATGTCGCGAGCGGCGTCCACCGGCAGGATCGGCGAACGAGCGCCCGGTGCTTCCCGCGAAGCCCGTGCGAAGGTTCGGAGGGGGATCCGAACGTCATCTCGGAGGGGGTTCCGAATGTCATCGGTCGACACGCGGCGCACGAAGCGGTGGGTGGCTTCCTGGCCTCGCCCGGTCGTGGTGGTCATCACGTCCGTCAGCCTGCTGGCGATGGTGCTGGTCGCACCGCAGCCGGCGTTCGCGGGCCCGGGCAGCCTCGTGGGCGGGCTGGCGTGGGCGGACGTGAATCGCGACGGCGTGCGAACCCCCGACGAGGCCGTGAAACCGGGGGTCGCCGTCGAGCTGCTGTCGTCGCCGACCGGCCCCGTGGTCAGCACGACGACCACCGGCGCGAACGGCAGGTACAGTTTCGCGAACGTCGCCGACGGGAGCTACTACGTGCGGGCGACCGCGCCGGGGCCGTTCGTCTTTCCCGCCACCGCGCAGGGGCAGAACGTATTCACCCGTGCGGGCGTGCCGGCGGTGGGCAGTCCCGAGCGCGGCATCACCGGTCCGATCACGATCGCCGGCGCGACGCAGGCGACCAGTCTGGACGCGGGGCTGCAGCCGCTGGCGACCCTGCAGACCGAACGGCTGCAGATTCCGAACTCCTGCGAGACGTACGCGACGACCGGCACGCCCCCGTGGGACGCCACGGACGGCCCCGGACTGGACACAGGGCCCGCCAACTGCATCGTGCGCGTCGGCGACACGGTGCTGCAGAACTACTCGGTGTCGCTGACGGGCCTCCCCACCGGGGTCAGCGTGCCGAACGTCGTCATCGAGATGACGATCGACCCGGTCTCGAACCCCGACGACCCGAGCGATGTCGCCGACTCCCGGCTCCAGCTGGCCGGCCCCGGCACCAACGGGCTGCCTGCGGGATGCCTCGCGGCGGTGAACGGGGCGAACCCGCCGTCGTCGGCGACGACGAACGCGAACGGCTCGATCACCGTGGTCTGCAACCTGGGGTCGATGTCGTCGAACGTCGGCACGGTGCAGCTCGCGTACCGCTTCGCCGACGACACGCCGATCCCGGGCTTCGCGTCGGTCACGGCGTCCGCCTATGCGGGGCAGGATGACGCGGCGCCGTCGAACACGGTCTCGGGCCCTGTCGTCCAGGTGACCGGCACGGCGCAGTGGGAGGCGAAGAAGTTCCTGCAGAACGGGCCGATCCGGGCCACGCGCACCGTCAACGGCGTCGCCACCCCCGGGTTCGACCACTACTACTGGATCGATCTCATCAACGTCATGGGTGCGATCGGTGGATCCGACCTGCAGTGGCCGATCTCGTTCACCGACCGGATGACGAAGTTCCCGAACGCCGTGCTCTTCAGCTGCTCGCCGAGGATTCCGGGCAACGACGTCGCGGTATCCGACTGGAGCGTCACCTGCCCGCTCAACCAGGCGGCCGGGACGACCGGATGGAACATGACGGCGTCGAAGCCGTCGACCTCGCGGCAGGAGAACACCCGCATCCTCGTCGGCGTGTTCGTACCCACCGCCGACGCATACCGGTCTGTCGACCCCGACTGGCAGCCGGGCGACACGCCGCCGGCGGGAACGGTCTCGTGGGAGAACCAGATCCGGGACACCAACGGCTGGCACATGATCGGCGGACAGCTCAACGATCCTCCGGGCAGTGTCGGGCCGGGGTACGAGCCCGGCTGGGACGGCACGACCGCGAGCGGCGACAACGTCGTGGCGCGCCAGTTCAACATCACCGAGCCCCGGTGGGACCTGTCGAAGACCAACACGGGGAATCCGTCGTTCCAGGAACGTGACCTCGACAACAACCCCGCCACCCCCGCAGTGCCCGGCTTCAACGTGGCGTACCAGTTCACGGTCAGCGAGTCCAACGGCAACATCCTCAGCAGCAACATCGACCGCATCGCGTTCAAGGACGTGATGCCGCAGTACCCGGGTGCCGTGCTCACGGGCTGCCTGGGCCACTCCGGAAACTTCAACACGGGCACCCCGACATGCGAGACCGGGGTGCAGCCCGCAGACGGCTGGGACATGAGCTTCACGCCGAACGCGAACGGCAACAACACCAAGACCAACACGTGGCAGGCGTTCTTCTTCGTCCCGACCCCGACCATCCCCGACCCGTGCCGTGCGAACGTGAACGACACCATCTCGGTGCGCAACGAGGCGACCGACACCGACGGCTGGACCGCCGGCGGCTGGCTCATCAACAACACCGGACTCGAACCCGGGTGGGACGGCACGACCGCGACCGGCAACAACGTCGTCACCCGCACGTTCAACGTGCGCAGCACCGTCAGCGACTGCGGCACCCTGCGCGGCGACAAGCAGTACGAATCGCTCGCCGGCGGGTTGACCGCTTGGAACCAGTTCTCGCTCGGCGACGTCGTGAACTCGCACGTCTGGACGACGGCGAGCACCAACCGCATCTCGCTGACCGACCCGACGGTGTGCGACGTGTTCGACGTCTCGGTGTGGCGCGTGTCGGGCAACCCGCTCACCCCGGTCACCGGCGCCGACCCGAACCCGCACCTGCAGGCGAACCCGACCAACCCGAACTTCGATCGCAACGACTACGTCATCGAGTACGCGGTCGGCACCAATGACGTCGATACGCAGACCGGGGTCGGCAACGGGCTCGACAACACGGCGAACGTGACCGATGCCCGGGCCTGTCGTGACTACCCGGGCCCCTGGACCACCGACCCCGCCGCCACCTTCGGAGCCGACTGGCGCGACGAGGTCAACATGGTGCGGGCCAGGCCGGTGAACGCCGGCCACGTCGAGGTCGGCCCCTTCACCCTCGGGCTGTACCTGCCGCTGCAGTCGCGCTGGCAGTACAACGGCGGGCCCAACGCGGGAGAGGACATCCCGCAGGGGGTGCTGCTGAACAACACGGGTGCATGGCCGCAGATCGAGGCGAACGGGTCACTCGCGTGGCGTGACGTCTCGCGGCAGCTCACCGCGAACCTGCCGCTCAGCGGTCGCAAGTCGTACGCGACCGAGGCGGGCAACCAGTGGGCCGACAACGCGACGGTCGCCGCCGGAACGAAGGTGCAGTCGATCGTCGAACTCGGCGCCGACCGCGTCCTCCTCGGCGCCACGACCGGTCCGCCCAACGGCGTGCAGGCGCCGGGTGCGCCCGACACCCTCGGATTCCCGGTCGACAATCCCACGGTGTGCGACGCGTTCGACGTGTCGGTGTTCCAGCTCGATCGCCTCGGGTGGTCGACCTCGTCGGGCATCACCCAGAGCGACTACGTGATCGAGTACGCCGTCGGGTCGAACGCGGTCGACACGCAGGCCGGCCCCGCATCGGGCGGGCTGTACCCGGTCGACCGGACGTCGCTCGTGGCTGACGCGACGGACTGTCGCGAGTACGACGGCCCCTGGGTGACCGACCCGGCGCAGTTCGGGTCCGACTGGCGCAACAAGGTGAACATGGTGCGCATGCGCCCCATCGACACCGACTACGTCCAGCACGCCGCGTTCGCCCTCACGCTGCGCACCATGCTCAAGGCGCGCGGCGTGTACAACGGCGGGCCCGATGCCGGCAAGCCGCTGCTCACCGGCGTCCGGCTCTCGAACGTCGGCGGCTGGTCGGCGGGTCCCCGCGGTGACCAGTGGGCCACGATGCAGAAGGAGGTCCGCTACCAGGGCATGCAGCTCATCGTCGCGAAGTCGGTCGGCCAGGCGACCTACCTGCCCGGGCAGGACGCGATCTGGAACCTCAGCGTGGGTCTCAACAACGCCGAGGTCGGCGCGGTGATGGAGAACATCCGTCTCGTCGACACCGTTCCGCTGGGGCTCACGTACAACTCGACGTGCACCCGATCCCGGCTTCCGGCGGGCGTCACCGTGAGCTACAACGCGGCGACCCGCGAGGTCACGTTCATCCTCGGCGATGTCACGGCCACGGCCGCCAACTACTGGATCCGCACGGGGGCGACCGCGCTGCAGCTGTGCGCCACCCTCGAGACGGTGGCGCAGCCCGGCGACACCTATGTGAACCAGGTGCGGGCGCTGGCGGACAACTCCGAGAACTCCCCGACGGCGACCGCGACCACCACGGCGACCGGGTCGGGCCAGCTGGGGCTCGTGAAGAACGTCGACAAGGCGCTCGTGGCGAACGGCGAGACCTACACCTGGTCGCTGGACTGGGCGAACACCTCGACGGTCATCTCCTTCCTGCCGACCGATCTCATCGACGTGCTGCCCTGGAACGGCGACGCCGATCCGGCCGCCGGCTCGGCGCGCGGCCAGTACGCGTCCGACTACCAGGGCCTCTCGCAGCTGACGGACCCGCTCGCCGCGCCGACCTATGTCCGCGGCGGCACGGGCAACGTGCCCGGCACCTGGTACTACTCGACCGCCAACCCGTCGACCATCAACCACGACCCGCGCAACCCCGCGAACGCCGACCCCGCGGCACCGGGCGGGCTGTGGCAGACCGCGGCCGAGATCGCCGACATCGGCGACGTGACCGCGGTGCGTTTCGTCTCGAGCACCGCACTCGGCACCGGCACGCGCGTACGCGCGCTGATTCCCATGGTGTCGACGAGCAACGAGCTCGACAACGTCTACGTGAACCGCGCCGAGATCTACTCGGGCACGTTCCCGAACCAGCCGCTCCTGTCGAACGAGCCGTACGTCGTCATGCCCGGATTCACGGTCGGTGACCTCGTGTGGCTCGACGAGAACGGCGACGGGCGCTTCGACGACGGCGAGCAGGGCATTCCCGGCGTGACGGTGCAGGTCCTCGACGCCGACGGCGAGATCGTCTCGACCGAGGTCACCGACGCGACGGGCCGCTGGGTCTCCGAGGCCGTCCCGGCCGGCACGTACACCGTGCACATCCCGGCTTCGATGTTCGCTCCGGGCGGCCCACTCGCCGGCACCGTCGTGCGCACGGCCGGGTCGAGCGCCGCCAACGCCGTGAACGAGCGCGGCGACAACAACAACACCGCCGCCGCCGATCCCGCAGCCACGGGCCTCAGCAGCTCGCCGGTCACGCTCTCGTACGTGCGTGACACCCGCGGGTTCCTGACCGGTGCGAACGGGGCGCTCGGCGACGACGTCGCGGGTCTCACCAACCCCCTCATCCCCGACGAGTTCAGCAACTTCACGATCGATCTGGCTGTGATGCCCGAGCCCGAGGTCGATATCGAGAAGTCGACGAACGGGCAGGATGCCGATCAGCCGACCGGCCCGAACGTGGCGGTGGGCGGTGTGGTGCGGTGGACCTATGTGGTGACGAACACGGGCGGGGTGGATCTTGCGGACGTGACCGTCACCGATGACCGGGTGGATGCCGCGGCGATCGACTGCGGCGGCACCGGCTCGAACATCGTGGTCGGGCCGCTTGCGCCCGGTGGGTCGTTCACGTGCGTCGCTGAGGGCACCGCGACCGAGGGGCAGTACGAGAACCTGGGGTCCGTCACGGCCTTGGACCCCACCAGTACCCCGGTCGCCGACGATGACCCGTCGCACTACTTCGGTGCGACGCCGGCGGTCGACATCGAGAAGTCGACCAATGGTGAGGACGCCGACGAGCCGACGGGGCCGCTCGTGACGGTCGGCGGCGAGGTGCGCTGGACGTACGTGGTCACGAACACGGGCAACGTGCCGTTGACGGACGTCACGGTCGTCGACGACCAGGTCGACGCGGCCGACATCGACTGCGACGGCACCGGTTCGAACGTCGTGCCCGGTCCGCTGGGCCCTGACGAGACGTTCACCTGTGTCGCGTCGGGTGAGGCGAGCCCCGGGCAGTACGCGAACCTCGGCACGGTGACGGGCACCGGCCCGGAGACAGCTGATGTCGACGGCAACGCGGTGGCCGGGCCGACCGTCACCGATGAGGACCCGTCGCACTACTTCGGCATCGAGCCCACGGTCGACATCGAGAAGGCGACCAACGGCCAGGACGCGGACGAGGTCACCGGCCCGGTCGTGGCCGCAGGCGGCGAGGTGCGCTGGACGTATGTGGTCACCAACACCGGCAACGTGCCGCTGACGGACGTCACGGTCGTCGATGACCAGGTCGACGCCGCGGACATCGACTGCGACGGCACGGGTGGCAACGTCGTCGACGGGCCGTTGGCTCCGGGAGCGTGGTTCACGTGCATCGCGACGGGTGAGGCGACGCCGGGGCAGTACGAGAACCTCGGCACCGTGACGGGCATCGGCCCGGAGACGACCGATGTCGACGGTGAGACCGTCGCCGGCGAGGAGGTGACCGACGAGGACCCGTCGCACTACTTCGGCGTCGCCCCCGCGGTCGACATCGAGAAGGCCACGAACGGTCAGGACGCGGACGAGGCCACCGGCCCGAACGTGACCGTCGGGGGCGGGGTGCGGTGGACCTACGTCGTCACGAACACCGGCAACGTGCCGCTGACGGACGTGACGGTGACCGACGACCGGGTGGATGCCTCGGGCATCGACTGCGACGGCACCGGGAGCAACATCATCGCCGGTCCGGTGGCGCCCGGTGACACGTTCACGTGCGTCGCGAACGGCACGGCGACCGCGGGGCAGTACGAGAACCTCGGCAGCGTGACCGGTATCGGCCCCGAGACGACCGACGTCGACGGCGAGCCCGTCGCGGGCGAGACCGTGACCGACGACGACCCGTCGCACTACTTCGGCGTCGAGCCCGCCATCGACATCGAGAAGGCGACGAACGGCCAGGACGCCGACGAGCCCACCGGTCCCATCGTGAACCGGTTCGGCGAGGTGCGCTGGACCTACGTCGTCACCAACACGGGCAACGTCGTGCTGACCGACGTGACGGTGACCGACGACCTGGTCGACGCCGACGACATCACCTGCGAGGGCGGCGACGGCAACGTCGTCGCCGAGCTCGAGCCGGGCGAGTCCGTCGAGTGCACGGCGACCGGCACGGCGATCGTCGGACAGTACGCGAACCTCGGCTCGGTGACCGGGATCGGTCCGGCGACCACGGATGTCGACGGCGAGACCGTCGCGGGGGAGACCGTGACCGACGACGACCCGTCGCACTACTTCGGCGTCGAGCCCGCGGTCGACATCGAGAAGGCGACGAACGGCCAGGATGCCGACGAGTCGCCCGGCCCGCTCGTCGCCGCGGGCGGCGACGTGCGCTGGACGTACGTGGTCACCAACACCGGCACGAGCGACCTCACCCAAGTCACGGTGACCGACGACCAGGTCGACGCCGCGGACATCGACTGCGACGGCACGGGTGGCAACGTCGTTGCCGGGCCGTTGGCTCCGGGAGCGTCGTTCACGTGCGTCGCGACGGGTGAGGCGACGCCGGGGCAGTACGAGAACCTCGGCACCGTGACGGGTATCGGCCCGGAGACGACCGATGTCGACGGTGAGACCGTCGCCGGTGAGGAGGTGACCGACGAGGACCCGTCGCACTACTTCGGCGTCGCCCCGGCCGTCGACATCGAGAAGGCCACCAACGGCGAGGACGCGGACGAGCCGACCGGCCCGAGCATCACCGTCGGCGGCGATGTGGAGTGGACGTACGTCGTCACCAATACCGGCAACGTGCCGCTCACCGACGTGGCGGTGACCGATGACCGGGTGGATGCCTCGGGCATCGACTGCGACGGCACCGGGAGCAACGTCGTCGCCGGGCCGCTCGAGCCGGGTGCGTCGTTCACGTGCGTCGCCACCGGCACCGCCGTCATCGGCCAGTACGCGAACCTCGGCACCGTGGTCGGCACCGGCCCGGAGACCACTGACGTCGACGGCGGCCCGGTGGCCGGTGCGGTCGTGACCGATGAGGACTGGTCGCACTACCTCGGCACGGTCACGTCGACTCCCCGGCCCGGCGACCCCCCGACTGGGAACCCGCCGTCGGGCGAGAACCCGCCGCCGGCCACGAGCGACGACGACCCGCTCGCCAGCACGGGCTTCGCGATCGGCGTGCCGATCGCCCTCGGAGCCGTGCTCCTCGGCGGTGGCCTCCTGTTCGTCCTGATCGCCCGGCGCCGCAGGTCGTCATCTCGATGAGTTGAGGACGCGCGGAGCGCCGTCCGGAAACGCGCGACCGCGCCGGTCGAGGAGCGACGAAGGAGCGTATCGAGACCCGCCCTGAGCAGGCCGGCGTGGTCTCGATACGGCGCTGCGCGCCCCCTCGACCGACGGATGTCGATCTCGACCCTGCCCGTTCGACGCATGAGTAGAAGCGCCTGCTTCACGAAGCATCCGAACTCTCGGCAAGGAGCACGATCATGACTGCACCTCGGGCCCTCCGCCCCCTGCGGAACCCCGCCTACCGGTGGCTCGCCGCCGCGCTCGTCGCATCGATGATCGGCGCGGGCATCTGGATGGTCGCCCTCGTCTGGCAGATCGTCGCCATCGGCGGCGGGGCGGCCGAGCTGTCGTTCGTCGCCGGTGCGTCAGCGGTCGGGATGCTGCTCACGACGCTGCTCGGCGGCGCGCTCGCCGATCGCATTCCGCAGCGGCGCATCCTCATCACGGTCGAGGTCGTGCGCGCCGCGAGCGTCGGGGCGGTCGCCCTGCTCGCGCTCGCCGGAACCCTCGACATCCGGCACCTCGTCGCCGTCGCCCTCGTCGGCGGTGTGATGGCGGGCCTCTACTACCCGGCGTACTCGGCGCTGCTGCCGAGCGTCGTGCCCGAAGACGAACTGCTCGCCGCCAACGGCTTCGAGGGCATGGCGCGCCCGGTGCTCATGCAGGCCGGCGGCCCGGCGCTCGCGAGCGCGCTCATCGCGGTCTCATCGCCGGGTGCGGCGCTCGCGGTCGCAGCGCTCACGGGCGTGGTCGCAGCGGTGTGCCTCAAGCGGGTTCCCGACCAGCCGCTGCGTGGCGAGCGAGCGAGCGGAACGAGGCATCCGGCCGTCGCCCTGCTCGTCGACGTGCGCGACGGATTCGCCTACATGGTGCGCACGCCGTGGCTGCTCGGCACCCTGGCGTTCGCGTCGCTGCTCATCCTCATCATCATGGGGCCGTTCGAGGTGCTCGTGCCGTTCGTCATCAAGGATGTCGCGGGCGCCGGCCCCGAGGGCCACGCGCTCGTGCTGGCCGCGTTCGGCATCGGCGGCGCGGTCGGGTCGATGGTCGTGGCATCCCTGCGGCTGCCGCGCCGGTACCTGACCGTCATGAACCTCTTGTGGGGGCTCGGCTGCCTGCCGCTGCTCGTGTTCGGCCTGACCGACCAGCCGTGGGTGATGGCGCTCGCCGCGTTGGCCGTCGGCGCCGCGTTCAACGGCGGCGTCGTCATCTGGGGAACGCTGCTGCAGCGCCGGGTCCCGCCCGAGATGCTCGGACGCGTCTCGAGCCTCGACTTCTTCGTCTCGCTCGCGTTCATGCCGGTGTCGATGGCGATCGCCGGCCCCGCGGGCGAGCTCGTGGGACTGCCCGTCGTGTTCCTCATCGCCGGCGTCGCCCCGCTCGTGATCGGCGTCGTCGCGATCGTCGCGGCCCGCATGCGCCGCGACGAGCTCGCGAACCCCCTGGATGCCGCAGAGCCGGCCGACCTCGACACGGTGGATGCCTCGCCAGAGCCCGAGCCGGCGTTCGCCTGACGCTCGTCGTCGAGTAGGCGCGCAGCGCCGTATCGAGACCACCCGTCGGCCTCTCGTCGGTCGAGCAGCGACGAAGGAGCGTATCGAGACCACGGACCCGCGCACTCCCTCTTACGGCATCACCCAAGAGCTGATACCCATGAACATGCCCTCAGACGTGAACTCATCACCTGCTGAAGCCGCCCGCCGCGTCGTCGACGCCAACACGTACCTGACCCTCGCGACCGCAGACGCTTCGGGCGCGCCCCGGGCGACGCCGGTCTGGTTCGCCGAAGACGACCTGCGCGAGTTCGTCTGGGTCTCCCGCTTCGCGACGCGACATTCCCAGAACATCGCCGCTCGTCCCGAGGTCGCGCTCGCGATCTTCGACTCGACGGTCGCCGTCGGCAGTGCGATCGCCGTCTACGTCGAGGGCGTCGCCGGAGAGCTGCCCGACGACGAGCTCGATGCCGCGCTCGCCGTGTTCGACACCCGGTCGGTGGCGCAGGGCCTCCGCAGCTGGACTCGTGACGACGTCACCGGCACGGCACCCTTCCGTCTCTACCGGGCGACGGCGACGCAGGTCTACGTGCTCGACGAGCTCGAGCGGCGGGTTCCTCTCCTGTAAGCGGCACCGACGCGGGCGGCGCCGCGCGCCTAGGTCACGCGCTTCGCCGCGTGCCGCGCCGCGCGCCGACGTTCGAGCGCGGCATACCCCTTGAACATCATCGGCATGACCCAGTAGGCCGCGATCGGCACGACGATGAGCGTGAGTACGAAGGCCCGCAGCACGGGATGCCAGCCCCTCGTGAACGGTTCCGACAGCATGCCGACGATGGCGACGAGCGGAAATATCGTGAGCCACACGATGAGTGCCGAGACATGGATGTTCGGCCGCGCAGGAGGCGGGGCGGGCTGCGGCAGGGCGGCCTGCGGCGGGGCGGGCTGCTCGGTCTGTTCGAGGTCCGGCGCGGGTACTTCGTGCTCAGGCGGTGTGGTCGACATCACGGCCTCCGTGATCGGGGCATGGCCGCGGGCGGCGGCGAGACACGCGGGCGCGGCCGACTCGTTCCATTCTCCTCCCGAGCGGAGTGCACCGCTACGATCCTGCCGGGGTCGGCGCCGCCGCGCCGCCGCGCCGGCGGCTCGCGACGCACGATGGCGGGCCCTGAGTCGCGATCTTATGATGGAGCATGGCCTGGTTCGGGGTCAGGCGCAGACGCGATGCGCACGAACTCGAGGTCCACGACGCAGACTTGGCGAAGCGGGCTGGATCGGCCCTGTTCGCCTGTGATGAGCGCATCCGGGTCGCCATCGACGAACTCGCGTTCGCGGAGGCCGAACTGGGATCCGACTCGACCGATGGATTGAGCCAGGCGATCGCTTCGGGTCGAGGACTCCTGAGCGAGGCGTTCCGAGTGAACCGGGCCAATCGCGACGTGGTGCGCGGCACCCCCGACGAGGTGCGTGCCCGCGACGCTCGCATCATCGAACTGTGCACGTCAGCAGTGAGCGCGCTCGACGAGCAGTCCTCCACGCTCGCGCGTCGGCTCGCGCTGGCGCGGCGGGCACCCGAGGTCATCGCCGGCGTCCGAGCCGATGCTGCACGCATCCGCTCGCGGATCCCGCAGGCCCGCGACATCCTCGAGCAGTTGGCCGCCCGCTACTCGGGCGAGGCGCTCGCCGAAGTGGCGGCCAATCCCGCCGAGGCGGAACAGCTGCTCGACTTCGCCGAGCACACTGCGCGCGTGGCGGAGCGGCGGCGTGCGGCCGGGCAGCGGGAGCAGGCGAATCTCGCGCTCGAGGCATCCACCGAGGCGGTGCGCCGGGCCGCGGCCGTGCTCGATGCGGTCGAGACCTACGAGGTCGAGGCGTTGCACGCGGAGTCCAAGCTGGCAGCGCTCGTCGACGAGTCCCGCCGTGGCCTCGCCGCCGCGCTGAAGGAGCCGCAGTCGCGCGGCGTCGCCAACGCGATCGCCGAGCTCCGGGCCGCCCTCGCCGACCTTCCGGAGGTCGGCGTGAACACCGACCCGATCGCCCGCCTCGACCGGCTGCGCGCGGCGAACGAGGCATTGGATGCCGCGATTGCGGCCGTTCGCGAGCGTGCGACGCACCCGGTTCCCCCGCCCGAGCACGTACGCCACGTCATCTACGACGCCGACAAGCAGCTCGACCTGGTGCGTGACACCGTCGCCGGTCACCCGGGCTGGGTCGGCCCCGAGGCGTTGGCGCAGCTGGCCCAGTCCGAGCGCGTTCGGATCGATCTCGGCCACTACCTCGGCAGTTCGACTGCGCCGATCACCCTGACGGACGAAGACCACCGAGCGCACGTGATCGCGATGGCGCAGCATGTCGCCTACCTCGCGAGCGAAGCCCTGCACCTGGCGCGGCGCGACATCCGAGCGGGCCGATTGCAGGACGCCGGGCAGCGGCCTTCGTGACCCTCGGTTCGACGTCGAAGAGCGTCAGCGGCCGAAGAGACGGGCGAAGAAGCCCTGCGACGGCTCGTGCTCGTGCCCGGCGCAGCGCTGCGCGCGCGGGACGCCGCGCATGACTTGATCGACGTGCTGGCCGCAGCCGGCCCAGGTCGTCTTTCCGCACTTGCGGCAGGTGACGGTTCGGCACATGGTGAATTCCTCGGGGTTCTCGGGTCGTGTGTACGGACGGGTTTCAGCGACGGTGGTCGCCGTCGCACCATTGCTCGACAGGCACGTGGGCCTTCACATCGGCGACGTGCTGGCCGCAGCCGGCCCAGGTCGTCTTGCCGCAGGTGTCGCAGGTCGCAGGGCTGCACATGGGTGGTCCTCCTCAGGGGTGGTTGTCGGTGATCGGTGGAATGACGGAGATCGGGTCCGCCGGTCAGGCGGCGGCCTCCAGTACGCGACCGGGCGCGTCATTGCCGGCCTTCCAGGTGAGGTAGCCGCCGTCGAGATTGACGGCGTCGCGGCCGTGCTGGGCGAGCAGGCGCACGGCGGTGTGGCCGCGCTGGCCCACCTTGCAGTGCACGATGAGCCGGCCGCCGGGAAGCTCGTCGAGGCGGTCGCGCAACTCGTCGAGCGGGATGCGCACCGAGCCGGGGATGGCGCCGTCGGCGACCTCGCCCGGGGTGCGGACGTCGAGCACGATCGCCCCGGCGGCCACGGCCGCATCGACCTCGTGCCACTGGATCGACGGAGTGAGCCCATCGGCCGCGTTCAGGGCGACGTAGCCGAGCATGTTCACCGGGTCCTTCGCCGACGAGTACTGGGGCGCGTAGGCGAGCTCGAGGTCGGCGAGGTCGGCGGCGGTCAGTCCGGCGGTCATGGCGGTCGCGATGACGTCGATGCGCTTGTCGACGCCATCGCCGCCGACGCCCTGGGCGCCGAGGATCGCGTCCGTCTCCGCGTCGACGATCAGCTTCAGCGACATCGGCTCGGCGCCGGGGTAGTAGCCGGTGTGCGACGCCGGGTGCGTGTGGATGACCCGGAGGTCCCGCCCGCGCGCCCGCAGGAGCTTCTCGTTCCACCCGGTCGTGGCCACGGTGAGGCCCATGACCCCGACCACGGCCGTGCCGAGCGCGTCGCGAACGCGGACCTCCCGGCCCGCGATGGCGTCGGCCGCGAGTCGCCCGTGGCGGTTCGCGAGGCCGGCGAGGGCGACGATCCGGGGCTCGCCGGTGATCGCGTCGGTCTTCTCGACGGCGTCGCCGATGGCCCAGATGTTCGGGTCACTCGTCTGCAGGCGCTCGTCGACGCGGATGCCGCCTCGAGCGCCGAGCTCCAGTCCAGCCGCCACGGCGAGCGAGGTCTCCGGCCGCACCCCGACCGAGCCGAGCACGAACTCGGCCGGGATCACGGAACCGTCGTCGAGCACGGCGGTGTCGTCGCCGAGTTCGACCACCTTCGTGCCGAGGCGCACATCGACGCCCGCGTCGATGAGGTGCTGCGCGACGGGACCCGCCATCTCCGGGTCGATCGGCGGCAGCACCTGGTCGGCGAGTTCGACGAGCGTGACGTCGAGTCCGCGGTGCATGAGGTTCTCGACCATCTCGAGGCCGATGAAACCGGCTCCGATGACGAGTGCGGTGCGGGGCTTCGCCTCGAGCGCGCTCATCGCGGCGTCGACGTCGTCGATGTTCCACAGGGTGAGCATGCGCTCACCGCCCTCCATCGGCGGCCGAACCGGCGTCGATCCGGGCGAGAGCACGAGCGCGTCATAGCGCAGCACCTGCTCCTGCCCGCTCGTGAGGTCGCGTGCCGTCACGGTTCGCGCCGCGCGATCGATCGCGACCGCCTCGGTCCTGACGCGCACGTCGAGCCCGAACCGGTCGGCGAGCGAACGGGGCGTTTGGAGCAGGAGACTCGAGCGCTCCTCGATGACTCCGCCCAGGTAGTACGGAAGGCCGCAGTTGGCGAACGAGACGTGGCCGCCGCGCTCGAGGACGGTGATCTGCGCGTGCTCATCGAGCCTGCGCAGCCGGGTCGCGGCGGACATTCCGCCGGCGACGCCGCCGATGATGACGTACTGCTTGGAGATCATGCCGCCACCGTAACAATACCCCGGGGGTATTGTCAAAATACACCCGGGGTATTGAATCCGACCGATGGCGGCGGGGCGCCGGGAGGCGTCAGGCGAGGGAGAGGAACAGCTTCTCCAGCTCGTCGAGCGTGAGCGGCTGATCGGACGCGTCGCCGGAGGGCTCGGTCGATTCCTGCTCGGTGAGGCAGTCCTTCATCGCGCTGGAGATGATGGCGAAGCCCGCGCGATCGAGCGCGGACGAGACGGCCGAGAGCTGAGTCACGACCGTTCGGCAGTCCGCGCCCGATTCCACGGCGTCGATCACGGCATTCAGCTGGCCGCGAGCGCGCTTCAGGCGGTTCGCGATACGGCGCTGGGGATCGAGCGACGCGTTGGTCATGATGTGCCTCCGGTGTCTCGGTCCGACGTGTGATCCCGCGGGGTCGGACCCAGCCCTGCGGGGGCGGTGGATGGCCTCGTCGCCGACGGGGTCGGTCGACCGGTGCTCATGGGACGACCGGGAGACCGGTGGCGGAGGCGGCCTGTTGCATCGAACCGGCGTCGGTGACGACGAGGCCCGTGTCTTCGAGGAGTTGTGCCGCCTGGCTCGAGCGATTGCCCGACTGGCAGTAGACGACGTAGTCGGAGTCGTCGTCGAGCTGGGGGAGCTGATCGGCGAGCTGGCCGGACGTCAGGTCGAGGTTGACGGCGCCTTCCAGGTGTCCGGCGGCGTACTCGTCGGCGGTGCGTACGTCGATGACGACCGTATCGGCCGTCAGCTCGACGGGGTCGGCCGTGGCGCATCCCGTGAGGGCGAGGGCGGCCGCACCGGTGGCGGCGAGAAGGGCGGTTCGCAGTCCGTGCATGACCTCAACAATACCCCATGGGTATTTTCTGGTATCCTCGAGTCATGGCTTCCGTGAACATCACCCACGACACCATCGAGTCCACCGTGCGCGACAACGATCTCGTGCTGCTCGACTTCTGGGCCGAGTGGTGCGGCCCCTGCCGCGTGTTCGGCCCCATCTTCGAGCGCGCCTCCGAGCAGCATCCCGACGTCGTCTTCGGCAAGGTCGACACCGAGGCCGAACAGGCGCTGGCAGCCGGGTTCCGCATCACCTCGATCCCCACGCTCATGGTGTTCCGGCAGGGCATCATCGTCTTCGCCCAGCCCGGCGCGCTGAACGCTGCGCAACTCGAGCAGGTCGTCGAGGGGGCGAAGGCGCTCGACATGGACGACGTGCGCCGTCAGCTCGCGCAGCAGTCCGACGTGGCATGACCCTCCCGTCTCGACGGGTCGGGTCGCGGGCCTGCACGGTCAACCGCGGTGAGCGTGTCGTGCGGGGCGTCATCGCCCTCGTACTCGCGGCGTTCGCGGTGAGCAGTCTCGACACCCTGTGGTGCGCGATCCCAGCTGCCGCGTGCGCGGGATTCCTCATGGTCGGAGCGATCACCGGATGGTGCCCCACCGATCTGCTCGCGCGCACCTCCGGCGGAGTCGAACCCAACGACCTCGGCTACCCCGAAGCCCCTCAGCAGCTCATGCCGTGATGGTTCGGGCGCTGGCAGTGCTGCAGGTCGCGAACCCCGCCATCCGACCGACTCGAGCCCCGAGGCATCCGTCTGTGCAGCCCACAGTCGCCTTCAAGCACCGCCCGTAGGATCGAGGGCATGGCCGGATTCTGGGGCAAGCGAAAGCGCGACGAGCAGGAGCTCCAAGCTCAAGACGCCGACTTGGCGAAGCGCGCCGGCAGCGCCCTCGTCGAAGCCGACGAGCGCGTGCGCGTCACCGCCGACGAGCTCGCGTTCGCCGAGGCCGAGCTCGGGCACGAGGCGACCGCCGAGCTGAGCCAGGCGCTCGCCGCGGTGCGCGAGCACCTGGGCGAGGCGTTCCGGCTGAATCAGCTGAACTACGACGAGATCCCCGACACCGTCGAAGAGCTGCGCATGCGCAACGCCCGCATCGTGCAGCTGTGCGACTGGGCCGAAGACGTGCTCGACGAGCGCACCGCCGCCCTCGCCGACAAGATCGCACGGGCGCGTCGGGCTCCCGAGATCATCGCCGGGGTGCGAGCGGATGCCTCGCGGCTGCGCTCGCGCATTCCGCACACCCGCGACACCATCGAGCGGCTTGCCGCGCGCTACTCGCACGAGGCACTCGCCCAGGTCGAGGTCAATCCGGCCGAGGCCGAACAGCTGCTCGGATTCGCCGAGCACAGCGCCGGCGTCGCCGAGCGCCGGCGCGAAGCCGGGCAGCGCGAACAGGCGAACCTCGCGCTCGAGGCGTCGACCGAGTCGGTGCGCCGCGCGGCGGCGCTGCTCGACGCGGTCGAGACGTTCGAGGTCGAGGCGCTGCGCGCCGAGGCCACGCTCGCGGCCATCGTCGAGGACTCGCGCGGCGACCTCGTCGTCGCCCTGAAAGAGCCGGCGACGCCCGGCGTCACGTCGGCGATCGCGACACTGCAGGCGGCACTCGCCGCGATGCCCGCGGCCGGCGTCAACACCGACCCGTTCACCCAGCTGAGTCGCCTGCGCGAGGCCAACGCCGGCTTGGACGCCGCGATCGCCGCCGCCCGCGAGCGTGCGTCACGCCCGATTCCGCCGCTCGAGCACGTGCACCACGCCATCGACGACGCCGACCGGCAGCTCGCGATCGCGCGCGACGTCATCGCCGGCCACCGCGGCTGGATCGGCGCCGACGCCCGCACCCGACTGGCCGAGTCCGAGCGCATCCGCCTCGACCTCGATCACTTCCTCGGCGCGCCCGCCGCAGCCGTCACCGTCATCGACGAGGATCACCGCGAGCAGGCGATGCTCATGGCCCGCCGCGTCGCCCAACTCGCCGCCGCTGCACTGCAGCTCGCCCAGCGCGACATCGACGCCTCGCGCCCGCAGGGCGGCCCCGGCCAATGGGGCGACCCGGGCTGGGGCGGCGGACGCCGCGGCGGAGGCTCCGACCTCATGGGCGGCATCCTCGGCGGCCTCGTCATCGGCAGCGTGCTCGATGGGATCTTCGACTGACCCGATCGTCGGTCGAGTAGCGACGAAGGAGCGTATCGAGACCACACCGTTGGTGCCCCGTCGGATCGACAGCCTGCTGGCGTGGGCCGTGCTGCAGCACTGAGGATCGCGCCGTGACCGAGACCTACGCCGATCGGGCCGATTCTGGTTCACGCCGAGACATCCGCTTGGTTCGCCGCTGCCGCAACATCGTCGAGCGCAACTCAACCGCGAACTCGAGCGTGAGGCGGGTCCATTCGTCGGCATCAGCTCGCTCGTAGGGGCGAAGCAAGGCGCGGAACGAATCGAACGCCGGTGGATCTTCGCGCCCTGAGAGGCGGGCCGCTGCCAGCGCGACGACCGATTGGATGACGGGATCACTCGGACGCGGCTCGCCCATCGGCGTGAGTGGCGGCAGCGCGTCGGGGGCGAGTGCGTTCTCGAGACGGAGAAGTGCACACCAGAGTTCGTCTCGCGTTCGCTTTCGGCGAGGTGACCGAAGTACCAATTCTGCTTCCCTCACGACTTCGGTCGTCGCAGAGAGGACGTTCTTCAGGATTCGATTCGTGTGTCTGACACGCGCAACGTGCGCGGCAGTTGCGGCGATCGCGACGGTCAGGAGGGTCGCGATCGGAAGGATCTCGCTTCGGGGGGTGCCAACGATGAGGTAGCCGAGTGCGACGAGCGCGGTAACGATGGCAGCAACAAACGCGACATCGGCCGCGCGACCATACCGTGCCGGGTTGAGACCATGAGTCGTGCTGACGGGGGGCTCGCGCTGTGAGAGGGGGAGCAGGCCCATGGCGAACGCAAGAATCGCCCATTCGAGCCCGATCGCCGCGAGCGGTCGCGCTGACTGTGCGGCTTCGGAGGTCGCTGCGACGAACACTGCGATGAGCCCCATGCCCACGCAGAACCAGGTCAGCACGATGGTGACGACTACGATCCATGGGCCGATGGCGCGGGCGATGCGGGCGATCCGGACAACGTGACGATGCCGGAGCGATCCCAACGTCATGCCGATCCCGAGCGCGCTGACAATCACGCCCGGTATGAAGAGCAGATGGTCGACGAGGGGAATGTTGGCATTGCTTGCCTCGCCAGCCGCGATCGCGATGATCCCGGCACCGAGAAGTGCCACCATCCATGCGACCACTCGCAGCCGGCGAGCCCGTCGGTGATCCGACGGAGCGTCAGGGATGGTAATGCTGGCGTCGTCGGCAAGTTGCCAGAGCGGCGGAGAGGCGTGAGCAGGCGGTGTCGATCGTGCGGCTCTCACTTGAGTCAGCAGTATCACTTCGGCCCCCCTCGCATTTGCGCAAGAGAATGACATGCGCCTCTGACATGCCTGCAGATCATGCCGACCTCCCCCTGTGAGATCGGCCGAGGAGCGACGTAGTCGAGGTCAGGGCACGAGCGCCGACATCACCGACGTCCACGCTGAGACCGCTCCGAGCGGCAGCGCAGCGAGGATCGCGAGAAGCCCGGCGATCGCCCACCCGCGACGGCGGGTTCGCGCACCGTCGACATTGCGGCGCAGCTGATCGAACGCCGCGACATCGGCAGGTTCGAGCGAGGGCGCTTCGTGCCAGGTCGAAGGCTGCGCCGCGGCATCCGCAACTCGATCGACGGCGTCGGGCGGCACGGCCGCCGGCCGCGAACCCAGCCACTTGATCAGACTGCGTTCGCGCAGCACGATCACGGTCGCCGGCCGTTCGCGCACGGTGATGCGCCGGGCTCCCACGATCACGATCACCGGCGTGACCTCGATGAGGGCGTGCGCCGCCGCCGAGAGCAGCTGCGATGCGCGCTTCGCCTCGAAGCTCGCGTTGCGCAGGTGGTCCGTGGGCTGCCCACTGACGAGCAGGCGCTTCGAGCCGAGCCAGATGTCGTGGCCCTCGTGGTGCTTCGTGTTGATGGTGAAGACGCCGGGCGGGCCGACGACGACGTGGTCGATGTCGCTCGATCCACGGCCGACGGGCACCGAGTGGAACACCCGCCAGTCGGGCCCGAGCGAGTCGAGCCGGCGCGCGACCTCGAGTTCGCCGAGCGCACCGAGGTACCAGGGCTCCGACTCGGCGCTCAGCGGTGTGCGCCCGAACAGCCGTGCGACTGGCGAGCGCGGCGGTGCGGTCGCCTGCGTGCGCAGGCATTCGGCGATCACGGATGCCGCGGGCTGACGCGCGGCGAGCGTGAATGTGTCGGGCTGGGTCGTGGTCACGGTGCGTCCGCCTCCTTGCCGTCGTCGTCGCCCCGATGCGGCCGACCGGTCTGACGGCCGCTTGGACTCCGACGCTATTGGTCGGCGGCTTCGTGGCGTGACCCCCGTTCACGTGTGAATTCGATCGGCAACGGGGTTCGCCGACGTACCTGATGACGATCCGTCGACTCGTCAGTCACGAACTCTTCGCTGCGCGCGTGGCGGATGGCGTACCTTCGGCACATGACTGAACTCACGTCGGCTGACAGCCGTGGCGAAGACGCCCTCCGTCAGTTATGGGCGATCGGACTGTTCGGGTTGGTCATCGGCGTGGTCATCGCGGGGATTGCGACCGCGAACTACTCGTCGGAGCTCGACACCTTCGCATCACCGGCAGCGTTGGCCGCCGCAGCAGCGTGGCAGACGATCGGCGCTTGGCTGATCGCATTGGGAGCGATCGGAGTTCTGCTCGCGCTCGTGACGACGGCGATCGTTCGGACGATCACACATGCGACCGCCTGGCTCTGGGAGAAGCAGTCCGCTGGTGACGCTGAAACAGAGCCCGGGAGTGATTCGTGACGCTCGGTCACGGCGGCTCAGCCGGCGTGTGGCGAGCAACTGCACCGTGGCGGGATATCGCGCGACCTCGACGGTCTTCCCACGGCCGCTGTCGGAGGTCCGCGGCAGAATGATCGAGTGACTCGCCGCGGACTGCTCCTCTTCATCGCGCTCGGAGTCGCGTGGGGCATCCCATATCTCTTCATCAAGGTCGCCGTGTCGGAGCTCGACCCGGGCATGGTAGTGCTCGCGCGGTCTGGGCTCGCAGCGATTCTGCTGCTGCCGCTCGCGATCTTCCGCCACGAGGTCGGGCCGGTGCTGCGCCGGTGGAAGCCCATGCTCGCGTACACCCTCGTCGAGATCGTGCTGCCGTGGTACTTCTTGAGCTCGGCCGAGCAGACGCTGCCGAGCTCGACCGCCGGCCTGCTGCTCGCCGCGGTGCCGCTCGCCGGCGTCGCCATCGCCTTCCTCATGGGGCGGCCGGCGCGCCTCTCGGGCACGAACTGGATCGGCATCGCGCTCGGCATGCTCGGCGTCGCCGCCCTCGTCGGCTTGGATGTCGCGGGGTCGGACCTGTTCGCCGTCGCCCAGATGGCCGTGGTCGTCGTCGGGTACGCGCTCGGCCCGGCGATTCTCGCGCGGTGGATGCCCGACCTGCCCGGCATCGGCATCGTCGCCGTCTCGCTCGCGGGCGCCGCGATCGCGTACGTGCCGTTCGTGCTGCTCACCGGCGGCATTCCCACTGCCTGGCCGTCGCCGCCCGTCATCGTCTCGGTGATCGTGCTCGCCGTGATCTGCAGCGCCCTCGCCTTCCTGCTCATGGTCGGCCTCATCGCCGAGATCGGCCCGGTCAAGGCGACCACGATCACGTACGTGAACCCCGCCGTCGCGATCATCGCGGGCGTCGTCGTGCTGGGGGAGCGGGTGACCGTGTGGACGATCGTGGGGTTCGTGCTCGTGCTGGCCGGCTCGTATCTGGTGACGAAGAAGCCGGCAGCCGAGGCCGATCGAGTCGGCGCGCAGCGCCGTATCGAGACCAATGCCCCGCCGGTCGAATAGGCGCTGTCGCCCGGGTTCAGCAGCGACGAAGGAGCCTGCGGCCCACCGTAGCCGACGGCCTGAGCACGAAAGAGGGTAGGGCGGATCTTCCGCCCTACCCTCGTGTCGATGAAGCGGATCATCCACGAGTCAGTTCACCCGAGGAGCTCCGTTTCGCTTGATCAACGCCACCACCAGTGCCCCATTGCGCCACCTCCTCGAGTCGTCGTCGTTGACGTTCATGGGCGACTAGTCGCCCGGTGCACATCATCCAAATCGATGCCCGGCGCCGGGCGCTAGCCCCAACTCCGACACCCGATCACAGGTTCTGCGACACCGTGGCCCGCGGGCATGTCGTGGCTGGCGGATCTTCATCAGGGATCCTCGCTCTTGACGCCGGCGCCCGTCCGCGGCATCCTCGGCCCCGAGACAGGCGGGGGAATTCTCATGCAGATGCTCGAGCCAGGTGACGACGGCTACGACGACGCGCGCCGCGTGTGGAACGCGATGATCGACCGTAGACCCCGGTACATCGTCGCCTGTTCGAGCGCCGAGGAGGTCGCCGAGGCGATCCGCTTCGCGCGGGCGGACGGCCTCGAGATCGGCGTGCGTTGCGGCGGGCACAGCATCGTCGGCCACGCCGTGCCCGACGGCGGGCTGATGATCGACCTGCGGCCGATGGGGTCGGTCGAGGTGGATGCCGCGGCGCGACGAGCCCGCGTACAAGGTGGTGCGCTGCTCGGTGCCCTCGACCGTGCGGCCCAGGCGCATGGCCTCGCGACGACCGCGGGCAACGTGTCGCACACGGGCATCGGCGGACTCGCGCTCGGCGGCGGCATGGGCTGGCTCGCCCGGCAGCACGGACTCACGTGCGACAACGTCGTCTCGTTCGAACTCGTCACTGCCAACGGCGAGGTTCTGCGCGTCGACCGCGATCATCACCCGGACCTGTTCTGGGCGCTGCGCGGTGGCGGCGGCAACTTCGGCGTCGTGACCGAGTTCGAGCTGGTGCTGCACCCCGAACCGGGCGACGTGCACTCGGTCGAGTACCTCTACCCCGTGGAATCCGGCGCCGCGGCGATGCGTCGCTGGCGCGACGAGAGCACCCGAGCCGACCGGCGCGCGACCTACAACGCGACCGTCTCCGACGGAACGCTGTCGCTCGGCTTCGTCTGGGTCGGCGACCCCGTCGACGGCGAGGCCGCGGCGGCCGCCCTCGCGACGAGTCTCGCCGAGGTCGACGCCGGCTTCGAACGGGTGATCGTGCCGATGACGTACCTCGAGCTGCAGACCCGCGAAGACGACGTCAAGGCGCACGAGTGGCGCCGCTACTGGAAGGGCCACTACTTCAGCGAGCTGAGCGACGACGTCATCGACGGCGTGCTCGCGCGTGACGGCGACGACCTGCCGAACGTGAGCCTGCAGGCGTATGGGGGAGCGATCGCCGATGTGGCTGCGGGTGAGACGGCGTTCTCGCGGCGGGATACGGCGTTCGAGTTCGTGTGTGCGTCGAAGTGGGCTGATTCGGCCCACGACGAGCGGCGCATCGCGGGTGCACGTCGGTACTCCGCGGCGATGGAGCCGTTCGCGAGTGGCGCGTATGTCAACGCGCTCTCGGATGAAGGTTCAGCGGGCGTGCGCCGCGCATACGCGCCCGAGCACCTCGCGCGCTTGACGGCGGTGAAGGATCGCTACGACCCGGCGAACGTGTTCCACCTGAATCAGAACATCGTGCCCACGATATGAAGCGGGGCCGTGGGCACTCGCTCCGAGACAGCAGCGGGCGCTCCGAGCTGGTGACTATATCTCGGTGTACGCTCCGACCGTGGCCGATCAACGGGTGATGCGCGAGTTGAGGGCGTTCGTGGACGAGCGAGATTGGGCACAGTTTCACTCGCCCGAGAACCTCGCCAAGAGCGTCAGCATCGAGGCTGCCGAGCTCCTCGAATGCTTCCAATGGGCGCCGGATGCCCCGAGCGAGCGTGTCATCGAAGAACTCGCCGACGTCCTGACGTACTGCCTGTTGCTCGCCGACAAGCTCGGCGTCGATGCCGACCAGATCGTGCTCGAGAAGCTTGAGCAGACGCGGCGCAAGTACCCGGCCGAGCGGTCCCGCGGGCGGAGCACGAAGTATGACCAGCTTTAGGATCGAGCACTTCCCGTTCACTCGGCCCGCGATCAAGTCGTGGGCCGAGCCCGACGGCAGGCACGCGAACTGGCCGGTCGTGTACACGCTCAGCAGCAACCGCGAGATCTACGTCGGCGAGACCCTGAACGCGATCGGTCGACTTCGCCAGCACCTCGACTCCGACGCGAAGCAGCACTTGGAGGCCGCGCGCATCGTTATCGACGAGACCTTCAACAAGTCGGTGTGCCTCGACCTCGAGTCGTACCTGATCCGGCTCTTCGCGGGTGACGGCAAGTACACGGTTGTCAACCGCAACGAGGGCATCACCGACGCCGACTATTACGACCGCGTTCGCTATCGAGCGACGTTCGACGAGATCTTCGAGCAGCTTCGTGCCGCGGGAATGTTCACTCGCGACATCCCCGATATCGAGAACAACGACCTGTTCAAGCTGTCGCCGTTCAAAGCGCTGAATCAGGAGCAGGCGGTCGCGATGGAGGGCATTCTTGAAGGGCTCTTCGACGACCTTGAAGCAGGGCGCGAGGGCACGATCGTCGTGCAGGGTGACCCTGGCACGGGCAAGACGATCGTGGGCATCTTCCTCATGAAGCTGCTCCGCGACATCCAGCACGCCGATCTCGCCGACCGCACCGAGAACGACTCGCTCTTCTCCGACTTCTTCACCGCCGGCTACGTCGAGAAGCTGAAGGACTTCAAGATCGGCATCGTCATCCCGCAGCAGTCGCTGCGCAAGTCGGTGCAAAAGGTCTTCGCGAAGACGCCGCAGCTCGAGAAGGGCATGGTGCTGACGCCGTTTCAGGTCGGTGAGAGCGATGAGCAGTTCGATCTTCTCGTCGTCGACGAGGCGCACCGGCTCAACCACCGCGCGAACCAGCCATCGGGCAGGCTCAACAAGACGTTCCGCGAGATCAACGAGAAGCTGTTCGGCCGCGACGACCTCACAAAGACGCAGCTCGACTGGATCCGCGCGAAGAGCCGCCACCAGGTGCTGCTGCTCGATCAGGCGCAGAGCGTGCGCCCGGCCGACCTACCTAGTCGGGTTGTTGGACGGCTCGTGACGCAGGCCAAAGAGCAGGGCCGCTTCTATCCGCTCGCCTCGCAAATGCGCGTAGCAGGCGGGGCCGACTACATAGATTTCATCCGGCGGATACTTCGCGCCGAGGTCACTGGACCACGCGAGTTCACCGGTTACGACCTGCGGATGTTCGACGACCTCGGCGAGATGCATGCGGCGATCCGCGCGCGTGACAAAGAGCACGGACTTGCGCGACTGGCGGCCGGCTTCGCCTGGGAGTGGAAGAGCAAGAAGGATGCCGCGGCCTTCGACATCGAACTCGACGGCGTCTCGCTGCGGTGGAACGGTACTCAAGTCGATTGGGTCAACTCGCCGGGGGCTCTCGAAGAGGTCGGGTCGATCCACACACTGCAGGGCTACGACCTGAACTACGCCGGCGTGATCATCGGCCGCGACTTGCGCCTCGACCCGGCGACCGGCCGAGTCGTCGCCGACCTCGACTCGTACTTCGACAAGAAGGGCAAGGAGGCGAACCCCAAGCTCGGAATCACGTATACCTCTGACGACGTGCTGCAGTTCATCGTGAACATCTACGCGGTGCTGCTTACGCGGGGCATGCGTGGGACGTATGTGTATGTTTGCGATCCGATGCTAAGGGCATACATGCGTGGAGTGCTTCCACCGCCCTAAGGGTGACGAGACGCAAGTTCCGGTACGTCCATAGTGGTAGGCGGGGCGTTGATTTGCGAGGAGCCTGCCGCCAGCAGGCTCCGAACCACGTGCGGGGCGGCGCTGCGGTGCCTGCCCGCGCATCTGATCGGTGAGACCACGAAACGCGACTTCGTGTTCGTTCGAGACCGCGAAGGCAAACGCGTCCAGCGTGGCATTCATCGCCGCGAGCTCATCTGACGTTCAAGGGGCCGACTGACCGAATCGGGTGCGGTCGCTCCGAGCTGCTGGTCCCCCTAACGGGGGATGCGACACGAGGCTTACGGGGCGCCATTGTGTGGGCATTTTTGTAGGCTATTTTTCACTGTGTCCTGCTGATCGCTGCAGTGCGCGGTGGAACCGATGAGGGGGGCACGGTCGTGGAAAATCAGTCACTGGTGACGTTCGACCGCCAACAATGGGAGCCCGACCCGTCGCTCGTGCGGGAAGTTGAGGATCAGTTCGGTCGGACCATCGAGTCGTACCGGATCCATGCGAACCTGGTCTCCGAGCACGCCAATCATGAAGAGTCGATCCGGACAGGCGGATACGCGAACCGGACGCTGCTCGAGCTGGTTCAGAACGCAGCCGATGCGTTGGCGGGTGCCGAGGACACGGGGGCGGCGAACGCCGGTCGCGTAGAGATCGTCCTGGATACCGCCAACAGTGTGCTTTACTGCGCGAACGCGGGAAGGCCATTCTCCATGAGCGGCTTGACGGCCGTCACGATGGCGTACCTAAGCGAAAAGCGCGGCGACGAGATCGGTCGCTTCGGCCTCGGGTTCAAATCGGTGCTCGCTGTGTCGCAGGCGCCGCAGGTGTTGAGCCGCTCGATCTCGTTCGAGTTCAACTCTGCGAGGGCTCGAGCTGAGCTGGCGAAGGTTACTGCCGCCAAGCGGTATCCAATTCTTCGCACCGCTACGGTTCTTGACGCTGCAACAGAGCTGGAGCGCGATCCGGTGCTTGCGGAGCTTGGATCGTGGGCCACGACGATCATCAAGCTCCCCGCAGCAACAAACCTCGACCGGTTGCGCGACGAGATCAAGGAATTCACGTCGGAGTTCCTCTTGTTCGTGGGCGCAGTTCGAGAGGTCCGGCTGCGTGTGCTCGGGGACGAGCCGTTCGAGACGAGCCACGTCTCACGGGATCTGGGCGACAAGAGGTTCAGGATCGAGCGGCCGGACGGCAGCGGCGACGAGTGGATCGTCGACAGTACGATGCACAAGCCGTCGGCAGCAGCGCGCCACGAGGTCGGCGAGGCGGTGTCACGCGAGGCGGTCAAGGTCACGGTTGCGGTTCCGGTGCAGCGAGGCAGGCTCGCCAGCGGGCAGTTCTGGTCGTACTTCCCACTCCAGGACAAAACATCGGTGGCGGCGCTGCTCAACGCGCCATGGAGCGTCAACGACGACCGGACGAACCTTCTGGACAACAGCTACAACCAAGAGATTATTACGACACTCGCCGGCCTCTTCGTTCCGCTGCTCTCGGGATTGCGGACCGTTGATGACCCCGCCGCGCACCTCGATTATCTCCCTGCGCGTGAGCGTGACCAGGAGAGTCGCGGTTTTGCCGGCGACGTCTTGCGCACGCACATCCTGAGCCTGGCCGGTGCGGGCAGGTGTATCCCCGACAAGCGTGGGACCCTGCGGAACGGATCAGAGCTTCGGCCGCTCGACCCCGGCATTCGCTTCGACTCAGTCGTGCATCAGGGGTGGGCGGTGTCACCCAACACGGGTGACGACGTGCCCGCCTGGCAGTGCTACAAGACGCCACAGCGGGCGACGCGACTCCGGGATCTGCTCCTGGTCGCCCAGGAACCGGACCTCGATCCGAGTGCTCGGGATGTTCGGGTTGCGATGGAGCGCATGCCCAAGCGAGGACTGCTGACATGGCTTCGAGAGTGGGCTGAGGGCGATGACCCGGTGTCCTCGGCCAACGCGCTCAAGACTGTCGTCGCCAACCTCTCGCTCGAGGACATCACCGCAGCACGGGTCATTCCGACCTCCGACGGCATGAAGTCGCTCGACGACAGCAGGGTCGTCTTCCTCCACCAGGAGGAAGACCTCGTCGTCGACGGCGCAGTGTTCGTCGACCCGTCGTTTCTGGCAGAGGACCGGGTCGAGGAGCTGCTTCGCGGCCGGGGTTTCCGCGATCTCGACCCTGAGGCGATTCTCAACGCACGGCTGGCAACGTTGCCCGTCGAGCCGAGCAGCGACGATCTCGAGAAACTGTGGGACGCCGTCGTCTCGGTGAGCCTGCCGATCGCCATCAAGACGATGGCAGCCTCCAACGCCTCGATCATGGTACCCACGTGTGACGGCGCCTGGGCCTGGCCCCAACAGGTGATCGACCTCGATGTGACGCTGCCGGAGCGGTTTGCTTCGCGGCTCCTCGACCGACGTCGTTGCATGCCGGACGTCGCGCACAACCTCGGTGTCGCCCAGAGTCCGGTGCCGGATTTCTCGCTCGAAGATGAGACAGAGTACGAGGCGTACGTCGCCGCCACTCTGAAGGTCCTCAACACGAGGCGCGGACCGGGCGAACGTCCCGTGGAGCGCGTGGAGGTCAGCCCGGGTGAAGGACCCGGACCGTTTTCTGTTTTGCTGATGTTGAGGGATGCCGAAGCGCCCGAGCAGGTGCGTGCATCGTGGACCACCGCGCTCCTGACGCTGCCTGAGCGTAGCTGGTTGTTCGAGGATCTCGACACCGGACGCACCCATGCAGTGCTTCCACCGTCTCGATGGGCCGTCCAGGAAGCGGGACTACTCGCGTCCTCGCGAGGTTTCCGGGCGCCCAGTGACATCGTCGCACCTTCGCTCGTGCGGTTCGGCGCGCTCCTCCCACTCTTCAAGGGCACACACCATGTCCAGGCCGCCCTCGAGCTGCCGGACGAGCTCGAAGCGGTACCACCGCATGTGCTTCGGGAGATGCTCGAATCGGATCTCTTCCCGTCGGTCGACGACTCGATCCTGGCTGAGTTCGTTCTCACTGCGACGAGGGTGGGGTTCCCGGGCGAGAAGCCGTCGACGATCCCGGCCAGAGTCAAGCGTGTCGTAGAGCCGCACGCCCCGTCAGCGGTGTTTCTTGCGTCCACCGACGAGGAAGAAGAGATCCTTCGGAGTCGCCAGCGCCCGTTCTTGAGGGTCGAGCCGGAGCAGGTCGAGGAATTCGTCGAGACCGTGGGGTGCCGGCGGTTCGCCGACAGCTTTTCCTTCGCAATGGTCGTCGAAGGTCAACAGGACGCTCAGCGCATACTTGACGTCTACACCGGCCTGCGAGCGTCGTACGGTGCCGTCCTGGGGTCTGCGAAGGTTTCTCGCGCACTTCTGATTGCCAAGAGGGTCGCTACCGACGACGGCGTCGAAGACCAGCCGCGTGACTGGTACCTCGACGGTCAAGACTTGATCGTTCGTTCTGACGCGGACGAGCGGCGCATTCTTGAGTTCATTAACGAGGCTTTCGAGCTCCGGCTCGACAACCTTCGGCTTTCTGCAGTGCTCAAGGCGGGCCTCGACCACCAGCTCGAGCTCCTGCGTCAGCAGGCGCGGTCCATCGAGAGTGACGCCGACCGCCTTGACCTCTACATCGGGCCAGATGACCTCAAGGATGCTCTGCCGACGGGCCTTTGGAGTGCACTCGAGGCGCAGGGGCTGGTCGACAACGACACGTCAGTGGCCGAGCTCTTCCTGACTGTCTACGGCTCGGACTCGCTCCGCATGCTTGAGACCTTGTTCCGTGAGGCGGGCTTCACAGACGTTCCCGAGCGCTGGGCCGGCCTCCCTGCAGCCATCTCGTGGGCGCGGAAGATGGGCTTTGGGCCAGAGTACGCTGGTCAACGCAACCAGCCACGGCCGGAGGAGTTCGTCGTCGCTGGCGCGGTTCGACTGCAGAAGCTGCACAGCTATCAGAAGAAGATCAGCGAGGACCTTCGCACGGTTTTGACGCAGCCATCCCTCGAAGGACCGGCGCAGAAGGCGATGGTCGAGCTCCCTACCGGCGCGGGCAAGACTCGTGTCGCGACCGAAACGGTATTGCGATTGTTCGCCGACGAGGTCTTCTCGGGCACGATTCTTTGGATCGCGCAGTCGGCGGAGCTTTGCGAGCAGGCGGTGCAGACCTTCCAGACCGTATGGCGGTACCTCGGCGACGAGCGTCCGCTGACGATCGGTCGACTCTGGGACACCAACACGGTCCACGAACCCGACACCGAGCTCTCGGTCATCGTGGCAACTGACGCGAAGATCGGCGCGGTCATGGATCGGCCGGAGTACGAGTGGCTCAAGACACCACGGGCGGTGTTCATCGATGAGGCCCACCGCGCAGGCGGATCGAAGGAGTACACGGCGATCCTGAAATGGCTCGGTGTGGACGGACGAAGTTGGGAGCGCCCCCTAGTCGGCCTTTCGGCGACACCGTTCAAGGGTCGTGCGGGCGACCACAGCGGAACGAAGGAGTTGGCGGCGCGGTTTGGAACGAACCGCCTTGCCCTCCCTGGTGAGGACGCGTATAAGCAGTTGGTCAGGCTTGGGGTGCTCGCGAACGTGAAGCACGAGGTGCTGCCGTCCGGCGTTGAGGTCGACCTCAGCACTTCGGAGCGCAGCGCCCTGCAGTCGAAGAAGCTCATCGACCGCAACGTGTACGAGCGAATTGGCCGAAACGAGCAGCGCATGAAGGTCCTGGTCGGGCACATTCTGCAGACTCTCGACGAGCACCCAGAATGGCCCATCCTCGTCTTCACGCCCAGCGTGCTTTCCGCACAGGTGCTTGCCGCCTCGCTGCGGTACCGGAAGGTCGCGGCGGAGTCCGTCAGCGGCCAGACAGGGCGCCAGCAACGACGAAAGGTCATTCAGCAGTTCCAGGACGGTGAGGTTCAGGTCCTCGCCAACTGTGACTTGCTCGTCCAGGGCTTTGATGCCCCGGGTGTCAGAGCCCTGTACATCGCTCGCCCGACCTTCAGCCCCGGCGCCTACATCCAGATGGCTGGCCGCGGCCTGCGTGGCAAAGAGAACGGTGGAAAGGAGGAGTGCCTCGTCGTGGACGTCGCCGATAACTGGGGTGCGATGAACGACTTCCTCGGATATCACGACTACGAGGAGCTCTGGACGGAGCAGCGCGGATGATCCTTGTTCCCTCGCTGGCGGATATCGAGACTGCGTCGCGCAGTGAGGCAGAGCGGAGAGTTGCTCGCCTACTTCGCGAGGTCGAGGCGGACAGTGACGCCGTCGCCTTCTACTCCGTGGGCCTTCGCTCTCACGCCTACAAGCAGCAGGCAGAGGTCGACTTCGTCGTCCTCTGGCGCGGCACGGTCGTCGTCGTCGAGGTCAAGGGCGGCGGCGTGCGCAAGCACGACGGAAGCTGGTACAGCATCGATCGTCGTGGAGACTGGCACAAGCTCGGTACGTCCCCGATGGAGCAGGCTCGATCGGCGGCGTACGCGCTCCGAAGCATCCTCAAGGAACACGGCCTCGGCTGGTACGCGTACGAGGCCGTGGTGGCCACGCCCGACATCGATGCTCCGCCCAGCTCGGTCGACTGGAAGCCAACGCACTGGCTGGCACGTGACGCCATGACGGCGACAGGCCTCTCACTGGCGCTTGACGCCGTCGTCGCGGGCACACGGCGCGCACCGCATGGCGAAAGAATCGCACGGACCGACGACCTGCGCGCGCGTCTGTTTGGCGAGTTCACCCGAATGCCGGTGGTCGATGCACAGCGTGGTGCGGTGATCGAAGAGCAGAACCGGGCCACCGCTGGCCAGGCTCGTGTTCTCGCGGCGCTCGCGCGCAACCAGCGCGTGCTCGTCTGCGGCGGTGCGGGAACGGGGAAATCCTTGGTCCTCGTTGAGGCTGCCAAACAGGAAGCGGAGCAGGGGCGATCAGTGCTCGTCACCTTCAGGTCACCGCTACTCTCGCAGTACTTTGAACCGCACCTTGGGGAGCGCGCGGTTGATGTGATCCCGTTCGATGATCTCAAGGGATCTGGACCGTACGACGTCGTGCTCGTAGACGAAGCACAGGACATGATGACGGCCGAGGCGATGGACCGCCTTGACGCAGTCATTGCGAGCGGCCGCGAGGCCGGTCGCTGGCGGATGTTCCTCGATCCCAACAACCAGGCGCACGTCGACGGCGACTATGACGCCGACGTCGCGGAATTGATCACCAATGAAGCGATCACGGTCGACCTTTCACTGAATGTTCGCAACACGCGTGCGATCGTCCACGTTGTGCAGGAGTATCTAGGAGCGGACGTCGGTGACCCGGGCGTCGTGCACGGAGAGCGAGTGGAGTGGCACACGACAGATGACGCCGTCACCGTCAGCGACGGTGTGAAGATCGCCGCCGACCTCGTGGCGGACGGAGCGAGACGATCCGAAATCTGGGTGATCGACACACGCTCCGTCGCGGCGCCCACCACTGTCAACGGCGTCATGGTGACCAGTCCTCGCTTTGCGAAAGGCCTCGAGGCTGAGCACGTCATCGTCTGTGGGCTTCCTGAGGCGCTCGGCACGTCGGGGACGGCTGCCTTCTACGTTGCGGTGACCCGCGCTCGGGTCTCCCTGCATGTGGTGCTCTCGAAGGAAGACAGGCGTCGGCTACAGCAGCTGGTGCGGCAAGGGATGGCGAACCGATGACACTTACTCGTGCACAGGAGCTCGTGCTCTCGCATCTGACGTCGGCTTACGTCGGACCGGACAGTGGCGACGTCGAGGTGCTTCAAAACCCGCCGAACAGGCAGTATGCCGTTGGAATGCTGTTCCCGCGGGATGCCGCGACCGACGCCGACGACGGTGTGAGCGAGCAGGCGGGCGTAGAGGCTGACGTCGACGGAATCATCGCGTTCGACGGTGAGATGGAGGAAAACGGATCGGCTGTCCCGATCGCCGAGGATTGGAGACCGTCGTCCGCCGCGATCTCGTTCATCACCGACAGCGACGCGGTTGTCTGTGACGTCGCGGGCGCGACGTATGCGGCTGTCGCAGGCGACGGGCCGCCGAGCTGGCGTCGGACGCCGTTCGCCGTTTGCGACCTGGTCCTTGCCCCGGACCATCGGGTTTATGAGCAGACTGTGGGCGACGTCCCGATCGAGATCGGAAGCCGCTGGCGGCCTTTTGGGGACGCACATCTTGTCACGGTCCACCTGCGCGTTCTGGCGACGTCGACTGGCGATGACCGCCTAGACGCGACAAACACGCTGTACCAGGTTGCGCTCGCCGTATCTCCGGGTGACGCGGGGGCGATCCGCGAGTACGACACGCGCCGCGCATTCGACCTCGACGACGAGTCGGCGGAGCTGCGTCTGCGTTTCAGGAACCGCAAGGTGTACGCCGTCGGACATGGCATGGCTGCCGACTGGACAGTATCCGACGGCGTGTGCACACAGGTCCGTTTGGAGCCGGTCCCGCACTTCGTCGTTCCTGACGTGGAGACGACGGGGCTCGAGGACGGAACGCGCGAGGCGGAGGCTCTGCGTCTCGACCACCTCGCGACGCTCGACGAGAACACAGAGGACGTTATCGCGTCGCTGCATGCCTTCGTTCGAGCGTTCGGTGCATGGATCGACGAACAGGACGGCCGGGCCGCCGCGTTCGGTCCAGATCGCGAAATTGCTGAGCGCATCGTGGGTCGCTCGCAGTACGCCCTGAAGCGCATGAATAGATCGCTTGACATGCTCGGCGCCGCCGAGAACGGCACTCTTCGGGCCGCGTTCTCTCTTGCCATGGCCGCGATGCGCCTGCAGATGCGACAGGCATCGCTCAACCGCGATGGGAGCCAACCGGAGCCTAGGTGGCGGCCCTTCCAGCTTGGGTTCCTCCTCGTCTCCCTCGCGTCGACCGTCGACGAAACCCACGAGGAGCGGGGCCTTGTCGACCTGATCTGGTTCCCGACGGGCGGTGGAAAGACCGAGGCGTATCTTGGGCTCGCCGCGATCGAGATCTTCCGCAGGCGACTGACCGACGGGGCGGAGGGCGGCGGTACCGCGGTCCTCACTCGCTACACGCTTCGCCTGCTTACCTCCCAGCAGTTCCAGCGCGCTGCCTCGCTGGTGTGTGCGATGGAGCTGCTCCGCCGTCCCGACAGGATCGGCGACCCACGTGCGAAGGCCATGACCCCGTTCTCAATTGGGCTCTGGGTCGGCAACGAGGTGACTCCAGGGACGCGCCGGGATGCTCAGGCAGCCCTCGAGCGTCTTCACAAGGCGGCTCGGCCTGAGGAGGCGAACCAATTCCAGGTCGAGAGCTGCCCTTGGTGTGCCACACCTCTGCTTCCCAGCCGTCGTTCGTCCCGACTGAACGAGTACGGCGTACGAATGGTCGGCCGCGACGTTGTCATCCACTGCGTGAACCCGTCGTGCGAGTTTGCCGACGAGGTTCCTGTGTGCGTCGTCGACGAGATGCTCTACGAGAACCCTCCGACCGTTCTGCTTGCGACGGTCGACAAGTTCGCGCGTCTGCAGTTCCGCCCTGAGGCTGGTCGCCTACTGGGCCTGAACACCCCGTTCCGACAGCCGTCCATGATCATCCAGGACGAGCTGCACCTTCTGTCAGGACCCCTCGGCACCACCGTCGCGGTCTTCGATGCAGTGATCCAGATGCTGCTCGCCTCCAGTGGGTCGATGCCGAAGATCGTTGCGTCGACTGCGACGATTAGAGCTTCGGACGATCAGGTGCAGGGACTTTACGGTCGGCCCGTTGCCCTGTACCCGCCGTCAGGCATTGACGACGACAATACGTTCTTCTCGCGACCGGTCACGAGCGGCGAGGGGCGCCTGTATCTCGGCCTCATGCCACAGGCCATGTCGCAGATGTCGGCCACCGTCTCCGCCTCGGCCCCACTTATCGAGATCCCAGAAGTTCTGCGGCGGAGCCCGGATGCCGGAACGAGTCTTGACGCCTACTGGACCGCGGTGTTGTACCACAACAGTCTTCGCGAACTCGGGCGGACGGGGACCCTGGTGGTCGATGACGTCAACGCGCGCCTCGAGCCTCGCGCTGACCGTCTGGGACACGAACTCCGCACCGTTCGCGCCGGGCGCGTGCTGGAGTTGACGAGTCGGCGCGGCCCGGAGGAACTGCCCAACGACCTGAGGGAACTGCGCCGGAGCGCCGATGAGTCCGACCAAGCGGTCGACGTCGTCCTGTCGTCTAACATGCTTTCGGTCGGCATCGACATCCCGCGCCTTGCTCTGATGCTCATGGTCGGCCAGCCCAAGACCACGTCCGAGTACATCCAGGCGACCAGTCGGGTCGGCCGGGGCAAGGTCCGCGGCGTCGTGACCACGCTGTTCCGTTCGAACCGTGCACGGGACCGATCACAATTCGAGACGTTCCGTGGTTATCACGAGGCGCTCTACCGAAGTGTCGAGCCGACGAGCGTCACGCCTTGGTCGCTCGCATCTCGCGAGCGTTCTCTTGCCGGTGCACTTGTGGCGCTGATACGTCATCTCGGCCCCGGGCTGGCATCGAATGACGCTGCAAAGTACCTCGATCTTGATGACGTTGCGCAGCGTTCCACAATCGACGCCCTGGTCAGCCGATTCCTCGAGCTGGTCGAGCGGGCGGACGATGTCGAGACATCAGATACGCGCGAGCGCATCACCATCCTGCTCAATCAGTGGGACCGACGCGCGCGCGATGCTCGTGAGGCAGGTGAGAACCTGTTGTACGACCGTGTCAAGGTGGACGACGCAGCGTTGTTCAGGCGATTTGGGCAGCCAGGGGAGGGTTGGCTGGTCGCCGACTCCATGCGGTCTGTCGAGCCCAACGTTGCCGTCGAGATACGCGAACCGTTTGAGGAGGGGTCCAGTGCAAAGGATCAAGCATGACCTGCGGCTGTCGGAGACCGTCTCGCCGTTCGGCGTCGGCGCCGTCGTGGATATCCGAGGAGAGTCGCTCATTGCTCCGGACACCTCCTGGTGGGATGCGCGCTACGCGCCGGAAATCCACTGCGATCGACTCGTCGAGCGGCTCGGCCCCAGCGTGCTACGAGAAGCGCCCACGCACTCAGGCCGGGCGGGAAAGAACACCGCCGGCTTGTTGTACTGGAGGTTTCCTACCTGGCGATTCTGCGAACGGTGCTCCCGGCTCTCGCAGCGAACTGGCAAGGACCGGGGGAGGTGGACCAACAAGTGCGACTGTGGGGGGATGCTTGTCCCGATGCGGTACGTCGCCGTGTGCGAGAAGGGCAGCCACCTCCAGGACATTCCATGGTTCAAGTGGAGCCACCGCGGCCACGATGCGGGCATCACCGAGGCCGTTCGTCTCTGCCGGGCGTACAAGGAATTGCGGTTCGTTCGCTCGGCCAGGCACGGCGAGGGTCTGAAGTCTCTGCGGGTAGAGTGCGGCGGCTGCAAACGCTCACGCCCAATATCCGACCTGGTTACAAAGGAAGCACTCGCCCGCGACGGCATCCGCTGCAGGGGCACTCAGCCGTGGGAGGAGCCGCTGCCGACGAATGCGTGCGAGTATCCGCTGATCGCCGTCCAGCGTGGCGCGACCGGCAACTACATCGCGGAACGGATCTCGGCGCTCGACATACCCGAGGAGAAGCCGCAGTCCGTCGCCCTTATGGATGCCATCCGGGCGCACGACGACTTCGGCCGCGTCGTCGCTGACAACGGCGGGCCCAAGGCTGAAATGATCGCGGGCTGGATCGCTGACGAAGTGGGCGCGACGATCGAAGACGTCCTGGACCTGGCATCTGCAGGGGGCGATTCGGGCGACGACGTCCTCGCTGATCTCAAGGACGGCGAGTGGGCGGCATTCATCAAGAAGCTCGGATCCCCAGGGCGTGACCACAGCGAGGGTGACTTCGTCGTTGACTCTTGGTCAACTGCAGATCAGCCTGGCATCCCCGCGATGCTGTCCTCGCGGCTGACCGCGATCGGCCAAGTTCGGCGAGTGCGCGAGGTCAGAGCCCTCAAGGGCTTCCGTCGCTACTCAGCTGACGCCGAGCTTATTCCGGCCGATCTCTCTCTCGAAGGCAAGCGCAGGCGCACACTTCCAGCCATCGAGATGTACGGAGAAGGGATCTTCCTCCGGTTCAGTGAGGAGTTCCTCACCGGGTGGGAGCAGGGCGCAGAGGTCCGGGCCCGGGCCGGGATCCTGGTCGACCGGCGGTCGAAGACACCGTGGGCGCAGCGCCTCGCCATCCCGGAAGCGCGTTTTGTTGCGCTGCATACGATCGCCCACCTGCTAATCCGCCGACTAGCCTACGCGTCTGGGTACTCGTCCGCGTCGCTTCAGGAGCGGATCTACGCGTACACAGACCGCCCTGATCGCGCGGCAGGAGTATTGATCTACACCGCGGCTGGTGACGCGCAGGGCACGCTGGGCGGCCTCGTTCGACTCGGCGATCCCGACAAGCTGGTCCCGCTGCTCCTTGCCGCACTCGACGACGCCGACGTTTGCTCGAACGACCCGGTGTGCATCGAGAGCGACAGGCAGGGCTCCTCGAGCCTCAACCTGTCGGCATGCCACGGCTGCTCGCTCGTGAGCGAAACGTCGTGCGAGACCGCGAACAGGCTGCTCGACCGTCAGCTGGTTCTCGGCGGGCATGACGTACCGGGGCTGCTGGAGGGCCTTCTGGACGAGATCCGTGCGCTCAGCGCTTCGTAGCCCCTTCCTGCGGCGTCGGATGTCAGTTGCGTGCCTGGACGACTGAGCAGATGCGGTCGGCGACCGATTCCGGGCCTTCGTGTTCCCAAAACCGTAGGACGCGCCAGCCGGTGGATTCCAGCACGTCATCCGTCTCAGCGTCCCGAGCTTTGTTTTGCTGGAGCTTGAGGGCCCACCAGTCAGCGTTCGCGCGTGGCTGAGTGCCGTGCTCTGGGCATCCGTGCCAGAAGCATCCGTCGAGGAACACCGCGACCTTCGCCTTGGTGAAGGCGATATCGATGCTCCGCCGCACCATGCCCGGCACGGGGTACGCGACGCGGTACCGAAGGCCGCGAGCGTGCAAGACGCGACGAACGTCGACTTCCGGCTTCGTGTCTCGTCGCCGTGCCGAGCTCATGCGCCGGCTCACGGCCGGGCTCGATGCCCCTGGGTGGGGGCCGACGTTGGGCATAGGAACCACGGTAGTTGAAACGCTGGAGCCTACGGCGGGTGGCGGTCGCGCTGAGCGTTGGCGGGCTGGGCGGTCGCTGTTCTCCATCGCAGTTCCTCTGGCGGATGCCTTCCTTTCGCGAAGAACAAATGAAGGATAAGGCATTCATTCAACGCATATGCGTCGCGAGAGGTTCGGGGAAAACGCGCCTAAGGTGAGGGGCCCGCGAGCGCGACACGCGAGCATCGCTCTGCGATGGTCCGGCCGCTCGCTGCCGACAGCGCTGGCTAATATTGACTAGTGACATCAGAGGGACACCGCCGCGCCCACATCACTGTTCTTGACCTTTTCGCGGGCTGTGGCGGCCTGACTGAGGGGTTCCATCAGTACCGTCCTGAGGGCAGCGCGGGTCCGGTGTTCCAGAGCGTCGGCGCGGTCGAGTGGGAGCCAACGGCTGCAGCTTCGTACGCGGCGAATTTTGGAGCCGGGTCATCTCGACTTGGCGGCCTGGAGGCACCGGAGATTGTCTGCCGCACCATCGTGGGCTGGGAGCCGCATTGGGAGCCAGGCGATATTGATGTAGTGGTTGGTGGACCACCCTGCCAGGGTTTCTCAGGACTCAACCGCGAGAAGGTGCGCCCAGAGAGGAACACGCTGTGGGAGGAATTCATCCGCATCGTTGTTGCGCTTCAACCGAAGGTTTTCGTAATCGAGAACGTCGACCGATTCCTCCGATCCGCGGAGTTCAGTGACTTGAAGTTCCGCATTGGTGGGGCGAACCTTAGGAACTACCGCCTCGTCGATCCAGGCTCGAAGCCCGGTGAGACCGAGTCGGAGCGCGACAAGCGCTACTTGCTGAACGCAGCCAACTACGGTGCCGCGCAAGCCCGAAGGCGCGCCATCGTGATCGGTGTTCGTACCGACGCCGGTTTGCCTACTGACTTGATGAGTTACCCCAAGCCGACACACTCCGGAGACACTCTCCGACGGGCGGCACGGCTCAAGGGGGCGGCGCCTTCGCCCGGCGCGGGCGGCGAGGAGACTGCGTGGGCGACCATCGACGAGTTGTTCAGGGAGAGCGCAAGCAAGGAAATCGCCGCCGACCTGCCGGCCGTCGAGGCACGCCAGGTCCCTGGAATCGAAGGCAGGTTCGCTGGCCCGTTCCTGACCACTGACCTTCACATCGGCCGCAAACCGGAGCCGATCTCCCTCTCGCGCTATCGCGCTATCCCGAAAGGTGGGAATCGAAAGGACCTCCGCGGCCGATACGCATGCCGATTTGATGACGGCGACGAGCTCATCCTCCAGACGGTGAATGAGCACAGAAGAGACGACGGGACGTTGAACGTGCCTGGTGCGCACTTCGTCGTGGTCAACGGGGCCAGCACAGAGCGTCGAGTCACCGTGCATTCTGTCAGCTCCTTTGAGCAGCCGCCGGCGGCGGGAAGCCGTCGTAGCAAATCTGAACTGTTTCACGCCGTTGTTACGGACGGCGATGTGGATCGAAATGCTGTGCTCGAGTACCTTTCTACCGAGGCGTGGGACTCGCATGACGCCGGCTCAGGGGACGTCATGGGGCGGCTCCGCAGCGGTGCACCCTCTGTGACGATCCGCACGGAGTTCTTCAAACCCGAGAAGGGGCGGTACCTCCACCCGATCGAGGACCGCCCGATCACACACTTCGAAGCGGCGAGGCTTCAGGGCTTTCCGGATGATTTCAAGTGGTACGGCTCCAAGCTTGAGATCGCAAAGCAAATCGGCAACGCCGTGCCCATCCCGCTTGGCCGCAAGATTGCTGAGTCGATCTACACGTACCTGCGGCAGGCGGAATGAGTCCGCTCGTGACGAGAGAAGCGATCACGGCTGTGGGCTCAACCGTGTCTCGCGCTTGATCAACCGACCTCCGGCTGTACTACCGAACCAGCGCCACCCCGAGTGACGCCGCCACGCCAGCCGCAACACCCCAGATCACGATCGAGACGATCTGCCACGCGATCACGGCGTTGCGGTTGGCGCCGAACGAGACCATCGCTGCCGAGGTGAACTGGCTGGGCAGCACGAACGGGCCGAGCAGGCTCACGCCGGCGACGCCGTACTTGTCGAATGCGCGGCGCACCTTCTCATTGCGAGACGATGAGCGGTCAGAGGCGAGCGAATCGGCCGATGCCCCGGCACCAGCGGCAGCCGCCCGCCCCGCCACCACCTTCGACCGCACCCCGCTCGCGACGAACACGAACCCAAGCATCGAGAGCACGTTGCCGATCACGGCCACGCCGATCGCGACCGCGGGCGGCAGCCCGATGAGCACGCCGACGACCGAGCCGAAGTACGAGTCGATGAACGGAACGGCCGAGATGAGCATCACCCCGAACCACTGGAGGAAGTCGGGGAGCGAGGAGGCGAAGTCCTGGAGGGCGTTGAGCATGACGGGGCCTTTCAAGAGGTGAAACGAACGGGTGCGGCGTCCCTTCGACGAGCTCAGGGCACGAACCGCGCTGATGCATCAAGCCTCCGAAATCGTGCGAAACCCCGGGCAGTGCCGCCGCGTCACCCGTTCCCGTGCGAATCACACGCGCCCGGCGTGACAAATGTCACTGGCATAGGCTCGGGCGCATGCCTGCCGAACCTGCTGCGCGGAGCGTGCACACGACCTGGGTGTACACGCTCGGGTCGATCGTGTTCTTCTTCGGGTTCTTCGATTTGATCGTTGGGCTGAGCATGCTCGAGACGGTTGTGAATGTGGGCGGTGGTCTCGATACGGCGCTGCGCGCCTACTCGACCGACCAACTCTTGGCGATCGCGGTATTGGCGCTCACGGTCATCGCAACGGCCACCCAACTGCGCTACTGCTGGTTCCTCCGCGTGGGACGCGGGGGCGGGCTGCCGCACCCCGGATGGACGGTGGCGCTCATCGTGCCCGCCGTACTCGTCTGGGTCATCGGCTTCGCCGCCCCGGGCGACGCACTCGTCGCCGCCGTGCCGCTGTGGGCCGCGGCATGCCTCATCGCCGCCTTGCTGCCGAAGCCGCAGCGGCGACTCACCCTTCTAATCGGCGCGATTCTCACGGCCGCGCACATCGCGATCTTCACCGCACTGCGCGCCACGCCGGCTCCCGATGGCCCGCAGGGCTCGAACACCTTCATGATCGGCCTCTTCGCCGTGATGCTGCCGATCATGCTGCTCACGAGCCTCTGGTGGTGGGAGGTCGTCGTGCAGCTCGACCGCAACCGGCGCACGGCCGCCGAGCTCGCCGTCACGCAGGAGCGGCTGCGCTTCGCCTCCGATCTGCACGACATCCAGGGGCACCACCTGCAGGTGATCTCGCTGAAGTCCGAGCTCGCCGAGCGCCTGCTCGAGCGCGACCCGGCAGCCGCGCGCGAGCTCGTGCACGAGACCCGCATGATCGCGAAGGAGGCTCTCGAAGAGACCCGCTCGCTCGTCGCCGGCTACCGCACGGCCGCCTTCGACGACGAGCTCGAGAACGCCCGCGAAGTGCTCACCGCCTCGGGCGCCGCGTGCGAGCTGCGGGTCGGCGCACTCCCGGCGGATGCCGCCGCGCAGAGCGCGCTCGCCTCGGTCGTGCGCGAGGCGACGACGAACATCCTGCGCCACAGCGAGGCGACGGCCGTCACCATCGCGCTCGCCACGACGGGCGGGCGCTGCGAGCTGCGCATCGCGAACGACGGCATCACGACCATGGATGCCTCGGCGCCGGCCACCGCCCGCACCACCGGGTCGCGCACGCCCGGCTCAGGACTCGCGGGCTTGCGCGATCGGCTCGCCGCCGTCGGCGGCACGCTCGAGCACGACCAGGATGCCTCGGCCCGCACCTTCGAGCTCAGGGCCACCGTGCCCGTGCGCGCAGAGGTGACGGCATGAGCAGCGCGAGTGGCACCAGCGCCGCGGTGGGTGAGGCCGTCGCGGACGAGGCCGGCGCCGCACGAGGCATCCGCCTCATGGTCGCCGACGACGAGCACCTGATTCGCGGCGCGCTCGTCGCCCTGCTCAATCTCGAGCCCGACATCGAGGTCGTCGCGACCGCCGACAACGGTGCCGCAGCTGTCGAACAGGCGATCGCCGCGCGGCCCGACGTGTGCCTGCTCGACCTCGAGATGCCGGGCGCCGACGGCATCGAGGCGGCCGCGCGCATCCTCGCGCAGGTCTCGACGCGGGTCGTCATCGTCACCCGGCATGCCCGCCCGGGGGTGCTGCGGCGTGCGCTCGCCACGAAGGTGGCGGGCTTCGTGCCGAAGTCGACGCCGGCCGAGGAGCTCGCGCACGTGATCCGCGACGTCGCCGCCGGTCGCCGCTACATCGACCCCGAGATCGCCGCCGCCGCGCTCACCGCCGAACGCTGCCCGCTCACCGACCGCGAGCTCGACGCGCTGCGCTTCAGCCGCGGGGTGATGAGCGTGCAGCAGATCGCCGACCGCCTGCACCTCGCGCAGGGCACCGTGCGCAACTACCTCTCGTCGGCGATGACGAAGCTCGATGCCGGCTCGCGGCACGAGGCCGCCGAGAAGGCGTGGCAGCAGGGGTGGATCTGAGGGTCGCGCCCAACGCACCGCACATGGGGGTTTCGGCGGGTCCGCGACATCCCTAATGTCTGAAGTCGACGGGGGAGTCGGCATGGCGGGCGAGCACAACAGCACCAGTGAGGGGGGCGCCGAACCCGCCGCGCGCCGTGACCGGTGGGCAGGGCTCGGCACGCAGGCGCTCGTCGGCGTGGTCGCGGGTGTCGTCGCCGGGGTCGTCACGAGTCTGCTGCTGTGGCTGACCCCCGTGGTGCGCGAGACGTGGCTGTCCGAGCCGAGCTGCGACGATCCGGACGATCTGGTGATCGCGACGCCGATCGCCGTCGAGGCGTCGGGCCACATGCAGAGCGACCCGATGGCGGTCGACGCGGAGCACGGGCATCCGGCCGGCGATGCGATCGACGGCGATGCGGGCACCGCGTGGGCGGAGGGCGCCGACGGTACCGGTCGAGGGGAGTGGATCGAGGTCACGCTCGAGCCGGGTACCGACCTGCGCATGATCTGCATCGTGAACGGGTATGCGAAGACCTACGCGCTGTACCGCGAGAACTCGCGGGCGCGGCAGCTCGAGGTCGCGACCGCGCATGGCACGCGGGTGTCGGTGCTGGGCGATGCCGGTGCGGGGTCGTTCCAGCGGTTCCGCCGCTTGGGCGTCGTGCCGGGCTCGACCGATCACGTCACCCTCACCATCAGGACCACGTGGTCGGGTGCCGGCGACGAAGGCGCCTACGACACGTCGATCAGCGAGCTGGAGTTCTGGCGGGCGGGGTGAGCGCGTCGCCGCTCACCCCGCCTCCCGAATTCGTTGCGGTGCGGTCGTCAGGCCGCGAGCGAGTGCACAGGCTCGGCGGCGCGCTGCACGATGCCACGGGTGATTCCGCGCACGACGAGCCACGCCATCGGTGCGGCCGCCACGAGGAGCACCTCGCCTGCGAGGCTCAGCCACATCGCGACACGCAACGTTTCGAGATCCTCGGCGGCCAGGTAGAGACGGGTCGAAGCCTGGATGACGTAGTTGCTGACGACCCAGAGCAACCACCAGGCGATCTGCCAAGAGGGTCGGGTTCGCCCGACGGCTCGCCAGAGGTCCGAGATGTTCTGGTACGGGAACCAGAGGCTGATGATGGGCACGAACCAGGCTCCGGCGTGCCAACCCGGTGCGCGGCGCGTCTGGCCGATGACCTGCTTGGCGACGCGGTACTGCCAGATCACCCAGATCACGCCGGTGGTGATGAGGAAGACCGACGACAGGATGCTGACCACGAACGTGCCCTGGTCGTACAGGTCGAACCGGTCGAGGGTCGTGTCGTCGCCGCTGAGGAAGTCGGCGACCGCGAGGATGCCGAATGCCTCGACGCCGATGGTGGCGACCGATAGCACGACGCAGACGATCAGGAGCACCTGGGTGACCAGCGCGAGCTTCGAGATGGTCTTCACCGCACCCGGTCCCTGGTCGGGCTGCAGGCGGGCCTGCTGCGGCTGCGGCTGTGTCCACCGTGCGCCGTCCCACCACCAGTTCACCGGCGATCCGTCGGGCGCCGGGTACCAGCCGGGTGGGGTAGCGGTAGGGGCGTTGTTGGTCATCGTTGGCTTCCTCGCGGATCTTCGTCGACACGGCGTGCGATCCGGACGGTTCTCTCCGCCGGATCGCGTGCAACTCTAAGGGATCCTGCGAAGCGCCAAGATCACGATTTCGACACCGTGCGGTGGCACTAGTCCGCGAGGATCGCGGCGAGCCACTCGACCGCGATCGCGTCGTAGCGCTTCGCCCCGTCGGTGCGCTCGGCTGCGGCATCCTCGGGCCAGGCGGCGAGCGCGTGCGCGACGCCGTCGACGTAGCGCACCTCGCCGATGCCGAGGCGCTCGAACTCGCGCGTCGTGTCGATGAACGGCGGCTCGTCGTCGGCGCCCTCGATGATGAGCAGCGACCCGTCGGCAGCCGCGAGCTCGCCGGCGCGCGCGACGAAGTCCATGCGAGCGGCGACGGCATCCGAGTCCGGCGTCCACGCGTAGGGCTCCGGCAGGAACTCGGCCATCGCGTCGATCATCGGGCGCAGCCGCAGCAGCGGGTTCATGAGCACGCACGCGGCGATGCCGTGCGAAGCCGCATGCGTCGCGAACACCTCGGCGGTCACCGACGCGCCGGCTGACCCGCCGAGCACGGCCAGCGCCGAGGCATCCGACGCACCGAGCACCCCGCGCAGTTCGGCGAGCGCCGCCGGAAACTCCTCGAGCGCTTGCTCGTGCATCGGCCCGAAGTACTCGGTCACCATGTCGATGCCGCTCGTGAGGAACTCCTCGAAGTCGGCGTACGGTGCGCGCTCGCCGCTGAGCGGCAGGCCGAGATAGATCACGTGCGCGTCGAGGCCGTCGAGCGGCAGCGCGGCGGCCAACGCGGCGGGCGTCGACGGCGGGTCGAGCAGGTGCCAGCCGACGACGATCGGCGCCTCGGGGTGCGTCGCTGAACGGGCCGTGTAGGGCACGCCGGCGGAGGTGGTGCCGTGCATCCAGGTCATGCGCGTGAGGCTAGCGCGTGCGGGGGAGCGCGGCCAGTGGTCGCTGCCGACGTGCGCTATCGATGCACGTGCGACGGCTGCCCGGTGATGCTCGAGATGTCCTTCTCGGTCGTGTGCAGCAGCCGCTCGGCGAGATCGCGCAGCGCGCGGGCGACCGCGAGCTCGTCGCCGATCGCGGGCACGTTCGGATCGAGTGGGTTGCGATCGGCCTTGCCGACGCCGGTCACCTCCCGACCCGTGGGGGTGCGCACCGTGGCCTCAGCCATCGTGGTGTTCTCTTCTTCGTCGATGTCGACGGTGACGCTCCACTGCTTCGTCGCATCCATGGAACTCACCACCTTCCGGTCCGGTTCCACCTTTCAGCGTACCGACCTGCCACGCGTGCGGCGAGGGGATGTCGCGCCCGTTCTCGGCCCGATCTGAGGTACCTCCCCGAGGCCTGAGGTACCTCAGACGCAGACCTCGGGCGGCGTCTCGGTGAAGATACGGCACACGCCCGATACGACCCCGGTACCTCAGCGACGAATCTGATCTCAGGCGGCCGGAACGACGGCCGCGAAGCATCCGAAAGGGATCGGAACCATGGACCTCGCAGCCGGCTTCATCGCCACCACCATCAACCGCAACGACGCCGAGGTCGCGGCCGCCGCGAACGAGCGCCGCCGCACCGAGGGCGAGCGCCACGCCGTCGAGCGCGCCGAGCGCGGGTCGCGCGGCGGGCGCCTGCACAGCCTCGCGCACCGCCTGCACCTGCACGCGGCGCAATGACCGCGGCATCCGGTTCACGACCACGAACCGGATGCCGCGGCGCGGCGTTTCACGACGACGCGGATGCCTCGCCGCCACCAGTCCGCGAACCAGGCTCGGACGTCGACTCGCGCAGCAGCCGGAACTCCCGCCGCCGCAGCAGTTTCAGCAACCACGACCTCGCCGGGCCGAAGGCGCGCAGGCCCGCCGAGGTCTCGATCGGCTCGATGCCGACGACCTCGAATTCGCGCCCCTTCCACACGACCGTCGCCCGGTTCGCGGCGACGACGTTGCGGTACCAGTTCACCTCGGGCCCGTACGTGAGCTCAGCGACGAACCCCTCGGGCACGCGGGCGAGCACGAGCGGCGTCTCGTACGTGCGGCCGCTCTTGCGCCCCGTGGTCCGGATGAGCGCGAACGGACCCGCGCCGTGCCGCGCCATCCAGAGCGTGAGCCGGTTGAGCGTGTGCTGGATGAACGTCAGCCACTCCCGCTTGAACCAGCCCATCGCCATGGTCCGATTCTCGTGAGGTCGCGCGGCGCTGTGAACCCCCACCCCGCCCGCTGGTCGAGGAGCGCCGACGCGAAGCGGCGACGCGTACCGAACGCAAGCACCCGTTGCCAACCTCGACCCGAATGTCGGAGGCCCCGTCTAGCGTCGTGATCTTCGGCTGAGCCCGGAGTCACTTCAGGAGACGACCATGGGGTTCGACTCTTCCCGCACGGTGCCGACGTTGGCACCCGCCCGCCCGACCACCACCGCTGCGGAGCTCGCCGCAACCGAGGCCCGCCAGGCCGCGACCGTGCGTCGCCGCGCCGACCTGACCCGGTTCGCCGCCGACGTCAAGGGGCTCGAACTCCGCCTCGCCCTCATCGACGACCGCTTCGAGCGGCTCGCCTCCCGCCCCGACGAGCTGTACCAGGACTGGCGACGCGACCTCGTCGGCCGCATCCGCTCGCTCGCCCAGAAGGCCGCCGTCCTCGAGGCCGCCGATGACCTCGAGCCGCACCATCGCGACCGCGTCGCCGCACTGCTGCTCACCATCCGCCACCGCCTCGGCGCGCTGGACGCTCGTCACGCAGCCCGGCAGGGACGCCGTGGCCGGTGACAGCAGTGCGCGCAGATCGGCGCTGGACGAGCGCCTCCGTGCGGGCGGCCACATGACCACATCACCACACGTGGGCAAGCCACAATTCCACATTTCCACACCCTTGGCGGTCACAAGTCCACTTGTCCACAGGCCCCGCGTCGGTGACTCCCCGCCGCCGGTCGTCGGGTCGAGCCGGCTGCGGCTCGGGCCTCGATACCCGTGCCCGTTCTTCGAGCGATTCGAACCCGGCGGGACGGTTACGATCGATCCTCAGCGACCCACGCTCCGACCCGAATGAGAACCCCGTGACCGACGACCCGACTCCACCGCAGCAGTCGGCCTGGCAGCCGCCCGACCTGCCTCCGCGTCCGCCCGCGTCTCAAGCGCCGCTCATCCAGCCGTACCCCACGTACCCGCCGCCCGGAACCCCCACGTCGGCCCCGCAGCGGCCGGCCCGCCCGAAGGGGCTCGGCGGCGCGCTCGCCGCGGCGATCATCGTCTCCACGCTGCCCGTGCTCGGGTTCGTCGGAGTCATCAGCTGGGCGGCGGCCATCGTCGTCGCCGAATCGACCGCGTCCACCGGCGCGGCCGCCGGGCCCGTCATGCCCGTCGAGGCCGAGGGGCCGGCCAGCCCGCTCGCCGCCGTGATCCCCGACGACCTGCCCTGGGATGTGCGACTGGGGGGCGACGCCTACACCTGGATGGTCGACTCGTTTCCCACCGATCCTGCGTGGGAGCAGACGGGCGACGCGAACGAGCCGGACTACAACTTCACGAACATCGCGTACGAGAACCTCGAGACCGGATGCTTCGTCTGGTTCGCGAACGGACCTCTCGAAGCCATCGACGTGACCCACGGCGACCGGGTCGCGAGCGTCGGACTGCTCGGCTACGCGCTCGAACTCCAGCCCGCCGACGCCGACGTGGCCGACGGCTCCATCGCGACCATCAGGGCCGACGGCACACGACCGGGCCGGGCCGATGCGGTCGAAGTCGACCTGAGCGAGGGCGGCTGGTCGGGCGTTGCGGTGGCCCGGGCGTTCCCGAGCATCGGCGAGGGCGTCGTCTACACGGTCGAATGTCCCGACGAGGTGCAACTCGATGCGGCTCGCGGCGAGGTCGACGACCTCCTTCAGATCGCGCTCACCTCGGTGCTCCCGGGGGCATCTCCCGACGCGAAGCCCGCCGCTGAGGCGCCGCCGACGCCGGCGGAGCCGACGCCGATGGCGACCGAGCAGTCAACGCCGCCCCTGTCACCCGTGATCATCCCCCGGGACCTTCCGTGGGACGTGCAGCTCGGCGGTGAGGCGTACACCTGGATCGAGAACTCGTTCCCCAGCTCGCCGGACTGGCGGGAGATCGGGAGCGCCGGAACATCGGGAGAGTACGAGCACCGTGAGAACGGATGCCGCGTCGCATTCGGGAACCAGCCGTTGACCGGCATCGACGCCACCCACGGCGATCGAGTCGCCAGCGTCGACCTCCTCAGATTGTCCGTCTACTTCGACGTTCCCGCAGGCGACGTCCACGACACCCGGATGGTCGGCGTCGGCGACGGAGTGCAGTCCGGCATCGTGGACGCGGTCGCCGTCGACATGCCTGCGCCCTTCGGCCCAGGGGTCGTCGTCGCGCGGGCGTTTCCGAGCACCGGTGAAGGCGTGAGCTACTCGATCGAGTGCGACGACGGAGCACTGGTGCCCGCGATGCGCGCCGAGGTCGACGAGCTTCTCGCGGTGAAGCTCATTCCCGCGTCCTGAGTTTGTTCGGGGCGGTCTTCGATACGCGTCCGACTTCGTCGGGCGCTCGTCAACCGGCGGCGGGGCCGGCGAGCACCCCGTCGGGGTCGCGCACCTCGACGCGCGGACGGCCGTCGTCGAGTCGGCCCATCGTCTCGGGCAGGGCGCTGAAGATCTTGCGCGAGCCCGCGGCCACCCTCGTCACCGCGGTGAAGTCGAGCACGAGGCATCCATGATCGCCGACCAGGGGAGCGAGGCGGCTCACGATCTCCTCGGCCTCCGAGAAGAGGATCTCGCCGCGCAGCATCGCGACCGTGTCGCCCGAGCCGTCCGATCCGTCGCGCGAGAGCGACGCGATCGGCGACAGCGGCGCCCCGTGGTGCTGCAGCATGTGCAGGCCGTGCCGCTGCGACAGCAGCTCGAGCGTCGCGACGCCGCGCACGCTGTTGCCGCGCGCGTCGAGGCGCGGGCTGAACGTGCCGATGCCGAACTGCCCGGGCTGCACGGCCGCGATGCCGCCGCCGACGCCGCTCTTCGCGGGCAGGCCGACCCGCACCATCCAGTCGCCCGACTCGTCGTACATGCCGCAGCTCGTCATGACCGCGGTGGTCCAGCGCGCGGCATCCTCGCTGATGACGCGCTCGCCCGTCACGGGGTTCACGCCGCCGGTCGCGAGCGTCGCCGCCATGATCGCGAGGTCGCGGGCGTTGACCGAGATCGAGCACTGGCGGAAGTACGCGAGCGTCGCCACGTCGACCGCCGACCCGAGGGTGCCTGCCGAGCGGGTCAGGTAGGCGAGCGCGCGATTGCGGTCGCCGGTCGTGGCCTCCGACGAGTACACGTCCTCATCGACCCGCAGGTCGCGGCCCGCGAACCGCTCGATGCCCGCGAGCACGGCGGCGAACTTCTCGTCGGCGGTGTCGCCCGCCATGAGCGAGGTCATGACGATGGCGCCCGCGTTGATCATCGGGTTGCGAGGGCGGCCGGATGCCTCGTCGAGGCTGATCGCGTTGAACGGTTCGCCGCTCGGTTCGAGGTCGACGTGCGTGCGCACCTCGTCGAGCCCCCGCGCGTCGACCGCGAGCGCGAACACGAACGGCTTCGACACCGACTGGATCGTGAACTCCGCCTCGACGTCGCCCGCCTCGTGCACCACCCCGTGCGTGCTCGCGAGTGCCGCACCGAGCTGGTCGGGCTCGACCTTCGCGAGCTCGGGAATGTACGACGCGACCGCCCCGTCGGCGCGATCTCGCACGGCATCGAGCACCGACTCGAGTGCGTGACGAACCGGATCCCCCAGAGCGGCAGCCATGCGGTCAGCCTACGACCGCAGCCGTCGGTTGAGTAGGGGCGATACGGAGCGACGGCCCGTATCGAAGCCACGGGAACAACCCGCGCGCGTGGGCGTTGCACTCACCATGACCACCCTCGGAATCATCGGTGCAGGACACATCGGCAGCCAGGTCGCCCGCGCGGCCGTCAAGAGCGGATACGAGGTGGTGATCGCGAACTCCCGCGGACCTGAGACGCTCGAGGGGCTCATCGCCGAGCTCGGCCCGCACGCCCGCGCCGCCACCGCCACCGACGCCGCGACCGCCGCCGACATCGCCGTCGTCACGGTGCCGTTCAAGGCGTACGGGTCGATTCCGGTCGAGCCGCTCGCGGGCAAGATCGTCATCGACACCGACAACTACTACTGGGAGCGCGACGGCCACGTGCCCGCCCTCGACGAGGGCCGCGACACCGTCACCGGCATGCTGCAGAAGCACCTCGCGACGAGCCACGTCGCGAAGGGCTTCAACCACATCACGGCCGCCGACATCACGACCGACGGTCGCCCGGCCGGCGACCCGGCCCGCCGCGCGCTCGCGACGGCGAGCGACCACGAGGATGCCGCGGCCTTCGTCACCTCGCTCTACGACGAGTTCGGCTTCGACACCGTGAACGTCGGGCCGCTCGACGAGAGCTGGCGGGTCGAGCGCGACCAGCCCGCCTACGAGTCCGGCGCGCAGACCCGCGACGAGCTCGCCGCCAACCTCGCGAAGGCGAAGCGCATCACCTCCGCCGGTTGAGCAGCGCCGGCGCGGAGCGACGACGCGTATCGACACCAAACCCCCTATCGCACCGGGGGTCTCGATACGCGTCGCCTGAGGCGGCGCTGCTCAACCGACGAGGTTCGAGAAGGGCAGGGGTCCCCATCGTGCAAGTGGGCGGTGGACAGTAGCATCTGATCCCAGTGCCCTGTCCGGCACGGAATCCGTTGGAGGACTCGTGACGTTCGACCCGTCCGCGCCGGTGCCCCCGGTACCCCAGCCGCCGGCGCAACCGCCCGCCGCGCAGCCGCCCGTGCCGGGCGAGCCCGGTCAGCCGGCTCCCGGTGCTGAGCGTCCGAAGGGACTCGCGGGGGCGCTCACCGCGGCGATCATCGTGTCGGCGCTGCCGATCGTGATGATCCCGCTGCTCGCGATCTGGATGATCGTCGCGCTCGCGCAGCTGCCCTGGACCACCGGCGGCTCCGGCGACGAGTGGTCGAGCAGCGACCCGCTCGCGGAGGACCCGCTCGCCGCGGGCGACCTGCCGATCGACCTGCCGTGGGACGTCGACCTCGACGGCGACGCCTACCTGGCGCTCGCCTCGAGCTTCCCCGGCGACGACGCGTGGACCGCGGGCGAGAGCGACGGCACGTCGATGACGTACGACAACGCCGCCACCGGCTGCTCGGTCTGGTACACGAACGGCAGCGACGGCTCCGACCTCACCGGCGAAGACGACCGGTCGGCGAGCCTCACGCTCATCGACTCCACCTTCGGCACGACGGTCGACCGGGCGAACGCGTACGACGTCGCGCTCGTCTCGGGCGACGGCGTCGAGACCGGCGTCGCCGATGCCGTCGCGATCGACCTCGAGGGCGACCGGTACTACACCGTGATCGCGCGCAGCATCACCGATGTCGGCGAGGCCGTGATCATCTCGGCCGAGTGCGACGCGGCCGAGCAGCTGCCCGAGACCGTCGCCGCCGCGACCGACCTCTTGACCGTCGGCGTCGTGCCGGCCGAATCCGTGGAGTGACCGAGATGTTCCTGACCGAATCGCAGACGAACCCCGGTGACGTGTTCGCCGTCTTCGTGCCGCTCATGCTCTTCTACGGCCTGCTCTTCGTCTTCGCGATCGCGACCTACGTGCTCATGGCGATCTTCCTCTCGAAGGTCTTCGTCAAGACCGGCAACGAGGGATGGCCGGCCTGGGTGCCGGTGTACAGCTCGTGGCGCGTGCTCGAGATCGCCGGATTCCAGGGCTGGATCGCGCTGCTCTCGTTCGTGCCGTTCGGCAACATCGTCGCGCTCGTGTTCCTGATCATGGCCGTCAACCGCATCAACAAGGGCTTCGGTCGATCGGCCGGCTGGACGGTGCTGTACGTCTTCCTGCCGCTCATCTGGGGTGCGCTCATGGGCTACGGACGCACCGAGCCCTGGCGCGGGCCGGCCGCGTGGCTGCCCGAGGCCGGGTACTACGCCTACCCGCCGCAGGCACAGCCGTATCCCGGCGCGGCGCAGGCGCAGCCCTACCCCGGTGCGCCCCCGGCGCAGGCGCAGTCGTATCCGCCGCAGCCGGCCGCGTACCCTCCGGCCGCGCCGCCCGCAGTGGCCGCACCGGCCGCGCCGGCCGCACCGGAGCCGCCTGCCCCTCCGGTGCCGCCCGCTCCGCCCGCTCCGCCCGCTCCGCCCGTCCCGCCGACCGACCCGAACCAGGGAGCCTGAACCATGACCCAGCTGATCCTCTCCGGCAACGACCAGCAGACCGTTCCCGTCGTCATCGAGATCTCGCGCGGCCTCGGCTACGAGGCGACGCAGCCGACCCCGGGCAGCATCAAGCTCGAGCGCGGCGACTTCTCGAAGACGATGCTGCTCGGCGCGATGGCGGGCAAGAACTTCCACATCTCGTTCACGTTCGACATCGGGGTGGACCAGTACGGCAACACCTGGCTGCGCTTCGACGAGGGGACCGGGCTCGGCGCGGTCAAGGGCGGCGCGATCGGCTACTCGAAGACGAAGAAGGCGTACGCCGAGTACCTCGACGCGCTGCGTCGGCAGACGACCGAACGCGGCATGCTGCTCGGCGAGCAGTAGGCGGCGCTGCGCGCTCTGTCGGTCGAGGAGCGACGAAGGAGCGTGTCGAGACCACGACCGGGTGGTCTCGATACGGCGCTGCGCGCCTGCTCGACCGACCGGGCGAGATAGTGAGAGCGCTCCCTCCCAATTTCTCCATCGATGTGACAAACTCGGAGGAGGCGGTTCGCGATGCAGCGAACCCGTGGGGAGGGGGCACGAGATGGCACAGGCTCCGACACCCACGCTATCCGACCCGGCTTCGCCGGCGCAGCCGCAGGCATCCGCCCCAGCCGCCCGCCGCGGTACCAACCTGCCGCGCATGGGCGACTTCAACCGCTCGGTCATCTTCGATGCGATCCGCCGCGCGCCCGAGGGTCGCAGCCGCGTCGAACTCGTCGAGATGACCGGCCTCTCGACGCAGACCGTCAGCAACATCGCCCGTCGCCTGCTCGACGACGCGCTCATCGTCGAGGCGGGCAAGACGAGCGCGGCGGGGCTCGGCAAGCCGCGCACGATCCTGCGCCTGAACCCCGACGGGCTCTACGCCGCCGGCGTGCACATCGACCCCGCAGTCATGACCTTCGTGCTGCTCGACCTCACCGGCCGGGTCGTCGCGCACAGCCGGCTGAAGACGCCGAAGGCCGCCGACCCCGATCACGTGATGGCCCGCATCGACGACCGGTTCGAGCAGCTCGTCGCCGACTCCGGAATCGCCCGCGAGAAGATCGTCGGCCTCGGGCTCGCCGCCCCCGGCCCCATCGACCAGGAGCGCGGCACGATCGTCGACCCGCCGAACCTGCACGGCTGGCACCGCGTGCCCCTGCGCGACGCGCTCGAGCGGTCGACCGGCCTACCTGTACTCGTCGACAAGGACGTGACGGCGGCCGCCGTCGCCGAGACGTGGGTCGGTGGCGAGAGCGGCACCGGATCGTTCGTCTTCTTCTACATCGGCACCGGCATCGGAGCGGGCCTCGTGCTCGACGACGAGCTCATGCGCGGCGTCTCGGGCAACGCGGGCGAGATCGGCCACATCGTCGCCGATCCCGACGGGCCGCCGTGCTTCTGCGGCCAGCGCGGCTGCATCGCGGTCACCATCACGCCGCAGGCGATGGTCGACGAGGCCGAAGACGCGGGCGTGCTCGCGCCCGCCCCGCACGAGACGCCCCGCGAGATCGACGCCCAGTTCGACCTGCTCTGCGAAGCCGCGGCCGCTGGGGACGCCTCGGCGGCAGCCATCCTCGACCGCGCGGCCGACCGCACGGCCCGCACCGTCGCCGTGCTCACCAACCTGCTCGACGTCGACCGCGTCGTCTTCGGCGGGCCGTTCTGGGCGCGCCTGGAGGCGCGGTACCTCGAGCGCATTCCGCCGCGCCTTGACGAGTACAGCGCGACGGCGGCGCTGCGAAGGATCGAGGTCGCGGGCACCGGAGTGGGCGACGACGTCGCGGCGATCGGCGCGGCGAGCCTCGTGCTCGAGCGCAGCTTCACGCCCTCGGCGACCCGGCTGCTGCTCGGGTAGACGCGAGTGGGGTGAGGGGCGCCCCGACGGAGGGGCGGCATCCACCAGCTGGTTGAGGAGCGCCGCCGCGGCGCGGCGACGCGTCTCGGAACCAACGTCACCGGACAAATTGCCCCTTGCCGACTAACTCCATTCGATTTACTATGTGCAGGTGGGGAACGCGAACGCCCCGCGGAGCGCGGTTCGGGGGAGCCGACGGTCTCCACGGGGCGTGTCGCTTCCGCACGCCCACATGAGTCCCGATGCCCCAGCGGGTCAGCACCATCACGCGCACCACCCGACAACGCCCGAACCGCCTGCAAGCACTCGAGCAAAGGAGCACGAGACCATGCACCGCACCCGCGCCACCCTCGCCTTCGCGGTCGTCACCGCCGCGACCGTCGCCCTCGTCGGCTGCAGTGCCGACTCGGGCGGCGGTGACGACGACACGATCCGCATCGTCTACCAGAAGACCGACGCGTTCGTCGCGCTCGACGACCTCTTCAAGAAGGTGAAGCCCGAGTTCGAGAAGGCGAACCCGGGCATCACGGTCTCGCTCGAGCCGATCGTCGCCGACGAGGCCGACTACGGCACGAAGCTCGCGCTCATGCAGCAGAGCCCCGACACGGCACCCGACGTCTTCTACGAGGACACGTTCAAGGTGCGCAGCGACGTCGACGCCGGCTACCTCCTGAACCTCGACGAGTACCTCGCCGACTGGAGCGACTGGTCGCAGTTCAACGAGGGCGCGAAAGAGGCGGGCCGCGCCGACGACGGCAGCGTCTACGCGGTGCCGCTCGGCACCGACACGCGCGGCATCTGGTACTCGAAGTCGGTGCTCGAAGAGGCCGGCGTCGCCCTGCCGTGGGAGCCGAAGTCGTGGGAGGAGATCCTCGACACCGCCCGCAAGGTGCACGCCGCCTCGCCCGACAAGGTCGCGTTCAACGTCTACTCGGGCAAGCCCGCCGGCGAGGGCTCGGTCATGCAGGGCTTCGGCATGCTGATGTACGGCACCGACGACGAGCTCTACGACGCCGACGAGAAGAAGTGGGTCACGGGCTCGCAGGGCTTCGTCGACTCGCTGGCCTTCATCGAGACGCTGTACTCCGAGGGCCTCGCGCCCGCTCCCGACGTCGCGCTCGACGGCTCGATGTGGCAGAAGCTGTTCGGCGAGTGGTTCCCGAACGGCCAGATCGGCGGCACGATCGAGGGCTCCTGGTCGCCGTCGTTCTGGATGGAGGGCGGCCAGTACGCCTGGCCCGAGTACGTCGACGACATCGGCGTCGCGGCCTTCCCGACGCAGAACGGCCAGGGCGACGGCGCGGTCAGCCTCTCCGGCGGCTGGACCCTCGCGGTCGGCGCGAACAGCGGCAACCCCGACGCGGCGTTCGACTTCCTCGCGATGGCGCTCGACAAGGAGAACGCGCTCGACTACAACATCGCGAACTCGCAGATCGCGGTGCGCACCGACGTCGCCGAAGACCCGGCGTACCTCGAGGCGAACCCCTTCATCGGGTTCTTCACCGACCTGGTGACCTCCACGCACTTCCGGCCGGCGACTGCCGACTATCCCCAGATCTCGGCTGAGATCCAGGCGGCCACCGAGGCCGTCATGACGGGGCAGATGACGCCGGAAGAGGCGGCCGCCGCCTATGACGAGGCGGTGGTCGGAATCGTCGGCGAAGACAACGTGACCGGCTAGGAGCATGGTCGCGGTCTCATCGCCGCCGATCGATGGCGGCCGGCCGACGCGGGATGACCCGAACTTCCGCGTCGGCCGGCAACCGCCTCGGCACGGCCGGCGGGCGCTCGTGCGCCTGCTGCCGGTCGCCCCGTCGATCGTGCTGCTCGCCCTCTTCATGGTGGGCCCGGTCGTCTGGGCATTCTACGTCTCGTTCACGAACACCGCGCTGACCGGTCGCGCGGCGCGCGACCCCCAGTGGGTCGGACTCGACAACTACGTCGACCTCTTCACCGACCGCGCGTTCCCGCTGTCGCTGCTGCTCACCTTCGTCTTCGTGCTCGGCTCGGCCGTGATCGGCCAGAACCTCATCGGCCTCGGGCTCGCGATCCTCATGACGCGGGCGAACCGCGTCGTGCGCGCCGTCGTCGGCACGGCCGTGGTCGCGGCGTGGGTGCTGCCCGAGATCGTCGCGGCGTTCGCCGCGTACGCGTACTTCGCCGACGACGGCACCCTCAACCAGCTGCTCGCCGCGATCGGCATCGCCGGCCCCAACTGGCTGTTCGACTTCCCGATGCTCGCCGTGATCCTCGCGAACGTGTGGCGCGGCACCGCCTTCTCGATGCTCGTGTACGAGGCCGCCCTCAACGACGTGCCGCCCGAGATCACCGAAGCGGCGATCGTCGACGGCGCGGGCGGTGCGAAGCGGCTCTGGTGGGTGACGCTGCCGATGATCCGCTCGTCGATCGCGACGAACCTCATGCTCATCACGCTGCAGACGCTCGCCGTGTTCACGCTCATCTGGGTGATGACGAAGGGCGGCCCGGGCATGGCCAGCTCGACCCTGCCGGTCTTCGCCTATCAAGAGGCGTTCAAGTTCCAGCAGATCGGCTACGGCTCGGCCATCGCGGTCGTCATGATCGTCGTCGGCGCGATCTTCTCGGTGGGCTACATCAGGATGCTGCGTCCGGAGCGTGACACGTGAACCTCGCGTCGCCGCGCCGTGCCGCGGCATCCCTCGCCCGCAACCTGGCCCTCGTGCTCATCGGCCTCTGCTTCGTCGTGCCCCTCGCGTGGCTCGTGCTCGCCTCGATCGACACGTCGCCGAGCCAGCGCACCGAGGTGCCCGAGGGGTTCACCCTCGCGAACTACCAGGCCGTGCTCACGTTCGACGGCACCCTGCTGCCGCTCTGGAACTCCACCCTGCTCTCGACGGGCACCGCGATCGTGACGGTGCTCGTCGCGGTGCTCGCGGCGTACCCGCTCTCGCGGTACCAGTCGCGGTTCAACAAGCCGTACCTCTACGCGATCCTGTTCGGCACGTGCCTGCCGATCACGGCGATCATGGTGCCGGTGTACAGCCTCTTCGTGCGGCTCGGCTACCTCGACAACCTCGCCGCGGTCACGTTCTTCATGGCGGCGACGAGCCTGCCGATGGCGATCTGGATGATGAAGAACTTCATGGACTCCGTGCCCGTCTCGCTCGAGGAGGCGGCGTGGGTCGACGGCGCCTCGGCGATGGGCACGCTGCGCCGCATCGTCGTGCCGCTCATGCGGCCGGGCATCGCGGTGGTGTTCATCTTCGTGTTCATCCAGGCGTGGGGAAACTTCTTCGTGCCGTTCATCCTGCTGCTGAGCCCGGCGAAGCAACCTGCCGCCGTGAGCATCTACAGCTTCTTCGGCCAGTACGGCACGGTCGCCTACGGCGAGCTCGCCGCCTTCTCGCTGCTGTACTCGTTGCCGGTCATCGCGCTGTACGTGCTCGTGTCGCGCGGCATCGGCGGTTCGTTCGCGCTGCAGGGCGCGGTCAAGGGATAGGGGAGAGCCCGCATGCACGACGATTCCGCCCTGGTCGAGACCCGCATCGCCCGCTTCGTGCGCGAGCGCCTCGAACCCGCGATCTACCGCGAGCGGGTGCCCGCGCGACTCGAGCGCTGGGAGGCGCCGGGCGAACCGGTGCCGTTCGCCGAGGCCGTCGCACAGCAGTTCGCTCCCGTCGCCCCCGGCGACGCGTGGGGGCGCGCGTGGGGCACGACGTGGTTCAGGGTCACGCTGCCGGAGGTACCCGGTGCTCGAGGAGCGGAGCGAATCGAGACCCCGTCGCAGGGCATCGAAACGGTCGCTGCGCTCCCCGCTCGAACATCGGAGGCTCACTGGGAGCTCGTGGTCGACCTCGGGTTCATCGGGGTCGCGCCCGGGTTCCAGGCCGAGGCGCTCGTGTGGCGCACCGACGGCACGATCGTGAAGGCGGTCGAGCCGCGCAACCGGGCGGTGCCGCTCGAGCTGATCGCCGGTTCTGCCGGTCGAGTCGGCGCGCAGCGCCGCATCGAGACCACGGGGCCCGGGGGTCTCGATACGCGTACCGCTTCGCCGGGCGCTCCTCGACCGGCGACCACCGTGTACCTCGAGGCGGCGTCGAACCCCGACATCAGCCAGAACTGGTCGTTCGCCCCGACGCCCCGCGGCGAGTGGGAGACGGCGGGCGACGACCCGATCTACGTGCTCGGCGACGTCGACCTCGCGCTCCGCGACGTCACCGTCTGGGAGCTCGTGCAGGACGTCTGGACCCTCCGCGGCCTCGAGGCGCAACTGCCCGAGGCGTCGCCGCGCCGCGCCCAGATCGTGCGAGCGCTCGAGCGCATGATCGACGAGATGGACCCCGACGACATCGCCGGCACCGCGGCGCTCGGGCGGAGCATCCTCGCGCCCGTGCTGGCGGCGCCCGCCTGGGCGAGCTCGCACCGCCTGCACGCCGTCGGGCACGCGCACATCGACAGCGCGTGGTTCTGGCCGACCCGTGAGACGGTGCGCAAGGTCGCGCGCACCTTCTCGAACGTCGACGCGCTCATCGAGGAGCACCCGGGCCTCGTGTTCGCGGCGTCGTCGGCGCAGCAGTACGCGTGGCTGAAGCAGCAGTACCCGCAGGTGTTCGAGCGGGTGCGGGCCCGCATCGCCGAGGGGTCGTTCGTGCCGGTCGGCGGCATGTGGGTCGAGTCCGACACGAACCTGCCGGGCGGCGAGGCGCTCGCGCGCCAGTTCGTCGCGGGCAAGCGCTTCTTCATCGAGGAGTTCGGCGTCGAGCCGCTCGAGGTGTGGCTGCCCGACTCGTTCGGCTATTCGGCGGCGCTGCCGCAGCTCGTGCGTGCGGCGGGGTCGCGGTGGTTCCTCACGCAGAAGATCTCGTGGAACGAGACGAACCGCTTCCCGCATCACACGTTCCGGTGGCAGGGCATCGACGGCACCGAGGTGTTCACGCACTTCCCGCCGGTCGACACGTACAACTCAGAGCTGTCGGGCGAGGAGCTCGCCCGGGCCGAACGCCAGTACGCCGAGAAGGGCACGGCGAACACCTCGCTCGTGCCGTTCGGGTGGGGCGACGGCGGCGGCGGGCCGACCCGCGAGATGATCGCCGCGGCCTACCGCACAGCCGATCTCGAGGGCTCGCCCCGCGTGACGCTCTCGTCGCCGCGGCGGTTCTTCGAGACCGCCGAGTCGGAGTACCCGCACCCGCCGGTGTGGTCGGGCGAGCTGTACCTCGAGTTCCACCGGGGCACGTACACGTCGCAGGCGCGCACGAAGCGCGGCAACCGCCGCAGCGAGCACCTGCTGCGCGAGGCCGAGCTGTGGGCGGCGACGGCGGCCGTGCGCGGCGCCGTGCCCTATCCGGTCGACGAGCTCGACGACGCCTGGCACACGGTGCTGCTGCAGCAGTTCCACGACATCCTTCCCGGGTCGTCGATCGCGTGGGTGCACCGCGAGGCCGAGCGCCGCTACGCGGAGGTCGCCGAGGTGCTCGAGGCGATCATCGAGCGCTCGGTGCGCGCGCTCGCCGGGTCGGGCGACGGGACGCTTCGCCTGAACGCCGGACCCTACGACGTGTCGGGCGTGCCGGCGCTGGGTGGGACGCGTCGATCGAGCGACGAAGGAGCGCACCGAGACCACGCCGCCGGCGGAGCGGCCCTCGATCTGGCGCTGCGCGCCGACTCGACCGGCGACGGGCGCATCACCCTCGCGAACGCCCATCTCGAGGCGGTGCTCGACGCCGACGGACTGCTCGTCTCCCTCCGCCACCGCGAACCCGACGGCCGCCTCGGTCGCGAGGCGATCGCGCCCGGTCGTTCGGCGAAGCTGCTGCAGCTCTTCCGCGACACCCCCAACCAGTGGGACGCGTGGGACATCGACGCCCACTACGCCCGCAACGTCGTCGAGCTGCGCGAGGCGGAGTCGGTCGAGGTGTTCGGGTCTCGAGACGGCGGCGACGCGCCTCCTCGAGCACCCGGCGACGAGCGGGTCTCGGTGCGCATCGTGCGCCGGTTCGGGGCATCGAGCCTCGTCGAGACGGTCTCGCTCGGCGCCGACGACCGCGCGCTCGAGGTCGAGTTCGAGGTCGACTGGCACGAGCGGCAGAAGCTCCTGAAGCTCGCGTTCCCGCTCGACGTGCACGCCGACCGGGCGACGAGCGAGATCCAGTTCGGGCACATCCATCGGCCGACCCACGCGAACACCTCGTGGGACTCGGCCCGCTTCGAGACCGTCGCCCACCGCTGGGTGCACGTCGGCGAGCCGGGCTACGGCGTCGCGATCGCGAACGACGCGACGTACGGCCACGACACCCAGCGCGCCGCCGATGTCTCGCGCCCCGGTGCGACCGTCACGACCGTGCGGCTCTCGCTGCTGCGCGCCCCGCAGTTCCCCGACCCCGAGGCCGACCAGGGCGCGCACCGCATGCGCGTCTCGATCGCGCCCGGTGCGGGCATTCCCCAGGCGATCGTCGAGGGCTACCGCCTCAACCTGCCGCTGCGCACCTTCACCGGTGTGGATGCCTCGGCGATCGACCCGCTCGTGCGCGTGACGGGCGCCGTGGTCGAGGCGGTGAAGCTCGCCGAAGACGGCTCGGGCGACGTCGTCGTGCGCGCCTACGAGGCGCACGGGGCCCGCGCTCGGGCGCGGCTCGAGGCATCCTTCGACGCCCGAGCCGAGTCGACCGACCTGCTCGAACGCCCGCTCGCGGGCACCGCGGGCACGGGAGCCGGGGTCGGCGTCGCGCTCGCCGAGGCCGGCTCGCGTGCGTGGGAGTTCGACCTGCGACCGTTCCAGGTCGTGACGCTGCGCCTGCGGCGCACACCGGTGGCGGAGGCGTCGGTCGAGTAGGCGCCCAGCGCCGCCCGGTCGGTCGAGTAGGCGCGCAGCGCTGTATCGAGACCACGCGGCGGCCGGCCCCGGTGCGGGGCCGACCGCCGAGGGGTCAGTCCCAGAACTCCGCGATGCGCGCGGCGACCGCGCCGCCCCGCTCGAATCCGGCCCGCGCGGCGGCCGGCCGCAGGGCGACGTTCATCGCGTTGTCGAACAGGTGCGCATCCTCGCTCGTCGGGAAGATCGTCTCGACGTGGCTGCCGCCGGCGCGGAGCGCATCGACCTGGTCGGCGAGCTGGAGCCGCCACTCGAGCGGCAGCCTGGTCCTGCCGCCGAACGGCGACAGCACGAGCACCCGCTCGTACCCGGTCGCGAGGTCGGCGTTCTCGGCGTTCGTGCGGTAGCCGCCGTCGATGTACGGGTGACCGTCGATCCGGTAGGCGAACCCGCCCGCGCAGCTCGCGGCGACGGCGTCGACCAGGTCGACCCCGCTGTCGCGATCGAAGACGACCGGTTCGCCGGTCTCGGCGTCGACCGCGGTGAGGAGCACCGTTCGCAGCGGCCAGTCCGAGCTCGGAAAGCGCGAGGCGACGGTGGCCCGCCAGCGCGCCTGCTGGGCGTCGTCCGACGAGGCGTCCAGTTCGAGGGCGGAGACGCCCATCTTCCGGCGCATGTCGTCGGCGTCGGTGGCAGCGGCGATGATCGCGCCGGTCCGTGCGAGGTGGTCGACCGGTCGGCCGGCCGGCCGGAGCCCGGGACCGGATCCGTGCGTCGTACCCGCCCAAGCCTGGCCTGCGGTCGGGGCGGGCTGCGGCGGTGCCGCCTCGACGATCGCGGCGTACAGGTCGGCCGGGCTCGCGCCGGCCAGCTGGGCCGCCGCGGTGGATCCGGCGGACGTGCCGATGGTCACGTCGGGTGCGGTCACGTCGACGCCGGCGTCGGCGAGGCCCGCGACGACGCCGATGAGCCAGGCGTTGCCGGTCGAACCGCCGCCGCCGAGGACGAGGGCTCGGGCGCCCGAGGCGGGCACGCGCCCGGTGGCGTCGACGGGCTGTCGGGAGAGAGAAGAAGGTGTGGTGTGCATGGGAGTCGCCTTTCGCGAATTGCCTGTTCGGCGCTCCCGGCGGCGACTACCTCAGTCGCGGATCGTGGACTGCAGGGGAGCGCCCACTGATACTGCGTTCATGGGTCTCACCTCCTGTCTCGATCACGATCACCGGGGACGGTATCACGATGGGGATGCCGCGGCAATCGTCGTAGGCTCGCGAGCATGACTGAAGCCGAAGCCGGCATCGCGCCGACTGGCACGCGCGACGTGCCAGTCGCGCTGCACGTGCCCCGCCCCGACCGCCCCGCCCGCATCGCCGTGCAGGTGAAGCCGCAGCACGCGAGCTACGCCGAGCTCCGGGCCGCGGTCGTGGCCGCCGAGGAGGCCGGTGCCGACGTCGTGCTCGGGTGGGACCACTTCTTCCCGCTCAGCGGCGACCCCGACGGCGCGCACCTCGAGGCGTGGTCGCTGCTCGCGGCCTTCGCCGAGGTGACCGAGCGCGTCGAACTCGGCGTGCTCGTCTCGTCCACCGGCTACCGAAACCCGCAGCTGCTCGCCGACATGGCCCGTACGGTCGATCACATCAGCGCACGCGACGGCGGTCCGGGTCGGGTCGTCCTCGGCATCGGAGCGGGCTGGTTCGAGCGCGACTACGAGGAGTACGGGTACGAGTTCGGCACCGCGCCCGATCGGCTGCGCAGGCTGCGGGCCGACCTGCCGCTCATCCGCGAGCGGTGGTCGAAGCTCAACCCGCCGCCCACTCGAGCGATCCCCGTGCTCATCGGCGGCGGCGGCGAGCAGGTCACGCTGCGCATCGTCGCGGAGCACGCCGACATCTGGCACGGCTTCGGCGACGCCGAGACGATCGCGCACAAGCACGCGGTGCTCGACGACTGGTGCCGCCGGATCGGCCGTGACCCGGCCGACATCGAGCGCAGCGCCGGCGTCTCGCCGAGGCCCGGTCGCTACGCCGAGGACCTCGACGACTACGCCGGCCATGCCGAGGCGCTCCACGTGGTCGGAACGCGACTCTTCACGGTCGGCCTCGAAGCCGAGACCGGTTGGGATCTCGGGCCCATCCGCGAGCTCGTCGCGTGGCGCGACGAGGTGAACGCGCGCACCGTCGGCGCAGCCGGTTGAAGGACGACCGCGGGCCTCAGCCGTCGTGCACGGTCAGGCGCACCTCGATCACATCGCCCTCGCCGATCTGCTCGGCCTCGAGCACCGCGCGCTTCAGCGGCAGGGCGTACGTGTCGCCCGAGGGGAAGATCGACGTGCTCCACGTCGTGCCGCCGACCGTCGCCGTCACGCGAGCGGAGTTGAACCCCCGAGGCATCCGCGGCCGGTCGGAGATGTCGGCGCTCGGCTCGGGCGGAACGTCGACGAAGAACCAGTTGCGACGCGACGCCCACTCGTAGATCTCGGCGGTGAAGGCGACGCGCATTCCGGTCGCGGGGCGAGGGTCGCGCATGCGGTCATCGTACGGCGACCGGCCGACACCGTGGGCTCGGCTCTTCGGCGCGAAGCCCTGCGCCGGCCGGGACGAAGTCCGATTCCCGCCGCCGGATCGAGCACCGCCGACCTCGAACGGGGTGAGGATGGAGACATGACCCGACGCCACGCCACGCTGACGACGGCGCTCGGCGAGCTGCTCGTCGTCGCCGACGGCGACGCGCTCGCGGGCATCTACTTCCCGGGGCACTGGCATCCGCCGACCGCGGGCACGATCGGCGTCGAGGTGTCCGCGCGCGACGACGCGCTCATCGCACGGCTCGGCGTCGAGCTCGACGAGTACCTCACCGGCGCCCGCACCGAGTTCGACCTGCCGACCGCGCCCGACGGCGACGAGTTCCAGCACGCCGTCTGGGGCATGCTCCGCGGCATCCCGCTCGGCACGACGGTGACCTACGGCGAGCTCGCCGAGCGCCTCGGCGATCGCAACCTCGCCCGGCGGGTCGGGGGCGCCGTCGGGCGCAATCCGCTCAGCATCATCGTGCCGTGCCACCGGGTGGTCGGCGCCGACGGATCGCTCACGGGCTACGCCGGCGGCCTCGAGCGCAAGAGGTTCCTGCTCGAGCTCGAGGGCGCGCCCGTCGTCGCGCAGGCGCGCCTCTTCTGAGCTGAGCGCGGGAGCGGACGACCGCCGACGGGTGTCGGTGGATGCAGGCGACCCGGCGCCCCGGCGACCCGCTGACTCGGCACTCCGACATCCATCCGGCTTTTTCTGTTGCGGAATGCAACGCACGAGCGTAGTGTTGCATATGACAACAGAAGGAGCCGGGCATGGTGAAGCGCACACCCCGCGACGAGCACGCCGCAGCGATCCTGCGCGAGCTCATCGTCATCACCCGGCGCGGCGTCGCCGACGCCCGCACCGCGCAGTTCAGCCTGAGCATGACCGACCAGTCGATCCTCGGCTACATCGTCGACCACCCCCAGTGCCGCTCGACCGACATCGCCGAGGCGTTCCGCCTCAACCGCTCGACCGTGTCGCGCCAGCTCGCGGGCCTCACCCGCCTCGGCGTCGTGCGCGAGATCGCGGATGCCTCGGGCCGAGGCCGCCCGCTCGAACTCACCGACGCCGGCTGGTCCGCGTACCGCGAGGCGATCGCGCTCCTGCAGGGTGTCGTCGACCGTCACCTCGGTGACTGGAACGACGCCGAGGTCGCCCGCTTCGCGACCGACCTCACGCGGTTCAACGACGCCGCGACCGACGGCGACCGGCCGAGGCATCCCCGAGACGAACGCGCCGGCTGAGGCGCGCGAGGCCCCACGAGGGCACGACAGGAAGAAGGAATCATCATGACCGCAGTGCAGCACGTGACCGTGCTCGGAACCGGAGTGCTCGGCTCGCAGATCGCGTACCAGACCGCGTACAGCGGCCTCGAGGTCGTCGCCTACGACCTCGACGACGCCGCGCTCGCCGCGGCGAAGCAGCGCTTCGAGAAGCTCGCCGCGACGTACGTCGAGGAGGGCGTCGACGGCGCCGCCGACGGGAGGGCGCAGGCCGCGCTCTCTCGCATCACCCTCTCGGCCGACCTCGGCGAGGCGGTCGCGAACGCCGACCTCGTCATCGAGGCCGTGCCCGAGAGCATCGACATCAAGCGCTCGACCTACGAGAAGCTCGCCGCCGTCGCCCCCGAGCGCACGATCTTCGCGACGAACTCGTCGACGCTGCTGCCGAGCGCCATCGCCGACGCGACCGGCCGCCCCGACCGGTTCCTCGCGCTGCACTTCGCGAACCGCATCTGGGCGCACAACACCGCCGAGATCATGGGAACCCCGGCGACCGACCCCGCCGTGTACCGCACGGTCGTCGAGTTCGCCGAGGCCATCGGCATGGTGCCGATCGAGATCAAGAAGGAGCAGCCGGGCTACGTGCTCAACTCGCTGCTCGTGCCGTTCCTCTCTGCGGCCGGCCAGCTGCTCGTCGACGGCGTCGCCGAGCCCGAGGCGATCGACGCGACCTGGCGCATCGGCACCGGCGCACCGATGGGTCCGTTCCAGATCTACGACATCGTCGGGCTCACGACGGCCTACAACATCTCGATGATGGGCGGGCCGAAGCAGCAGGAGTTCGCCGCGCTCATCAAGGAGCGCTACATCGACCAGGGCAAGCTCGGCGTCGCGACCGGCGAGGGCTTCTACCGCTACGGCGCCTGAGCCGGGTCACGGCGGGGTCGGGTCGGAGCGCAGCGACGTATCGAGGCCTCTCGCGAGGTCTCGGTACGCTCCGCTGTTCGGCCACCGGTGGTCGCGAGGTCTCGATACCGGTCGCCCATCGACCACCGGGCGGCGTCAGTCGAGCAGGTGCTCCAGCGCCCGGCCCATCCACTCGGCCCGGATGCCGGCATCGTCGATGCCCTCGAACCCGAACCCGGTCATGAGCGACCCCGGCGTCGCCACCACCGCGGCCTCGGGGAACCCGGCCGCCGTCGTGACGATGAAGTCGTTCGGATTCGGTGCGCTGCCCTCGGGCGGCCCGGTGACCTCCCAGCCACCGGTGTCGCCGCCCTCGAACGACGTCGTGCCCTCACCGGTCGACACCTCGATGTCGTCGACGAAGACGCCCAGCCCCTGCGTCGACCAGTCGCTGATGTACGCGATCGACACCTCGACCTGACCGCCCGCGAAGGCATCCAGGTCGACCGACCACTGCTGCCAGCCGCCGGAGTTGCCGGAAGCGGCCTGCCAGACGCCCGACGTGCCGGTCGGTTCGCAGGTGCTCGCCGCCTCGTCGTACGTCTGGTAGTGGTCGAGGTGCGGGTGCAGCTCGCGCCATCCGGCCGGGCAGCTCTCACCGACGCTGTCCGACGTGCTTCCGCCCAGCTCGGGCAGCGTCGTCCAGTCGTCCTCGCCGGGAGTGTGCGCCTCGACGGCGACGTGGTCCCAGTCGGCCTCGGTGTCGTACGACGTCCAGAACGAGAGGTCGGCGCCGTCGGCGGGCACGTCGATCGTGCGCGTCAGCCGCTTGTACGACACGTCGGCGATCTGCGAGTACGCGTAGGCGTCACCGGTGTGCGGCTCGAACGGCCCGCCCGTGCGGTCCCAGCGGCCCGCGACCCAGCTCTCGAACTGCGGGTACTGCTGCGGGTCGAGGATGCCGCTCGTCGTGATGAACGAGTTGCTGTGATCCTGGTTCGGCGCGCTGTCGGTGCCGCTGAAGCCCCAGTCGAGGCCGGTGAACGGCGTGTCCACGCCGAGCACGTCGAGGAGTTCGCCCTCGTCCGTCGTGCCGGCGTCGTCGACCACGAGGTAGGCGCCGAGCCAGTACTGCAGCGTGTCGTTCGTGGCGTCGCCCGACCCGCCGAGCGGCCGGCACCGGGGAAGGATGCCGCCGGCGGTCCGGCACTGCGCGTTCGCCGCGGTCGGGTCGTACAGCTGATCGGTGCCCGCGTACTGCGTGCCGGCGTACTTGCCGGTGTAGAGCACCTGACCGCCCTCGTTGAGGAAGTCGCGCACTTCGAGCGTGTTGTCGAGCGCCAGCCGCGAGGCGGTGCCGCCGGGCCACCCCGGTTCTCGGGTGATGATGTCGTCGCCCGTGTACCAGATGACGGCGTCGTAGTGCGAGAGCACTCCGAGGGCATCGGGTGCCGTGCGGCCGCGCGCATCGACGTCGTAGACGTCGTACCCCGTGCCGTTGGCCTCGAGCGCCTCCTCGTAGAAGTCGAGGTAGTTCGGTCCGCCCGCCTGCACGGGCGAGGCGCCCGTGTAGTCCTCGGCCGCGAGGACCAGCACGTCGTCGGTCGATTCCTCGACCGCCCGGTAGGTGAACGAGTCGCTCGTCTCGCTGCCGCCCTCGAACCAGACATCGACCTCGTCGCCCGGCTCGGTGCCGGTGACGAAGCCGCTCATGATGCGGTAGTGCACGGCCGTCTTGCCGCCGTAGCGATCACCGCCGGTCCACTCCTCGGTCGTCGCGCTCACCGGATCGCCGCCGTTGATCGAGTACTTGAGCGTGATGTCGCCCAGGTCCCGCTTGGCGATGACGCGAACCTCCTGCGGGTCGCCGTACGAGTACTCGAAGGTGAAGTCCGCAAGCGGCAGGCCCGCCTTGTAGGTGTCGTCGCTCTCCAGGTAGAAGGGCTTCGTCTCGATGCCCAGGTGCGACACCGGGTCGTCGGGGTCGGCCGCGGACTTCGCGACATCGAGCGCGAACGGCAGCGCGCGCTCGAACTCGGCCTGGACCTGCGCCTCGTCGTCGGGGAACACGAACCCGCCACCGGTCGGGAGGCCCTCGCCGAGTTCGGGCGTCCACGCGAGGGTGCCCCGCTGGGCGTGCGCGAAGTCGGTCGTCTCGCCGTTGGTCACGTAGAGCACGTCCGACGACAGTCCCGGCTCGAAGTCGGGGATCGCCGGGTCGTCGAGGTTGCCCGAGAGCGCGTAGTAGATCGGGTCGTCGGCGGTCGGGGTGCCGGTCTGCCAGCCCTCCGCGTACAGCAGCCACTGCCCGTAGGAGTGGTAGTTGACCTGGAACGAGAAGTCGGCGCGATCGAGCAGGGCCATCATCGCCTGCGTCTCGGGCTCGGACCCCGCCGACGGGCCGCGGTACGTGTCGCTCGAGATCTGCGACGACGACCCCTCCTCGTCGTACCCGAAGTGCTCGGGGTAGTTGCGGTTGGGGTCGACGCCGTCGGCGCGCGTGATCTGGCCGTCGCCGTCGTTGTCGCGCAGGTTCTTGCGCCACAGCCGCTCGTGGTCGAACGTGTACTGGTAGCCGTCGGGGTTGGCCACGACGAGGAACCAGAACTCGTTCTGCCTGAGCAGGTTCTTGATCTCCTGGTCGCCGCTCCTCCACCCGTCGACGAAGTGGTGCAGCAGGCGGCGGTTGACCTCGGTCGAGATCCACTCGCGGGCGTGCTGGGTCGAGCTGTAGAGCACCGCCGGCCGCGCGCCGTCGGGCGTCGCCTTCGCCGCCTGGGTGACCTTCATGGCGATGAGCTCGCGACCCTCGTAGGTGTGCCCGAGCACCTCGAGCTTCACCACGTTCGGGTTCTTCTTCGCGAGTGAGTACAGCTCGTCGCGGATGCCTCCCGGTTCGTCCCACGACCGGAACACGTCGTAGCCCGCGGCGGCCTGCTCTTCGGCGAGCTGACGGGCCGACTTGCCGTCCTTGTTCTTCTTGACGGCGACGTCGAGGCCGCGGGCCTTGAGGGCCTTCGCCTCGCCGGGCGTGAGCACCAGGTCGATGCTGACCCCCGACTCGGTCACCGTGCTGTTGGCGACGTCGAAGCCGGCCGCGGCGATGTCGGCGGCTTGATCGCCGGTGACCTCCGCCGTGTACATGTCGAGGGCGCCGTCGTTCTCGGCGGCGCCCGCGCCGACGGGACTCAGCATCGTGAACGTCAGCGCGAGTGCGGTGGCGATGAAGACGGCACGATTGCGTATGGAGCGATTTCCAGCCATGAGCGGACTCCTTCGGCCCGTCTCCGGCCCAGGGCGGATGGTGACGACATCGTCGTGCGACCCCATGTACGTCACGCCTCTGGCGCTCGCTGCGGACCCTACGGGATAGCCTCCCGTGACCACGGGCGCGTGTCAACCCGGTTCTGAGGATTGCTCGCGATGAGTCGAGCGAATGTCGCGAGCTCGGCCGCGAGCGCGAAGCTCAGCCGCGATCGCGATCGCGATCGCGCCGCCGTGGTCGCGGCTCGTCGAGTCCCATCCGCACGCGGGTGCGCCGGCGCTCGACGATGATGAACACCGAGCCGAGGATCCAGAGCGGCATCTGCGTGAGGAACGCGATGCGGAACGCCTCGAGCGTGTACGTCTCGGGCGTTCCGGCGCCCTGCAGGTCCATCGCGAGGCCGATCAGGAAGATCGCGATGAGGCCCGCGATGAACCCGCCGCCGTTGACGATGCCCGTCGCCGTGCTGAGCCGGTGGCTCGGATTGTGCGTGCGAGCGTGGTCGAACGCGATCATCGATGCCGGGCCGCCGGTCGCGAGCGCGAGCGCGAGCAGGAACAGCAGCCAGACCGGCGCCGGTCCGGGCCACACGATCACGATGAGCCACGCCACCGCCTGGATCGCGATCGTCGGCAGCACGAGCATGCGCGAGCGGCGCAGCGGGTGCCGGCTCGAGAGCGCCCCCATGACGGGCCCGACGAGCATGCCGAACACGACGAACGCGCTCACGACCAGCGAGGCCATCGCGGGCGTGAGCCCTTCGCCCGCCGTCAGGAACGGGAAGCCCCACAGCATCACGAACGCGGTGCCCGCGAACGGCGTCGTGAAGTGCGACCAGAATGCGAGCCTGGTGCCGGGGTGTCCCCACGACTCGCGGAAGCCCTGCCGGAGGTCGGCCGACGAGCGCACGACGGCGATCGCCCCGGTCTCGGTGTTGACCGAGACATCCGCGTCGCTCGTCGGCGGGTGGTTGCGGATGATCGCGAACGTCAGCACCGCGAACAGGGCCCCGAGGCCGGCGAGGCTGCCGAATGCGACCGTCCAGCTCGTGGCGTGCAGCAGCGCCGCCATCGGCAGCAGGGCGAGCAGCTGGCCGGTCTGGCCGACGATGCCGGTCATCTGCACGACGAGCGGCGCGCGCTGCTGCGGGAACCAGGTCGCCACGACGCGCAGCACGCTCGGGAAGACGGCCGCATCGCCCGCGCCGAGCAGCACGCGGGCGAGGATCGCCGTGCCGACGTCGGTCGAGACCGCCATGACGAGCTGGCCGACCGCCATGAGCACCATGCCGGCGGTGACGATCGGACGGGCGCCGAACCGGTCGAGCAGCAGCCCGACGGGAATCTGCATGCCGCCGTAGACGAAGAGCTGGATGACCGCGAACATCGACAGCGTCGAGGCATCCGCGTCGAACCTCAGGGCCGCGTCGGAGCCGACGGCGCCGAGCGAGGTGCGGTTCGTCACCGAGACGACGTAGGCGGCGACGCCGACGCCCCAGACCAGCCAGAGCCGCCACGGGCGCACGGGCTGGGGGAGGATCGTCACCGATCCATTCTCCCCCCGGCGGCTCCGGGGCCGAAAACGCGATGAGCGGATGCCCCGAAGGGCACCCGCTCACGCGTGACGAACCGTGCGACTACTCGCTCGCCTCGACGATCTCCTCCTCCATGCCCTTCAGCAGGCGGGACTCGGGTTCGGCGTCGGCCGAGGTCACGACCGTGCCGTCACCGAGCGCCTCTTCGGCGTCGATGTCGGATGCGGCCTGCTCGAACTGCGAGTTGTAGAGGCGGTAGTACGCGCCCTTCGCGGCGATGAGCTGCTCGTGGTCGCCCTGCTCGACGATGTCGCCGTGCTCCATCACGAGGATGAGGTCGGCGTCGCGGATCGTCGAGAGACGGTGCGCGATCACGAACGAGGTACGACCCTCGCGGAGCGCCGCCATCGCATGCTGCAACAGCAGCTCGGTGCGGGTGTCGACCGAGCTCGTCGCCTCGTCGAGGATGAGCACGCTCGGCTGCGCCACGAACGCGCGCGCGATCGTGATGAGCTGCTTCTCACCCGCCGACACGTTCGAGGCGTCCTCGTCGAGCACGGTGTCGTACCCGTCGGGCAGCGAGTGCACGAACCGGTCGACGTACGTCGCCCGCGCGGCGGCGGTGATCTCGTCGTCGGTGGCGTCGGCGCGGCCGTAGCGGATGTTCTCGCGGATCGATCCGGCGAACAGCCACGGGTCCTGCAGCACCATGCCGGTCTTCGCCCGGACGTCGTGCCGGGTGAGTTCGGCGATGTCCTGCCCGTTGAGCAGGATGCGCCCAGAGTTCAGCTCGTAGAACCGCATGATGAGGTTCACGAGCGTCGTCTTGCCGGCGCCCGTCGGGCCGACGATCGCGACCGTCTGCCCGGGCTCGACCCGGAACGACAGGTCCTTGATGAGCGGGCGGTCGGGGTGGTACGAGAACGCGACGTGGTCGAACACGATCGTGCCGTCACCGTCGACCGGAGCCGGGGCGTTCGCCGCGTCGGCCTCCTGCTCGTCGGCGTCGAGCAGCTCGAAGACGCGCTCGGCCGAGGCCGTGCCCGACTGCACCACCGCGGCCATGCCGCCGAGCTGCGACAGGGGCTGCGAGAACTGCTGCGAGTACTGGATGAACGCCTGCACGTCGCCGAGTCGCAGCGAGCCGCTCGCGACCATGATGCCGCCGAGCACGGCGATGCCGACGTACTGCAGGTTTCCGATGAAGGTCATCGCGGGCATCATGATGTTCGACAGGAACTGCGCCTTGAACGAGGCCTCGTACAGCTCCTGGTTCTCGGCCTTGAACGCCTCGCGGCTCGCCGCCTCGCGACCGTAGACCTTGACGAGCGCGTGGCCGGAGAACGACTCCTCGACCCGGGCGTTGAGCCGGCCGACCTTGCGCCACTGGGTGCCGAAGGCCTTCTGCGACTTCGGGCCGATGACGCCGAAGATCACGCCCATGAGGGGCAGCGAGACGAGCGCCACGAGCGAGAGCTGCCACGAGATCGAGAACATCATGACGAGCACGCCGATGACGGTGAGCACGTTGGTGAGCGCGCTCGACAGCGACTGCTGCATCGTCTGCGTGATGTTGTCGATGTCGTTCGTGACTCGCGAGATCAGCTCGCCGCGCTGCACCTTGTCGAAGTAGCTGAGCGGCAGCCGGTTGACCTTCGCCTCGACGTCTTCGCGCAGCTTCCACATCGCGCGCACCATGATCACGTTCACGACGTAGCCCTGGATCCACATGAGGATCGACGACGCGATGTAGAGGAACAGCACGAGGATGACGACCTGGCTGAGCGCGACGAAGTCGATGCCCTCGCCGGGCACGAGGTTCATCGCCTGCACCATGTTCGCCTGGTCGGTCTGGCCGGCGGCCTCGAGCTGGTCGACGACCTGCTCCTTCGTGACGCCGGGCGGCATCTGCGCCGAGATGAAGCCCTCGAAGATGAGGTTCGTCGCCTCGGCGAGCACCTTCGGCGCCCAGACCGTCATCACGACGCCGATGGCGCCGAGCACCGAGGCGACCGTGAACCCGAAGGCGTGCGGCTTCAGCAGGCCGAGCAGTCGGCCGAACGACTGGCGGAAGTTCGCGGCCTTGCCGGGCGCGACACCCCCGCTCCAGTCGTCGGCGCTGATGCGGGCCTGTTCGGCCATCTCGAGTTCGAGCTGGTCTTCTTCTGACAGCGGGGTCGGGCTGGTCATCGTGCGGCCTCCACTCCGAGCTGGGATTCGACGATCTCGCGGTACGTCTGGCACGTCTCGAGCAGCTGCTCGTGGGTGCCGACGCCCACGGCGACGCCGTCGTCGAGCACGACGATGCGGTCGGCGTCGGTGATCGTCGAGACGCGCTGCGCCACGACGACCTTGGTCACGCCGGGCAGTTCGCGCCAGAGCGCCTGCCTGAGTCTCGCGTCGGTCGTCAGGTCGAGCGCCGAGAACGAGTCGTCGAAGACGAGGATGTCGGGCTGGTGCACGATCGCCCGCGCGATCGCGAGCCGCTGGCGCTGGCCCCCCGAGACGTTGGTGCCGCCCTGCGCGATCTTCGCGTCGAGCTGGCCCTCCATCTCCTCGACGAAGTCGCGGCCCTGCGCGATCTCGAGCGCGTGCCACAGTTCTTCGTCGGTGGCGTCTTCGCGGCCGAACCGCAGGTTCGATGCGACCGTGCCGGTGAAGAGGAACGGCCGCTGCGGCACGAGGCCGATGCTCTTCCACACGAGGTCGAGGTCGGCGTCGCGCACGTCGACGCCGTTCACGAGCACGCTGCCCTCGGTCGTGTCGAACAGGCGCGGCAGCAACGACACGAGCGTCGTCTTGCCCGCACCCGTCGAGCCGACGATCGCGAGCGTCTCGCCGGGCTCGGCCTTCACGGTGATGCCGCTGAGCACGGGGTGCTCGGCGCCCGGGTACGTGAAGCCCGTGCCGCGGAACTCGACGGTGCCAGGCGTCGGGAACACGGTCACCGGGTTCGCGGGCCGTGCGAGCGTCGACTTGACGTCGAGCACGGCGCCGATCCGCTCGGCCGACACCGCGGCGCGCGGGATCATGATCGTGATGAAGCTCGCCATCATGACGCCCATCAGGATGAGCATGACGTACTGCATGAAGGCGAACAGGACGCCGATCTCGGTGTTGCCCTCGTCGACCTCGATCGCGCCGAACCAGATCACGCCGACGAGCGTGACGTTGAGCACGAGCATGACGAGCGGGAACATCAGCACGAAGAGCGAGCCGACCTTGCGGCCGACGACCATGATGTCGGTGTTCGCCTCGCGGAAGCGCGCCTCCTCGATGTCTTCGCGCACGAAGGCGCGCACGACGCGGATGCCCGTGAGCTGCTCGCGCATGATGCGGTTCACGCCGTCGAGCTTCACCTGGTACGAACGGAACAGCGGCACCATGCGCCAGATGATGAGGCCCGCGACGATGAGGAGCGTGGGCACCGCGACCGCGATGATCCAGCTCAGCCCGACGTCGACCGACAGCGCCTTGTAGATGCCGTAGAACGCCATGATCGGGGCGGCGACGAGGAACGTCGCGCCCATCATGGCGAGCATCTGCACCTGCTGCACGTCGTTCGTGTTGCGGGTGATGAGCGAGCCGGGGCCGAAGGTCGACACCTCGCGCTCGGAGAAGCCCGACACGCGCTCGAAGACGTCGTCGCGGATGTCGCGGCCGAGCTTCATCGCGGCCATCGCGGCGAACCACGTCGCGACCAGCTGGGTGACGATCTGCAGGAGCGACATGCCGAGCATGACGGCGCCCGACTGCCAGATCACGTCGGTGTCGCCCTTGGCGACGCCGTCGTCGATGATCTGCGCGTTGAGCGTCGGAAGTTGGAAGTTGGCGTAGGCGGCGACGATCTGGAAGGCCAGCACGCCGAGTAGGAGAGGCCAGTACGGCCTCAGGTATCTGAACAGGAGTCTTCCGAGCATGTGATCTCCAGGAATCGCGAACGGCGTTGGCCTCGGTCACGGCGGGTTCGTGCGCGCACGACCGCGGGCAGGGCTGATGACCCGTGTGCCCGGCTGCATCGTCGCACCCCCGTCCGACATTGCAGCGTTACAGCAAAACACGCGCTCACCCGGGACGCAAGCGGACCGGGGCATCCGACCCACTCCGTTCACCGAGGGCGAAATCCGGCGCGACCAGCGGGTTGAGCAGGAGCGAAGCGACGTCTCGAAACCGCGCCCGAGCGACCAGAATGACGGTGGAGGTCGACGATGACACGGACGCACGAGGTGCAGAACCAGGTTCCGCCGCGCGAGGCGGTCGACGAGTACGCGACGAACATCGCGCTCGTCGAGGCGGTCGCGAGATGGGGGCGGGATGTCTCCGCGGGAGCCGCGGGCGGGTCGATGCGCGAGCGTGGTGGCGGCACCGACCTCTCCGAGATCGGCCGGCACGTCGGCTCCGCCGCCTTCCAGCGCGACGCCGAGCGCGCGAACACGCACCCGCCCGTGCTGCGCACCCACGACCGGTGGGGCCGCCGCATCGACGAGGTCGAGTACGACGACGCGTACCACCGGGTGATCGCGGCGGCCGTCGGCGCGGGCGCGCACACCGGGGCGGTCGCCGAGCCCGGCCCCGGCGCGAACGTCGATCGGGCCGCGGCCTTCCCCTCTTCGCGCAGGTCGAGCCCGGCCACGCCTGCCCCGTGTCGATGACGCATGCCGCGGTGCCGACGCTCCGGCTCGCGGCATCCGGTCTCTCGGGTCACTGGATGCCTCGCCTGCTGAGCCGCGCGTACGACCCGGCCCTCGGCGGCACGTCGAAGGCGTCGGCGCTCATGGGCATGGCGATGACCGAGAAGCAGGGCGGCTCGGACGTGCGCGCCAACACGACCCGGGCCGAGCGGCGCACGGGCGCGGGGCTCGCACCCGAGTGGGGCGCCGAGTACTCGCTGACCGGCCACAAGTGGTTCTGCAGCGCACCGATGAGCGACGCGTTCTTCGTGCTCGCGCAGGCGCCGCACGGACTGAGCTGCTTCTTCGTGCCGCGCGTGCTGCCCGACGGATCGCGCAACGTGTTCCGCATCCAGCGGCTGAAGGACAAGCTCGGCAACCGCTCGAACGCGTCGAGCGAGATCGAGCTCGACGGCACGACCGCGTGGCTCGTCGGCGACGAGGGTCGCGGCGTCGCGACGATCGTGCAGATGGTGACGCGCACGCGGCTCGACTGCGTCATCGGCACGGCGGCGGGCATGCGGCAGGCGGTCGCCGAGGCGGCGTGGCACGTGAGGCACCGCGCGGCGTTCGGGGCGCGGCTCGTCGACCAGCCGGCGATGACAGCGGTGATCGCCGACCTCGCCCTCGAGTCGGAGGCGGCGACGTGGACGGCGATGCGGTTGGCACGCGCCTACGACGACAGCGAGCCGACGGCGCCCACCGGGGCGAGCGGCTCGGAGCCGGCCTTCCGGCGCCTGGCGACGGCCGTGGCGAAGTACTGGGTGTGCAAGCGCGGGGCCGGCCACGCGGCAGAGGCCCTCGAGTGCCTCGGCGGCAACGGGTACACCGAGGCGTTCCCTCTCGCGCGTCGCTATCGCGAGCAGCCGCTGCTCGCGATCTGGGAGGGGTCGGGCAACGTCATCGCGCTCGACGTGCTGCGCGTGCTCGCCCGCGAGCCCGAGGCGTTCGAGGCGTTCTTCGCCGAGGTCGGGCTGGCGGCCGGCTCGTCGGGGACGTTCGACGTCGCGCTCGCCGAGGCGCAGGCGCTCGTGCACTCGCTCGGCGCGGCGCTCGCGAGCGATGCCGCCGGTGCGGGCTCGGCGGCGCTGCGCGCCCGGGAGCTGACCGAGCGGCTCGCGCTCGTGCTGCAGGCCTCGCTGCTCGTGCGCTTCGCGCCCGAGCCAGTCGCCGACGCGTTCGTGCGCACGCGGCTCGGCGGCGAGGGCGGATGGCAGTACGGCGTGCTGCCCGCCGGTGTCGACCTCGTGGCGCTCGTCGCCCGCGCGTGATCCCGTCGGTCGAGTGGCGCCGGCGCGGAGCGACGATGCGTGCCGAAACCTTGCCGCGACCGCCTCGAAACCCGAGGCATCCCCCTCACACCGGGCGGTAGTACGCGACGATGACCCCCTTCGGCGTCGTGACGCTCCGGGTGAGCTCGAGTCGTTGGTGCGTGTCGCCGAACATGCGCTCGCCGGTGCCGAGCACGAGCGGATGGATGATCAGCACGTACTCGTCGATGAGCCCCGCCGCTGCGAGTGAGCGCACCAGTTCACCGCTGCCGAGGATGCCGAGGTCGTCGCCGTCGGTCTGCTTGAGTTCGGCGACGGTGTCGGCGGCGTTGCCGACGAGCAGCCGGGAGTTCTGCCACGAGAGCCGCGTGTGCGGGTCGCGCGAGACGACGTACTTGTCGGCGGCGTTGAGGAACGTCGTGAACGGGTTGCCGTCGGTCTGGTACGGCCAGAACGCGGCCATGTTGTCGTACGTGCGGTGGCCGAAGAGCATCGCGCCGCCTTCGCCCATCCCGGCCGACATCTCGGAGGCGAGCGTGTCGTCGCTGTCGGGCACGGCCCATCCGCCGTAGGGGAAGTGACCGCGCCGGTCTTCGTCGGGGCTCGCCGGTGCCTGCATCACGCCGTCGAGTGAGACGTGGTTCGTGACGGTGATCCTGCGCATGCGCTCATCTTGCGCCCGCCGGCGGGCGGCCGCCACCGGTTGCTTCGCGCTCATCGGTCGAGTAGCGGCGGAAGCCGGTGGGTCGAGGAGCGCCGAAAGTCGGTCGGTCGAGCACCGTGCCGCCTGTGGATAACCGGCTCACCTCCGAAGCTCCTCGCCTATGGTGGTCGCCATGTCGATCTCACGCCCGATTGCCACCGCGCTCGCCGCGGCCGGGCTTGCGGGCGTGCTGGTCTTCGGGCTGAGCGCGTGCTCGCCCGGGCCCGGTCCGAAGCCGTCGCCCACGCCGACCGCGAGCGCCGAGCCGATCTTCGCGTCGGACGAGGAGGCGCTCGCCGCCGCGGTGAAGGCGTATGAGGCGTACGACAAGGTGTCTGATTCGATCATCAACGATGGAGGGGCCGATCCCGAGCGCATCGACGCCGTCGTGACTGCGCGTTACGCACCACAACTCCGAGACGAATTCGTCGCGATCGCCGAAGCAGGATTGAGATCGTCCGGGGTCGCAACGGTCGATTCCGTCTCTCTCGTGAGCAACGCTGAGCGAGATGGGCTCGCCACCGTGTCGATCTACTTTTGTCGGGATCTCTCGGACGCACGGGTGCTCGACAAGACCGGCGCAGATGTAACTCCTGAAGGACGCGAGGAACGAGTGCCCTCGCAGGGCTTCTTTGTCTCGGATGCGCCGGGCTCTCAGACACTGTTGGTTGATGAGGTGACCCGGTGGTCCGGCGAAAACTTCTGCTAGCGCTAGCAGTTGGTCTACTTCTCGCGCCGACGCCGTCCCCAGCGGTTGCGACGGATCAGCCCGGGGCATGTTCGGGTGCAATGGCGGAGTTCGGCTGCCCCGACGTAGATGGTGAAATTGGCGACTCCGGGGTGGACCTCAATGGGCTCGTTGAGCGTCGGGAACAAGGAAACGACGTTCGCGAGGGTGACGGCAACAGCGGGGGAGGCGATGGCTCAGGTGAGCCCATCGTCGACCTCGGCCCTCCGGGTCAAGGCGACGTGTGGTCGGGCGACAATTGGCAGCAGCTGTGCGGAGCGAACTTCGAAGGCGACTGCTCGCGCCTGAACGAGCCCGCACCGCCGCCGACTCCGCCAAGGCCCGGCGGCCCGGTGGTGGTGACGCTGCGAGACATCGCGTCGTTCCGTCCGACTCCGCCGGTGAGCGTGATGGAGCCGAACGGCTGGGCGGTCGTTGGCGTCCCGGCGAACTTCGTCGCTGAGGCCTCGTCCGAGGTTGTCTCGGGCGCCCTGCTCGGGCGCACGGCCGAGGTGCGTTTCACGCCGGTCGGATACCGCTGGTCGCACAGCGACGGTGCCGTGGTCGAGAGCGCCTCTCCCGGAGCGAGCTGGACCGACCTCGGCGTCGCCGAGTTCACCCCGACCGGCACGAGCCACGTCTACGCCGAGCGCGGCGAGTACACCGTGACGCTCGAAGTGGTGCTGTCGGCCGAGTACCGGTTCGGCGGGTCGGGCTGGCAGCCGATCGCGGGAGTGCTCGCGGTCGCCGGAGATCCCGTACCGGTGCTCGTCGGCGAGGTCGACACGGTGCTCACCAACGGGGACTGCCGGGCCAACCCGTCGGGCCCCGGCTGCTGACCCCATAACCGCGCGTCGCGGTCACCGCGGTCACCGCGGGCCCGCCGCCCGGCGGGGGAGGCACCGCTCGGGCAGGAACCTTCGACAACGAAGGCCGTATCCGCGGGAGAACGTCCGATTCTCCTGTGCTCCGGGCGCATCCTGTGGTTCGTATGGTCGGCTCGGCCGTCGAACTGGCCGGGAGAGACCGACGTACAGGATGAGCCGGCCGGCAGGGTCGCATGCGCGACTGCTCGCCGAATAGTCCTGCAACATGCAGGGAACTCGGTATCACCATGGTCGCACCCGGCGCCTCGGGGCCGCCCCCTGCCGGGCGCCGTCACCGCCAGAGGAACGGCGGATGCCCCTCGCGCACCCCGCCGATCGCCACGAGCCGCGCGAGCCGCACGGATCCGTCGAGCGGCGCCCCAGCCGGGGTGACGAGCGACGCGTCGGGCGCGAGCCGCGCGAACGCCGCGCGGAACGCCTCGGTGAACGCCTTGCCCGACGCGAAGACCCCGCCGACCCCGGCGGCTCGGCGCGGCAGCGCCGGGTCGAGCGCCGCGACGAGGGTTTCGGCCACGAGGGTTCCGGCCGTCGACATGATGCGAACGGATACCGCGTCGCCGAGTTCGGCGAGCCCTGAGACGTCCGCCGCGAAGCCCGCGAGCACCGCACCGCGATCGTCGCGCGTGTAGAGCTGACCCGGCCAGGTCGGGGCGGGGCCGAAACGGGACTCCGCGGCCGACAGCAGCGCGGAGGCACCCCGGTCGAGACCGTCGTGCGCCATGATCGCCGCCTTGAGGCCCTCGATGCCGATCCAGGCGGCCGAGCCGCGGTCGTCGTAGAGGTGCCCCCATCCGCCGACGCGTCGCCAGATCTCGCGCAGGTCGGTGCCGAGCGCGATCGCGCCCGTGCCGACGGCGACGACCGCGCCCGGGGCGCCGCCGAGGGCGCCGAGGTGGGCGGTGAGCGCGTCGATCGCGAGCGCGACCGGCGCGCCGCCGGCGGCATCCGACAGCGCCGCGATCGAGGTCACCGGGTTCGCGACGAGCGAGGCGAGCCCGGTCGCGCCGATCGCGACGGCCGCGATCCGTGGTGCGGTTGCGCCCGGCGCGTCGCCCGCACCCGCACCCGAACCCGTACCCGCACCCGCAGCATGACCCGCCGCCGCCCCCCGCGCCCGCTCGATGAGTTCACGCGCGACCGAGAGCGCCGAACTCCCGTCGCCCGACACCGAGACGGGCGGCCCGTCGATCAGCACGCGGCCCTCGCCGAAGGCGCCGTCGAGCGGCTCGACCGCGGCCCGACTGCCCGTGCCGCCGATGTCGATACCCAGCACGACTTCCAAGCGTTCGGAAGTTTCTTGCAAAACTGGCGCCATTCCCGAATACTACTTCCAGAGTCATCGACTGTTGCGGATGCCGGATCACCCTACGTCCACAGCATCACATCCGGGCCCTCGGGCCCACCACCAGCAGGGCATCACGCGTGCCCACGACCAGTTTCAACGAGGAGACCAACCGATGAACAAGCGCTTCCTCCCGATCGCCGCGCTCGGCCTCGCCGCCGCGCTCGGCCTGACCGCGTGTTCCAGCGGCTCGGGCGACGGCTCCGGCGACGGTGCCACGAATGCCGAGGGCCAGACCCTCACCGTCTGGATCATGGAGGGCACCAACCCCGACTCGGAGGCCTACTTCGACGAGGTCGGCGACGCCTTCACCGAGAAGACCGGGGCGAAGCTCGACGTCGAGTTCGTGCAGTGGGCCGACGCCCACGACCGCTTCGTCACGTCGATCGCCGGTGGCACGACGCCCGACGTCGCCGAGACCGGCACGACCTGGACGGCCGAGTTCGCCGACGCCGGCGCCCTCGCCCCGATCGGCGACTACGTCGACGAGGCGGGCCTCGGCGACGACCTCGTCGAGGGTCTCGTCACGGCGGGCACCTACGACGACGAGCTCTACGGCATGCCCTGGTACGCGGGCGTCCGCTCGCTCGTCTACCGCGCCGACATCTTCGAGGAGCTCGGCATCGAGGCGCCGACCACGTGGGACGAGATCGTCGCCGCCGGTGACAAGATCAAGGCCGCGCACCCCGACATGATGCCCTTCGCCGTTCCCGGCGACGCCGAGTTCGGCGTCTACCCCTGGGTCTGGGGCGCGGGCGGCGAGGTCTCGACGCTCGAGGGCGACGAGTGGGTCTCCGGCATGGCCAGCCCCGAGTCGCAGGAGGGCATCGGCTTCTACACGGGCCTCGCGACCGAGCACGGCTTCTCGTCGGCCGGTGCGACCACGTGGAAGGAGACCGACGTGCTCGACAACTTCGCGCAGGGCAACATCGCCATGGCCCTCATGGGCTCGTGGACGCCCGCCGCGATCGTCGAGAAGAACGCCGAGATGGAGGGCAAGTTCGCCGCCACCCCGATCCCCGGCAAGGACGGCGGCATCGCCCCGTCGGTGCTCGGCGGCTCGCACCTCTCGATGTTCGAGACGGCCGAGAACAAGGACCTCGCGTGGGCCTTCATCGAGCTCATGACCACGGGTGAGTTCGCCGAGAAGTGGGGCGAGCAGTCGGGCTACTTCCCCGGCCAGACCTCGCTCCTCGACGACGCGATCGCCTCCGACGACCCGCTCGTGCAGCCGTTCGCGCAGCAGATGGTCGAGGGCGGCGGCACGGTTCCCGTGACCCCGACCTTCGGCGCCGTCCAGGCGAAGAAGACCACCAACACCGCCATGCAGGCGATCCTCTCCGGGCAGAAGACGGTCGAGCAGGCGCTCACCGACGCCGCCGCGGAGATGGACGAGATCATGAACGGCAACTGACGCACGTGTCGAACACCCTCCAGGTCCCGTCGGCCGTGCAGGGAGCCCCGGCTCCCCGCGCGGCCGGCGGGCCCGCCCGCAAGAGCCTCCTGACCCGGAGCCGCCCCTGGCTGCTGCTCGCGCCCGCCCTCGCGGTGCTCGCCGTGCTCATGCTGTGGCCGCTCGTGCGGGTGTTCCTCTTCTCGCTGCAGGACTACGGCCTGCGCGAGATCGTCTCCGGCGAGCCGAACTGGATCGGCATCGCCAACTACGGCGAGATCTTCACGAGCCCCGAGCTCTACACCGTCGTGCTGCCGAACACGGTCGGCTTCGCGGTGCTCGCCGTCGCCGGCACGGTCGCCCTCGGCACCGCGGTCGCCGTGCTCATGGCGAGCCTCGGCCTCTTCTGGCGCACCGTCGTCGGCAGCGCCATCATGATCGCCTGGGCGATGCCCGCGGTCACCGGCACCTACGTCTGGATCTGGATCTTCGACGCCGACCGGGGCATCTTCAACGAGACGCTCGAGGCGCTCGGCCTGATCGACGAGCCGGTCAACTGGTTCACGAACCGCTACACGTTCTACGCCATCGTGCTGCTGAACGTCATCCACCACGGCTTCCCGTTCGTGGCGATCACGATCCTCGCGGGCCTCCTCGGCGTGCCGAAGGAGATGCTCGAGGCCGCCGAGATGGACGGCGCGGGCGCCTGGCGCCGCTTCTGGCGCATCATCGTGCCGAACCTCAAGCAGGTGTTCGCGGTCGTCATCATCCTGTCGACGATCTGGGACTTCAAGGTCTTCGCGCAGGTCTACCTCATGCCAGGCGGTTCGGGCTCGAACCGCGAGGCGCTCAACCTCGGCGTCTGGTCGTACGTCGAGTCGTTCGGCCAGAACCGCTACGGCTTCGGCTCGGCGATCGCCGTGCTGCTCACCCTCGTACTGCTCGCGATCACGGTCGTGTACGTGCGCACCATGCTCAAGGAGGAGGAGCTGTGAGCACCGACACCACGAACCGGGTGGATGCCTCGAGCCGGCGCAGCACCGAGGCATCCGGGCCGACCGTGGCGGGTCTGCGGCGCAGCCGCCGCACCGCCCGCAAGACGCGCGTCGCCGCCGGCAAGGCCGTGCTCGTCGTCGTGCTGCTCGCCTTCACCCTCTTCCCCGCGTTCTGGATGCTCTCGAGCGCCTTCGACGCGAAGGCCGGCGCCGGCGGGCAGCAGCTGCTGCCGCGCGAGTGGTCGCTGTCGAACTTCGAATACGTGCTCACCGAGGGCGGGTTCGACGTGTTCCTGCGCAACTCGGCGATCGTCGCGCTCGTCACCGTGCTCGCGAGCGCGCTGCTGGCGCTGCTCGCCTCGGTCGCGGTGGCCCGGTTCCGGTTCACGTTCCGCACGACGATGCTGCTCATGATCCTCGTCGTGCAGATGGTGCCGCTCGAGGCGCTCGTGATCCCGCTGTTCGTGCAGGTGCGCGACCTGCAGCTGCTCAACACGTTGCTCGGCCTCATGGTCGTGTACGTCGCGCTCTCGCTGCCGTTCGGCATCTGGATGCTCCGCGGCTTCGTCGCGGCCGTGCCCGTCGAGCTCGAGGAGGCCGCGTACATCGACGGCGCGAGCTGGGGCCGCATGTTCCGCTCGGTGCTGCTGCCGCTCGTCATGCCCGGCCTCGTCGCGACGAGCGTGTTCTCGTTCATCACGGCGTGGAACGAGTTCATCTTCGCCATGACCCTGCTCGGAGGGGCGACCGAGAACTACACGGTCGCGATCGGGCTCAAGCAGTTCTTCGGAGAGCACTCGAACGAGTGGGGCTACATCATGGCCGCCTCCACGATCATCACGATCCCGGTGATGGTCTTCTTCGTCATCGTCCAGCGTCGCTTGTCGAGCGGCCTCGTGGCCGGCGCGGTGAAGGGGTGACCGCCGCGGACGATCCCACCATCAGGGCTACGGTGGGCGGAGTGCTCTGGCCCGGCTTCCTCGGCCGGAGCACTCCGGATTGGCTTCGCCGCGAACTCGACGCGGGCCTCGCCGGCGTCGTGCTGTTCGCGCAGAACCTCGCTCCCGCGGGTGGGCGAGCAGCGAGTGCCGGCGAGCGCATCGACACCTCCGCCGACGATCTCGATGTGCTGCGCCGCTCGACCACCGATGCGGGGGCCCGCCCCCTCCTCATCGGCATCGACGAGGAGGGCGGCAACGTCACGCGGGCGGAGGCGCACACCGGGTCGAACCTGCCGGGCGCCGCGCAGCTCGGCTTCGTCGACGACCTCGACGCGACCGAGGCGGTCGGCCGCGAGCTCGCCCGTCGGTCGCTCGCGGTCGGTGCGAACGTCGTGCTCGGCCCCGTCGCCGACGTCAACACCGACCCGCGCAACCCGGTGATCGGGGTGCGCTCCTTCGGCGCCGACCCCGAGCGCGTCTCGCGTCACGTGGTGGCGTCGCTCCGGGGCATCCGCTCGGCCGGAGCCGCCGCTTGCGTGAAGCACTTCCCCGGGCACGGCGACACCCACCTCGACTCGCACCACGCGATGCCCGAGCTCACGATCGGACTCGACGAGCTCGAGCGCAGGCACCTGCCGCCGTTCCGTGCGGCGATCGGCGCGGGCGTCGAGGCCGTCATGACGGCGCACATCGTCGTGCCCGAGTGGGGCGACCGGCCGTCGACGCTCAACCCCGTCGCGCTCGGCCGCCTGCGCGAGCTCGGCTTCGACGGCGTCATCGTCACCGACGCGCTCGACATGGCCGCGGTGCGCGAGTCGGTCGGTGCCGGCCCTGGCGCCGTGCACGCACTGCTCGCGGGGGCCGACCTGCTGTGCATCTCGAACCCCGCGAACCTCGGCGCGGCCGCCGCGCCCGACCAGGACGAACGCGACTTCCGCGAGGTGCAGCACGCGATCTTCGCCGCGATCGACGACGGCACCCTGCCGTTCGCGACGGTCGAGCGTGCGGCCCGGCGGGTGGGCCGGCTCGCCGATGCGGTCGCCGAGCGCGCGGCGGTCGCCGCCGCCTCGGTCGCCGCCGACGACGGGTGGATGCCTCGGGGCGCGCGCCGCGTCGCGCGGGAGGCGATCACGATCGACGGTGCCGTGCCGGCGCTGCCCGGTGCCCGCACCGTGCTCGACCTGCGCGGGCGATCGACCCTCGCCGTCGCGAGCGACCGCGACTACGTCGAGCGCACGCTCGCCGCGGGCGGCGAGGTGCTTCGCGCCGACGCGCCGGTGCCCGAGCGGGGGGCGCTCGTGGTGCTCGTCGACCGGATCGGCGCCGACCGGGCGCAGCGCGACCGGGTGTCGGCCGTCGCCGCCGTGCGTCCCGACGCGGTCGTGGTCGACGTCGGCCTGCCCGGCGAGCCGTTGCCGCTGCCGACCCTGCACACGCGGGCCGCCAGCCTGCTCGCGGCGGAGGTCGCGAGCGAGCTGCTCGAGTCGGGGGTCCGCGCGTGATCGTGCTCTCGCTGCAGTCGGGCACCTCGGCCGACGGCATCGACGTGGCCGTCGTCGACATCGCGGTTGCCGGTGGGTCGAGCGACGAAGGAGCTTCTCGAGACCACGGTTCCGACGTGCTCGGGCCCGAACGGGCCGCTGCGTTCCCTCCTCGACCGCCCGGCCTCGCGATGACCCCGCTCCACGCCGAGACCGTCGCGTGGGAGCCGGCGCTCCGCACCGAGATCCTCGCCGTCACCGCCGGCGCAGCGCGGGATGCGGGCGCCTGGACCCGGCTCACGAACGACCTCGGCCGGGCCTTCGCGGCGGCGGCGGCCCGAGGCATCCGCGAGTCGGGCGCGACGCCCGACCTCATCGTCTCGCACGGCCAGACCGTGCATCACCAGGTCGAGCACGGGCACGCCCGTGGCACCCTGCAGCTCGGCGAACCCTCGTGGATCGCCGAGCTCACGGGCGCGCCCGTGCTCTCCGACGTGCGCATGGCCGACATCGCGGCGGGCGGCGAGGGGGCGCCGCTCATGGCGTTCTTCGACCGGCTGTGGCTCGGCGCCGAGGCGCGCACCACAGGCCGGACGATCGCGACGGTCAACCTGGGCGGCATCGCGAACGTGCAGCTCGTCGGCGCCGACGGCCGCGTGATCGCGTTCGACAGCGGACCGGGCAACGGCCTCATCGACGCCGTCGTCGACCGCGAGACCGGCGGTGCCGAGGGCTACGACGTCGACGGAGTTCGCGCGGCCGCGGGTCGCGTGCACGAGCCGCTGCTCGCCGAACTGCTGCGGCACCCGTACTTCGCGGCGCCCGCGCCCAAGTCCACCGGGCGCGAGACCTTCGACCTCGCCGTGGTCGACGCTGCGGTCGAGGCCGTCGGCGGCGCCGGCGACCCCGCCGTCGACGACCTCGTCGCCACGCTCACCGAGCTCACCGCTCGCACCGTCGTCGACGCGATCGCGCCCGCCGGTGCGCCGGACCCGCCGGCGACGCTCATCTGCTCGGGCGGCGGCGCACTCAACCCCGTGCTGCTCGCGCGCATCGCCGCGCTCGCGAACGAACGCGGCATCGCCGTCGAGTCGAGCGCTGCGCGCGGCGTCGATCCCGCGTTCAAGGAGTCGCTCATGTTCGCGCTCCTCGGCTTCTGCAGCCTGCACGGGGTGCCGATCGAGCTGTCGACCGGCCCCGAGCGAGCCCGCGTGCTCGGCCGCCTCTCGCCCGGCCGCGCGGCATTCGCCCTGCCCGAGCGGCTCGCCGCCGCGGCATCCGTGACCGTCGCGCCGGCCGTCGGAACCCGGGCGACCGAGACCCGTATCACCGAACACCGCACCACCGAACACCGAACCACCGAACACCGCATCACCGGGGGAGTCACGCAATGAGCGGTCAGGCACCGCAGTCGGCCGAGCATCGCGCGTTGCGCGAGCTGCTCGGCGAACTCTCGACCGAGCAGGTGAACGAGGCCCACGCCGGGTTCGACCTGCTCTCGACCGAGTCGCAGCTCGCGGCCATGCACGAGGAGAGCGCCCAGGCCGTCGCCGCCGTGGCCGAGGCGACCCCGCAGATCGCGGCGGCGATCGACGCGATCGTGGCGCGCCTCCGAGGCGGCGGCCGGCTCGTCTACGCGGGCGCCGGCACGGCCGGGCGCATGGGCGTGCTCGACGCGAGCGAGATCCCGCCGACGTTCGGCACCGATCCGGCTCTCGTCGTCGGCCTCATCGCGGGCGGCGACGTGGCGCTGCGGTCGGCGGTCGAGGACGCGGAGGACGAGGCCGCCCGCGGCGCCGCCGACCTCGAGGCGATCGGCCTCCGGCCCGACGACGCGCTGGTCGGCATCTCGGCCTCGGGCCGCACGCCGTACGTGGTCGGCGGCATCGAGTACGCGAAGCGCGTCGGCGCCCTCACGGTCGGCTTCGCGTGCAATCGCGGGTCGGTGATCGGTGCGGCCGCCGACCTCGCGATCGAGACGGTCGTCGGGCCCGAGATCGTCGCCGGATCCACCCGGCTCAAGGGCGGCACTGCGCAGAAGCTCGTGCTCAACGCGATCTCGACGATCGCGATGGTGCGGCTCGGCAAGGTGCACGGCAACCTCATGGTCGACGTGCAGGCGACGAACGCGAAGCTCCGCGCCCGCGCGGAGCGCATCGTGATGCAGGCGACGGGCGTCGACGCCGCCCGCGCGGCCGCGGCGCTCGCCTCCGTCGACGGTCACGTCAAGGCGGCGATCCTCGTCACCATGACTGGGGCCGCCCCGGAGGTCGCGCTCGCGCGGCTCGCCGCCGAAGATGGAGTGCTGCGCGATGCGCTGTCGAGCGTGCGCGCGTCGCCGGAGTGAAGCGCGCGGCAGCAGGGCAGAGTGGTCACGACGGTGCGCAGCGGTGCACCGCAGAACGTAAGGAACCGGAACGGCGATGTCGGCGAACGTGCTCTCCTCCGTACGCGAGGCGCTGCCGCGCCTGAGCTCCTCCGAGGCGCGCGTCGCCGAGGCGATCATCGCCGACCCGACCCTCGTCGTCGATCTCACGATCACCGAGCTCGCGGGGGTATGCGGCACGTCGCTGTCGACCGTCGCGAGGTTCTGCCAGACGCTCGGATACTCGGGGTACCGCGAGTTCCGCATGGAGGTCGCGAGCGCGGTCAGCCGCGAGGCGGCCGAGCGCGACCGCTTCGGCCTCGCGAACGTCGACATCGACCCCGATGACTCGGCCGCCGACGTCGTCGCGAAGATCGCATTCCACGAGGTGCTCGCGATCGAGCAGACCGTCGAGGGGCTCGACACGACCGTGCTCGACGCGGTCGTCGACGCGATCGTCGCAGGCGCGCACGTCGACCTCTACGGCTTCGGCTCGAGCGGCCTCACCGCGCAGGACCTGCAGCAGAAGCTCGCCCGCATCGGCATGTCGGCGTTCTGCTCGGTCGACGTGCACCTCGCACTCGTCTCGGCGGCGCTGCGCCGCCCCGGTGACGTCGCGATCGGCATCTCGCACTCGGGCCTCACGGCCGAGACGAACCACGCGCTCGAGGTCGCCCGCGAGGCCGGCGCCACGACGGTCGCCATCACGAACTCGCCCGAGTCGCCCGTCGCCGAGGCGGCCGACTTCGTGCTCACGACGCACGCGCGCGAGTCGAGCTACCGCATGGGCGCGATGTCGAGCCGCATCGCGCAGCTAGCGGTCGTCGACTTCCTGTTCGTGCGGGTCGCCCAGCGTCGGGGCGACGCGGTCGCCGAGCCCCTCCAACGCACCTTCGAGGTCACCGCCCGGCACCGGGTGCCGCCGCGGCGTCGGCCGGCCTGACCGGCGGCTGCGACCGGTTCGCGATCGCCGGCCCTTGCGCCCCCTCCGACAGGACGAGCGGGCAGACAGGCCCGCACGCCACCGTCGGTCGGCCGGCCCTGTCGAACCCGCGGATGCCTCGTGCCGGAGCGCGGCCCGTCAACCCTCTGCGGTGAACGTCGCCTGGTAGAGCTCGCGCAGTCCGGCCATCCCCGACGCGGCGAACGCAGCCCGCTGCCGGGCGGCCCCCGTCCCGTGGTCGAGCAGCCGACCGAGCCCGAGTCGGACGAACTCCGCGTCGCCGCTCCGCTCGAGCGCGGGCGCCAGCAGTTCGAGCGCGTGCCCGACGACCTCGGTGGCCGGCCGCAGCTCGGCGAGCACGGGGTCGAACACGGTGCTCGACAGGCCGCGGTGCGCCGCGTGCAGGAGCGCCGCGCTCAGGAGCTCGGGCCCGGCCGCTGCGGACTCATCGGGCAGCACGGCGCTCGCCGCGCCGGGCCCGCCGACCGGGTCGGTGATGCTCTCGACGAGGGCGCGGCAGAGCGCGGCGACGAGCACCGACTCGCCGACCTCGAGCTGGGCGTCGGCGACCCGCACCTCGACGGTCGGCACGTGCGACGACAGCCGGGCGGTCCACATGACGACCGCGCGGTCCTCGGTGCCGCCGACGCCGATCAGCCGCTCGAGCCGGCGGTCGTAGTCGACCGCGTCGATGAACTCGGGCGGGGTGCCCGTCGTCGTCCAACGCCGGATCCCGACGTTGCGCCAGCTCTCGTACCCGGTGTCGTGGCCGCGCCAGATCGGCGAGTTCCCGGTGAGCGAAGCGAGGAGCGGCAGCCAGTGACGCGTCGCGTTGAGCGCGCGCACCGCGAGGTCGCGGTCGGTGACGCCGACGTGCACGTGCAGGCCCTGGATCTGGTGGTCGGCGATGACGCCCTGCATGTCGTCGACGATCCGCCGGTACCGCGGGGTGTCGGTGATCGTCGGGAACGGCAGCGCGTCGGGCGGGGTGCCGACGCTCGCGACGACGACCCCGAACCGCCGGGCCTCCGCCTCGAGCTCGCGCCGGAACCCCATGAGTGCGGCGGTCGCCTGCCCGGTCGTGTCGAACACCGCCGAGGCGTGCTCCACCTGCGCGGCGAGGAACTCGCGCTTCGCGACGGCGCGCCATGCCGGCTCGGCGGCGAGGTGCGCGAAGGCCTCGTCGGCAACGTCGACCGGACGGAGCGTGTGCGGGTCGAGGAAGACGAACTCCTCCTCGATGCCGAAGGTGGCCATCGACCCTCCTCTTCGATGCTCGAACTCTCGCGAGCGCGTGCCCCGTTGTCAAGGGGTCGACGCGCGCTGCGGCGGTCAGCCGAGCAGCATCATCGCGATCGCCGAGGCGATCGCGATGGTGAGGGTTCCCGCGGCGAGGGAGGCGAGCACGAGCAGGGCCACCTGGCCGACCGAGAGATCGTCGCGCGGGTGCGCCGGCGCGAGCCCGTAGACCGACACGGATGCCGCGGGCCGATCGGTCGGCGTCGGCACGGTCGTGTGCTCGGGGACGAACCGGATCGTGCGCGTGACGTGGGCGTCGTCGTCCTCCGAGGCGGCGACGAGCGCGGCGAGCACGGGGTCTGCGCCTCCGGCGCCGTGCTCGTGCTCCGGGGCGGTGGCCGCGCCCGGTGCGCCGGCCGTATCCGGTGCGATGGCCGCGGGCGGCGGGGGCGGCGCGGGCGGCGCGGCGGGCTTCTCGACTGGCGTCGACTCGACTGGCGTCGACTCGACTGGCGTCGACTCGATCGGCTTCGGCACGGTGTGCGGAGTCCAGCCCCGCCCGTCCCAGTAGCGCAGCGCCGAGGCATCCGCCTCGTCGTCGTACCAGCCCGGCGCGCGCCGCTCAGCCATGCGCGACCGCCCGCACGCGAGGCGCCCGCACGGTGCGCAGCGAGCGCCGGATCGCGACGATCGCGGGTACGGCGGAGGAAGTCACCAGCCGAGTGTACGTGGGCGCGCTAGGCCGCGCGATCGGCAGAACTCCCCATGGCGGCGAGTGCCGGTTCGTGGTTCGCCCGGGCCGGATCGGGGGCGGTCGCCGACGGGTACGCGAACGCCGGCAGGTCGGCGGTCGCGGCGTCGATCGCCTCGACGGGGGAGCGCACCTCGGTCGCCGCGACGGCACCCGCGCGACGCACCATGCGGGCCGTCTGCACGAGCACGACGCCCACGACGGTGCCGGCGGTGTTCATCACGAGGTCGCGCGGATCGGAGATGCGGTCGGGCTCGGGCAGCTGGATGAGCTCGATGACCGTGGCGAAGCCGAGCCCCGCGAGCATCGCGAGCGGCCAGAGCCGTCGCGCGATGAGCAGCGCGGCGAGGGCGCCGACGGGGATGAACAGGGCGACGTTGAAGGCGATCTCGGCGAGATAGCCGGTCGTCCACGTGACGGAGGCCGTCCACGCGTCGGGGTTCAGGATGCCGCCGTCGACCTGGTGGCTCGCGGTGCGCCACGGCGCCGGACCGATCGTCACCCACAGCACCACGGCCGCGTACGCGGCGGCGACGAGACCGAGGGGGCGGCGATCCATTCCTCGATTCTGCCCCGGATCGCCTGCGAGCGGGCTGGAATCCGCACAGAGTGTCCTGAGAACGCGAATCGGCCGGCGATGCGCGACATCACGCCGAATGTCACGATCCGGTCGCGACCGGGTGTGCGGGCGCGCGCGAGCATATAGGGTGGCGATCACTGATTCCTCCATCATGCGGGCACACGCCCGCGCCTCCATCTGATTGCCCGGAGGCGGATCGATCCGCGTGGCATGACCCGATACGAGCCGGCGGATGCCCGAGTGCAACCCCGCCACTCGCCCCTCGCCCGGGCGGCACCCGTCGCCCGAGCAGCGATCGAGAGTCGATCGCATCGGGTCGCAGGTGCGGCCCGCACGACAGAAGGACAGCAGTATGGCAACCGGAACCGTCAAGTGGTTCAACGCCGAAAAGGGCTTCGGCTTCATCGCCCCCGACGACGGCTCGGCCGACGTCTTCGCGCACTTCAGCGCGATCACGGGCTCGGGCTACCGCTCGCTCGAAGACGGCCAGCGGGTCGAGTTCGAGGTCGCACAGGGCCCCAAGGGCCTGCAGGCGGAGAACATCCGCGCCGTCTAGGCGCCGGCTCCAGAACGCCGTCGCAGCCTCGGGCTGCGGCGGCGTTCGCTGTCTCCGCCGCCGGACCCGACTCACCGGCCGGGTGCAGTCCCGGCCCGCACCGCGGAAATCTCCCAGCACGTTCCCATGCGTTTCCCGTAGAGTCGAAGCATCTGCAGCGAGTAGTCACTCGCGAACCCCGGCTGGGAAGTCGACGAAAAGCTGGGAACACCATCTCTCACACCGAATCCCTCGGTGCGATCCGGGCGACGAAGCCCCGCACCGGTACTGCCGACATCACACGCAGTTACACCGCCCTCTCCCGGGTCGTTCGCGAGTCCGGCCTCCTGAACCGCACGCGGTGGTTCTACCTCGCTCTCGTCATCACCCTGACCCTCGCCCTCGGCGGGGCGATCACCGGTTTCATCCTGCTCGGCGACTCCTGGTTCCAGCTGCTCATGGCCGGCGCGCTCGGCCTGATCTTCACGCAGTTCGCCTTCCTCGCGCACGAGGCGTCGCACCGTCAGGTGCTCGAGTCCGGCCCGGCCAACGACCGCGTCGGCCGCATCCTCGCGGCCGGGGTCGTCGGCATCAGCTACACGTGGTGGATGACGAAGCACACCCGTCACCACGCGAACCCGAACAAGCTCGGCAAGGACCCCGACATCGACTTCGACACGATCTCGTTCGTCGAAGCCGATGCCGAGAAGCAGCGCGGGCTCATGGCGCTCATCACGCGCAAGCAGGGCTACCTGTTCTTCCCGCTGCTCACCCTCGAGGGGCTCAACCTCCACTTCCGCTCGATCCGCACGCTCTTCGACCGCGGCCCCGTCAAGGGCCGCTGGATCGAGCTCAGCCTCATCGCGGCGCGCTTCGCCGTCTACCTCGGTGCGATCTTCTGGGTGCTGCCGCTCGGCATGGCGTTCGCCTTCATCGGCGTGCAGCTCGCCGTGTTCGGCGTCTACATGGGCGCATCGTTCGCGCCGAACCACAAGGGCATGCCGATCATCCCCGCCGACGCGAAGCTCGACTTCCTCTCGAAGCAGGTGCTCACCTCGCGCAACGTGTCGGGCGGCCTGTGGGCCAGCGCCCTGCTCGGCGGACTCAACTACCAGGTGGAGCACCACCTGTTCCCGAACATGCCCCGACCGCATCTCGCCAAGGCGCGCGAGATCGTCCGCGAGCACTGCCGCACGCTCGGCGTGCCCTACACGGAGACGACGCTGCTGCGTTCGTACGGCATCGTCATCCGCTACCTCAATCGCGTCGGACTCTCCGCACGCGACCCGTTCGACTGCCCGATGGTGAACCAGTTCCGTCGGGTCTGAACTCCACACGCTTCCGGCGGCGGACGTCGCCGTCGGAACCCCGCACGACCTCGCGTCGTGCACGTCGCAGCCGCCCCGGCGGCTCGGCTTTACAGAAGGAAAAGAATATGGCTACCGGAACCGTCAAGTGGTTCAACGCCGACAAGGGCTTCGGCTTCATCGCTCCCGACGACGGCAGCGCCGACGTCTTCGCGCACTTCAGCGCGATCGCGTCGGGCGGCTACCGCTCGCTCGAGGAGAACCAGAAGGTCGAGTTCGAGACCGCCCGCGGCCCCAAGGGTCTGCAGGCTGAGAACATCACCGTCATCGGCTGATTCTCGCCTCCCAGCGGGCCCGGCCGGTCGCATCGACAACCGGGCCCGCGACACCGAGCGGATGACTCGGCAGCCGCCTCCTCGCGAGGCTGGCGCCGGGCATCCGCTCGTGTGCGTTCCGGGTGCCCCACGGTCCGCCGACGGCCCGGTGAGCGGATGCCCAGCTTCGATCCCTACGCTCGGGAGCACGACCCCGAGGAGGAGCCCCGATGCAGTGCCCCAGTGACGGAACCGTGCTCGTGATGAGCGAGCGCAGCGGCATCGAGATCGACTACTGCCCGACGTGTCGAGGCGTCTGGCTCGACCGTGGCGAGCTCGACAAGATCGTCGAGCGCGCCAGCCGCGAGTTCGGCGGCGGCCAGGCCGCTCCGCAGGCGCCTGCCGCTCCGCGGCCGCCCCAGCAGCCGGCCTACGGCCAGCAGCCCTACGACAACCGCGGCTACGACAACCGCGGCTACGACGACCGCGGGTACGGCGACCAGGGCTACTACCGCAAGAAGAAGAAGGAGAGCTGGCTCTCCGAGCTCTTCGACTGAGTCTTCCGCGCTCGGATGCCGCGGCGTCGACCCTCTCGCGGGGCGGCGCCGCGGCATCCGTCGTTCTGGAGGCGGTCAGGCCGCGTGGAACTCCGCCGGGTGAGGGCCGGTGCGACCGTCGCGCTCGAGCGCGTCGATCGCGTCGAGCTCGGCGGCGGTGAGGTCGAACCCGAACACGTCGAGGTTCGCCGCGATGCGCGACGGCGTGACCGACTTCGGGATCACGATGCGCCCCTGCTGCAGGTGCCAGCGCAGCACGACCTGCGCCGGGGTGACGTCGTGGCGGGCGGCGATGCCGGTGACCGCGTCCTCACCGAGCACGGCGCCCTGCGCGAGCGGGCTCCACGCCTCGGTGAGGACGCCGTGGCGCGTGTTCGCCGCGACGGTGGCGCGGTTCTGCATGGCGGGGTGCAGCTCGACCTGGTTGACGGCGGGCACGACGTCGGTCTCGGCGATCAGCCGCTCGAGATGCGCGGGCTCGAAGTTCGAGACGCCGATCGCACGCACGCGACCCTCGGCGTAGAGCCGCTCGAGCGCCCGCCAGGTGTCGACGTAGCGGTCGCGTTCGGGCGTCGGCCAGTGCACGAGGTAGAGGTCGAGTCGGTCGAGCCCGAGCTTGCGGAGGCTCTCGTCGAAGGCGCGCAGGGTCTGGTCGAAGCCCTGGTCGGAGTTCCAGACCTTGGTCGTCACGAACAGCTCGTCGCGGGCGAGGCCCGACTCGGCGAGGGCTCGGCCGACGCCGGTCTCGTTGCCGTAGATCGCCGCGGTGTCAATGCTGCGGTAGCCCGCCTCGAGTGCGGCGGCGACCGCGGCGGTCGTGTCGGCGTCGGGCACCTGGTAGACGCCGAATCCGAGCTGCGGCATCTGCACGCCGTTGTTGAGGGTGGCCGTGGGCACGGTGGGGTTCATGGTTTCGCTTTCCGTGGTGGGTGGTCGGGCGGGGCTCAGTGAGCCGCAGCGGGGGTCGGAGAGGTCGCGGGGCCGGCCGGCGCCGAGGCATCCCGCCTCGAAGCCGACGCGGCGCCGGCGCGTCGCGCGGTCACCGCCGCGACGGTCATCACGGCGAGCGCCGCGAGGGTGATCACGGCGCCCGTCGCGATCGGCGACGTGTAGCCGAGGCCGGCCGCGATCGTGGCGCCGCCCGCCCATGCGCCGAGCGCGTTGCCGAGGTTGAAGGCCGCGATGTTCGCGCCCGAGGCCAGCGTCGGCGCCCCGGCGGCGTATCGCATGATGCGGCTCTGCAGCCCGGGCACGGTGCCGAAGCCGAACGCGCCCATGAGCACCAGCAGCACGATCGTCGCGGCAGGGCTGAACGCGAGCCAGGCGAACAGGGCGAGCACGACGACGAGGGCGGCGATGAAGGCGAGCAGGGTGCCGTCGATCGAGCGATCGGCGAGCCGGCCGCCGGCCCAGTTGCCGACGACGAGGCCTGCGCCGAAGAGCACGAGCAGCCAGGGCACGGTGCCCGCGGCGAAGCCGCTGACCTCGGTGAGCGTGTAGGCGATGTAGGTGAAGGCGCCGAACATGCCGCCGAAGCCGAGCACGGTGACGGTGAGCGAGAGCCAGACCTGGCCGGATCGGAAGGCGCCGAGTTCGCGACGCAGGCTCGGGGCCGAGGTCGTCGTGCCGGTGGCCCGCGCGACGGGTACGAGGGCCGCGACGCCGACGAGGGCGATGACCCCGATGGCCGAGATGGCCCAGAAGGTCGCGCGCCAGCCGAACTGCTGGCCGATGAAGGTGCCGAACGGCACGCCGAGCACGTTGGCGGCGGTGAGGCCGGTGAACATGACGGCGATCGCGCCGGCCGCCCTCTCTGGGGCGACGAGGCTCGCGGCGACGACCGAGCCGATGCCGAAGAACGCGCCGTGGCAGAGGGCGGCGACGATGCGGCCGGTCATCATGAGCTCGTAGCTCGGGGCCATCGCCGAGATCGCGTTGCCTGCGATGAAGAGCACGAGCAGGCCCATGAGCACGGGTTTCCTCGGGAGGCGGACGGTGGCCGCGGTGAGGCCGAGCGCGCCGACGACGACCGCGAGCGCGTACCCGGAGATGAGCCAGCCGGCCGCGGCCTCGCTCACGCCGAAGTCGGCGGCCACCTCCGGCAGCAGGCCCATGATGACGAACTCGGTGAGCCCGATGCCGAAACCGCCGATGGCGAGTGCGATGAGTCCGAGTGGCATGCGCCGCCTCCTGATACAGTGGAAGACAATTAGTTGCAGACGCGTTCTATTGCGTGAGCGACCTAAATGCTTGCACACGCAAATAGAAAGCGCAAGCAACTATTTTTCGAAGGAGGCACCATGGGCATCGCCGACGACGCCGTCGAGGTGCGTGCGCAGGGATGGCGCACGCTCGCGGCCCTGCACGGGCTCATCGAATCGGAGCTCGAGCGGGCGCTCGGCTCGGCCGTCGACCTGTCGGTCGTCGAGTACACGGTGCTCGACGCGCTGAACCGGCAGGACGGCTGGCACATGCGCATGCAGCAGCTCGCCCGTGCCACGGCGCTGAGCCCGAGCGCGACCACCCGCCTCGTCAACCGGCTCGAGGACCGCGCCCTGCTCACCCGCATCCTCTGCGCCGACGATCGGCGCGGCATCTACACCGAGCTGACCCCGGCCGGGCGGGCGCTCTACGAGCGCGCGCGCCCGATCCACGACGAGACGCTCGAGCGAGTGCTCGCCGAGGCGTCCGCGCAGCCCGAACTCGCGCCCGTCGTCGACGCCCTGCACGCGGCCGCGCCCGTCGCGGGCTGACCGCGGCGGCCTCGCCCGCCGAGGCCGCCCGAACACCAGGGCGCCCGGGCGGAGCGCCCGGACGCCTCGTCGTCGTGGTGGCGTCTCAGCCCTGGGCTTCGCCCCCGATGTTCACGAGCCAGGTGACGCCGTAGCCGTCGACGCACATGCCGAAGGCGTCGCCCCACGGTGCGACCTCGAGCGGCACGATCTCGGACCCCGACGCCAAGAGCTTCTCCCAGTAGCCGCGCAGTGTCGCGTCGTCCTCGGGCCCGCCGGAGAGCGAGACCGAGATGTTGCTCGTGGTCGCGGCCGGCGGCATGTGACTCGGCGTGTCGGCGGCCATGAGCACGAGACCCCCGTCGCCCTCGAGCTGGCCGTGCATGATCTTGTCGGCGTCGCCCGGATCGTCGGCCTGCCCGAACTCGGCGAACGTGCTCATCGTGAGCTCGCCGCCGAACACCGAGTGGTAGAACTCGAGCGCTGCGCGGGCGTCGTCCTGGAAGTTGAGGTACGGGTTGAGCCGAGCCATGGTGCGTCCCTTCGTCGAGGTGTGCGGTCAGGGCCGATGATTCTCGCTCGTCGCGCACGCCGCAAGCCCCGGTTCGCACCGCGCCGCCGGGGCGTCGCAGGCCGGGATGCCTCGTGACCGGAGGAATCTCGAACGAGGTCTTGACGCCGACGTGCGACCGTCGTACTCTTAATCAACCAAACGGTTGATCAAAGAACAGATTGAGGAGGAGTGATGATCGTGGACCCGAGCGCGGACGACCGGCTCGATCGCGCGTTCATGGCTCTCGCCGACCCGGTGCGCCGGCGCATCATCGCCCGGCTGAGCCGCGGGCCGGCGACCGTCAACGAGCTCGCCGATCCGTTCGAGATCACCAAGCAGGCCGTCTCGAAGCACATCCAGGTGCTCGAGCACGCGGGTCTCGTCACACGCACTCGCGACGCGCAGCGTCGCCCCGTGCACCTCGACCCGGCGGCCCTCGAAGCCCTCACCGCGTGGATCGACCGCTACCGGCTGATCCACGAGCAGCAGTTCCGTTCACTGGATGCGCTGCTCGCCGAAGACCGCGGCACCGACGTCGCGGCATCCGAAGCCGACCAGGTCGGCGACATCTCCGAGCGCGGCCGACCGGCCGCGCCGCACACGAAAGAGACAGGACAATGACGAACCCCGTCACCATCACCGCCCCCGAGGGGCTGCCCTTCATCGAGATCGAGCGCGAGTTCGACGCCCCCGTCGAGGCGGTGTTCGAAGCGCACCGCGACCCGGCGCTCGTGAAGCAGTGGCTCGGGCCGAACGGCTACGAGATGAGCATCGAGCGCTGGGACTTCGTCTCCCAGGGCGGGTACCGCTACGTGCACACCGACACCGACGGCGCCGACTGGGCGTTCAACGGCACGTTCCACTCGGTGCGCGACAACGAGCTCGCGATCCAGACCTTCGAGTTCGAGGGGTACCCCGACGTCGTCGCGATCGAGTCGCTCACGTTCGAGGACCTCGGCGGCGGGCGCTCGAAGCTCCGCATCCACTCGGTCTACCCGACCGTCGAGAGCCGCGACGGCATGGTCGCGAGCGGCATGGAGCGCGGCGTCACCGAGGGATACGCCCGCCTCGAGTCGCTCGTCGCCTGACCTGCTCGGCGAACCGGCGACACACGACGAAACGGAGCGCATCATGGACTGGACCCTCGAGGTGGTCATCGTTCCGGTGGCCGACATCGATCGCGCGATCGAGTTCTACCGCGACCGCGTCGGCTTCGAGCTCGACCACCACACCGTCAACGAGCACATGGATGTCGCGCAGCTGACTCCGCGCGGATCCGGATGCTCGATCGTCGTCGGCGACCTGCCGACCCAGCGCGAGATGGCCCCCGGTTCGCTCAAGGGCCTGCAGCTCGTCGTCGCCGACGCCGAGGCGGCCCGGGCCGAGCTCGTCGGGCGCGGCGTCGAGTGCAGCGAGATCGTGGTGTTCGACGAGCGCGACGGCGGCACCTTCTTCGGCTTCGCCGACCCCGACGGCAACTCGTGGGCGGTGCAGCAGATCAAGGCCCGTGCCGAGCGCCCGCTCATCCCCGTCGAGGCGCGGCAGCGCTTCGGTGCCGAGCAGGAGGGCTGAGCGGGCCGCCATGCGGCGCCACGATCTCGGAGATCGTCACGGCCTCGGACGCATCCGTCGGATGGATCCGAAGGGCTGCGGATCTCCGAGATCGTGGCGCGCGCTGCGACCCGGGCGGGTGGTCAGGTCGCGCGGGCTACGGGCTGCCGCAGGATCGTGCGCAGCTTCTCGGGGGCCGTGCGGCGCGGGTCTCCGAGGTAGACCTCGTGGTGCAGCCCGTTGAAGCGCAGGCCGTGCCCCGGCATGAACTCGTCGTGCAGTCGCGCGAGCGTCGGCCCCTCGTCGTCGTAGGAGCCGATGTGCAGGGTCTGCACGCTGAGGCCCTCGTCGAGGGTCTCGAGCCGCACCCGCGAGGCGGCGGGCGCCTTCGCGGCGGCCTCGGCGACCGCGGCCTCGAACCGCTCGAGCTCGAGCCAGTCGGGCTGCCAGATCATCATCGTCCACGACCAGGCGGACTTCTCGCGGCTGACGAACGTCGCCGGGTCGTCGGCGCCCCACAGGCCCTCGAGCGGACCCACGACGTGGTCTCGATCGAGTTCGCGCTTCAGGGCGAACTTCGCCGCGTACGAGACGGCGTAGAGCGCCTCGACCGCCGCGGCGTACTCGGGTGCGGTATTCGGGTCGCCGCGGCCGTCGACCATCGCGTACCGGAGCGGCGGCACCTCGACGAGGTCGAATCGGCCGCGCCGCGCGGTGTAGCTCGCGATCTCGCGCTTGGGGTCGAACTTCGTCGTCGCCATGCCGCCCATCATGCCGCGGCCGGCCGACACCGCCCTGATCGAGCGGGCACCGAGTGCGCCCGGTGCGGGCGCGACGGGCCGGTGCGCGAGCCGCGGCTCAGGCGTCGACCGCGGCGGTCGAGCCGGTGCTCGTGGTCGCGGCAGTCGTGACCTCGGCCGGCCGGCGCCGCACCTGCCCCGCGACCGAGAGGCTCAGGATCATCACCGCACCGACGGCGAGCAGCGCGTAGCGGGCGCCGACCTCGTCGGCGAGGAGCCCGAGCAGCGGCGGCGCGGCGAGCGACGAGATCGTCGAGAACGACGTCACGACCGAGACCCGTTGCCCCGCCCTCGACGGGTCGTCGGACGCCGCCGAGATCGCGATCGGGTTGCCGAGCGCGGTGCCGCAGCCCCACAGCACGATGCCGACCCATGCGATCGCGAGGTTCGGCCCGAAGACGAAGAGGGCGAGACCGACGAGCGACGAGACGCCCGACGCGCGCAGCACGGCGACCCGGCCGAACCGGTCGATGAGCCCGGTACCGACGAAGCGGAACACCGTCATCGCCCCGACGAACGTGCCGTACGCGACGGCGCCGATCGCCTCGGTCGACGCGAACCCGTCGACGACCGCGAGCGTGAGCCACGTCGTCGCGGCGCCCTCCGCGAGCGACGCGGCGAGCAGCACGACGCCGAGCAGCAGCGTGCGCGGCTCGAGCCAGGCGCCGAGCGCCGAGCGCACCGCCTGCCGGTTGCGCGCGCCCGTGGCCGTGGCGTCGACCGAACCGGTCGCGGTCGAGACGGGCTGGCGAGCGGTGTACGCCGTCGACGGCGTGATGAGCAGCGCCCGAAGCACGGTCACCGCCGCCGTCACGACGACGACCTGCGTCGCGACGTGCACCTCGGCGAACGCGAAGGCCCCGGCGATGAGCGCCCCGCCGGCCGCCCCGATCGAGAAGGCGGCGTGGAACTGGGGCAGTACCGCCCGGCCGAGCCGCTGCTCGACCGCGGCCGCGTTGATGTTGATCGGCACGTTGACGAAGGCGCCGCAGAGCCCGTTCACGAACATGCCGGCGACGAAGAATCCGAGCCCCCAGCCGGTCAGGCCCGCGGCATCCAGCCCGAACCCGACCACGTTGCCGACGGTGCCCGCGACGAGCACGTTGCGGCTGCCGAAGCGGGCGACGATCGCCCCGATCGTGAGCGCGCCGATGAGCGAGCCGATGCCGCCGATGATGAGCAGCGAGCCGAGCTGCAGTGCGCTGATGTCGAGCGCCGTGCGGATCGACGGCATGCGGCTCATCCACGAGACCTGGATGAAGCCGAACAGGGCGAACTGGGCCATGAGCGACCAGCGGGCGCGGGAGACGGTGGGCACGCGCCGAGGCTATCAGTCAGGATCCCTTACTCGACCGCGGGTTCCGGACATCGAGCCGCGCATTCCGGTCAGTCGGGCCGTGCTTCGAAGCGCCACTCCGTGATCCAGCCCGGGTCTTCGCCGTGCTCGTACGCGTACTCGCGCGCGGCGACGCGGGCGGCATGCCACTCCTCGGCGACCTCCGCGACGCCGGGCCGGGACGCGAGCCCGGGCACTCGGCGCACGACGTCGAGGGCGAGCCGGTAGCGGTCGAGGTCGTTGAGGTGCAGCATGTCGAACGGCGTCGTCGTGGTGCCGCGCTCGGCGAAGCCGCGCACGTGCAGGTTCGCGTGGTTCGTGCGGCGATACGCGAGCTGGTGGATGAGCGACGGGTACCCGTGGAACGCGAAGACCACCGGCGCCGACCGCGTGAAGATCGCGTCGAACTCGTCGTCGGTCAGGCCGTGCGGATGCCGCGACAGGTCCTGCAGCCGCATCAGGTCGACCACGTTGACGAGCCGCACCCGCAGCTCGGGCAGGCGCTCGCGCAGCAGCTGCGCCGCGGCGATCGCCTCCACGGTCGGCACGTCGCCCGCGCACGCGAGCACCACGTCGGGTTCGGACGCCTCGGGGTCGGCCGGATCGAACCCGGGCTCGTTGCCCGCCCACGACCACACCCCGAGCCCGGCGGCCACGTGCGCGTCGGCCTCGTCGGGCGAGAGCCACTGCTGCTGCGGCTGCTTGCCGGCGACGACGACGTTCACCCGGTTGCGGGTGCCGAACGCATGGCGCATGGTCGCGAGCAGCGTGTTCGCGTCGGGCGGCAGCGAGACCCGCACGATCTCGGCCTGCTTGTTGACGACGACGTTCAGGAACCCGGGGTCCTGGTGCGAGAAGCCGTTGTGGTCCTGGCGCCAGACGTGCGACGAGAGCAGGTAGGTGAGGCTTGCGACGTCGGCCCGCCACGGCACCTCGCGTGCCGACTCGAGCCACTTCGCGTGCTGGTTGAACATCGAGTCGACGATGTGGATGAACGCCTCGTAGCTCGTGATGAGCCCGTGCCGGCCGGTGAGCAGGTAGCCCTCGAGCATGCCCTGCATGAGGTGCTCGCTGAGCGCCTCGATGACCCGGCCGCGCCGGGCGAGGTGCTCGTCGAGCGGGAGCAGCGCCTCGGCCCACACGCGGTCGGTGACCTCGAAGACCGCACCGAGCCGATTCGACAGCACCTCGTCGGGGCCGAACAGCCGGAACGTGCCGGGGTTCTCGCGCAGCACATCGGCGAGCCAGGTGCCGAAGACCCGGGTCGCCTCGCCCGTGACGCCGCGCTCGCCCGGCGCCACATCGACGGCCCGCGGCCGGGTCGGCGGCAGGTCGATCGGGCGCACGATGCCGCCGTTCGCGTGCGGGCTCGCGCTCATGCGAAGCTCGCCGCGCGGCCGCATCGCGTCGAGCTCGGCGACGGGCCGGCCCGCCTCGTCGAACAGCTCCTCGGGGCGGTACGAACGCAGCCAGCCCTCGAGCATCGCGAGGTGCTCGAGGTTCTCGCGCACCTCCGCGAGCGGCACCTGGTGCGCGTGGAACGTGCCCTCGACCTGCACGCCGTCGACCAGGCCGGGACCGGTCCAGCCCTTCGGCGTGCGCAGCACGATCGCCGGCCACCGCGCCGCCGCCGACGCGAAGGCCCCGGCCGAGGCATCCGCCCGGATCGAGGCGATGCGGTCGTACGCGACGTCGATCGCGTCGGCCAGGCGCGCGTGCACCGACATCGGGTCCTCGCCGTCGAAGCCGCCCGTGACGAGCAGCGGCTCGTAGCCGTTGCCGCGGAAGAAGTCGACGAGCTCGGCCTCGGGGATGCGTGCGAGCAGCGTCGGGTTCGCGATCTTGTAGCCGTTGAGGTGCAGGATCGGCAGCACCGCGCCGTCGGTCGTCGGGTCGAGGAAGGCGTGGCCGCGCCAGCTCGCGGCGAGCGGCCCGGTCTCGGCCTCGCCGTCGCCGATCACGCACGCGACGACGAGCCCGGGGTTGTCGAGCGCCGCCCCGTAGGCGTGCATGAGGGCGTAGCCGAGCTCGCCCCCCTCGTTGATCGAGCCGGGCGTCTCGGGCGCCGCATGCGAGGGGATGCCGCCGGGGAACGAGAACTGCCGGAACAGCCTCGCCATGCCCGCCCGGTCGCCCGTCACGTCCGGGAACAGCTCGGAGTAGGTGCCGTCGAGCCACGCGTTCGCGACCATTGCCGGGCCGCCGTGACCCGGCCCGCAGACGTAGAGGGTCGGGGTGCCCCGCTCGACGACGGCGCGATTGAGGTGGGCGTAGACGAGGTTGAGCCCGGGGGAGGTGCCCCAGTGGCCGAGCAGGCGCGGCTTGATGTCAGCCGGCACGAGCGGCTCGTCGAGCAGGGGGTTCCGCATCAGGTAGATCTGCCCGACGCTCAGGTAGTTGGCGGCGCGCCACCACCGGTCGACGAGTTCGAGGGGAACCGCCCCGTGAGCTCCGGCCATCGTCTCCACCCCGTTCGACTCCGCCTGCCGCTACCGAGCCTAGGTCGCACCGTGGGCCCGGGGCCAGTGCTCCGGCGGGTCGAGGCGGGCGCGGCGACCGTCCCGACGCGCGCCGGAGGCCTCCCGGATAGGCTCGAACCGATGGGATCGGTGTTCACGGGCTTCGCGGTGATCGCGCTCGCCGTGTTCGTCGGCTGGCTCGCGGCCCGCACGGGCGTCGTCGGCCCCGAGGCCCGGCCGATCCTCGCCCGGTTGAACTTCAGCGTGCTCGCGCCGTTCCTCTTGTTCTCGGTGCTCGCGACGGCCGACGTCGGGGCCCTGTTCTCGGCCCTGCTGCCGGTCTCCGCGCTCGCCGCGGTGACGATGATGGTCGTCTTCGGCCTCGTGTCGATGCTCGCCTGGCGACGCAGCCTCGAGCGCACGGTGATCGGCTCGCTCGCCTCCGGTTACGTCAACGGCAACAACTTCGGCATCCCGATCGCGGTGTACATGCTCGGCGACGCCGCGTACTCGGCGCCCATCGTGCTGCTGCAGCTGCTGCTCTTCGCCCCGGTCGCGCTCGCCATCCTCGGCGCCCGCGTGCAGGGCAGGACCTCGGCGTGGCAGATCGTGCGGTCGACGTTCACCAACCCGATCATCGTCGGCTCGCTGCTCGGCGTCGCGGTCGCCGTGGCCGGCATCGAACTGCCGCCGATCGTGCTCGAGCCGGTCGAACTCATCGGGCACGCGGCCGTGCCGCTCATGCTCATCTCGTTCGGCATGTCGCTCAACGGCCAGCGCCTGCTCGCGGCCGGCACCGGCCGGCGCGACGTGCTGCTCGCGACGACGCTGAAGCTCGTGGCGATGCCGGTCGTCGCGTGGCTGCTCGGCCGATTCGTCTTCGGCCTGGATGCCACCGCCCTGTACGCGGTCACCGTGCTCGCGGCGCTGCCGACGGCGCAGAACGTGTTCAACTACGCGCAGCGCTACGACACCGCCGAGATCGTCGCGCGCGACACGGTCTTCATCACGACGCTCGGCTGCCTGCCCGTGCTGCTCGGGCTCGCGCTCGTGCACTCCCTGGGATGACGGCGCCGGGCGCGATGATGGGGGAGAGCCAAGGAGGTCGCCCATGCCGTTCCTCGCCGACGACGGTGCACCGCTCGCCGAGCTGGTGCTCGCGCAACGACCGGCGGATGCCTCGCGGTTCGAGCTGACCGAGGCGTTCGCCTACCTCGACCCCGAGACGGGTCGCCGGTATCGGGTGCCCGCCCGCGGCGAGGCATCCCCGCCGCTCGCCGGCTTCTCGACCGACCTCGCCTCGGTGCCGACGCCGCTCTGGGGCATGATCGCGAGCTACGGGCGCCAGTCGGCGCCGGCCGTGCTGCACGACGCGCGCTCGCGCGAGGCCGACGCGCTCGGCGACCGACGGGCGGCGCTCGAGCAGCGGCGGGAGGACGACCGGGTGTTCCGCACGGCGCTGCGCGAGCAGGGCGTGCCGCGCCTGCGGGCCCGGCTCATGTGGGCGTGGGTCTCGGCCGATCGCGAGCGCTGGTTCGGCGGAGCCCGGGGGTGGGCCCTCGTGGTGCAGGCCGTCGTCGGTGCGCTCGTGCTCGTCGCGGCCTCGGTCGCCGCGTTCTGGTACCCGGCCTGGCTGCTCGCCTGGCCGGTGGTCGCGCTCGCCGTGCTCGTGCACGGCCGGCTGGCGGGACTCGTCGCGACGCTGACCTTCTCGATCGCCCTGCTGGGGCCGCTCGTGCTCGTGCAGCTCGCGGCGCTGCTGCCCTTCCGGCTGCTCGAGGCGCTCGTCGAGCTGGTGACGGGCGGCGACCCGCGCGGGGTCTGGCGGCCGACGCTCCGGCCCTGAGTCAGCGGCGGGCGGCGCGGCGTCGGGCGGCGCGGCGGCGGAGCGAGCCGTAGCCGCGCATGAGCTGCGGGACGACGACGTAGACCGCCGTCGGCACCACGACGAGCGTGAGCACGAGCGCGCGCAGCACGGGGTGCCACGACTCGGCGACCGGTGCGAGCGCGAGCATGCCGACGGCGACGAGGGGGAAGATCGCCAGCCACGTGATGATCGCCCGGACGTGGACGGAGGGCGGCGCCGCGGGTGCGGGTGCGACTGTGGGTGCGCCTGTGGGTGCGGGGGCCTGGGCGGCGACGGGATGCGTCGGGACGGTGGTGTCCATGGGTGCTGCTCCTCAATTTCCAACTGAATGGTTGTAATTGAAGCACGACGAGCATTGAATCGCAACTGTTCAGTTGGAAATTGCTAGGATGGCCGCATGGCCTGGGACACCGAGCGCACGAAACGCCTCCTGCTCGACGCGGCGACCGAGGAGTTCAGCGCGCACGGCCTCGCCGGGGCGCGCATCGATCGCATCGCGGCTTCGGCCGGGGTCAACAAGGAGCGCATCTACCAGTACTTCGGCAAGAAGGACGAACTGTTCGAGACGGTCCTCGCAACGAGGCTCCGGGCCACGATGGACGACGTACCGATGACGGGCGAGGGCCCCGAGGCCGTCGGCGACTACGCCGGCAGGCTCTTCGACCACCACATCGCCGACGGAGTCATCCCGAGGCTCGTCGCCTGGGAGGGGCTCGAACTCGGCACCGCGCCCGCAGCGGGTGCGGAGCGCCGCCGCTACCACGAGGAGAAGGCCGAGCGCTTCGCCGGCATGCTGCCCGGGGTCGACCGCGACACCGCCGGCGAGCTGCTGCTCACGATCGTCACGCTCGTCAACGGCTGGCCGGTGCTCGCGCAGCTCGACGAGCTGCTCGTGCCGGGTGCCGGCGGACGCGCCGCCGGTCGCGCCGCGCGGGTCGGGCGGCGGCGCGCCGCGATCGTCGGCATGGCGACGGCGGCAGCCAGGTCGGCGCTCGCGGGAGCGTGACCCGGCCGCACGCGAGCCGCCCGCCGAGGTTCAGGGACAACCCTGATCCTCGACGGGCGGCCGCTGCGTAGCGTTGACCTCAGATCGTCGCCGCGGCATTGCAGGGGGAACTGTCACCGCGGACGACGGCGATCGCGGCCGGCCGGCACCTCGGACCCGAAACGAGGTGCGGGCCGGCTTCCCCGTTCTCCCGCGATCAGCCCTTCGGCCCCGCCTTGCGCTCGAGTTCGAGCGTGCGCGACGTCTCGGCATTGCCCGCCGCGTCGACCGCGCGGTACTCGATCGTCGTCACCGACTTGCCGACCTGGATCGGGCCCGAGTACGGCTGGAACCCGCCGTCTCCGGTGCGGTACTCGATGCGGTCGACGCCCGACGCCGCGTCCGTGGCGGCCAACGTCACGATGCGCTTCTTCGTGTCGACCTTCGCCGTCGTGACGGGGTCGACCGTGTCGCGCCGGACGGTGAGCGTGGCTTCGTCGGAGACGTTGCCCGATGCATCGGTCGCGCGGGCCGTGACGGTGGTCGCACCCTCGGCGGTGATCGCGATCGCCCCCGTGTAGGGCTGCCAGCCGGACCCGGTCGAGATCTCGATCGAGGGCGCCGCGTCGACCTCGTCGGTCGCGGTCGCGGTGACGGTGACCCCGCCCGTGAACCAGCCGCTCTCGGGCACGTCGGGCGAGGTGGCGAGCGCGACCGTCGGCGCCGTTCCGTCGGGCACGACGGGGTGCGTGCGGAAGGCGTCGACGATCATGTAGCTGCCCGACTTCATCGTGCCGCTGATCGTGTGCACGCCCGGCTCGAGGTCGTCGATCGAGAGCACCGTCTGCTGGTGCAGTCGGGTCGGGTTCGCGAACGACTGCGTCTTCAGGAACTCGCCGTCGATGCTGATGTCGACGTTGCCGAGGTCGCTGTTGATCTGCGACACCACGTCGATGCCGGTGCCGTGGAACGTCAACTCCCACGAGTCGCCGAGGTTCTGCGTCGCGTCGATGTCGTCGAGCCAGGCCCCGCCGCCGCCGCGCGCGGCGTCGCGCCAGAGCCAGGTCTCGCGTGTCGGCGATGCGGCCGTGCGGTAGACGACGCCCGAGGTGTTGTTGAGCAGCTCGGGCTCGGTCGGCTTGGTGAGCGTGATCGTGACGTCGGTCGAGGCGCGCCGCACGCCGAGCGTGATCGGCTCGCCGGCGGGCAGCGCGTTGTACGCCTGCCAGAAGGAGTTCCGCTGCTCGGTGACGGCGGTGCCGTTGATCGTGCGCACGAGGTCGTCGGCCTTGAGGCCCGCGGCCTCCGCGAGGCTGCCGCCGGGAACGGCGACGAACTTCACGCCCTTGAAGTCGCTGATCGCGTACGACGACTGCTCGGCGGTCGTGGTGATGTTCGCGATGCTGCCGCCCCAGAGCCGCTCGACGTACTTGCGCCTCGCGAGCTCGATCGGGTCGGGCGCCGTGGTGCCGGTCGGGAGCACCGCCTCGGGCGGCAGCGCGCCTCCCGGTGCGCCGAAGCCCGTCATCGGGATGTTCTCGTAGCCGAGGGCGACCGCGGGCGAGGCATCCCCGACGGTGAAGTCGTAGTCGCCCGTGGGGTCGGTGCTCGTGAATGCGGGGTCGCCGACCTTGGAATCGCGGTCGAGGCCCGCCGCGTACCAGCTCGTCGCAGTGTTGAGCGAGCTGCCGTCGACCGAGAGCTTCTCGGTGACGCCGCCGCGCGGCCGGATGTCGATCGCCGCCCCCGCGTTCCAGAACAGGTTCTTGCCGATGGCGTACTGGGCGCGGGCCGGGTCGTTGAGCACGTTGTCGTAGGGGATGCGTCCGAGCGTGATGTTGTGGTCGATCTCGTCGCCGCCGGGCATGTAGCTCACCTGCTCGTAGGTCGATCCGTCGAGGATGAGGTTGTTGCGGAGCGTGCGGTCGAAGCCGTCGCGCAGCTTCACGCCGCCCTTCAGCAGCACGTTGTTCGTCATGACGAAGTTCGAGGAGCCGTCGTCGAGGTCGATCGCCCAGTCGCCGTCGTGCCAGAAGCGGTTGTGGTCGATCGTGATGGGCTCGATCGTGTCGAGCTTCATCATCTCCCGCGCCTGCTCGGCGGTGAGGGCGCCGCCCGTGTTGCCCATGAACTCGACGCCGTCGGCGAGGCTCGCGAACGCGTTGTTCGCGGCGCCCGTCTTCCAGAACCGGGTGCGGCCCCACGCGTTGATCGAGCCGTTGTCGCCCGTCTCGCGCACGCAGTCGAAGATGTCGTTGTCCTGCACGAGGTGCCCGCCCCACGTGGTGTCGGAGAAGTTCAGGCAGGCGCGCGGGCTGTCGGACAGCGAGTTGCCGCGCACCGTGACGCCGAGGGCCATCGAGATGTTGACGGAGGACGTCTGCTTCTCGTACCGCCCGTTGTTGCGCATGATGTTGCCCTCGATGAGCACGTCGCGCGGGTAGTCCTCGGTCTTCGGTCCGGCTTCGAGATCGGTGATGCGCGGGGTCGTGAAGTAGTTGCCCGCGTAGTCGCGCACGGCGGCGGGGGATCCGACGACGTGCACGTCGGTGGCGCCGTTGTCCTCGAACCGGCTCGCGGTGATCTTCGTACCGCTGTTGTACCCGTCGAGGAAGACGCCGTTGCCGCCGAGGTCGGTGAAGGACGAGTCGGCGAACGTGACGTCCCGGCTGTTCTTCACGGTGGCCGCGCCCTTGCGGACGACCGACCAGTCGCCGCGCGCGAGGCTCTCGAAGGTGCTGTCGAAGAGCGTGCGGTGGGTTCGCTCGAAGGCCAGGTTCTCGAAGGCGATGTCGTGGATCGGGGCGGCGGGCGAGTCGCCCGTGAGCGTCACGAGCTCGTGGAGCTCGCCGACCTCGACGGTCGCGGCGCCGAGGTCGACGCCCGCGGCGGGCTTCAGGTAGAGCTTGTTCGCCTCGCGGTCGAGATACCACTCGTTCGCGGCGTCGAGCTCCTCGCGGATGTTCTCGACCATCACGGCGCCGCTGTTCATCGGCAGGCCCGAGCCGCAGTCCTGCGGGCGGTTGTTGTCGCCGACGAAGTCGAGCTGCAGGGCATCGGCGCTGCGTCCCTCGATCGTGAACGACACGCTGCCCCAGTCGTGGCAGTGCATCGCCCTGACGTAGCCGGTGGTCGGCTCCGCCCAGCCGGCCGAGCGGGTGTTGAGCGTCGCCATCGTGGTCGTGCCCTCGAGGCGCTTGGCCGTTGCGTCCCAGTTGGGGTAGCGCGCCATGACCTGGCGGGCGTCGTCGACGAAGAGCTCGTCGAAGTCGATGCCGGCCGGCACGTCGGTGACCATGATGCCCGGGTCGGATGCGGTCGGCGTCCACGTGCCGGTGAGCTTGCGCCCGCCGTTCAGCGTCGAGCCGTCGCCTGCGCCGACCCAGCGGACGGGAGCCGCCTCGCTGCCCGAGTCGGCGTTCGTGAGCGCGAGCGTCTCGTCGAGGTAGTACTCGCCCTCGGCGAGCTGCACCGTGACCGGCGCACCGCCGGGGAGAGCGTCGCGCACGAGCTCCTGCGCGCGCGCGAGCGACTTCACGGATGCCTCGGCCGAGTCGCCGGTCGCGGCGTCGTCGCCGTCCGGGGCGACGTAGACCGTGACGGCCTCGGCGGCGTGCGCCGGCATGGCGGTGAGGGTCGACAGGGCGAGCGCGGCGAGTCCTGCGCCGGCGATCGTCTGCAGGAGGCGGCGCGCCCGTCGGGGCGGGCGCGATGGTGCGGCGATCTGTTCTGACACTGGGGAACTCCCTTGTCCGTCGTGCGTGGCGAGCCGAGAACCGGCATAAACATCGGATCTATCGCGGCTTACGCTAGGGGCATTCTTCACAGGCGTCAATGAATCCGGCGAATGCCAGTGGCGATACCTCCGATGTCAGGACCGGTCGGGAGTCCAGCGAGCGGGCGAGGCGGCGTGCCGTGACAGACTCGACGGATGACCCAGCCCCTGCTCGACCGCGCGCCGCGCCCGTACGATGCCGACGCGATGTACGACGCCTTCGTCGAGTGGGCCGACGACCGCGGCTTCGCCCTCTACCCGGCGCAGGACGAGGCGGTCATCGAGATCGTGTCGGGCGCGAACGTCATCCTCTCGACGCCCACCGGCACCGGCAAGTCGCTCGTCGCCGTCGCCGCCCACGCGACGTGCGTCGCCCGCGGTGGCCGCTCGTACTACACGGCGCCGATCAAGGCGCTCGTGAGCGAGAAGTTCTTCCAGCTCGTCGAGGTCTTCGGGGCGGCGAACGTCGGCATGGTCACGGGCGACAGCTCGGTGAACGCCGACGCCCCGATCATCTGCTGCACCGCCGAGATCCTCGCGAACCTCGCGCTGCGTCACGGCGCCGACGCCGACGTCGACCAGGTGGTCATGGACGAGTTCCACTTCTACGGCGACCCCGACCGCGGCTGGGCATGGCAGGTGCCGCTGATCACGCTGCCGCGGGCGCAGTTCGTGCTCATGTCGGCGACCCTCGGCGACGTCGAGGCGATCGCCGACGACCTCTCGCGGCGCACCGGCCGGCCCACCGCGCAGGTCACGGGTGTCGAACGCCCCGTCCCGCTCCACTTCTCGTACGCGAAGACGCCGGTGCAGGAGACCGTCGAAGACCTGCTCGCGACCCGACAGGCTCCCGTCTACATCGTGCACTTCTCGCAGGCGGCGGCGATGGAGCGGGCGCAGGCACTGTCGTCGATCCGCGTCGTCACGCGTGAGCAGCGCGACGAGATCGCCGAGGCGATCGGCGGGTTCCGCTTCACGACGGCCTTCGGCAAGACGCTCTCGAGGCTCGTCCGGGCGGGAATCGGCGTGCACCACGCGGGGATGCTCCCTCGCTACCGCCGGCTCGTCGAGACCCTCGCCCAGCGCGGCCTGCTGCGGGTCATCTGCGGCACCGACACGCTCGGCGTCGGCATCAACGTGCCCATCCGCTCGGTGCTCATCACCGCGCTCTCGAAGTTCGACGGCCAGCGGATGCGCCAGCTCAGCGCGCGCGAGTTCCACCAGATCGCGGGGCGGGCCGGCCGCGCCGGGTACGACACCGCGGGCACCGTCGTCGTGCTCGCGCCCGACCACGAGATCGAGAACGAGGTCGCACTGCGCAAGGCCGGCGACGACCCGAAGAAGCTCAAGAAGGTCGTGCGCAAGAAGGCCCCGGCGGGCTTCGTGACCTGGAGCGAGGTCTCGTTCGACCGGCTCATCACCGCCGTGCCCGAGGCGCTCACGCCGCACCTGCAGCTCACGGCGGCCATGCTCATCAACGTGATCGCGCGCGGCGGCGACGTCGTCGGCGACATCCGCGCCCTCGTGTTCGACAACCACGAGACGCGTGCCCGCCGCTTCGAGCTCGCGCGCCGTGCGCTCGAGATCCTGCGCACGCTGCGCGACGCGGGCGTCGTGGTGATCGCGCCGGTCGCTTCGTCGAGCGTGTCCGTTTCCGCCGACGGTGCCCGTGCCGACGGCCACACCCGGTCGGAACGGAATCACTCGGCGGGCGGCGGGCTCGGCGTCGAGCTGCACCTCACCGTCGAGCTGCAGCCGAACTTCGCACTCAACCAGCCGCTGTCGCCGTTCGCGCTCGCGGCGATCGAGCTGCTCGACCCCGCGTCGACCGGCACGGCGAACGACGGCGTCGGAACCGGGCACTACGCCCTCGACGTCGTCTCGATCATCGAGTCGACGCTCGACGACCCGCGGCCGATCCTCTCGCAGCAGCAGTTCAAGGCGCGTGGCGAGGCGGTCGCCGCCATGAAGCAGGACGGCATCGAGTACGAGCAGCGCATGGAGGCGCTCGAGGAGGTGACCTGGCCGAAGCCGCTCGACGAACTGCTGCACCAGGCGTTCGAGACCTTCGCGTCGAGCCAGCCGTGGGTGCGCGACTTCGAGCTCTCGCCGAAGTCGGTCGTGCGCGACATGTTCGAGCGCAGCATGTCGTTCGGAGAATACGTCTCGTACTACCAGCTCGCCCGCAGCGAGGGCCTGGTGCTGCGCTACCTCTCCGACGCGTTCCGCGCCGTGCGCCAGACGGTGCCCGACGACGCGAAGGACGAGGAGCTCTACGACCTCATCGAATGGCTCGGCGAACTCGTGCGCCAGGTCGACTCGAGCCTCGTCGACGAGTGGGCCGAGCTCATCGATCCGGCCGCCCACCTGCCCGAGGACGAGCGGGCCGTCGTCCCGCCGGCGCCCCCGTCGGTCGTCACGAACCGGCGCGCGTTCACGGTCCTCGTGCGCAACGAGCTGTTCCGCCGGGTGCAGCTCGCGGCCCTCGAGCGCGACGACGAGCTCGCCGAGCTCGACCCCGAGGCGGACTGGCCCGGCGCGCTCGACCGGTACTACGCCGAGCACGACGAGATCGGCACGGGGCCGGCGGCCAGGTCGCCGCGCATGGTCGCCATCGACGAGACGGATGCCTCGAGCGGCATGTGGCGGGTCGAGCAGACCATCGACGACCCGGCCGGCGACCACGACTGGCGCATCCGAGCCGACGTCGACCTCGAGGCGTCGGCCGAGGAGGGCGTCGCCGTCGTGCGGGTCACCGAGGTCGTCAGGCTCTGACGTTCGGCGGCTGGTTGAGGAGCTCCTGCGCGGAGCCGCGACGCGCCTCGACCCGGTGAGCCCTCGCCGAGACCGGGCCAGTGGTTTCGATACGCGTCCGATGTCGTCGGGCGCTGCCCGACCGGTGGAGATGTCGTCGGGCGCTGCCCGACCGGTGGAGGTGGTCGGGTCGCGCCCTCACGCGACCGCGAGCATGCCCGCCGCCACGAGCGCGAGCACGAGGCCGGCCCATTGCACGGGCGCGATGCGCTCCTTCAGTACGAGCGCTGCGAGCAGGATGGTGCCGGCCGGGTACATGGCGCCGAGCACTGCCGCGATCGCCAGCTCACCGGCGCGGATGCCGAGCAGCAGGAGCGTGTTGGCGGCGGCGTTGACGAGCCCGCAGGCGATCGCGATGCGCAGGCCGGTCCGGCGGTCCGCGGCGACGGCATCGAGCTGGGCGTCGTCGCGCCGAGGCATCCTTGCCGCCCGCGACCGCGCCAGCAGTGCGAGCGCCCCGGCGACCGCGAACATGATCGCCGCGGTCACCGCGCTGTTGACGAGCAGCGGCCACAGCCCGCTCTCGTCGGCGGTCTGGTCGATGATGATGAAGAACGCCCCGATCGCGGCGCCCGACCCCATGCCCATCACGATGCCGGTGATGCTCGGCCTGACCGCGCCGCGCTCGGGCACGAAGCCCACGAGCACGACTGCGACGAGCGCGATGCCGAGCGCCCAGTACGCGAGGAGGCCGAGCGAGCCGCCCGTCGCGAGCCCCCAGGCCATGGGCACGACGGCCGAGACGAGCGCGGTGAGCGGCGAGAGGATCGACATCGGCCCGATCGCGAGGCACGCGTAGAGCAGGCCGATCGCGACCGCGCCGGCGACGCCGGCCGCCGCGCCCCACCAGAGGTCGGCCGGGGCGCGCACGCCCCCGATCAGCGGCGCCGCGATGGCGAGGGCGACGAGGCCCGCGAGCCCGGAGACCGCCGTCGCGAGCACCGCGCCGAGGCGTTTCGCCGCGAGTCCGCCGAGGAAGTCGGCCGAGCCGAAGACGAAGGCTCCGGTGAGCGACAGGACGGCGGTCAGCATGGTCGATCCAGCGTATCGGGCGCCGTCGTTGCTCATTCGCGCGGGGTTCATCGGGGGCTCTGCTCATCTGAGCAGCAGTCACGGATTCCGTTATGAAATCGCGGCGAACGGGGCCTGAATCCCCTTGGCAGGGCCTGAGGCCGGTCATAGGCTACGGGACATCGCCCCGCCGCCGGCGCGCTCGACTCGGTGCCGTATCCGAGGTGGAGGTGTGATCGTCCTATGAGGAGAGTCATGCAACGTCGCACAATCAACTGCTTGTCCGCGGTGGCCCTGGCCGCTGCGGGCTCGCTCGTCGCCGGGGTGCTCGGCGCCGCGCCCGCGTTCGCCGCGGTCGACGGCTCGGGTGTCGTGATCAACGAGGTCTACGCGCGCGGCGGCAGCGCGAACCAGCCGTTTCAGAACAAGTTCGTCGAGCTCTACAACCCGACGAATGCCGACGTCTCGCTCTCGGGGTGGTCGATCCAGTACCGCTCGGCGACGAGCACCGGCGCCTCGAGCGGGGTCGGCGCACTGACCGGCACCATCGAGTCGGGCGGGTACTACCTCATCGGCCTGAACAGCAACGGCGGCACCGGTGCGGCGCTGCCCACCCCCGACGCCTCGTTCTCGGTGGCGCCGAGCGGCACGACGGGTTCGCTCTTCCTCGCGAAGACCGCTTCGGCGATCAACCCGGGCAACGGCTCGGTCGTGAACAACCCGCAGGTCGCCGACTACGTCGGCTACGGCGGCTCGCTGAACTTCGAGACGGCCGCCGCGGCCTACCCGGGCTCCAACTCCGACCCCGGCAGCATCGTCCGCACGAACTTCAAGGACACCGACGACAACTCGAAGGACTTCTCCTTCACGGCGACCCCGACGCCGCAGAACTCGGGCAGCCCGGGCGGCCCGGTGCTGCCGGTCGCCAAGACGATCGCCCAGATCCAGGGCACCGACGTCGCCGCGAGCCCGCTCGTCGGCCAGGCCGTCGTGACCGAGGGCGTCGTCACGGCCGACCACCGCGTCGGCGGCTACGACGGCATCTTCATCCAGACTCCCGGCCCCGACACCACGCCCAAGGCCTCCGACGGCGTCTTCGTCTATCTCCACGGCGAGAACCCCGGCGTCGAGATCGGCGACAAGGTGCGCGTCACGGGCACCGTCGAGGAGTTCAACGGCCAGACCCAGCTCCGGCCCGCCACGGCGGCCGACGTCGAGCTCGTGCAGGCGGATGCAGGGCTTCCCGCGCCCACCAAGCTCCCCGCGACGGCCGTCGGCAACGCGGCGCGCGAGGTCTTCGAGGGAATGCTCGTCGTGCCCGACGGCACCTACAAGGTCATCTCGAGCCACAACCTCAATCGGTTCGGCGAGCTCTGGCTGAACGCGGGCACCGCCATGCCGGTCAAGTCGACCGAGACGCAGCGCCCGGGCACCAAGGCGGCGAGCGACATCGCCGCGGCGAACAGGGCGAGCCGCATCCTGCTCGACGACGGCTACAGCATCGCCGTGCGCAACTCGAACGGCACCGACAACCCGGCTCACCCGGGCGACCAGCCCTACTTCACGAAGGGCACCGTCGTGCGCAACGGCGACGTCGCGAGCTTCCCTGCGTCGGGCTACGTGCTCGGCTGGGGCTTCAACGAGTGGCGCCTGCAGCCGCGGACCCCGATCAACGACGCGAGCCCGGCTTCGGTGAAGCCGACGTTCGCGAGCGTCGACGCCGCGGGCAAGGTCATCGGCAACCCGCGTCCCACCACCGCTCCCGCGGTCGGCGGCGACATCACGGTCGCGTCGTTCAACGTGCTCAACTACTTCACGACGCTCACGTCCGAGAACTCGGAGGCGCGCGGCGCGGACACCGCAGAGGAGTTCGCGGTGCAGAAGGCCAAGATCGTCAAGGCGATCAACGGCCTCGACGCCGACGTCGTGGCGCTCCAGGAGATCGAGAACTCGGCGGCGCTCGGCGAGACGCCCGACGAGGCGCTCGCGAACCTCGTCGCGGGGCTCAACAGCGCGGCGGGTGCCGGCACGTGGAAGTACGTGACGACGCCTGAGGCGCTGCACGACGCCGCGATCACCGACGTCATCACGAACGCCATCATCTACAAGCCCGCCACGGTGAAGCCGAGCGGCGAGGCGCAGACGATCATCGACGAGACCGTGTGGGACATCGCGCGCGAGCCGATCGCCCAGACGTTCAAGTACGGCAAGCAGTTCGTGACCGTCATCGCGAACCACTTCAAGTCGAAGAGCGGCACCGACCCGTCGCCCGAGCCCGGGCAGGACGCCTTCAACGACGAGCGCGTGAAGCAGGCCGAGTCGCTGCTCGCGTTCGCGAACTCGCTCTCCGAGGACCGCAAGAACGCGATCTACCTCGTGGGCGACTTCAACTCGTACGCCAAGGAGGACCCGATCAAGGTCTTCACCGACGCGGGCTGGACCGACCTCGTGTTCAGCAGGGCGCGCGGTCAGTACACCTACTCGTTCGACGGCGAGCTCGGCTCGCTCGACCACGTGATCGCCTCGCCCGCCGCGGCGAGCCGGGTGCAGAAGACCGCGGTCTGGTCGATCAACTCGCCCGAGTGGGCCGGTCGCGAGTACTGGGGCCCCGCCGCAGAGACGGTGGCCGAGGCGACGCCGTTCCGCTCGAGCGACCACGACCCGATCCTCGTCGGCGTCGGCTCGGAGGCCGTGCCCGGCAAGGTCGACATCGACCTCGTCACGGTCAACGACTTCCACGGTCGCATCGAGCAGTCGGCCCCGTCGGGCGGCATCGCGGCGCTCTCGAGCGCGGTGAAGCAGATCCGCGCCGGCAACCCGAACACCGTGTTCGCGGCCGCCGGCGACATGATCGGCGCCTCCACCTTCACGTCGTTCATCCAGAAGGACGAGCCGACCATCAAGGCGCTCAACGCCGCCGGTCTCGACGTCAGCTCGGTCGGCAACCACGAGTTCGACCAGGGCTTCGCAGACCTGACCGAGCGCGTGATGCCGATGGCCGACTGGGAGTACCTCGGTGCCAACATCCGTGACAAGGCGACGGGCGACGCCGCCCTGCCCGAGTACTTCACGCAGACGTTCGACGGTGTGACCATCGGCTTCGTCGGTGCGGTCACCGACGAGCTCGAGTCGCTCGTGAGCCCGGCCGGCATCGCCGACATCACGGTCGAGGACCCGACCGAGGCGATCAACCGGGTGGCCGACCAGCTGAGCGACGGCAACGACGAGAACGGCGAGGCCGACATCGTGGTGGCCCTCGTGCACGAGGGTGCTGCGACGGTCGAGAAGTCGTCGGCGGTCGACGGCGCTTCGCGCTTCGGCAAGATCGTGCTCGGTGTCGATGCGAACGTCGACGCGGTCGTCTCGGGCCACACGCACCTCGCCTACAACCACGTCATCACCACCGCGGACTCGCCGGCGTTCAAGCACGCGCCCATGCCGGTGATCTCGAGCGGACAGTACGGCGAGCGGTTCAGCAAGATGGACATCCAGTGGGACCGCAAGACCAAGACGTTCACGATGAAGAACGAGATCTTCAGCCTCATGGACGGCACCACGCCGCTCTTCGCCGACGACCCGGCCGTGAAGCCCATCGTCGACGACGCGGTGAAGGTCGCCGACGAGCTCGGCAGCGTGCCGCTCGGCACGGCCGACGGGGCGTTCGGTCGAGCCGTCGCCTCCGACCCGGCCGGTGCCTCGTCGTTCCCCGAGAACCGCGGCGGTGAGTCCACGCTCGGCAACCTGGTCGCCGATGCGCAGCTCTGGTCGCTGAACGAGGATCGCCAGGACAAGGTCGACGTCGCCTTCATGAACCCGGGCGGCCTCCGCGCCGACCTGGCCTCGGGCACGGTCACGTACCGGCAGGCGGCCAACGTGCAGCCGTTCGCGAACACCCTCGTGACGCTGAACCTCACCGGAGCGCAGATCAAGCAGGTCCTCGAGGAGCAGTGGCAGCCCACCGGATCGTCGCGTCCGTTCCTGAAGCTCGGTGTCAACAAGGAGTTCACGTACACGTACGACCCCACCGTCCCGCCCGGATCGCCGCACATCACGGAGATGCGCCTGAACGGTGAGCTGATCGACCTGTCCGCGACGTACCTCGTGGGGGCGAACTCGTTCCTCGCTGCCGGTGGTGACAACTTCTTCACCCTCGGCAAGGGCACGAACAAGGCCGACTCCGGCAAGATCGACCTCGAGTCGATGGTCGACTATCTCGCGGCCGCGCCGAACCAGACGGTCAAGCCCGACACCGCCCAGCGCGCGGTCGGCGTCGACGTCCAGGGCGACGGCACCTACGCGCCGGGCGAGACCGTCACGGTGCTGCTGTCGTCGCTCGACTTCAGCCGAAGCGAGACGGCGGCCGGCACCGTCGTGATCTCGCAGGGTGGAGCGCAGCTCGCCACGGCTCCGGTCGTGCGGGCCTACACCCCGACGGTCGACGAGATCGGCAAGGCCACCGTCACGTTCGCGGTCCCCGCGGGCGCGAGCGGCCAGACGCGGTTCGACATCACGGTGCCCACGACCGGCACGGTGAGCTCGTTCACGCTGAACGTCGGCTGACCCGAATCCGACGTGGAGGGGGCCGGGTGCATGCGCACCCGGCCCCCTTCGCATGGCCGTGGCCGCCGGGGTGCCTCCCGTCCTCCACAGCCGCCCGGATGCTCCAGGCCGAGGCAGGCCCGCCCGAGGCCAGCCGGTACGTCGGGGGCGCTCAGTAGACTCGTCGGGTGAGCAGCAGCGCCGAACCAGACTGGGCCGACGAGGTCCCGTTCGACCTCGACGAGCTCGCTCCACCGCCCGACGACGAGTGGGCTCCGCCCCCGCCTCCCGACGAGTACCGCGGCGGTGCCGTCGAGTGGGCGACGGCGCAGGCGGGCCCGGCGACGCCCCCGGCGGGCCTCGGTCGGCCCGCGGTGAGCCGTCCGGCCGGGCACGAGGCATCCGGTCTGCAGCGGCCCGCCGTCGCCGCACCCGCCAGGTTCGAGAGCGCGCTCGAAGCGCTGCACACCGTCTTCGGCTACGACGCGTTCCGCGGCGAGCAGGCGGCGATCATCGAGCAGGTCGCCTCGGGCGGCGACGCCGTCGTGCTCATGCCGACCGGCGGCGGCAAGAGCCTCTGCTACCAGATCCCGGCGCTCCTGCGCGAGGGCACGGGCGTCGTCGTGTCGCCGCTCATCGCCCTCATGCACGACCAGGTCGACGCGCTCGTGCGCAACGGCGTGCGCGCGGCCTACCTCAACTCGAGCCAGCAGCCGGCCGAGCGCGCCGCCGTCGAGCGGGCCTACCTCGCCGGCGAGCTCGACCTGCTCTACATCGCGCCCGAGCGGCTGGGCACCGAGTCGGCCAAGCAACTGCTCGCCCGCGGCACGGTCGCGCTCTTCGCGATCGACGAGGCGCACTGCGTCGCGCAGTGGGGCCACGACTTCCGGCCCGACTACCTCGCGCTCTCCGAGCTCGCCGACCGCTGGCCCGAGGTGCCCCGCATCGCGCTCACCGCGACGGCCACCGAGGCGACGCACCGTGAGATCACCGAGCGACTCTCGCTCGGCGGGGCGAAGCACTTCGTGTCGAGCTTCGACCGCCCGAACATCCAGTACCGCATCGCGCCGAAGCTCGAGGTGCGCCGTCAGCTGCTCGACTTCGTGCGCAGCGAGGGGGTCGACGCCTCGGGCAACCCGGTGCCGGGCATCGTCTACGCGCTGAGCCGTGCGAGCACCGAGAAGATCGCGGCGTTCCTCGCGGCGAACGGCGTGAACGCGCTGCCGTACCACGCGGGCCTCGACGCCGAGCTGCGGCGCACGACGCAAGACCGCTTCCTCCGCGAAGACGGCATCGTCGTCGTCGCGACGATCGCGTTCGGCATGGGCATCGACAAGCCCGACGTGCGCTTCGTCGCCCACGTCGACCTGCCCAAGTCGGTCGAGGGCTACTACCAAGAGACGGGGCGAGCCGGCCGAGACGGGGCGCCGGCGACGGCGTGGCTGGCGTACGGGCTGCAAGACGTCGTGCAGCAGCGGCGCATGATCGACGAGAGCCCGGGCGACCTCGCGCACCGGCGTCGCATGTCGGCCCACCTCGACGCGATGCTCGCGCTCTGCGAGACCGTGCAGTGCCGCCGTCAGAACCTGCTCGCCTACTTCGGCGAGCCGTCCGAGCCGTGCGGCAACTGCGACACGTGCCTCGAGCCGCCCGCCTCGTGGGACGGCACAGTGCCCGCCCAGAAGCTCATGTCGACGATCGTGCGGCTCAAGCGCGAGCGGCGCCAGCAGTTCGGCGCAGGGCACCTCATCGACATCCTCCGCGCGAAAGAGACGCCCCGCGTGCGCCAGTACGGCCACGACGACCTCTCGACGTGGGGGCTCGGGCAAGACCTCAGCGACCAGCAGTGGCGCGGGGTCGTGCGCCAGCTGCTCGCGCAGGGGCTGCTCGCCACCCAGGGCGAGTACGGCACCCTCACCATCACCGACGCGGCGGCCGAGGTGCTGTCGGGGCGGCGCAGCGTCATGCTCCGCACCGAGGTCGAGCGTGCGCCCCGCTCGCGTGCGAAGGCGGCCCCCGCGGCCGCCGACCTCGAGCCCGCCCAGGCCGAGCTGTTCGAACGGCTCCGCGCCTGGCGCGCCGGAGAGGCTCGCGAGCAGGGGGTTCCCGCGTACATCGTCTTCGGCGACGCGACGCTGCGTGCGGTCGCGGTCGCGAAGCCGGCGAGCCTCGCCGAGCTCGACGGCATCACGGGCATCGGCGCCAAGAAGCGCGAGGCCTACGGCGAGGCGCTCATCTCCGTGGTCGGCGAGAGCGCCGCCTGAGGCCGTCGGCGCCGGTCGTGTCGCGTCGCCTCGGTCGTGGGGCGTCGGTCGTGCGGCCTCAGACCGCCGACGGGATGTCTCGGGGCGCGCGCCCCTCGACCGGCCCGAGCAGGTCGTCGAGGTGCCGCCGAAGCAGTCGGGCGACCTCGACGGCCGGGTCGTAGAGCGACTGGATCTGCAGGCCGTCCCACACGGCGAGGAGCCAAGCGGCCTCGCTGCCGGGGTCACGATCCGGCGCGAGCGAGCCCTCGTCGCGCGCGCCCTGCAGCAGGCTCGCGAAGTAGCGGCGCGTCTCGCGGAAGCGGTGCGCGAAGTACTCGTGGGCCGGATGTCCCGGCGTCGCGCCTTCGCACGACAGCACGGCGTAGAGCTCGACGAGTCCCGGGTGCGCTGCGGCCGTGCGTTCGGCTGTCGCCGGGAGCGATCGCAGGCGATCGGTGGCTCCGCCGCGCGCTGGGGCGCCGCCGGTGATCGTGAGCCGGTCGCGGTGCCGGAGCACCTCGGTGAGGAGTTCGGCCTTCGAGCCGATGTGATGCAGCAGGGTGGCTTTGGAGATGCCGGTGCGGCCGGCGATCGCGGCGAGGCTCGTGCCCGTGAACCCGTCGCGCGCGAACAGCTCGGTCGCCGCCTCGACGATCGCCTCGTGACGCCTGGCGCCACGCGCGCTGGCTGCAGGGCGCTGCTGCGCACCGGCACCGGCACCGGTCGCGGTGCCGCCGCCTGCCCCGGGCGGTTCCGGCTGCTCGAGCAGCACCGTCGGCGCGAGCATGCCGCCCGCGCCCTCCGGTGCGGTGCGGGCGCCCGGCCCGGTCGGCCCGCCCGGCCCGCCCGGCCGGGCCGTGTCCGACGAGGGCGTTCGGGCCGGCGCTCCCATGAGCCGCCGTTCGCGCGCCTCGAGTTCGCCGACGAGGTCGATCGAATCGGGGGCGTAGCGCTGCTGCACCTGCAGCCCGTCCCACCCGGCGATGAGCAGGGTCGCCGACCAGGAGGCATCCGATGCCGCGACGGCCGCCCTCGCCACGAGCTCATCCGCGATCGACGCGCGAACCCGGGCGTAGCGGGCCCGCATCATGTCGTGGGCGGGGTGCGACCTGCTCGTCGCCTCCCCCGAGAGCGCGGTGAACAGTTCGAGATAGCCCGGTGCGGCCGCGTTGCGGCGGGCGAGCGCGGCGGCACCGAGCGTGCCGACCGGCACGGGCTCGTGTTCGATCCAGTCGGCGTTCGCGTCGTCGAGTCGCTCGACGACGGCGCCGAGCAGTGCGTCGAGCGACGCGTAGTGGCGCAGGACGCCGGGATGGGAGAGGCTGGCCCGCTCGGCGACGTCGCGCAGCGACACCGCGGCGATGCCCTGTTCGACGAAGGCCGCCTGCGCCGCGTCGAGGATGCGCGCACGAGTGAGCGCCGACCTCGCCTGCCGGGTCGGTGCGACGGCGCCGTCGAGCGAACGCGCACCGCCGCCGGTCGCTTCGTCGTGCTTGCCCACGACACGACGCTATCGGTCCGTGGCGTTCCATCCACCTTTTTGTTACCAATCGGTCGAAAGCGGGCTAGGCTCGGTGGCCGACGCCCGATCAGGGCGCCCCGAACCCGAAAGGACCACGACAATGCCGTCTCGTCGCATCGCCCGTATCGCCCTCGCCGGCATCGCCGTCGCCGCCGCGGTGACTTCGCTCGCCGGCTTCGCCGCGCCGCAGATGGTGCTCGACGCTTCCGCCACGCAGCCCGTCGACAAGAAGCCCGCCGTCGACCAGAAGCCCAAGGGCAAGACCGTCACGATCTACCTCACCCGCCACGGCGAGACGATGCTCAACGCGCTCGGCCGCGTGCAGGGCTGGTCGGACTCGCCGCTGACCGAAGACGGGCGCGCCGTCGCCGAGCACCTCGGCGCGGGGCTCGCCGAGGCCGGGGTCGATTTCGAGGCGGCGTACTCGGCGGACATGGTCCGCCACTACGAGACGGCCTCGCTCGCGCTCGGCGAGCTCGGCTTCCGGGGTGACATCGTGCGCGACGCGCGGTTGCGCGAGATCGCCTTCGGCAAGTACGAGGGCGGCGACGGCATGGAGATGTGGAACGACGTCGCCGTCGAACTCGGCTACGCCGATGCCGGCGAGCTGTTCTCCGACCCCGAGTTCGACATGGGCGCGGCACTCGAGGCGATGGCGCGTCTCAACGAGGGCAGCGGGTTCACGGCCGAGACGCAGGGCGAGGTCGCAGAGCGGGCGCTCGCCGCGCTCGACGAGATCGCGGCGAAGCAGTCGAAGCGGGGTGGCGACGTGCTCGTGGTCTCGAGCGGCATCACGATCATCGCGACGCTCGACGCGCTCGGCGCCGACCTGAGCGAGGTCGTCGAGGGCATCGAGAACGGCGCCGTCTCCGAGCTGCAGTACCGAGGCGGTGAGTGGACCGTGCGTACGGTCAACGACCTGAGCTACGTCGAGGCCGGCTCCGACTGACCCCGGCCCACCGTCGAATCCAGGTCATCGACCGAGCGGCGTTCAATCCCGAACGTCGCTCGGTTTATGATCGAAGGGCGGCCGCGGCACCGCCGCGGCACCGCACCAGAGCCCGAAGCATGAAGGAGTGCAGGCATGACCGATCTGCAGAACGTCGACACCGAGGCATCCGCCCCCTCGACTGCCGAGCCGGCGGGCGCCGAACCCGGCCTCGACACGCGGTACCGCGATGCGAGCCTGCCGGTCGCCGAGCGCGTCGAGATCCTGCTCGCGCAGATGACGCTCGAGGAGAAGGCGGGCCTCTTCTTCCAGACGGTCATCGGCATCGGCCCCGACGGCGCGCTCGCCGAGGAGGCCGACGAGACCGGCGGCGGCTCCACCGACGAGTTCGTCAACGACCTCAAGATGAACCACTTCAACATCCACCAGGCGCCCGACGACCCCGGTGCGTTCGCCGAGTGGCACAACCGCCTGCAGGAGCTCGCCGCCTCGACGCGCCTCGGCATCCCGGTGACGATCTCGAGCGACCCCCGCAACTCGTACAGCGACAATCCGCTCGCCGCCCTGTTCGCCGGCGCGTTCTCGGTGTGGCCCGAGCCGATGGGCCTCGCCGCGATCGGCGACGAGGCGACGGTCGAGCGTTTCGCCGACATCGCCCGCCAGGAGTACACGGCCGTCGGCATCCGCGTCGCGCTCCACCCGCAGATCGACCTCGCGACCGAGCCGCGCTGGTCGCGTGCCCTCCAGACGTTCGGCGAGGACGTCGAGCTCGCGAGCCGGCTCGGCGCCGCGTACATCCGCGGATTCCAGGGCGCCGAGCTCGGCCCCGACTCGGTCGCGACGATGACGAAGCACTTCCCGGGCGGCGGCCCCCAGCAGGACGGCGAGGACCCCCACTTCGCGCACGGCCGCGAGCAGGTCTACCCGGGCGGCGAGTTCGAGCTGCACCTGAAGCCGTTCGAGGCCGCGTTCGAGGCGGGCACCAGCCAGATCATGCCGTACTACGGCATGCCCGTCGGCACCGGGCTCGAAGAGGTCGGGTTCGGCTTCAACAAGTCGGTCATCACGGGCCTCCTGCGCGAGCGCTACGGCTTCGACGGCATCGTGTGCACCGACTGGGGACTCATCAACGACGACGAGATCATGGGCGAGCCGTTCCCGGCACGCGCGTGGGGCGTCGAGCACCTGAGCCCGCGCGAGCGCGTCAAGAAGGTCATCGACGCCGGCTGCGACCAGTTCGGCGGCGAGGCGTGCCCCGAGCTGCTCGTCGAGCTCGTGCGCGACGGCGAGATCACCGAAGAGCGGCTGGATGCCTCGGCGCGGCGCCTGCTCCGCGAGAAGTTCGTGCTCGGCCTCTTCGACCACCGCTTCGTCGACGTCGAGCGCGCCAGGCGCGTGGTCGGCTCCGCCGAGTTCGTCGCGGCGGGCGAGGCGGCGCAGCGGGCGGCGATCACGCTGCTGGTGAACACCGGGCGAGCGGATGCCTCGGCCGAGGCATCCTCGCCCACCCTGCCCATCGCGCGCGGGCTGAAGCTGTACGTCGAGGGCGTCGAGCCCGAGATCGCCGCCGAGTACGGCGAGGTCGTCGCGACGCCCGCGGAGGCCGACGTCGCGATCCTGCGCCTCGTGGCGCCGTTCGAGCAGCGCCCCACGTTCTTCGAGAACTTCTTCCACTCGGGCTCGCTCGACTTCCCCGACGAGGTGGTCGCGCACGTGCGTGCGGTCGCGGCCGCCGTGCCGACCGTCGTCGACGTGTTCCTCGACCGGCCGGCGATCCTCACGCCGATCGTCGACGACGTCGCGGCGATCACCGCGAACTGGGGCGCGAGCGCGCGGGCGCTGCTCGACGTCGTGACCGGCGCGGCCGAGCCGCAGGGCCGCCTGCCCTTCGACCTGCCGCGCAGCATGGCCGCCGTCGAGGCGAGCCGGCCCGACGTGCCCTTCGACACGGCCGACCCGCTCTTCCGCCACGGCCACGGCCTGCGCTACTCCGACTCGTCGGTCGAGCAGGTCGAGCAGGTCGAGCAGGTCGAGTAGATCGAGCAGGCGCGCAGCGCCGTGTCGAGACCACCTCGGTCCCGTCGGTCGAGTAGGTGCGCAGCGCCGTATCGAGACCACTGCGGCCGGTGGTCTCGATACGCTTCGCTCCTCGCCGCCCGACCGGCGCTGCGCGCGTCGCTCCTCACCCGCTCGGCCTTCGTCGCTAGCATCGAGCCATGGGAGCCGTGAAACGACCCGGAGGCGTGACGTTCGTGGCCGTGCTGACCTGGATCTCGGGTCTGCTCGACATCATCGGCGGCACGCTCCTGCTCTTCCAGACGAGCGTCGCCGCGACGGTCGAGGCCTTCGGCGGTGCGAGCCAGCTCATCGCATCGGCGATCGTGTCGATCCTCATCGGCGTCATCGTCATCATCGTGGCCGCGGGCCTGCTGCGCGGCAGCGCAGGGGCACGCCTCGTGGTGACGATCGTCGAGGCGCTCTCGATCGTCGCGTCGATCTTCCTCGCGATCGCGTACCCCGCGGGCGCCATCGGCGAGTACTTCAGCGCGGCGATCGCCGTCGTCGTGATCGCGATCCTCTGGACGCGTCGGGCTGACGCCTTCTTCCGCGGCTGATCGCTCTGCCACGGGCCGTGCGACGAGGCCCGATGCCACCTGCCGCGCGCCCTGCGTTGTGGATGCCACTACGCCGAGGGCCGGCTCGTTTGTAGGGCGAGCACAGGCCCTGACGAAGCTGCTCGACCCTTGTTTGTAGGGCGCGGACGCACCGTTTCGGGCTCGCCGGGCGCCGTCCTACCGTGGAGAGAGGTTCAGCGACGCCGCCAGCCGCGCGCCGCCATGTGACGCACACGACTCCACACGAAGGACGAGAGACCGACGATGGTTGACACCGCACCACGCACCTCGCACGACACGTCCGCGCCCGCCCGCGTCGGCGGAGCGCGGCCGAACGACGCCCGCCCCGAGGCATCCGCGCAGCCCCGCATCGACGTGGCGGCCCTCGGCCGTCAGCTCCTCGGCACCTGGGCCGACATCCGCATCGCCGCGCGCGAGCGCGCCGCGATGCCCGAGCTGCAGCGCATCGAGGGGCTGCCGATGTCCGAGCACCGCGAGCGCGTGCTCGGGCAGCTGAAGCTCCTCGTCGACCAGGGCGCCGTGCACCGGGCGTTCCCGAAGTCGCTCGGCGGCCAGGAGGACCACGGCGGCAACATCGCCGCGTTCGAGGAGCTCGTCACGGCCGACCCGAGCCTGCAGATCAAGTCGGGCGTGCAGTGGGGCCTCTTCGGCGCCGCGGTGCTGCACCTCGGCACGAAGCCGCACCACGAGAAGTGGTTGCCCGCGATCATGTCGCTCGAGGTGCCCGGCGCCTTCGCGATGACCGAGATCGGGCACGGCTCCGACGTCGCCTCGATCGCGACGACGGCGACCTACGACGAGGCGACCGAGGAGTTCGTGATCCACACGCCGTTCCGCGCGGCGTGGAAGGAGTTCCTCGGCAACGCCGGGCTCCACGGCAAGCACGCGACGGTCTTCGCGCAGCTCATCACCAAGGGCGTGAACCACGGGGTGCACTGCTTCTACGTGCCGATCCGCGACGACGAGGGCGAGTTCCTGCCCGGCGTCGGCGGCGAGGACGACGGCCTGAAGGGCGGCCTCAACGGCATCGACAACGGCCGCCTGCACTTCACGAACGTTCGCATCCCGCGTGAGAACCTGCTGAACCGCTACGGCGACGTCGCCCCCGACGGCACCTACTCGTCGCCGATCGAGAGCCCCGGCCGCCGGTTCTTCACGATGCTCGGCACCCTCGTGCAGGGCCGCGTCTCGCTCGACGGCGCCTCGACCGTCGCGAGCGCGATGGGGCTCGCGATCGCGATCACCTACGGCAACCAGCGTCGGCAGTTCACCGCGTCGAGCGACACCGACGAAGAGGTGCTGCTCGACTACCAGCGCCACCAGCGCCGGCTGCTGCCCCGCCTCGCGACGACGTACGCGCAGTACTTCGCGCACGACGAGTTCCTCGTGAAGTTCGACGCGGTGTTCAGCGGCAAGGCCGACACCGACGACGACCGCCAGGACCTCGAGACGATCGCCGCCGCGCTCAAGCCGCTCTCGACGTGGCACGCGCTCGACACGCTGCAGGAGGCGCGCGAGGCCTGCGGCGGCGCCGGCTTCATCGCCGAGAACCGCATCGTCGGCCTCCGCCAGGACCTCGACATCTACGTGACCTTCGAGGGCGACAACAATGTGCTGCTGCAGCTCGTCGCGAAGCGCCTGCTGACCGACTTCTCGAAGCAGTTCAAGAACGCCGACGCCGGCGCGATGGCCCGCTACGTCGTCGCGCAGACCGCGGAGCGCGCGTACCACGGCACGGGCCTCCGTCGCCTCGGCCAGACGATCGCCGACTTCGGCTCGACCGCCCGCTCGGTGAGCGAGCTGCGCGACGAGGAGACTCAGCGCGAGCTGCTGACCGATCGCGTCGAGGCGATGATCGCCGAGATCGCCGGCCGCCTGCGCGACGCGCGCAAGCTGCCGAAGGCCGACGCCGCGGCCGCGTTCAACCGCAACCAGAACGAGCTGATCGAGGCCGCGCGCGCCCACGGCGAGCTCCTCCAGTGGGAGGCGTTCACCCGCGGCCTCGCCCGCGTCGAGGACGAGGGCACGAAGCAGGTGCTGACCTGGGTGCGCGACCTGTTCGGCCTCGGCCTCCTCGAGAAGCACCTCGCCTGGTACCTCGTGAACGGCCGCCTCTCGCCGCAGCGCGCGCAGGCCGTGACGGCGTACATCGACCGGCTCCTCGAGCGCCTGCGCCCGCACGCGCAGGACCTCGTCGACGCGTTCGGCTTCAAGCCCGAGCACCTGCGAGCGACGATCGCGACCGGCATCGAGCAGGAGCGCCAGGACGAGGCGCGCGCGTACTTCGACGCCGAGCGCCGCGCGGGCACCCTGCCGGTGCCCGAGAAGGCGAAGGCCAAGAAGAAGCGGTAGTCGCCGCGTGCGGCTCGAGGGCCGAGGCATCCCCATCGTGGATGCCTCGGCTCTCGCCCGTTCGCGACCCGCGGTGCGGGCGCGGCAGACTGTGGGCATGGCCCGACTCGTCCGCATCCTCGCCGCCGTGGTGGCGGTGCTCGCGCTGCTCGTCGTCGTCTTCCTCGTGTACGCGCACACGGTGATGCAGGGCGAGCGTCCTGCGGCGCTCGCCGCCTGGCGGGACGAGTCCGTCGAGATCACGAGCCACGACGCCGGCATCGTGATCGAGCCCGTCGAGGGGGCGACCGGTGCGGGACTCGTCTTCATCCCGGGGGCGAAGGTCGACCCGTACGCGTACCTCTACAAGCTGTCGGGCGTCGCCGAGGCGTCCGGGCTCACCGTCGTCATCACGAAGCCGACGCTCAACCTCGCGTTCTTCGACCAGCGGCCGCTGTCGACCTTCACGTCGCTCGCGCCGGAGGTCGACGACTGGTACGTCGGCGGGCACTCGCTCGGCGGGGTGCGGGCCTGCCAGCTCGCCGATGGGGCGGCGGAAGCCTCCCAACCCATCGGAGGGCCGAGCGGTCCCGAGCCCGGCGAGGGGGTCCGGGGCGAACCCCGACCGGTCGGCCTCATGCTGTTCGGCTCGTACTGCGCGAACGACCTCAGCGAGTCGGGCCTCGAGGTCCTGAGCATCTCGGGTGCGAACGACGGCCTGTCGACGCCCGCGAAGATCGCCGCCGCGGCCCCGCTGCTGCCCGCCGGCGCTCGGTTCGACGAGCTCGAGGGCGTGAACCACGCCGACTTCGGCGACTACGGTGCGCAGCCGGGCGACGGGGAGTCGACGCGCGACGACGCCGACGTTCGCGACGAGATCGGTGCGATCGTGGCCGGATTCGTCGGGTGAGCAGGCGCGCGGCGCGCCGTCCCGACGCGCATCGCACGTGAACGCCGTGAGGTGTACGCAGAATGTAGGCTAACCGGCATGGCCGCTGATTCCACGGGGCTCGGCGAGCCCGACCTCGCGCTGAGACTGCTGTGGCGCGAGCGGCTCGGCCGCCCGGTCGGCACCCGCGGCCCGAAGCAGCGGTCGAGCGTCGACGAGGTCGTCGGGGCGGCCGTGCAGCTCGCCGACGACGAGGGGCTCGAGGCGCTGTCGATGCGCCGCATCGCCGACCGGCTCGGCATGAAGCCGATGTCGGTCTACACCTACGTGCCCGGTCGTGCCGAGCTCATCGACCTCATGGTCGACCACGTCGCCGGCGAGGTGCCGCTGCCCGCGGCATCCGGTTCGCTGCGCGACCGGCTCGCACTCATCGCGCGCCTGCAGTGGAACGAGTACCTGCGCCACCCGTGGCTGCTCTCGGTCGACACCAGCCGGCCGCCGCTCGGCCCGCACATCTCGGACCACTGGGAGTGGTGCCTGCGCGCGATCGACGGGTTCGGCTTCGACGACGTCGACCTCGACCGGGTGCTCACGATGCTGCTCGGCTTCGTGGCCGGGCCGGCGCGGGCGCACCTCGACGCCGAGCGGTTGCGCCAGTCGTCGGCCGAGTCCGACGACGCCTGGTGGGCGCGCAACGCGCCCCTGCTCGACCGCATCATGGAGCCCGAGCGCTACCCGGTCTCGGGTCGGGTGGGCCAGGCGGCCGGCGCCGTCGACGTCGGCCCGACCGACGCCTTCGACTTCGCACTCGCCCGTCTCATCGACGGCATCGAGGCCTACCTCGCGTCCACCACCGCGGGTTGACGAGCGCCGACGCGCAGCGGCGACGCGGATCGGAACCCGGCTGAGCTCAGCTGTCGGCCGGCGGCTTCATGATGAGTCCGGCCACGGCGCCGACGACGAGGCCGGCGGGCAGCCACAGCCAGAACGTCGTCCACAGGCTCACGACGACGCCGATGATGAGCCCCACGACGAGCCCCACGATGAGCTGTTTGCGACGGGCGGCGGGCGACGGGCTGGGGGATTCGGCCATGGTCCAAGCCTAGGCTGCGGAGGGTCGGCGGCCGGAACAGGGCACCCGCCGCTCAGCCGCGATCGCGGCGCCGCCGCGCGCAGGCGCTCAGCGACCCGCGAGGATGTCGGCTCGCGCCGCCGCGCGCTCGGCGTCGGAGATCAGGCCGCGCGCGGCGAGGCCGTCGAGCTCGGCGAGGCGCTGCTCGATCGACTGCTTCGGCGCGAGCAGCTCGCTGTCGAGCGTGCGCGTCGCGAGCTCGGCCTGGAGGGTGAGCGGATCGTGCCCGGCCTCGCGGACCTTCATGTAGCTGCGCACGATCGTGATGATCGTGATGAGGAACACGGCGGCGCCGACGAGGGCGACGAGCACGAACATCACCTGGAAGCCGGCGGGCGCCCCGGCGAACGGGTCGAGTTCGACCGGGGGATTGAACGGGTCGTCCACGGGTGCTCCAGACGTCGGTGTGTCGAGTCGGCCCAGCATAGAGCCGACGGCGACGTCACTGGAAGGGGTCCGATCAGATGAGTCCGAGCGCGCGCACGGCCTCGCGCTCGTCCACGAGCTCGGCGACGGATGCCTCGACGCGATGCCGCGCGAACGCGTCGAGCCCGAGCCCCGGCACGATGCGCCAGGTACCGTCGACCGATTCGACCGGGAACGACGAGATGAGCCCCTCGGGCACGCCGTACGAGCCGTCGGAGACGACGGCCGCACTGGTCCAGCCGTTCGGGGTGCCGTGCACCCAGTCGCGCACGTGGTCGATCGTCGCGGCGGCGGCCGAGGCCACCGAAGACGAGCCGCGCACCTCGATGATCTCGGCGCCGCGCTTGGCGACCCGGGGGATGAACTCGTCGACGAGCCACTCGCGGTAGCCGTCGGTGCCGAACCGCGCCGTGAGCAGCGCGGGCACCGAGTCGCCCGCCGCGGTCGCGTGCGCGAGGTCGGGGAACTGCGTCGCCGAGTGGTTGCCCCAGATGGTCACGCCGCGCAGGTCGGCGACCGGGGTGTCGACGGTCACCGCGAGCTGGCCCAGGGCCCGGTTGTGGTCGAGTCTCGTGAGCGCGGTGAAGCGCTCGGCCGGGACATCCGGGGCGTTCGACGCGGCGATGAGCGCGTTCGTGTTGGCCGGGTTGCCGACCACGACGACCCGGATGTCGTCGGCGGCGCCCGCGTTGATCGCGGCGCCCTGCGGGCCGAAGATGCCGCCGTTCGCGGCGAGCAGGTCGCCGCGCTCCATGCCGGCCGTGCGCGGACGCGCGCCGACGAGCAGTGCGACGTTCGCCCCCGAGAACGCCGCCTTCGGGTCGTCGTAGACCTCGACGTGCGAGAGCAGCGGGAACGCCGAGTCCTGCAGCTCGAGCGCTGCGCCCTCGGCGGCGCGAACCCCCTGGGGGATCTCGAGCAGGTTGAGCCGCACCGGGATGTCGGGGCCGAGCATCGCCCCGGACGCGATGCGGAACAGGAGTGCGTACCCGATCTGGCCGCCCGCGCCCGTGAGCGTGACGGTGATCGGCTTCGTCGAAGCCATACCGAGAGCCTAACCACGCGCCGGGTCGTCTGCTGCGCCGGCGGGCGGTTGTCAACCCCGACCCCGCTGCGGCGCGGCACCGGGGCGCGGCATCCTGCGCTCGCTACCGTTGCCGCATGCGAGAGATGTATCCGGAGATCGAGCCGCTGGAGACCGGCATGCTCGACGTGGGGGACGGGCAGCACATCTACTGGGAGGTGTCGGGCAACCGCAACGGCAAGCCCGTGGTGTTCCTGCACGGCGGCCCCGGCGGCGGCACCTCGCCCTCGCACCGCCGACTGTTCGATCCCGAGCGCTACCGCATCGTGCTGTTCGACCAGCGCGGCTGCGGGCTGTCGATTCCGCACGCCTCCGAGCCCGACGCCGACCTCTCGGCGAACACGACCTGGCATCTCGTCGCGGACATGGAGCGGCTGCGCGCCCACCTCGGCATCGACCGGTGGCAGGTCTTCGGCGGCTCGTGGGGGAGCGCGCTCGCACTCGCCTACGCGCAGACCCACCCCGAGCGGGTCACCGAACTCGTGCTGCGCGGCATCTTCACGCTGCGCCGTTCGGAGCTCGACTGGTTCTACGAGGGCGGCGCCTCCGCGCTGTTCCCCGACCTGTGGGAGGAGTTCGTCGCGCCGGTGCCCGTCGACGAGCGAGCCCACATGATCGAGGCCTACGGCCGGCTGCTCGCCGACTCGCGGCCCGAGGTCTACGAGCCCGCCGCGATCGCATGGTCGCGCTGGGAGTCGTCGACGATCACCCTCCTGCCGCAGGCCGAGACGATCGCCCGCTTCACCGCACCCGAGTACGCCGCCGCGTTCGCCCGCATCGAGAACCACTACTTCCGGCACGGCGGCTGGTGGGAGGAGGGGCAGCTCATCCGCGACGCGGAGCGGCTCCGAGACATCCCCGCCGTCATCGTGCAGGGGCGCTACGACGTGTGCACCCCCGTGATGACCGCCTGGGACCTGCACCGGGCCTGGCCCGAAGCCGAGTTCACGATCGTCGATGACGCGGGGCACGCGTTCGACGAGCCGGGGATCCTCGACGCGCTCATCACGGCGACCGACCGCTTCGCGGAGCAGCCGTTCGGCGACGCGCCGGCCGACGAAGGCGACGCGGATGCCTCGGCCGAGCCCGACTCGGAGTAGCGTCGGGTCATGACGTTCGATCCGAACGCGGACATCTCGCGGGGGCGGGCCTCGAAGCGAGGGCGCAACACCGGCATCGCGGTCGGTGGCGGGCTCGGCGTGCTCGCGCTCGTCGTGATCTCCCAGTTGCTCGGCGTCGATGTGACCGGGCTGCTCGGCGGCGGCCTCGACACCGGCGGCGGGGCGTCGTCGGAGGACACCTCGCTCGAGCAGTGCCTCACCGGGGAGGACGCGAACGAGAACGTCGAGTGCCGCATGAAGGGCGCCGCGGCCTCGCTCGAGGAGTACTGGGAGCGCGAGGCGCAGGAGCTGCGGTTCGACTACGTCGCGCCGCAGGACCTCGTCATGTTCGACACCGCCACGTCGACGGGATGCGGCAGCGCATCGGCGGCGACCGGTCCCTTCTACTGCCCGCCCGACCAGACGATCTACCTCGACGTGACCTTCTACGACGAGCTGCGCCAGCGGTTCGGCTCGAGCGGTGGACCCCTCGCCGAGATGTACGTCGTCGCGCACGAGTGGGGGCACCACGTGCAGAACGTGCTCGGCATCCTCGAGCAGGCGCAGGACGGCCAGACCGGCCCCGCGTCGAACGCGGTGCGCGTCGAGCTGCAGGCCGACTGCTTCGCCGGGGCGTGGGCGGCGAGCGCCGCGACGGTGCCCGACGTGAACGGCGTGCCGTTCCTCCGGCCGATCTCGGAAGCGCAGTACCGCGATGCGCTGAGCGCGGCGGCGGCGGTCGGCGACGACCGGATCCAGCAGGCGGCGCAGGGCCAGGTGAACCCGCACACGTTCACGCACGGCACGAGCGAGCAGCGGGTCGACTGGTTCCGCACCGGGTTCGAGCAGGGCGCCGGCGCGTGCGACACGTTCTCGGTCTCGGCCGGGCAACTCTGAGTCGTCTCCGCGTGCGTCATGATCCGGGGCCGGCCGCGTCTCTTCCATGACGGGTGCCGACGGAGCACTCCGACGGCGAGGGGGCGGAGCACATGCGACGACGCAGGGTTCAGGTGCCGCACCGCGAGTTCTTCCGCGCGGTGACGATCGACGAGACGGTGGCACTCGCGTGCACCTGTCCGCGCGGAGTCGACCACTGGTACGCGGAGCCGCAGACGATCACCGGCTCGACCGATGCGGCCGACACCGCCGAGGCGCCGGCAGTCGGCGAAGGCGCGGCGGAGACGGTCGACGAGGCGCCGGCCGAACGGCGGTGAGTCGCGGGCGGGTGACCGCTCGCCTTCGATGTTGGAGCGGGTGAGCCACCGCGGTCAGTTCGACAGCGCCGCCACGATCGCCTGACCCAGCTGAACGGGCTTCGTGAACTGCGGCCAATGCCCCGTCGGCAGGTCGATGTCGTCGACCCGTTCGATCTTCGCGAGGAGGATGACGTCGATGTCGCGACGCTATCCGGCGCCGCCGACACCGGCCGGCGATGCGGCGCGCGAGCGGCTGCCCGGGCGACCCGCGCCGCCGGCGGCGAGCACGACGATGCCCGCGGCGAGCACGACGAGGCCGACCGCCGCCCCGGGCGTCGGCTGCTCGCCCAGCAGCACGACGCCGAGCACGCCCGCCGTGAGCGGCTCGGCGAGCGTGAGCGTCGACACCGTCGCGGGGGCGAGGCCGGTGAGCCCGTAGCCGAAGAGCACGTAGGCGAGCGTCGTCGTGACGAGCCCCAGCCACGCCGCCGTGGCGAGCCCGGCGGGAGTCGCGAGCCACGAGGCATCCGAGGCGATGAGCAGCGGCACCGCGACGACCGCAGCCGTGCCGAACAGGGCGCCCATGCTGCCGGTCGCGGTCCACCCGCGGTCGAGCAGGGCCTTCGCCGCGAGCGTGTAGACGGCGTACGAGGCCCCGGCCCCGACCGACGCCAGGAGGCCGAGCGGCCCCGCCGAGCCGCCGGCCCCGCCGCCGGCGCCCGCCCCGCCGGCCGTGCTCGCGGCGAGGATGGCGACGCCCGTGGTCGCGATCACCGTCGCGACGGCCCAGCGATGGCCGGGGTAGCGACGGCGCAGCAGCCAGTCGAGCGCGCCGGTCAGCACCGGTGCCGAGCCGAGCGCGACGACCGTGCCGACGGCGACGCCGTTCGCGGCGGTGCCGGCGAAGAACGCGGGCTGGTAGGCGAGCACGCCGACCGCGCCGACCGGCACGAGCAGCCACGTCGGCAGCGGAGGCCTCGTGCCCGACGCCCCGGCCGAGCCGGTCGGCGGCGCGGCGGGAGTCCCGTCCGCCCCGCGCCGCCGCCGGGTCCAGAGGGCGAGCAGCCCGAGCACGCCACCGCCGATGACGAGCCGGGCCGCGCCGAGCGAACCCGCGCTCGCGTCGGGCCCGAGCGCCTGCGCCGTGCCCGTCGTGCCGAAGCAGACGGCCGCGAGGAGGACGGCGAACACGAAGCGCATCGAGAAATTGTTACACAATTCTTCGGTAGCGGCATCCGTGATGGCCGGCGACCCCGTCGCGGGCCGGTAGGCTCACGGATGTCGCGAGAGCGGCGCGGGAGGGGGCCGCCGGTCGTGCGGCATCCCCGCGACCCGACCCGACGGGCCAGCAGAACCGAGAGGACCCCCCGTGCGCGCCGTGCTCTTCGACGAATTCGGAGCCCCGCCCCGCCTCACCGAGGTGCCCGAACCCGTCTGCCCGCCCCGCGGCGCCGTCGTCCGCGTGCGCGCGACCGGGGTCTGCCGCAGCGACTGGCACGCCTGGATGGGCCATGACGACAGCGTGACCCTGCCGCACGTGCCGGGGCACGAGTTCGCCGGCGAGATCGCGGCACTCGGCTCCGAGGTCCCCGACGACAGCGGCTGGCGGGTCGGCGATCGCGTCACCGCGCCGTTCATCTGCGCGTGCGGGCGCTGCGACGAGTGCCGCTCGGGCAACGAGCAGGTGTGCGACCACCAGTCGCAGCCGGGCTTCACGCACTGGGGCTCGTTCGCCGAGCTGGTCGCCATCGACGAGGCCGAGCTCAACCTCATCCGGCTGCCCGAGTCGCTCGGCTTCGTCGAGGCCGCGTCACTCGGCTGCCGCTTCGCGACGGCCTACCGCGCGATCGTCTCGCGCAGCCGCCTCGCGCCCGGCGAGCAGATCGCGGTGCACGGTTGCGGCGGGGTCGGCCTCTCGGCGATCATGATCGCCGTCGCGGCCGGGGTCAAGGTCTACGGCGTGGATGTCTCGGACGCGGCCCTCTCGGCGGCGGAGTCGCTCGGTGCCGTGCCGATCCAGGGCGGCGAGGGCGCCGCCGCGCGCATCGTCGAGGCCTCCGGCGGCGGCGTTGACGTCTCGGTCGACGCGTTCGGTTCGAGCGAGACCTCGTTCGCCTCCGTGCAGAGCCTCAAGAAGCGCGGACGTCACGTGCAGATCGGCCTCATGGTCGGCGACTCCGCACTCGCGGCGATGCCGATGGACGCGGTCATCGCGGGCGAGCTCGAGCTGCTCGGCAGCCACGGCATGGCGGCTCACGAGTATCCGTCGATGCTCGGTGCGGTCGCCTCGGGCGACTTCAGGCCGATCGAGCTCGTCGGGCGGCGCATCTCGCTCGACGAGGTTCCGGCGGCGCTCGCTGCGATGGGCACCGCGGGCGCGTCGGGCTCCGGCATGACCGTCGTCGAGTTGTAGCGGCACCGGCGGCGGTGCACGTCCTACGATGGGCCTCGACCCGATGGAGGAACGATGAGCGATCCGCGACTGCCACCGCCCGGCTGGTACCCCGAACCGAGCGGCGCCGAGGGGCAACGCTGGTGGGACGGGACGCGCTGGACGGAGTACGCGACCCCGCTCGCGGCGCCGCCCGCCCCGCAGGTCGTGGCGCCGGTCCAGCAACCGCAGTACGGCGCCTACGCGGCGCCCTACGGCACGGGGCCTGCGCCCTACGGCACCGGGCCTGCGCCCTACGGCACCGCACCCTCGACCGTCTCGAGTGACACGCCGACCGACACGGTCTGGGTGTGGCTCATCGTCGTCGTGCCCGTGCTGGGCGTGCTGCCGCTCTTCTTCTGGGACTGGCGGACGTACATCGAGCAGTCGATGTCGATCACCTCGCCGTTGTCGCCGATGGAGCAGGCGCTCGGCCCGTACACCGACCCCTGGTACGTCGTGCTGAGCGTCGCCGGGTACGTCCTCTACGGACTCTCCGTGTGGTTCGCCTACCTCGACCGCGCAGCACTCAAGCGGCGGGGCTTCGCGAGGCAGTTCCACTGGGCGTGGGCGTTCCTGATGTCGATCGTCTACGTGATCGGTCGCTCGGTCGTCGTCAAGCGCCAGGCCGGCCGGGGCAGCGGCCCGATGTGGGTCGGCATCGCGGTGTACGCGGTCAGCATCGTGGCCGTGTTCGTCTGGATTGGCGTCATGATGGCGGAAGCCTTCAGGATCGCGTTCGAATCGGTGCCGGTGTACTGAATCGCGTTTCGCGCCGGGGCTGTTCTGCGCCGCCCCGGTACGGCTAGCCTGACGTTCAACGGACGAAGGGGTCGGCTCATGGATCTCGGCATCATCGCGATCATCGGCGTCGTGGTCGTCATCGTCGCCGCGGCGATCTGGCTCGCGGTCCGCGAGCGGCGCACCCGCTCCCTGCCGGGCGACCCGCATTTGGCCCACCACGGTGACCGATCGCGGGCCGACGCGATGGCCGGTGCGTACGTCGCCGATGCGGTGCGCGACGGCGGCGGTGCGATCTGACCGACTGACGCGACCTCGCGGCGCTCGCACCGACTCGTCGGGGCGAGCGCCGCGCGGCGTCTCAGGCGTCGACGGCGACCGACTCGGGCTCGGTGGGCGCATCCGACCCTGCGGCGGCCGAACGGGTGCCGCGCAGCAGCACGGCGGTCGCCACGAGTCCGACGACGGCCACGATGCCCGCCCCGAGGAACGCCGCCGAGAAGCCGCTCGTCAGCGCCGAGGCATCCGTGCCGCCGGCCGTGACCGCCGCGCCGACCGCGGTGAGCACCGCGAGCCCGACGGCCGAGCCGATCTGGTAGCTCGTGTTCACGAGACCCGAGGCGACGCCGGTCTCCTCGGGCGCGGCCGCCCCGATCGCGGTGCCGAGCGACGGCACGAACGCGAGGGCCATGCCGAGCGCAGCCACGAGCGACGCGGGCAGCACGTCGGTGACGTAGTCGCCGTCGGGCCGGGCGAACGCGAGCCAGCCGAGGCCGACCGCGAGCAGCGCGAACCCGGCGACGATGAGCGGCTTCGCGCCGAACCTCGCCTGCAGTCGCGGCGCCAGCCCGACCATGCCGATCACGATGAGCGCGGTCATCGGCAGCAGGGCGGCGCCCGAGGCGAACGCGCCGGCGCCGAGCACCTGCTGGAGGTAGAGGTTCAGGAAGAACCACATCGGCACCCACGCGCCGCCGAGCAGCAGCTGGGCGAGGTTCGCGGCGCCGAGGCGCGGTGCGCGGAAGATGCCGAGTCGCAGCAGCGGCTCACGGCGGCGCGCCTGGATCACGAAGAAGGCGACGAGCAGTGCCGCACCCGCGACGAGGGCGACGATCGTCTCGACCGACGTCCAGCCGACCTCGGGGGCGCGCACGACGCCGTAGACGACGGCGGCGAGACCGGCGGTCGCGGTGACGGCGCCCGCGATGTCGACCGACCCGCGTCCGCGCGGCACGGCCGGCAGGGCGAGCGGTGTCAGCACGATGACGAGCACGGCGATCGGCACGGTCACGTAGAACACCCACGGCCAACTCGCGTACTCGGTGAGCACGCCGCCGAGGAAGACGCCCGCGGTGCCGCCGATGGGTGCGGCGGCGCCGTAGACGGCGAACGCGCGGGGGAGCTCGGGCGTGCCGCCGAAGAGCACCATGAGGAGGGTGAGCGCGGCGGGCGCGATGAGCGCGGCGCCGGCGCCCTGCACGGCGCGCCCGGCGATCTCGAGGCCGACGTTCGAGGCGGCTCCCGCGAGCACCGAGCCGACGGCGAGCGTGATCCATCCGGCGATGAACACCCGGCGGGCGCCGAGCAGGTCGGAGAGCCGGCCGCCGAGCAGCAGCAGGCCGCCGAACGCGATGACGTAGGCGTTGAAGACCCACGACAGCGACTCGGGCGTGAAGCCGAGCTCGGCCTGGATGTCGGGCAGGGCGACGCCGATGATCGACGTGTCCATGATGACGACGAACTGGGCCGCGGCGATGAGCGCGAGGCCGAGCCACCGACGTGGTGCGGCGGCCGTGGAGGTGGACATGATGTGCTGCTCCTTGTCTGGGTGTGATCTGAATACCCCTAGGGGGTATAGATATACCGAGGAATCCGGACCGAGTCAAGCGCGATCGGGCCGACTCGCGACACAATCGATGTATGGACCCCGTCGCGGCGCTCGAGGAGATCGCGTTCCTGCTCGAGCGCGACCGCGCCTCGGCGTACAAGTCGAAGGCGTTCCGCAAGGCCGCCGACGCGATCCGCGACCTCGAGCCCGGGCAGCTCGCCGACCGCGCGGCCGACGGACGGCTGCGGCGGACGGCGGGGGTCGGCGACTCGACCTTCGCGGTCATCGCGCAGGCGCTCGCCGGCGAGGTGCCGGAGCGACTCGCCGACCTGCGCGCGAAAGCCGGCCTGTCACCCGCCGGCGCCGCCGCCACGGGCCTTCGAGCCGAGCTGCGCGGCGACCTGCACGCGCACACCGAATGGTCCGACGGCACCACGAGCCTCGCCGTGATGGCGAAGGCCGCCGAGGCGCAGGGCCTCGAGTACCTCGCGATCACCGATCACTCGCCGAGCCTCCGGGTCGCGAACGGCCTGAGCGCCGAGCGGCTCGCCGAACAGCAGGAGCTCATCGAGGTGGTGCAGGCCGGCATGCCGAACCTGCGCCTGCTCGCGGGCATCGAGGTCGACATCCTGCTCGACGGCGCGCTCGACCAGACCCCCGAGATGCTCGACCGACTCGACGTCGTGGTCGGCAGCGTGCACTCGAAGCTGCGCATGGAACGTGCCGAGATGACGGCGCGGATGCTTCGCGCCATCGCCGACCCGCACCTGAACGTGCTCGGCCACTGCACCGGACGCCTCGTCGAGGGCTCGCGGGGCACCCGGCCGCAGTCGGAGTTCGACGCCGAGGCCGTGTTCGCGGCGTGCGCCGAGCACGACGTGGCCGTCGAGATCAACTCCCGCCCCGAACGGCAGGATCCCCCCGACGGCCTGATCGCGATCGCCCTCGACGCGGGCTGCCTGTTCTCGATCGACAGCGACGCGCACGCGCCCGGCCACCTGTCGTTCCTCGAGCTCGGCGCCGCGCGCGCCGAGTCGAACGGCGTCCCGGCCGAGCGCATCATCACGACGTGGCCCGCCGAACGGCTGCTCGAGTGGGCGGGCCGCTGATGGCGCGGATCCGGCCGGAACACGCTGCCGCGGCGGCCTCGCTCGTGCTCGTCCTGCTGTCCGGCTGCGCGAGCGGCGCCGTCGCGCCGTCTTCCTCGCCGTCTCCTTCGCCGTCGCCGAGCGGTGAGGGCGGGCGCGATCCCGAGACGATCCTGACGTGCCAGGGCGTCGAGGTGACGGCCGGCGCCCTCGACGAACGGACGCCCGCCTCGTCGCTGCCGTCCGAGCTCGCGGCGCTCCTCGAGGACTCGCCCGTCGTTCCGATCGACGACCTCGACGACTGGTTCGTCGCGGTGTCGAGCGACGACCACGTCGTGCTCATGCGCGAACTCGAACCGCCCGTCGACCTCGGCGGGGGAGATGTGCGCGACTTCGACCTGTTCTCGGCATCGGCGTCGCCCGGCGCGATGCCGATCGACGACGTCTGGGGTGTGGACGTGTCGACGAGCTGTACGCCGCGCATCGACCTCGGCGGACGCGGCGAGGCGATGCTCGCGCTCGACCCCGATGCCCTGCCCGACCCGGGCGATCGTGAGATCGCCATGCTCGCGACCGAGCGGTCGTGCAACTCGGGCCGACCGGCGACGGGGCGCATCGAGGTGATCGACGTCGTCGAGACCGACACCGCCGTCGAACTCGTGGTCGGCGTCGTGCCGAACGGCGATGGCGCGTACACCTGCCAGAGCAACCCCCCGACACCGTTCACAGTCGCCCTCGAGCGCGAGCTCGGCGATCGAGTGCTCCTCGACGCGTCGGTGGTGCCTGCGCACGAGATCGTCGCGCCGGCGGCAGGGGCGGACGGCTGATGCGCTTCGAGCGGGCGGCGTCGCCGAGCGAGACGCGCGGCGAACTGCTGCGTCTCCTGCGCGGGCAGGCGGCCCGCCGACGGCCGGGCGACCTCCTGCGGCAGTACCGCGACGACGGATTCGTGGCGCCGGGCCCGATCGACCAGCGCCTCGTCACCGCCCTCGACCGGCTGGCCCTCGACTCGGCTCCGTTCGCCGAGGCGCTGCTGCTCTCGCCCGTTGCGCCGCTCGGCACCAGCTCGGTCGTCGCGCCGTCCTCGCAGGACCGCACGGTCTCGACGATCCGCACCACCGAGGTCGTCTCCGATCCGACGAACGTGCTCGCGCTCGAGTGCGCGACGCGCCTCGGGGGTTCCCACGCGCCCGTCCACCTCGCGACCGTGCACCAGACGATGCGGGCGCAGTCGCTCACCGGCGGCACGCCGTCGCATTCGCGGCACTTCCGCCTGTTCGCGCTCGCCGCCGCCGGACGGGCGCTGCCCGACGACGGCTTCGAGGTCGACGCGGTCGGCCGGCAGCTCGGGGTGTTCGACCGCTTCTTCGACGCCTGCGCCGCCGAGCTCGGACTCGCCTTTCCAGGCCGGCGTGCCGTCATCAGGACGGCACCCGATGCGTCGGCGCTCGGTGAGCGGATACGCGACCACCTCGCGGCGCGGATGCCGCACGTCGAGACGACCGGCGAGTCGCTCGAGTCGAACTACTACGACGGGCTCAGGGTCGGCTTCGGCGCGCACGATCCGGCCGGCGACTTCGTCGAGATCGCGGACCTCGGACGGTTCGACTGGGTGGCGCGGTTGCGCGACGACCGCCGACTGCGCTTCGTCGCGAGCGGCCTCGGCATCCAGCTCGTCCCGCTGCTGTTCGCCCCCGCCCGCTGAACGGCTGGCATCATTGGCGGGTGGATGACGAGCAGGGTGCGGCGGAGATCCCGCTGACCGGCGGCAACATGGACCCCGTCGTGCGCGTCGGCGACACGGTGCGACGAGTCGCGGGCGACTGGACTCCCGCCGTGCACGCCCTGCTCGCCGCCGCGCGCGCCGCCGGCATCGAGGAGGTGCCGGTGCCCCTCGGCATCGACGAGTCCGGCCGCGAGGTGCTGAGCTACCTCGAGGGCGTCATGCTCGTCGACACTCCCGCCGAGGTGCAGTGGTCGACGGCCGTGCTCGAGCAGGCCGGCCGGTTGCTGCGGCGCGTGCACGAGGCATCCCTGCCGCTCGCGAACGACCGCGGGCGCACCTGGCGGATGCCGGCGCACGAGCCGGTCGAGGTCGTCTGCCACAACGACGTGGCCCCGTACAACCTCGTGGTCACGGGCGGACGCGTCGTGGGGCTCATCGACTTCGACCTCGCCTCGCCCGGACCGCGGCTGCGCGACCTCGCCTACCTCGCGTACCGCATCGCCCCGTTCGCCGAGGACGCCGAGGGCTACGCACCTGCGGTCACCTCCGACGGCGAGGAGCCCGTCGACCGGGTGCGGCGGCTCGTGCGCGCCTACGGCGGCGAGTACACCGTCGACGAGGTGCTGCGGGCCGCGGCCGATCGCCTCGACGAGCTCGCGCGGTTCACCGACGATCGAGCCGAGGCGACGGGACGCGACGACTTCGTCGCGCACGCCGGCATGTACCGGCGGGATGCCGCGCGCCTGCGCGCGATGAGCTGACCCCCGAACGCTATCGTTGACTCACCCGCGGCGACGAGGCACGCCGCCGGGCCCGAGGAGGAGCCGATGAACCGCTGCAGCCGCGACCACGACGGACAGCTCTCGTGAACATCGATCCGGCCGTCCTGACGACGGTACTGCTCGTGATCGCCGACTGGACCATCCGCATCGTCGCGCTGTTCATCGTGCCGAAGGACCGCAAGCCCACGGCCGCGATGGCGTGGCTGCTCGCCATCTTCCTGATCCCGTTCATCGGCGTGCTGATGTACCTGCTCATCGGCAACGCGAAGCTGCCGAAGAAGCGGCGCGAGCGCCAGAAGGAGATCGACGGACTGATCGCGGCGAACGTGCACGCGCACGACTACACTGTCGACCGGTCGGCCTGGCCCGCGTGGTTCACCTCGATCGTGCGCCAGAACCGAATCCTCGGCGCCCTGCCCGCCTCCGGCGGCAACCGGGCCGAGCTCATCGGCGACTACCAGCAGTCGATCGACCGCATGGCCGCCGAGATCGACACCGCCGAACGGTTCGTGAACGTCGAGTTCTTCATCGTCGCGTGGGACGACACGACGCGCGGGTTCTTCGCCGCGATGGAGCGCGCGGTGCAGCGCGGCGTGAAGGTGCGCCTGCTGATGGACTACATTGCGTCGGCCAAGGTGCCGATCCACAAGGAGTCGATCGCCGAGCTCGACCGCATCGGCGTCGAGTGGCACTATCTGCTGCCCGTGAAGCCGTTCAAGGGCCAGTTCCAGCGTCCTGACCTGCGCAACCACCGCAAGCTCGTCGTCGTCGACGGGCAGGTCGCGTACACCGGTTCGCAGAACCTCATCTCGCGCGACTACGACTCGCCGAAGAACCAGAAGCGCGGACTCAAGTGGCAGGAGCTCGTGACCCGGGTCACCGGTCCGACCGTCGCGGCGATCAACACCGTCTTCCTCTCCGACTGGTACGCCGAGACCGGCGAGAACCTGCACGAGACCGCCCACGTGCCGGTCGCCGAGGTCGACGTCGACCCGTCGCCCGACGCGCTCGTCTGCCAGATCGTGCCGAGCGGCCCCTCGTTCGACGAGGAGAACAACCTGCGCATGTTCCTCGGCCTCGTGAACGCCGCGCAGGAGAAGGTCATCATCACGAGCCCGTACTTCGTGCCCGACGAGGCGATGATGTACGCGATCACGTCGGCGAAGTTCCGCGGCCTCGACGTGCAGCTGTTCGTCTCCGAGATCGGCGACCAGGGCATGGTGTGGCACGCGCAGCGCTCGTACTACGAGCCGCTGCTGCGGGCCGGAGTGCGCATCTTCCTGTACCCGGGGCCGTTCATCCTGCACTCGAAGCACATGTCGATCGACGACGACATCGCCTTCATCGGGTCGAGCAACATGGACATCCGCTCGTTCCTGCTCAACTTCGAGATCTCGATGCTCGTGCGGGGCGAGTCGTTCGTGCGCGACATGCGCGAGGTCGAGGAGGGCTACCGCGCCATCAGCCGCGAGCTCACGCTCGACGACTGGCTGCGCGAGCCCGCGAAGGCGAAGTTCCTCGACGGGGTGGCGCGGCTCACGTCGGCGCTCGAGTAGGCGCCGAGGCATCCGCATCGCCGAAGGCGGCGTGCCCAGGCCTCAGGCCGGCGCGCCGCCCTCGACGGCGCTCAGCACAGCGTCGACGTCGCTCTCGGAGGCGCCGAGCCCTGCGTCCGCGAGCCGGTCGCGGACCATTCCGCGCGCGTCGTCGACGTGGCCGAGCAGCAGGTCGCCGCGCACCTGCTCGATCACGCCCTCGAGCTGCTCCGCACGCGTCGCATCGTCGTGGCCCGCCTCGACGGGCTCGGTCTGCAGGTCGTCGTTCCGCTCGTCATACGTATCCATCGGGCGATGGTCGCAGCTCGACGACGGGGCGCCAACCCCCTTCACAACGCGCCATGAATGTGCTCGGATCGCCCGCATGACCGATCTCACCCTCGACGAACTGCTCGCCCTCGAACACGAGGGATGGACGTCGCTGTGCTCGGGCACCGGCGGTGGCTTCTACGGCGACCTGATGACGGATGACGCGGTGATGGTGCTCGTGAACGGCATGGTGCTCGACCGCGAGGCCATCGCGAGCTCGCTCGACGACGCACCGCCCTGGTCGCGGTACGAACTGAGCGATGCACGCGTGATCGACGTCGGCGACGACGCGAGGGCGCTCGTCTACCGCGCCGTCTCGTCGCGCGATGACGGCGGCGAGCCGTTCGAGGCGCTCATGTCGAGCGTCTACCGTCGCATCGACGGCCGACCGCGGCTCGCGCTGTATCAGCAGACGACGATCACGCAGTGAAGCCGTCCGTTCGACGGTTGGACTCGGCTGCCGGTCGGGCGCGACCCGAGTTCGCCGTGTCGGTCGCGGCCGTGGACGTCGAGCTCAGTGCATGTTGTCATCGCCCGTGACGTGGATGGCGTAGCCCGACCAGTCCGCCTCCTCCCACCGGTAGGAGGCCCCGCTGCCGGTGTCGCCGTACATCGCGAGCTCCCATGCAGGCGTTCCGTCGTCGTCGAGGCCGAAGCCCCGTTCGGCCATGCGGGCGGACGTCAGGTCACTGCCATCCGCCGACGTCGGCGCCTGGGGGTGGTTTCAGTTGCTGTGGACTGGAGCGCTGCAAGTATCACCGACTTTCAGACACAGTGTGTGTATGACCCGAGATGCCCCGGCCGCGGCAGAGTCTGGATACAGGCGCGTGTGGCGGGCCGGGCTGGTTGTGGCTGTCACCCTCGTCCTCGTCGGCTGTGGCCGAGTCGGTGGCCAGCCGGGCGGCGGCGAGGGAGACACCGTGGACGCCGATCTCGCGGGCAGCTTGTCGGCCGAGCGGGCTGCCGCGGCGGCCGACGACGTGAACGCCTTCGGCTTCGATCTGCACGCCGCAATCGCAGAGGACGGTGACAACATTGTCACCTCGCCAGTGTCATCTTCAGTGATGCTGGCGATGGTGGCCGCCGGTGCCGGCGGGGACAACGCCGAGGAGATGGTCGAAGTGCTGGGCCTGGACGGCCCGCGGGACACGCGGTATGCGGCTCTGCTCGCCGGTCTGGTCGGTACCGATGACGTTACGTTGGCGGTTGCGAGCTCGCTGTGGTCGGCCGAAGGCTATCCGTTCGAGGACGACTATGTCTCATTCGTGCAGGAAACGTACGGGGCGACGCTCGATGAGGTTGACCTCGGCTCGCAGGGTGCCGCCGATGCCATTGACGACTGGGTCGACGAACGCACCGAGGGGCTGATCGATGAGGTCGCCGCGGATCTCGGCCTGCCCGACCCGCAGGCGGTGCTGGTGTTGCTCAACACGGTGTACTACCGCGGCACCTGGACCACCGCATTCGACGAGGCGGATACCAGGGAGGCGCCATTCGCCCTGGCGGGCGGCGACGAGGTGGTCGTGCGCACCATGCATCGCAGCGCCGCCGAGGTGGAGGCCTCATTCGGTGATGGCTTCCAGATGCTCCGGCTTCCCTACGGTGACGACGAGCGCTTCGGCATGGAGGTGCTGCTGCCCGTCGAGGACGTTGCCCTCGACGAGTTGCTCGACGATCTCGACGCCGAGGTCTGGGCGGATGCAGTCGACGGCCTTCAAACGGTCACCTTCTCCGAGATCGCGCTACCGTGCTTTGAGCTCGAGTGGGACGCGAATCTCAACGAGGTTCTGCGATCGCTCGGGATGGTGTCTGCGTTCGAGGGCGGGGACTTCTCCCCGATGTCGCCGGCCGACCCGTTCCTCGACACCGTCGTGCAGAAGACCTACATCCGGGTCGACGAGGCGGGCACCGAGGCCGCGGCGGTCACGGGCGGGGTCATGGCGGAGTCCGCAGGACCGCCGCCATTCCGGGTCGATCGGCCCTTTGCGTTCACCATCAGCGACCGCGAGACCGGCGCCGTGCTCTTCCTCGGAAGCGTTCATGATCCCCGCGGCTGAAACGCCGACGCCGCCGCTTTCGGAGGGGAAGCGCGAGAGCGTCTCCCGCCCGCAAAGCGATCCACCTACGGACACCGACAACTTTCGAATCGATCGACTCAGGAGGATCCCATCGTCCCAAGCGTCGTCGGGTCGCCGCGACCCATTCGCACGTTCCGAAATCGTTTGTCCGGATCACGACCCATAGGAGCAGCTCATGAAGACCGGCCTCGCAGCGCTCATCATCGGGGCAGCGGTCCTCGCCGTTCTTGGGCTCGTCCTCGTGCTGCTTCCGGGCCCGACTGCTTCGTTCGGATGGTACGCCTATCAACCCATGGGTGACTTCGGTTTCATCGGCGGGGTACCGTTCGTACCCGCCTCCTGGCTCTGGGGCCTGGGAATCCTCGCCATCGCAGCGGTCATCGGCGCTTTCGTGACTGGATGGGTTCTTGGGAACGGAAGAGGTCGCCGGGAGTCCGAACCGCGTTCGAATGTGCGAGCCCGCACGACGACCTGGTCGCCGCAGCGGACGCGCTGAACGTGCGGGTTGCGTCCGATATGTGACCAAATTGATCCGTCGAGGAATTCGATCTAGTCTCTAGACGTGCAAAAACCCCCGGTAAACCGGGGGTTTTGGTTGTGGCTCCGACTGGCATCGATCCGGTGACCTTTCGATTTTCAGTGAGCCTTGGCGGTTTTCGCTCAATTTCTATGGTTGCGATATCGCGCTGATCAGGGATTCTCCGAAACGCTCGCAGTTGGTTTCAGATGGTTTTCGCGCATCTAATGGCACATTAATGGCACAAGATCGGGCTGCGGAGGGCCCGGCGGCTCACTCCAGGCGAGCGATTTCGGCGACCACGTGCGGCCGGATGCCTCGCCGAGCAGTACTGGGTCGATGAATACGCGCATGAGATCGCGCGCAAGGTCGACGGTCCGATAATCGGCGCAGTACGGGACCTTCTTCGCCTCCTTGGAATACACGCGCCCCCAAGCCATAGGGATCGCCAGTTCGGTGAACGATGGAAGCGAGCGCACGCGAGCCTCGACGCGAATGGCGCGCTGCAGCGCGTCGGCGTTCACAGTCTGTGTCGTCGCGAAGACGACGAGATCGACCAGGTCCTTCTCGCGGCTCGATGGCCGGCCGTTGTAGTCGGCCATCGTCGCGCAGACCTTGTCGGCGATCTGGTCGACGACGGGATAGAGCCGGTATGGATTGCTCGGCAGCTTCGGGAGCTCGAGCGCATTCGCCGGTCTAGCAATTTCAACCTCGTCAGTCATGGTGACGTTCACGACGAGGTCGACGTGAAAGCTGTCCTTCTTCTTCGCGCCGATGGAGACGTCGAAGCTCACCTGGTAGCCCTCGGCGTAGGCCTGCTGGTTGCCATCGACAGCGTTCGAATGGCCGGCATAGTCGAAACGAAAGAAGTCGCCGAGGTCGATTGCTGCCAGCCGGCGGAGGTCCTCAAGTGCAGCATCCAGGGTGCGACTTCGCCGGAAGAGGTCCACATCGGTTGTGCTGCGCGCCGACCCAACCCGAGCAAGCATGCTCGTGCCACCCTTGAGCATCCAATCCGAATCTTCGGCCTCGGAGAACACGCGGCTGAGGAAGCGGTGGAAGTACTCCAGCCGGATGCGTTCCTGAATCGTGAGTGACGGGTCCGCGCCGAACGCCTTGCGGGCCGCGGATTTGATGGCCGCTTCGACGGCGCTGGGGCTCGCGTATGGTTCAGTCCCGGTCACGACGTGGCCTCGCCTTTCGGTTGCGTAGTACGCGCAAGTGAGGCCCAGTCTGCCGCGCGCAGTTGTTCTGCGAGCTGAGCGTGGACGGGCTCCATCGCTGATGACGCGATCTCTCCCGCGATCTTGCTCATGTCCGGCAGCGCGGAGAGAGCGGCCTTGCTCAGCGCCTCTGATATCGGCGCGATCAGTTTCGAGTACTCCTCGCGCGGGTACAGGTCCGCAAGCTGCTGTACCAGCGGTTCGAGGATCGGTGTGACGTCGATCTTTGGAAGGCTCCCGAGGTATTGCGTTGTGACGAGACTGCCCAGAGATGAAATCGAGGCGATCTGCTTCGCGAGGCTTTCCTGGTCGATTCCGGCGACATGCATGAGCTCGTCGAGCAGTGCATTGCCATCGCCCTTGCGATAGCCGTTCCGTTCGGCGAGCGGGCTAAGAAGTTCGGTGAGTCGATCGATATTCAGCGAAGACTGTCTCGCAGCATCGCGAAGCGCGTTGCCCACGATGCTGAAGTCGTTGCGGTCTTCCACCAGGTCAGCGATCGTGCGTTCCCGAGTTGTCGTGGGCAGACCTTCTCTCACAGTGACGTCCTCTTCTGGCAGGCCACGGGTCCGATATCGGATGTCTGCTCGCTGAGTCTGTCTACGGGTAGGAGAAGTGAACTCACTCTTCATCGCGCGCAGGTCGCCGATGCCGTGGAGTTTGGCTGCGGACTCGCCGGAAACGACGGCGCCCTTCGGGATTTCGCGGAGGCGCTCATACGCGAGCCGCGTGGGATCAGTAGCCAGCCATGCGGCGCGCAGATCCTCGTGTCGGTCGGCCGGCGCGCCCGCATCTCTGTACACGCCGTGAGAGAGCCGGATCAGATCGCCGGACTCGGTCAGCCGTGTGAGATTCATGTGGCTGACGCCGCGCGCGCCAGCCTGGGCCGAGGTCACCATCCCCCACTGGGACTCGGACACGTTCGCCAGCACCCGAAGAGCATCGCGGCCTTTCATGCTTGAATACTAACGTCCTAGGCGTTAGTTTCCAAGCGCCAGGGCAGTGCTGGCTCACGTGTCATCAGCCGACGCCGGCGCCCGGAATTGAGCGGATCGCGTGATCGTACTGGTCTCGGGCGAACACGAACGGGCCGAATCCGGAGTAACTCCTGTCCGGGCGATGCGGCTGGCTGAAGCCCTGCCAGATGATCAGTGAACCGCCCGACTCCACGCTGGCTTCGAGCGGCCAGCAGCCTGCCTCCCCGCAGTCGCACGCGAGCAACCAAACCTTGCCGGGCCGAGGCCATTGCTCGTTGTCCTCGCCGAGCAAGTATGCCGCGAGATTGCCGTAGTTGTGGTGTGCTGGAATCAACGGCCCATACCCGCCAGCCGGACGCCAATTCCGTGAGCTCTCAAACTCGGCGACGAGCTCGGTCAGAGGCCGGCCGTTCACAACGGGTGTAATCGCGACATCGTTCGCTCCGATTGGCGAAATGTCGAAGGAGAGAAGATCCGGCACTATGTGAGAATCTCACAACTCCGCGGTAGATGGTGCTCGACCGCTTTCACGGAGTAAAGACCGACGCAACCGCGACCCGTGCGGCTGACAGTTCCTCGCCTGCTCCGACACTGAAATCGACTTGTGCCTTCCATCTCCAGGGTGTTTCGAGGCTCACCGAGATGGCCACGTGAGACCCCGTATGCGTGGCTGCGAGGGCAAGATCTCCTTCAAGGGAGATCCACGACTTTGTTCCCTGCCACCCGCGCCAGTGTCGCTCCAACTCGGCGAAGTACTGAACCAAGCCTCCGAAGTCCGGGTACTCGGAGATCCATCTAGTGGCGCTCAGACCATCGGCCCTTACCTGCACGAGTGCCTGCTCCGGAGCACTACCGCGCAAGCCGCCAACGCCGACCACGGACAGCCCCTCGCTTTCGCTGCCAAAGACGATGATCGGTTCCACGCGTACAGTCTCGCCTACTCGCCTTTTCTCAAAGGCTCAGTCCCGCCTCTGGCGCTCCCGTGGGTCAGGTGTCGGCCGTGAGTCCCCACACGGATTCGCGCGCGGTCGTGATGGACCGCGCGAGCCCGCGATCGGCGCGATCCCGATCCATCGCAACGACGAACTGCTCGCGCGCATCATCCGCATCCGCCGCCACGAGGTGCACGAGGTTCACGTTCCGCCCGCGCGTCATCCCTACGTACAGGCCCGCGGCACCCATCGCATCGCCCACCACCGTGTGCGACACGTCAACCGTCATGCCCTGCACCCCGTGGGCCGTCGCGGCGTACGCGAGATGCGTGTGCTCAGCGACGTACTCGATTGGCAGCCGAACCGATCGCGGCCGATGGCCGGCGGCGCGCTCCGTCGCCCACACCGCCCCGTCCTCGCCCACGCTCCGAACGACCCACACCTGTCGATTCGCCACCCGCACGCCCGAGTCGTTCCGCCGAGTCTGAATCACATCGCCGCGCCCGATGCTCAATCCATCGCTCCCGATGACCGTGTGGCTGTCATCGACATCGCCGGCGCGCACCCGCTCCTCCCGAATCCGTGCATTCAACTCGCGCGCCTCGTCGTTCGTCGCAACCGTCATCGCGCAACCCTCGCGCCACTCGCGCGCAAGCGCCTCGAGCTGCGCATCCGGGCTCTCATGAATCTCCACGAGCCCGAGTGCGCAGAGCCGATCGAAGACCGCCTCCGGATGATCCCCGCGCCGCATCTGCACGGTGAGTGCGGCGTACTCGGGGTCGACGAATCGGTGCACGGCCGTCATCTGATGCACGCGGGGGAGCAGCTGCGCGGCCAGGTCGAGCACGCCGCCGCGGCCGACCGCGGCGAGCTGCGCACGGTCGCCGACGAGCGCGACGCTGGCGAGATGCTCGGCGGCAACGGTCAGCAGCGCAAGCGCGGTGTCCTGGTCGAGCATGCCCGCCTCGTCGACGACGATCCGCTCACCGGGAGCGAGCCGAGCCGATGCCGCGGGGCCGGCGTACGGTGCATCCGTGTCGGGGTCGTGGTCGCCGATGGCGAGCCGCGTCCACACGCCGTCGCGATTCCACCGCCACCCGTGCTCGTGCACGAGCTTGGCGACGCTGTCGGCCGCGACCCCGAGCTCCTGATGCGCAACGTCGGCCGCCTTCTTGGTCGGGGTGACCACACGGGTCTTGCGACCCTGCATTGCCGCCGCCTTGATCGCGGCGGCGAGCATCGTCGTCTTGCCCGCGCCGGCTGCACCCTCCACGACGACGAGCGATTGAGCGGATGCCACGGCGGCAGCCGCGCGCGTCTGTGCGGGGTCGAGTCGGAGTCGCTGTGCAATGCGCGACAGGTCCGGCGTGCGTACCTGCGGCCGCTCGGCACGCGCCGTGAGCAGATCGCGCAGCCGGGTCTCGGCCGCGATGACGTGCAGGCTCGTGAGGTACGCGACGTGCTCAGGATGCGGCCCACCGGGCGGCAGCACCGACAGGGAGCCCTCCTTCGCGAGCTCCGTGGCGAGCGTGATGAACTCGCGCAGCGGTATCGGGTCGGCACGCACGCCGGCCTCGGTCACGAGGCGCGATACGTGCTCCTGGATGTCGTGCACCGTCCACGTCGACGCGGCGGCTGCGCAGCGATCGAGGGCGCGGGACGCGACATCCTGCACGCTCAGCTCATCGAGCGCGACGGCCCGTTGCGCCCGCACGCGTCCGAGATCAGGTCGATAGCCGGATGCCTCGAGCTGGCGCCGCCACGCTTCCTCGCTGCCGAGCTCGGTCGGCTTCTTGTGCGGCCGCTCGTGATCCCACGCATCGCGGTCAGTCGCGACATCGCGGCGGGTCCGGGTTCTTGGTTCGGATGCTCCGCACGCCAGTCCTTCTCGAAGCGTGCCAGGTTGCGCGCAACCTGCTCGGCACGCTTACTCATCGCCGCGCTGAACGGCTGCAGTTCGGTGACCTCGGCCGTCACCGGATCGTGCGTGAGGCCATGCGCATCGAGCGCGGCCGCCAGCAGCGGGTGCGCCGCGATCACGGCCGCGCCGAGCGCGCGGATCGCGCCTTGCTGCCGGAACAGCGCTGCAGTGTCGAGACCTCGCCACACGGCATCCGCCCACACGCGCGTGCCGATCTGGAAGTGGATGTGCCGGTGCGGATCGCCCGCCCGCGAGGTCTTATGCGAGACCGCGACCGTCTCGAGCTGCTCGATCGGCACCACCCGCTGCGCCCCGCGCGGGCCGACCCGCGTGACCGAGTGCTGGCCGAGCCAGACGCGGATCTCGGCGACCGCATCGCGCTGCGCCGCATCGAGAGCAGCGGATACCTCGGGATGAAGCGCCGCGGCGATCGACAGCGACTTCGGCGCGTTCACGACCATCTCGGCGAACCGCGGCGATCCATGGCGAGCATCGCCGGCGTGGCGGGCCGTGCCCATCGACTCGCCGGTGAGGGGGTTGATCCAGTCGACCCACTGGGCGTACTGGTCGGCGGTGAGCGCGCCCTCGCCGATCAGGTCGCCTTTGCCGTCGACGACGGAGAACTCGGCCAGCGCCGTGCCGCCCTCGAGGTAGTGGTCGTCGGCGCGGGAGCGATCTGACTCGAGGTATCGGCGCGCGTCGGCCCCGGAACCCCGGTACAGGATCACTCCACCTCGCATCGCCTTCCTCCGAGCTAGCTCAGGTTCTTGCAACTACCTACGGTAGCATACGTCCATTCTCCAATGCTGGTGATTGCTCGCGAGGCGGACGGTGCATCGAGTACGGCTTCATGAGAAGGAGGCCTTAGGGGCGCACGCGTTGATCAGCGACCGAACGACTGCGGAAGGGCCCTTCCCTCAGACGATGTGGATGGCGTAGCCGCCGAAGTCATCGGACACGCGTTGGGCGCGGGAAATGGAGTCTTCGCGTTTCCGCTTTGCGTCCGCCGGCGCCCCGTTGCCGGGCGGCGCGGTGGACTTGTCGAACCGCCCGGTCGAGGCTGGATCGGATGCCTCGGAGGAACGCGTCGGGCTCGGCTGGGTTCGCCACGCTAATTTGACCGATGCGGACGCGAAGAAGCAAGTACAACAAGGATCCCGTGCCAAGCGGTCAACGTCCCAGGGCGAGTTCTGACGGTGCCAGCCCTGAATCAAGCCACATCTGCATGGGGACGGTCCCGCTCGAGCCCGCGACGCGTTCCCAAGCCAGGGCACGTCCGCGCGCTCCCGCTGCGATTCCGGTCGCACGCACGGCGGCCGCAAGCACCTCAGGATTCGAATCGACCCCGAAGGCGACGAGCGGGTGCCGCTCCTGCGCGCTCAGGATCTCGTCAGCGAGTTTCATCGCGACAGGGCTTTGCCACCCCTCGTCTCCGCGATGGTCTGCCGTGAGCAAGTGCGGTCGCCCGACGGCAGTGGAGTTGGACAGAACGTTCCAGGCGGTTTGGACATTGGAGTGTGCAACTACCTGCTTGGTTCGGGCCGCATCGACTTCGTGCTGAGCTCCGCGCATTTGCGCCATCGTGGTTGCGCTGTCCAACTCGTCGGTAGCTTCCCTTAGAGCCGCGTACGAGTGGTGGAACCCGCCAGTCCTGCGCGCGACCGCGGCGATTCGGATCACCTCGAACTGCTGCCATGCGTCGTCGAGAGCTTCAGCTCCGAGCCCGAGTGCCTCACGAAGCGTCGGCTGCAGCACCGAGTGGGCACGGGCTGCTGATGACGGCAGACCACACGTGAACTCGGGATCGAGCACCTTGGCCAAGAGATTCTGCCCAGTCGAGTGTGGGTCGGGCAGAGAAACCTGCAGCAGCTTGGCGAGCAGGTTGTATCGTCGCGCAGCGACGGCGCTGACGCCGGCGGCATAGAACAACATCGAGCCGGCCACGAGCGGGAGGTCCAATAGCCTGGTGATCCCGCCCCCCGGCGCGCGCCGTCCGAACCGTTCGAGCTCCTCCAGCCACCAACGATCAGTCGCTGAATCGCCCCAGTACGCGAGCGTGGCAACCAGGGCAGTTGGTACCCGACAGGCTTCCTCGATCCGCTCGACCATGGCTTCATACCCGCCGTAGCGGTCGTCGTCCTGGTGATCGGGCAAGTGGAAATCGTCGTGCTCACCCAACCGAGAGAGTTCCGCCCGCAGAACATCATGCAGACGGATCGCGACCTGGCCGCCCGCAAGCTCTCGTTTCGCGTTCTCCACAGCAACTGGAATCGTCAGAGGGTGCCGGGCTCGGCGCGAGGCCATCGCCTCGACCGCGTCGGCCAACTTGCCGAACCCGTCATCGGCGTCGGTCGGCAGGAGCAGGCCCTTCTTCAGCGTCCGAAGCTCGACAGCCGTCGTGGACTGGTCCCATGGTTCGATCCACGTCATCGACAACCGCCCCGAGAAGTCCCTAGCGATAGCCTCCCGCAATGCCGGATCGTACGTCGATGACCACCCAGCGATGATCAAGCCGTACTCCTCAAGCACCCGAGTGAGCAGCTTCGCGGTAGCTGGATGGTATGCCTCGAGCTCAGTAAGCGTGTTCAGCATCGAAGTCGGATTTAGGTAGTCGCCATGAAGATGGATAATGCAGCACTCAAGCGAGTGGAGCGGAGACATACCCTCGATATCGGAGGGGCAAGCGATCACCGTCGGTTCGATGCCGAGGTCGCGAACCGCTTTTTCAACCAGGCGGTCGAAGTTCAGGGTGACGATCACGCGGACAGCACCGGCCTGAATCATGCGCGCGATGGCTCGATGCGCAGCGGTCGGCCCCACCTTGCCATCGCGAACATCTCTCTCCGCGGGTTCAAAGTACCCGCGCAGCAGGCGTTGACGCTCCATCGGGGTCGGCGCCAACCTCTCGAGCAAGGTCTCATACCGTGCAGGCACCCCATAGGTGGTTTCGAACCACTCAACGGGCATGTCGGGCTCTTCACCTGCGAGTTGCGCAATCCTGCTCGTGAGATCCTCCAGCACACCCCAGGCGGTCGGGATCCCACTCGGCGCAGAAACGCCAGCCCCGAGGAGCAAGGCGTACGCTCCGGGATTGGCCTGAACCGAGAACGCCAACATCAGCAGCGCATCATCCTCATCGCGGTAACCCATATGGCAACGCTAGTCAAGACAGCAGACACAAAAGCGAGACCGGCACGCCACGAGTGAGTAGGTGACGATCGCGCGTGCTGGAGAAGCTCGCATAGGTCGCACTTCGCGGAGGGCGGCTGCGCCCTACCGCTCTTAGCAAACTTTCCGCGGTCCGCGTCTTGGCTATGTCAACTCGCTTGAGGACCACCAAGACGGCTTGACCCAGGACCACCGTCCTGACCGGGCCGGGTGCCGCGTCGCTGGCTTTGTACCGCTCATGTACTTCCTCAATGTGTCCTAGACATCCCGTTCGTCCAGGAGACCCTTCGCCCGCAAGGCGCCGACGAGCGGACCAACGACCTCATCGCCGAGTTCCGATCGGAGCGCATCTACGAGCCGACGAACTCGGTAGGAAAGGGTGAATCCGCTTGGGGCCGTATTCCTCGCGCGAGCTGCAAAGAAGTCGATCAGCGCTGGCCCGTGGGCGGCGAGCACTCCTGCCGGAAAGTCGGCAATCATGGGATGCTCACCAAAGCCAGGGGCACGCCCGTGAAACAGAGCAATGCCGTCTGGGATGGCGGTATCGAGATACGGGACTGCGTCGGCCCAGCACGCGAGCTCTTCTGTCGTTGCGATGCGCGGGACGCCGTTGAGTCGATCTTGGACGTGATCGTGCAACCATTGCTCCCAAACTGCCGCGCCGTCGACGCGATCAGCGCCGAGGAATCGGATGGTCGCCTCGGCGAAGCGCTCCGCATACGCTCCGTTCTCCGAAAGCACGCTTCGGTCAAGGAGCAGCTGACGCTCCTGGTCGGTGATGCCCGCAAACGAGACGACCGACGCGACGACGCCGAAGAACTGCTGCCGGATCATCTCGTCAGTGATGCTCCCGAGTTGATCCCACTCAGTCACCATTGCGTCCAGGAGACCCGCGGAGAGCAATCTGTCGTTGTATCGCGGGTGGTGCAGGAACGCGTTCCAGACGAGCCTGGCGCTGTCGTCATCGTTGAAGAGCGGGAGAAGGTGCGCGGTGGTAAAGTCTGCGTCTGCCGCAAAGAGGAAGAACAACTGGCTCGCGAGCGCGGGACGTGTTGCGTCAAGGGCATGCGGTGGGCCATCGAGCAGTTGAATCACCGACTCTCGCTCCTCCTCGTTGAGGCCCGACCAATCGTCTCGGTTTAGCCGCCAACGCCGATCGACTTCGGTCAGCCAGTAGAGGGCAAGGCTGCCGGGCCACGAGTTGAGGTACAAGGGTGCTATCGACATCACGTCAGTGCCCTCGGCGTGACTGAACTCACTACCGTGCGCCAGCCAGAGGGCCCGCGCCATAGCGCGCATGCCCTTCAGCGAGTCGTCTTCTGCATCGTCAACTCGCATCCGTATCTGTTCAAGCAAAAAACGCCCAATCTGATGCGCAGCCTCAGCGTCTGACACAAGCGTGCTTGCTCTTTCGACAGCAACGGGCGCTGAGGATCCCAGGTCGGCTTTCGTCCATCCAGCGACAATGGCTCGAAGCATGTCAGCCCTTCGCGGCTGGTCCGTGACCTGCGCGAGCACTTCGTTCCACAGTCCGTCACCAATCGACGCGTCGTTCTCAACGGCCTGCGTGAGCAAAGACAGCACGTCGTCCCAGTCCGGCTCGTCGAACGCACGCTCGGAGAAGTCCCTCGCGAGCATGTCTGCGAGCGCCGTCGGGGCATCGGCGCGGATAGCCGCCGTGAACTCTGACGGCTCCATAGGCAGTTGACCACCCCATGTACCTGATGACATCCATGTGTCGAAGTCGGGGTGCTCTCGTGGAGCGAAATCCTTGTTCGCTTGCTGTAGGGCCTCAAGAGCAGTCGCTGCCTCCACCCACGCCGGCGCGTGAGTCACCAGCCACACAAGCAAGTTGTACTTGCCGTACTCGATGTGGCGATCCCGATCAGGAGTCTCCGCCGGAAAGTCCGGCCCAAGGAGTACGGTCTGAAGCACCCGCTCTCGGATCTCGCTGGAGGCACCGTCAACGCTCGCAGCGAGAACGGCATATGTTTCATGTTTCAAGCCGTTCTCGTACAGATCGCTTCGGTCCAGCAGCCATTCGAGCTTCGTGTTCGCGTCGAGATTCGGATCGGTCGCCGTCAGATGTAGGGCAATTCGCTGAAAGAGTAGACGTCTGGTTGCCCACCACATCGCGGGCAAATCCCATTGCGTTCCACGCGCTCGAACGCCGAAGTCGCGTAGCGCATCGATGATTGCGTCGATCGGTTCGCGGATCTCATCCTGGTGATGCGGTTCGATTGCCGACCGACTGAACGAAAGTCCGTCCCGGCCGGATTCCCCACGATAGGAATCCAGTAGGTCATACGCTGCGGTCAATGCTTCCTCGAGGGCAAGACCAAGCGAGCGGTCCCCAGGCTGTGCCGCTTGGACTGCGGCCGACAATTGAGGGGTCAGCGAATACTCCTCGCCGTTCCACTTGACGTCGGCGTCAGGCAATGCAGTTGGCGCCTCGGGCTCCTCTACGAACCATCGTCGCTTCAGGACTAGGAACGGGCGGACGGCGAACCGAAGCACGGACACTCTTCGCGGGTCGGCGCCAGGAGCGAATGGAAGCAGCATGTCCGAGCGTGCGGGCGCAGTAAACCCGTGCACCGAAGTCGCAAGAAGGGCACGCCACCGATGTCCTGCCGTCGGGTCTGCTCGCGCCAGCTCCTCAACGGCGAAACTGGCCGTGGTGAACAACGGTTCCGCGAACGTTTGACCGAGGCGTTGCACAGTCTGAAGCGCGGCACCGTGCAGCCCGGGGACAGCGAGGAACGAACGGCTGAACCAGTTCGCGAGGACAGCGGAGGCGTCGCCCACTTCTCCGGATTCGAAGAGCTGCTTGAACCCCGCGAAACTCTCTAGCCAGCGAAGCCATTCGAGCTTCAGCTCGATCGACACTGATTCGGTCGCCTTCGCAAAGTCGACGGTGCCCTCGCGGCAACTCAGCCGTTCGACCAAATAGTCGCGATCCACTGGAGTGAGGGCGGTACCCGCGGAAACGATCTCCTGGACACGGGCACCATGTTCGATCTGTCCCATCCGAGCGCGGACATCCCACGCCTCGAGGGCTTGGACCAGCGCACCATGGTCGTGCCCCGTGACTGGATAGGCCACGGGCTGGACGCCGAGTCGTTTCCATTTGACGTCATGCGCGCTGTCAGCGCTGGTGAAGACGAAACGGGGCGTTCCAGAAGGCAGACCAAGAGCGAGATAACGCATGATCGGATCGTCATGGCTGTAACCAACAAAGACGACCGTGAACCGTTGGAACATAGGCAACAGAAACCGCGTTGCCCACGCAGCGGTCAGGTAAGCGCGGCCGAAATCCTGGTCAGTGAGGACGAGCTCACGCGGATGTCTAGTCACAGAGCCGTGGAGGTGAACAAGCCCTTCGAAGTCATCCCCGAGAGGGAGCGCGGGTCCGATCCACTTGTCCGCTATCGCGATACCCTCTCCGGCGGCCGCGGAGGCGAGATGGTCATCGAAGTTGGTCGTGACGACCCTCAAGGACCCTGTCGCGGAAGCCAGCCGGATCAGAGCTCTGTGCGTCGAGTTCGGCATGGAGCCGCCCGTCGTGATGATGTCTCGAGTATGAGCGTGAGTATCGAAGTCATCCGGCATCGATCCGAGGAAGTAGTCGATCGCGATGGCGTCGTCGTATGGGACGCGAGCAAGGTCGGCGAGCTTCTGGGCGAGTGCCCCGAACAGCGGAAGATCCGAAGGCGGGGCGACGCTTGCTCCTGCGCCAACGAAGAACACGAGGCGCCCCTCCGCCTGTGCGGCCAGTACCCCATCGGGCAGTTCAACGTCACCGGTAATCCACATCAGGCGATCAAGGCCTCACTATTCGCAAAGAGCTCCGCGTCCTGGTCACCGCGCGTCCTGTCTACCCCCGCCCCACGAGGCGACTCCAAGGAACTCTGGAGCTTCGATATCGCTACCCGCACATCCCACACTCTCGGCATATCACGGTAGCTCCTGACGATAGCCTCATGCTGCGCGCGCTCGAGTTGCATCGGCTGCCTCGCCCGAGTGCAGTGCGAAGTCGTCTTGGATCTTCAGCAGGAGTGCGAGCATCAGTCGGAGCAATTGCATGTACGCCTCCCGGTGAGCCTTCTCGTCGCGAGCGTTGGGATTCGTGCCGTGCAGGTATCTGTTACGCAGGTCATGTCCGTCGGTGAACTCGCTCTTGTTGAGGACGAAGTTGAAGTAGCTCGCCTCGGCTGGGCTGAGCAGAGTTGAACTGAAATCGAGCCACCCCTTTCCAGCCAGATCTTCAGCGGCCGCCACTTCTCGCTGGTAGTGCCCGAAGGGGGCCGTCTCATACGTGTTGATGTCCCTCAGGACAAGGATCTTCGGCAGGGACCTGAAGCCGACGGTGCCGTCGTCGACCGATACGAGGTCAGCTGAAACAAGCCAGTCGACGGGCCCTGTTTGATAGTGGTGCAGGTCTTCGTAATTGACGTGGTTATCCAGGACCAGCCGCACGAAGCTTGGCGCGCGGAGGTCGCTATTGATGAAGTTGATTCTCGCCTGATCGCTGAAGAGTAGTCGCAGGGCGGTGTCGCAGTCTTCGTTCACGCCCTTGAGTAAGTACTTTCGCTTGACGAGACTCGGGATCTTCTCCCAGGGGCGCGGCGCGGATGTCATCTCGAGCAGCTCCCGGTCGATCTCGCCGTCTTCGCAGTAGAGGGTGAACTGCTTGGCGATGCTTTCCATCTCCGCGCAGAGGTGCCGGCATCGTTCGAGGAAGGTTCCGCTCGCGGTCGAGGGCGCGAAATCAAAGCCCGTGATCCCGAAAACCTCGGTGATGTAGTCGCGAAAGTACCAGGCGATGACATCCTCGACCTTGGTCCCCTCCCTTAGCAGGAAGTCGTAGTAGGCCTCGGTGGCGAGGATCGTCAAGCTATCGCGGTGTCTGTACGCGGCCCCTCGCGGGTACGTGTCCTTTCCCGTTACCCGAAGTCCTTCCAACACGCCGATCTCGCTACGGAACGAAGGCAACGCCAGGAGTCCTCGCTCGTGCATGTATCCGATGATCGTTGTGAAGTTCGCCAGAACCTGGTCCCGACCCATCGACGACTTCAGGTACCGGCCGCCGAATGTGCGCTGATGAAGCCACCTGGCACCGGCGCGTTCAACCCGATCCCGCAGCGGTTCCTCTTGATCCGGGTCAATCCCAACCGCGTAACTGATGCCTCTGACCACGTTCGATCTGTCAGAGATGAGCGCTTGGGTGAGCTCGATCACGCGCCGCTGTGCCGCGAGCCTCACCTTCGGGGTGAGTCCGATGCCAGCGTTGTCGTGCGCATTCGCGATGGCTTCGATGTAATTGAGATGTGGCGATTCGCTCTCGATGTAGCTGTTGAGAATCTGATGCGAATCGTCAGCGCTCAGGCTCTCCGGCAAGAAGCTCGCGCTCGACCCGCTCCGCAGCAAGTGAGCGTTCACCAGGAGCTCGCCGTACCTGGCATCGGAGAGCAGCATCGTTCGGAGTCGCCCGTCGTGCCCCTTCACGAACGATTTGTCCGCGAGCATCGCCCATAGCGGTACGCCTGCGCTAACGAGCGCATCGAATAGCCGTTGCCCGCCCACGTTCCTAGCAATCTTGAATCTGTTGATCAACTGGAGCAGATCATGCACGTACTCGCGGTCGAAACCCGCCAACCGCTCAGCGACGTTCGTGTCGTCGATCGTCGCGAAGAAGCCAGCAAGCTGTCCACGGAGAGCTGTCGCCCGCGACGCGAGCGTCGCACGTTCCTCCGGGGTGAGAGCACTCGGGAGGATATCGTGCCTCTCGAACTCAAGCGCGTTGTGGATCTCGAGAGCCTCGTTGAGGGAAGCGATCCTCCCAGCCCCCGGCTGCGCCCTGAGCAAGGCCAAGGCTTCCTCTGCGATCGCATAGTTCGCGAGATCGTCCGGACCGTAGAACTTGATCCGATCGCGTGGGGCAGGTTCTTCCATGAGCCGAGGTTATCGGCCGCGTCTCACAGGCGGGTCCTTGGCCTTGCCTCGATCGCATCCGCCTCGGTTGTGCGATGTGTCGCTTCGCCTGCCTCGCCCGGTGAAGACCGCCTAGAGGAGCGCAAACTGCAACGGTGGGCCCATCCGGTAGCGGCGATCAGGTGGGTCGGCGGGCGCCAATCTGATTTGCCTCGTCTCGGATTTGCCGCTGAATTTGGGGGCCTCCGATAGTTAACCCGCGCGCCCGCGCCGCCCTGGTGGTAGCAGCCCGCGATCGCGGGCCTTCGTGATCCAGCCCTGAGCGGTAGAGAGAGCGACGCCGTTGAGTTCCGCCATCGTCGTGCTCGGGTTCGCGTCGCCCTGTTGGGTGAGGCGGCCGTGCTGCAGGGCGACCAGCTCGTAGAAGTCGGGCACCTTCTTCGGGTCGCCGAGCGGGTTGAGCAGGTCACGCTCGCTGACCTTGTGGCCTGAGGGCAGCACGATCTTGCCGCCGGTGATCGTCTCGGTGCGCTTCATCGCGAAGAGGCGCTTGTTGATCGCGGCCTCGATGCGGGCGGTCGGCAGCTCGCGGAGGAGTTGGCTCGTGATCGGTTGGCCGCCCCGCCAAGGAAGGTAGATGACGCCGGTGATGCGCACTTCCTCCGGTACTGCGAACGTCTGGCGCTGCAGGCGGATCATGACGCGTGTGTGCGTCGCAATGTGTTCGATGTATCGCCAGCGGCCGTCGATCGTCTCGTTCTGGTCGGACACGGCAACGCGGTACTGCTCGGGCTCCGCGGTGAGCCATCGGTCGTAGCCGAGCAGCTCGTCGATCTCGAGCGACGGGTCGTCACCGCGGTCGCCCGGGAAGCGGAGGTGCAGGTGCCAGCCCTCGGGGAGGTCGTCGGCGACGAGGAGTCCGTCTCGCGACTGGTCCGTCCACTGGAAGGGCTCGGGTTGGTCCATGGCACGAGTCTAGCCACACAACTCAGGTACTTGCCGAAACCCGCGACTGGTGGTAATCTCAGGTACTTGCAAATAGCCGCGCGTGGGTCGGCATGCACGAGATGCCAGCCGGCGGCCGATGAGTCGAGGGGGAGCGTCATGGCCGACACCGCGTGGAGGGTCGAGTACCTGAGCCGAGTCGAGGCGGCCGAGCGGTGTCGCATCCCGGTCTCGAGCTTCGACAAGCTGCGCCACGACGGACTCATCCCCGAGCCCGACGCCCGCATGGGCAAGCACCTGCTCTGGAGCGCCGACACGATCGACGAGCTGCTCGCGCGGGGTGGAACGGAACACTGATGGCCGGGCGGCCGACGAGAGACACCCCGTCGCGGGTCGATCCGCGCACGGGTCGGCCGCTGCCCGAGGGCATCCGTTGGCGCGCCGACCGTCAGCGCTACCAGATCCGTGTCGTCGGCCCGAGCGTCGATGGCGGTGCCGCCGAACGCTCTCGCACCTTCCTCACCCTCGCCGAGGCGAAGCGCGAGCTGGCGAAGATGGTCGCCGGCCGCAACCCGAACGGGTCGATGACGCTCGACCAGTGGTACGACAAGTACTGGCCCGCGATCGAGTCGTCCATCCGCCCGGCGACGGCCCGTAGCTACGGCGTGGCCTGGCGTCTCCGCGTGAAGCCGAGCCTCGGTCGGCATCGGCTCGACGAGATCACCTCACCGATGATCGAGTCGGCGATGGTCGCGTGGTCGGGCGGGGCATCCGCCAAGAACGATGCGCTCGCGGTGCTCTCCCGCCTGCTCGACGGCGCCCGCCGCTCCCGCTTCATCGACTACAACCCGGCCCGCGAGGTGAAGCGGCCGAGCATGCGCGAGTCGATCTCGCCGGTATCGCGTGCGCTCACGCTCGAGCAGATCGGCACGCTGCTCGGCCTCATTCCCGACGGCGTCTACCGCCGCTACTTCGCCGCGCTCGTCTACACGGGTATGCGCGCGGGGGAGGCGACCGCGCTGCGCGTCGGCGACGTCGACTTCGGGCGCGGCGTCATCCGCGTCAGCCGCTCGCTGAGCCCGGGCATGCGCGGCGAGCTCATCGAGCAGTCGCCGAAGAGTCACAAGTCACGGGATGTCCCGCTGATCGACGCGCTGCGTCCTTACGCCGAGGCCGCTGCGCGCGGCAAGCGGGGGAGCGACCTGCTCTTCGACGGACCCGACGGCGGGCGGCTCACGAATCACAATGCCCGCCGCGCGGTGAACTGGGAGCAGCTGCGTGAGGCGATCGGCCGGCCCGACCTGCGCATCCATGACCTGCGGCACACGTTCGCGACGATCCTGTTCGACGCCGGCGCCAGCGCACCCGACGTGCAGGCGACGCTCGGGCACTCGAGCCTGCAGGTGACGGAGCGCTATTCGCGGGCCCGCGAAGGCGTCGCGCTCCGTGCCGGCGCGGCACTGAACGACGCACTCAAGAGCGCGGCCGGCGAACCAACGAACCGAACCAGACGGCGGGCCCCGGCCGACCTTAATGGCACATTAATGGCACAGCCTCACCGGCGGCCCCGCGGAATGACCCGCTGACACGAAAAAACCCCCGGTAAACCGGGGGTTTTGACTGTGGCTCCGACCGGCATCGATCCGGTGACCTTTCGATTTTCAGTCGAACGCTCTACCAACTGAGCTACAGAGCCTCGAGGTGCGAAAGCATCTCGATAAGGAGAAAGCCCCTTCTCTCGTAAGGGAAAGGGCTTGTCGCCTGAGCGACCCTGACGGGACTTGAACCCGCGACCTCCGCCGTGACAGGGCGGCACGCTAACCAACTGCGCCACAGGGCCTCGTAGTGAGAAATCTCACCGAGACTGTTCAATTGTACTTGCCATTTTTCAGTGACCCCAACGGGATTCGAACCCGTGCTGCCGCCGTGAAAGGGCGGTGTCCTAGGCCACTAAACGATGGGGCCGGAGGTCTTGCCTGGGGCATGACCGCCGACAAGCAAGCATACGTGCTGATTCGCGAGAGTGCAAAACGAGCGGCGGGATGCCTCGCGGCGGCCTGGTTCGCCGGGTTCACGGGTGCCCGTGGACGAGTTGGGGGAGCGCCGAGGCATCCGTGGACATGCCCCTGAAATCCCCGGATTCGGCTTCGCCCGTGCCTATCGTGAAGGCTGCCACTGCCTGCATTCGAGAGCGAGGAGCGCGGGGAACCCGAGGCCCGCGTGGACGGGGAACCATGGACCGCACCACACCACGTACGAACGCCGTGCGACGACTACTGGCCGGCGCCCTGCTCGTCTCGGTCGCCGTCGTCGGAGCGGTGGCGTCACCGCAGGCCGCCTTCGCCGCCGACTATCCCACGTGGGACGAGGTCGAGCAGGCGAAGGCCGACACCGCTGCCGGCGCCGCGGCGGTCGAGGAGATCGAGGGCCTCATCGGGCAGCTCGAGGTGAACGTGGCCGAGACGAGGGCCGAGGCCGAACGCCGCACCGACGACCTCATGGTCGCGCAGCAGAAGTACGACGACGCGGTGACGAAGGCCGCGCGCATCCAGGCCGAGGCCGACGCCTCGGCGAAGGAGGCCGCCGACGCCGAGCGCAACGCCGGTCAGGTCGCCGCGCAGCTGTATCGCAGCGGCGCGGGCGACCTCAGCGTCAACCTGTTCCTCGAGGCCGGCGACGCGAAGTCGACCGACGCGCTGCTCTCGAAGCTCGGCAGCATGAACCAGATGGTCGAGCGCTCCAGCGAGGTGTACAGCCTCGCGCAGGAGAAGCAGAACGCGGCGGCGGCGCTCGGCGACCAGGCCGAGGTCGCCAAGGCCGAGCGCGAGAAGCTGCGCATCGCCGCCGAGGAGGCGCTGCGCGCCGCGCAGGAGGCGCAGGCGCAGGCCGAGGCCGCGCTCGCCGAGTCGCAGGCGAAGAAGACCGAGCTCGAGGCGCAGCTCAAGTTCCTGAAGGACGCCGAGGCGAAGACGACCGCCGCGTACGAAGAGGGCGAGCGCAAGCGCAAGGAAGAAGAGGAGCGCCGCCGCAAGGAGGAGGAGCGCCGCCGTCGCGAGGCGATCGAGAACGGCAGCGCCGGCGGGGTCGCAACGTCGGGCTGGGCGCTCCCGGCCTCGGGTTGGATCTCGGGCGGCTACGGTCCCCGCGAGGTCATCTGCGAGAACGGGTACTGCTCGAACTCCTTCCACTACGCGACCGATCTCGCCACCGGGTGCTGGTCGCCGATCTACGCGGCCAACAGCGGCGTCGTGACGTACGCCGGCTGGTCGGGCAGCTACGGCAACTTCGTGAAGATCGACCACGGGGGCGGCATCTCGACCGGGTACGCGCACATCGTCGACGGCGGCCTGCTCGTCGGCTACGGCCAGTGGGTGTCGGCGGGGCAGCAGATCGCCTGGACCGGCACGACCGGCGCGTCCACGGGCTGCCACCTCCACTTCGAGGTGTACGACGGATGGAACCGCATCGATCCCGTGCCGTTCATGGCCGCGAGGGGCGTCTACCTTGGCTGAGCAGCGCACCGGTCCCATCTCGCGGGGTTCGGCGGCGGCCTTCTCGGCGGCGGTCGCCGTCGGCGCGGTGACGGCGTCGGTCGGACTGGTCGGGTCGCCGGCGGCGGCCGAGCCCGACTACCCGACCTGGGGCGAGATCGAAGCAGCCAAGCAGAACGAGTCGGCGAAGCTCGCCGAGATCGACCGGCTCGGCGGGCTCATCGCCGGGCTGCAGCAGACGGCGGATGCCGCGGTCGAGGTCTCGATGAAGGCCGACGAGGCCTACCGCCAGGCGATCGACGCGCGCGACACCGCCCTCGCACGCGAGCAGTCGCTCGGCCGCCAGGCCGACGAGGCCGAGGCGGTCGCCGAGATCTCGAAGATGCGCGCCGGGCTCATCGCCGCGCACCTCGCCCGTTCGGGCGGCGGCGATCTCACGAGCGAGCTCATGTTCGCCCCCGACCGCGCCGACGACCTGCTGCACCAGCTCGGCACGGCCGCGAAGCTCGGCGAGCAGGCACAGGGGCTCTACGAGCAGGCGCGAGCCGACCGCAACTCGGCCGCCTCGCTGCGCGAGCAGGCCGAGCAGGCCGCCGACGAGCGCGAGCGGCTCGCGGAGGTCGCCGAGACGCGCGCCGATGAGGCCCGTGCGGCCGCCGACGCGGCGACCGCCGCCGTGGCCGAGGCGGAGCAGCAGTCGGTCCAGCTCTACGCCCAGCTCGCGTCGCTCAAGGACACGACCGCCGAGCTCGAGCGTGAGCGCGTCGAGGGGCAGGCCCGGGAGGCGGCCCAGGCCGCGCTCGAGGAGCAGGAGCGCCGGGAACGCGAGGAGCGTGAGCGCGAGCAGCGCGAGCAGGACGCTCGCGACGACGCCGCAGCGGGGAACGGCGGCACTGGTGGCGGCAGCGCCCCGGCTCCGGCCCCGCCGCCCAGGCCCGCCCCGCCGCCGCCGCCGGCTCCGGCACCGCCGAATCGCAGCGCCGTCGAGTCGGCGATCTGGTTCGCGAGCCAGCAGCTCGGCGAACGCTACGTGCTCGGCGGCGCCGGCCCCGACGTGTGGGACTGCTCGGGCCTCACCAAGGGCGCCTACGCGTACGCGGGCATCGGCATCGGCACGCACTCGGCGACGAACCAGTACTACACGCTCGCCGCGCGCGGCAAGGCGGTGCCGCTCGGCAGCATCGAGCGCGGTGACCTGCTCTTCTGGGGCTCGGGCGGCGACTACTACCACGTGGCGATCTACCTCGGCGGCGGTCGCATCCTCGAGGCGCCGCGCGAGGGCGTGCCCGTGCGCGAGTACTTCATCTGGGGGAGCCCCTCGGCGGCCGCCCGCCCGGCGGGCTGAGGCTTCGAGGGTCGCTGCGCTCCTCCTCGACCCGGTGGGCATGCGAAAGGGGGCGAGCCGCACGGCTCGCCCCCTTTCGCCGCCCGGATGCCGCGAGGCATCCCGAAGTTTCGACCGGTCAGTGACCGGGGAACGCCTCGATCGCCTTCTGGATGAGCACCTCGGCCTCGGCCGCGTTCGCCCAGCCCTCGGTCTTGACCCACTTGCCGGGCTCGAGGTCCTTGTAGTGCTCGAAGAAGTGCTCGATCTCCTTGCGCGTGAACTCGGGGATCGAGTCGACGTCCTGGATGTGGTTCCAGCGCGGGTCGCCCGCGGGCACCGCGATGACCTTCGCGTCGCCGCCGCCGTCGTCGGTCATGTGGAAGACGCCGACCGGGCGCACCTTGACGCCGACACCCGGGAAGAGCGGGTACTCGAGCAGCACGAGCACGTCGAGCGGGTCGCCGTCGTCGCCGAGGGTGTTCTCGAAGAAGCCGTAGTCGGTCGGGTAGACGAACCCGGTGTAGAGCACGCGGTCGAGGAAGACCCGGCCGGTCTCGTGGTCGACCTCGTACTTGTTGCGGCTCCCCTTGGGGATCTCGATGACGGCGTTGTACTCGCCCATATGGCTCTCCTTGCGATGGAAGTCTGCGCTGTTGCGACAGCATGGCCGGGCGCTCGGCGCGCGGCGGAATAAGGTTACCCCGATGCCTTCAGACCAGCACATGGATGCCTCCGGCCCGCGTCGCCCGCGACTGACCCCGCCGATCGCCGACGTGCGGCGCGCGGTGCGCGCCGTTCTGGGTGGGGGCGCGCCGCCGCAGGCGCCGCGCCCCGAGACCACGACCGGGCAGTCGCTCGTGCTCGTCGCGCTCTCCGGGGGCGCCGACTCGCTCGCGCTCGCCGCGGCCACCGCGTTCGAGGCGCCCCGCGCGGGCCGGCGGGCGGGCGCCGTGATCGTCGACCACGGCCTCCAGCCGGGGTCCGGGGATGTCGCGGAGCGCGCCGCTCGCGCCGCTCGCGAGCTCGGGCTCGACCCGGTCGTCGTGCGCCGGGTCGACGTCACAGCGGGCGCCGGCCCCGAGGCATCCGCCCGTGACGCGCGCTACGCCGCGCTCGACGAGGTCGCCCGCGAGACGGGTGCGGCGCTCGTGCTGCTCGGCCACACGCTCGACGACCAGGCCGAGACCGTGCTGCTCGGCCTCGCCCGCGGGTCGGGGGCGGCGAGCCTGTCGGGCATGGCGCCCGTGACGGGGCGGTACGCGCGGCCGCTGCTCGGCATCCGCCGGGCGACGACGCGTCGGGCCTGCCTCGACGCCGGGCTCGAACCGTGGGACGATCCGCACAACCTCGACCCCGCGTACGCCCGGGTGCGGGTGCGCGAGCAGGTGCTGCCCGTGCTCGAGCGAGAACTCGGCCCCGGCATCGCCGAGGCCCTCGCGCGCACGGCCGAGCAGCTGCGCGAGGACGAGGCGGCGTTCGCCGAGCAGATCGAGGAGTTCATCGAGGAGATCTGCGAACCCGCCGAGGCGGGCATCGCCGTCTCGGCGGCCGCGCTCGGCGCGAACCCGGCGGCGCTGCGGCAGCGCATCATCCGGCACGTGGTCGCGAGCGAGTTCGGGGTGTCGCTCAGCCGGGCGCAGACGCTCGAGGTCGCGCGGCTCGTCACCGACTGGCACGGCCAGGGACCGATCGACCTGCCCGGGGGAGCGCTCGCCACCCGGGCCGGCGGCCATGTGGTCTTCTCCACGACGGGGTCGACCGAGATCATTCCACACGATCACTGAACCGCGATCGCTAGGATCGACGCATGGATGCGCGCGAGATTCAGGCCGACCTCACCGAGACCCTCGTCACCGAAGCCGAGATCCACGCGAAACTCGCCGAACTCGCCCGCCGCATCGAGGCCGACTACGACGGCAAGGACCTGCTGCTCGTCGGCGTGCTGAAGGGCGCCGTCATGGTCATGGCCGACCTGGCGCGCGAGCTGCGGCCGCACCTCAGCATGGACTGGATGGCCGTCTCGTCGTACGGCGCCGGCACCCAGTCGTCGGGCGTCGTGCGCATCCTGAAGGACCTCGACACCGACCTCACCGGCCGGCACGTGCTCATCGTCGAGGACATCATCGACTCGGGGCTCACGCTCAGCTGGCTGCTCGAGAACCTGCGCTCGCGCGGCGCGGCCTCGGTCGAGATCTGCGCCCTGCTGCGCAAGCCCGACGCGGCCAAGGTCGAGGTCGACGTCAGGTACCTCGGCTTCGACATCCCGAACCAGTTCGTCGTCGGCTACGGGCTCGACTACGCAGAGCGCTACCGCAACCTGCGCGACGTCGCGATCCTCGCCCCGCACGTCTACAGCTGACGGCACTCGACCGCCGGTCGGCCAGGCCCTAGGGTCGTGCCATGGGCGAGCAAGTGCGCCGAAGCCGACTGCGCGACGCCGCCGCCGCCTTCGCGTCGAACGCGCGCAACCCGAATCTCCGGCGTGCCCAGCTGAGCTTCCTCGGTGCATGGACCGCCGAATGGGCGTTCACCGTCGCCCTCGGCATCGTCGCGTACCGCGACGGCGGCGCGGCGGCCCTCGGACTCGTCGGGCTGCTGCGGATGGTGCCGTCGGCGATCTTCGCCCCGCTCCTGTCGCCGATCGCCGACCGAGGGCGGCGCGAACGCGTCCTCATCCTCGTCTCGACCGTGCGCGGCGCCGCGACGGCCGCCGCCGCGGTCGTCGTCGCCGTCGCGGGCCCGACGGCGGTCGTCTACGCGCTCGCCGTCGTGTCGACCGTCGCCGCCACGCTCTATCGGCCCGCGCACTCGGCCCTTCTTCCCTCGCTCTGCAGCACCGGGTACGAACTCGCGAGCGCGAACATGGTGCGCGGGCTGCTCGACTCGGCGGCGACGCTCGTCGGCCCGCTGGTGGCCGCGGTTCTCCTGCAGTTCACCGGGGTCGACGTCGTCTTCGTGGTCGCCGCCGCCGCCTCGTTCGCGGCGGCCGGCCTGCTCGTCGGGCTCCGCTACGAGGCACCGCCGCGACCGGCGGCGCCGAAGCGGCGCAGCCTCGCCGCCGAGGTGGTCGAGGGCGTTCGGGCCGCGACCTCGAACCGCGATCTGCTGCTGATCCTCGGGCTCGCGTCGGCGCAGGCGCTCACCCGGGGCGCGCTCACCGTGCTCTCGGTCGTGGTCGCGATCGAACTGCTCGGCACGGGCGAGCCGGGCGTCGGCGCCCTGATGACGGCCGTCGGGGTCGGCGCGGTGCTCGGTTCGCTCGGCGCCTCGCTGCTCGTCGGCTCGCGGCGCCTCGGCGCGTGGTTCGCGGTCGGGGTCGCGCTCTGGGGGCTGCCGCTGGCGCTCGTCGGACTCGTGCCGCAGCAGTCGGCGGCGCTCGGCCTGCTCGCCTTCATCGGCGTCGGCAACGCCCTGATCGACGTCGCCGGCTTCACGCTCATCGGCAGGCTCGCGCCCGACGAGGTGCTCGCCCGCGTGTTCGGCGTGCTCGAGAGCCTCGTCGCCGTCTTCATCGGCATCGGCGCCGTCGTCGCCTCGACGCTCATCGACCTGACGGGCGTGCAGGCGACGCTCATCTCGGTCGGGCTCGTCTGCCCGCTGCTCGCCCTCGCCGCCTGGCGGCGCCTCCGCGGGCTCGACCGCACCGTCGACGTGCTCGACGGCGATGTCTCGCTGCTGCGCCGCGTGCCGATGTTCCGCACGCTGCCCCTGCCGGCCGTGGAGCAGCTCGCCCGCGGGCTCGAGCCGGTCGCCGTCGCCGACGGCGACCCGGTCTTCCGCCAGGGCGATCCGGCCGACCGGTACTACCTGATCGAAGACGGTGCGGCCGACGTCGTCGGCGACGGCCGGGTCGTGGCGTCGCTCGGCCCCGGCGAGGGGTTCGGCGAGATCGCGCTCCTCCGGCGCAGCCGACGCACCGCCACCGTCGTGGCGGTCGGCGCGCTCCGGCTTCGCGCGCTCACCTCGGATCGATTCCTCCCCGTCGTGCTCGGCTACACGCCCAGCGCCCGCCGGGCTGCGGCCGACGCCGACGACCTGCTCGAGCGGTTCGAGCCGCGCGAGCCGTTCGACGATCCGCCCGCGACCCCCGATTCGCGGGGTTGATGCCGCCCCGGATCGATGACAGCCTGTCGACATGGAGTCCGGCCGGGCGGTACTGCTGATCGCCGACATCGGGGGCTACACCGACTACATGAGCTCACATCGGTTCAGCCTCGCGCACGCCGAGGTGAACACCGCGCGCATGCTCGACAAGATGATCGACGCCGCACCCGGCTACGACCTCATCGAGATCGAGGGCGATGCCGCGTTCCTCTCGCGCCCCGCAGGCGGCCGCGACCCCGAATCCGAGGTCGCCGGGGTCCTGCAGGTCGCGGTCGCCATGCACCGGGCCTTCCACCTCGAGCGCCAGAACGTCGCGGCGAACCTCTGCCCGTGCGCGGGCTGCAAGGAGGCCGCCGAGCTCAAGCTCAAGTTCGTCGCGCACGTCGGGGATGTCGCGACCCAGACCATCCGCGACCGGGTCAAGCTCGTCGGCATCGACGTCATCCACGTGCATCGCATGCTCAAGAACCCCGTCGCCATCTCGGAGTACGTGCTGCTCTCCGACGAGCTCCACCGCGGCGGCGGGAGCGCCCTGCCCGCGGCGGTGCACGAGATCTCGCAGGAGCTCGAGGGCATCGGCACGGTGCGCGCGTACTTCGTCGACGTCGGCGACCTCGACGGCGAGCTCCCGCCGCTGCCGGGGCCATCCGTCCGAGGGCGCCTCGGGCGCACCTTCGCGGCCGCCGGTCTCGGCATGCCGTACCTGCTGGGCCTGCGCCGGAGCCGGCGCGCGACCGCCGCAGGCTGAGCGCTGCGCGCTTTCAGCGAACAGGCAGCCGCCGCCCAGTGGGGCCGAGGTAGCCTTGCAAGATCATGAACATGAAGAAGGTCTTCCGCGGGCCGATCATCTACATCCTGCTCGCGATCGTCGCCGTGTGGATCGGTTCGAGCCTGATCACGGCGTCCGGGTTCAAAGAGGTGTCCACGCAGAAGGGCCTCGAGCTGCTGAGCGACGGCAAGGTCGCCGCCGTGAAGATCGTCGACGGCGAGAACCGGGTCGACCTCACCCTCGCCAAAGAAGACGAGAAGCTCGGCAAGCAGGTGCAGTTCTACTACGTGACGCCGCGCGGCACCGACATCGTCAATGCGGTCGACGATGCGAACCCGAAGGACGGCTACAACGACGAGGTGCCGCAGCCGAACTGGTTCATGTCGATGCTCGGCATCCTGCTGCCGCTCCTCCTGATCGGCGTCTTCTTCTGGATCATGCTGTCGGGCATGCAGGGCGGCGGCAACCGCGTCATGCAGTTCGGCAAGTCGAAGGCGAAGCTCGTCTCGAAGGAGAGCCCGAAGGTCACGTTCGCCGACGTCGCGGGCGCCGACGAGGCCATCGAGGAGCTGCAGGAGATCAAGGACTTCCTGAAGGAGCCGGCGAAGTTCCAGGCCGTCGGGGCGCGCATCCCGAAGGGCGTGCTGCTCTACGGCCCTCCCGGCACCGGCAAGACGCTGCTCGCGCGCGCCGTCGCGGGCGAGGCGGGCGTGCCGTTCTACTCGATCTCGGGTTCCGACTTCGTCGAGATGTTCGTCGGCGTCGGCGCGAGCCGCGTGCGCGACCTGTTCGACCAGGCGAAGCAGAATGCCCCCGCCATCATCTTCGTCGACGAGATCGACGCGGTCGGCCGCCACCGAGGCGCCGGCATGGGCGGCGGGCACGACGAGCGCGAGCAGACGCTCAACCAGCTGCTCGTCGAGATGGACGGCTTCGACCCCAAGACGAACGTCATCATGATCGCGGCGACGAACCGCCCCGACATCCTCGACCCGGCGCTGCTGCGCCCCGGCCGCTTCGACCGCCAGATCGGCGTCGACGCGCCCGACATGAAGGGCCGCCAGCGCATCCTCGAGGTGCACTCGATGGGCAAGCCGCTCGCGAAGGGCGTCGACCTCGAGGTGCTCGCGCGCAAGACCCCGGGCTTCACCGGCGCCGACCTCGCGAACGTGCTCAACGAGGCCGCCCTGCTCACCGCCCGCTCCAACGCGCAGCTCATCGACAACCGGGCCCTCGACGAGGCGGTCGACCGCGTCATCGCCGGCCCGCAGCGTCGTACCCGGGTCATGAAAGACAAGGAGAAGCTCATCACCGCGTACCACGAGGGCGGCCACGCCCTCGCCGCGGCGGCGATGAACTACACCGACCCGGTCACGAAGATCACGATCCTGCCGCGCGGCCGGGCCCTCGGCTACACGATGGTCATGCCGCTCGAAGACAAGTACTCGGTGACCCGCAACGAGCTGCTCGACCAGCTGACGTACGCCATGGGCGGTCGCGTCGCGGAGGAGATCGTCTTCCACGACCCCTCGACCGGCGCCTCGAACGACATCGAGAAGGCGACCGCGACCGCACGCAAGATGGTCACCGAGTACGGCATGTCGGCCAACGTCGGCGCCGTGAAGCTCGGCCAGTCGTCGGGCGAGATGTTCCTCGGCCGCGACATGGGGCACCAGCGCGACTACTCCGAGGGCATCGCCGAGAAGGTCGACGCCGAGGTGCGCACCCTCATCGAGCAGGCGCACGACGAGGCGTGGCAGGTGCTCAACGACAACCGCGACATCCTCGACAAGCTGGCCGCCGAGCTGCTCGAGCACGAGACGCTCGACCACAACCAGATCGCCGAGATCTTCAAGGACGTCAAGAAGCTGCCCGAGCGCCCGCTCTGGCTCTCGAGCGACAACCGCCCGGTGAGCGACCTCCCGCCGATCAGCTTCCCGACCGAGAAGCTGCCGATCGACTCGGGTGCCGTCGACGGCGGCGTCGACTCGGGCGGGGCCCCGAGCGAGGAGCCGGCCGCCGCGCGCGCGCCGCGCTCGAACCCCCGGCCCGCCACCGCGTAGGCCGAGACCGAAGGGCGGCCGATGGCCGGAGTCGACAACGAACGCATCGAGCGGGCCGTGCTCGAGATCCTCCTCGCGATCGGGGAGGATCCGGCGCGTCCCGGGCTCGAGCGCACCCCGCAGCGCGTCGCCGAGGCGTACGCCGACTTCTTCGGCGGCCTCGACGTCGACCCGCTGACGCACCTCGCCGACAGCGTGCCGCTCGGCGCCACCGAGGCCGGCGTGCCCGCGACGAGCGACGCCGTCGTGCTCCGCGACCTGGCGTTCCGCTCGGTGTGCGAACACCACCTCCTGCCGTTCGTCGGCACCGCCCACGTGGCCTACCTGCCCGGCGAACGGGTCGTCGGCCTCGGCCGCATCCCCGCCGTCGTCGACACGCTCGCCCGCCGGCCGCAGCTGCAGGAGCGCCTGACCGAGGAGATCGCCGACACGCTCGTCGCCGGCCTCGACCCGAAGGGCGTGCTCGTCGTGCTCGACGCGCAGCACCGCTGCGTGACGACCCGGGGGTCGCGCCAGGAGCGCAGCTCGACCGTCACGATCGCGAGCCGCGGCGCACTCGCCGAGCCGGCGGCGCGCGCCGAGATCATCGCACTCATCGGGGCGCACGATGGGTGAGCAGCGACCCGGCCTCCGGGCCACTCGACCGGCGGCGGCCGTGCAGGTGATGGGCGTCGTCAACGTCACGCCCGACTCGTTCAGCGACGGGGGGCGGTGGTTCGACGCCGAATCGGCGATCGCCCACGGCATCGAGCTCGTGGCGCAGGGCGCCGACCTCGTCGACGTCGGCGGCGAGTCGACGAGGCCCGGCGCGTCACGGGTCGAGCCCGATGAGGAGCTCCGCCGCGTGGTGCCCGTCATCCGTGGGCTCACGGAACGAGGCATCCGGGTGAGCGTCGACACGATGCGCGCCGCGACCGCCCTCGCTGCGGTCGAAGCCGGCGCCGAGATCATCAACGACGTGTCCGCCGGCCTCGCCGACGAGGGCATGGCGCGCGTGGCCGCCGAGACCGGGGCCCGCTACGTGGCGATGCACTGGCGAGGGCACTCCGACCGCATGGACTCGCTCGCCGAGTACGACGACGTCGCCGCCGAGGTGCGCGACGAGCTCTCGGCGCGCGTCGACGCCCTCGTGGCCGTGGGCGTCGACGCCGATCGGATCATCCTCGACCCCGGGCTCGGCTTCGCGAAGCGCGGCGAGCAGAACTGGCAGTTGCTCGGACGGCTCGACGTGCTCGCCGGCCTCGGGCTGCCGATCCTCGTCGGCGCCTCGCGCAAGCGCTTCCTCGGGGCGATGCTCCCGGCCGAGGCATCCGTGGTCGAACGCGACCTGCCGACCGCGGTCGTCAGCGTGCTGTCGGCGCAGTCGGGAGCGTGGGGCGTGCGCGTGCACGACGTCGTCGGCACCCGCCGCGCGCTCGACGTCCTCGGGGCGTGGCAGAGTGGACGACGTGGCTGAACAGCGCGATCGACGCGACCGCATCACCCTGACCGGGCTGCGTGTGCGCGCCCACCACGGCGTCTTCGAGTTCGAGCGCGCCGAGGGGCAGGAGTTCGTGATCGACGTGACCGTCGCCGTCGACCTCGCGGCCGCGGCACGCGGCGACGACCTCGCGAGCACCGTGCACTACGGCGAGCTCGCCGAGCAGGTGGTCGCCGCCGTCGAACGCGACCCGGTCGACCTCATCGAGACGGTCGCCGAACGGGTCGCGGGCGTCGCGCTCGGGTTCACGGCCGTCGACGAGGTCGAGGTCACGGTGCACAAGCCGCAGGCGCCCATCGCCGTTCCGTTCGGGGATGTCTCGGTCACGATCGTGAGGCGACGGGCATGAGCCGCGCCGTCATCGCGTTCGGGGCGAACCTCGGCGACCGCGAGTCGACCATCGACGCCGCGGCCAGGGCGCTCGCCGACGCCGAGGGGGTCGAGCTCGTCGCGGTGTCGCCGATCTACGAGACGCCCGCGCTCAAGACGACCGGGGTCGACCACGACGCGCCCGGCTACCTCAACGGCGTGCTCGTCGTCGAGACGGTGCTCGAACCGCACGCGCTGCTCGACGTGCTGCAGGGCATCGAGCACGAACAGGGTCGGGTGCGCGCCGAGCGCTGGGGCGACCGCACCCTCGACCTCGACCTCATCGACGTCGACGGGCTCGAGCTCGCCGACGAGCGGCTCGAGCTCCCGCATCCGCGCGCCTGGCAGCGGGCCTTCGTGCTGCAGCCGTGGCTCGATGTCGATCCCGACGCCGTGCTCGCCGGCCGGGGCAGCGTGGCGGCGCTCCGCGCCGAGGCATCCGACCAGGTGGTGCGGCGATGAAGCGCACCCACTTCTCCACCGTGCTCGCGTTCGTGCTCGGCGGCCTCGTCATCGGGTACCTCGGCGACCTCGCGATCGTGAGCGCCGGGGCGAAGGCGCTCGTGCCGCCGATCTCGCTCGCCATCACGCTCGTCGGCGTCGCCGCGATCGTCGTCGCGCTCGCGTGGCCGATCCGCCGGGCGGTCACGGGCAAGACGACGCGGCGGATCGATCCGTTCAGCGCGATGCGCATCGCCGTGCTCGCGAAGGCCTGCAGCCTGGCCGGCGCGCTCGTGCTCGGCGCGGGGCTCGGCATCGCGCTCTTCCTGCTGACGCGCACCGTGATGCCGCCGGCCGGCGTGGTGTGGCAGGCCGTCGCGACCGCGATCGGCGCGGCCCTGCTGCTGGCCGGCGGGCTCATCGCCGAATGGTGCTGCACGCTGCCGCCGCCCGAAGACCCCGACGAGAAAGAGGAGCACGCGCATGCCTGAGCCCGAAGGCGCGCACGTGCCCGACGACGCCTGGCGGCGGGTGTCGCCGAAGTACATCGTGGTCGAGGTCGTCGGCTCCCTCATCGGCATGGTCGTCTTCGTCGGCGGCCTCGTCGTCGTGCACCTGCTCTGGCAGCCGTGGTGGGCGCTCTGGGCGGCGGGGGCGGTTGCGCTCGTCTCGATCGTCGGCATCGCGCTCGAACCGCGGCGCGTGCGCTCGATCCGGTACCGCCTTCGTGACGACGACCTGCTCTTCCGTCGCGGCATCATGTTCCAGCGTCAGGTGGCGGTGCCGTACGGGCGCATGCAGCTCATCGACATCACGCGCGGCCCCGTGGCCCGTGCGCTCGGCCTCGCCGAGCTCAAGTTCGTCACGGCCGCGGCGGCCACCGCGGTGACGGTGCCCGGCATTCCGATGGAGGAGGCCGACCGGCTCCGCGACGAGCTAGTCGCGCTCGCCGAGACCCGCCGGGCGGGGCTGTGAGCGCACCCGCGCGTCCGGCGCCGGTGACGAACCTCGCCGACGGCGAATGGCACCGGCTCCATCCCGCGAGCCCGCTGCTGCGCGGCGGCCTCGTGTTCATCGCCGTGCTCGGCTTCGTGATCGCGAACCTGCGCGAGCGCGCGGTCGACCTGCTGCTGCCGGTCTTCGCGCCCGAGGCCGACGAAGAACTGGGGCCGCGCTACGACGAGTGGCAGAGCGACTGGGTGAACGACCCGATCGGCGGGGTCGTGTCGCACGGACTCGTGGGGTGGGCGCTGCTCGCGGTGGCGGTCGTCATCGTCGCCGTGATCATCGGCTTCTGGATGTCGTGGCGGATGCACACGTTCCGGGTGACCCGCGAGGCGGTCGAGGTGCGCCGCGGCATCCTCTTCAGGTCGCACCGCAGCGCGCGGCTCGACCGCATCCAGGGCATCAACGTCAGCCGGCCCCTGTTCGCCCGGCTCTTCGGCACCGCGAAGCTCGAGGTCTCGGTCGCGGGCCAGTCGGGCAACGTCGAGCTCTCGTACCTCGGCTCCTCGCTCGCCGACGGACTGCGCGCCGACATCCTCCGGCTCGCGTCGGGCGTGCGGGCCGAGCGTGCGGCGGCCGACGCCGCCGCCCGCGAAGCGACCGCGCCGAGCCAGGCGGCACCGGCTGCCGCCGCGACCGCCGCGGCAGCCGCCACGATCGACGCGGTCGTCGCGCCGGCCGGAACCGGCGCCCGACCCGACGGAACGGGCGACGGGGCACCCGCAGCCCCCGGCACCGTCGAACCGGGCGCGGCGCCCGCCGGGCCTTCCCGCCAGGCCGTCGGCGCCCGCGCCGGAGCCCTCGTCAACCAGCGGGTCGACGAGTTCCTCGCGCCCGAGCTCGACCCCGACCTCGCCCCGCCCGAGTCGGTCGTGCACCTGCCGATCCCGCGGGTGATCGGTTCGACCGTGCTCGGCGGCTCGACGATCTGGGCGGCGATCCTCATCGCGATCATCGCCGTCGGGGTCTCGACCGGGCAGACGTGGGTGCTGTTCAGCTTCGTGCCCGCGGCGATCGGTCTCGTGAGCTACATGTGGTCGCGCATCACGAAGTCGCTGCGCTACTCGATCGCCGGCACCCCCGACGGCGTCCGCATCGGCCACGGCCTGCTGTCGACCGGCAACCAGACGATCCCGCCCGGCCGCATCCACGCGATCGAGGCGACGCAGTGGGTGTTCTGGCGTCCGTTCGGCTGGTGGTCGATCCGCATCAACGTGGCCGGTCACTCCGTCGCGAACTCGAACGAGGCGGCGCAGCGCACGACGGTGCTGCCGGTCGGCACCGTCGCCGACGTGCACCGCGTGCTCGCCCTGCTGCTGCCGGATGCCGCGGCCGAGGTCGACCCGCTCGTCGGCGCCGGCCTCACCGGGCGCGGGGCGGGCGCGGGCTTCTCGTCGACCCCGCGGCGCGCCGCGTGGTTGCGGCCGTTCTCGTGGCGCCGCATCGGCTGGGCCGCGGCCGACGGGGTCGCGCTCATCCGCCGGGGCGCGCTCGTGCGCAGCCTCACGCTCGTGCCGCTCGCCCGCATGCAGTCGGTCGCGGTGTCGGCGGGGCCGATCGATCGCGCGCTGCGGTTGTCGGCCCTGCGCCTGCACACGGTCACCGGCCCCGTCAGCGCCGTGCTGCCGGTCGTCGACCGCGACGAGGCGAGCGTGCTCTTCGAACGGCTCGCCGACGAGGCCGTCGCCCGCGCCGCGAGCGATACGACGCACCACTGGGGTGCCCTGCCCGGAGGAGCTCCCGATGCCGGCTGAACGTGCAGGACGACTCGGGGTCGGCACGATCGGCGCCGGCCGCGTCGGCGCCGTGCTCGCCGCCGCGCTCGGCGGCGCCGGGCACGCCCTGACCGGCGTCGCCGCCGTCTCGGACGAGAGCCGCGAGCGTGCCGCCGTGATGCTGCCCGGCGTGCCGGTGCTCGAGGTGCCGGTCATCGTCGAGCGCAGCGAGCTCGTCCTGCTCGCGCTGCCCGACGACGAGCTCGAGGGTCTCGTGGCGGGGCTTGCCGACGCGGGCGTCTGGCAGCCCGGGCAGCTCGTGCTGCACACCTCGGCGGGGTTCGGCACGAGTGTGCTCGAGCCGGCCCGCCGCGCCGGGGCGATCCCGCTCGCGGTGCACCCGGCGATGACGTTCACGGGCACGAGCCTCGACCTCGCCCGGCTGCCCGGCACGTGGTTCGCCGTCACCGCGCCGTCGCCCGTGCTGCCGATCGGGCAGGCCCTCGTCGTCGAGATGGGCGGTGAGCCGTTCATCGTCGCCGAGGCCGATCGGGCCGCATACGGCGACGCGGTCGACACCGTCGTGTCGTTCTCGAGCGCGATCGTCGACCAGGCGAGTACGCAGCTCGACGCGATCGGGGTGCCGCGTCCCGGCGCCGTCCTCGCCGCGCTCGCGCGGAGCGCCGTCGAGAACGCCCTCGCCCGCCACGACCGCGGGCCGTTGCCCGACGGTACGATCGACGGGGCCGGATTCGACCGGCCGCTGGGAGGTGGCGCGTGAGCGCGATCGACGCCCGACCCGAGGGCACGCGCGTGGTCCCGACGATCGCCGAACTGCGCGCCGTCATCGCCGACGAGCGGCGGGGCGGGGCGACCATCGCCTTCGTGCCGACGATGGGTGCGCTGCACGACGGACACCTGGCACTCGTCGCCCGCGCGCGCGAGCTCGCCGACGTCGTCGTCGTCTCGATCTTCGTCAACCCGCTGCAGTTCGGGCCGGGCGAGGACCTCGACCGCTACCCGCGCACGCTCGACGCCGACGTCGCGGCCCTCTCCGGCCTCGAGGTCGAGGTCGTGTTCGCGCCGACGGCGGCCGAGATGTATCCCGACGGGCCGAGCTCGACGCGCGTCGTCGCGGGCGAGGTCGGGGCGCTGTACGAGGGCGCTTCGCGCCCGGGGCACTTCGACGGCATGCTCACGGTCGTGCAGAAGCTCTTCCACATCGTCGCCCCCGACGTCGCAGTGTTCGGCCAGAAGGACGCGCAGCAGGTGTTCCTCGTGCGCCGGATGGTGCGCGACCTCGACCTGCCCGTCGAGATCGAGGTCGTGCCGACGGTCCGCGAGGGCGACGGTCTCGCGCTCTCGAGTCGCAACCGCTTCCTCGACGAAGACGAGCGGCGCACCGCGCTCGTGCTCTCCGAGGCGCTCGCCGCGGCCGCCGACTCGGCGGCCGACGGGGTCGACGAGGCGCTCGCCGAGGCGGTGGCCGCGTTCGGCGACCACGACGGCGCCGAGCTCGACTACTTCGTGATCGTCGACCCTGCGACGTTCCTGCCGGTGGCGACGGATGCCTCGGGGCCGGCGCTCGCGCTCGTCGCGGCGAGGGTCGGCGCGACCCGCCTGATCGACAACCGGCTGATCGAACTCGGCTGATCGGGCCGCCTGCGGGCGGCAAGTAGGCTTGAGCACGCACCCGGATCCTGCTGCGGCAGGCACTGCCCGCGCGACGAGAGAGAACGATGGCCGACGAGACGCCGAACCAGACCGCCGAACCCACTGCCGACGAGATCAGTGAGCAGAAGGCCGTGCGGCTCGCCAAGCGCGAGCGGCTCATCGCCGAGGCATCCGGTCTCGGCGGCGGGGCCTACCCGGTGCGCCTGCCGATCACGGCGACCATCCCCGAGGTGCGCGACCGCTTCGTCGGCCTCGGCGTCGACGAGGCGTCGGGTGAGACGGTCGGGCTCGCAGGTCGCGTCGTGCACCTGCGCAACACCGGCAAGCTCTGCTTCGCCGCCCTGCAGTCGGGCGACGGCAGCCGCATCCAGGCGATGGTCTCGCTCGGCGAGGTCGGCGAGGAGTCGCTCGCCGCGTGGAAGGAGCTCGTCGACCTCGGCGACCACGTGTTCGTCTCTGGCGAGGTCATCACGAGCCGCCGCGGCGAGCTCTCGATCATGGTGAAGGAGTGGCGCATCGCGGCGAAGGCGATCCTGCCGCTGCCGAACCTGCACAACGAGCTCAACGAAGAGACGCGGGTGCGCTCGCGCTACCTCGACCTCATCGCCCGCGAGCAGGCCCGCCGCAACGTGATCGACCGGGCGAAGGTGAACGCGAGTCTGCGGCAGACCTTCACGAGCCTCGGCTTCATCGAGGTCGAGACCCCGATGCTGCAGGTCATGCACGGCGGCGCCTCCGCCCGTCCGTTCGTCACGCACTCGAACGCGTTCGACACCGAACTGTACCTGCGCATCGCGCCCGAGCTGTACCTCAAGCGCGCCGTCGTCGGCGGCATCGAGCGGGTGTACGAGATCAACCGCAACTTCCGCAACGAGGGCGCCGACTCGACGCACTCGCCCGAGTTCGCGATGCTCGAGGCCTACGAGGCGTACGGCGACTACAACACGATCGCCGACCTCACCCAGAAGCTGATCCAGGACGCCGCAGCCGCAGTGTCGGGCTCGCACGTCGTGACCTGGGCCGACGGCACCGAGTACGACCTCGGCGGCGACTGGGACCGCATCTCGATGTACGGCTCGCTCTCGCAGGCGGTCGGCGAGGAGATCACGCCCGAGACGCCGATGTCGCGCCTGAAGGAGCTCGCCGACGAGGCCGGCATCGAGATCGACCACCCGATCCCCGGCAAGTACGTCGAAGAGCTCTGGGAGCACCACATCAAGGGCGGCCTCGAGCGGCCGACCTTCGTCATGGACTTCCCCGAGGACACGTCGCCGCTCGTGCGCGGCCACCGCGACATCGCGGGCGTCGTCGAGAAGTGGGACCTCTACATCCGCGGCTTCGAGCTCGCGACGGGGTACTCCGAGCTCGTCGACCCGGTCATCCAGCGCGACCGCTTCGTGGCCCAGGCCAAGCTCGCCGCCGGCGGCGACCCCGAGGCGATGCGCCTCGACGAGGAGTTCCTGCGGGCGCTCGAGTTCGGCATGCCGCCGTCGGGCGGCATGGGCATGGGCATCGACCGGCTGCTCATGGCCGTCACCGGGCTCGGCATCCGCGAGACGATCCTCTTCCCGCTCGTCAAGTAGCACGTACCCCCGCCCCCTCTGAACGGATGCCTCGCATGAACGACCGACCCGACGACCGGCCGAACGGCGAGAAGCCCGATCGCGAGCCGCCCTCGAGGGCGCGCGTCGTGATCTGGGTCGTCGTCGCCGCGGTCGGGCTCTACCTCGTGGGTTCGGGCGTGTGGGGACTGCTCACCCCGGGTTGATCGGGTCGGCGCGGGGCGGCGCCGCGACGTCGGTCACGGCGCCGCCCCGCGCCGTCATCAGGTGCGCCCGACGAAGACGACGCCGCGGTAGCCCGCTGCGCCCCAGGCCACCATGCGGTCGAGGTCGGCGTGCGCGATCGGCAGTTCGTGCGAGTCGACCCACGTCTCGCCCTCGTCCGAGCTGATCCAGGGATCCTCGATCACGACCACGCCGTGGCCCGCGGCATGCGCGAGCACCCAGTGCGGTCCGGTCTCCCCGTGCATCGGCGCTTCATCGATGAGCAGCAGGGCGAGGTCGCCGCCGGCGACGCGCCGTGCGATCTCTTCGATGCCGATCCGCGTACGGTGCACCGCGAGCCCGACCGCCTCGCCCTGGCGCAGCGACTCGGCCTGCAGTTCCGCCCTGAAGTCGCGTTCGAATCCCGCGTAGGCCTCGATGAGCACCGGCCCGTCATGGTCGAGGAACACCTCGACCGGGCGGTCGGCAGGCAGGTGCTCCCGCATGACGACGCCGAGCCCGACGGGCTCGATCGCCGGGAAGTTGCTCGCCCGTCGCCAGAATGCGAGCTCGAGGTCGCGGTCGGCGACCGAGGGCAGCTGCGCCGAGCCCTGCGGGTCGTCCGGCGAGGCATCACGAGCACCGCCGAAGCCGGCGGCCCCCGCCGCCTCCGCCGCGAGCAGCCCGCTCACCGCGCCGCAGGTGTAGAGCGTCGTCTGCGCGTAGTAGGGCGCCTCGGCGTGCGGCAGCTCGACGAGCCAGCGCACGTAGCCGCGCGCCCCGAGCGTGCCCGGGGCCGAGGGGTGCGGCGAGGCGAGGGGCGCGAAGCCGCGCTCCGAGGCGAACGCCGGGAGGTCCTGTCCGAGCGGCACCTCCCACTTCACTGCGGCGTCGCCGGCGGCCTCCGCCCGGGCGACGATGTCGTCGACGAGGGCCGCCGCCGTCGCGGCATCCGCCTCGGTGCGCCACCAGACGTCGACGATCTTGACCGCGGCGGTCGCTCCCCGGCGCGAGGTGAGCGCCGCCGCGACCGGCCGCCCGTCGCGGTGCACGAGGTCGACGCGCGGCGCGTACGGCGCCCGCGGCGACGCCCAGCGGGCCGCGCGCTCGGCGCCGAGCGCGGATCGCAGGTCGTCGTCGAGCAGGGGATCGGCGGTGGTCGTCATCCGACGGGGGTCCTTCCTGTGCTGTCGCGGTGCGCCGCCGCGACCAAGAGCCGCGTGTAGTCCTCGGCGGGGTCGTCGAGCACCTGTGCGCAGGTACCGTGTTCGACGACCCGCCCTTGCCAGACGACCGTGACGGTGTCGGCGATGCGGCGCACGACGGCGAGGTCGTGGGAGATGAAGAGGATCGCGATGTCGAGCTCGTCGCGCAGGCGCCCGAGCAGGTCGAGGATCTGCGCCTGCACCTGCACGTCGAGCGCCGAGACCGACTCGTCGCAGATGAGCAGGCGCGGCCGCGGCGCCAGAGCGCGGGCGATCGCCACCCGCTGGCGCTGGCCGCCCGAGAGCTGCGCCGGCCGTTTCACCGCCGCGTCGACCGGCAGGCCGACGAGCTCGAGCAGCGCCGGAACCTCGTCTGGACGGCGCCCGCCGACGGAGAGCGCCTCGCGGAGGATCGCCCCGATCGACATCATCGGGTTGAGCGACGAGTAGGGATCCTGGAACACGATCTGCATCTGCTCGGGCGTGCGCGACCGGCGGCCGGGTGCGAGCGGGCGGCCGTCGAAGGCGATCGTGCCGTCGTCCTCGCGTTCGAGGCCGGCGATGCATCGGGCGAGGGTCGACTTCCCCGATCCGGACTCGCCGACGACACCGGCGATCTGGCCGGGGGCGATCGAGAGGTCGACGCCGTCGAGCACCGTGCGCAGCCCGAAGCGCTTGACCACGCCCGAGGCGGCGACGAGCGGTGCACGCCCGCCCGCGTCGGCGCCGTCGTCGTGCCCGAGGCCGGGCGCGGTGTCGCCCGTGTGGTCGGCCTCGAGGGCGAGCGCCGGGTCGGCGGCGATGAGCGCGCGGGTGTAGGCGTGCTCGGGCGCCGAGAGCACCGTCGCGGTGGAGCCGCGCTCGACCACCTCGCCGTGCCGCATGACGAGCACCTCGTCGGTGCGGCCGCGGACCAGCCCGAGGTCGTGCGAGATGAGGAGCATCGCCATGCCGCGCTCGTGCTGCAGTTCGCGGAGCAGGTCGAGGATCTCGGCCTGGTTCGAGGCGTCGAGCGCCGTCGTCGGCTCGTCGGCGATGAGCAGGCGCGGGTTGCTCGCGATCGCGGCGGCGATCGCGACGCGCTGCCGCATGCCGCCCGACAGCTCGTGCGGGTAGGCGCGTGCCACCCGGGCCGGCAGGTTGACCTCGGCGAGGCGCGTCGCCACGGCCTCGTCGAGCTCGCGCTTCGACAGCCGCCGGCCGGCCTTCGCCTCGAGGGTCCACGCGATCTGCGGCCCGCAGCGGTGCACGGGGGAGAGACTCGTGAACGGGTCCTGCAGCAGGAGGGAGACCTCGCGGCCGCGCACCCGTCGCCACGAGGCATCCGTCGACGCGAGCGGGTGCTCGCGTCCGTCGACCCGCAAGACGCCCCGGGCGCCGAATCCGGGCGGGAGGAGGCCGACGAGGCTCTTCGCCGTGAGCGTCTTGCCCGACCCCGACTCGCCGATGAGCGCGAGCGAGGCTCCCGGTTCGATGGCGAAGGAGAGCGCCTCGACCATCGGCCCCGCGGGCCCGGCGATGCCGTCGATCGCCACCTCGATGCCGGTCATGCGAGGCCTCCCGAGCGGGTCATGCGCTGGCCGAGCCAGTCGCCGACGAGGTTGACCGCGCACGCGACGACGATGATGAGGAGCGCCGGCACGATCACCGCCGCGGGGTTGTCGAACATGATCGCCCGGCTGTCGGTGAGCTGGCGGCCCCAGTCGGCAGTGCCGGGCGGCACGCCCACGCCGAGGAACGACAGCGACGAGAAGGCGACGAGGGCGAACGCGACGTTGAGCATCGCGTTCGTGATGACGAGCGAGGAGACGTTCGGCAGGATGTGCCGGAACATCACGCGCCAGCGAGAGAGCGAGAGCATCTGCGCCGCCTCGATGTACGGGCGCGCCGACTGCTCGAGGACGCCCGCCCGGACGATCCGGATGTCGGACGGCGAGAAGAGCAGCACGAGCAGCGCGACGGTCGTCCAGTAGCCGCCGCCGAAGACGCCCGAGACGACGATCGCGGCGAGCAGCACCGGCAGGGCGAGGAGCAGGTCGGTCCACCGGCTGATCGCGAAGTCGAGCGGGCCCCGCTCGTACCCGGCGAGGGTGCCGAGCAGGATGCCGAGGAGCATCGAGCCGACCGCGACGCACACGGGGCCGACGAGCGCCGACGCCGCGCCCGCGACGGTGAGGGCGAGGATGTCGCGGCCGAGCTCGTCGGTCCCGAGGGGGTGCCCGGGCGAGCCGGCGGGCATGAGGCTCGAGAGGATGTCCTGCTTGGTCGCGTCAGGGAACAGCAGCGGGCCGAACAGCACGGCGAGCAGCACGAGGGCGAGCAGCACGAGGCAGACGACGATCGACGCGGGCATGCGCCTGCCGGAGCGGAATCCGACGCCGACGGCGCCGAGCGAGGCGGTCATGCGGCACCTCCCTGCGCGCGGACGCGCGGATCGAGCACCAGGTAGGCGACGTCGGCGAGCAGCGCGATCACGGCGATCACGAGCGCGACGAGCAGCGTGAGCGCCTGCACGACGGCGAGGTCCTTGAAGAGCACCGAATCCTGCAGCAGCGTGCCGAGGCCGGGGAGCGCGTAGGTCGTCTCGGCGAGCACGGTTCCGCCGACGAGGAACGTGAGCAGCAGGCTCGCGCCGGTGACGATCGGGATGGCTGCGTTGCGCAGGGCGAGTCGGCGCGTGCGCGACTCGGGGATGCCGCGCGCACGCGCGGACGTGACGTAGTCGGCATCGAGTTCGCGCAGCATCGCCGTGCGGGTGAGCTTCAGCACGATCGCACCGAGGCCCGCCGCGAGGGTGACCGCCGGCAGCACGAGGTGGTAGAGCGTGTCGAGGGGCCCTCGTCCTCCGCCGTACACCGGGAAGATCGGCAGGTAGTACGCGAAGACGTAGAGCAGCAGGAGCCCGACCGCGAAGGTGGGTGCGCTGAGGCCGATGATCCCGAGCGCGGTCCCCGTGCGGTCGATTACGCCGCCCGCGCGCACGGCGCTCTGCACGCCGAGCGGGATGCCGACGACGAGGGCCATCGCGAAGGCCAGCCCGCACAGGGCGAGCGTGAGCCCGAGTCGCGAACCGATCGCGTCGGCGACCGAGGTCTGCAGGCGGATCGACTGCCCGAGGTCGCCGCTCAGCACGCCGCCGAGCCAGCGCAGGTACTGGACGGGCAGCGGGTCGTCGAGGTGGTACTGCTCTCGGATCGCTGCGACGGCCTCGGGCGAGGCCGGGCGCGTGCCGAGCAGCGTCTTGACGAGGTCTCCGGGCGCCAGGTGCAGCATCGAGAACACGACGATCGACAGGATGAACAGGATCGCCGCCGTGCCCAGCACGCGCACCGCGAGCATCCGGCCGAGGGGCCGGAGTCGCGGCGCGCGTGCGATGGGAGCGGACTCGGTCACGGCGCGGTGCGGTAGAGCTGGGTCGGCCACGACGAGATGAAGGCGAACGAGCTGTAGTCGTCGAAGCCGAGGTCGTTCGCGAATGCGGTGGCCGACTGGCCCCACCAGAGCGGCACGTTCACGATGTCCTCCGCCTGCAGCGTCTCGGCCTGCACGAGCAGGTCGACGCGCGCGGCGGGGTCGGACTCCGCTCCAGCCTGTGCGAGCAGCTCGTCGATCTCGGGGTTCGAGTACGCCGAGGGGTTGCCGGCGCCGAGCAGGTAGCTCGGCACCTCGGCCGGGTCGCCGAGGGTCGAGAAGTACCACATCATGCCGACGCCGTAGCTCGACGAGGCGTCGAGGCTCGCGAGCCATTCCTCGATGGGCACCTCGCGGACGTTCAGCGTGATGCCGATCGCCGAGAGGTTCTCCGCGAGCGACTGCGCGGCTGTGCCGAGCTGCGGGCCGGTCGACGGCGTGAGGAGTTCCGCCTCGAAGCCGTCGGGGTGGTCGGAGGCGGCGAGCGCCGCCTTCGCGGCGTCGAGGTCGAAGTCGTACTGGGGGATGCCGGCGAGCACCTCGCGAGCCTCGTCGCCGTCGTACGCCTTGCCGAGCGACTCGGGCGTCATGATCGCGGTCGCGGCCTCGCCGTGGCCGCGCAGCAGCTTGTCGACGACGGCGTCGCGGTCGACCGCGTGCGCGAAGGCCTCGCGCACCTTGGGGTCGTCGAACGGCGCGAGCGAGGTGTTGAAGTAGAGCCCGACGTACGAGAGGTCGTTGACGTACTCGACCCGCATGGTGTGCAGCTGCTCCCACTGCGTCGCCTGCGCGAGCGGCACGTTGAAGGCGACGTCGACGTCGCCGGACTGCGCCGCGAGCAGGCGCGTCGACTCGTCGGGGATGAACTCGACGGTGATGGACTTCACCTTGGGGAGCTCGCCCCACCAGGTGTCGACCCGTTCGAACTGCACGTGCGAGTCGGGCACGAACTCGGTCACCTGGTACGGTCCGGTGCCGAGCAGCAGCGCGTCGGCCGTTCCGACCTTGCCGCCGTGCTCCTCCCAGAATGCCTGCGAGGTGATGAAGGCGGCTCCGCCCGAGCTCATGTTCGCGGCGAAGGCGGCGTCGGGCGCGGTGAGCGTGATCGTCACCTCGTGCTCGTCGGTCTTCTCGATCGTGTCGACGCCGGCGAGGTAGTACGCGAGGCCCGGCGAGGTCGTCTCGTCGCGGGCCTGCTCGAGGCTGAACACGACGTCGTCGGCGGTGACCGGCGTGCCGTCCTGGAACTCCGCATCGTCGCGGAGCTCGTAGACGTAGGTGACGTCGTCGGTCTGCTCCCACGACTCGGCGAGCCCCGGCTGCACCCGTCCCTGGGCATCGACCGAGACGAGGCCCTCCTGCGCGATCGACGCGATGTAGTAGTTCAGGATGCCGGCCTCCTGGCCGACGTACAGGTTCGAGAGCGAGCCCGGCAGCGCGACGCTGATGTGCTCGATCTCCTCGCCGGTGTCGGTGCCGGTACTCGATTCGGCTGCGCCGCTCGTGCAGGCGGCCAGCAGCAGCACACCGGCTGCTGCGGCGCCTGCCCGCGCGATGCGGGAACGGGATGATGCGGACATGGGGGAGTCCTCCTCTTGCGATCTCGGGAGTGGTGCGAGGGCGATGGGGCGCGCGAAGCGCGCACGATGTCCGTTCGAGCGGCGCCGGGCTTCGGCGAGCGCCTCGACCTCGTAGCCGCTCGGACGACGTGCGGCGAGCATGCGCAGGCTCGCCGCGACGGCGGGGATCTCGCTCGCCTCGGCGAGCGTGACGGCGACGGTGCGGAGACTGAGCGCCGGGCTCAGGCCGAGTGCCCGCACACCCGGCGGCGGGGCCGACGCGAACGCGCTCTCGGGCAGGAACGTCGCCCCGAAGCCCCCCGCGACGAGTGCGAGCGCGGCATCGGGGCGGCTGACCTCGAGGTCGCCGGGTCCGGTCGCGCGGCCCACGGCCGCAGCCACGACGCCCGAACGCGTTCCCTCGCCGAAGATCCACGGCAGCTGGGTGAGCGCGGATGCCTCGACGCGGGTGCCGTCACCGGGACGCTCGTCGAACGGGAGGGCGGCGATGAGCTCCTCGGCGTAGAGGAACGTCGATCGCAGGCCGTCGCGGCGGAGGCGCTGCCCGCGCTCGCCGGAGGCGCCGGTGATCACGGCGACGTCGACGCGCCCCGATCGCACGAGTTCGAGCGCCTCATCGGCCTCGGCCTCGACGAAGCGCACCTCGACCCCCGGGATGTCGGCGGCGATGCGGGCGAGCGCGGGGGCGATGGTGCCGACGACGGCCTCGGCGGGGGCGGCGATGCGCACGGTGCCCACCCGGTGCCCGAGCGCCCGCGCGAGTTCGGTGGCGGCCGCGGTCAGGCTCGCATCGATGCGCGGCGCGTGGGCCGCGAGCAGCTGGCCGATCGCGGTGAGGCTCGCCGAGCGGGCGGTGCGGGCGACGAGCGGCGTGCCGAGCCGTGATTCGAGGCGCTGCACGTGCTGGGTGATGGTCGGCTGGCTGAATCCGAGCGAGCGCGCGGCCGCGCTGATCGAGCCGGTCCGGTCGATCGCGACCAGGATCCGCAGCGAATGGACGTCGAGCACCCGCGTCAGGGCGTCGATCTCGATGAGTCCTGCATCCTCCATAGGCAGAGACTATAGATCTCTAGGTTTCGATGGCGTAACAATATGCATACGAACGTCATGCGACGTCGTCGACATCGAGAACGGGAGCCTCATGGACCTGCGCGCAGCGCACGAGGAGTGGATCGAGGAGCGAGAGGCCCGAGTGTGGGGCGAGTGGGGCATCGCGACGCTCGCCGCGACGCACTGGCTCACGGCCGAGCCGGCCGAACTCGACGGACTGCCCGGCCGCTGGCATGCGAGCGGCGGCGACGTGCTCGGCGACGACGGACTGCGCCTCGCCCCCGGGCAGGAGGCGGAGGTCGCTGGCCTCCTTCTGCGAGCCTTCGAGCGCGACGGGGCGTCGGCACTGAGGGTCCTCGATCCCGGCGCGCCGGCCGCCAGGGGGATCTCGTCGATCGAGCGGTTCGCGTTCACGGAGGCGGCGCGGCTGACGGGACGCGTGCGGCCGACGGCGACCACGACCGAGACGATCTCGGTCGACGGCCACGCCGCCGCGTCGGCGTTCGACGCGGTCGTCGACCTCGAATGGGCGGGCGAGGCGTTCTCGCTGACGGTGCAGGAGGACGACGGCTGGTTCTCCGCCGCCTTCGCCGACGCGACGGCCGGGCGCGAGAGCCACCCGTTCCGATTCATCCGCTTCCCCGCGTCGGCCGGCGGAACGGTCGTCGTGGACTTCAATCGCGCCACCCTGCCGCCGTGCGCGTTCTCCGACCACTACGTCTGCGTGATGCCCGTGCCCGGCAATCGCTGGCCCGTACCGATCCGCGCCGGCGAGCGGATCGTCCGATGAGCACCCGAGTGCCGGCCGCGACGGTGGAACTCGCAGGGAAGCCGGATATCCTGTACGCACTATGAACGACTTCTGGGCGAACGCGATCTGGTCGCTCGCGCCGACCGTGCTCATCGGCCTCATCTTCTGGTTCGTGATGCGCGCGGTCATCCGCGCCGATCGCAACGAGCGCAAGGCGTACGCGCGGATCGAAGCCGAGGAGCGCGCCAAGATCGCCCGCGAGCACCCGGCCGCCTGACGGCATGGGCTCCGGCGTCGAGCAGACGACCCTCGTCATCACGGTGGTCCTGCTCATCGTCGACCTGGTCGTGCGCGTGATCGCGGTCATCGTGGTGCCGCGAAACCGCCGCCCGACGGCGGGCATGGCGTGGCTGCTCGCGATCTTCTTCATCCCGTTCCTCGGGGTGCTGTTCTTCGTGCTCATCGGCAACCCGAAGCTGCCCAAGCATCGTCGTGAGAAGCAGGCGGAGGTCGACCGGTACATCCGGGAGTCGACGCACGGCGTCGAGCGGGTGAGCGACTCGCGTGCCTGGCCGAGCTGGTTCGAAGGGGTCGTGCGGCTCAACCGCAACCTCGGCTCGATGCCGCTCATCGGGCAGAACAGCGCGAGCCTCATCGGCGACTACCAGGGCTCGCTCGACGCGATGACGGCGGCGATCCGGAGCGCGAGGCGGTTCGTGCACGTCGAGTTCTACATCTTCGCGCTCGACGCGACGACGGCGCCGTTCTTCGACGCGCTCGGCGACGCGGTCGCCCGCGGCGTCGACGTCAAGGTCCTGCTCGACCACGTCGCCTCGGCCAGGGTCGCCGGCTACCGCAGGACGTTGAAGCGCCTCGACCGCATGGGCGTGCGCTGGCAGCTCATGCTGCCGGTGCAGCCGTTCAAGGGCAAGTACCAGCGGCCCGACCTGCGCAATCACCGCAAGATCCTGGTCGTCGACGGCGACGTCGGCTTCATGGGATCGCAGAACATCATCGACCGCAGCTACAACAAGCGCAGCAACCGGCGCCGCGGGCTCAAGTGGAAGGAGCTCGTCACCCGGGTCGAGGGCCCCATCGTCGCGGGCCTCGACGCGATCTTCGCGACCGACTGGTACCTCGAGACGGGGGAGGAGCCCGCTCGCGACCTCACCGACGCGCTCGAGCAGCCGGGCGAGGCGCAGGACCTCGACTGCCAGGTCGTGCCGAGCGGCCCCGGCTTCCGCAGCGAGAACAACCTCAAGCTCTTCCTCGCGCTGCTCTACGCGGCGAAGGAGAAGCTCATCATCACGAGCCCGTACTTCGTGCCGGACGAGTCGATGCTCTACGCCATCAGCGGCGCCACGCAGCGGGGCGTGCACGTCGAGCTCTTCGTCTCAGAGATCGGCGACCAGGCGCTCGTGTACCACGCGCAGCGCTCGTACTACGAGGCGCTGCTGCGCGCCGGCGTCAAGATCTACATGTACAAGGCGCCGTACATCCTGCACGCGAAGCACTTCACGATCGACGACGACGTCGCGGTCATCGGGTCGAGCAACATGGACATCCGGTCGTTCGAGCTCAACATGGAGGTGTCGCTGCTCGTGCGGGGCGCCTCGTTCGTGCGCGAGATGCGCGCGGTCGAAGACGGCTATCGGCACGACAGCCGCGAGCTCACGCTCGACGAATGGCTGCAGCAACCGCTGCGTTCGACGGTGCTCGACAACCTCGCCAGGCTGACCTCCGCCCTGCAATAGCCGGCAGCGGTCGGATGCCTCGGAGGGACGCCCACGGCGAGGCATCCACGATCGGGAGGTTCAGGACCGCGGCTTCAGCCTGACCGTCGGCAGGTCGGGTGCCGGCAGCGGGGCTCCCTCGTAGTCGACGTGGCCGAAGCGCCCGTCGGGGTTGTCGCGGCCGATCACCTCGGCCTGCCACTGGCGGCGGTACTCGACGATCTCGTCGTGGTCGCGGCCGATGAAGTTCCACCACATCACGAGCTCCTCGCCGAACGGCACGCCCCCGAGCAGCACGACCCGCACCGGGCCGTGGTCGGCGCGGAGGCGAACCCCCTCGTGCCCGACGGGCAGGTAGCCGAGCTCGCTCCGGTCGAGCACCGCCGAGTGGCCCGCGACGGCGAGCCCGTCGGCGTCGGCGCGCGTCTCGTCGACCTCGTCGTCGGTCGGCGCGATCGTGACGTGCACGGGGCCGACGTCGACGAGCACGCCGTGCTCGAACGCCGGGTCGAGCTCGATCCACGCCTCGCCGCCGGCCGCGATGTCGATCTGGGCGCCGACGATCGGGCTGAACAGCGTCACGCCGGCATCGTCGCCGATCGAGGGGAGGGAGCCGGCGAACACCCGGACGACGGCGTCGTCGACCTCGTGCGCCTCGACCTCGGCGTGCTCGAAGAACGGCGCCGTGTGACGGGAGGCGTCGGGCAGGGCGACCCAGAGCTGCACGCCGTGAAGTCGTGCGGTCGTCGCCGTCGAGACCTCGGAGTGCGAGATGCCGCGGCCGGCGGTCATGAGGTTCACCTGCCCGGGCCGCACGAGCTCTCGGCTGCCGGTTGAGTCGCGGTGCTCGATCTCGCCCTCGAACAGCCAGCTCACGGTCTGCAGCCCGGTGTGCGGGTGCGGGGGCACGACCATGCCGCCGGAGACGGCGACGTCGTCGGGGCCGTAGTGGTCGGCGAAGCACCAGGCGCCGATCGTCGTGCGGCCGCGCTGCGGCAGCGTGCGCCGCACGTTCATGGCCCGCGGGCCGCCGAGCGGCACGTCGCGGGGTTCGAGGACCTGCACGGCCGGGCCCTGCCGCCCCTCGGGCGGGCAGAGCAGTTCGAGCGGATCCTTCTCGAGATTGCTCATGGCGCCAGCCTAATCCGCGCCGACGACGCGGCCGGGCGGGCTGAATCAGCGGCGGTCGACCGGATAGCATTGCCGCATGGCTACCTCCGTGCGTCTTCGTCGTGCCGGCCTCGCTGCCGCGGCCCTGGCTTCCGTGTTCCTGCTCGCGGCGTGCGCGCCGCCGAAGACGCCCGCCGAGAACTACTCGGGTGCCCCCGTGTCCGATCACGAGGGCGAGGCGAGCGGTGAAGAGGGCGGCGACGGCACGGGTGAGCCGCAGGCCGGCTGGGTCGGCGAGGGCGGCCAGCTCTCGGTCACGCTGTGGGGCAGTTCGACGTGCCCGCCGGTGGGCGAGCGCATCAGCGTCGTCGAACCGGCCGCCACGGGCAACCGGGTCGCGATCGAGATGAAGCAGTACCCCGAGAACCAGATGTGCACCATGGACCTCGTGCCGCACACGACCGTCTTCTGGACCCCGATGGACGTGACGACGACGAAGCCGCTCGTCGTCGAGGTGCAGGACACCGAGATCACGGTTCCGATCAAGTAGCCGCGTACTGCACCCCGGTTCGCGGAACCCTCGTACCCCGAATCGGAAATCACCCCTGAACTGGGGTAAGACGTTCGGCATCGAACCCTGAAGTGAGGGGTCCTGCCGCACTAGCGTTGCGATCACGTGCGCCGTTCACCCGGGACGGCAACCCGACACGTGAGGACGTTCTTCGTGCCCAGAAGCAAACTGACGGCTGCTGCCGCCATCGCCGCATTGTTCGGCGCACTCCTGACTCCCGCCTTGCTCGCCGCACCGGCGTCGGCGGCCACGCTCGAACCCGGTGGTCTCCAGACCGGGTTCGAGATCGACGGCAACATGACGCTGGAGGGCTCGGATCCCGGAGACACCGACTGGGACAGCATTCTGGCGCCGCTCCCCGCGGAGGGGACGTCGGACTTCCTCGGGTCGGCCCCGTACACGACCGACCAGGGATTCTCGTCGACCGGTATCGTCTACGCGACGCGCGGATGGGACAACGGCGCCTCCGACATCGCGTGTACCGGCGTCGACCAGACGGGCTCGCCCGGGTCGCAGAAGCAGAACGACAACCCGTGGGCCCCGGCCCCGGCCAACGTCAACGCCAAGGACGACGCCTGCACCGGCGGTGCGGCGTACGAGGTCGTCACCGATGACCAGGGCGACGAGCACGTCGTGCTCTACATGTACTGGACGCGCCTGGACGGCTCGGGCGACATGAGCACCTTCCAGACGTTCGAGGGCCCAGAGGCCGGCCGCTGCGACGACTTCGCGGTGGAGTTCAACTACGACTCGGCGAACAACACGACCACCGCCGGAGCGCTGCGCTGGGTCGCGGCCGACGGCGACTGCACCGACCCCGACGGACCGGGCCTCTGGGTGCCGATCCAGCAGACCCTCGTGTTCGAGGCGGCGGTCGGAGCGCGCATGGAGGGCCCCGGGCCGCTGCCCGGCGAGGCGGGAACGTTCGGCGAGATCGCCGTGGACCTCTCGAGCGTCGGCCTCTTCGACGAGGAGTCGTGCGAGGGCTTCGCGACCGGCATCGGGTTCACGCGCACCGGCAACTCGGCGACCGCCGAGATCATCGACTTCTTCCAGCCGCAGAACCCGCTCGTGATCACGAACTGCGGTGCCCTGAGCGTCACGAAGCTCTCCGACCCGCAGGGCATCACCTCGACCGTCGACTTCGCCTACACGGTGGAGCGCGCGGGCGGGGGCGACATCTACCCCGACCAGACGGCGATCGACGAGACGCTGCGCATCGGCGAGACCGACGTGTGGCCCGACGTCTTCGCGGGCGAGGACTACACGCTCGGCGAGGTCATCCCCGACGGCGTGCCGTGGGAGCTGCTGTCGATGAGCTGCCAGATCGACGACCGCATCATCGAGCTCACCTCACCCGACGACGTGTTCCCGGTCGAAGAGGGCAACGTGACCGCCTGCACGATCGTGAACACGACCTCGTGGGTCACCGTCGAGAAGCAGACGCTGCCCGACGCCTCGGCCCAGACGTTCGACTTCGACGTCGACGGCACTGCCGTGCAGCTGACCGACGGCCAGACGAGCGCGCCGGTCTACTTCGCGCCCGGCAGCGAGGTGCCCGTGACCGAGACCGTGCCCGAGGGCTGGAACCTCACCGACGTCACCTGCTCGCCGGAGGGAACGGATATCGCCGACGGCGAGACCGTGACCACCGTCGCGGGCGAGGGCACCCACTGCGTCTTCACGAACACGCAGAACGGCGAGATCCAGGTGCACAAGGTCGTCGACGGCACCGAGGGCGCCGTCTTCGAGTACACCGGCAGCTGGCTGGAGGACCCGTCGACGTTCACGATCGACGCGACCGACGGATCGGGCGACAGCGAGCTCTACTCGGTCGAGCCCGGCAGCTACGACCTCGCCGAGACCGCGCTCGAGGGCTACGACACGACGAACCTCGTCTGCGTCGACCCCGACCAGGGCACGATCGTCGACCTCGCCGACTTCTCGGCGGTGCTCGATGTCGACCCGGGTGAGCGCGTCGAGTGCACCTACACGAACACGCAGCGCGGCGAGATCCGCGTCGACAAGGAGACCATCCCCGGTGAGTGGGACCAGGACTTCGACTTCTCGCTGACCGGTGAAGGCACCGACGAGCAGTTCACGCTCAACGACGCCACCGACGACGAGGCGAACCCGTGGAGCTCGGGACTCATCGTGCCCGGCGACTACACGGTCGCCGAGACGCTGCCTGACGGCTGGGAGCTCGACTCGATCAGCTGCGGCACGCCCGAGGGCACGTCGACGGCCGTCGTCCTCGAGCCCGGCGCCGTCGTGACCTGCGTGTTCACGAACGAGGCGCTCCCGGGCTCGGTCACCGTGACCAAGAGCGTCGAGGGCGTCGCCGACGGCTTCGAGTGGGCGTTCGACCTCACGATCTCGCCGGTCCCCGGCGAGCAGCCCGGCACCCAGACGGTGAGCGGCGCCGGAAACGGCTCCGACAGCGTCACGTGGACCGATCTCGTGCCCGGCGACGACTACACGGTCTTCGAGACCTCGGTCGACGGCTGGAACATGGGCGCCATCACCTGCACCGGTGCCGAGGGCGCGCTCGAGGACGGCAACGGCGACGCACCCGGCTTCCAGTTCACCGCTGAGATCGACACCGAGATCGAATGCGCGCTGACGAACGAGGCCGTGCCCGGCCAGATCGAGGTCACGAAGTCCGCCGTCGGCGGCGACGGCACCTTCGACTTCGAGCTGACCCCGCTCGACGCCGAGGGCGCGCCTGCCGGCGACCCCGTCGTCGAGAGCGTCACGACCGAGGGCGGCGAGGGCACCGCGGTGTTCGAGGGCGTCCTGCCCGGCGGCCGCTTCTCGCTCGCCGAGGCCGACCCGGGCGAGGGCTGGGTCGCGGGCGACCTCGTGTGCACGGTCGACCCGGTCGGCGAGGCCGGCCCGTCGCCGATCGACGCGAGCGACTTCACGGTGCAGCCGGGCGACCTGATCGCCTGCGACATCGAGAACGTCGCACGCGGCCCGCTCGACATCGCCAAGACCGTCGACGGCCCGGCCGTCGACAACGGCGACGGCACGTGGGATGTCTCGTACACGATCACCGTGACGAGCCTGTCGGCGACGGACGAGTCGTACGACCTCACCGACGAGCTGAAGTTCGGCGACGGCATCACGCCGATCTCGGCCGAGATCACGGGCCCCGAGGGCATCGAGATCAACCCGGACTGGGATGGCATCGACGACATCGCGGTCACGACCGCGGTGCTGCCGGCCGGCGGTGAGCACGTCTACGCCGTCGAGGTGACCGCCGACGTCGCGTCGGATGTGACCTCCGACCAGGCCGACTGCGCGGTCGGCTCGAGCGACGAGGGCAGCGGCACGCTGAACTCGGCGACGATCGAGTTCTGGAACGGTTCGGCGTCGAGCGAGGACTGCGCGCCGGTCACGCCCGAGCAGCCGCCGCTGCCGTCGACGGGCGCGAGCCTGACGGCCGGCTGGGTCGGCCTCGCGGTGATCGCCGCGGGTGGCCTGCTGCTCTTCATGCGCCGCCGCCGTACGGTGAAGGCGTAACGCCGGGCGACCGATCGACGGGCCGTCGGGGCAGGATCTGATTTCCTGGCCCGGCGGCCCGTCGTCGTTCAGCGCGGGCGCACGACCAGCAGGTCGCCGACCTCGCACTCGAGCGCTTCGCAGATCGCCTGCAGCGTCGAGAACCGGATGGCTCTGGCGCGATCGTTCTTCAGCACGCTGAGGTTCACGATCGAGACCCCGACGAGCTCGCTGAGCCTCGTCAGCGTCATGCCCCTCGCCTCGAGCAGCTCATCGAGCCGGCAGTGCACGTCGGAGGCCTCGTCGGGTTCGGCGGGGGCCATCAGACGAGGCCCTCGGCGTCGCGCTGCAGCCGCTCGCCGACCTGGAATGCGGCCCCGACGACGGCGAGCACGAGCACCGCGAAGAACGGCACCCAGCTGATCGAGAAGGTGATGCCGTCGTAGGTGTACTCGCTGACGGCCGAGAGGGCCCCGTTCACCGACATGGTCTGGAAGAGCGACCCGAGCACCCATCCGGCCGTGATCGCGGCCGAGCCCCACCAGATGATGCGCGTGTTCGCGCGCGTGAACGCCCGCCCCCTGGCGAGGTTCCAGCAGAGCAGGGCGAGCAGCACGACCCCGGCGGTGACCGCGAGCGCGACGACGATCGGCTCGGCGACGAGGGCGAACTGCGTCGCGGCGGCCGGTTGCGGCACCGTCACGACCGCCTGTTCGACGTCGACCTCGATCGGGGCGCCGTCGGGGCCGATGGGCAGTGTCGCCGCCTCGCCGATGAACGGGACGAGGACGGGGACGTCGCGGCCGGGCACCACTTCGACGAGGCGCGCGACCGCCTGCCACACGGTGGTGACGATCGCCACCGCCGCGATGGCGATGGTCAGGAACATGCCGGCCTGGTCGCTCCGGCTGAGTCGGGTGTCGGCGATGAGGGACATTCGCAGCTCCATATCGAAAATCATTAACATCGAATATCGATAACAATGACCCATCCGCGGTCTCGCGTCAACCACTGCATCGCGATGCGCCCACGGCGAACACCGGCCCACGAGGCATCCCGAGTGTTTACGCTCGATGTAACGACGTCCCCTGCCCAGTGGGGCCGTGAGGAGTAGAGCATGTTCGAGAGATTCACCGACCGAGCCCGTCGTGTCGTCGTCCTGGCCCAAGAAGAGGCCAAGATGCTCAACCACAACTACATCGGCACCGAGCACATCCTGCTCGGGCTCATCCATGAGGGTGAAGGCGTCGCCGCCAAGGCGCTCGAATCGCTCGGCATCTCGCTCGACGCGGTGCGCGAGCAGGTGCAGGACATCATCGGCCAGGGCCAGCAGCAGCCGACGGGGCACATCCCGTTCACGCCGCGCGCCAAGAAGGTGCTCGAGCTCTCGCTCCGCGAGGCGCTGCAGCTGGGCCACAACTACATCGGCACCGAGCACATCCTCCTCGGCCTGATCCGCGAGGGCGAGGGCGTCGCCGCCCAGGTGCTCGTCAAGCTCGGCGCCGACCTCAACCGCGTGCGCCAGCAGGTCATCCAGCTGCTCTCGGGCTACCAGGGCAAGGAACAGGTGCAGGTCGGCGCGAACGAGCAGCAGACCCCGCAGGGCGGCTCGCAGATCCTCGACCAGTTCGGCCGCAACCTCACGCAGGCCGCTCGCGAGTCGAAGCTCGACCCGGTGATCGGCCGTGAGAAGGAGATCGAGCGGGTCATGCAGATCCTCTCGCGCCGCTCCAAGAACAACCCCGTGCTCATCGGCGAGCCCGGCGTCGGCAAGACCGCCGTCGTCGAGGGCCTCGCGCAGGCGATCGTCAAGGGCGAGGTGCCCGAGACGCTGAAGGACAAGCAGCTCTACTCGCTCGACCTCGGCTCGCTCATCGCCGGTTCCCGCTACCGCGGCGACTTCGAAGAGCGCCTGAAGAAGGTCACCAAAGAGATCCGCACTCGCGGCGACATCATCGTCTTCATCGACGAGATCCACACCCTCGTGGGTGCCGGCGCCGCCGAGGGCGCGATCGACGCCGCGTCGATCCTGAAGCCGCTGCTCGCCCGCGGCGAGCTGCAGACGATCGGTGCGACCACGCTCGACGAGTACCGCAAGCACTTCGAGAAGGACGCCGCGCTCGAGCGCCGGTTCCAGCCGATCCAGGTCGCCGAGCCGAGCCTGCCCCACGCGATCAACATCCTCAAGGGCCTGCGCGACCGCTACGAGGCGCACCACAAGGTGTCGATCACCGACGGCGCCATCGTCGCCGCGGCGAACCTCGCCGACCGCTACATCAGCGACCGCTTCCTGCCCGACAAGGCGATCGACCTGATCGACGAGGCCGGCGCGCGCCTGCGCCTGTCGATCCTGTCGTCGCCGCCCGAGCTGCGCGAGTTCGACGAGAAGATCGCCGTGGTCCGCGCCGCGAAGGAGACGGCGATCGAGGAGCAGGACTTCGAGAAGGCCGCGTCGCTGCGCGACGAGGAGAAGAACCTGCTCGGCGAGCGTCTGCGCCTCGAGAAGCAGTGGAAGTCGGGCGACGTCAAGACCACCGCGGTCGTCGACGAGGGCCTGATCGCCGAGGTGCTCGCCCAGGCCACCGGCATCCCCGTCTTCAAGCTCACCGAAGAGGAGTCGAGCCGGCTCGTCTTCATGGAGAAGGCGCTGCACGAGCGCGTCATCGGCCAGGAGGAGGCGATCTCCGCCCTCTCGAAGACGATCCGGCGCACCCGTGCGGGCCTGAAGGACCCGAAGCGCCCCTCGGGCTCGTTCATCTTCGCCGGCCCCACGGGCGTCGGCAAGACCGAGCTCGCGAAGGCGCTCGCCGAGTTCCTCTTCGACGACGAGGCCGCGATGATCTCGCTCGACATGTCGGAGTACGGCGAGAAGCACACCGTCTCGCGGCTCTTCGGCGCCCCTCCCGGGTTCGTCGGCTTCGAGGAGGGCGGCCAGCTCACCGAGAAGGTCCGCCGCAAGCCGTTCAGCGTCGTGCTCTTCGACGAGATCGAGAAGGCGCACCCCGACATCTTCAACTCGCTCCTGCAGATCCTCGAGGAGGGTCGTCTGACCGACGGTCAGGGTCGCGTCGTCGACTTCAAGAACACCGTCATCATCATGACGACGAACCTCGGCACGAAGGACATCTCGGGCGGGCCGGTCGGCTTCCAGCTCGAGGGCGACACCCGCACCGGGTACGACCTCATGCGCGGCAAGGTCAACGAAGAGCTCAAGAAGCACTTCAAGCCCGAGTTCCTCAACCGCGTCGATGAGATCATCGTGTTCCCGCAGCTCTCGAAGCCCGAGCTGCTGCAGATCGTCGACCTCTTCCTCAAGCGCCTCAGCGAGCGCCTGCTCGACCGTGACATGACGATCGAGCTCACGCAGGCGGCGAAGGAGCGGCTCATCGAGGTCGGGTTCGACCCGGCGCTCGGCGCCCGCCCGCTGCGCCGTGCCGTGCAGCGCGAGGTCGAAGACCGGCTGAGCGAGAAGATCCTGCACGGCGAGCTCAACGCGGGCGACCACGTGCACGTCGACTTCCAGAACGGCGAGTTCGTCTTCACGACGTCGCAGCGGGCGCTGCCGGCGAACGTCGGCGTGAACGCGAACGCCGCCCTCGGCACCGGCACGGCCACGCCCGACCTCGCGGCCGCATCGGGCGAGTAGCGCACACGATACGAGGGGGCGGATGCTGCGGCATCCGCCCCCTCGTCGTGTCCGCCCGCCGTCGTCATCGTCACCCACGCGGCAATACGATGGGCGGATGACGACCGAGTTCCACGTGCGCCGTGCGCGCACGAGCGATGTGCCGAAGATCATCGACGTCGTGGAGCCGTTCGTCACCCGACGCATCCTGCTCGGCAAGGAGCGGGTCGACCTCTACGGCGCCATCCAGGAGTTCCGCGTCGCGGAGACGGCCGACGGGCGGATCATCGGGGCCGGGGCGCTGCACGTCATGTGGGAGGACCTCGGCGAGGTGCGCACGCTCGCGGTGGGCGAGGACTGGCTCGGCCGGGGGGTCGGCCACGCACTGCTCGACGCGCTCGAGGCCGACGCCCGCGAGCTCGGCCTCTCACGGCTGTTCTGCCTCACGTTCGAGGTCGAGTTCTTCGGGCGGCACGGCTTCATGGACATGGGCGCCGAGACCGTCGACCCCGAGGTCTACGCCGAGCTCGTGCGCTCGCACGACGAGGGCGTCGCCGAGTTCCTCGACCTCGCCCGCGTCAAGCAGAACACGCTCGGCAACACCCGCATGCTGAAACGACTCTGAACCGTCCTCCGGGAGCTTGTCGAAACCCGCCGACCGGGTGCGTCGGGGTGGGCGCCGCTCGGTCGTACCCTGTGACCATGTCGACGAACCCTCCGGCCGGACGCCCGTCACCTCAGGTGTACCGGCGCCGTCGGGTCGTCGTGCTGCTGGTGCTGCTCGCGGTCGTCGCCGCGATCGTGCTCATCATCGTGCGGCCGGGCGCGAGCCAGGGCGAAGAGCCCTCGACCGGCGACGGCAAGCCGGCCGCGACGGACGCCACGAAGACGAGCGACCCCGAGTCGACGACGATTCCGACCGAGCCCACCGCGGCCGACGGCGACCCCTGCGCACCCGAGCAGATCGTGGTCGAGCCGATCACCGACAAGTCGTCGTACGAGGCCGGCCAGCAGCCGCAGCTCTCGGTGACGATCGAGAACACCGGCAAGAACGTGTGCGTGCTGAACGCCGGCACGAAGGCCCAGGTCTTCACGATCACGAGCGGCGACGACGTCTACTGGATGTCGACCGACTGCCAGGTCGACGCGATCGACGCCGAGGTGTCGCTGCAGCCGGGCAAGCCGATCTCGTCGAGCTCGCCGATCGCCTGGGACCGCACGCGTTCGAGCAAGGACACCTGCGAGGGGCCCCGTGAGTCGGTCCCGGCCGGCGGCGCCTCGTACTACCTGGCGGTGTCGATCGACGGCTTCGACTCGGCCGAGAAGAAGCAGTTCCTGCTCTACTGACGGTGTCGCTCGAGGTCGCCGCTCCCGCCGGACCGGCACTGACCCTCGAACTGGGCGTACCCCGAACGGAGCGAACCGGGGGACACTCGGGTGCAGGGATGGTCGAGGGCCTGGCAGGGCGAGATCACCCGGGGGTCGCACTCGTGGTTCGATCCGACGGATACCCGACCGTCGCCCGCGAGTGCGGCCCCGTTCCCGGCGGACTCCCCGGCACGGCGGCCCGGCTACGCTGGAAGGCATGGCAGGCAAGGCGAAGAAGAAGGCGAAGCCGCCGGTCGAGTTCCGCTCGCAGGCGCTCGCCGAGGCGCTCGAACGGCAGGACATGGCGGCCGTCGCCCTCGCACTGCGCAACGGCAACACGGTCGTGCCGCTCATCAAGCCGGGTCCGCGCGACAGGCCGCTCGACGGCGGCGAGGTGTGGACGTACCGCGACCCGAACACCGGTGAGGTCGCGCTGCTGCTCTTCAGCGACGCGGTGAACAAGCCGGCGAACCTGCCGCCCGCGGTCGGCCTGCACAGCCCCGCCTGGCTGCGCGGGTTCCTCAAGCGCCACGAGTCGACGATCACGACGGTGTTCCTCGACATCGCCGGGCCGCATCCCATGCAGGCATCGCCCGCCGAGCTGCTGCGCGCACTCGAGGTCTGACGCGGCTTCTCGAAGTTGCAGGATGAGCGGGTCGGTGGCCCCGTATGCACGGGTGCCCGCCGAATAGTCCTGCAACTCCTTGCGGGGAGCCCCGGCCTCCGGCACGCTGCGTGCCCCGGAGATCCGAGTGGCTCGAAGTTGCAGGATGAGCGGGCCGGCGGCCCCCTCTGCACGGGTGCCCGCCGAATAGTCCTGCAACTCCGAGCAGGAGCACCCCGCATCCGGGATGGTGCCGACCGACCGACCGACCGACCGCGCGCCGGCCGAGTCGGGTGAGACCCGGCGAACTCCCGGTGCCGACGACGCGTCAGAACGCCGCGTCGAGCTCGCGCTGGCGGGAGTCGGTCGACGCGAGCATCGCCCGGGCGACGGCGGCGCGAACGCTGCCGGCCTCGACGTCGAGGATCGTCGTGTAGCCCAGACGGCGAGCCTCGGCGGTGCGCTGCTTCGCGGCGGTCACCGGCCGCACCTCGCCGGCGAGGCTGATCTCGCCGAAGGCGGCCAGCTCGTGCGGCACCGCGGCGTCGCGCATGGCCGAGGCGATGGCGACGGCGATCGCGAGGTCGGCACCCGGCTCGGCGAGCCGCACGCCGCCGACCGTCGACACGTACACGTCGTGCTCGCCGAGTGCCTTGAGCCCGGCGCGCCGCTCGAGCACCGCGATGATCATCGCCACGCGTGACGGGTCGACGCCGTTGACGACGCGACGCGGCTGCGGGGCCTTCGTCGCGACGACGAGCGCCTGCACCTCGACGGGCAGCGCGCGGCGGCCCTCGAGCGCGACCGTCACGCACGTGCCGCTCACCTCGCGTCGCCCGGTCGAGCGGAACAGCCCCGACGGGTCGGGCACCTCGGCGATGCCCTCGCCCGTCATCTCGAAGCAGCCGACCTCATCGGTGGGGCCGAACCGGTTCTTGAGCGCGCGCACGAAGCGCAGCGCCGTCTGCCGGTCGCCTTCGAACTGGCAGACGACGTCGACGAGGTGCTCGAGCAGGCGCGGCCCCGCGATCGAGCCGTCTTTCGTGACATGGCCGACGAGCAGCAGCGGCAGTTGCCGCTCTTTCGCGACCCGGATGAGCGTGGAGGCGACCTCGCGGACCTGGCTCGGCTGCCCCGGCAGGCCGTCGGAGAGCGACGACGAGACGGTCTGCACCGAGTCGACGATGAGGAGCTCGGGCGAGGTCGCATCGATCTGGCCGAGGATCGTCGCCAGGTCGGTCTCGGCGGCGAGGTAGAGCTCGCCGTGCAGCGCACCGGTGCGACCCGCCCGCAGGCGGACCTGGGCCGTCGACTCTTCGGCGGTCACGTAGAGCACCCGGCGGCCGGTGGCCGCGACCCGGGCGGCGACCTCGAGCAGCAGGGTCGACTTGCCGACGCCGGGCTCGCCCGAGAGCAGGATGGCCGCCCCTGCGACGATGCCCCCGCCGAGCACGCGGTCGAACTCGCCGATGCCGCTCGGCCGGTGCGCCGCGTCGGTGGTCTCGACCTCGACGATGGGCCGGGCCGAGCGCGCCTCGCCGACCTTCACGGCCTGCAGCCCGCGCACGATGCCGGTCTGTTCGGCCGCGTCGACGACGGTGCCCCACTGCTGGCACTCGACGCAGCGGCCGACCCACTTGAGGGTGGTCCACCCGCACTCGGTGCAGCGGAAGGAGGAGGTGGGGCGGGCCATGCCCAGAGACTACCCGTGGCCGCCGACACCACCCGTGCGAACGGCCGCCGCAGCGAAGGGCCGACGCAGCAGGCCGACGCAGCAGGCCGCCGCCGCGGATCGCCGCCGCGGCGGGCCGCGCACCTCCCGATCGGGGGAGTCGCGGCTCGTCGCACGCGGGCGTACCGTCGAGACATGCGAGCCGACGTCGACGTGCTCGTGATCGGTGCGGGCCAGGCGGGCCTCGCGATGAGCCACGAACTCACCGCCGAGGGCGTGGAGCACGTCGTGCTCGACAGCGAGACGGTCGGCAGCACGTGGGCCGATCGGTGGGACTCGTTCCACCTCGTGACCCCGAACCACTTCATCCGGCTGCCGGGCGGCGAGTACCACGGGCCGTACGGCTCGGGCTACCTGTCGCGCGACGAGGTCATCGCGCACCTGCAGCGGTACGCCGCCTCGTTCGGCGCGCCCGTCGAGGAGCATCGCCCGGTGACTGCGCTCCGCCTCGACGGCGACGACGCCTTGGTCGCCGACACCCCGGCCGGAGGCATCCGCGCCCGCCGTGTCGTCGTCGCGACCGGCGCCTACCAGCACGAGCGGCGCCCGGCGTGGGCGCAGGAGCTCGCGCATCGGATGCCCGTGCTCGGCTCGACGGACTACCGGTCGCCCGACGACGTGCCCGACGACCTGCCCGACGGCGTCGTGCTCGTCGTCGGCGGCGGGCAGAGTGCGGCGCAGCTGGCCGACGAGCTCTTCGCCGCCGGCCGGGAGGTCGTGATGGCGGCGGGATCCGCCCCGGCGATCCCGCGGAGGGTCGCCGGCCGCGACGGCATCGACTGGCTCGAGGCGGCCGGCTTCTTCGAGCAGACGCTCGCCGACCAGCCCTCGGTCGCCGTGCGGGTCGCTGCGAATCCGCTCGTGACCGGCAACCACGGCGGTCAGGACCTCAACCTGCGCACGCTCGCCGACGAGGGCGTGCACCTCTGCGGCCGCGTGCTCGGCATCGACGGCGATCGGCTCGTCGTGGCCGACGACCTCGCCGCCTCCGTCGCGAAGGGCGACGAGGCCTATCGCCAGGTCTGGCAGGCGGCCACTGCGATCTCGGCCGGGTGGGGCCTGCCCGGCCCGGAGGAGCTGCCCGCCGATCCGCCTGCTCCCGTGGCGGTCGCGCCGCCACGGCTGGCCAGGGTCGCCGCAGTGATCGTCGCGTGCGGCTACCGACCCGACTACGGCTGGATCGAGCTCGACGGCGTCACCGACGAACACGGGTTCCCGGTGCAGGAGGGCGGGCGCAGCCCTCGCTCGTCCCGGCTGTGGTTCATCGGCGTGCCATGGATGACGACCCGCCGGTCGCCGCTGCTCATGGGCGTCGGTGCGGACGCGACCGCGATCGCCCGCGCGATCGCCGCGGCGTGAGGCGCCCTCGTTTTGGTACTGGGCCCGTCGTCGTCTACTATCGATCCCGGTGACGTGTCCGAGCGGCCGAAGGTGCAACTCTCGAAAAGTTGTGTAGGGTAACCCCCTACCGTGGGTTCAAATCCCACCGTCACCGCCACCGAACCCCGCGATCGCAAGGTCGCGGGGTTCGTCGTTTCAGCGTGATTCGTGAACGCGGGAGGCGCGGATGCTCGAACCGGTCGAACTCGACGGCGGGGTCGTGATGCGCCTGCTCGCACCCGGCGACGGCCCCGCGCTCGCCGCGGCCTACGAGCGCAATCGTGAGCACCTCGCACCGTGGGAGCCCCTGCGCACCCCCGAGTTCTTCACGACGTCATGGCATGAACGGGATGTCGCGGGCGCGATGCTCCGGCTCGAGGCGGGCGCCCTCATTCCCCTCGTCCTCGCCGCAGGCGACGAGGGCGCAGAGATCGTCGGCCGCGTGAACCTCTCCGACCTCGTGCGCGGCGTCTTCCAGAACGCCCACCTCGGGTACTGGGTCGACGGCCGGTTCACCGGACAGGGCCTTGCGACGACCGCAGTCGGCATCGCGCTGCACCACGCTCGCGCGGCCGGCCTGCACCGGGTGCAGGCCGGCACCCTCGTGCACAACCTCGCCTCGCAGCGGGTGCTCGAGCGCAACGGCTTCGAGCGGTTCGGGCTCGCCCGGCGCTACCTCCGCATCGCGGGCGAGTGGCAGGACCACGTGCTGTTCGAGCGGCTGCTCGAGGACTGAGCAGGCGACGGCCGAGCGCGCTCACCACCCGCTGCGCGTCGGCGTGTGCCCCTCCCGGGCCTCCTCCGGCATCGGCATCTCGAGGCGCAGGCCGAGCAGGCGAACGGGCCGTCCGGGCTCGATGCGGTCGCCGGCGAGCGCCTCGACGCTCGCGAGGGCGACGTCGCGATCGCCGGTCGTCGTGATCCTGCGTTGGTGCGTCGTCGTGATGAACGGGGCGTACCGCACCTTCAGGGTGACGCCGATGACGGGTCGTCCCTCGGCGACGATGTCGGCCCACACCTGCTCGAAGAGCGCGTGCAGGGCCGCGTCGACCTCGGCCGGGTCGGTGAGGTCGCGCTGGTAGGTCGTCTCGCGACTGTGCCCGCGGGCCACCCATGGCGTGTCGTCGACGACGCGGGAGCCCTCCCCGCGCCCGAGCTCGCCGTACCAGGGCCCCATCCGCGGGCCGAACTCGGCGGCGAGCACCTCGGGGTCGGCAGCGGCGAGCTCGGCCACGGTCGTGATGCCGTGCCCGGCGAGCCGACGCGAGATCTTGGCGCCCACGCCCCAGAGGTCCCGCGTGGGGCGCTGCCCCATGACCTCGAGCCAGTTGTCGGCCGTCAGCCGGAACACCCCGCGCGGCTTGCCGAACCCGGTCGCGACCTTCGCCCGCACGAGCGTGTCGCCGATGCCGACGCTGCAGTGCAGGGCCGTGCGGTCGAGCACCGCCTGCTGCAGGCGGCGTGCGTAGGCCTCGGGGTCGTCGAGTTCGACGCCGACGAACGCCTCGTCCCAGCCGAGCACCTGCACGGTGGCGCCCGGCTGCGACCGGAGCGTCGACATCACCTCGTCGGAGGCGGCGAGGTACGCCTCGGCATCGACCGGCAGGATGACGGCATCCGGAACCTTGCGCGCGGCGATGCGCAGCGGCATCCCCGACCCGACGCCGTACTCGCGCGCCTCGTACGAGGCGGTCGACACCACCGCGCGCTCGGTCGGGTCGCCGCGCCCGCCCACGATCACCGGCCGCCCGGCGAGTTCGGGGCGGCGCAGGACCTCGACCGCTGCGATGAACTGGTCGAGGTCGACGTGCAGCACCCACGGGCGCACGGGCCGGGTCACCCCGCCAGTCTGCCGCCTCGCAGCCGCCGGGTGTTAGCGTTGATCGCGTCCCGCCCACGTCGGAGGGCGGGCACGATCGATGAGGGGAGCGCCGCCGTGATCGAGCTGATCGCCGAGCTCTTCCGCTACCTCCAGGCCTCGCTCGAGCTCGCGCTCGCGTCGAACGCGACGCTCGCGGTGCTGCTCGTGGGCGTCGTCGGCGCCGCCGCGCTCGCGGTGGTCGTGCTCGCGGTCCGGGCGCTGCCCGCGCTCGTCGCGGCGGACGCATCGGGCGCCGCTCGACGCCTGCGGCAGACCGCCGATCCGGGTGCGCTGCTCTCGCAGAGCGACCCCGACGCCCCAGGACGAGCACGGCCGAGGGCACCGGGCCGCGGCCTCGCGGCCGCGTAGCGCGCGACGATCGAACGCCCGCCGACCGCGGGCGGACCTGCCGACGGCGACCCGCCGACGGTCGGCGACCCCACCGGCGGCGACCCGCCGTGGGCGGACGACCGGACGGATGACTCGTCGACCGGTGGCACGACGTCGCAGCGTCCGCGCGGCCAGACGGAACCCAGTTTCCTCGACCGCGAACGGATCACACCTTGGACCTCTACAGCTTTCCTCCCATCGCCGCGCTCCTCGACGGAGCGCACGACCTCCTCATCGGCCTGGCCGACCTGCTCGAGCCGCTGATCGGCGTCGCGAGCGCGGCGGCGGCGATCGTCCTCGTCACGCTGCTCGTGCGTGCGGCGCTCATCCCCGTCGGCGTCTCGCAGGCGAAGGCCGAGCAGGGCCGGGCCCGGCTCGCGCCGAAGCTCGCCACCCTGCAGCGCCGGTTCGCGAAGCAGCCCGAGCGACTCCAGCGCGAGATGATGGCGCTCTACCGCGACGAGGGCACGTCGCCCCTCGCGGGCTGCCTGCCCATGCTGGCGCAGGCACCCGTCGTGGGCGTGATCTACGCCCTGTTCGTGCTGCAGGCGATCGCCGGTCACCCGAACGCGCTGCTGCAGCACACGCTGGCGGGCGTGCCCCTCGGCTCGAGCCTCGCGGGGATGCTCACGGTCGGCACGCTCACCCCGTCGGCGCTCGCCGTGTTCGCGATCGTCGTCGTCTCGATCGCCCTCGTCGGCGAGACGACACGGCGGGTGTTCCGCGCACCGGTGTCGACGGCGCCGCCGGCCGGGCGCGTCCCCGGCGAGGCATCCGCGTCACCGCTCGCGAACCCCGCCGCCGTGCGGATGCTCGGCCTCTTGCAGTACGCGACCGCCGTGGTCGCGATGTTCGTTCCGCTCGCGGCCGCGCTCTACCTGCTCGTCACCGTCGCGTGGACGCTCGGGCAGCGCATGGTGCTCCGGCGCGCGTATCCGCTGCCCGAGCCGGCGTGACCGCACCGATACCGTGTCGGCGCCGCGCCGCACAAGCCCTTGCCGCGCGTCGCCCGCGGTGGTTCGGTTGAGGCATCCGAATCGAAGGAGCTGCCATGAGTTTCCTCGCTTTCCTGGTGCTCGGCCTCATCGCCGGCGCCATCGCCAAGCTGATCCTGCCCGGCAAGCAGGGCGGCGGCTGGTTCGTCACGCTGCTGCTCGGCGTCGTCGGCGCCCTGCTGGGAGGCTGGCTGGGCAGCCTCATCCTCAACCGCCCCCTGACGGAGTTCTGGGATCTCGGCACGTGGCTGCTCGCCATCGCCGGGTCGATCGTCGTGCTGCTGATCTGGGGCCTCATCACCCGGGGCAACAGCAAGAGCACCGCCTGACCAGGCGCGGGCCGGTCGCCGACCGGCCCGGTCACCGGGTCGACGAGGTGGATGCCCCCAGCGGCATGCATCTCGTCGGCCCGGTCGGTCAGCGCGCGTCGGCGAGCTCGACGAAGCGCGCCAGCAGGCGCTGCGGTTCGGTCACGGATGCCTCGGCGAGGCGCCGCGAGACCTCGCGCAGTTCGCTCGCCGGGAAGTAGCCGTGGTGCCGGTACACCTGCGCCCGCGCGATGAAGTCGTCGGTCGTGACCTCGGGGTGGAACTGGGTCGCGTACACGCTCGGGCCCACCCGGTAGATCTGCACCGGGCAGCCCGCCGACGACGCGAGGAGGACCGCGTCGGCCGGCAGGAGCTCGGTCGACTCCTTGTGGCCGACGAGCGCGTCGAAGCGGCCGGGCAGCGTACCGACGAGCGGGTCGGCCACGCCGTCGGCGGTGAGCGCGATCTCGACGGCGGCGGCGTTCTCGCCGTACCGGGTGCCGACGCGTCCGCCGAGCACGCGGGCCAGCACGCCGATGCCGTAGCAGGTGAACATCACGGGGAACCCGATGTCGAGGGCGCGCTCCGCCAGGGCGGCGAGCTCCGCCTCGACCCGCTGCTGGACGGGATGCTTGTGCTCCTCGGGGGTCGTCACGTTGTACGGGCTGCCGCCGACGACGATGCCCGCGAACGCGTCGAGGCGCACCTCGCCGAGCGGTTCGACGTCGAGGCGGTGGTGCTCGAGCCGGCCGGCATCGAGGCGCATCGCACGGCGCACCGACTCGTACTCGGGCCCGACGGCCTCGACCTCGGGGCGGGCGGAGAGGAAGAGGAACGGCTTCGGCGCGGTCATCGGCCACGCCGCCGATGCCGCTGCTTGGCCCCCTGACCGGTGCGCGGGGCGGCCCGCCCGGACGCGGCCTTGCCGCCCTTCGCTCCGCCGGCCTTTCCGCCCCTGCCGTCGGCGGCGCGCCGCTCGGCGGCCGCGAGCTTGGCCGCCTTCGCCGGCTTCATCGTCGGCGCCTCGTCGCCCCGCGAGCTGCGCACGCCGCGTCCGCGCACGACGCCGACGAACTCCTGGATGTCGTCGTCGTCGCGTTCGACCCGCCAGACGAGGGCGATGCGGGTGGAGGTGCCGTCGGAGAGCGGGATCGCCACGACGTCGCGCCGGTGGTGGAGCCTCGCGATCGAGTGCGGCACGATCGCATAGCCGGTACCGGCGGCGACGAGTTCGAGGGTCATGGCGGGGTCGGTCTGCACCGGGGCGACCGGCTCGCCGCCGAGGTCGGCGAGCGAGAGCTCGGCCTCCTCGGCGAAGGCGTGGTCCTTCGGGAGCACCACGACCGCGAGCTCCTCCCAGAGCGGGATGAGGTGCAAGCCGTCGGCGTCGACCGGCAGCCGGACGAATGCGAGGTCGACCTCGCCCGAGCGCAGCCGGTCGAGCTGCACGGACTCGTCGACCCTGGCGGCCTCGAGGGGCAGGTCGGCACGTCGCTCGCCCCAGGCTCGCAGCCACTTCGACGGGGAGACGCCCGCGACGTAGTCGAGTCGCAACGCCATGTCGCCCCCTGTTCGCGGTCGTGCCGGCACGCGTCGTCCCGCGTGCCGGTGCCTCTCAGGCTACCGTCGGCTACGGTTGCAGGGTGAGCGAGAACGAGTCGCCGGCCGCCGAGCCGCGCGAGAAGCAGCCCCGGGCCAAGAAGTCGCAGACCATGAAGGCCGAGACCGCGGCGAAGAAGCTCGGCATCCTGCTCTCCGCCGCGCCCGAGGAGTTCCGCGACCACGCGATCACCCGCGACGAGGTCGACGCGTTGCAGGCCGACCCGCCCGAGTGGCTCGCGACGCTGCGCCGAGAGGGACCGCACCCGCGTCAGGTCGTCGCCGCGAAGCTCGGCGTCTCGAACTCCGGCCTCGCACGCGCGGGCGTCAGCGACGCGCTCACGACGGCCGAGATCAAGGCCCTCCTCGCGGCACCGCCGCAATGGCTCGTCGAGGAGCGCGCGACCCAGGCCGCCGTGCGCGCCGAGAAGCAGCGCGTCGCCGAGCGCGACCGCGAGCGGGCGGCGCGTTCGGCGGAGTAGTTCACGCGGCGTAGCGGTCGCGCAGGAAGCCGGTGAGGTCCGCGAGCTCCGCCTCGGAGACGGAGTGACCGAGGCCCTCGTAGATGCGCGCGTCGACGGTCGCGTGCCCGGGCAGCCAGTCCTGCGTCCGGGCGACGGACGCCGCGGGGATGACCTCGTCGAGGGTGCCGCGACCCCAGAAGACCGGCGGCCGCACCGTCGCGAGCCGGGCGTCGCCGTCGCGCTCGCCGGGCATCGCGAAGCCGGCCAGGATGGCCGCGAACTCGAAGCGCTCGGGTGCGAGGCGCAGGAGCTCGAGGCACAGCGCGCCACCCTGCGAGAAGCCGACGAGACCGACCGGCGTGCCGGGCGCGGCGCGATCGACCCACGCGAGCACCGCTTCGGCGGCTGCCTGCGACTCGGCCTGCTTCGCGGGGGAGTCGTCGTCGATGCGGCCGCGCTCGTCGAAGACCTCGAACCATGCGTAGCCGTACCCTGCGTCGAGCGGCGCGCGCAGCGAGGCGATGACCGGCTGCAGCGGCAGGTAGGGCGCGAGGCCGAACAGGTCGCCCTCGTTCGAGTTGTAGCCGTGGAGCAGCACCAGCAGCGGCCGATCGGCGCGGTCCTCGCCGGCGGCCGACCAGAGCACGGCCTCGTCGTCGATGATCATCGCCCCTCCTCCGGGGAATCGGTCACGTCGGCGTCGCCCGGCGTCACGTCCGCGACCGCCTGCACCGCCTGGTCGGCCTCGGAGACGATCGCGGCGAGGGCGCGTTCGGCCTCGTCGGGCCGGCCCTCGGTGATGGCGAACGCGACCTCCTGGTGGAGCCGGAGCGCCGTCGGGTTCGCCTCGTGCGGCATCAGCGCGTGCTGCGTGCGCCCGCGCAGCACCTCGCCCACGACCGGACCGAGGGCGGCGAGGAACGGGTTGCCCGAGGCATCCAGGACCGCGGCGTGGAACGCGACGTCGTGCTCGAGGTAGGGCGCCTCGTCGGCCTCGCGCGCCCGCTCGGTCATGCCCGTGACGGCGGCGATGAGCGCGGTGCGCTGCGCGGGCGCGGCGTGCTCGGCGGCGAGTCGCGCCGCGAGCGGTTCGACCGCGCTGCGCAGCTGGCTGAGCGCATGCAGGGTCTCGATCCGGTCGGGGCCCGCGAGCCGCCACCTGATGAGCCGGGTGGAGTACGGGTTCCAGCGCTCGGGCGGCAGGATCTCGACGCCGGCGCGCCGGCGCACCTCCACGAGGCCCATCGACTCGAGCACCCGCACCACCTCGCGCAGCGCCGAGCGGGAGGCGCCGAAGCGCTCGGCGATGTCGGTCGTCAGGATGCGCGCGCCGGGGGCGAGCCGGCCGGAGACGATGTCCGCGCCCAGCGACTCGATCACCCGCTCGTGCAGGGCGGACGAACCGTTCGGCGAAGCATCCATCCACTGATTATCGCCGAGGCGTCGCTCGAGTGAAATGCCCGGCGTTATAAGGCGTGCCTTGAAATATGCCCTACATATATGTAGAGTCACCTCACCCAGTCCGCCAGACCGAGGAAGTTCAGGCCAATGTCCACCGTGCTCTCCACCGCTGCAGCGCTCGTCTCCGCCGCCGATCCCGTCGTCCCGACCACCACGGCGCCCGAATGGCAGCTCATCACCGCCGCACTCGTCGGCATCGCCGTCATCGTCGTGCTCATCACCTGGGTGAAGCTGCACCCCTTCATCTCGCTCATGATCGGCGCCATCGTGACCGGCCTCGTGGCCGGCATGACCGCGGTGCAGACGATCCTGAGCTTCACCAACGGCTTCGGCGCGACCATGGGCGGGGTGGGCGTGCTGATCGCGCTCGGCGCGATCTTCGGCAAGCTGCTCGCCGACTCCGGCGGCGCCGACCGCATCGTCGACACCCTCATCGCGCGCTCGAGCGTGCAGGCGCTGCCCTGGGTCATGGGCGGCGTCGGCGCCCTCATCGGCCTCCCGATGTTCTTCGAGGTCGGCCTCGTGCTGCTCGTGCCCGTCATCATCCTCGTCGCGCGCCGTTCGGGGCTGCCGCTCATGCGCATCGCGATCCCCACGCTCGCGGGCCTCTCGGCGATGCACGGCCTCGTGCCGCCGCACCCCGGGCCCCTCGCCGCGATCGACCTCGTCGGCGCCGACCTCGGCCAGACCCTCCTCTTCGGCGTGATCGTCGCGATCCCGGCCGTCATCATCGCCGGCCCGCTGTTCTCGAAACTCGCCGCCCGCTGGGTGAAGGTCCCGGTGCCCGACCTCTTCGTCACCGCGGAGGACCGCGGCGAGGACGTGTCGTCGAAGCCGCGCCCCTCGTTCGGGGCCGCACTCTTCTGCATCCTGCTGCCGGTCGTGCTCATGCTCGCCTCGTCGCTCGCGAACATCGTCGCTCCGACCTCGGGCGACGCGTGGAAGCTCGTCGTCGACTTCCTCGGCAAGCCGGTCATCGCGCTGCTCCTCGCCGTGCTCGTCGGCATGGTCGTGCTCGGCCGCGGCGGCCGCATGGGGCGCGACGAGATCGCCGCCTCGGTCGGCTCGTCGCTGCCTCCGATCGCGGGCATCCTCCTCATCGTCGGCGCCGGCGGCGGCTTCAAGCAGGTGCTCGTCGACTCGACGATCGGGCAGGTCATCGCCGACGCGATCTCGGGCATCGGCGGCTCCCTCGCCGTCGTGCTCGCCCTCGCCTGGCTCGTCGCCGTGCTCATCCGCGTCGCCACCGGCTCGGCGACCGTCGCCACGATCACGGCCGCCGGCATCCTGCAGCCGCTCGTCGCCGACCTCGACCTCTCGGCCGGTGCGACCTCGCTGCTCGTGCTCGCGATCGGATCGGGCTCGGTCTTCCTCTCGCACGTGAACGACGCCGGGTTCTGGCTCATCAAGGAGTACTTCGGCCTCACGATCGGCCAGACCCTGAAGTCGTGGACCGTGCTCGAGTGCCTCATCTCCCTCGTCGGCCTCGCGGGCGTGCTCGCGCTGAGCCCGTTCGTCGCGTGAGCGGGGGAGGACGATCATGAACGACGCGCGCGAGGCCGCCCCCGAGGCATCCCCGATCGAGGTCGAGCACCCGCCAGTGCTCGTCGTCATGGGAGTGTCGGGCAGCGGCAAGACGACCTTCGCCGAGCTCATCGCCGAGCGCCTCGGCTGGGATCTCCAGGAGGGCGACGCCCTGCACCCCGAGGCCAACGTCGCCAAGATGGCGAGCGGCACCCCCCTCACCGACGACGACCGGTGGCCCTGGCTCGATCGCATCGCAGCCTGGATCGACGGGCACCTGGCCGCCGGCGAGCCCGCCGTGATCACGTGCTCGGCGCTCAAGCGGGCCTACCGCGACCGACTGGCGCGGCCGAACGTCGTCTTCGTGCACCTCGAGGGCGCCCGGGAGCTCATCGCGGGAAGGCTCGAGCATCGCACCGGCCACTACATGCCGGCGTCGCTGCTCGGCTCGCAGTTCGAGACGCTCGAACCGCTGGGGCCGGGCGAGCGCGGCATCGTCGTCGACGCGCAGGGCTCCCCAGAAGATGAGGTCGCCCAGACGCTCGCCCGCCTCGGGCTCGGGCGCGACGCGGGCTGAGGCATTCGCGCCGACCGTGCCGGATTCCCCGACGGCTGCGGACATCGTGGGGCAGAATCGGAGGCATGAGCGTGCGCACCCCCGATCCCGACTGGAATCCCGACGACGAACCCGCCGTCCGGCCGCCGGCGAATCCGGGTTGGCTGAGCGATCTCGAGCTCGCCGAGGTGCGCGGCCGGCTGCCCCTGCTCTACGTCGAAGCCGTGCCGGTGCGGGTCGACGGGCTCGGCCAGGTCGGCGAGGTCGGCATGCTCCTGCGGGCGAACGCGCTCGGCGAGATGACGCGCACGCTCGTCTCGGGGCGGGTCATGTACGGCGAGACGATCCGCGACGCGCTCTTCCGCCACCTCGAGAAGGACCTCGGACCGATGGCCTTTCCGCTGCTGCCGGCGAGCCCGGTGCCCGCGGCCGTGGCCGAGTACTTCCCGCTGCCCGGCATCTCGCCGTTCACCGACGAGCGCCAGCACGCGGTCTCGCTCGTGTACGTCGTGCCGGTCACGGGCACGTGCGAGCCACGGCAGGATGCGCTCGAGGTGACCTGGATGACGCCGCAGGAGGCCGTCGCGAAGCCGGTCGCCGACGAGATGGAGGGCGGACGCGGAGTGCTCGTCGCGCAGGCGCTCGCCTCGGTCGGCGCCCTGCACTAGGCGGCAACGGGTGCGGCCGGCGCCGGATCAGGCTCCGGACGGAAGCGCGAGCACGGTGTCGAGGAACAGCCGGGCCACGCGGTCGGCATCGACGTCGAGGGCGACCTCGACCACGGGCCATGGGTCGACGAGTCCGTGCACCACGTCCTCTCCGGCGAACTCGCGCCGGTCGACGAGGGTCTGACCGCGGCCGAGGCCGGCGAGCTCGACCCGGACGGGCCGGCGCTCGGTGCGCAGCGCGGCCGGTTCGACGATGGAGCACACCGCGCCGGCGTCGCCGATGAGGCCCGTGTACTCGGCGTGCTCGTCCTCGCTCAAGGCGATGCGCGAGCCGAGCAGCTCGCCGACGATGCGGCCGACTGAGTGGTCGCCGCGCTCGAGCGCATGCGCCCGGTCGGCGGCGACCGAGACGCGGTTGAACACGTCGAGCCCGTACATGTAGACGGGCACCCCTGCATCGAACACGATCGCGGCGGCCTCGGGGTCGTGCCAGACGTTGAACTCCGCGACCGCGGTGGCGTTGCCGACGCTCGCCGACCCGCCCATGACGACGATGCGCTCGATGCGCCCGGCGACCTCGGGGTGGGTGCGCAGCAGCAGCGCGAGGTTCGTCTGCGGCGCCAGGGCGACGAGCGTCACCGGCTCGGCGCGGTCCATGATCAGGCGGCGGAGCAGTTCGACCGCGTGCTCGGGGCGCGCGGTGCGGCGGGTCGCCGGGAGGACGAGGCCCCCGAGTCCGTCGGCGCCGTGCACGTGCGAGGCCGAGCGCGCCGGTGCGATGAGCGGCCGGTGGGCTCCTGCGGCGACCGGGATGTCTCCCGCTGCCGCGGCATCGAGCACGCGCAGCGTGTTGTCGACGACCTGCTCGAGCGACGCGTTGCCGGCGACGCACGTGATGCCGAGCACGTCGAGATCGGGGTGGGCGACGGCGAACAGGATCGCGAGGGCGTCGTCGACACCGGTGTCGACGTCGAGGATGACGGGAGTGGCCATGATGTCTCGATACGCTCCGACGTCGCTACTCGACCACGAGCGGGTGCATGCTCGACCGGCCGCTCAGCGGACCAGCCGCACCTCGTGGATCTCCTCGCCGAGGAACGGCACGTGCTGGTCGGCACCGTCGGCGGTGAAGCCGTTGCGTTCGTAGAAGCGGTGCGCACGCGGGTTGTCGGAGGCGACCCAGAGGTAGACGGCGTCGTCGCCGACGGCCGCATCGAAGAGCTTCTTGCCGATGCCCGTGCCGTGATACGCGTCGAGCACGTAGATGAAGTAGAGCTCGCGCTCGCGGGGCGGGTTCTCGTCGCGAGCGGGGCCCGACCCGACGAACCCGACGATCTCGCCGTCGACGAGCGCGGCGAACTGCGCGTACTCCTCGCCGCGCGCGGCCATGTGGGTCCAGAGGTCGGCCATGCGCCGGGGCGAGAGCTTCTCGAACGCGGCGGCGCTGATCAGGTGGTCGTACGTCTCGTGCCAGCACGTCGCGTGGACACGGCCGAGCGCCTCGACATCGGAATCGCGGATGGGGCGGACGACGACTTCGGCAACGACTTCGGTGCTCATGCCCCGAGACTAAGCCAGGCCGGGCCAGCCGCGAAATCGAGGGCCGGCCGGCCGATCGGGAACCTTTGCGCGGCATCCGGACATATCAGTGCATGGCACTCTCGCAGCATGCGGTGCGACCCGCGAATGCTCGAACCGTCGTGCGCCCGGTTAGGCTTGGCCGGGCATGGAGCAGGATCGGCGTAGCGACTCGGCGCTCTGGCTCGAAGCGACTTCGGGCACGGAGGCGGCGTTCGGCGTGGTCTACGACCGGTACCGGGCGCGCATCTTCCGCCGCGCGTACGCGCAGGTGCTCAACACCGCCGACGCCGAGGACATCGTGGCGATGGTCTTCCTCGAGGCGTGGCGCCGTCGCCGGAGCGTGCGCTTCGTCGACGGTTCGCTCCTGCCGTGGTTGCTCATCGTGACCACGAACGTCTCGCTCAACATGCGTCGATCGGCCCGCCGGTACGACCGGCTGCTCGCGGCGGTGCCCCGCGGCCCCCACGCCGTCGACCCGAGCCGCGAGGTCGAGGAGCGCATCGACGGCGAACGGATCTCGGGACGGCTGCGCTCGGCCCTGGAACGGCTCACCCTTCCCGAGCGGCGGGTGGTCGACCTCTGCCTCGTCGAGGGGTACCCGCTCTCCGACGCGGCCGCCGCGCTCGACGTGCCGATCGGATCGGTGAAGTCGCGGCTCTCGCGCGCCCGCAAGAAGCTGAAAGAGGCGCTCGGCGAGTCGCCGTGGCCGGAGTCGGGCGTCGCCGGGCCGCCCGAGACGCCCCGCAGCGCGACCGCGTCGGCCGGCGACATGGAGGTGCTCGGATGACCGGACCCGAGATGCGACCCGAGCGCGACGCGGCGATCCGCGCGATGCTCCTCGAGCACGTGCGCGCGGAGCCGGCCGCGCAGGCGCGCCGCCGCCGCAACCGCATCATCGGCTGGGGCGGCCTCGGCGCGCTCGTCGTGGGCGTGGCGGCGACGGCCGGGGCTGTGCTGCTCAGTCCCGAACCGGTGACCGAACCGGGGTACGTGCACTGCATGAGCGCGGCGGAGCGCAACCCCGACGGCACCTACCCGGGCTCGGGCGCGGCCGTCGCGGACGGCGCGAACGGCCTGCCCACCGATCCCATCGAACTGTGCACGCTGATGTGGGAGCAGGGGCTCTTCGAGGACGACTACGACCCGATGGCCGTGAGCCCGTCGCCCGGTCGCGTGCCCGAGCACCTGCAGCTGTGCGTCATGGACGACGGCGCCGCCGCCGTCGTCCCCTCGTCGAACCCCTCGATCTGCGCCGCGCTCGGGCTCGCCGCCCCGGTCGACTGACCGGCGTCAGCCCAGTGAACCGGTCGGGCGGAAGACGAGCGACTTCACGCGGTCGTTGAGCGAGCCGAGCGTCGCGCAGTACGGCGTGCAGTTGGCGCGGGTGCCGCTGTAGCTCGTGGCGGCGTAGGCGGTCGCCCAGCACCCGTTGAGCCCGGTCAGCGAGCTGATCGAGCTGTTCCACCCCGACGAGAGCGACGGGAACCCGAACGTCACGCCGGCGCAGCCGCTCGATCCCCAGAAGGTGAGGCTCGACCCGCCCTTGCTGGCGTCCTTGTAGACCCGGCCGACGGCCACCGATGCGGCGGCGGCCGCCGTGAGCCGGCTGCCGTCGTCGGTGGTCTGCTCGGCGAGGTAGCGGTCGACCTCATCCAGTGACGAGAAGCAGACCGGCTCGGGGGCTTCGGCGCCGGCGCGGTCGGCGGCCGCGACCGCGTCGAGCCCGATCGCGCAGTGCTCCTCGATCGCGGCGGGCTCCTTGGCTGCGGGAGGCGCCGGGTCGATCAGCGTCTCTGCGCCGGCCGGGACGACGGGGATGAGCGCGGTGGCGAACGCCAGCGCGAGGCCCGCGGCGGTGCGGGCGGCGACTCGGAATTGCATGCGGATGCTCCGTTTCCTTCGGGTGGAAAGGCGGCGGGTGGGCGGCCCGCCATACAGGTATGTCCGGACGGCGGGAAAAAGTTCCCCGAATCGGGAACCTTTCGTCCGCATCCGGACATATCAGTGATGAGGGCAGGAGGAACGATGCGTCGCACGAAGAACATGACCACCGCGTTGGTGGCGCTCGCGGTGGCCGGAGCCGCGGCCGTCGGTGTCGCGTTGATCGTCGGCAGCGAGATCGGCCGGACGGTGCTCGGCGTGTGAACTTCGAAGCTGGACCGCTCCTTGGGGGGACGCGGTCCGATCCCGTCGGGGGACGGGACGGCGGGTCGGTGGTCGGGGGACGCCGACCCGCACGGCCGAGGCCCGTGGAGCGGTGACTCCACGGGCCTCGGTTCGTCTTTTGCGCGGTGCGCGGGGTGCGCCCGCGGCTCAGCCCTGCGCGCGGCGGTTCGTGCGCGCGTTGCGATCGGGCGTGACGAGGCTGCCGACGCGGAGCGGCTGCTTGGCGCCCCGGCCGGATGCCTGGCGCTGCGCGCCCGTCGTCTGGGCGCCGCGGCTGTGACCGGAACCCTGCTTCGGAGCGTGCGCCTTCGCCTCGGCCGGACGACCCGAACGGTCGCGGCGGGGCTTGCCCGCGGCATCCCCGTGCTTGGCCGCGTCGCCGCGGCGGCCGGCACCCTCGCCCTGGCGACCGCCCTGCCCGCGGGCGTCGCGCGCTGCGCGCTTGCGCTGGGCGTTGGCACCCTGCGAGCGACCGCCGCCGCCCTGCTGCGGCGCAGCCGTGCGGGGCGCGGGCTTCACGTACGGGGCGACGTCGCCGACGAGCTTCACGACCTCGGGCGAGGTGGGGGTCGCAGGCGCCGGGGTCACCGTGATGGCCGCCTTGCGCAGCAGCTGCTTGAGGTCGTGCAGCTGGCTCGGCATCGCGATCGTCACGACGTCGCCCTCGCTGCCGGCGCGGGCCGTGCGGCCCGAGCGGTGCAGGTACGCCTTGTGCTCCATGGGCGGGTCGACGTGGACGACGAGCTCGATGTCGTCGACGTGCACGCCGCGGGCCGCGACGTCGGTCGCGACCATGACCTTCGCCGAGCCGTCGGAGAAGGCCGCGAGGTTGCGGTCGCGCTGCGGCTGCGACAGGTTGCCGTGCAGGTCGACCGCGGGGATGCCCTGCTCGGTGAGCTTCTTCGCGAGCTTCTTGGCGTGGTGCTTCGTGCGCATGAAGAGGATGCGGCGGCCCATGCCGCTCGCGAGGGTCTTCACGAGCTCGAACTTCGTGTCGGCGTCGTCGGTGAGGAACACGTGATGGGTCATCGCGGCGACGGGCGAGTTCGCCTCGTCGACGGAGTGCAGGACCTCGTTCTGGAGGTAGCGCTTCACGAGCTTGTCGACCCCGTTGTCGAGGGTCGCCGAGAACAGCAGGCGCTGGCCGCCGCGCGGCGTCTTGTCGAGGATGCGGGTGACGACCGGGAGGAAGCCGAGGTCGGCCATGTGGTCGGCCTCGTCGAGCACGGTGATCTCGACGGCGTCGAGGTGCACGTAGCCCTGCTGCATGAGGTCCTCGAGGCGGCCGGGAGCGGCCACGACGATGTCGACGCCCGCGCGGAGCGCCTCGACCTGGCGCTTCTGGTTGATGCCGCCGAAGATCGTCGTCACCTTGAGGTCGTACGCCTCGGCGAACGGCTCGATGGTGCGGGCGATCTGGGTGACGAGCTCACGGGTCGGGGCGAGCACGAGGCCGAGCGGGCGGCCGGCGCGGCGGCCGCCGCCGGCCAGCGTCGTGCCGAGCCGGGCGACGAGCGGGAGCGCGAAGGCGATGGTCTTGCCCGAGCCGGTCTTGCCGCGGCCGAGCACGTCGCGGCCCGCGAGGCTGTCGGGCAGCGAGTCGGCCTGGATCGGGGTGGGGACGGTCTTTCCGTCGGCGGCGAGGGCCGCGACGAGCGGCGCGGGGACGCCGAGGCTTGCGAAGGTGATGTCGGTCACTGGTGCCTTTCGGGGGCATGGCACGGCCGGGCGCATCGCATCCGTCGTTCGACTCGGGGTGCGGTGCTGTGTGGGCCCGGCGGTGGGGAGGTGGCGAAGGCGCCGGTCGGCGCATCCGTTCGCCGTATGAGAGTCATCGGGCGGCTCGAGTTCGAACCCGGCCCGGAAGCGTTTCTACGACGCAGGCGGCGCGATCGTCGCGCGCACCGTGGGCCAGCATAGCGGATGCCTCGTGGCGGATGCTGTGAGGTCGTCGCCGTTCACCGCGGCATCCGCTCGCCCACCGGCACCTCGGCCCTGAGCACGTTGCCCTCCGGCGCGAGCGGGCACGACCACGACGGGTCGTACGCGCACGACGGGTTGTACGCGAAGTTGAAGTCGACGACGAGCGAGTCGCCGTCGGCGCCCGGCCCCAGGTCGGCCCCCTTCACGGTGTCGATCAGGTACCGGCCGCCGCCGAAGGTGCCGCCGGCGGTGCCCGCGAGCGCGTCCTTGACGGGCAGGAAGAGGCCGCCGCCGTACCCGGCGAGCCGCCAGACGTCGAGCGAGCCGAGGTACGGCAGCCGCACCGAGCCGACGAGGGTGAACGGGATCGGGCCGTCGGGTCCGCCGTCGACCGTCAGCCGCACGGGCTCCTCGGGCCGGCGCACCTCGAGCTCGAAGCGCCAGTCGGGGTCGTAGCGGGCGATGTCGAGGCCGGTGAACCGCGCCCGGTCGTCGGGCAGCAGCGGCGATCGAGGATGTCCCGCGAAGAGTTCATCGCGCCCCGATCTCCACAGTTCGTGGCCCGCCGCGGGATCGTGCACGCTCAGGTGCCGGACCCCGGCGTACAGTCCGAACACGCGCCGGCGCCAGTCGGCCAGCTGCAGCGCGCCGATGGAGTCGGTCATGCCCGAACCCCCGATGCGGCCGCGTCGCCGCCGGCGGGCTCGCGGGAGGCCGCGTCGGCGGTCCCGGGCGGGTCGAACGACCAGCCGGGCGCGAGCCGGCGCAGCCGGTGCCCGCGCCACTGCCAGAACGCCCACGTCGGATACCACGCGACCGGATCCCAGGCGCCTGCGCTCGCGAGCAGGCGATCGCGATAGAGGGTGCGGCCGTCGGGCAGTGCCGAGATCGCCATCCGGTGGTCCCAGCGGCCGAAGCGTGCGAGCGGTCCGGTGAGCGCGCCCCCGCTGTCGCGCAGCATCCTGACCCCGGTCGGCAGGCCGCCGGGGAAGCTGATCTCCACGAGTTCTTCGCCCGCTGGGAAGCGGCGGAACGCGAGTGCTCGCACATGATGCCCGCCCTCGGGCCAGACCGTCGGCAGCCCGCCCGGCTCGAGCGAGGCGAGGTCGAGCCAGGGTGCGACGACCTCGCGCAGCACCGCCGGGCTGCGCAGCGCTCGCCACGCCGCGTCGGGCGTGCAGTCGAGCGTGAGTTTGAGGAGCACCCGCATGAGCCGAGCGTAGGTCGGCCGGGTGCCGGTGCCAAGTGCCTCGTCGTGGTGGCGGGCGTCGAGGTCGCGGGAATCGCCGTCAGGTCGCTCATCTAGACTCCGGGCATGCCCACGTGGTTGCCCTCGCTCGTCGTGTTCGGCGCCGCGGCCGTGCTGGCCGTCGTCGCGGTCGTCGCCCTGCGCCGGGCCGCCTCGCGACGCGTCCGTCGCGACGTCGCGGCGGCCGATGAGGCCGAGGTGCGGGCGAAGCAGCTGATCGTGCGGGTCGACGACGCGGTCCGTGACGCCGACCGCGAGATCGCCTACGCCGAGGCGCAGTTCGGAGCCGCGACCGCCCGGGACACGAGGGTCGCGGTCGAGCGCGCCAGGGCGCGACTGCGCGAGGCGTTCCTGCTGCAGCAGCGGCTCGACGACGCCGAACCCGATTCCGCGGTCGACCGCCGTGGCTGGGCCGCCCGCATCGACGACCTCTGCCGATCGGCGCTCGTCGAGCTCGCCGAGGCCGACGGTGCGCTCGCCGTGCGCCGCCGGCGCGAGCGGGGCGCCGGGGCCGAGCTGCCAGCGCTGCGCGACGAGGAGGCCGAGCTGCGTCGCCGCGTCGACGCGTCGGACGGCGTGCTCGCGCGCTTGGCCTCGCGGTACGACGGATCGGCGCTCGGCACCGCTCGCACCGCCGCCGAACGCGCTCGGGCGGCCCACGCCGAAGCGGAGTCGGCGCTCGCCGAGGCCGGTCGCCTCGTCGAGCGCGGTCAGCCCGCTGCCGAGCTGCTCGCCGGGGCTGCCGACGCACTGGATCGGGCCCGTCGCGACCTCGGCGAGCTCGAGGGCGCCGAGGCGGACCTCGCCGCGGCCGGTGGCGACGCCGAGCGGGCCGCCGTCGAGCTCGATCACGACCTCGCCGCCGCCCGCAGCGAACGGGACGCGCTCGACGACGCGGACGCGGCGACGCGACTGGGCGACGCGATCGGCGACGGTGCTGCGGCGCTCGTCGCCCGCGCGGCGTTCGCCCGCGACCCGATGCTCGACCGCGATCGCCTGCGCGCTGCGCGCGACCGGCTCGAGTCCGCCCGTGCGGCCGCCCGTACCGCCCAGGCACGCCTCGACGGGGCGCGCGGTGCGCTCGACGGTGCGATCTCGATCGCCGAGGGCCAGGTCGCGGTCGCGCGCGCCGCGATCGAACGCGGCGGCGGCGCGGTCGGCGCGGCCGCGCGCACCCGGCTCGCAGAGGCCGAGCGGCAACTGCGGAACGCCCGGCAGGAAGCCGACCCGGTCGTCGCCCTCGACGCCGCCCGACGCGCCACCGCACGCGCCACCGACGCCGAGGACCTCGCCAGGTACGACGGCCTCGGCCGGTAGCCTGTCGCGATGACCGATTCGACGTCGCCCTTCGGGCAGGCCAAGTACCAGGTCCGGTTCGACTGGGGCCTCGCGGGCGCCGACCGCATCCTGCCCGGCGCGCACGCGGTCGTCGTCGTCGACGCGCTCTCGTTCACGACCAGCGTGGTCGTCGCGGCCGAGCACGGGGTCGCCGTCGCGCCGTGGCCGGCGGGAACCGAGGCGCGTGCAGGTGCCGAGGCGTTCGCGGCCGAGCGCGGCGGCCTCGTCGCGGGCCGGCGCGGCGCACCCGGCCCGACTCTCTCGCCCGCGAGCTGGGTCGGTGTCGCGGCATCCCCGGTCGTTCTGCCCTCGCCGAACGGCGGCGCGCTCGCGCACGCACTCGGCGCACGCGACGTCGTCGTGATCGCCGCGGCGATGCGCAACCGCAGCGCCGTCGCCGAGCGCCTGCTCGCGCTCCAGGCGGAACGCGGCGAACGGCTCATGATCTCGATCGTCGCCGCCGGCGAACGCGAGGCCGCCGGCGCCGACCTGCGGTTCGGGCTCGAGGACCTGCTCGTCGCGGGTGCCGTCGTCGATGCGCTCGTCGCCCGCGGCATCGACCACACGTCGCCCGAGGCCGCCGTCGCGTGCGCCGCGTTCGAGGGCCTCTCGCGGGCGACGGGGCACCTCGTCAGCGCGTCGGGCAGCGGGGTCCGGTTGCGCGAGCTCGGCTACGCGGGCGACGCACGGCTCGCGGCCGAGCGCGACGTCGCGGACGTCGTGCCGGTACTGCACGACGGCGTGTTCATCGCCGAATAGGATCTCCCCATGACGACGGCGACGCGGCGGGGCATCCTCGCCGTCGTCACCGCCCTCGTGCTGGTCGCCCTCGGCCTCGGCGTCGCGTTCGCCGTCGGTGACGCGCTCGGCATCCGCACCGAGCCGAGCGAGCAGATGCGGCCGGCCGCCGCCGTCGTGCCCGAGGTCGCGGCGCCCGTGCCGCCGCCCGAGCTCACGACCCTCGACGTGCCCGAGAGCGAGCGGGTCGGCGTCGCGGTCGACGAGCTCCTCGACGCGGTCGCCGACGCCCCGGCCCGCGAGGGCACGGCGTCGATCGCCGTCGACCAGGCGCAGACGCTGCGCGATGCGTCGGACGACGACGGCTACGAGCTGCGCGGCGACGCATCGGCACTGCGCATCGTCGCGCGCAGCGAGGCCGGCACCGTGCGGGCGATCTACGACCTCGCCGCGCAGGTGCGGGCGGCCGCGCCGCTCACCGACCTCGTCGGCGCGCACGAACGGTCGCGGCTCCCGCTGCGGATGACCGACCTCGGCGCGGTCGGCGTCGCGCCCGACCCGGCCGAGTGGGAGTTCGGCGACGACTACTCGCACGCGTCGAAGGCCTTCGCGGCGGTCGTGCAGCCCGAGGCGCCGTACATCGACGACGCGGCGCTCGCCGAGGCGTACGACGACTTCGACGGGTTCCTGCGGCACTCGCTCGCGAACGGGTTCAACGCCGTCGCGTTCCCGGGCTTCGTCGAGTTCGTGACCTTCGACGGCGCTCCCGGCGGGCCGGTCTACGCCGACGGCGACGACCACCGCGACAAGGCGCTCGCGCTGCGCGAGGCGTTCGCCCCGTTCTGGGAGCGCGCCGACGAACTCGGCGTGAAGGTCTTCCTGCGCACCGACATGCTTGCGCTCACGGGCCCGCTCGAGCACCACCTCACCGACCGGTTCGGCACGCTCGACACCGAGGACCCCGAATTCTGGGACGTCTACACGGCGGGCCTCGACGAGCTCTACGACGCGGTGCCGGCTCTCGACGGCGTGCTCATCCGCATCGGCGAGGCCGGCGCGATCTACGACGTCGGCGGCTGGGACTACTACTCGGCGCTCGAGGTGACGACGGTCGACGCCGTGCGCACGATGCTCGAGGCGTTCTCGGGTCAGGCCGAGGAGGCCGATCGGGAGGTCGTCTTCCGCACCTGGAGCGTCGGCGTCGGCGCCGTCGGCGACATGCACACGAACGACGCCTCGTACGAGGCCGTGCTCGACGGCATCGACTCGCCGGCGCTCATCGTCTCGACGAAGTACACGCTCGGCGACTTCTACAGCTGGCTGCCGCTCAACCACACGCTCGAGCAGGGCGAGCAGCGGCGCATCGTCGAGTTCCAGAGTCGCCGTGAGTTCGAGAACTTCGGGGCGTTCCCCAATGACCTCGGCACGCAGTACCAGTGGGCGCTGCAGCAACTGCTCGCGGCGAACGACCGCATCGAGGGCGTGTGGGTGTGGACCCAGGACGGCGGTCCGTGGCGGGCCGGACCCATGAGCCTCTACCTGAAGGCCGGATTCTGGCAGCTCTACGAGCTGAACACGCAGCTCGCCGCCGAGCTCGCGATCGACCCCGACGCCGACGTGGCCGACATCACCGCGGACTGGGCACGCGAGTGGTTCTCCGACGACCCCGAGACGGTCGAGACGATCGTCGCCGCGATGACGCGCTCGCGCTCGGCGATCGAGCAGGGCATGTACGTCGAGCAGTTCGCCGAGCAGCGCGTGTTCGCGATCGGGCTCGAACCGCCGCCGATGATGTGGATCTTCGAGTGGGACATCCTCACCGGGGACTCGGCCGTGCTCGACGTCATGTACTCGATCGTGCGCGACTCCGCAGGCGCAGCCGGCGGCGACGCGGAGGGGGTCGATGCGGCGATCGCGAGCGGAGCCGAGGCGGTCGACGCCGTCGAGGCGATGCGCGAGGTCGTAACGGCGACGGATGCCTCGAGCTGGCGTTCGCCGGAGCTGCGCGACGCGTTCGTCTCGACCCTGGACTACGAGCTCGACACCCTGCGCCTCCTCGAGGCCTACCGGGCGATGATCCTGCACGAGGGGCAGTGGCACGACACGCTCTCACCTGCCGCGCACGACGCATGGGCGGCCGATCGCGCCGCCTTCGAGCGGCGGGCGGCCGAGCACCTCGAGCAGTACGAGGGCGACCTCGATCACCCGGCGTTCAATCTCACGGCCGCCCAGCTCGGCGTCGAACGGGCCGAGCGCGACCTCGTGATGGCGTGGCTCGCCCGCGGGCTGCTCGTGCTCGCGCTCGCGTGGGTCGTGATCGGCATGCTCGCGGCGCGCACGCGGCTCGTCGCGAAGCCGGGCGCAGCGGCCGCGCGCGCCACGTGGATCGCGTCGACCCGCCCCTGGCGCGCACGGGAGTCGACGCTCGGCATGTTCGACCTCGACCGCTGGCTGCTCTTCCTCGTGCCCGTGGCCCTGCTCGTGGCGACGCGAGCGGTGCAGACGGCGTTCCTGTCGTGGACGCACGTCGCGGTCGTCATCGGAGCTTGGACGGTGTTCGCCCTCGTGCTGCGGCTGCTCGTGCGACGGCGTTCGCCGTGGCCGGTGATCGCGGCGGTCGGCGGCGTCGTGGTGCTGCGCTGCATCGTGACGCTCTTCGCCCTCTCGTTCACGGGCCCGGGCGGGTACTGGTTCGCGTTCTGGACGGACCCCGTGCTGCGCACCGCGTACATCGCGCTCGCCTTCGCGCTCTTCGTCTGGGTGTTCGTCGCGGCGGGGTGGGCGCTCACGGCCCAGGTCGGCGGGCGGCGGGCCACCGGCTTCGTGCTCGCCGCCGTCGGCGCCGGTCTCGTGGTGCCGTCGGTCGTCGTCGGCGCGATCGGCCTCGAGCGGGCGCTGACGCTCTGGAACGACGAGATGGGTCTGCTCCCGTGGGGCCTCGCACGCATCCTCGGCATCACGACCTACCTCGACATCCCGGGCGAGACGGCGTGGTTCGCCGCGGCCTTCGGCGCGGTGCTCCTCGTCGCCGGCGTGCTGCTCGCGCTGCCGAAGCGCCGCCCGGCTTCCTGAGCTCTTCGGGCGTGCACCCGTCGCCCCGCCACGGGGCGATGCGTGCACGCTCGGCTGGGACCGGTGCGGAGGTCGACGAGGGCCCGCCGGCGCGGACGCGGCGGGCGATCCGCCGGCGGGGGCGGCGCGTCAGGCCGCGCGGTCGGGCTCGACGGGCTCGGGCGCAGGCTCGGGGAGCGTGGTCTGCAGGGCGCCGCCGGTCGCCGCCGGCGTCCGGCCGCTCTTGCGGGCGCGGTGGGCGCGGACCTTCGCCCGGTTGCCGCATCGCTGCATCGAGCACCAGCGTCGGGTCGCCGCGCGCGACGTGTCGAGGAAGACGATCTCGCAGTCGTCGCCGGAGCACTCGCGGATGCGCTCGAGGTTCGCCGGCGAGAACAGGTCGACGGCGTCGCGCGCGATCGTGGACAGCGCCTGCGGCACGGTGTGCACCGAGCGGCCCGCCTGCCGCGATCCGCCGCCGAGCGTCGGCGGTACATCGGGTGTCGCCGCGTAGAGGTTCACGAGGTCGATGTCGCCCGATCGCGCCGGCTCGTGGCGGCTCGCGGCGACCGCCATCCGCGCGATCGCGTCGCGCAGCGCGACCGCGTCGAACAGGTCGCGCGAACGCGCCTGGCCGACCGCGACGGGAAAGCGCTCGCGCAGCCATTCGGTGAGATCGTCGGGGGAGTGGAAGCGCTCGACGCCGGCCGAGGCCGCCGCGCCGCCGATGGCACCCGTCGTCGCGAAGTCGAGGGCGACCGATCCCGAGTCGAACCACCAGGTGACGCCTTCTGCGGGAACGAGCCATTGCCCGATCGGGATCGACACGGTGGAGACGGGCACTCGATCAGCGTAGCGCTTGCGGATGCCTCGGATCGCGCCCCGCGGACGGTCAGCCGGCCGCCGCGCTCGCCGCCCGCCGGCGCACGGCCGTGGTGATCTCGCGATGCCGCCAGACGATGAGGTTCGCGCTGTCGAACCCGCGCCGGCACAGCCCGCAGCTCAGCGGCCGCGTGGGCTCGCGGTAACGGTAGTGCTCGTGCCCGGCGGGGCACCGGCCGACCCACGGGGCGAGCTCGTGGGCGACCTCGCCGTCGTGCGTACGCCGCCCCACGAAGCCGAGGCCTGCGGCGATCGACGCCCACTTCGGGCCGTGGCCGGCCCGCGGGCCCGCGATCGCGTGGGCGACCTCGTGGAGCAGGATCTGGTGCACCTCGTCGTCGTCGTACCGGGCGGCCAGGTACCGCGACACCGAGATGCGCTTCGCGGTGTAGTTGCAGAGCCCGGCGCGCTTCTTGGCGTTGTCGAACCCGAAGCTCCAGACCTCGGGATCGAGGTGCAGCACGATGAGCGCCTCGGCCCACCGCCTGACCCGCTCGAGATCCGCCATGGGATGAGAATAGCGCCGGCCGCCGACCTTCCGGAGGGTCGGATCACCCCCGAACGGGGCCGAATCCCGCGACGGACACCGGCCTCAGCCGCCGGGTGCGAGGTCGACCGACAGCAGCCGGTCGTCGCCCTCGCGCGGCGAGCCGCGCCCGTCGGTGTTGTTGGTGAGGAACCAGAGCGCCCCGTCGGGCGACTCCACCACCTCGCGGATACGGCCGAACTCGCCCGCGAACCACGGGGTCGTCGTGGGCTCGGCCGCGCTCGCCGGCGCCACCGTCCAGATGCGCTGCCCGCGCAGCGCCGCGAGGAAGAGCGTGTCGCCGATCACGGCGAGCGCGCTCGGGCTCGCCTCGCTCGTCGACCACTGCACCACGGGGTCGACGTAGCGCGGGTCGCCGGCGGCGCCCTCGACGACGGGCCAGCCGTAGTTCGAACCCGGCTCGATGCGGTTGAGCTCGTCCCAGGTGTTCTGGCCGAACTCGGCGGCCCACATCCCGCCCGAGGCATCCCAGGCGATGCCCTGCGGATTGCGGTGGCCGAGCGTGTAGACGAGCGTGCCGAACGGGTTGCCGGGCGCGGGGGCGCCGTCGGGCGTCATCCGAAGGATCTTGCCCGACAGCGAGTCGGGGTCCTGCGCCGCCTCGCCCACGCCCGCGTCGCCCGTGGTGGCGTAGAGCATCCCGTCGGGGCCGAAGGCGATCCGTCCGCCGTCGTGGTTGCCGGCCTTCGGGATACCGGTCAGCACCGGTTCTGCCGTGCCGAGGGCGAGGGAGCCGGCCGTGCCCGTGAGCGGCATCCTGACGATGCGGTTGTCGTCCGACGAGGTGAGGTACGCGTAGAGCTCGGTGCCGCGGTCGTCGTCGGCCGGCCGCACCGCGATGCCGAGCAGGCCCCCCTCGCCGGCGGCCGCCACGCCCGGCACGGTGCCCGCGACGCGCAGCGAGCCCCCGGCGAGCACCTCGACGACGTCGCCCCGGTCGCGCTCGGAGACGAGCACTCCGCCGCCGGGCACGAGCGCGATCGACCACGGTGCGTCGAGCCCCTCGGCGACCACCCCGACGTCGCCGCCGGGCACGACCGGCACCGGCGCCGGCTCGGCCGATGGCGTCGGGGTCGTCGTGACCGACGGGCTCGGCGTCCAGCCCGTCGGGCCGGGTGCCGGTTCGTGCGTCGTGCAGGCGACGAGCGGCAGCGCGACGGCGACGATGCCGGTCGCCGCGGCGACGCGCGCGTGGCGGGTGGACTGCCGAGACCCGGTTCGCATGGTTGCGCCTCCCCGACCCCAGTCTGCCCGGCACGGCGGCAGAATGGGAGCATGCGGCCCGCGATCGACCTCAACAGCGACCTCGGCGAGTCGTTCGGCGCGTGGCGCGTCGGCGACGACGCGGCCATGTTCGGCCTCGTCTCGAGCGCGAACGTCGCCTGCGGCTTCCACGCGGGCGACCCGATCACGATGCTCGCGAGCGCCCGCCGCGCCGCCGAGCACGGGGTCGTGCTCGGCGCCCACCCCGGCTATCGCGATCTCGCCGGATTCGGACGACGAGCGCTCGACGCGACCCCGGCCGAGGTCGCGGCCGAGCTCGTGGTGCAGCTCGGCGGGCTCGACGGCGCCGCCCGCGTCGCCGGCACCCGCGTGCGCTACGTGAAGGCGCACGGGGCGCTCTACCATCGCCTCGCCGCCGACGCCTCGGCCGCGCACGCCTTCGCCGAGGCCGTCGCCGCCTACGACCCCTCGCTCGTCGTGCTCGGCCCGCCCGCGAGCGCGCTCGAGCAGGCGGCGGATGCCTCGGGGCTCGCCTACGCGCGCGAGGCGTTCGTCGATCGCGGCTACGCCGCCGACGGCTCGCTCGCCCCGCGCGGCGAGCCGGGATCGGTCATCGACGACCCCGCCGCAGCCGCCGACCGTGCGCTCGAGCTCGCCGAGACGGGCGGGATCGCGGCCGACGACGGCAGCCGGGTCGAGCTCGCCCCCGACTCGCTGTGCCTGCACGGCGACACCCCGGGCGCCGTCGCGATCGCGCGAGCCGTGCGCGCCGTGCTCGAGTCCGCCGGGTGCCGCATCGAGGCGTTCGCGTGACCGGGCGACTGCTGCCGAGCGGCGAGGCGGCGCTGCTCGTCGAGTGCGACTCGCTCGACGAGGTGCTCGCCCTGCACGACGCCCTCGCCGCCGACCCGCGGCCCGGCCTCGTCGAGCTCGTTCCGGCCGCGCGCACGATCCTCGTGGCGGTCGACCCCGAGCGGCTGCCGCTCGAGTCGGCCGAGACCTGGGTGCGCCGGGTCCAGGGTGCGACGACGTCGGCCGGCGCCGATCGGCGCGGCCCGGTCGATGACGAGGCGATCGTGCGCGTCATGTACGACGGCGACGACCTCGACGAGACCGCCGCGCCGCTCGGCTGGTCGGCCGAGTCGCTCGTGGCGCGCCATTCTGCGGCGCGCTGGAGGGTCGCGTTCGGCGGGTTCGCGCCGGGATTCGGCTACCTCGTGAGCGACGACTGGCCGTTCGAGGTGCCGCGGCTCGACGCGCCGCGGACCCGGGTCCCGGCCGGCGCGGTCGCGCTCGCGGGGGCGTTCTCGGGCGTGTACCCCAGGGAGAGCCCGGGCGGCTGGCGCCTGATCGGTCGCACCGACGCCGAGTTGTGGAATCCCGATCGCGCCGATCCCGCGCTCCTCGCACCGGGGCGTCGTGTCCGATTCGAGGCGGTGCGGTGATGCGCCGCCTGATCATCGAGGCGGTCGGACCGCTCGCCCTCGTGGAGGACCTCGGCCGCCCGGGCCTCGCCCACCTCGGGGTCGCAGGTTCCGGGGCGCTCGACCGGGGCGCCGCACGGCTCGCGAACCGGCTCGTCGGAAACCCCGACGGCGCCGCGATCCTCGAGGTCCTCGTCGGCGGGCTCCGCGCTCGGGTGGTCGGCGGCGGCACGTGGTTCGCGGTCGCGGGCGCCTGGGGGCCGATCACGCTCGACGGTCGCCCGGTGGCGCCGTACACGGCTGCGCGCGCGCCCGACGGCGCGGTGCTCGAGCTCGGCACCGCCGAGCGCGGGCTGCGCTACGCGCTTGCCGTGCGCGGCGGCATCGACGAGCCCCCGGTGCTCGGGTCGCGCTCGCGCGACACGCTGGCCGGCCTCGGTCCCGAGCCGGTGGGGCCGGGGCGCGAGCTCGTGATCGGCGACGAGCCCGAGGCATCCGTGCCGGCGCTCGACCAGGAGGCCGCGTTCGCGCCGCCCGACGAGACCGTGACCCTCGCGCTGCGCCCGGGGCCGCGCGCCGACTGGTTCACCGACGCGGCGCGCGCCGCCCTGTTCGAGACGCCGTGGCGCGTCTCCGAGCGCGCCGACCGCGTCGGCGTGCGACTCGTCGGGCCGGCGCTCGGGCGTCGCGCCGTCGGCGAGCTCGCGAGCGAGGCGACGGTGCCGGGCTCGATCCAGGTGTCGGGCGACGGGCAGCCGACGATCCTGCTCGCCGACCGGCCGGTCACGGGCGGCTATCCCGTGATCGCGATCGTCGCCGCGGCCTCGCTCGACGCGGTGGCGCAGCTGCGGCCCGGGCAGGAGTTGCGCTTCCGGCACGCGTGAGCCGCTCTGGAAGAAACTCTTCACAAGATCGACTGCGTGTGGAAGTATTTTCCGAGTCAGACCGACTCGGAGGACCGAAGATGCCCCTCGCACAGCCGCACGACCACCCCGCCGATGCCGAGGCCGCCGGCCTCGGCCGCCGCGGATTCCTGACCCTCGCCGTCGCGGGCGTCGCCGCATCGGCGTTCACCGTGACCGTCGGGTCGCTCGCACCGACGCCTGCGCACGCGACCGGGGCGGGCGCCACCGCCCCCGCCGCGGCGACGGGTCCGCGCAAGCGGGAGCTCCGCGCCATGTGGATCTCATCGGTCGTGAACATCGACTGGCCGAGCCGCACCGGCCTCACGGCCGACGAGCAGCGCGCCGAGTTCCTTCACTGGCTCGACGTCGCCGAGCAGTTCCGCCTCAACGCCGTGTTCGTGCAGGTGCGCCCCACCGCCGACGCGTTCTGGCCGAGCCCGCTCGAGCCGTGGTCGCAGTACCTCACGGGCGTGCAGGGGCAGGACCCGGGCTACGACCCGCTCGCCTTCATCGTCGACGAGGCGCACGCCCGCAACCTCGAACTGCACGCCTGGTACAACCCCTACCGCGTCTCGATGCAGGCCGACCCCGCGAAGCTCGTGCCAGAGCACCCCGCCCGCGTGCACCCCGACTGGGTGTGGGCGTACGGCGGCAAGCTCTACTTCGACCCGGGACTCCCCGAGGCGCAGGAGCACATTCAGCAGGCGATCCTGCACTCGGTCGAGCACTACGACCTCGACGGCGTGCACTTCGACGACTACTTCTACCCCTATCCGGTGGCCGGGCAGACGATTCCGGATGCCGCGACCTACGCCGCGCACGGCGCCGGCTTCGACGACGTCGCCGACTGGCGCCGGCACAACGTCGACACGTTCGTGAGCTCGATCTCCGAGCGCATCAAGGCACTGAAGCCATGGGTCAAGTTCGGCATCAGCCCGTTCGGCATCTGGCGCAACCGCGCCACCGACCCGCTCGGCTCGGAGACCGGCGGCTCGCAGTCGTACGACCTGCAGTTCGCCGACACGCGCAAGTGGGTGCTCGAGGGCTGGCTCGACTACATCAACCCGCAGGTGTACTGGCAGATCGGGCTCGCCGTCGCCGACTACGCGAAGCTCGTGCCGTGGTGGGCCGACGTCGCCGCGACGAGCGGCACGCACCTCTACATCGGTGAGGCGCTCTACAAGGTGACGTCGGGGGTGTTCACCGACCCGGCCGAGCTCTCGAACCACCTGGCGTTCGACCGCGGCGTGACCGAGCAGGGCACGCCCGTGCACGGCAACGTGTACTTCTCGGCCAAGCACGTGCCCGCCGACCCGCGGGGCTCGATGTCGCGCGTGCTCGTCGACCACTACTCGCGCCCCGCGATCGTGCCAGCGATGGAGTGGCTGCCCGCGACCGCGGTCCGGGCGCCCGTGCTCGCCGACCCCGAGCGCGGCGACGGCGGCGTCTCCCTGCAGTGGTCGGACGCCGTGCCGCCCTCGCGGCGGGCGACCTCGTTCGCGATCTACCGCGTCGACGGCGCGGCCGGCGCGATCGACGTGGAGGACGCGGCCAACCTCGTCGCGACCGTGCGCGCCGGCTCAGGGGTCGTGCAGCGCTGGGTGGATGGCTCGGCCGAGGCCGATCGCCCGTACACGTACGCCGTGACCGCGCTCGACCGGGTCTGGAACGAGAGCACGCCGAGCCGCGCCGCCGCGATCGGCTGACCCGGCGTCAGGCGTCAACCGCCGGGCTTCGTCAGGAAGATCGAGCGGGCCGGCGGCGGCGACGGCACCGCGGTGGCGTCGGTCACGACCGGGGCGCCCGCGATGAAGCGGCGGAGCTCGTCGCCCTCGACGAGCTTCGCCGGCGCGGGGTCGCTCGCGAGGCGTCGGGGCATCGCGTCGAACGGCAGCGGGGCGTCCGACGCGTACATGACGATGTTGCCGAACCGCCGGCCCTTGAGCATGCCGGTGTCGGCCGCGATCGCGACGTGCGGGAACACGTGCGAGAGCGTCGCCGCCTGCGAACGCGCGAAGGCGAGGCCCGCCCCGTCGGCGACGTTCACGGCGACGATGCCGCCGGGCGCGAGGCGGGGAACGACGAGCCCGTAGAACTCCGCGCTCGTGACGTGCGCGGGGGTGCGCGCGCCCGAGAAGATGTCGACGACCACGAGGTCGACGGCCCCGTCGAGCCCGCCCGGCAGCTTCGCGAGCACCTCGCGGGCATCGCCGTGACGGATACGGAGTTGCGCGCCGCGCGGCAGCGGCAGGTGCTCGCGCACGAGGTCGACGAGCTCGGACTCGAGCTCGATCACCTGCTGCCGCGAGCCCGGCCGGGTCGCGATGACGTAGCGCGGCAGGGTGAGCGCGCCGCCGCCGAGATGCACGGCGGTGATCGGCTCGCCCGCGTCGCGCACGAGGTCGACGGCGTGGCCGATGCGGCGCACGTACTCGAAGCCGAGCCACTCGGGCCGCTCGAGCTCGACGTGCGACTGCGGGGTGCCGTCGACGTAGAGCGTCCACGATCCGGGCGCCTGTCGCGACTCCTCGAGTCGGGCGACGTGCCCGCTCGCGGTGAGGCGGCGTTCGAGCGAGGGGTCGGCGGTCACGTCACCACGCTACCCGCCGTCGAGCGCGGGCGCCCGGGCGCGAGCGTCAGCAGGCGCCCCAGAGTGCGAAGTCGAGCCGGTCGCCCTCGAGCACCGCAGCCGGATGGGGGCCGAGCGCGGCGAGCCGCCCGGCGAGCCCGGGCGGGAGCCCGCGGGGCGCCGCCACGAGCACGACGTTGCCCTCTTCCGCCCCCGAGACGACGCTCGCGTCGCCCGCGACGAGCAGCTCGGTGCCCGGATCGGCACGTGCGATCGCACGGGCCTGTGCACGGAGCCGGGCGAGGCCCGCCGCGTCGGCCACGTTCACGACGAGCAGCCCGCGATCGGCGAGCAGCCCGAGGCATCCGCCCATGAACACGCCCGTCTCGACGAACGCCGGCGCGTCGAGCCGGTCGTAGAGGTCGACGATCACGAGGTCGAACGACGCCCCGCCCGGGAGTTCCACGACGACGGATGCCGCATCGTCGACCCGGACGGCGATGTCGGAGCCGGTCGGCAGCGGCAGGCGATCCTGCACGAGGCGGGCGAGCTCGCCGTCGATCTCGACGACGAGCTGCTGCGAGTCGGGACGGGTCGCCTCGACGTAGCGCGGCAGGGTCATCGCGCCGCCGCCGAGGTGCAGCACGCGCAGCGGCTCGCCCGGCAGGCCCATCGCGTCGACGACGTGGCCGATGCGGCGCACGTACTCGAAGAAGAGCCGCGTCGGATCGGCCCGGTCGACGTGCGACTGGGCGACGTCGTCGACGAGCAGCGTGAACCCGGTCGACGAGAACACGTCGGTCTCGAACTCGATGCGGCGGGGGCTCGCGGGCACGGAGGCATCGTCCCATGGATCGGGGGCGGAATGAGCAACGATTGCTCAGGCGTCCGCCCGAGGCATCCGCCATGCTGGACCCACGACCGATGAGGAGGACGGATGCACGCGATCTACGACGAGCTCGGCGGCAGCGACGGAGTGCGCACGGCGGTGGCGGTCATGTACCACCGCATCGTCGCCGATCCCGAGCTCGCGCCGTGGTTCGAGGGCGTCGACGTCGACCGGCTGCAGGCGCACCAGCGCGCGTTCCTCGCCGCGGCGTTCGGCGGTCCGCAGGTCTTCAGCGGCCGGTCGGTCGGGGAGGCCCATCACGACATGGCGATCACCGATGCCGCGTTCGACCGGGTCGTCGCCTCGCTCATGACCGCGCTCGCCGACCTCGGCGTCGCGAAGGAGGCCGTGGGCGCCGTCGGCGAGCGGCTCGAGGGCATGCGCGCCGACATCGTCACGGCGTAGGCGCCGTCCACGGCACGGTCGCGGCTGCAGGGCGCGAACTACAACTGCAGCTCGCGCCGCCCGCGGATGCCGAGCTTCGTGTACGTCGACTGCAGGTGGTTGTTCACCGTGCGCGGCGACAGGAAGAGGCGCTGCGCGATCTCGTTCGAGCTCAGCCCCTGGGCCGCGAGCGACGCGATCTCGCGCTCGCGGGGCGTGAGCGGCTCCGAGCCGTCGGTGAAGGTGAGCAGCGGCGTGCGCGCCCCCTCGCACGCGGCGGCGAGCGCCGCGGCGCGCTGCAGGTCGGCGGATGACTCGCGCCCCCGCCCGTCGGCGCGGGCCGACTGCCCCGCGGAGGCGAACGCCTCGGCCGCGAACAGCAGGCCGCCGAGGCGCTCCCACTCCTCGCCGGCGGCGCGCAGCCCGGCGGCGTCGGCCGCCGCCTCGGCCCGGGCGTGACGGGCGCGCCGTGCGATCTCGGGGGCGCCGGTCTGTCGCTCGAGCCTCGAGAGGCGGTCGGCCGCGTCCTTCGCGTGGGCGCGGGAGCCGAGGCGTGCGAGGTTGTGCAGGAAGACCGAGCTCACGTTGACGGCGCCGCGCGGCAGCACCTGCTCGACGCGGGCGAGCAGGATCTTCGCCGCGCCGTCGGTGTCGCCCTCGGTGCGTGCGAGCCACGCGTCTGCGAGCGCGGTGAGCGTGTCCTCCCGGTCGTACCCGGCCTCGAACCGGCCGCGCAGCTCGCGGGCGCGGTCGAGGTCGCCCTGCATGCAGGCGATCACGGTGAGGAAGCCGAGCGAGGGGCCGCGCAGCGACGCCGGCCCGCGCAGTTCGGCGCCGCTCAGGCTGTCGCGGAACCAGCGCGCGGCGGTGTCGAGCCGGCCCGCCGCCCAGAACTGGCGGCCCATGAGGAACTCGGCGTGCCGGGCGGTGAGCTCGTCGTCGTTGCGGATCGCGTCGTGCAGCATCTCGATCGTGACCCGGCGCGCGTCGTCGTAACGGTCGCACTCGATGAGCGCGTACGCGTACGGCACCTGCGCGCGACGCTTCGGGATGTGCGCACCCTCGGTCGAGGCGTACGCGACGGCGGCCTCGGCCTCGGCGATCGCCTCGGCCGAGCGCTGCATCTGCGAGAGCGGCATCGCGCGCCCGAGCGAGACGAGCGCGCGTTCGACGGCGCTGTCGCCGAGGTAGCCGGCGGCCTCGTCGACGAGGGCGAGCGCCTCGTTCGCGCGCAGCAGGTGCAGCACGAGGGTCGCCTTGCTGATGAGCAGCATCGGCAGCTGCTCGGGCAGGGCGCGGCCGATCTCCTCCAGCAGCCGGATGCCGCGCTCGCTGCCGAGCGGGTCGCCGCCGTAGATCTCGGCCCGCTTGGCGGCGATCGCCGCGAGGGTCGCCTCGGGGTGATCGGTCGCGCGCGCCGCGGACTCGGCGTTGGCGAGGGCGTCGAGCGCCTCGGCGCCCCGGCCGAGCGACCACAGCAGGTCGGCGTGCAGCATGTGCGCGGAGGCATCCGTCGCGCCGGCGCCGATCGCGGCCGCCGCGAGCCGCTCGGCGGTGCGATGGTCGTGGGCGCGCTGTGCGAGGTCGGCCGAGCGGATCAGCAGCTCGGGGTCGGAGGGCCGGCCGGCGTCGAGCCGCCACATCGCGATGCGCAGTTCGTCGACGACGGTCATCGGCCCCCGCTCGACGACATCGGCCTGCTCGATGAGCAGCGAGATCGCCCTGATGCGCGGCAGCGACTCGCGCACGGCGCCGGCGTACTGCGGGTGCGCGAGGGTGATGGCGATGCCGTGGCCCGACTCGTCGACGCGGATCATGCCGCGCAGCTCGAGCTCGGCGAGCGCCTCGGGCGCGCCGGGGCGCACGAACTCGTCGATGCCGAGCGGTTCGCAGAGCGCGAGCCGCTCGATCGCGTCGCGCTCCTCCGTGCCGAGGCCCCGCAGTCGCGCGCGGATGAGGTCGCGCAGCGCGGGCGTGCCGACCGGGTCGCCCTCGAGCTGCCAGTGCTCGCCCGCGCGCACGAGGGCGCCGGTCTCGACGGCGCCGATCACGAGCTCGCGCAGGAAGAGCGGGTTGCCGTGCGAGGCGCGGTGGAGCTCGACCGCGTCGCGGTGGGCGATCGGCGCGCCGAGCACCTGCGCGATCAGCTCGGTGATCTCGTCGAGGTCGAGCGCCGGCACGTCGATGCGCACCGAGTCGGCAGACGACGCGATCGGCAGCACCCCGTCGGGCACCGGTTCGCCCTCGGGGAGCGTCGCGATGAGCGAGAGCGAGCCCGCCGCGACGAGCTGGGCGATGAGTCCCACCGAGACGCTGTCGGCGGAGGAGAGGTCGTCGACCGCGATCACCGTGCGCCGTCCGCCGGCGAGGTCGGCGATGGTCGCGCTCGTCGACGTGAAGAGCGCGAGTGGGTCGCTCACCTTGGGCAGCACCGGATCGTCGATGCCCCGGGCCAGGGCCGGGGCGACGGTCGCGAACGGCACGGCCGACAGTGCCGGGTTGCCGCTCGCGGTCAGCACGAGCCACCCGGCCTCGTCGAGCAGGTCGCCGACGGCCGACTGGATGCGGCTCTTGCCGATGCCGGACGGCCCGTAGAGGAACACCGAGCGCGCCTGCCCGCCCTGCAGGGCGCCGACGGCGCGCGCGACCTGGCCGTCACGGCCGACGAGCGGCCACGCGCCGTCGAGGTCGGGCTCGGGTCCGGCTGCCGCATCGGGATCGTTCGAGGCCATCGGCGCCTTTCGGTGATCGGGACGATTCACTGTACGGCCGGGATGCCTCGCCGCGCAGTACCCCGCACAGGGGGTGTCGCAGTCGGCCGGTGAGCAATCGCGGGATGCCCCTGAGTAATGCCGGGCGTCGCGAATGAGCAGCCACTGCCCATCCGGCGGCACGGCGCGTCGCGGGAACCTCATGGCATCACCCCGGACGATCCGGGAACACCACCCGGAAGGAAACGAGCATGAACCTCTTCAAGCAGTTCGGCGACATGGCCGAGATGGTGAAGGCCGCTCCCGGCCTCATCGACCAGGCGAACCAGCTGCAGGCGCAGTCCGAGCAGTACCGGCAGCAGATGGACATCCAGGCGGTGCAGGCGATGACCGCCGACCCGCAGCCCGGCAACCTCGACCCGATCGCGGGTGTCGACCTCGACCGCTACGCCCGCATCTCGAAGGGCATCGCGGCCTACGGCTACGACGCGACGAAGCTTCCGGCCGTCGCCGCGATGTTCGGCGTCGACGAGGCGTCGTGGGCGTCGGCGGCCGCCGGCTGGGCCGCCCGCATCCAGGCCGACCGCGGTGTCGGTCGCCGCTTCAACGAGATCTACCAGGCGGTGTGAGATGGGCTTCCTCCGCGACCTCGCGACGCTGACCCGCCAGGGCTACGAGGCGCAGCAGCGCCTGGACGTCGGCGCGAGCATGGCGCAGGCCAAGGCGCAGATGGAGCAGGCGAGCCGCATGATGGCCGCCTCGATGCCAGCCCAGGCCGAGCCGGCTCTCGAAGGGCAGCGCCTGCGCACGACGGCGACGATCCTCGACGCGCGCCAGCTGCCGATGATGATCGGCATGAACTCGCTCGTCGAGCTCGACCTGCACGTGCTCATGCCGGGCGGCGTGCCGCTGCCGGTCACCCGAACGGAGCAGCTCGCGCCGCTGCACCTCGCTCGCGCCCTGCCCGGCGCGACCCTCGACGTGAGCCTCGTGCCGGGACGCCCCGACACGGTGCGCGTCGAGTGGGGCGGCTGAGCCCGCCCCGCCGGACGACGGACGACCCGAGCCTCCGTCGCCCACCGGAGCCCCCGCCGGCACCCGAACGGCGGGGGCTCGCCCCCACCTTCCTCGAGCACGATCCACCATCACGATCACGACACGAAAGCAGACACCGATGCGATTCCGAGACCACCAGTCAGCCGACGAGGGGATGCCGCGCCGCGCGGCCGCCCGCATCGCCGGCCTTGCGATGGCCGTCGCCGTCGTCACCGCGGGCGCGCCGCTCGCCGCGTGCGCCGCGGAGGTCGTTCCGACGGAGGGCACGGTCGCCGCGTCGGCGCCCGTCGACGACGCAACCCCCGAGGGCCCCTCCGCCGACGCGTCGACCGAGGACGCGCCCGCCGAGGAGGTGCCGGCCGGGGAGGTGCCGGCCGAGGACGTGTCGGCCGACGACGTGCCGGCCGACGACGTGCCGGCCGACGAGGCGCCGGCCGACGTGCCGGCCGCCGACGTCGCCGAGCAACTGCCCGTCGGCGATCCGTCGGGCGGCGAAGCGCCGCTCGACGAGGCTGACGCCGAGGCATCCCAGGCGAAGCAGCCCGCGGCACCGTCGTTCGCGCCCGAGCCGCAGGGCGCGGGCGACGCGAACACGGCGCCCGTGGCGGTCGACGACCACTGGCAGATGGTGCAGGACACGACGCTCACCGTGCAGGACCCGGCCATGCAGGCGAACGACTACGATGCCGACGGCGACTGGTTCCGCATCAACGAGAACACCTTCCCCGCGAGCGGCGAACTCGTGGTCTTCAACGGCGGACCGTCGTTCAGGTACACGCCGGTGCCGGGATTCACCGGCACGGTGACCTTCGACTACCACGTTCGCGACGACCACGGCGCCGACGACCTCGACAGCAACTGGGCGACCGTCACGATCGACGTGCTGCCGACCGGAAGCGACGTCGACGCGCAGCCCGTCGCCGTCGACGACACGTACATCTACGCGCCCGAGACCCCGCTCTACATCGGCGGGCACCAGGGGCTGCTCGTGAACGACCAGCTCGACGGCCTGCCGGTCACCTCGCTCACCTTCCCGTACGGCGCGCACGTCGGCAACGGGGACGTCCAGATGCTCGGCACCGACGGCTCGTTCTACATCGACCCGGGCGACGCACCGGGTCTGACCGCCACGCTCGAGTACCGTGTGTGCACGGCCGTCGGCTGCGACGACGGGTATCTGTGGCTGTATCCGGCCGCACCCGGCTCCGAGCCGTCCGGCCCCGATGAGATTCCCGGCACGCCGACCGCGGAACCCGACGTGTTCGGCGTCGTGCAGGACACGATGCTCTCGATCAAGACCCCCGGCCTGCTGTTCAACGACACCGACCCCGAACCCGGCGACACCCTCGAGGTCGTCGTCGATGCCGACGGGCTCTCGGGCGACCTCGCCTGGGCGGCGAACGGCGGCTTCGTCTACACCCCGTTGCCCGGTTACACCGGCGTCGACACCTTCCACTATCGCGCGAAGGACTCCCACGGATACCTCAGCGCGTCGGTCGCGGTCGAACTGCAGGTCGGCGACGGCAGCGTGAACCACCGCCCGGTCGCGGTCGACGACCACTACTCGGTGGTCGCGGGGGAGTCGCTCTACCTGCCCGCACCGAGCCAGGTCGCGAACGACACCGATGCCGACGGCGACGCGCTCGAGTGGGCAGGCACGGGAGATCTCCCGGCGGGCACGTGGAAGACGTACAGCGACGGCTGGTCGACGTACACCCCGCCGGCCGGGTTCGTCGGCACCGACCGGCTCACGTACTCGGTGCGCGACGAGCACGGGCTCGTCAGCTGGAACGAGGCCGAGATCACGATCGACGTGGTCGAGTCCGACGGCTCGACCAACACGCCGCCCGTGCCGACGGCGGATCGCTACTTCGTGCAGTCGGGCGAGTCGATCACCGTTCCGGCCGCCGGCGGCGTGCTCGCGAACGACGCCGACGCCGACGGCGACCCGCTCGCGGTGCTCGTCGCGTACCCCGCGCTCGGTCACGGCGAGGTCGAGATGGCCGAGGACGGCTCCTTCACCTTCACGGCCGACGCCGGGTTCACCGGCACGGCCTGGCTCGAGTTCTCGATCACCGACGGCCGCAGCAAGGTGAACTCGCCGTCCGCCGAGGTCGTCATCTTCGCCGAGGGCGAGGAGCCGGTGATGGGCGCCGACGACGCCTACACGACGACGAGGGGCGCGGCACTCGAGGTCGCCGCACCCGGTCTGCTCGCGAACGACCACGCCCCCGCGGGGGTCGAGAAGTCCGTCGCCTACCTGCTCACCGAGCCGGCGCACGGGTCGATCGACTGGAACGCGGACGGTTCGTTCGTCTACTCGCCGGAGCCGGACTTCACCGGCAGCGACACCTTCCGCTACGTGCTGTTCGCGGACGGCGAGTACAACTACCCGACGGTGAGGATCGAGGTGCTCGATGCCTCGTCGGGCGAAGGGGACCCGACCGAGCCGGGCACCCCGGCCGAGCCCGCCGATCCGGGTGCACCCGACGACGGCGCGGCCGGCGGCACGCCCGACGGCGATGACCCGGCCGGCCCGGCCGAACCGGGAGGCGCCGGCGAGCCGGCCGCCACTCCGGCCCGCCCCGAGGATGCCGCACCGGTCGCGGCACCCGCCGCCGACGACGCCGACGTCTCGGCCCTCGCCGAGACCGGGGCCGACGCGCGGGGCGCGGCCGAGGCATCCGCCCTCGCCGTGATGCTGGGACTCGTGGCGCTCGTCGCCGCACGCCTGCGCCGGCGCGACGGCATCCGCTGAAACCGGGCGCGAGGGGCCGATTCTCGCGGGAATCGGCCCCTCGCGGCATCCTCGAATCGGGGCCGACGCGCGGTTATACCGGACATCCGCGAACAAATCAAGAATCTCGCTGGACTTGGCGCGTCGAATCGCATATAGTTGACGTTTGCGCTCCCAGACCCACCATGCCTTCATATTGCGGTCGGCTTCCGGGCGAGTCGAGACCTTCCGGTCCCGGTCACTCGCTCGTGTCTGAGGGGTACTGAACTCTCCGCTACCGACAGTGAACCGGCCCGACGGGGCCATGGAGGTTATTCACTTGGCTGCTGCGCGCAACGCGACCACGCCCACTCCCAAGAACGGACGCGGTGCAAGCCGTCTCTCGTTCGCCAAGGTCACCGACACCCTCACGGTACCCGACCTGCTCGCACTCCAGACCGAGAGCTTCGACTGGCTCGTCGGCAACGACGCGTGGAAGGCACGCGTCGCCGAGGCGAAGTCGGCGGGCCGGCAGGACCTGCCCGAGACCACGGGCCTCGAGGAGATCTTCGAGGAGATCTCGCCCATCGAGGACCTCGGCGAGACCATGCAGCTCTCGTTCACGAACCCCGAGCTCGAGCCGCCGAAGTACACGATCGACGAGTGCAAGGAGAAGTCGAAGACCTACTCCGCTCCGCTCTACGTGAACGCGGAGTTCATGAACCACCTCACGGGTGAGATCAAGACCCAGACGGTCTTCATGGGCGACTTCCCGCTCATGACCCCCAAGGGCACGTTCGTCATCAACGGCACCGAGCGCGTCGTCGTCTCGCAGCTCGTCCGTTCGCCCGGCGTCTACTTCGAGCGCACCCCCGAGAAGACCTCGGACAAGGACATCTACTCGGCCCGCGTCATCCCGAGCCGCGGCGCGTGGCTCGAGTTCGAGATCGACAAGCGCGACCAGGTCGGCGTCCGCATCGACCGCAAGCGCAAGCAGTCGGTCACCGTCTTCCTGAAGGCCCTCGGCCTCACGAGCGAGGAGATCCTCGAGGAGTTCGCCGGCTACGAGTCGATCGCGCTCACCCTCGAGAAGGACAACATCCTCACGAAGGAAGAGGCGCTCAAGGACATCTACCGCAAGCTCCGTCCGGGCGAGCAGGTCGCCGCCGAGGCCGCGCGCGCGCTCCTCGACAACTTCTACTTCAACCCGAAGCGCTACGACCTCGCGAAGGTCGGCCGGTACAAGATCAACAACAAGCTCGGTCTCGAGGCCCCCCTCACCGACTCGGTGCTCACGGTGCAGGACATCGTGGCCACGATCAAGTACCTCGTCGCCCTGCACGACGAGCGCGACACGCTGCCCGGCCGCCGCGGCGGCAAGGCGGTCGAGCTGCGCCTCGACGTCGACGACATCGACAACTTCGGCAACCGTCGCATCCGCGCGGTCGGCGAGCTCATCCAGAACCAGGTGCGCACCGGCCTCAGCCGCATGGAGCGCGTCGTCCGCGAGCGCATGACGACGCAGGACATCGAGGCGATCACCCCGCAGACCCTGATCAACGTGCGACCCGTCGTCGCCGCGATCAAGGAGTTCTTCGGCACCTCGCAGCTGTCGCAGTTCATGGACCAGAACAACCCGCTCGCGGGCCTGACCCACAAGCGCCGCCTCTCGGCGCTCGGCCCCGGCGGTCTCTCGCGCGACCGCGCGGGCGTCGAGGTCCGTGACGTCCACCCGTCGCACTACGGCCGCATGTGCCCGATCGAGACCCCTGAAGGCCCGAACATCGGCCTCATCGGCTCGCTCGCGTCGTTCGCCCGCATCAACTCGTTCGGCTTCATCGAGACCCCGTACCGCAAGGTCGAGGCCGGCAAGGTCACCGACAAGATCGACTACCTCACGGCGATGGAGGAAGAGGACTACATCGTCGCCCAGGCCAACGCGCCGCTGAAGGCCGACGGCCACTTCGTGGAGGAGCGCGTGCTCGCCCGCAAGAAGGGCGGCGAGGTCGACCTGTTCCCGGCCGACGAGATCGGCTACATGGATGTCTCGCCGCGCCAGATGGTGTCGGTCGGCACGTCGCTCATCCCGTTCCTCGAGCACGACGACGCGAACCGCGCCCTCATGGGTGCGAACATGCAGCGCCAGGCCGTGCCGCTGCTCCGCAGCGACTCGCCGTTCGTGGGCACCGGTATGGAGGGCTACGCCGCGATCGACGCCGGCGACGTCATCACCGCCGACAAGGCCGGTGTGGTCGCCGAGGTCTCGGCCGACTCGGTCACCGTGCAGCTCGACGAGGGCGGCACGCAGACCTACTTCCTGCGCAAGTTCGACCGCTCGAACCAGGGCACCTCGTACAACAACCGCGTGATCGTCAACGCCGGTGAGCGCGTCGAGGCCGGCGAGGTCATCGCCGACGGCCCCGCCACCGACAACGGCGAGCTCGCGCTCGGCAAGAACCTCCTCGTCGCGTTCATGCCGTGGGAGGGCCACAACTTCGAGGACGCGATCATCCTCAGCCAGAACCTCGTGAAGGACGACGTGCTCTCGTCGATCCACATCGAGGAGTACGAGGTCGACGCGCGCGACACGAAGCTCGGCAAGGAGGAGATCACCCGTGACCTCCCCAACGTGAGCCCCGACCTGCTCGCCGACCTCGACGAGCGCGGCATCATCCGCATCGGCGCCGAGGTCCGCCCCGGCGACATCCTCGTCGGCAAGGTCACGCCGAAGGGCGAGACCGAGCTGTCGGCCGAAGAGCGTCTGCTCCGCGCGATCTTCAACGAGAAGAGCCGCGAGGTCCGCGACACCTCCCTCAAGGTGCCCCACGGCGAGCAGGGCACGATCATCGCCGTCAAGGTGTTCGACGCGCAGGACGGCGACGACGAGCTCGGCTCGGGCGTCAACCAGCGCGTGGTCGTCTACATCGCCCAGAAGCGCAAGATCACCGAGGGCGACAAGCTCGCCGGCCGCCACGGCAACAAGGGCGTCATCTCGAAGATCCTGCCGGTCGAGGACATGCCGTTCCTCGCCGACGGCACTCCGGTCGACGTCATCCTGAACCCGCTCGGCATCCCGGGTCGAATGAACTTCGGCCAGGTGCTCGAGACCCACCTCGGCTGGGTCGCGAAGCAGGGCTGGAAGGTCGAGGGCAAGCCGGCGTGGGCCAAGCGCCTGCCCGAGGCCGCCCACGAGGCCGCGCCCGGCACCAAGGTCGCGACCCCGGTGTTCGACGGCGCCTTCGAGGAGGAGATCGCGGGTCTGCTCGACTCGACGCTCCCCAACCGCGACGGCGAGCGGCTCATCGACTCGAGCGGCAAGACGCAGCTCTTCGACGGCCGCTCGGGCGAGCCGTTCCCGTACCCCGTGTCGGTCGGCTACATGTACATCCTGAAGCTGCACCACCTGGTCGACGACAAGATCCACGCGCGTTCGACGGGCCCGTACTCGATGATCACCCAGCAGCCGCTCGGTGGTAAGGCGCAGTTCGGTGGCCAGCGATTCGGTGAGATGGAGGTCTGGGCGCTCCAGGCCTACGGCGCCGCGTACGCGCTGCAGGAGCTCCTCACGATCAAGTCCGACGACATCCTCGGCCGCGTCAAGGTCTACGAGGCGATCGTCAAGGGCGAGAACATCCAGGAGCCCGGCATCCCCGAGTCGTTCAAGGTGCTCATGAAGGAGATGCAGTCGCTCTGCCTGAACGTCGAGGTCCTCTCGGCCGACGGCACCGCGGTCTCGCTCCGCGACACCGATGACGAGGCCTTCCGCGCTGCGGAGGAGCTCGGCATCAACATCTCCGCGCGCTTCGAGTCGTCGAACATCGACGAGATCTGAACCGCCAGGTACGAAACGACTTCAGGAATCTAGGAGAGAAATTGCTCGACGCAACGACGTTCGATGAGCTTCGTATCGGCCTGGCCACCGCAGAGGACATCCGCAAGTGGTCCTACGGCGAGGTCAAGAAGCCCGAGACCATCAACTACCGCACGCTGAAGCCCGAGAAGGACGGGCTCTTCGGCGAGCAGATCTTCGGACCCAGCCGTGACTGGGAGTGCGCCTGCGGCAAGTACAAGCGCGTGCGCTTCAAGGGCATCGTCTGCGAGCGATGCGGCGTGGAGGTCACCAAGTCCTCCGTCCGCCGTGAGCGGATGGGCCACATCGAGCTCGCCGCCCCGGTGACGCACATCTGGTACTTCAAGGGCGTGCCCTCGCGCCTCGGGTACCTGCTCGACATGGCGCCGAAGGACCTCGAGAAGGTCATCTACTTCGCCGCCTACATGGTGATCGACGTCGACGACGAGGGTCGTCACGCCGACATGCCCGGCCTCGAGAACGAGCTCCGGCTCGAGATCAAGACCATCGGCGACCAGCGCGACGCGCGCATCGCGACGCTCATGGCCCGCAAGGAGGAGGAGCTCGCGGCACTCGAGGCCGAGGGCGCCAAGAGCGACCAGCGCAAGCGCGCCGAGGCCGCCGCCGACAAGGAGATGGCCCAGGTCCGCAAGTCGGGCGACGAGCAGATCGCGCACCTCGAGCGCGTGTGGGAGGCCTTCCGCACCCTCAAGGTCGGCGACCTCAAGCCCGAGGACTCGGACTTCCACGAGCTCCAGGACCGCTTCGGCATGTACTTCGACGCCTACATGGGCGCCGAGGCCATCAAGAAGCGCCTCGAGAGCTTCGACCTGGCCGCCGAGGCGGAAGACCTGCACCTGCAGATCGCCGAGGGCAAGGGCCAGAAGAAGATCCGCGCCATCAAGCGCCTGCGCGTCGTCAACTCGTTCCTCGCGACGAGCACCTCGCCCGCGGCGATGGTGCTCGACGTCGTGCCGGTGATCCCGCCGGAGTTGCGTCCGATGGTCCAGCTCGACGGCGGCCGCTTCGCGACCAGCGACCTCAACGACCTCTACCGTCGTGTGATCAACCGCAACAACCGTCTGCGCCGCCTCCTCGACCTCGGTGCCCCCGAGATCATCGTGAACAACGAGAAGCGCATGCTCCAGGAGGCCGTCGACGCGCTGTTCGACAACGGCCGCCGCGGTCGCCCCGTCACGGGTACCGGCAACCGCGCCCTCAAGTCCCTGAGCGACATGCTCAAGGGCAAGCAGGGTCGCTTCCGCCAGAACCTGCTCGGCAAGCGCGTCGACTACTCGGGCCGTTCGGTCATCGTCGTCGGCCCGCAGCTGAAGCTGCACCAGTGCGGTCTGCCCAAGCAGATGGCGCTCGAGCTCTTCAAGCCGTTCGTGATCAAGCGCCTCATCGACCTGAGCCACGCCCAGAACATCAAGGCGGCCAAGCGCATGGTCGAGCGCTCGAACCCGCACGTGTGGGACGTCCTCGAAGAGATCATCCGCGAGCGCCCCGTGCTGCTGAACCGTGCGCCCACGCTGCACCGTCTCGGCATCCAGGCGTTCGAGCCGCAGCTCGTCGAGGGCAAGGCCATCCAGCTCCACCCGCTCGTCTGCGCCGCCTTCAACGCGGACTTCGACGGCGACCAGATGGCCGTGCACCTGCCGCTGTCGGTCGAGGCCCAGGCCGAGGCCCGCATCCTGATGCTCGCCTCGAACAACATCCTGAAGCCGTCGGACGGCCGTCCGGTGACCCTGCCCTCGCAGGACATGATCATCGGCCTGCACCACCTGACGACCGAGAAGCCCGGCGGCGCCGGCGAGGGCCGCGCGTTCTCGTCGATCGCCGAGGCCATCCTCGCGTTCGACCAGAACCGTCCGGGCCAGCACGAGCTCGACCTCGGCGCGAAGGTGAAGATCCGTCTCGACGGCCTCCACTTCGCCGAGGGCGACGAGCCCGAGGGCTTCGTGTCGGGCAAGCCGTTCCTCATGGAGACGACCCTCGGTCGCGCCCTCTTCAACGAGGCGCTCCCCGTGGACTACCCGTACTTCAACCGCCAGGCCGGCAAGGGCCAGATCTCGGAGATCGTCAACGACCTCGCCGAGCGCTACCCCAAGACCGAGGTGGCCGCGACCCTCGACCGCATCAAGGACGCCGGCTTCCGCTGGGCGACCCGTTCGGGCGTCACCGTCGCGCTCTCCGACATCATCACGCCCCCCTCGAAGGGCGAGATCGTCGCGAAGTACGAGAAGCAGGCGGCCAAGGTGCAGTCGCAGTTCGAGAAGGGTCTCACGACCGACCTCGAGCGTCGTCAGGAGCTCATCCAGATCTGGACGAAGGCCACCGACGAGGTCGCCAAGGCCATGCAGGAGAACTTCCCGACCGACAACACCATCAACCGCATGGTCACGTCGGGCGCTCGTGGTAACTGGCTGCAGGTGCGCAACATCGCCGGCATGCGAGGCCTCGTGAACAACCCGAAGGGTGAGATCATCCCTCGCCCGATCATCTCGAGCTACCGCGAGGGCCTCTCGGTGGCCGAGTACTTCATCGCGACGCACGGTGCCCGCAAGGGTCTGGCCGACACGGCCCTCCGTACGGCCGACTCGGGTTACCTCACGCGTCGACTCGTGGACGTCTCGCAGGATGTCATCATCCGCGAGGACGACTGCGGCACGACCAAGGGCCTCGAGCTGCCCATCGCGACGGTGGATGCCTCGGGCGAGCTCGTCCGCGACCCCAACGTCGAGAACTCGGTGTTCGCGCGGTCGCTCGCGGCCGACGCCGTGAACGCCAAGGGCGAGGTCGTGGCCGAGGCCGGCAGCGATGTCGGCGACGTGCTCATCAACGAGCTCATCGCCGCGGGCGTCGAGTCGATCCGGGTCCGCTCGGTGCTCACCTGCGAGTCCGGCGTCGGCGTCTGCGCGAGGTGCTACGGCCGTTCGCTCGCGACCGGCAAGCTCGTCGACATCGGCGAGGCCGTCGGCATCATCGCGGCCCAGTCGATCGGTGAGCCCGGCACGCAGCTCACGATGCGTACCTTCCACACCGGTGGTTCGGCTTCGGCCGACGACATCACGCAGGGTCTTCCCCGCGTGCAGGAGCTCTTCGAGGCCCGCACCCCCAAGGGTGCGTCGCCCATCGTCGAGGCCCCGGGTCGCATCACGATCGACGAGACCGACAAGCAGCGCAAGGTCATCCTCACGCCCGACAACGGCGACGAGCCGATCACGTACAACGTGCTCAAGCGTTCGACGCTGCTCGTGGAAGACGGCCAGCACGTCGAGCTCGGCCAGCAGCTCATCGTCGGCACCGTCGACCCGAAGGAGGTCCTCCGGGTCAAGGGCGTCCGAGAGGTGCAGAAGCACCTCGTCAACGGCGTGCAGGACGTGTACCGCTCGCAGGGCGTGCCGATCCACGACAAGCACATCGAGGTCATCGTGCGCCAGATGCTGCGCAAGGTCACCGTCGTCGACCACGGCGACACCGACCTGCTGCCCGGTGAGCTCGTCGACCGCATGAAGTACAACGAGATCAACCGCGCGTCGCTGACCGAGGGCAAGAAGACGGCGTCGGCCCGTCAGGAGGTCATGGGTATCACCAAGGCCTCGCTGGCGACCGAGTCGTGGCTGTCGGCCGCGTCCTTCCAGGAGACGACCCGCGTGCTCACGCAGGCCGCCATGGAGGGCAAGAGCGACCCGCTGGTCGGCCTCAAGGAGAACGTGATCATCGGAAAGCTGATCCCGGCGGGTACTGGCCTCGGCAAGTACCGGAACGTCGCGGTCGAGGCCACCGAGGAGGCGAAGGCGGAGCGCTACCCGAACCGCATCTTCACCGACGACGCGGCCTTCAGCGAGGGCGACCTCAGCTTCGTCGACTTCGACGCGTTCTCGAGCGACGACTTCACGCCCGGCAACTACAGCTGAACCACCCGGTGATCGACGAGGCGCGCAGCGCCGAGTCGAGATCCACGAACGGCCCCCGATCCGACCGGATCGGGGGCCGTTCGGCTTCTCCGCGGCGTCGACCCGCTGCCGGCATCGCCGCGCGGCGTACCGGCGCCGTGGTCGCCCATTGTTACAGTGGGCCCACCGCGGGGTACGAGGGTGCCCGGAAGGAGCGCGATCATGAGCAGCACGACGCCCGGATCAGAGCCGCTCGACGGCGACGCCGTGCCCGAGCCCGAGAGCCCGGACGCCGCGCGCGCGCCCGACGAGACCGCGGCCGTCGACGAGCCCGCTCCGGCCGACGGTGCCGCCGCCGACGATGCCCCCGCGCACGACGACGCCCCTGCCGATCCCGGTCGCGCCGACGGCGAGCCCGCCGCCGCAGCGCCGGGCGATGACGAGGTCGTCGCCTCGGTCGCGTCGACCGAGGGTGATGCGCACGACGCCGCCGTCGCGAGCCCGGGGGATGCCTCGCCCGCGGCAGCCCTCGAGGAGCCCGAGCCGACCGCCCCGGCCGACACCAGCGCGCTCGACGCGGCCGTGCAACGGGCGAACGCCGGCCACGAGGCATCCGACGACGACGTCGCGGCCGCCGCAGCGGCCGAACACGACGGCGTCGACGACACCGACGCCGTGCCGTCGCCCGTTCCGGCCGGTGCCGTACGCCGCGAGACCTACGTGCCGCCGTCGACCGCCGCGACGGTCGGCGCCGCCGGCGCGGCGACCCTCGCGCCGGAGCCGACCGAGGCGTTCGCGCCGTCCGCGCAGACCGTCTACGTGCAGGTGCCCGAGCCACCGAAGGCGAAGGGCAACCGAGCCTTCGGCGTGCTCGTCGCGCTCATCGGCACCGCGCTCTTCGCGCTGCTCTATGCGGGCGTCGCGTACCTGCTGCTGATGACGCAGGCGAACGTCGACGCGGTCAACGACGTGTACCTCGAGCGATTCCTCGCCAAGCCCGTGTACTGGGTGCCGATCGCGGCGTTCTTCATCGGGTTCGCGATCCTCGCCGCGATCGTGAACCGCGGCCGGTGGTGGGCGTACGTCGTCTTCGGCGTCCTCGTCGGCGCGCTCGTCTACTTCGCGTACATCGGCGGCGCGCTGCTGACGGTCGAGGCGTGGACGCTCACCTTCGACGAGGCCGCCGCGTTCGTCGGGCAGCGCTGGCTCGACCCGTTCGCGATCGTCGCAGCGGTCATCGCCCGCGAGGTCCCGATCTGGCTCGGCGGCTGGATCGCCGCCCGAGGCCGTACCGTCACCGAGCGGAACCGCGAGGCGTTGGAGGCGTACGACCGCGAGCTCGCGGCCGGGCCGCAGGCGCGGGAGGGCTGAACCGAGCGCACGAGGGGCCGGTCCGCACGGCGCGCCGCCGTGCGCGCCATGGTGAGCCGCGGTCCGCGCGCGCCCGCATGGGGACCGCTCCCCATTCCGTGCCGGACGGCCGCCGGTAGACTGCACGAGGCGCTCGGCAACGACCGGGCGCACGATCCGCGGGCGGACGCGCGACGGCGAGGCCGCGCGTCTCCGCCACGAGAAAGGCATCCATGACGAGGTTCCGCAGCTTCGACCCGGTCGCACCGATCTCCGACGCCACGATCGCGGACTTCGAGCCCCGCGTGCCCGCCGAGGTCGCACGGCTCTGGCGCTCGATCGGGGCCGGCATGGTCGGCGACGACGGATACTTCCGATTCGTCGACCCGGCGCGCGCGGCCGAGACGGTCGCCGGAGCCATGGCACTGCCCGAGGGCGCGACGGTGCTGTTCACCACCGCGCTGGGCGACTTCGTCATGCACAACGACGGTCGGTACTTCGTCGTCAAGGCCAGGTTCGGTGCCATCGACGTGATCGAGGGGGCGAGCTTCGACGACCTCGTCGCGTTCGTGGAAGATCCCGCCCAGCGGGAGGCCGCATGGGAGTGGCAGCCGTACCCCGTAGCGCGCGAGCGAGCCGGGGTGCCGGGCTTCGAGCAGTGCTTCGGCCACGTCGCGCCGTCGGTCGGCGGCCCTGCCGAGCCCGACGGGCTGCAGGTGGTCGGGCTCGCCGAGTATCTCTCGCTCGCGGTCCGCCAGGCGGGTACGCCGAAGGTGCGGCATCGGCTGCAGGTTCCCGCAGCATCGCGTCCCGACGCCGAGGCGGGCTCGGCTCGTCTGGTCGAGGTCGGCACGGCGCTGTTCGCGAAGCTGACGACCGACCCCGTCCTCAACGTGCTCGAACTGCCCGACGGTCTCGGAGTGTGCCTCGTGCACGCCGCGAGGGGCGGCGGCAAGATCTACGTCGCGCCCGACGAGTCGGTGCTGTTCGTCGGCTCGGCCGTCGATTTCGAGTCGGGGCTCGGAGCCTTCCGCGACGGCGTGCGCACGCCGCTCGAGAAGTTCGACATCGACCGGACCGGGGCGGGCGCCTGATGGCCGACACGCTCGAGCAGCGCTGCGACCAGCTGCGCGGACCGGTCACCGAGCTCGTCGCCGTCAGCATCTCGGCCGCGTACCGGCCGCAGGACCTGCCAGAGCTGGGCCGGGCGATCCGCGACGTGCGCGGCATCCTCGCCGAAGACCCGTCCGGCCTGCCGGCGGGGGCCTTCGTCGAGTGGATCCCCACCGCCCTGCGCAATCTCGATCGCATGCAGGAGGCCGTCGACGCCGGTGACGCCGCCGCGTCGTACGCGATCCTGACCGACAAGACCGACGGGTTCATCCGACTCACGATCGGCTGCGCCGGCTTCCCGGGGTGGGATCCGGCCTGAGCCTCACGCTGCGGCTCAGCCGCAGGCGACCGACAGCTCGGCCGGCGGCTCGATCTCGATCGGCTCGCCCCAGCCCTCGAACGCGAAGGTGCCGTCGCCGGTGCCGTCGGCGGCACGGAACTCCCGCGGCAGCGGAGCGCCGGAGCGGGCGACCGTGAGCACGCCGACGGGGGCGCCGGTCTGGCCGACGATCACGTCGATGAGGTCGGCATCGCCGAGCGGCGGCTCGACCGAGACCGATTCGCTCGACGCGAGGAGCGACTCGACCAGCTCACCGGGTTCGAGCAGGGGCGCCCATTCTGCGACGAGCGAGTCGTCGCCGGTGGCGCAGACGAACCCGTCCGCCGCGTCGGGGATCCCATGGGCGCTCGCATACGCCTCATTGCCACGAACGTACGTGCGTCCGTCGACGGCGACGACCTCGACCCGTTCGTCGCCCGCCGTGATCTTCGCCGCGTACTCGCCGGCCCGGCCGCGGTAGTCGACGGCGAGGCCGCGACCCGCGCGCGGCTCGGACCCGTCGCTCGGCGAGGTGAGTTCGGTGTACGAGCCGTGGTACTGCACCGCACCCGCCCCGCTGATCGCCTCGGCGATCTCGTGGGTCGCGTCGGGGCCCGCGAGCAGCCAGAGGCCGTTGCCGGCGATCGGCTCGCCGTCGGGCGGCGCGAGCAGGTGCGTCGGCGTCGGCGGCGGTGCGGCAGGTGCACCGGTGCAACCCGCCAGCACGATCGCGCACGCCGCGGCCCCGGCGAGGCCGGCCGCACGGGCGGAGAACGACATCACGAGACCGCGTCGGCGGTGCACACGCTCTGGGCGCGCTGTGCGTCGAGGGTCGCCGCGTCGAGGGCGACGGCGGCGTCGCTGCCGCCGGGGCGCACGACGAAGCAGGTGCTGTCGTCGTAGACCGCCGCAGCGGAGTACAGCCAGGCCTCGGTGCCGCGCACGAACTGGGTGAGGTCGGTCGCCGTGCCGTCCCCGTCGACCGCGTAGAGGCTGTACTCGGCGTCGGGGCCGCTCCAGTCGAGATGCAGGTTGCCCTCGGCGACCTCGGCCGAGAGCCCGCTCACCGTGACCGAGTCGTCGGTCACGGCGGACACGATGAGGAGCGTGGCCGTGGCGGCGACGGCGACGAAGGTGAGGCCGACCGACACGAGGAAGGCCGGGTGGCGCCACCAGCGGCGAGCCTGCTTGGGGGCCTCGGCGAGCACCGGGAGCACCGAACCGGCGCTGCTGAGCGGTCGCGCCCCGCCGGCCGACTGGAGCGCGGTCTGGCCCTGGGCGGCGCCGAGGACGGCCTGCTGAGCGGCCGCGGCGCCGGGCACGGCCGGCTGACCGGGATGCCGCGTCGGGGGCGCCGCCGGCGCCGAGACCTGGTCGTGCGATCGCAGGGTGGATCGGAAATCGCGGCGTCGAGACGAGGCGGACATCGTGACCCTTCGTGCACGGTGGGCGCGACGGACGTCGCGGCTGAGCGCGTACCATGGTAACCCGAACGCCGAGCCGGGCGTTCCAGCGCGACGACGGGGAGACCGGTGACCAGATCGATCGGCCGTCGTGCGATCACGGCCGTCGTCGGTGCCGTCGCCTTCCTCGCGACGTTCGGCCTGTCGTTCGGCGCCTCGCAGGCGGTCGCCGACGAGGTGGTGCCGCCGGCCGCCTCGCCGACCGAGGTCGAGGTGCCCTACCTCGGCAGCACGACGATCGAGCCGGCCGCGGGCTGGCGCATCAGCGACTGCGGCCCGCCCGAGCAGGCCTCGCCGCTCGTGACGGCGTGCGATGCCGAGCACATCGTGCTGACCGCCGAGGCGTACGACCCCGAGGCCGGTGCGATCCTGCTCCCCGTGCCGCAGACCAATGGCGGCACGTCGATGGTGTTCCGCTACGTCGTGCGGCTCGCCCCGCCCGAGACCCCGGTCGCCCACGACATCCGTTTCGGGTACCCCGTCGCCGCGGGCTCGACGGTCATGATCCCGATCAGCGCGCTCGACATCGAGTGCGCGGTGTGCAAGGAAGGCGGCCGGCTCGACGTCGTCGGCGTCGAACCAGCCGGCGCCGGCACCGCAGGTGCGACTTCGACCCACCTCGTGTTCCGGCCGAGCGCCTCGTACGCGGGGCTCGCCGGCGTCGGGCTGCGCTTCGCCGACGACTTCGGCACGTGGTCGCCCGAGGCGACGGTCGAGATCCCGGTCTACCGGCCAGAGGGGGTGCTCGTCGCCATGAACGTGTTCGTCGCGGCCGACGGGGAGTCCCAGACGATCGACCTGAACGAGCTCGCGTTCGATGTCGGCGGTGCCGAGATCAGCCTGCTCGGGTGCGGGGCGCCGATCCACGGATCGGTCGTCTGCCGTCCCGACGGCATCGCCGAGTTCCGTTCGCGGGGCGCCGCCGTCGACCAGTTCGACTTCCACGTCGCCTCGAGCGAGGGCGAGCAGGCCAGCGGCTCGGTCACCGTCGTGGGTGACGGCGCAGAGCTTCCCGTATCCGGTCCGGTGCCGGCGACGACGATCGACGCCGACGACGATGACGGTGACGACGCGGGCGTCGTCTCGGCCATCGTGCCGCGGGTTCCCGTGGAGTCCGACTCGACGGAGCGAGTCGGCGTCTTCGCCCCGCTCATCCGAACGCTCGACCGTGCAGGCGTGCAATGACAGAGAGGTTGGCAGCATGACCGTCCGACTCACGATCGCCGACCCCGCGGGAGCGGCGTCGTACCTGCTCAAGGTCGACGAGGCCACGACGATCGGCGAGGTCGCCGAGTCGCTCGGCGTGCCGCACGAGTCGCTCGACCCGAGCGCCACGACCGCGACTCCGCTGGGCGAGTCGATGCTCCTCTCCGGTGCGACGGTTCCGCCGTCGAACTCGGTCGAGCTGGCGCCGGGCGCCCTCCGCCTCGAGGTCGTCGGCGGCCCGTTCGCCGGTGACACCGTCCCGCTCATGCCGGGCGGCACGATCTCGATCGGCAGCGGCCGGGCGGCATCCCTCGCGATCGCGGACCCCGCGCTCGCGCCCGAGCACGCGACGCTCGCGCTCGTCCGCACCGACACTGCCGACGGCCGGCCCGCACCGCTGAAGGCGATGCTCACCCCGGTCGGCGGTGCGCAGATGTGGGTCAACGGCGACGCCGTGGACGGCGAAGCCGAACTCGTGCCGGCCGACCTGTTCCAGCTCGGCAACAGCATGTTCCGCATCGGCGTCGCGCCCGGCTCCGACGCCGACCTCACCCGCGACGCGCTCGGCGCACGCGCCTTCAACCGGCCGTCGCGCATCCACCCGTCCAAGAGCCAGCCCGTCGTCCAGCTGCCGGGCGACAAGCCCGACGACCCCGACCAGTCGCCGTTGCCGTGGCTGTCGGCGATCATCCCGGTCGTGCTCGGCGTCACCATGGCGGTGCTCTTCCAGCGCCCGATCATGCTCATGATGGCCGCAGCCAGCCCGATCATGGTGATCGGTTCGTTCCTCACGAATCGCAAGCTCGCCAAGAAGAAGGGCATGAAGACCGAGCAGCAGTGGATCGACGAGGTGAAGGCGGCGGGCCGGCGCATCGCCGAGCTCGCCAAGGCGCAGCGCCTCGACGGCTGGTACCGCATGCCCGACCCGGTCGTCATCGCGGACATCGCCACCCGCCCGCTCGCGCGGCTCTGGGAGCGTCGCCGAGTCGACGACGACGCGATGCAGCTGCGCGTGGGCGTCACCGAGGTGCAGCTCGACGTGCGATTCGAGGGCGGCGGCCGCGACCGCTCCTCCGAGCCCTCCGTCGGCGTCACCCCGCAGCCGGTGGCCGCCGACTTCAGGTCTGGCGTCGTCGGCATCGCCGGGCCGCCCGATGCCGTGCGCAACGTCGCGCGCGCAATGGTGACCTCGTACGCGACCCTGCGTTCGCCCCGAGACGCCGAACTCGTGGTGGTGTGCGACGCGGCCGACGACGCCGAGTGGGGGTGGACCCAGTGGCTGCCGCACACCCAGGCCACGAGCACCGTCGCGGCCATGCTCGGCAACACCGACGACACGCGCCGCGAGCGGCTGCGCGAGGTCGCGGTCATGCTCGAGAACCGGATGCGCAGCGCGGGCCAGCGCGGTGCCCCCGCGGCCTCCGACGTCCTCCTCGTCGTCGACGGCGCACGCGACTACCGGATGCTGCCGGGCATGGTGCCGATCCTCGAGCACGGCCCGGCGCACGGCATCCACGTGCTCGCACTCGACTCGGAGCGGGCGCGCCTTCCCGAAGAGGCGGCGAGCGTCATCCTCATCGACCCGTCCGACCCCGCGCTCGGCCGCTTCGAGACGGGCAAGGAGTACTACCCGACCGTGCTGCTCGACGGCGTCTCGATCCCGGCATCACAGCGCATCGCGCGCAGCCTCTGCTCGATCCAGCACGTCTCGGGCGTCGGCGACGACGCGATGCTGCCCACGAGCGTGCGCATGGTCGACCTCCTCAATATCGACCTCGAGGACCCGTCGCCGATCATGCAGCGCTGGGCCAAGCAGCCGCGCAACACCTTCGTGGTCGTCGGCGCGAACGCCGACGGCGAGTTCGCGCTCGACATCTCGCGCGACGGCCCGCACGCGCTCGTGGCCGGCACGACCGGATCCGGCAAGTCCGAGTTCCTCCAGGCGCTCGTCGTGAGCCTCGCCATGGCGAACCGGCCCGACGCGCTCAACTTCGTGCTCGTCGACTACAAGGGCGGCTCGGCCTTCGCCGACTGCGAGCGGCTGCCGCACACGGTCGGCATGGTGACGAACCTCGACGCGCGCGAGACCGAGCGCGCGCTCGCGTCGCTCGACGCCGAGCTCAAGCGTCGTGAGGTCGTGCTGCGCGACATGGCGGCGAAGGACGTCGACGCCGCATGGGCGAAGGACGCCGACACCGCGGCCCGGCGGGGCCTCGCCCGGCTCATGATCGTGATCGACGAGTTCGCCGAGCTCAAGACCGAGCTGCCCGAGTTCATCGACGGCCTCGTGCGCATCGCCCGCGTCGGCCGTTCGCTCGGTGTCAACCTCGTGCTCGCGACCCAGCGCCCGGCGGGTGTGATCACCGCCGAGATGCAGTCGAACATCAACCTCCGCGTCGCGCTTCGCGTCACCGACCGCTCGGACTCGTCCGACGTGCTCGGCTCGGGAGAGGCCGCGCTCATCAGCGCCTCCACGCCCGGTCGCGGCTTCGTCCGGCTCGGACCGAGCGCCGCGCCGAGCGGCTTCCAGACCGCGCGCGTGGCGGGCATCCGCCCGGGTGCCCAGCGCTCGGTGAAAGTCCTGCCGCCCGCCGCCAAGCTCGAGTGGGAGACCCTCGGGTTCCCGGTGCGGTTCCCGAAGCAGCCGGCAGCGGTCGAGGAGAACCGGGATCACGACGACACCGACCTCCGTGCGCTCGTCGACGTCATCACCGAGGCGACGAACCGGCTCGGCATCCAGAAGAACCCGTCGCCGTGGCTCCTGCCCCTGCCGGCGGTGCTCCCGCTCGAGCGCCTCGCCGACGCTCCCCTCGCTCCAGCCGAACTGCTGCTCGGCCTCGAGGACGTTCCGGGGGAGCAGTCGCAGCGCAGCCTCACCTGGGACGTCGCGACGGGCTCGCACATCCTCTTCCTCGGCGGATCGATGTCGGGTCGGACGACGGCTCTGCGCACCCTCCTCGCCCAGGCGGTCCAGCGGTTCACGCCTGGCGACCTGCACCTCTACATCAGCGACTTCGGCAACGGCGCGCTGCTGCCGTTCGCCGACGCCCCGCAGTGCGGCGCCGTCGTCACGCAGCTCGACGGCGACCGGCTCCCGCGACTCATGCAGCGCATGCTCGAGGAGCTCGCGACCCGCCAGACCGTGCTCTCGAACGCGGGCGTCGGCCACATCAACGAGCAGCGCGCCCACGCCGACCCCGCGACCGCCCTGCCGTACGCGATCTTCGCGGTCGACGGCTGGGAGCGCATGCTGTCGACGATGAACCCCGACCAGCTCGTCACCTTCCGCGACCAGTTCATGCGGATCCTCCGCGAGGGCCCGGCGGTCGGCGTGCGCGTGCTCATGACCGGCGACCGCGGCATCTCGGGCGACAAGGTCTCGTCGTTCATCGACGAGCAGTACGCCCTGCCGATGCGCGACCTGAACGACTACCGCACCGCGGGCATCATGGCCAAGGACATTCCGCTCGACCTGCCGCCGGGCCGGGCGCTGTGGGGCGCCCAGGGCTCCGAAGCGCAGCTGGCGGTGCTCGTCCGCGACACGAGCGGCGAGGCGCAGACCACGGCGCTGCGTCGCATCATCGAGCACGTCCGCGACCACTTCGACCAGTTCCCGCAGTTGCAGGAGCTGCCGCAGCCGTTCCGCGTCGATCCGCTGCCCGGGTACATGGCCCTGACGACGGCCTACGAACTGCCGCTCGGCGACGGCGGCCCCGAGCACGGCATCGTCGTCGCGATCGGCGGCGACCGGTTGTCGAAGTTCACGCTCGACTGGCCCGGCGAGGGCGGGTTCATCGTCGCGGGGGACCGGCGGTCGGGGCGGTCGTCGGCGCTCGCCGCGCTCGTGCACCAGCTCGCCTGGCGCAAGGAGCCGCTGCTCGTCGTGGCACCGCGAGCGTCGGTGCTCACCGAACTCGCCGATGCCGCAGGCATCCCGGTCATCCGCACCGGCGACGTGCAGCCGCCGCAGCTCGACGAAGTCCTCGCGCCGCTCGACGGGGCCAGGCTCACGGTCGTCGTCGACGATGCGGAGCAGTTCAAGAACGCGCCGATCGAGCACGCGCTCACGGGCATCAAGCACCGGGCGACCTTCATCGTCGCCGCCGACTCCGACTCGCTCTCGACGCTGTTCGGCGGGCCGTTCGTCGAGGCGAAGAAGGCTCGGCGGGCGTTCGTGCTCCGCCCGAACCAGGCCATGATCGGCACGCAGGCCGTCGGCGCGCCGATCCCGAAGTTCATGCTCGGGCACTCGACCCCCGGCGGCGGGGTGTTCCTGTCGGCCGGAGGCTGGATGCCGGCGAGGGTTCCCGACCCCCGGCAGTGATCGGGAACGGTGCGCACGCGGCACGTGCGCGAGGCATCCACAGGTGGATCGTCGCGTCGGCCGGAGAACATAGACTCGACGGGGTCGGTCGACCCGGAACGGAAAGGTGACGGACTGTGGCCTCTGCACGGTGCGCGTATTGCGACGCCACGCTGCAACCCAACAGCATGTTCTGCGCCGAGTGCGGCCAGCTCGTGCCGCAACTGAGCCGGCCGCCGGCGCCGGCGTCACTGCCCGGTGCGGCACGGCCGACGCCCGCGCCCGGCGCCGTGGCGGCGCCGGCGGCGCCGCGGCAGCCGATCGACCCGGTGCCGCTGCCCTCGCTGCTGCCGTGGCAGCAGGCGAAGGCGAACGAGCAGCCGGTCGTGGCCTCCGCCCCGCCGGTGCTGCAGAAGGTCGAGCTCCTGTTCTCGACGGGGCAGCACGTGATGGTCAGCGGCCGGGCCGTCATCGGCCGCAAGCCCGCGCAGACCGCCGCGGCGACGGGGGTGCAGGCGATCGAGGTGCTCGACGACACCCGTTCGGTGTCGCGCGTGCACCTGTACTTCGAGCTCATCGAGGGGCGCATCACCGTCGCCGACGCCGGATCGAGCAACGGCTCGCACGTCGAGCGCGCCGGTCAGGAGATTCCGCTGGCGGGCTCGGGTGATGTCGTCGAGGTCGTCCCCGGCGACCGCGTATGGGTCGGCGACATCAGCTTCGAGATGCGCGCCGCCGCCTGAGCGGCGCGCTGCCGTCGCGCGAACCGGCGTCGCTCGGTGGGCGGCCGTGCCGCTCGACTGCGGAACCCGACGGTCCGCGTCCGCGACCGCCTCCGCGCCCCCGGAGGCGCGGCCGACAGCGACTCAGTCGCGCAGGAACGGGTCGAGGAATCCGTTGACGATCGTCTGGCTCGCGCGCGACCCGTACTGGTCGGCCGTCACCAGGCTGATCGCGTTGTAGGCATTGCCCGAGAGCGTCACGAGGGGCAGCGGCTGCCACTCGCGACCGACCTTTGCGGTCACCGCCACGTACGCGACCGAGTCGGCGGGCGCGAGCCAGGTCGCGAGCACGACGTTGCCGTGCTTGGCGACGGGGAGCGGGAGGTAGACGCGCGGGTCGCCCGTGCGGACGCGCTCGAGCAGCGCGCCGGCGTCCTGCGGGGCGACGGCCAGGTACGTGTTCACCCGCTGCTTCAGCTTCGTGCCGGTCGCGACGCGTTCCCAGCGGTACGACCACGCGAACAGCCAGATGAGTCCGCACACGAGCGCCGCTGCACTGAGCAGTACCGCGCCGGGAGCCACGAACGTGCGCAGGCCGGATCGACGTCCCTGCATGTCGGACGAGACCTCGACGAGCGCGTCGTACATGACGAACGAGAGCACGAGGCAGATCGCGCCGGCGGCGACCATGACGAGCGCCGCGATGATCTGGCCTCGGGAGCGCACACGACGCACCTCCGTGCTCGCGGCGTGCATCGGCAGTTCCTGCGGTTCGCTCACGCGATCCCCTTCTTCTCGACGGGCCACTTCAGATCGATCATCGGCCCCTTCCACTCGAAGTATGCGAACACCTTGGTGAACGAACGAGCCGGGATGCCTCGGCGCTCTGCCTCCCGGATGAGCACCTGCGCGGCCTGGAGCGCCGTGGCGTCGTCGACGACGGCGTCGAGCATCAGCGGAATCAGGCCGCGCCGAGTGCCGTCGAACCGGTCGAACAGCGTGACGCGGTCGGCGCCCCGCGCGCCGGCGAACGCGCGTCGGAGTGCTTCGCCGTCGCGGACGCCGATCTCGCAGAGGAGCGTCGCACTGCCCGACCTGACGGTCGCACGCGCGAGCGGGCCGGAGAACGGCAGGTCCTGGACGCGGGCGCTGCGCGCTCGGTCGTCGAGCACCCCGACGAACACGATCTCCGTCCACGGGATGAGGGGTGCCCCCGCGAGCCGGATCCCCTCGGTCTCGACGGCGACGGCGACGTCGTCGTCGGTCACGAGCAGGCCGAGCGCGCGGCGGCGCCGCGAGGCGAGGAGCACCGAGACCGCGCAGGCCGCGACGCCGAGGCTCGCGATCGTGATGGTGAACCAGCCGAGGCCGGCGATGACGGCGACGGCGAGGCCGACGGCGAGGAGCACCCCGATCGCGGCGCCGGTGAGCAGCATGCCCGAGTTCCACCGCCCCGTGCGGTCGACCTTCGCGTGGTCGACGTGTGCCTCGTAGACGATCTCCGGCACGACGTCACCTCCGTCAGATTTCGAGTGCCCTGCGGCACGTCAGCCTACCCTGTGCGCCCGGCCCGAACCGCGCCGGCATCGGCGCAGCGTCGGGCGGGAAGGGGATGGGGAGTTGTCCCCATCGGTGATCTGGGGCGGAGCAGGTAGCGTGGTGCAGACGTCGGGGTTGAACTGTCGGCTCCACGTCGTGTCAAGCAATTCTGTGCTGATTCAACGGAGGAAATCATGGCGGAGATCCGCGTCACTTCTGAGTCCCTCGCCGGCGTCGCCGGCCAGCTTTCGAGCGGGTCGCAGTCGATCGAGTCGCAGCTGTCGAACCTGAAGTCGCTCGTCGAGGGCCTCATCTCGGGCGACTGGTCGGGTACGGCCTCGCAGAGCTTCAACGAGCTCTACTCGCAGTGGGACCAGGCCGGCCTGCAGCTGAAGGAGTCCCTGCAGGGCATCAGCGACCTGCTGAACCAGGCTTCGCTGTCGTACGAAGACAGCGAGAACGCGATCGCCGGTACGTTCAACGGCTGACACCGGTCTATCGGGTGCCGGTGCATGAAGGTGCCGGCACCTTGCCACGAGCGAGGGGTCTGGGATGGTCTACTTCAAGGTACGCGCGGATTCGCTGAGCGAAGTCGCCGCGTTGATCGGCTCGGTCGTCACGACGTTCGATGCGAATCTCGCATCGGTCGATCGCGTCGTGACGCGGATGGCCGGGACGACGTGGGTCGGCGAAGACGCGGAGAAGTTCGCCGAGAACTGGGGCACGTTCCTGACCCTCGCCGGACAGGTGCGGTTGTCGTTGACCGGCCTGCAGCACGGGCTCATGGCGGCCGACGGCTCGTACACGCAGACCGAGTCGGGCGTCGGCGGCAGCTTCCGCCAGGGCCGGCAGGGGCTCGTCGCGGTGCGCAACGCATCGGGCGGGCTCGGCAAGCGCGTCGCCTCGGGCGAGGAGAAGGCCGAGGACATGGCCGAGTTCTTCGGCCGCGACTACGCGGGCGACGATGAGGTCGAGCAGTTCGGCGGCGGGGCCCTCGGCGCTCGTCGCGGCGGGCAGGCCACGGGTGGCGGCTCGGGCGACTCCGACGGAGACGGCGACGACGACTCGATCGGCACCGGGGTGTTCCGCCTCGACGCCGACGGCGAGCCGTACGTGCCCGAGGCGGGGCCGACGTTGACCGCATCCGGTGCCGAGGCTTCCGACGGCGAAGCGATCGTGCGCGGTGAAGGTGGAGGTGACGGTCGTGGCTGAGCAGCAGGCCGATACTGCGGAGTTGCAGGCATTGGTGCAGACGATGGGCGAGCTGGTCGCGTACTGCTCCGCACTGAAGCAGGGTGCGAGCGGGTTCGCCTACATGCTCCCGGCGGAGTGGCAGGGTCCCGCGATGCAGTCGTTCCTGGGTGCGTTCAGCGCATGGGCCGTCGGAGCCACCGCGCTCGAGCAGACGGCCGACGGATTGCTGGCGCAGGCGCAGGTCACGTTCGATGCGTACACGGCGACGATCGAGGGACTCGATTCGTCGTGGGCGGATCTCGAGTCGAGTTTGGGGTAGTTCGTGGTACAGGTGCGGTTGGACTCGGCTCGGCTGGTCCAAGACGGTGAAGAGCTGTATGGCATCGCCCAGTCGTTGGACGGAGCGATCTCGGCGTTGACGTCGTCGCTGTCCGGTGCCGGCGGAATGGCGGGCGACGACAACGCGGCGGAGGAGTTCTGCCAGGGCAGCGACGGGTACGACGCCCTCGCCGGCCCGACGATCGACGGGGTGCGCTCGTTCGCGAACGGGCTGCGAATCCTCGACGCGGGCCTGTCCAACTCAGGGCGCGCGTACGACGGGGCCCAGAAGCCGGGTGCCGGGCTCGACCCGGCGACGGCGCAGCCGGCGACGGCGACCCCCTTCATCGACGAGTCGAAGTCGAATCCGCCGGACGCGCTGGGCGCCGGGTGGCCCGGGCCGCTGGGGGAGTTCCAGGAGCTCATCGAGTGGGGTCTGGCGCAGGTCGGGGTGGTCATCCCGACCGGCGACGAGGACAAGCTCGCCAACGCCGCCGAAGCGTGGGGGACCTTCGCCTCGAGCGTGCGCTCGGCGAAGTCCAAGGTCTCTGGCAGCATGTCGAGCATCTCCGCGATGACCGTGCCGCAACAGCAGTCGATGCTCTCGTGCCGCCAGGGCATCGCGTCGGGCCTCGGCGACATGGTCACGAGCGCCGAGGGCATGCAGACCTGGATCAGCGACTTCCGCACCCAGTTGCGCGACATGCGCGAGGAGCTGGGATGGTTCCTCAAGCAGATGGCGATCGAGATCGCCGCGGAACTGGCGATCGGCGGTCTCCTGTCGATCGTGACGGCGGGCATCGGTGCCCTGGCCACCGCGGCGAAGGTGTCGACGACGATCATCCGCTGGTGCGTGAAGATCGCGAAGCTCATCGAACGACTGCGCGACTTCCTCCGCGGCATCCGCGGCGTGCAGGGCGTGCTGGTGCGCGGCGGGCTGCGCGCGGCCAAGGAGGGCCTGCAGGCCGGCCTCGCGTCGGCGATCTCGACGGCGAGCGTGAACGCCATGCGCTCGGGCGACAAGGACTACACCTCGCAGGACGTCGGCACGGCGTTCCTCTCCGCGTTCGCGGGCGGCGCCGTGGCGTCGCCGCTGTCGCGGGTGCTCGGCGGGTCGGGTGGTCCCGGCCTCCGCAACGGTCTCCGAGAGGTCGCCGGTGAGACGGGGGCAGGTGCCGTCGACGGCCTCGCGAGCTCCGCGGTCGAGTCGGCGGTGACCGGCGAGGAGTTCAACCCGATCTCCGACATGGTGCTCGGCGCGCTGCTCGGCGGCTCGCTGACCGCAGGCGGTCGTGGCATCAACGCGCTTCGCCCGGGCGGGTCGGGTCACGGGCCGTCGGCGACCGAGACGCCCGGCATCGACGTCGGCTCCGACTCGCAGCCGACACCGGGTGGCGGCTCCGGCTCGTCGAACCAACCGGCTGGATCCGGCCCGGTCGACGTGTCGAACGACTCCCCGACGCCCGGTGCGGGCGACGCGGGCGGTTCGGGTGCCGGTGACGGCAGCCCGGTCGAGGTCTCGAACGACGCGCCGACCCCGGGTTCGGGCGACGCGGGTGGTTCGGGTGCCGGTGACGGCAGCTCGGTCGAGGTGCCGACGGCTCCTGAGGCTGGTTCGCCGACGGCTCCTGAGGCTGGTTCGCCGACGGCTCCTGAGGCTGGTTCACCCACGGCTCCTGAGGCTGGTTCACCCACGGCTCCCGAGGCCGCTGCGCCGACGGCTCCCGAGGCCGCTGCGCCGGCTTCGCCCGAGAGCGCGTCGCCGGAGGCTCCTGAAGCCGGCACCCCTGCGGCGGCCGCATCCGGAACGTCGACCTCGGCGCCGACGTCGGGTGCGACGGCCCCGGCCGACGTCGATGTCGACATCGAGTTGACCGATGTGCCCACACAGCTCGACGGCGACTCGGTCGCGGCCGAGGTCGGGTCGTCGAAGGACGGCGACGCCGAGGCATCCCCCGAGTCGAATGAGCTCACGCTGGAAGACGTGGCTCCGGTGGCGGGCGCGGGCGCCGCAGCGGCGGGGGCCGCCGCCCTGCTCAGCAAGCCCTCGATCCTGCCGACGAACCTGTTCGGCGGCTCGGGCACCGCAACGCCCACGACGTCGTCGGCCGCCGGTGCCGGAGCGGGCGGTGCGACGCCGGCCACTCCTGCGGCACCCGCCGGCGCCCAGCCGGGCACTCCTGGCGGCACCGCGGCGGGCGACGGCTCGGCGCCGCAGCAGCCGGCCAACGGCACCGGTGACGGCTCGAGCGCCGACTCGAACCAGCCGTCGGGCAACCACTCCGACCGTACGCTCGCGGAGATCGATCAGGCCCTCGCGCAGATCAACCCGCACTACGACCCGTCCGACCCGGCCAACGGGTACGCCACGAACTGCGGCAACACCTCGTCGAACCTCAACGACTTCCTCAACGGGACGTCGTCGGCGGAAGCCACGACCGGCACGCTCGACATCTCGCAGATGGAGGCGCGCACCGGCAACCCGCAGACGCCGATGACGCCGGCCCAGATCGACGCCACGCTGCGCGACATGGGTCCCGGGTCGCACTGCGTGGTCGGCATCGACCGCTCCACCGGCGACGGTCACTGGTTCAATGCGTACTTCGACGGCACCACGGTGTGGTCGCTCGACGCGCAGACCGGCAGCCGCTCGCCGTGGCCGCCGAACGAGCCGAGCGCGACGACCTGGGACGCGTCGATCCAGCCCGAGCACGTCACCAACCCCGACGGGTCGAAGCCGAACGCGAAGCCCGACGCGTCGACGCCCAGTGCGCCGGACGCGACGACGCCGAGTGCGCCGAGCGCGACGACGCCGAGTGCGCCTGCTGCACCGACGGCGCCGCCCGCCCCGAGCACGCCGGCCGCGACCGCGCCCCACTCGGGAGCACCGGCACCGGCACCGGCACCGGCATCGCCGGTCGCGACGACCCCGGAGGCCACGGCGTCCACCACCCCCGCAGGCTCGGAGGGTACGTCCTCCGGGACGGATGGCGACGGCGGTGACCGGAGCGGTTCCGGGTTCACGAGTCAGGCGACCGTGTCGCCGACGCACCCGTCGGATGGCTCGGCGGGGCCGGGCACGACGTACAACGGCTACAACATCCCCGATCTGACGCCCGAGATCCGGAGCCAGCTGACCGCCCTCGCGGCGCAGCCGAACTCGCCGATCGTCGCGAACGACGATGGCTCGTTCTCGCTGAAGAACGCGATCACGGTCGACGCGTTCAACCGGAAGGACCCGAATCTTCCGAAGAACCCGAACCATGACTGGGCCGAGTTCCAGCGCCAGGTCGGTCTGCAGCAGCAGGGGCTGAACGACCTGACGGTGTCGGAGTGGCAGCACAACATCAACTTCTACGACCGCGAGAACCGGGTCGCGCAGGACCTGCAGAAGTCGGCGTTGAAGACGTTGACCGCCAACGGCGTACGTGTGACCTACCCGACGCCCGCGGTGCTGCACGGCCCCGATCAGATCGCGGGCGGCCGGGCCGACCGTTTCGATGGCGCGGGTCACTCACCGATCAACAGCGCGCTCGGTGCCGGGTGGCCGGGCCGTCGTCTCGACGACCTGCGTGCGGATGTCGCGGGTGCTGTGCGGAAGATCGATCCGGCGCTGCGCGCGCACATCAAGCTGAACGTCCAGCTCGGTGCGCACAATCTCGAGACCGGTGTCTCGGCCACGCAGGCGACCCTGACCTCCGCGAAGCCGGTGACGTCGGGGCCGGCTCCGGCGCCGGGAGCCGCAGGTTCGGGGGCGCAGGCCGGCTCGGCCCCGGCAGCGCCGGGCTCGTCCGCCGCGAGCCCGGCTCCGGCGCCCGCCGCCGCGGCGACCGCGCCGGCTGCGAGCACGTCGACCGCTGCGACTCCGGGTGCGTCGACGGGCGCAACGGGCGGCGCGAACGCGACCTCGGTGTCGCGTGCCGGTGCCGGCGGCACCACGAGCGGTGCGGACGCGGGTGCGACGCGGGCGGCCGCGGTCGGTTCTGCCGATGGTGCAGGCAGCCCGTCGGCGTCGACCGGCACACCGTGGACCCCCGAGATGGGCGACCCGGTGCTGTCCGGCGCCGATCACGGCCCCAGCTGGGAGCGCGTCCCCGACCATGCGTCGACGAGTCCCGTCGACCCGAACTACGGCGACGTGCGCAACCCGGGCGAGAGCGGCCACCTGGCCGACCCGTTCGCCCACCCGGGAACGGTCCCCTCGGAGATCTCGCATCTCATCACCGACCCGGAGGCGCCGTACGGCCGTGGGGACGACGGCACGCCGTACACGCGTGACGAGTGGGAGAGCCGCTACACCAACGCGCAGGGTCGTCCGGTCTACCCGGGCAACCACGGCGCGAACCCCGACACGTTCGTCGAATACTCGGGCCCCGACGCGCTCGACGCGTTCGTCCGCGACTACGGCGACGAGCTCGACCGGATGGGTGGCCCGTACGGAGACTTCCTCTCCTTCCCCGGCACCCCGTTCGAGGCGCGGTCGCTGCCGCCGAGCAACTTGAGCGACCCGTACTCGATCTACCGGTTCGGCGACTCACTTCCGGCGGGCACCCGTATCGAGGTCTCCGAGATCGCGCCGGCGTTCGGGCGCGACGGCGGCGGACTGCAGGTCCGGATCCTCGACTCGGACGGCAATGCGCTCACGGTCGACCAGATGATCTCCGACGGCACCCTCGTGCGGACGGATGTCGACGGCGCTTCGGGAACGTACTCGGACCCGCGGTCGCCGATGTCGCCGGAGGATGCCGCGGGGCGGCCGATCCCGACCCCGCACCCGACTCCGGCGGAATCGTCCGACGTTCCGGCCGCGCCAGAACTGTCGCGAAACGGGTCGGCGACCCCGCCGACCGGTGCGACCGGGCCGGCGGTGACGGTCGACGCGGGCACGCCCGAGTCGACGTCGACCGACGCGGGCACGCCCGAGTCGACGTCGACCGACGCGGGCACGCCCGACTCGTCTTCAACCGATGACGGGACGCCCGACCCTGAAGCGGGCGACCCCCAGACCGCCGTGGCTGAGACCACCGAGGCGGAAACCGCCGATGCTGAGACCACTGCGGCGCAGACCGGTTCGGAGACGGCTGAAGCCTCGCCCGCTGAGGACGCCGACGCGGATGCCGCATCCCAGCCGTCCCTCGCGGACCTCTGCGAGGTGAACGGAAACGGCGCTTCGCAGGCTTCGATCGACCAGGCGCGGGTGCAGGCCGAGGAACTCTTCGGTGGTCTCGCGCCCGAGAACCGTGCACTGCTCGCGGCGAATCCGGTGGCCATCGACATCATCCCCGCGGGGAAGAAGCTCACCGAGCTTGCGGAATATGCGCACCTGGCGGGCCTGCAGACCTTCGACGGTCGCCAGTGGGCCGACGTCCGGGGAATCCAGGATGTCGTGAACGGGCGGGTCAGGGTCGCCATCGGTGAGGAGGCGCTCGCAGCCGTTCCGCAGGGCTACGGGCCCGGCTTCGTCGCCGCACACGAGGGCGGTCACGGGCTGCAGCGTTCCGCACTGACGCCCGATCAGGTGAACACCCTCGCGCAGCTCCACGCCGACCGCGTCGCCGCTCAGCCGGTCGTGAACAGCGGCACCGCCGGGGGATCCGGCCACAAGGACTGGCTGGATCCCGACTGGTACTCGGCGGCGAACAAGGAGGAGTACTTCGCGAACTCCGTGGCCGCCTACCATGGTCACGCGTACAGTCCGAACGCGGCGGTGACCGCGAAGTACACGCGGGAGTGGCTGCGAGTGAACGATCCGAAGATGTTCGCTCTGATCGATGGGCTCTACGGAGCGAAGGGAGCGCAGTGAACCGGATCCAGGAAGACCCGCCCCGGTATCGGGTGTTCGCCGGTGATCGTCTCGCCCTCGAACTGCGGGGCGAAGGCGGGATCCTCGTGAGCACGTCGACGCCACCGCCGCCGCCCGGCGCACCGCCGGTGACCCATCCGTTCGCGACGGCGACCTTCTACATGTCGGTGAACGAGGGTGAGCTCGGCAGTCTGCTCCGGGGCGCCGCCGATCTCGATTCGTTCCTCGACTCGGTTCGAGCGCTCGGGTACCGGGTCGAATCCGTGCACGAGTGAGCGGACGTCGTTCCGCCCACCCCGCCATGCCCGCGCGGTGTCGCGAAGTTCTCATAGACTGAGGCTTTTCCGAGTCACCGCCCGAGCGAACTGGAGGCCCAGTGTTGGATGCCGAGACGATGCGCTTCGTCGATGAGGCCGTTGGGTTGCCTGCCGAGGAGCTCGAGGCGGCGTTCGACCGGCTGGTCGACCTGCGCTCAGAGGGCGGCAAGGAGGCGAGCCGCGCGGCGGTTCCGTCGGCGAGCGAGAACTCGGAGCTCGATCACCGCATCCGTGCGGGGCTGCTCCCTCGGGCCGATGAGCTGGATGCCCATCTGGTGGGACTCCACTCCGATGCGCGGGCGGCGATCTCGACGACGGCCCGTGCGATCTTGAAGCGGCGGAAGCTGACGGTCGAGCAGTTCGCCGTGCTCGTCGAACCGTTCGCCGGGCGCGTCGGTCTTCCGGAACACGACGCCTGAAGCCCATGGGGAGTGCTCCCCATTCCCTCCCGCACCCCGCTGGGTAGACTTCCCGGGTGGCCGAGTGCTGACCGCCGCGGAGGCATCCGGCTCGCCCGGATCGGACACGACGAGCTGATCAGACCCAACTGAGGAAGGCGTACGCATGACGAGGTTCCGGAGTTTCGAGCCGGTCGCTCCCATTTCCGACGAAACGATCCGGGCCTACGAGGGACAGGTGCCCGCCGAGGTCACCGAGCTCTGGCGCACGGACGGCGCCGGCCTCGTCGGAGACGGCTACTTCCGCCTCGTCGATCCGGGCCGCGCCGCGCAGATGCTCGAGGGCGTCATCGGTCTGCCCGAGGCATCCACCGTGCTCTTCACGACGGCGCTGGGCGACCTGGTGGTGCACGTCAACGGGCTCTACCTCGTGTACAAGCCGCGCTGGGGGGTGATCGACCTCGTCGAGGGCGCGAGCTTCGACGAGCTGGTCGCCCTCGTCGAGGACCCGGCTCAGCGCGACGTCGCCTGGGAGTGGCAGCCGTACCCGGCCGCCCGCGACCGCGATGGCGCGCCCGGGTTCGAGCAGTGCTACGGTTTCGTTCCGTTGCTCGCGCTCGGTGGCCGGCCCGACGCGGGAAACCTGCAGCTGTCGGGCCTCTACGAGCACCTTGCGGTCATCGCGCAACTCGCCGGTCAGCCGCAGGTGCGCGCACACCTGCAGACGGCCTAGTCTTCGGCGATGGATGCCTCGGCTGAAAGGTCCGATCCGATCGTCGACTACGCCGCCGACGGGCGCGTCGTCACGTTTCCGTCGGCCGACGCGGTGCTCTCGATCGGTGACATGGAGATCCTGTACGAGATCCGCGCACGCGAGGGCGGCTTCGAACTGACGCGTCAGGCGCGGAACGAGGTCCCACGGCTGCTCGTGTCGAGCAGCGAGATGGGTCTCGTCCGGAAATACCTGCTCATGCTGCTGAGCGTGCACGTGCGCTCGCACCTCCGGCAGCGGCCCATCCGCTTCCCGGGTTCCCCTGAATCGCTTCCGGCAGGATTCGATCTCGAGACGGGCGAGGCCGAGCAGACGCTTCGCTGGGTGTCCGACGGCGAACCGCACGCGGCGATCTTCCCGCCCGGATCGACTGCCGCATCCGAGGCGGCGAAGTTCACCTCGGTCGCGCGCCGCACCGAGGAGGAGATCATCGCGTCGCTCGAGCACCCGGGCGGGCGCCCGCTGTTCCTCATACGCTGACCGCGATCCGAGGCGGAGAGCTCGCATGGGCGGAGTCGTACTCTTCGGGTGGCGTCGGTTCCGTGCCGACTCGCGCGCTGGCGATTTCGTGTCTGAAGGCGCGACGTGCCCGAGGTGAACGTCGGTGAGACCGCCATCGAGGGCAGCGTCATCGCGGTCCGCAGTCCGCTGCGAGCATGCGATCAGAGGCGCGGCGGCCGGACCGGACGCTCCGGCGCCGGCGTAGGACTGCCGGCGTTCAGACCGCGGGCGCGGGGATCAGTTCGACGCGGCGGAGTCGGTCGGCGACCACGAGGTCGCGGATGCCGACGTAGTCGTCGGCGAGCGTGAAGCGCAGGCCGCCACCCGGCTGCCCGAACCACGGCTGCACGAGCGCGGCCCGCACGAGCACGTCGCCGGCGGTGATGAAGCGGTGCAGCGCGGCGCCGTCGACCAGCGCGGTCGGCGGCAGGGCACGCGCCTCGACCGATGTGCCGCTCGGGAAGAGCTGCACGCCGTCGAGGGCGCCGATGCGGTCGAGCACGAGGCCCGCCGGCAGCTCGATGAGCAACGATGTACCGTCGGCCAGGCGCGCGCGGAGCTCGTCGTAGTGCCCAGTGGCGCTCGCGGCGACCGATGCGAGGGCCGTCTCGTTCGCTCGCTCGGGCGCGGGCAGCGGCCGGGCGAGGTACTCGAGCGCACCCGCCGACGCCTCCTCGGCGGTGGGCCAGCGTCGCAGCACGACGGCCTGGCCGTAGTCGACGGTCACGAGTTCGAACCCGGATGCGGCCGGTCTGAGCACGAGCCCACCCTGCAGCGGCTCGTCCGTCTCGCCGGGCAGCAGCAGGTCGCGCGGGCCGAGGCCACGCTCGGCCAACGCTCGTCTCAGATCCTCGAACATGCGGTCAACGATAGCCGCTGGCGAGGGTTCGCGCCCGGGCCGGGCATGGGGAGAACTCCCCATGCACGGCGAGGCCCGCCATGCACCGGCGGAGCCCGCGTCGTCCCCGGCCACCGGGCCTGCATGGGATGCTGGTTGGCATGAGACTCGAACTCGATGCGCCGAACACCGCATGGCTGCGCGTTCCGGCCGAGGCGGCGATCGACGGCGACGAGGCCGCGGTGTGGGCCGATGACGTGGTCGCGGGCTTCCTCCGTCGCCATCCCGATACGACGGCCGAACGGCTCGACGCCGTGCGCGCACTCGCCGCGGGAGCGCCGTCGCGCATCCTGCCGGGCGCGGCCGTCGGACTGCTGTACCTGCCCGGCCCCGGTGCGGCGGCGCTCGTCGTGAGCATCGGCGTCACCGAGCCGCAGCAGATCGCGGGCTCGCTCGTGCGCGCGCTGCTCGGCGATGCCGAGCTCGAGGGGCGCCCCGCCGTCGACCCGATCGAGGTCGCCGGCCTCGGCACGGGCATCGCGGTGCGCTGCCGGTTCGCGCCCCAGCCCGGCCTGCGTCCGGCTGCCGGCCTGGCCTACCTCCTGCAGGGCGATCGCGCGACCGTTCGCGTCATGGTGAGCCCCGCACCCGAGGAGCTCGTCGCGCACGCGGCGGCGTCGCTCGACTCGATCGTCCGTTCGCTCCGCGTCGTCGACTGACGCGAGGCCGCACCGGCCGTCCCGGCGACGCGGCCGGCGATCGGGCGTAGCCTCGAGAGATGGCCGACGACGAGCTCCGGACGCGCAACGCGTGGGTGGTCGCGAGCTTCGCGGCGGCGCTCGACCTCGCGCTCGTCGTCTGCGGCTTCGGCTTCGTGAGCCTCCTCTTCGACCTCGAAGTGGTCGGCGATCCGGCGGTCGGCATCTTCGTCGCCCCCGCGGCGGTCGCGGCATCCGTCGTGGCGGTGTTCGTGAGCCTGGGCGCTCTGCTGCGGCATCCCGAGCGCGCGGTCGTGACCGTGCTCGTGGCCACGCTCGCCTCGTGGCTCGCGTTCGTCGCGGTCGCGACGATCGGCCGGCTGCTCGGCTCGTCGGACGCCCCTGCCGAGAGCGTGCGGTTCGGTCTCGTGTTCGGGCTCGGCTGGTTCGGCCTCATCGTGCCGGCGTGCGCGTTCGTCACGGCCGCGTTCGCGGTGCTCGTCGCGCGCGGTCGGCAGGGCGGCATGGAGCGCCCGCGCTGGCCCTGGGAGCGCGACGACGAGCAGTAGGGATGCCTTGCGCGGCGCGCCAGTCGTTCGCCGCCTCGGCCCGCCGCGGCGCCGCGCGCAGTATCGTGAACCCGATGGAGGGTTCGGTCGAGGCGCGCGTGAGCCACGAGGTCGACCGCTGGCTGCAATGGCTGCCGCGGTGGCGGCCGGGAACGCACCGTGCCCGGGTCCGGCTCTGCCAGCGCTGCTTCGGGTCGCCGATCATCGCGGCGGCGGGTCTCGACGTCGACGTGCCGCACCCCGTGCAGCACGCCTTCTCGATGCGCATGAAGGGCATCATCGACGACGCCGTCGACGACTACACGGCGCGCAACCTGCCGATGCTGCACCGCGAGATCCGCCTCGCGGAGGAGCGCAAGGCCAGGCGACCGTATCGGGCGGGGGAGGGGCTCGACCCCGAGTACCTCGGACTCGAGCTCGACCCCGAGCCGGTGCCCGACCAGCCGTTCCTGTTCACGCTCGGCGGTCTCGAGGCGACGGCGGCGGCCGAGGCGAACGAACCCGCACCGCGCCCCTTCACCCCGGAGGAGAAGGAGGCGCTGCGCGAGGAGGTGCGGCTCGCCGACGAGTTCGCCAAGCAGCTCGGTCGACGCATCTGCGTCGAACTCGCCCAGCACCGCTATCGCATCGGCAACGCCGTCGAACGTCTCGTCGAGCCGCAGGTCGCCGACATGCTCGCCGACCTCGACCGCGAACTCGACGCGCCGGGCTGGGCCGGGTGACCGTCGCCGGCGTCGCAGGGGCCTCATTCCGCGTTCTCCCCGTCCGCGAAGCCGGCGCCGTTTGACCGCAACGTTACGGGGCATTACCATTGATCGGGTGTGCGCGTTCACGCGCGCGCATTCGGGTGCCCGCGGACTTCTGCGGCTCACCCCCACGGCATACCCACCATCCAAGGTCCCGCAGTTCTGCGGCGCCGGCGGGTCTGATGTGAAATCCATCATCAGCTGTCACCGTGCAGCACAACAAGGAGAAGCAGTGCCAACCATTCAGCAGTTGGTCCGCAAGGGTCGCTCGCCGAAGGTCACCAAGACCAAGGCTCCCGCCCTGAAGGCCAACCCCCAGCAGCGCGGCGTGTGCACGCGTGTGTACACGACCACCCCGAAGAAGCCGAACTCGGCGCTCCGCAAGGTCGCCCGTGTGAAGCTCTCGAACGGCACCGAGGTCACGGCCTACATCCCCGGTGAGGGCCACAACCTGCAGGAGCACTCGATGGTGCTCATCCGCGGCGGTCGTGTGAAGGACCTCCCCGGTGTGCGCTACAAGATCGTCCGTGGCGCGCTCGACACGCAGGCCGTGAAGAACCGCAAGCAGGGCCGCAGCAAGTACGGCGCGAAGATGGAGAAGAAGTAATGCCTCGTAAGGGACCCGCTCCGAAGCGCCCCGTCGTCGCCGACCCGGTGTACGGCTCGCCGGTCGTCAGCCAGCTCGTCAACAAGATCCTGATCGACGGCAAGAAGGACCTCGCGCAGCGCATCGTCTACGAGGCGCTCGAGAACGTCGCCGCCAAGTCGGGCCAGGACGCGGTCGCCACCCTCAAGAAGGCGCTCGACAACGTGCGCCCGACCCTCGAGGTGCGCTCGCGCCGCGTCGGCGGTTCGACCTACCAGGTCCCCGTCGAGGTCAAGCCCCACCGCGCGAACACCCTGGCGCTCCGCTGGCTCACCAGCTACGCCAAGGCCCGCCGCGAGAAGACCATGACCGAGCGTCTCACCAACGAGATCCTCGACGCCTCGAACGGCCTCGGTGCCGCGGTCAAGCGCCGCGAAGACACGCACAAGATGGCCGAGTCGAACCGCGCGTTCGCCCACTACCGCTGGTAGTCGGGCCGAGCGGATGCCTCGGCGCTCGCCGTGGCATCCGCTCTCCCTCTCACTTCCGTTCCTGAACCTCCCGGAGGAACCCCCGTGGCACAAGACGTGCTCACCGACCTGAGCAAGGTCCGCAACATCGGCATCATGGCCCACATCGATGCCGGCAAGACCACCACAACCGAGCGCATCCTGTTCTACACGGGCGTCAACCACAAGCTCGGCGAGACCCACGACGGCGCCTCGACGACCGACTGGATGGAGCAGGAGAAGGAGCGCGGCATCACGATCACGTCTGCCGCCGTGACCTGCTTCTGGAACAAGAACCAGATCAACATCATCGACACCCCCGGCCACGTCGACTTCACGGTCGAGGTCGAGCGCTCGCTCCGCGTGCTCGACGGCGCGGTCGCCGTCTTCGACGGCAAGGAGGGCGTCGAGCCTCAGTCCGAGACGGTGTGGCGTCAGGCCGACAAGTACAACGTGCCGCGCATCTGCTTCGTCAACAAGATGGACAAGCTCGGTGCCGACTTCTACTTCACCGTCGACACGATCGTCAACCGCCTGGGCGCCAAGCCGCTCGTGCTCCAGCTCCCGATCGGTGCCGAGAACGACTTCATCGGTGTCGTCGACCTGATCGAGATGCGCGCCCTCGTGTGGCCCGGCGACGCCAAGGGCGACGTGACCATGGGTGCCAAGTACGAGGTCCAGGAGATCCCCGCCGACCTCAAGGACAAGGCCGACGAGTACCGTCAGGTCCTGCTCGAGACCGTCGCCGAGACCGACGACGCGCTGCTCGAGAAGTTCTTCGGCGGCGAGGACCTCACGGTCGCCGAGATCAAGGGCGCCATCCGCAAGATGGTCGTCAACTCCGAGATCTACCCGGTGCTCTGCGGCTCGGCGTTCAAGAACCGCGGCGTGCAGCCGATGCTCGACGCGGTCATCGACTTCCTGCCGTCGCCGCTCGACGTGCCCGCCATCGAGGGCCGCAACCCGCGCAACGAGGAAGAGATCATCGAGCGTCACCCCGACGCGAACGACCCGTTCGCCGCGCTGGCGTTCAAGGTCGCGGTGCACCCGTTCTTCGGCCGCCTCACCTACGTGCGCGTCTACTCGGGTCACCTCGACTCGGGTGCCCAGGTCGTCAACTCGACCAAGGGCAAGAAGGAGCGCATCGGCAAGATCTTCCAGATGCACGCCAACAAGGAGAACCCGGTCGACTCGGTCACCGCGGGCAACATCTACGCGGTCATCGGCCTCAAGGACACGACCACGGGCGACACCCTGTGCGACCCCGACAACCAGGTCGTGCTCGAGTCGATGACCTTCCCCGAGCCCGTCATCGAGGTCGCCATCGAGCCGAAGACCAAGGCCGACCAGGAGAAGCTCGGCACCGCGATCCAGAAGCTCGCCGAAGAGGACCCGACGTTCCGCACCGAGCTCAACCCCGAGACCGGCCAGACCGTCATCAAGGGCATGGGCGAGCTGCACCTCGACATCCTCGTCGACCGCATGAAGCGCGAGTTCAAGGTCGAGGCGAACGTCGGCAAGCCGCAGGTCGCGTACCGCGAGACCATCAAGCGCGCGGTCGAGCGCCACGACTACACCCACAAGAAGCAGACGGGTGGCTCGGGCCAGTTCGCGAAGATCCAGTTCGCGCTGGAGCCGCTCGAGGTCGAGGGCGACAAGATCTACGAGTTCTCGAACGAGGTCACGGGCGGTCGCATCCCCCGCGAGTACATCCCCTCGGTCGACGCGGGCTTCCAGGACGCCATGCAGTACGGCATCCTCGCCGGCTTCCCGATGGTGGGCGTCAAGGCGCGCCTCATCGACGGTGCCGCCCACGACGTCGACTCCTCGGAGATGGCGTTCAAGATCGCCGGCTCGATGGGCTTCAAGGAAGCCGCTCGGAAGGCGAACCCCGTTCTGCTCGAACCGCTGATGAGCGTCGAGGTCCGTACTCCCGAGGAGTACATGGGCGACGTCATCGGCGACCTGAACTCGCGCCGCGGCCAGATCCAGTCCATGGAGGACGCCGCCGGTGTGAAGGTCGTGCGTGCGCACGTCCCGCTCTCGGAGATGTTCGGTTACATCGGCGACCTGCGGTCGAAGACCTCGGGCCGCGCCGTGTACTCGATGGAGTTCGAGAGCTACGCGGAGGTCCCGAAGGCTGTCGCCGACGAGATCGTCCAGAAGAACAAGGGCGACTGAGTCTCCCTAGCGGGGGCTCCGGCCCTTCGCCCGCACGAACCTTCCGGTTCGCGTAACATAACAACACAACCCCCGTAGCACGCCGGTCGCAATCCAGCGCCCGGAGTTCCTACACGAGTCCTGAGGAGGACCCACAGTGGCTAAGGCCAAGTTCGAGCGGACCAAGCCGCACGTCAACATCGGTACGATCGGTCACGTCGACCACGGCAAGACGACGCTCACCGCCGCGATCTCGAAGGTGCTCGCCGACAAGTACCCGTCGGCCACCAACGTGCAGCGCGACTTCGCGTCGATCGACTCGGCTCCCGAAGAGCGTCAGCGCGGCATCACGATCAACATCTCGCACGTCGAGTACGAGACGCCGAAGCGCCACTACGCGCACGTCGACGCCCCGGGTCACGCCGACTACATCAAGAACATGATCACCGGTGCGGCTCAGATGGACGGCGCGATCCTCGTGGTCGCGGCGACCGACGGCCCGATGGCCCAGACCCGCGAGCACGTCCTGCTCGCCAAGCAGGTCGGCGTGCCGTACCTGCTCGTCGCCCTCAACAAGAGCGACATGGTCGACGACGAGGAGATCCTGGAGCTCGTCGAGCTCGAGGTCCGCGAGCTGCTCTCGTCGCAGGGCTTCCCCGGCGACGACGCTCCGGTCGTCCGCGTCTCGGGCCTGAAGGCGCTCGAGGGCGACGAGAAGTGGGTCCAGTCGGTCCTCGACCTCATGGAGGCCGTCGACGAGTCGATCCCCGACCCGGTGCGCGACAAGGACAAGCCGTTCCTCATGCCCGTCGAGGACGTCTTCACCATCACCGGCCGTGGCACGGTCGTCACGGGTCGCGCCGAGCGCGGCACGCTGAAGATCAACTCCGAGGTCGAGATCGTCGGCATCCGCCCGACGCAGAAGACCACGGTCACGGGTATCGAGATGTTCCACAAGCAGCTCGACGAGGCCTGGGCCGGCGAGAACTGCGGTCTCCTGCTCCGCGGCACCAAGCGCGAGGACGTCGAGCGCGGCCAGGTCGTCGTGGCGCCGGGTTCGGTCACCCCCCACACCAACTTCGAGGGCACTGCCTACATCCTCTCGAAGGACGAGGGCGGCCGTCACAACCCGTTCTACGCGAACTACCGCCCGCAGTTCTACTTCCGCACCACCGACGTCACCGGCGTCATCACGCTGCCCGAGGGCACCGAGATGGTCATGCCCGGCGACACCACCGACATGACGGTCGAGCTCATCCAGCCGATCGCCATGGAGGAGGGCCTCGGCTTCGCCATCCGCGAGGGTGGCCGCACCGTCGGCGCCGGTACCGTCACGAAGATCATCAAGTAATCTTCGCGACTGCGACCTGAGGGGGTCGGGCTTCCACCGGAGGCCCGGCCCCTTCGTCGTACGCGGCGAGGGTCGGGACGGCGTCGGATTCTCCGGATCGGAGGCCCGGCCCCCTTCGTCGTACGCGGTGAGGGTCGGGACGGCGTCGGATTCTCCGGACTGGAGGCACGGCCCCCTTCGTCGTACGCTGGGTGACGATGGGCGGTTCCCCCACCCTCCTCGCTCGATCCGCGGTACGTCCCGAGATCCAGGCTCTCCGGGCCGTGGCCGTGGGCGCGGTCGTGCTCCATCATGGCTGGCCGGCCGTCGCGCCGGCCGGGTACATGGGCGTCGACGTCTTCTTCGTCGTCTCCGGCTTCCTCATCACCGGCCTCCTCATGCGCGAGGCCGAGCGCGTCGGGCGCATCTCCCTGCGCGACTTCTACCTGCGCCGTGCACGACGCATCCTCCCCGCGGCGATGGCCACGCTCCTGGCCGTGTCGGCGCTGACGCTGCTCCTCGTCCCGCAACGGGAGTGGCGGCAGTGGTTCCGCGAGATCGTCGCGTCGGCGCTCTACTACGAGAACTGGCAGCTCGCCGCCGACTCGCAGATCCCGCGGCGCGCCGATCTCGAGTCCACCCCGGTCCAGCACTTCTGGTCGCTCTCGGTCGAGGAGCAGTTCTACCTGTTCTGGCCGCTCCTGCTCATCGCGGCGCTGTGGTTCGCCGCCCGGCACAGGGCCGGCTCGGCGGCCGTGGTGCTGACCCTGCTCGGCGCGGTCACGATCGCGTCGTTCGCGCACTCGATCGCGCTCACCGCGCAGGATGCGAACCTCGCCTACTTCTCGACCTTCGCGCGGACGTGGGAATTCGGCATCGGCGGCATCCTCGCGATCGCGAGCCGGTCGCCCCTCACGGGTCGGGCGGGACTCCGCGCCGCGGTCTCATGGGCAGGACTCGTGCTCATCGCGGTGCCGATCCTGACCTTCCGTGCACCCGAGGTCTTCCCCGGGGCCGTCGTGCTCGTGCCCGTCGCCGGCACCCTCGCCGTCATCTGGGCGGGCATGCCGGAGGTGGCGTGGTCGCCGGCTGGGCTCGCCGGCCTCCGGCCCGTGCAGTGGATGGGCGACGTCTCGTACTCGCTCTACCTCTGGCACTGGCCGATCTTCATGTTCGTGCCCTACCTGACCGGAATGCCGAGCCCGCCCTGGCTGATGGTGCTGCTCGTCGCACTGTCGTTCGCGGTCGCGGGTCTCTCGAAGCGCTTCATCGAGGATCCGTTCCGGCACGGGCGGCGAGGACGGCGCCTCCGGCCCGTCTTCCTGCTGTCGGGGCTCGCCGGGCTGATCGTCGTCATCGTCGGTGCGGGCATCGTCGCGCCGGGCATCGCGGCAGAGCGGGCGGTCGCCTGCGAGCGGGAGTGACGCGCGGGCTCAGCGCATCTCGGTGCCGTCGATGACCGTGTGCACGTCGATCGCTCCCTCGACGCTGCGGCCCACCGTGCACGCCCGTTCGATCGACCGCACCATGATGTCGAGGAGCTTGTCGCGCTCGGCCGGCTCCAGGCCCGACAGGTCGAGCAGCAGTTCCTCGCCGATGCGCTCGTACTTGTTGGATGCCTCCTCCGACTGCCCGTGCGCCCACACCGTGAGCTCGGCGTCGTCGCCGAGGCGGCGCGACATCGGCCGGTCGACCGAGAGGCCGACGCAGCCGGCGAGGGCGAGCTTCAAGAGCTCGCCGGGGGAGAAGTGCACGCCCTCGACGTCGAGGCCGCCGATCGCGACCGTCGCCCCGCGGGCATTGCGACCGACGTAGCGGCGCGTGCCGACGCGGGTCGCCGAGACGCTGCCCGGCGCCTCCTTCGAACTCGGCTGCGGCCTGGTCTCCGACATGTGGGCTCCTCCTCGGTTCGCACGTGTCCCTCCATCATGTCGGAGCCCGGAGGCGAGGCATCCCGATCAGCGGAGAACCGGCGCGATCGCCGGCGAATCTGCGGGCTCGCTGGGAGTCGAGCGTGCGCGACACGCCCGGGTTGCACGCACCCTCCGAATGTGGCAAACTCGTTGAGTTCAACATTTCGAACGCGGGCCCCTGTGCGCGCGTTCGAATCACTGTCAGGCAGTGCATAGCCACCCGCCGTTCCCACGGAGCGCAGTCGGGGTCAGGCTAGGCCGCAGGCAGCAGAACACACAACCGACCACCACACGCCCGGGGCGACCCGTGCGCGTGCGCGCCGGTTGGGGCTCGAAGGTCGAGCGTGTCGAGAGCACCGCCCCGGGTGACCGGGCGGGTGGTTTCGACAGGCTCGATCACCGGCCTTTGACAGAAGAACAGTGGTGCTTCACACGGAGTGACTACGCGGCGTCCGATGCCCTCGGAAGGGGTAAGACGCCTTGACAGAGAGAGAGTCAGCAATGGCGGGACAGAAGATCCGCATTCGACTGAAGTCGTACGACCACGAGGTCATCGACACCTCGGCGCGCAAGATCGTCGACACGGTGACCCGCGCGGGTGCCACGGTCGTCGGCCCCGTGCCGCTTCCGACCGAGAAGAACGTGGTGTGCGTCATCCGTTCGCCCCACAAGTACAAGGACAGCCGCGAGCACTTCGAGATGCGCACCCACAAGCGCCTCATCGACATCGTGGACCCGACGCCCAAGGCCGTCGACTCGCTCATGCGTCTCGACCTCCCGGCCGACGTCAACATCGAGATCAAGCTCTGAGGTAACAGATGTCTTCCGCTACCAAGAACGTGAAGGGTCTGCTCGGCACCAAGCTCGGCATGACCCAGGTGTGGGACGAGAACAACAAGCTCGTCCCGGTGACGGTCATCGAGATCGCTCCCAACGTGGTCACGCAGATCCGCACCGCTGAGAAGGACGGCTACGAGGCCGTCCAGATCGCCGCCGGCGCCATCGACCCGCGCAAGGTCTCGCAGCCGCTCAAGGGCCACTTCGAGAAGACGGCCGGCACCACGCCCCGTCGCCACGTGACCGAGATCCGCACCGCCGACGCGTCGAGCTACGCGACGGGCCAGGAGCTCACCGTCGACGCGACCTTCGAGGCCGGCCAGCTGGTCGACGTCGTCGGCACGTCGAAGGGCAAGGGCTTCGCCGGTGTCATGAAGCGCCACAACTTCAAGGGCGTCTCCGCTTCGCACGGTTCCCACCGCAACCACCGCAAGCCCGGCTCGATCGGTGCTTCGTCGACCCCCAGCCGTGTCTTCAAGGGCATGCGCATGGCCGGTCGCATGGGTGGCGAGCGCGTGACCGTGCTGAACCTCCGCGTGCACGCCGTCGACGCCGAGAAGGGCCTCATGCTCGTCAAGGGCGCGGTTCCCGGTGCTCGCGGCCGCCTCGTTTTCGTCCGCAACGCAGTGAAGGGGGCGTAGTCCATGGCTACCGCCAACACCATCGACGTGCTCGACGCGACCGGCAAGAAGTCCGGCACGGTCGAGCTGCCCGCCGAGCTCTTCGACGTTCAGACGAACGTCCCGCTCATCCACCAGGTCGTCGTCGCCCAGCTCGCCGCTGCGCGCCAGGGCACGCACAAGACCAAGACCCGCGGCGAGGTCTCGGGTTCGGGCCGCAAGCCCTTCAAGCAGAAGGGCACCGGCCGTTCGCGCCAGGGTTCGGTCCGCGCTCCCGAGCACAAGGGCGGTGGCACGGTCCACGGCCCGCAGCCGCGCGACTACTCGCAGCGCACGCCCAAGAAGATGATCGCCGCTGCGCTCCTCGGTGTGCTCAGCGACCGTGCCCGCGGCTCGCGCATCCACGCGGTCGAGGGATTCGTCGCCGGTGACGTCGCGAAGACGAAGGACGCGGTCGCGCTCCTCGGCAAGATCGCGCCGGCCAACCGCTTCCTCGTGGTCCTCGCCCGTGGCGAGGAGCTCAGCGAGCGCGCGGTCCGCAACATCGAGACCGTGCACGTGCTGCCGGTCGACCAGCTGAACGCCTACGACGTGGTCGTCTCGGACGACATCGTCTTCAGCACCGCCGCGCTCGAGGCCTTCGTGGCCGCGAAGTCGGCGAAGAAGGAAGAGGTCTCCGCATGAGCGCCGCACAGAACAAGGACCCGCGCGACATCATCATCGCGCCGGTCGTCTCGGAGAAGAGCTACGGCCTGATCGACGAGGGCAAGTACACGTTCATCGTGGACCCCCGCTCGAACAAGACCGAGATCAAGCTCGCCATCGAGAAGATCTTCAACGTCCAGGTGGCGTCGATCAACACCCTGAACCGCCAGGGCAAGACCCGCCGCACCCGGTTCGGCATGGGCAAGCGCAAGGACACCAAGCGCGCGATCGTCACCCTCAAGTCCGGCTCGATCGACATCTTCACGGCTGTCGGCTAAGGAGCAGAGGAAGAACTATGGCTATTCGTAAGTACAAGCCCACGACCCCGGGTCGTCGCGGTTCGTCGGTCGCCGACTTCGCGGAGATCACGCGCTCGACGCCCGAGAAGTCGCTGCTCCGCCCGCTGTCGAAGACCGGTGGTCGCAACAACCAGGGCCGCATCACGACCCGTCACATCGGTGGTGGCCACAAGCGCCAGTACCGCGTGATCGACTTCCGTCGCAACGACAAGGACGGCGTGCCCGCCAAGGTCGCTCACATCGAGTACGACCCCAACCGCACCGCCCGCATCGCGCTGATCCACTACATCGACGGCACGAAGCGCTACATCCTCGCGCCGAACAAGCTCAAGCAGGGCGACCCGATCGAGGCCGGCGTGAACGCCGACATCAAGCCGGGCAACAACCTGCCGCTCAAGAACATCCCGACCGGTACCGTCGTGCACGCCATCGAGCTCCGCCCCGGCGGCGGCGCGAAGCTGGCCCGCTCGGCCGGCGCCTCGGTGCGTCTCGTCGCCAAGGACGGCCCCTACGCGCAGCTCCGCCTGCCGTCGGGCGAGATCCGCAACGTCGACGCGCGCTGCCGCGCGACCGTCGGCGAGGTCGGCAACGCCGAGCAGTCGAACATCAACTGGGGCAAGGCCGGCCGCAAGCGCTGGAAGGGCGTCCGCCCGACCGTCCGCGGTGTCGCGATGAACCCGATCGACCACCCGCACGGTGGTGGTGAGGGCAAGACCTCCGGTGGTCGTCACCCGGTCAGCCCGTGGGGTCAGCCCGAGGGTCGCACCCGTCGCCCCAACAAGGAGAGCGACAAGCTCATCGTCCGTCGTCGCACCGTCGGCAAGAAGCGCAAGTAGGAGTAGAAGAAGATGCCGCGCAGTCTCAAGAAGGGCCCCTTCGTCGACGAGCACCTGCTTCGCAAGGTCGCCGTGCAGAACGAAGCCGGTTCGAAGAACGTCATCAAGACGTGGTCGCGTCGCTCGATGATCGTCCCCGCCATGCTGGGTCACACGATCGCCGTGCACGACGGCCGCAAGCACATCCCGGTGTTCGTCACCGAGACCATGGTGGGCCACAAGCTCGGCGAGTTCGCCCCCACCCGCACCTTCCGTGGACACGTGAAGGACGACAAGAAGGGCCGCCGCCGCTGACGCGGTGGTGTGAAGGAGGAAAGAAATGGTGGAGTCGATCGCACGCGTGCGACACATCCGCGTGACCCCCATGAAGGCCCGCCGCGTCGTCAACCTGATCCGCGGCAAGCAGGCTCAGGAGGCCCTGGCCATCCTGAAGTTCGCCCCGCAGGGTGCGAGCGAGCCCGTGTACAAGCTCGTCGCCTCGGCCATCGCGAACGCTCGCGTCAAGGCCGATGCCACGAACACCTACCTGGACGAGCAGGACCTCTACGTGAAGACGGCGTTCGTCGATGAGGGCACCACCCTCAAGCGATTCCAGCCGCGCGCGCAGGGCCGTGCCTTCCGCATCAACAAGCGCACGAGCCACATCACCATCGTGCTCGGCACGCCCGAGGAGGGTACGAAGTAATGGGTCAGAAGGTCAACCCGTACGGCTTCCGTCTCGGCATCACCACCGACCACGTGTCGCGGTGGTTCTCCGATTCGACGAAGCCCGGTCAGCGCTACTCCGACTACCTCGCCGAGGATGTCAAGATCCGTCGCCTGCTCCAGACGTCGCTCGACCGCGCCGGTGTCTCGCGCATCGAGATCGAGCGCACCCGCGACCGCGTCCGCGTGGACATCCACACGGCGCGTCCCGGCATCGTGATCGGCCGCCGCGGCGCCGAGGCCGAGCGCATCCGCGCCGACCTCGAGAAGCTCACCGGCAAGCAGATCCAGCTCAACATCCTCGAGGTGAAGAACCCCGAGGCCGACGCCCAGCTCGTCGCGCAGGGCATCGCCGAGCAGCTCTCGGCTCGTGTGGCGTTCCGCCGCGCGATGCGCAAGGGCCTGCAGGGCGCGCAGCGCGCCGGCGCCAAGGGTGTCCGCATCCAGGTGTCGGGCCGTCTCGGCGGCGCCGAGATGAGCCGCTCGGAGTTCTACCGCGAGGGCCGCGTGCCCCTGCACACGCTCCGCGCGAACATCGACTACGGCTTCTACGAGGCCAAGACCACCTTCGGCCGCATCGGCGTGAAGGTCTGGATCTACAAGGGCGACATCACCAACAAGGAACTCGCGCGCGAGCAGGCGGCCCAGAAGCCGTCCCGCGACCGCAACGACCGTCCCCGCCGCGACCGCGCCCCCAAGGCCGAGCCGGCGACCGCAGGAGTTGAGGCATAACCATGTTGATTCCCCGTCGAGTCAAGTACCGCAAGCAGCACCACCCCGGCCGCTCGGGCCAGGCCACCGGCGGCACCAAGGTGTCGTTCGGCGAGTACGGCATCCAGGCGCTCACGCCCGCTTACGTGACCAACCGTCAGATCGAGTCCGCTCGTATCGCGATGACCCGTCACATCAAGCGCGGCGGCAAGGTGTGGATCAACATCTACCCCGACCGTCCGCTCACCAAGAAGCCGGCCGAGACCCGCATGGGTTCCGGTAAGGGTTCGCCCGAGTGGTGGGTCGCCAACGTCAAGCCGGGTCGCGTCCTCTTCGAGGTCTCGGGCGTCTCCGAGGAACTCGCCCGCGAGGCGATGACCCGTGCCATCCACAAGCTGCCCCTCAAGGCACGCATCATCAAGCGCGAGGAGGGCGACGCATAATGGCCGTCGGCACCAAGGAGCTCAGCCCCGCAGAGCTCGACACCTTTGAAGACGAGCGACTCGTCGACGAGCTGAAGAAGGCCAAGGAGGAGCTGTTCAACCTGCGCTTCCAGTCGGCCACCGGCCAGCTCGAGAGCCACGGCCGACTGAAGGCCGTCAAGCGCGACATCGCCCGCATCTACACGGTCATCCGTGAGCGCGAGCTCGGCATCCGTGCCACTCCCGCGCCGGTCGAGGCGGCCCCCGCCAAGACCGAGAAGAAGACGAAGAAGGCCAAGGCCGAGGCAGAAGCCCCGGCCGAGGCCGCTGAGACGAAGGAGGCCTGACATGGCTGAGACCAAGAAGGCTGCGGCCGAGGTCGCCGAGGCTGAGCTCGTTGAGACCGCAGAGCACCGTCCGTACCGCAAGGTGCGCCGCGGCTACGTCGTCAGCGACAAGATGGACAAGACCATCGTCGTCGAGGTCGAGGACCGCGTGAAGCACCCCCTCTACGGCAAGGTCATGCGCCGGACGTCGAAGGTCAAGGCGCACGACGAGCAGAACACCGCCGGCATCGGCGACCTCGTCGTGATCAGCGAGACCCGTCCCCTTTCCGCCACGAAGCGCTGGCGTCTCGTCGAGATCGTCGAGAAGGCCAAGTAAGCCTCGCCGGCTTGCTCAGAGAAGGAGTTCGAAGTGCTTCAGCAGGAATCACGAGTCAAGGTCGCCGACAACACCGGCGCCAAGGAGCTGCTCACCATTCGCGTGCTCGGCGGCTCGAAGCGTCGCTACGCCGGCCTCGGTGACGTCATCGTCGCGACCGTCAAGGACGCGATCCCCGGCGGCAACGTCAAGAAGGGCGATGTGGTCAAGGCCGTCATCGTCCGCACCGTCAAGGAGACCCGTCGTCCCGACGGCTCCTACATCAAGTTCGACGAGAACGCCGCGGTCATCCTGAAGAACGACGGTGACCCCCGCGGCACCCGTATCTTCGGCCCGGTCGGTCGCGAGCTTCGCGACAAGAAGTTCATGAAGATCATCTCGCTGGCACCGGAGGTTATCTAAGTCATGGCCAACATCAAGAAGGGCGACCTCGTCCAGGTCATCTCGGGCCGCAGCCAGGCTCGCGGCGGCGACCGCGGCAAGCAGGGCAAGGTCCTCGAGGTGCTCGTCGCCGAGAACCGCGTCATCGTCGAGGGCGTCAACTACGTCACGAAGCACGTGCGCGTCGGCCAGACCCAGCGCGGCACGAAGACCGGTGGCATCGAGACCCAGGAGGCGCCGATCCACGTCTCGAACGTCGCGATCGTCGACCCCGAGTCGAAGAAGCCGACCCGCGTCGGCTTCCGCACCGAGCAGGTGACGAAGGACGGCGTCACGAAGACCGTCCGCGTCCGCTACGCCAAGAAGTCAGGTAAGGACCTGTAATGACCGACACGGCAACGCAGGCTGGCAAAATCCAGCCGCGACTGAAGACCAAGTACCGCGGCGACATCGCCAAGGCCCTCACCGAGCAGTTCGACTACGCGAACCCGCACCAGGTGCCCGGCCTCGTGAAGATCGTCGTGAACATGGGTGTCGGCGAAGCCGCCCGCGATGGCAAGGTCATCGACGGCGCGATCGCCGACCTCACGAAGATCACCGGCCAGAAGCCGCAGGTGACGAAGGCCCGCAAGTCCATCGCGCAGTTCAAGCTGCGCGAGGGGCAGCCGATCGGTGCGCACGTGACGCTCCGCGGCGACCGCATGTGGGAGTTCCTCGACCGCCTGCTCTCGCTCGCACTGCCCCGCATCCGCGACTTCCGCGGCCTCAGCGACCAGCAGTTCGACGGCCACGGCAACTACACCTTCGGTCTCACGGAGCAGAGCGTGTTCCACGAGATCGACCAGGACAAGATCGACCGCGTCCGCGGCATGGACATCACCGTGGTGACCACCGCCTCGAACGACGACGAGGGTCGTGCGCTGCTCAAGGCGCTCGGCTTCCCGTTCAAGCAGGTCGAGAACGCGTAAAGCCTGCGTGTAGTAGACTCTACGAGTTTGTGCTCGAGCCGCCGGCTCCCGACGCATCGGGGGCCGGCCGGCCCGAGACATCCGGCCTCACGCAACCGCTGAGGCCACCACCACAGGTCAGTCCCCGTGTAACGGGTCCTGAAACCTGGTGAACGTTAGGAACGAATCGTCATGACGATGACCGACCCGGTCGCTGACATGCTGACCCGTCTGCGGAACGCGAACTCCGCACACCACGACTCCGTGTCGATGCCCCACTCGAAGCTCAAGGGCCACATCGCCGAGATCCTCAAGACCGAGGGCTACATCGCCGACTTCGAGGTCGCCGACGCTCGCGTGGGCAAGACCCTCACGCTGAAGCTCAAGTTCGGCCCGAACCGCGAGCGCTCGATCGCCGGTATCAAGCGCGTCTCGAAGCCCGGCCTCCGCGTCTACGCGAAGTCGACCGAGCTGCCCAAGGTGCTCGGCGGCCTCGGCGTCGCGATCCTGTCCACTTCCAGCGGTCTGCTCACCGACCGCCAGGCCGAGAAGAAGGGCGTGGGTGGGGAAGTCCTCGCCTACGTGTGGTAATCAGCTATGTCGCGTATTGGACGACTTCCCATCGACATCCCCGCCGGCGTCACCGTGACGATCGACGGCCAGGATGTGACCGTCAAGGGCCCGAAGGGTGAGCTCGCGCTCACCGTCGCCGCTCCCATCGTGGCCAAGGTCGAGGACAACCAGGTCGTCGTGACCCGTCCCGACGACGAGCGCGCTTCGCGCTCGCTGCACGGCCTGACCCGCACGCTCATCGCCAACGACATCATCGGCGTGACCCAGGGCTACGCCAAGGGCCTCGAGATCGTCGGCACCGGTTACCGCGTCGCGCAGAAGGGCAGCGCCGTCGAGTTCGCGCTCGGCTTCTCGCACCCGGTGACCGTCGAGGCGCCCGCCGGGATCACCCTGACCGTCGAGGGCAACAACAAGCTCACGGTCGCGGGTATCTCGAAGCAGGCCGTCGGCGAGACCGCCGCCAACATCCGCAAGATCAAGAAGCCCGAGCCGTACAAGGGCAAGGGCATCCGCTACGCCGGCGAGGTCGTGCGTCGCAAGGCCGGAAAGGCTGGTAAGTAATCATGGCCGTGAAGAGCAAGACGGCTTCGCGTTCGCGTCGCCACACCCGCCTTCGCAAGAAGATCGTCGGCACGGAGGTCCGCCCCCGTCTCGTCGTCACCCGTTCGGCCCGCCACGTCTTCGTGCAGGTCGTCGACGACGCCAAGGGCCACACCCTCGCGTCGGCGTCGACCATGGAGGCCGACCTCCGCGCGTTCGACGGTGACAAGACCGCCAAGGCCAAGAAGGTCGGCGAGCTGGTCGCCGAGCGCGCCAAGCAGGCCGGCGTCGAGGCGGTCGTGTTCGACCGCGGCGGCAACAAGTACGCCGGTCGCGTCGCCGCGATCGCCGATGGAGCGCGAGAGGCAGGGCTGAGCCTGTGAGCGAGAACAGCAATGTGAAGGAGCCCGAGGTGACTGCAGAGGCACCCGTCGAGACGGCTGCGGCTTCGGAGCCGGCCCGCAACGAGCGCGACTCGCGCCGTGGTGGCCGCGACCGCAACCAGGGCGGCCGCGACCGCGGCGGCCGCGACGCCGAGAAGAGCCAGTTCCTCGAGCGCGTCGTCACCATCAACCGCGTGTCGAAGGTCGTCAAGGGCGGCCGTCGCTTCAGCTTCACGGCGCTCGTCGTCGTGGGTGACGGCAACGGTCTCGTCGGCGTCGGCTACGGCAAGGCGCGCGAGGTCCCGACGGCGATCTCGAAGGGCGTCGAGGAGGCGAAGAAGAACTTCTTCCGCGTCCCGCGCGTCGGCACCACCATCCCGCACCCCGTGCAGGGCGAGGCCGCTGCCGGCGTCGTGCTCCTGCGTCCGGCTTCGCCCGGTACCGGTGTCATCGCCGGTGGTCCGGTGCGCGCCGTGCTCGAGTGCGCCGGCATCCACGACGTGCTGTCGAAGTCGCTCGGCTCGTCGAACACGATCAACATCGTGCACGCCACGGTCGAGTCGCTCAAGCAGCTCGAGGAGCCGCGTGCCGTCGCCGCCCGTCGTGGTCTCGACTACGACGAGGTCGCCCCGGCGCGCCTCATCCGTGCCGAGGCACAGGCGGCCGAGGCCGCTGCAGCAGCGAAGGCAGGTGCCTGATGGCCAAGCAGCTCAAGGTGACCCAGATCAAGTCCAAGGTGAGCGAGAAGCAGTACCAGCGTGACACGCTGCGCAGCCTCGGGCTCAAGCGAATCGGCCAGTCGGTCGTGCGTGAGGACACCCCGCAGAACCGCGGGTACGTCAACACCGTCGCTCACCTCGTGAAGGTTGAGGAGATTGACTAATGGCTGACGAGAAGAACGTCGCCGAGGAGACCCCGAAGAAGGCTCCGGCCAAGAAGGCGCCCGCCAAGGCGGCTGCCGAGAAGGCCCCGGCCGAGAAGGCTCCTGCGAAGAAGGCTCCGGCGAAGGCCGCTGCCGCGAAGTCCGACAGCGCTGCGGCCGAGAAGGCCCCTGCGAAGAAGGCTCCCGCGAAGAAGGCGGCCCCCAAGGCCGACGTCGCGGAGAAGCGCGAGCAGGTCCTGAAGGTGCACCACCTGCGCCCGGCGCCCGGCGCCAAGAAGGACAAGACCCGCGTCGGTCGCGGTGAGGGTTCGAAGGGCAAGACCGCCGGTCGCGGCACCAAGGGCACGAAGGCCCGCAACACGGTGCGCCCCGGCTTCGAGGGCGGCCAGCTTCCGTACCACATGCGTGCGCCGAAGCTCCGCGGCTTCAAGAACCCCTTCCGCGTCGAGTACCAGGTCGTCAACCTGGACAAGCTCGCCGAGCTCTACCCGAAGGGCGGAGACGTCACCGTCGCCGACCTCGTCGAGAAGGGTGCGGTCCGCAAGAACGAGCGCGTCAAGGTGCTCGGCAACGGCGACCTGCAGGTGAAGCTCAACGTGGCCGTCGACAAGGTCTCCGGCTCGGCCGAGCAGAAGATCGTCGCCGCCGGCGGCTCGGTCAAGTAAGACCGGACTCACGATTGGTTCGAGCCAGTCGGGACCTCGCGTAGGATTAGCGGGGTCTCGACTGGCTCGAGTCGTATACGAACGAACTCCGCGTGCCGCACCGGCGCCTAGCGCGGAGCAACAGGAGGACGAGTGTTCAACGCCATCGGGCGGATCTTCCGCACGCCGGATCTTCGCCGCAAGCTCGGGTTCACGCTGGGCATCGTGGCCCTGTTCCGGCTCGGATCCTTCATCCCCGCGCCGTTCGTCGACTTCGGCAACGTGCAGCAGTGCCTCGCGGCCAATGCCGCCGCAGGCGCGACGGGCCTCTACGACCTCGTGAACCTGTTCTCGGGCGGTGCGCTGCTGCAGCTCTCGGTCTTCGCGCTCGGCATCATGCCGTACATCACCGCGTCGATCATCGTGCAGCTGCTCCGCGTCGTGATCCCCCACTTCGAGACCCTCTACAAGGAGGGCCAGGCGGGCCAGGGCAAGCTCACGCAGTACACCCGCTACCTCACGATCGCCCTCGGCGTCCTGCAGTCGACGACGCTCATCACGGTCGCCCGCTCCGGCGCGCTCTTCCCGACGGCCGACCCGGCGTGCTCCGCCCTCATCACGAACGACGCCTGGTACGCGATCCTCCTGATGGTGATCACGATGACCGCCGGTACGGGCCTCATCATGTGGATGGGTGAGCTCATCACCGAGCGCGGCATCGGCAACGGCATGTCGCTCCTCATCTTCACGTCGATCGCCGCCCAGTTCCCCGGCTCGCTCTGGGCCATCGGCATCGCCCGCGGTTGGGACGTCTTCGCGATCGTCATCCTCGTCGGACTCGCGATCGTCGTCGCGGTCGTCTTCGTCGAGCAATCGCAACGGCGCATCCCGGTGCAGTACGCGAAGCGCATGGTCGGCCGCCGCACCTACGGCGGCAACAACACCTACATCCCGATCAAGGTCAACATGGCCGGCGTCGTGCCCGTCATCTTCGCCTCGTCGCTGCTGTACCTGCCGGCGCTCATCGCGCAGTTCAACCAGGCGAAGCAGGGCGAGGACCCCCAGGCCTGGGTCGTGTGGATCACGAACTACCTGACCAAGGGCGACCACCCGCTCTACATGCTGCTCTACTTCCTGCTCATCGTCGGGTTCACCTACTTCTACGTCGCGATCACCTTCAACCCCGACGAGGTGTCGGAGAACATGAAGAAGTACGGCGGGTTCATCCCGGGCATCCGTGCCGGCCGTCCGACTGCCGAATACCTCGACTACGTGCTCACGCGCATCACCGCGCCGGGTTCGATCTACCTCGGCCTCATCGCCCTCATCCCGCTCATCGCGTTCTCGATGGTCGGCGCGAACCAGAACTTCCCGTTCGGCGGCGCGTCCATCCTGATCATCGTCGGCGTCGGGCTCGAGACGGTGAAGCAGATCGACGCCCAGCTCCAGCAGCGACACTACGAAGGACTTCTCCGATGACGCCGACCTCCGCGAGCGGGGCCGCCGCGACCTCGGCCCGTTTCCTGATCGTCGGACCGCAGGGCTCCGGCAAGGGCACGCAGGGCGTGCTCGTCGCCGCCGCCTTCGGCGTGCCCCAGGTCGCCACGGGCGACATCTTCCGCGCGAACGTCGCGGGCGGCACCGAGCTCGGCAAGCGGGTCCAGGCGATCATCGAGGCGGGCGACCTGGTGCCAGACGCGCTCACGAGCGAGCTCGTGCGCGACCGGCTCCAGCAGCCCGATGCCTCGGCCGGGTTCCTCCTCGACGGCTACCCGCGCAATCGGGGCCAGGTCGACGACCTCGACGAGTTCCTCGCCTCGCGCGGCGAATCGCTCGACGCCGTCATCGAACTCGAGGTGCCGCGCGACGAGTCGATCAAGCGCATCCACCAGCGCGCCGTCGAGCAGGGCCGCACGGACGACACCGAAGAGGTGATCGCCAACCGTCTCGCGATCTACGAGCGCGAGACCGCACCGATCCTCGACGTGTACCGTGCACGGGGGCTCGTCCTCCGCATCGACGGCGTCGGCGCCCTCGCCGACGTCACGGCGCGCATCTTCGAGGCGCTCGCGGCACGGGGGCTTGCTCCGCGCCACCCGGGCGCCGCGGCCTGAGCGCGGTGTTCCGCCGCTCGATCTACAAGTCGCCGGCCGATCTCCGCGCGATGGTCGCGGCCGGCCGGGCGACGGCCGGCGCCCTCGTCGAGGCCCGACGCCGCGTCGTGCCGGGGGCGACGGGGCTCGAACTCGACGCCGCCGCCGAGCGGGCGATCGTCGCGGCCGGCGGCCGATCGAACTTCAAGCTCGTGCCGGGGTACCGGCACACGCTGTGCGTCTCGGTGAACGACGACATCGTGCACGGCATCCCGGGTGATCGCCCGTTCCGCGCCGGCGACCTGGTGTCGGTCGACGGCGGAGCCGACGTGGGCGGCTGGAACGGCGACTCGGCGTTCAGCCTGGTCATCCCCGATCCCGCCCGGCCCGAGATCGTGGCGGCGCGCGAGGAGCTCTCGCGGGTGACCGAGGCCGCGCTGTGGCATGGCATCGCGACGCTCGCCCGGGCATCGCACCTCAACGAGGTGGGCGCCGCGATCGAGGAGTACGTCACGGGCGAGGGCGACTACGGCATCCTCACCGATTACGTCGGCCACGGCATCGGTCGTCAGATGCACGAGGAGCCGCCGGTGTTCAACTACCGGGTCGATCGCAAGGGGCCCGCGGTGAAGCCCGGCCTCGTCGTCGCGATCGAGCCGATGCTCGTCGCGGGCGCCGTCGACACGTTCGTGCGCGACGACGACTGGACGGTGACGACCGCCGACGGCGCCGATGCCGCCCACTGGGAGCACAGCGTCGCGGTGCACGCGGGTGGGATCTGGGTGCTCACCGCGGAGGACGGCGGCGCAGCGGGCCTGGCCCCGTTCGGCATCGTTCCGGCGCCGATCGCCTGATCGCCGAATCGCCGGAGCCTCCGCGCGCACCGCGGGATAGGGTGAACGGGGGAGCGCTTCGCGCGGCCCCCGACGACTCGAACCGGGGGTTCTGCAGATGGAGATCATCGGGACGGGCATCGGTCGAGGGGTCGCAGTCGGCCCGGTCGCCCGGATGGCGCCGCCGCAGCCCGAACCGTCGTCGGCGCCGAGCGCGATCGGCGCGGACGACGAGCTCGCTCGGGCCGAGGCCGCCGCAGCGGCGGTCGCCGCCGAGCTCCGTCGTCGCTCAGCGGATACGACCGGCGCCGCCCACGACGTGCTCGAGGCGCAGGCGCTCATCCTGGAGGACCCGGCCGTGCACGCGAGCGTCACCGAGCGCCTCGCCGCCGGGATCACGGCCGAACGCGCCGTCTTCGACGCGTTCGCGGGCTATCGCGACCTGCTCGCGGGCATGGGGGGCTATCTCGCGGAACGGGCGAACGACCTCGAAGACCTCGCGCGGCGCGTGATCGCGGAGCTGCACGATGTTCCGGCGCCCGGCGTGCCCGACCCCGGGCATCCGTTCGTGCTCGTCGCCCATGATCTCGCGCCCGCCGACACCGCCACGCTCGATCTCGACCGGGTGCTCGCCATCGTGACCGTCGAGGGCGGCCCGACCTCGCACACGGCGATCCTCGCGCGGGAGAAGGGGCTCGTCGCCGTGGTGGGTGCCGCCGGCGCCGCCGGGCTCGTCGACGGCGAGACGGTCGTCGTCGACGCCGATGCCGGACGGGTCACGCGCGAGCCCGACGCGGTCGCGCTCGAGGCGGCCTCCGAACGGCGCGCGCGGCTCGCCGAAGAGGCCGACGCCCCCGTCGGCCCCGGGCGCCTCGCCGACGGCACGGCCGTGCTGCTGCAGGCGAACCTCGGCGACCCGTCGGGCGCGGCGGAGGCCCTCCGGCTGGGAGCGGAGGGGGTGGGCCTCTTCCGTACCGAGTTCCTCTTCCTCGACGCCGAGCGTGCGCCGTCGCGAGTCGCGCAGCAGGCGGCGTACGAGGCGCTCTTCGCCGCGTTCGAGGGGCAACGCGTCGTCGTGCGGGTGCTCGACGCCGGCGCCGACAAGCCGTTGGCCTTCCTCGGCATCCGGCACGAGGCCAATCCGGCGCTCGGGGTGCGCGGAATCCGCGCGCTGCGACAGGCGGAGCCCGTGCTGCGCGACCAGCTCGCGGCCCTCGGCGCAGCGGCCGCCGGGCACACGGTCGACCTCAGGGTGATGGCGCCGATGGTCGCGACGGCCGAGGAGGCGAGGTACTTCGCAGACCTCGTCCGCGAGGCCGGGCTGCCGTCGGCGGGTGTGATGATCGAGGTGCCGGCGGCGGCGCTCGCCGCGCGGCACGTGCTCGCCGCCGTCGACTTCGCCTCGATCGGCACCAATGACCTGACCCAGTACACGATGGCCGCCGACCGCGAGCTCGCGGGTGCCGCCGAACTGCAGGACCCGTGGCACCCGGCGGTGCTCCGGCTCATCGGCGAGGTCGGCGAGGCCGGTGCCGCGCTCGGCCGACCGATCGGCGTGTGCGGCGAGGCCGCCGCAGATCCGCTCCTCGCCGTCGTGCTCGTCGGCCTCGGGGCCACGAGCCTGTCGATGTCGGCCTCGGCGCTCGCCGGCGTACGGGCGGGCCTCGCGCGGGTGACCACCTCCGACGCGCGGCGGATCGCGCGCGCCGCACTCGTCGCGGAGGACGCCCGGGCCGCCCGGGCCGCAGCCGCCGACGAGGCGGCGTACACGCGCGATTGAGCCGCTGCCGCGGCATCCGAGGTCGTTCTGGCCGGGTCCCGGCCCGTCGGGTGCGCCTCGACTGGCGAAACCGGCGGAAATGTCCTAAAGTTGACCCTTGGTGTTCTGCCCGCCTGCCTCGGCGTGCCCGACGACCGGCCCTGCGGCCGGAACGCGGTCGCCCGGGGCCTCGTGTGCAGCATCATCGCACGACCAGCATCCCCAACTCCAAGCGATAGTGAGGCTATGGCCAAGAAAGACGGCGTCATCGAGATCGAAGGCTCGGTCATCGAGGCACTCCCGAACGCGATGTTCCGGGTGGAACTGACCAACGGGCACAAGGTCCTCGCGCACATCTCAGGAAAGATGCGCCAGCACTACATCCGCATCCTCCCCGAGGACCGCGTGATCGTGGAGCTGAGCCCGTACGACCTGACGCGCGGCCGCATCGTCTACCGCTACAAGTAAGGGCTGCCGGAAAGTAACGGCCCGCGGCACCCCGCGGGTACGAGGACAGCGATCCAAGAGGAACCACTGTGAAGGTCAACCCCAGCGTCAAGCGCATCTGCGACAAGTGCAAGGTCATCCGCCGCCACGGCCGCGTGATGGTCATCTGCGAGAACCCTCGCCACAAGCAGCGCCAGGGCTAGTCGCGAGACGCCGGGGCGTGCCCGCGTGCGCGCCCCGGAGCACACAACTGAACACCGAATCGGCACTGCCAGAACCCGCTCCGTGCGGGGGACACCTCGGGACGGAGGCCCGGGCACCGGCAGTGCTCCACACCTCCACTTCGAAAACAGGAGAAGCCACAACATGGCACGTCTGGCAGGAGTCGACATCCCGCGCGAGAAGCGCGTGGAGATCGCACTGACGTACATCTACGGCGTCGGCCGCACTCGCGCGCTGACGACCCTCGCGGAGACCGGCATCGACGGCAACATCCGCGTGAAGGACCTCACCGACGACCAGCTCGTCGCCCTCCGCGACTACATCGAGGGCAACTTCAAGGTCGAGGGCGACCTCCGCCGCGAGGTGGCCGCCGACATCCGCCGCAAGGTCGAGATCGGCTCGTACGAGGGTCTGCGCCACCGCCGGGGCCTCCCGGTCCGCGGTCAGCGCACCAAGACCAACGCTCGCACCCGCAAGGGCCCGAAGCGCACCGTCGCCGGCAAGAAGAAGCCCGGCCGCAAGTAACCGCTCGTCGCCAGATCTAGGAGATTTCACACATGGCAGCACCCAAGGCGGCTACTCGCAAGCCGCGCAAGAAGGAAAAGAAGAACATCGCCGTGGGCCAGGCCCACATCAAGTCGACGTTCAACAACACGATCGTCTCGATCACCGACACCAACGGTGCCGTGATCAGCTGGGCCTCCTCCGGCGGCGTCGGCTTCAAGGGCTCGCGCAAGTCGACCCCGTTCGCCGCGCAGCTCGCCGCCGAGTCGGCCGCGCGCCAGGCGCAGGAGCACGGCATGAAGAAGGTCGACGTGTTCGTCAAGGGCCCCGGCTCGGGCCGTGAGACCGCGATCCGCTCGCTCCAGGCCGCGGGCCTCGAGGTCGGCAGCATCAACGACGTGACGCCGCAGGCGCACAACGGCTGCCGCCCGCCGAAGCGCCGCCGCGTCTAACTCCTCCACGCCGCGAGGTCGGCCGGAACGCGCGTTCCGGCCGACCACGCGGCATCCGTTCTCTCACAACTCAAGATCCTCGACCTCGCAGGTGTCATATAGCGGACACCCTGCCGAAAGGAATCAACAGTGCTGATCGCACAGCGCCCGACGCTCACCGAAGAGAACATCTCGGAGTTCCGTTCGCGTTTCGTGATCGAGCCCCTCGAGCCGGGCTTCGGTTACACCCTCGGCAACTCGCTTCGCCGTACCCTCCTCTCCTCGATCCCCGGCGCGGCCGTGACGAGCATCCGCATCGACGGCGTGCTGCACGAGTTCTCGACGGTGCCCGGGGTGAAGGAGGACGTCACCGAGATCATCCTCAACATCAAGAACCTGGTCGTCTCCAGCGAGCACGACGAGCCCATCACCGCGTACCTGCGCAAGCAGGGTGCCGGTGAGGTCACCGCCGCCGACATCTCGGCTCCGGCCGGCGTCGAGGTGCACAACCCCGAGCTCGTCATCGCGACGCTCAACGACTCGGCGAAGTTCGAGCTCGAGCTCACGATCGAGCGCGGCCGCGGCTACGTCTCGGCTTCGCAGAACCGCAACGAGTACTCGGAGGCCGGCCAGATCCCGGTCGACTCGATCTACTCGCCGGTGCTCAAGGTCACCTACCGCGTCGAGGCCACCCGTGCCGGCGAGCGCACCGACTTCGACCGCCTCGTGGTCGACGTCGAGACGAAGCCGGCGATCTCGCCGCGCGACGCCATCGCCTCGGCCGGTCGCACCCTCACCGAGCTGTTCGGCCTCGCGCGCGAGCTGAACACCGCGGCCGAGGGCATCGAGATCGGCCCCGCGCCGGTCGACGCCGTGCTCTCGAGCGAGCTCTCGATCCCGATCGAGGACCTCGACCTGTCGGTGCGCAGCTACAACTGCCTGAAGCGCGAGGGCATCAACACGGTGTCGGAGCTCGTCGCCCTCAGCGAGTCGCAGCTCATGAACATCCGCAACTTCGGTCAGAAGTCGGTCGACGAGGTCAAGGACAAGCTCACCGAGATGGGCCTGTCGCTGAAGGACTCGGTTCCCGGCTTCGACGGCGCCCACTTCTACACGGGCTTCGACGACGAGAACTAGGCCGCAGCGCCTGCCCGACCCCCTCACTACCTGGAGATAACGAACCATGCCGAAGCCCACCAAGGGCCCCCGCCTCGGAGGCGGACCCGCGCACGAGCGACTGATGCTCGCGAACCTCGCGGCTGCGCTCTTCACGCACAAGAGCATCACCACCACCGAGACCAAGGCCAAGCGGCTCCGCCCGCTCGCCGAGCGCCTCGTCACCTTCGCGAAGCGCGGCGACCTGCACGCCCGCCGTCGCGTGCTCGCCGTGATCGGCGACAAGGCCGTCGTGCACGAGCTGTTCGCGGTCATCGCGCCGCAGGTCGCCGACCGTGAGGGCGGCTACACCCGCATCACGAAGATCGGCAACCGCAAGGGCGACAACGCGCCCATGGCGGTCATCGAGCTCGTGCTCGAGCCGGTCGTGAAGAAGCAGCGCGCCGCCAAGCCGGCCGCCGCCGCGCCGGTCGTCGACGAGGCGCCCGCCGCTGACGAGACCGCTGCCGACGAGGTCGTGACCGAGGCCGAGGCCGCGGTCGACGAGGCCGCCGGCGCCGAGGCGTCGGAGGAGTCGGCCGAGGCTCCCGCCGAGGAGACCGAGGCGGCCGAGGCCAAGTAGCCTCGCCCAGCACCGACGACGGGCCCCTGTGCATTGCGCACAGGGGCCCGTTCGCATCTGTGCCACAATCGTCGTCGCGAGCGGATCGACCGGCTCGCCGAGGGCCGGGCCGCCGAACGCGCGGCCGCCGTCGAGACGGAAGGAACGGCGTGCGCGCACCGGTGCGGATCCCCGAGGACCGCGACCTCTCGATCGACTTCGCCCGTGCGATGTGCCTCCCCGTCGTCGTCGTCCTGCACGCCATGCAGATGGGCATCGGCGGTGACCCGCTTCGCGCGTTCAACGCGCTCGACGGCTTCGAGCCGCTCGCCTGGGCGACCTGGCCGCTCATGATCATGCCGGTGTTCTTCATCTGCGGCGGGTTCGCGTCGATCACGCAGTGGCGTCGCCTGCGAGGGCACGGCGAGACCGTCGCGCACTACATCAGGGTGCGGGCGGTGCGCCTCGCGCAGCCCGTCGTCTCGGTGACCGCGGCCGTCGGCCTCGTGCTCGCGCTCATGCTCGCATCCGGCGCCGACCCCGGGTTCGTGCAGGGCTTCGCCCTGCGGCTCGCCGAGCCGCTCTGGTTCATCCCCGTCTACCTCATCTGCACCGCGCTGGTGCCGGTGATGTCGTGGCTGCACCGGCACGCGCCATGGCCGACGTACCTCGGCCTCGCCGGTGCCGCGGCGGTCGTCGATGCGTCGACCCGCGGCGCGGGCCTGCCGCTCGGCGCACTCAACTGGGTCTTCGTCTGGCTGTTCGCGCAGCAGCTCGGCTTCGGGCTGCGCGACGGCTGGTTCGCCCGTCGGTCGCCGTGGCTGCTCGCGGGCCTCGCGATCGGTGCCTACGGGTTCATCGGCGTACTCGTCGCCGGGTTCGGCTACTCGCACGACATGCTCGACAACCTCAACCCGCCGAGCGTCGCGATCCTCGCCCTCGCGCTCGGCCAGGTCTGCCTGTTCGCCCTGCTCCAGCCGGCGGTCAGGCGGTTCGTCGGACACCGGGCCGTGCTCGGGCTCGTCTTCGTGTTCGGCGTGTACGGCATGGTCATCTATCTCTGGCACACCTTCGCGATGGCCGTCGTCACGGCCGCCCAGCTCACGATCGGCCTGCCCTTCCCGCCCGTGCTGTCGCCGACGTGGTGGGCGACGCGGCCGTTGTGGATCCTCGCGATCGCCATCGTGATCGCCGGATGCTGCCTCGTCGTGCCGAAGCTCGAGGCGCACTGGCCGGCGCCGGTCGAACGACGGACGCCCCTCGTGATGGTGGTGACCTGGGCGCTCTGCGCGGTCGCCGGCGTGGGCGTGTTCCTGACGATGGGCTACGTGCCGCTGGTGCACGGCCTGCTGGGCTGGTCGCTGGTGACGCTCGCGGTGATCGCCCTCATCGTCGGAGGGCCCGGGCCGCGCGCGCCGCGCCCCCGCGCCGACGAGGTCGACGCGGTCGCCGCCGCGGCGCGCGCCTAGGCTGGCGGTATGGTCACGAGCGAGGCGGATGCCGCGGGCACGGCGCCCGCCCCGGCGAACGGAGTGCCGTCCGAGGCCGGCCGGACGCCGGCCGGCGGCTCGGCCGAGGCATCCTCGATCGCCGTGACCGGCAGCGCGGACGAGACGGTGCGCATCCGGCTCGGCATCGCGTACGACGGCACCGACTTCAAGGGCTGGGCGGCGCAACCCCGGCTGCGCACGGTGCAGGGCACGCTCGAGGCCGCGCTCGCGACGCTCTTCCGCCGCGAGCGGGTGCTGCCCCGGCTGACGGTCGCGGGGCGCACCGACGCGGGCGTGCATGCGCTCGGCCAGGTCGCGCACCTCGACGTGCCCGCGGGGGCGCTCTCCGCCGTCACGCGGCCCCGGCGAGGGGAGGCGTCGAGCGGCGTCGCCGACGACCCGGCGGCGGTGCTGCTCCGCCGGCTGACCGGCATCCTCGGCTCCGCCGACGCCGACGTCGTCATCACGCATGCCGCGACCGCGCCTGCCGGGTTCGACGCGCGCTTCTCGGCCGTCTGGCGACGCTACGAGTACCGCATCGCCGACGGCGCGACGCTGCGCGACCCGCTGACGCGCAACCGCACCGTCTGGTATCCGCGCACGCTCGACGTCGACGCGATGGACCGGGCGGCGACGCGACTGCTCGGTCTCCACGACTTCGCCGCGTTCTGCAAGCCGCGCGAGGAGGCGACGACGATCCGCACGCTGCAGGCCTACGGCTGGAGTCGTGGGGAAGGCGGCGTGCTCGTCGCCACGCTGCAGGCCGACGCGTTCTGCCATTCGATGGTGCGGGCGCTCGTCGGCGCGTGCGTCGCGGTGGGGGAGGGCAAGCTCACCGACGACGACCCCGAGCGGCTGCTCGCCGCGGCCGAGCGCACGAGCGCCTTCAAGGTGATGCCGGCGAAGGGGTTGGTGCTCACCGAGGTCGGCTACCCCGGCGACCACGAACTCGAGGCCCGGGCCGCGCAGACGCGGGCGCGCCGGGAACTGCACGTGAGCGGCATCCCGGACCTCGTCGAATGAGGCGCGGATTCTGCAACGCGGGCCGAAGCTGGTAAGCTCTCCCTTTGGTGCCGCACTCTGCGGCGGTACCCGATGTTGAGCCCTCCACCGAGGCGTTCGCGCGCATCGCGCCCGAACACCCCACGGAGTGGGATTCACGAACCCCTCACTCGATCAGAAAGCAGCACTTCCGTGACGCGCACCTACACCCCGAAGTCGAACGAGATCCAGCGCGACTGGGTCGTCATCGACGCGACCGACATCGTGCTCGGTCGTCTCGCGAGCCACTCCGCAGCCCTGCTGCGCGGCAAGCACAAGCCGATCTTCGCCAACCACGTCGACACCGGTGACTTCGTCATCATCGTCAACGCCGAGAAGGTGGCCCTCACGGGCCAGAAGCTCGAGCAGAAGAAGGCGTACCGCCACTCGGGCTACCCGGGCGGCCTCAAGGCCGTCGGCTACGCCGAGCTCCTCGAGAAGAACCCCGTCCGCGCCGTCGAGAAGGCGATCCGCGGCATGCTCCCGAAGAACTCGCTCGGCCGCCAGCAGCTCAAGAAGCTGAAGGTCTACGCCGGCCCGGAGCACCCGCACGCGGCTCAGCAGCCGAAGCCGTACACCCTCACCCAGGTCGCCCAGTAAGCCCGGCGCACTCGACCTTCTCGAACTAAGGATTCACAACCACCATGGCGAAGATCGCAGACCAGATCGACCAGGCTCCTGAGAGCTACACGACCGAGAGCGCCCCGGCGGCTGCTCCGGCGGCCCCCCGCCCCGTCCTCAACGTCTCGGGCGCGGCCGTCGGCCGCCGCAAGCAGGCCATCGCCCGCGTGCGCGTCGTCCCGGGCGCCGGCACCATCACGGTGAACGGCCGCGAGTTCGCGGACTACTTCCCGAACAAGCTCCACCAGCAGCTCATCACCGACCCGTTCACCGTGCTCGAGCTCGCGGGCTCGTACGACGTGATCGCCCGCATCACCGGCGGCGGCCCCTCGGGCCAGGCCGGCGCGCTGCGCCTCGCGATCGCGCGTGCGCTCAACGAGATCGACCGCGAGAACAACCGTCCGACCCTCAAGAAGGCCGGCTTCCTCACGCGTGACGCCCGCGTCATCGAGCGCAAGAAGGCCGGTCTCAAGAAGGCCCGCAAGGCTCCCCAGTTCTCGAAGCGCTAAGTCTTCGGCGAGCCTTTCCGCATGCCTCGGCTTTTCGGAACCGACGGGGTCCGGGGCCTGGCCAACCGTGAACTCACGGCTGACCTGGCCCTGGGCCTCTCCCAGGCGGCTGCCGCCGTCCTCACGCAGGGGCGCCACGCCGACGAGAACCGTGCGGCGGGCAGGCGTCCCGTCGCCGTCGTCGCGCGCGATCCCCGCGTCTCCGGTGAGTTCCTCACCGCAGCGGTCGCGGCCGGCCTCGCGAGCTCCGGCGTCGACGTGCTCGACGCCGGGGTCATCCCGACGCCGGCGACGGCCTTCCTCATCGACTCGATCAAGGCCGACTTCGGCGTCATGATCTCGGCGTCGCACAACCCGGCGCCCGACAACGGCATCAAGTTCTTCTCCTACGGCGGCACGAAGCTGCCCGACGAGGTCGAGGACCGCATCGAGTCGTACCTCGGCAAGCAGAAGCTCGCGCCGGTCGGTGACGGCGTCGGTCGCATCCGCCGCTTCGCCGACGCAGAGGACCGCTACGTCGTGCACCTGCTCGGCACGCTGCCGAACCGGCTGGACGGCATCAAGGTCGTGCTCGACTGCGCCCACGGCGCAGCGGCGGGCGTCTCTCCCGAGACGTTCAAGGACGCCGGCGCCGAAGTCATCGTCATCGGCGCCGACCCCGACGGCATCAACATCAACGACGGCGTAGGTTCGACCCATCTCGACAAGCTGCAGGCCGCCGTGCTCGCGCACGGCGCCGACGTCGGCATCGCGCACGACGGCGACGCCGACCGCTGCCTGGCCGTCGACGCCGCAGGTGAGATCGTCGACGGCGACCGCATCATGGCGATCCTCGCGCTCTCGATGAAGGAGCGCGGCAAGCTCACCGACGACACGCTCGTCGTCACGGTCATGTCGAACCTCGGGCTCAAGCGTGCGATGGCCGAGCACGGCATCCGCATCGTCGAGACGAAGGTCGGTGACCGGTACGTGCTCGAGGCGCTCGCGGCGCACGGGCTCTCCCTCGGCGGCGAGCAGTCGGGCCACGTCATCATGAGCGAGTACGCGACGACCGGCGACGGCGTGCTGACCGGCCTCCACCTGGTGGCCGAGATGGCGCGCACGGGCAAGTCGCTCGCCGAGCTCGCGTCGGTGATGACGGTCTACCCGCAGGTGCTCGTGAACGTGCGCGGGGTCGACCACCACGCGCTCGGTGCGAACGACGGCGTCGCCGCGGCGGTCGAGGCCGCAGAGGCCGAGCTCGGCGACTCGGGTCGCGTGCTGCTGCGCCCGTCGGGCACCGAGCCGATGGTGCGGGTCATGGTCGAGGCGTCCGAGCAGTCGATCGCCGAGCGGCACGCGGCCGCCCTGGCCGAGGTCGTGAAGTCGGAGCTCGCGCTGTAGCGCCGTACGCACCGCAGAATCGCCCGCTTCCCGCACGGGAGCGGGCGATTCGCGTCTGCGCCCTCAGAGCTTGCGCAGGAGCACGCTCGACACGGTGTGGTCGGCGCTCTTGCGCAGCACGAGCGAGGCGCGCGAGCGCGTCGGCCTGATGTTCTGCAGCAGGTTCGGCTCGTTGATCGAATGCCAGATCTCGCGCGCTCGGTGGCGCGCCTCCTCCTCGGTCAGCGACGCGAAGCGGTGGAAGTACGAGCGCGGGTTCGCGAACGCCCCGCGCTGGAGCTTCAGGAAGCGCTCCTCGTACCAGCGCGCGATGTCGCTCGTGCGCGCATCGACGTAGATCGTGAAGTCGAACAGGTCGCTGACCGCGAGCCGGTGCCCGGGGCCGGGCGGCTGCAGCACGTTCAGCCCCTCGACGATGAGCACGTCGGGGCGGCGCACGGTGACCTGCGCGTCGGGCACGATGTCGTAGGCCAGGTGGGAGTAGAAGGGCGCCCGCACCTCGGCGGCGCCGGCCTTCACCTCGCTCACGAAGCGCAGCAGCGCGCGCCGGTCGTACGACTCGGGGAAGCCCTTCCGGGCCATGAGCCCGCGTCGTTCGAGTTCGGCGTTGGGGAAGAGGAACCCGTCGGTCGTGACGAGCTCGACGCGGGGCGTGTGCTCCCAGCGCGCGAGGAGCTCGCGCAGGAGGCGCGCGATCGTCGACTTCCCGACGGCGACCGATCCGGCGACGCCGATCACGAACGGCGTCGGCTCGGCGCGTTCGCGCAGGAACTCGCTCGTGACCTTGTGCAGCGACTTCGTGCCGCCGACGTAGAGGTTCAGCAGCCGGCTGAGCGGCAGGTAGACCTCGGCCACCTCGGTCGGGTCGAGCGGCTCGCCGAGGCCCCTGAGCTTCACGAGCTCGGTCTCGTGCAGAGGCGACGGCATCGACGGTGCGAGCGCCGCCCAGTCGGACCGATCGAGCTCGATGAACGGCGAGATCTGCGCAGCATGCGACGACGAACTCTGCGGATCCGGCACCGTGCCAGTGTAATGCGCGCCCGAGCGAGGACTCCCCGCCCACCCCTCCGGGAATTCATGCAGCCGCGCGCCAGTAGAATCGCCCCCATGTGTGGAATCGTCGGATACGTCGGAGAGCGCAACAGCCTCGACGTCCTCATGGGTGGCCTGCGCCGCCTCGAATACCGTGGCTACGACTCGGCGGGGGTGGCGGTCGTCGACGACGACGGTGCCATCGAGACCGCGAAGCGGGCCGGCAAGCTCAAGGTCCTCGCCGACGAGCTCGAGCGCAACCCGCTGCACCACGGCGGCACGGGCATCGGGCACACGCGCTGGGCGACGCACGGCGGACCGACCGACCGCAACGCGCACCCGCACCTCGGCGATGAAGGGCGGCTCGCGCTCATCCACAACGGCATCATCGAGAACTTCGCCGACCTCAAGGACGAACTGCTCGCCGAGGGCTACGCGTTCGAGTCCGAGACCGACACCGAGGTCGCGGCCGTGCTCCTCGGCCGCGAGTACCGCGCGGCCGGCGACCTGCGCACGGCGTTCCGCAACACGGTCTCGCGTCTCGAGGGCGCGTTCACGCTGCTCGCCGTGCACCGCGCCGAGCCCGGCGTCGTCGTGGGCGCCCGCCGCAACTCGCCGCTCGTGATCGGTCTCGGCGAGGGCGAGAACTTCCTCGGCTCCGACGTCGCCGCGTTCGTCGAGTTCACGAAGCGCGCCGTCGCGATCGGCCAGGACCAGATCGTCGCGATCACCGCCGACGAGGTCGTCGTGACCGACTTCGACGGGGAGCCGGTCGAGGTCGAGGCCTTCGAGGTCGCCTGGGACGCCTCGGCGGCCGAGAAGGGCGGCTGGTCGTCGTTCATGCGCAAGGAGGTGTCGGAGCAGCCCGAGGCGGTCGCCAACACCCTCCGCGGCCGCATCGTCGACGGTGCCGTCGTGATCCCCGAGCTCGAGTCGTTCGACGACGACGAGCTCCGCGGCATCCGTCGCATCACCGTCATCGCGTGCGGCACCGCGTCGTACGCCGGCATGGTCGCGAAGTACGCGATCGAGCAGTGGGCGCGCATTCCCGTCGAGATCGAGTTGAGCCACGAGTTCCGCTATCGCGAGCCGGTGCTCGACGCCGACACGCTCGTGGTCTCGATCAGCCAGTCGGGCGAGACCATGGACACGCTCATGGCGGTCAAGTACGCCCGTGAGCAGGGCGCCCGCACGATCTCGATCTGCAACACGCAGGGCGCGACGATCCCGCGCGAGTCCGACGCGGTCGTCTACACGCACGCCGGACCCGAGGTCGCGGTCGCGTCGACGAAGGCCTTCGTCGCCCAGATCGCGGCGCTCTACCTGTTCGGCCTCCACCTCGCCCGCGTGCGCGGAACGCTCGACGCCGAGGCCATCGCGGAGCAGCTCGCCGAGCTCTCGGCGGTGCCCGAGAAGCTCGAGCAGGTGCTCGGCGAGGCCGAGAAGGTCACGCAGCTCGCGCACTGGATGGCCGACACCCGTTCGGTGCTCTTCCTCGGGCGCCACGTCGGCTACCCGATCGCCCTCGAGGGCGCGCTGAAGCTCAAGGAGCTCGCGTACATCCACGCAGAGGGCTTCGCCGCGGGCGAGCTCAAGCACGGCCCGATCGCGCTCATCGAGCCCGGCCAGCCCGTCTTCGTGGTCGTGCCGAGCCCGCGCGGCTCCGCGAACCTGCACCCGAAGGTCGTCTCGAACATCCAGGAGATCCGCGCCCGCGGCGCCCGCGTCATCGCGATCGCCGAGGCCGGCGACGCCGCGGTGCTGCCGTTCGCCGACGAGGTGCTGCGCATCCCGCTGGCCGCGCCGCTCTTCGAGCCGCTCCTCGCCGTCGTCCCGCTGCAGATCTTCGCCATGGAGCTCTCGCAGGCGAAGGGCCTCGACGTCGACCAGCCGCGCAACCTCGCCAAGTCGGTGACGGTCGAGTGACGCAGGGCGCGGGGGCCGAGTGATCGCCGGCATCGGCATCGACGTGGTCGACATCGAGCGCTTCGAGCGCTCGATCGCCCGGACCCCCGCGCTCGTCGAGCGCCTGTTCGCCGAGAGCGAACGCAGTCGGCCGCCGCGATCGCTCGCGGCCCGCTTCGCCGCGAAGGAGGCGCTCATCAAGGCACTCGGCGGTCACGCGGTCATCCGCTGGCACGACATGCGCATCGTCCAGGACGTCGAGGGCAACCCCGACTTCGAGCTCTCGGGCGCGCTCGCCGCGCACGTCGCCGCACTCGGCATCGACCGCGTGCACCTGTCGATGAGCCACGATGGCGGCATCGCGAGCGCGTTCGTCGTGCTCGAGGCGGTGAGCGGCCGATGAGCGAGCAGGATGCCTCGGCCCGTGCCGCCGGCGGGGCGCACGCGTCTCGCGCGTCGCACCCGTTCCGCGAGGCCCGGGTCGACCTCGACGCGATCACGGCCAACGTCCGCGTGATCGCCGAACGCGTCGCACCCGCCGAGATCGTGGCCGTCGTGAAGGCCGACGCGTACGGGCACGGCGCCGTCGAGGCGGCCCGCGCCGCGCTCGCGGGCGGAGCGACGCGGCTGGGCGTCGCCGACCTCGAGGAGGCCTTCGAACTCCGCGACGCCGGCATCGACGCGCCGATCGTCGCATGGCTGCACGACCCCGACGCCGACTTCGCCTCGGCGATCCGGGCCGACATCGAGATCGGCGTCTCGAGTCTCGCCCAGCTCGAGCGGGTGGCCGCCGCCGCCCCCGAGGCTGCGGCGCACGTGCACCTCAAGATCGACACCGGCCTCAGCCGCAACGGGGTGCCCGAGGCGGAGTGGCCCGTCGTCGTCGCCCGTGCGGCCGAACTCGAACAGGCCGGGCGCCTCGGTGTGGCCGGCGTCTTCAGCCACTTCGCGAACACGTCGCGCGAGGTGGACGCCGACCAGCTCGCGGCCTTCGGGCGCGCGCTCGCCGTGGCCGAGGCCGCGGGACTCACCGGCCGGCTGCGCCATATCGCGTCGAGCGAGCAGGCGCTGCGCGACCCGGCGTCCCGGTACGACGCCGTGCGGATCGGCATCGGCCTCTACGGGCTCACCCCCTTCGGCGACGGCACGACGTCGGCCGACCTCGGGCTCACCCCGGCGATGACCCTCCGTGCGAAGGTCGCGGCCGTGCGCCGCGTCGCCGCCGGCACGGGGGCCTCCTACGCCCACATCTGGCACGCCGACGCCGAGACCACCCTCGCGCTCGTGCCGCTCGGCTACGCCGACGGCATTCCCCGGCAGGCGTCGGGGCAGGGCGCCGAGGTGCTCATCGGCGGCCGTCGCCGCCCCGTGGTCGGCCGCATCGCGATGGACCAGTTCATCGTCGACGCCGGCGACGCACCCGTCGCGGTGGGCGACGAGGTCGTCGTCTTCGGCGACCCGGCGACCGGCGCGCCGACCGCGGACGAGTGGGGCGCCGCAGCCGGCACCATCGGCTACGAGATCGTCACCCGCATCGGCCCGCGCGTGCCGCGCCGCTACACGGGCGGCCCGCGCACGGTGCCCTGGCCCGAGGCCGAAGACCTGTGAGCCGCACGATCGAGATCGCCGACGCGGACGCCATGGAGGAGCTCGGCCGTCGCCTCGGCGCCGCGCTGCGCGCCGGCGACCTCGTCGTGCTCACGGGGCCGCTCGGCGCGGGCAAGACCACCCTCACGCGCGGCATCGGCGAGGGCCTCGGCGTACGCGGCCCGGTGCAGAGCCCGACCTTCGTGCTCGCCCGCACTCACCCGAGCCTCGTCGACGGCCCGCCGCTCGTGCACGTCGACGCCTACCGCCTCGGCAGCGCCGAGCTCGTCGAGGACCTCGACCTCGACTTCGACCGATCGGTCGTGGTCGTCGAGTGGGGCGCCGGACTCGTCGAGGAAGCCGGCGGCGCGTGGCTCGAGGTCGTCATCGAGCGCCCGACCGGCGCGAAGCCGCCGGGCGACGCCGAGCCCGAGGCATCCGACCTCGACGGCGACGAGCCGCGCACCGTCACCCTCACCGGGCCCCTCCTCGCCCGTCTCCCGAATTAGGCTTGAGGCATGCTGCTTGCGATCGACACGTCGACCGGCACGAGTGTCGCGGTGGTCGATCGAGACCGTGCGACCCACGAGCTGCGAACGCTGGCGGAGGTCGGCACCGACGACACCATGCGCCACGCCGAGGTGATCGGGGGCTTCATCCGCGACGCGCTCGCCGAGGCGGGGGTCGAACCCGCACGGCTCTCGGGCGTCGCCGGCGGCATGGGGCCGGGACCGTTCACGGGCCTGCGCGTCGGCATCGCCGCGGCGCACGCCTTCGCGCTCGGCATCGACCGGCCGTTCGTGCCCGTGCCGAGCCACGACGCGATCGCCTGGAGCCGCTACACCGCCGGCGACGAGGGCCCGCTCCAGGTCGTCACCGACGCGAGGCGGCGCGAATACGCGATCTCCGAATACGACGGCCTCGACGCCGACGGGCTGCCCGTGCGCCGCAGCGGGCCGGGGCTCGTGCCCCGCGACGCGCTGCCCGAGCCGCGGGGCCTCCGGTTCGAGGCGGCGGTCGTGTCGGCCGCCGCCGTCGGCGCGCTCGCCGAACTCGCGTTCGCGGCACGACGGCTGCCGCTCACCGGCGACGCCCCGCTCTACCTGCGCGCCCCCGACGTGACCCCCTCCGCCGGAAAGCGGGTGCTGAGGTGAGCGTCTTCATGCGACGGGCACGGACCACCGACCTCGAGGCGATCATGCAGCTCGAACGGGCGACGTTCACCGACGACGCCTGGCCCGAGGAGGCCATGCTGCGCGAGATCGAGAGCCCGCACGGGTACTACCTCGTCGCGGTCGACGACGAGGTCGCGAACCGTGCCGCAGGCGACGGCGAGCGCTCCGGCGGCGACCACTCCGACGACGACGTGGATGCCTCGTGGCCGCCGCTGCTCGGCTACGCCGGCCTGCTCGCACCGCGGGGCGGCGATCAGGGCGACATCCAGACGATCGCGGTCGACCCGGCCGCGCGGGGCGTGGGCCTCGGCCGCGGGCTCATGCACGCGCTCATCACGGAATCGCGCCGACGCGGCATCGCACAGCTCTTCCTCGAGGTCCGTGCCGACAACCCCGTCGCGCGCGCCCTCTACGACTCGCTCGGCTTCGTGCAGATCGGCGTCCGCCCGCGGTACTACCGCAACGGCGTCGACGCCGTGCTCATGCGGCTCGACGTGCCGCCGGCGGTGACGCGCCCCGCGAGCGACGCCCCCGAAGGTGCTCGACCCGCCAGACCTGCCGGAGGCGCCCGATGAACACCCGCGAACCGCTCGTCCTCGGCATCGAGACGTCGTGCGACGAGACCGGGGTCGGCATCGTTCGGGGCGACGCCCTGCTCGCGAACGTCATCGCCTCATCGATGGAGGAGCACGCCCGCTACGGCGGCGTCGTGCCGGAGGTCGCCGCACGCGCCCACCTCGAGGCGCTCGGCCCCACCATCAGGGCGGCGCTCGCCGAGGCATCCGTCGACCTCGACGACCTCGACGCCGTGGCCGTGACGAGCGGTCCCGGCCTCGCCGGCGCGCTCATGGTTGGGGTCGGCGCGGCGAAGGCCCTCGCCATCTCGAAGGGCCTGCCGATCTACGCCGTCAACCACCTCGTGGGGCACGTCGGCGCCGACCTGCTCGATTCCGCAGATCCGCTCGAGACGCCGACGGTGGCGCTCCTCGTCTCCGGCGGGCACACGTCGCTGCTCCTCGTACGCGACCTCGTCTCCGATGTGGAGCTGCTCGGCGAGACCATCGACGACGCCGCGGGGGAGGCGTTCGACAAGGTCGCCCGCGTGCTCGGACTGCCCTACCCGGGCGGCCCCGAGATCGACCGGGCGGCCATGGGCGGCGACCCCGACGCGATTCGCTTCCCGCGCGGGCTGACGCGACCGAAGGACCTCGTCGCGCATCGCTGGGACTTCAGCTTCTCCGGTCTGAAGACCGCGGTCGCCCGCTGGGTCGAGCAACGCGAGGCCGCCGGCGAGGCCGTGCCGATGGCCGACGTCGCGGCGAGCTTCCGCGAAGCGGTCGTCGACGTGCTCGTCTCGAAGGCGATCGACGCCTGCACCGAGCTCGGCGTGCCGCGGCTGCTGCTCGGCGGCGGCGTCATCGCGAACGCGAGGCTCCGCGAGGTCGCGAGCGAGCGGGCGGATGCCTCGGGCATCGCGCTGCGCATCCCGCCGCTGTCGCTCTGCACCGACAACGGCGCGATGATCGCGGCGCTCGGCGCGCAGCTCGTGATGGCCGGCCATTCGCCGTCGGGACTCGGCTTCGGAGCCGACTCGACGCTGCCCGTGACCGAGATCCAGGTCGACTGACGCAAGAATCCTGTGCGCGAGGGGGCTTGCGCGATAGTGTGGGGGCGAAACGACCCGGGTCGTCGACATCCGTCGCGCCCGGAGCGCCTGCCGAACCGGCATGAGCGCATCACACACAGCATCGAGGGGAAACCACAGTGACCGACCCGAACCTTCCCGAGCAGCCCGCAGGCCAGCCCGCCGCCCAGCCTGTTCCGCCCGCTCCGGCAGCTCCCGCAGCACCGGCCGCGCCGGCCTACGGCGCGCCCGCCGCACCGGCGGCGCCCGCGTACGCCGCGCCCGCTGCGCCGTCGAAGGTGCTCAGCATCCTCTCGCTCGTCGCCGGCATCATCGGCGTGATCGGCGCCTGGTTCTACTTCGGCATCCTGCTCTCGGTCGCCGCGATCGTCCTCGGCTTCATCGCCAAGAAGAAGGAGCCGCAGTCGAAGGGCATGTGGCTGACCGGCATCATCCTCGGTTTCGTCGGCGTCGCGCTCTTCATCGTCGCGATCATCGTCTCGATCATCGCGTTCGCCTACCTCGCGACCGTCAGCTCGACCATCGACAGCTACTGAGCCGCCTGACTCGGCTCACCGAATGGGGGAAGAAATGACCGACCCGAAGAATCCTGACGAGGTGCCCGAGACCCCCGAGGTCCCCGGTGCGCCGGTGGAGCCCGAGGTGCCGAACGTTCCCGAGCCCGACCTGCCCGCCCCGGCGGAGCCAGGTATCCCCGGCGAGCCCGAGCCGGTCGTGCCGGTCGACGCCGCCGCGTCGGGGCCCGAGGTGCCGAGCGCACCCGAGCCCCCCGCGGCGCCCGAACCGCCGGCGGCTCCCGAGCCGCCGGCACCCCCGGCACCGCCCGTGTACGGTGCAGGCGAGACGACGGCGCCGCCCGCCTACGGCGCGACGACGCCTCCGCCTCCGCCCCCGCCGAACGCGTACGGTGCCCCGGCACCGCAGCCCGGCTACGGCGGACCCGCAGGCGGTGCGCCCGCGTATGCGGCGCCCGCGTACGGCGCCGCGCCCGCCAAGAAGACGCCTGTGCTCAGCCTCATCTCGCTGATCGCCGGCATCGTGGGACTCGTCGGCTTCGCCGTCGTGTTCCTGCCCTTCATCGGCGGCGTGCTCCAGCTGTTCATCCCGGGCGCCGCCGTGGTGCTCGGTTTCCTCGGCAAGAGCAAGGAGCCGCAGGCCAAGGGCATGTGGCTCACCGGCATCATCCTCGGCTTCGTCGGCATCGCGATCGCGCTGCTGTCGTTCGTGCTCTGGGGTGTGTTCTTCTCGACGGTCCCGTCATACGACTACGACTACGACTACTGAGCGACGAGATGACCGAACGCGAGGGGGCTTCGCCGAACGGCGAGGCCCCCGACCGCTTTCCGGCTCCGCCCGTGCCGCGGGCGGAGCCGGCCGCCGATGCGCAGCCGGCGCAGCCGGCGGAGCCGGCGGAGCCGGCGGCGGCCGGCGTCGAACCGGTCGTTCCGGCCGCCGGCGCCGAGCCGGTCGTCGCGGAAACCGACGCCCGGCCGGTCGTCCCGGCCGCCGGGGCCGAGCCGATTGTCGCGGCCGCATCGCTCGCGCAGACTGAGGCGGCGCCCTCGAACGAGCGGGCCGAGCCGGCGCTCGCCGTCGACCGGGCCGACCCGGTCGACCCGCTCGCTCCGTACCGCCCCGCGGAACCGACCTTCCGGGCCGACCCCGTGATCCGGGAGGCGGACGCCCGCGAGTTCGAGGTTCCCGTCGACACCGGCCAGCTGCGCCGCATCTCGACCGGCCAGCTGCTCATCGTGCATCGGGCCGGCTACGACACCGCCGAGTCCATCGAGATCGAAGAGGAGCAGCAGCGCCGGGCCTACAGCTGGGTGGCCGCCGTCACGGGTGTGATCGGCGCGGCGGCGTCGCTCTTCGTGGGCTGGATGCTGCCGCTCTCGATCGCCGCGATCGTCTTCGGCGTGCTGGGCCTGCGCCGTGAGGAGCACGGGCGCGCGCTCGCCTTCGTGGGCATCGGCACCGGGCTCGCCGGGCTCGTCTTCTCCGCGGTCTGGATCGGCTACTACGCGATCGTCTTCGGCGCCCTGCCGGTCTGAGCGTCGCGACGGGTGTCGAGACCCGTCCTCCTGCGCGGGGCGCGCCTCAGACGGCGGGTTCGAGCCGTTCGACGAGCAGCGCGACGTGCCGGCCCTGCTCGCGGGTGAGCACGATCGTCGCCCGTTCCGTTCCGCGCAGCTTCAACCGCGTGCGCAGCGTCGCCGGATCGACGTCGACACCGCGCTTCTTGATCTCGACGGTGCCGACGCCGCGCGACTGCAGCGACTGGCGCAGGCCCCGCTCGTCGGCCGGCAGCCGTTCGATCACGCGGAAGCCCCTGGCGAACGGAGAGTCGAACGCCGTGTCGGCCGTGAGGTACGCGATGCCCGGGCTCAGCATCCAGGCGCCGTGCTCGCGCGCGAGATCGCCGATGAGCCGTGCGCGGATGACCGCACCGTCGGGTTCGTAGAGATAGTCGCCGAGCGGGCCGTCGGGGGCGTCCTCGCTGTCGGCCGCTGCGGCGAGTTCGTGTGCGGCATCGCCGCGGATGACGAGCGCAGATCGCCCGACGCCCGGTCGGGCGAGCACGCCGAGCCAGACGGCGAGCTCGACGACGTCGCCGTCGACCGAGACCCACTGCGCCTCGGCACCGGCGGGGATCACGTCGCGATCGGTGCCCGGGCCCAGCTTCACGCCGACGGGCATCCGCTCGGCGAGCCCGAAGGCGAAGTCCAGGCTCGGCGAGTACGCCGAGGCATCCGCGATGCGGGTCGTGGTGCCGCCCGCCGTGGTGCGCCGCGCCGGATCGAGCCAGGCGCCGTCGATGCCGCCCAGCGCGACGTCCTCGGCACGAGCGTGGAGGACGCGCGCCTGGGGGAACGGGGTGAGGTTGTAGGCGGCGATCGCCGCGGTGACCTCGTCGGCCTCGGCCGCGGTGACCTCGAGGTCGATCGCGGCCATGGCCAAAGCGTCGCCGCCGATGCCGCAGCCGAGGTCGGCGACGTGGCGGACGCCCGCGCGCGAGAAGCGACCAGCGTGGAGGGCGGCGACCTGGAGCCGGGTGGCCTGCTCGAGACCGGGCTCGGTGAACAGCATGCGCGCGGCGAACGGCCCGAACTTCGCGGCAGCCTTCGCGCGCAGCTTCGACTGGCTGAGCACGGCCGCGACGAGGCCGGCGGCGTAGCCCCTCCGGCGCAGCTCGGCCACGGTCTTCACGATGTCGGCCTTCGAGTCCCACTCGGGCAGCTCGTCGAGCAGGCGCAGGCCTTCGGGGGAGAGGAGTTCGACGAGGTCGGAGCGTTCCACCCGGCAACGCTAGCACCGGACGAGCGGCCCGCACGGCCGCGTCGGTCGCTCGTGTTCGCCGCGCGTGAACGGCGCTGGCACTCACGTTGCACGAGTGCCAGAACGCGCCTAGACTCGGCTTAGCACTCTCGCTCCGAGGCTGCTAACCAGTCTTTCGTCAAAAGACGGCATTCGTCTAGAAAAGGGGTAACCGTGTCGGTTTCCATCAAGCCGCTCGAGGATCGCATCGTCATCAAGCAGGTCGAGGCCGAGCAGACCACCGCGTCGGGTCTCGTCATCCCCGACACTGCGAAGGAGAAGCCGCAGGAGGGCGAGGTCGTCGCCGTCGGTCCCGGTCGCATCGACGACAACGGCAACCGCGTTCCGCTCGACGTCGCGGTCGGCGACAAGGTCATCTACTCGAAGTACGGCGGCACCGAGGTCAAGTTCGGTGGCGAGGACTTCCTCGTGCTCTCGGCCCGCGACGTGCTCGCGGTCGTCGTTCGCTGAGCGACCCGAAACCTTCACGATCGGCCCGGATGCCTCGGTATCCGGGCCGTTCGGCGTTCCTGGGGCCCGACGGGTGCCCCGAAACGGCGGTGTCGCCCGCCGGGCGTAGGCTGGATCGGTGAATTCCCGCTCAGCCCACGCCGATCACGGCGCGATCAGCCGAGCGGGTCTCGGCTACGCGATCTCCGCGTACCTGCTCTGGGGCGTGCTCCCCATCTACTTCATCGCGCTCGCGCCCACCGGGTCGGTCGAGATCGTCGCGTGGCGCATCCTGCTCTCGCTCGTCTTCTGCGCCCTGCTGATCACCGTCACCCGCGGATGGTCGAAGTTCGTCGCGCTCCTGCGCAACCGCCGGGTGCTCTTCACGATGGCCGCGGCGGGCGCCCTGATCTTCGTCAACTGGGAGACGTACGTCTACGCGGCGGTGAACGAGCAGGTCGTCGAGGCATCCCTCGGGTACTTCATCAACCCGATCGTGACGATCTTCCTCGGGGTGCTCGTGCTGCGCGAGCGCCTCAACCCGACGCAGTGGGTGGCCGTCGGCATCTCGATCGTCGCGGTCGTCGTGCTCGCGGTCGGGCACGGGCAGTTCCCCTGGATCGCGCTGCTGCTCGCGTTCTCGTTCGGGTTCTACGGGCTCATCAAGAAGCGCGTCGGCCCCAGGGTCGACGCCGTGTCGGGCCTCACGCTCGAGACGCTCTGGCTCGCGCCCGTCGCTGCCGCGCAGCTGTGGTGGATCGCCGCGACCGAAGGTCTCACGATGGGCACCGAGGGGGCCTGGCACGCGGTGCTGCTCTCGCTCGCCGGCGTCGTCACGGCGGTGCCGCTGCTGCTGTTCGCCGCGGCATCGCGGCGGCTGCCGCTCATCTACATGGGGTTCATCCAGTACTTCGCGCCGTTCATCCAGTTCATCGTCGGCGTCGCGGTGCTCGGCGAGCCGATGCCGCCCGAGCGGTGGATCGGGTTCGCCCTCGTCTGGGTCGCGCTCGCCGTGCTCACCGTCGACCTCGTGCGTCGCGGCCGTGCGGCGCGACGGATCGTCGCCGAGCCCGTCTGACGGACTTCGGCGGACCTTCGGCGGCCGGAGTCCCGAACGGCGGAATCCGCAGCGGATGACGCCGCATGACGCGGATTCCGTGCGTCGGAGGCCGCGCAGGTGTCGACCCGGTAACGATCCGGCCGGTGTTACCGGGTTGTGACCGCGGTGACTTGTTTCCGCGGTGGGCCCGCAATACTGTCAATCAACGGCGTCAGGACTGACGCTTGATTGTGTAACGAATTCCTTCAGTCCCAAGGAGCAACATGAGCGTCTTCGCGAAGGCTTCGGCCAAGCGTTCTGCGCGCGCAGCCTGGACGGGTCTCGCCATCGTCGGCGTCAGCACCCTCCTGCTCACCGCGTGCACCTCAGGCGGGTCACCGTCGTCGACCGAGAGCGAGAAGCCCGCCGACACCGGCGATGCCCAGCCGATCGAGGCCGGCGAGCGCGACCTGACCCTGAAGGTCGGCCAGCTCGCACCGCAGAGCGGCACGCTCGCGGTGCTCGGCCCGCCCCAGATCGCGGCTGCCCAGCTCGCGGTCAACGACATCAACGCCGCCGACCTCGGCATCAACATCGAGCTGACCCTCCGCGACGAGGGCGACAGCACGGTCGACGTCGCGACGGGTTCGGTCACCGACCTGCTCTCGGGCGGTGTCTCGGCCATCTCGGGCGCTGCGGCGTCGGCGACGACCCGCAACATCTACGAGCAGGTCACGAGCGCGGGCGTCGTGCTCATGTCGCCGTCGAACACGGGTCTCGACCTGTCGACCATCGACGACAACGGGCTCTACTGGCGCACCGCTCCCTCCGACCTGCTGCAGGGCGAGGTGCTCGGCAACCTGGCCGCCGAAGACGGCAACTCGACGCTCGGCATCATCTACCAGAACGATGCCTACGGCACGGGCTTCGCCGAGGCGACGAAGAACGCGTTCGAGGGTGCCGGCGGCGAGGTCGTGGCGGAGTCGTCGTTCAACACGGGCGACACGAACTTCTCGACCCAGATCGGCGACGTGACGGCGCAGAACCCCGACGCGATCGTGATCATCTCGTTCAACGAGGCGAAGGTCATCATCCCCGACCTCGTCGGCGGCGGCTTCCCCGGTGACAAGATCTACCTCACCGACGGCAACCGTCTCGACTACAGCGCGGACTTCGCTCCCGGCCTCATCGCCGGCTCGAAGGCGACCACGCCCGGTCTCGACCTCGCTTCGCTCGGCGACTTCACCGAGCGCCTGAAGGAGATCGACCCGAGCCTGACCGACTTCACCTACGCGGCGGAGTCGTACGACAACATCGTGCTGTTCGCGCTCGCGGCCTACGCGGCCAACGACACGAGCGGCCAGTCGATCGCCGACTACCTGACGCAGATCTCCGGCACCACCGGCGGCGGCGAGAAGGTCACCGACTTCGAGTCGGCGGCCAAGCTCCTCGCCGAGGGCGAGCAGATCGACTACGACGGTCTGTCGGGCCCGATCACGTTCGACGAGAACGGCGACCCCACGGGCGCCACGATCGGCATCTACGAGTACAACGACCAGAACGTCTCCGAGCGCGTCAACTAAGCGTTCAGCGACATTCGGAACGGCCCCGGTGCATCGCGCCGGGGCCGTTTCTCGTGCGCCGGCCGTGAGCGGCGCCACGGCATCGTCTCGCGCAGCCTGCCGCCGACCTGAGGTCGCGCAGACGGTCGCACGGCGGGGATGTTGCGGGCAGTTCGCGCGACTCCACGATGTGGGATCGCGTGAACGGTGGCACCGCGGGGATGCCGCGGGCAGTCTGCGCGACTCCGCGATGCGAGTCGCACGAACGGCGGGGAGCGCCCCGGTGCCGGCCGAACGCGCGACTCCACCTCGCGGACGTCGCGGGCGCGGAGGCGGCGACCCGGCCCCGCGGACATGAGAACGGGCGGATGCCGCAGCATCCGCCCGTTCGTCGTGGTTCAGGAGCTGGTCACTCCTCGTCCTGACCGAGCGTGCCCAGGTAGAGGCCGATGACCTTCGGGTCGTTGAGCAGCTCACGACCGGTGCCGGTGTAGGCGTCGCGACCCTGGTCGAGCACGTAGCCGCGATCGCAGATCTGCAGGCATCGCCGGGCGTTCTGCTCGACCATGATGGTCGTCACGCCCGCCTTGTTGATCTCCTTGACGCGGAGGAAGGCCTCGTCCTGCCTGACCGGCGAGAGGCCGGCGCTCGGCTCGTCGAGCAGCATCACGTGCGGGCCCATCATGAGCGCCCGCGACATCGCCACCATCTGGCGCTCGCCGCCCGAGAGCGAACCGGCCCGTTGGCTGAGTCGCTTTCCGAGCTCGGGGAAGATCGCCGTGACGAACTCGAGTCGCTCGCCGAGCCCCTTCGGGCGCAGGTAGATGCCCATCTCGAGGTTCTCGCGGATGGTGAGCGACGGGAACACGTTGTTCGTCTGCGGCACGAAGCCGACGCCCTTTGCGACGAGCTTGTTCGCCTTGAGGTTCGTGATCTCCTCGCCGTTCAGGAAGATGCCGCCCTCGCGCACCTTCACGAGGCCGAAGATCGACTTGAGCAGCGTCGACTTGCCGGCCCCGTTGGGGCCGATGATGCCGATCAGCTCGCCGGGCGCCGCGGTCAGCGAGCACCCGTTGAGGATGTTCACGCCCGGGAGGTACCCGGCCGTGATGCTGCGCACGTCGACGACGAGGTCGCCCGCGGGCGGCTGCTCGACGGCGGGGGCGGGGCTACTGTTCGTCATCGATGAGCTCCTTCAGCGCTTCGACGTGGCCGGTGTCGGTCGCGCCGAGATCCTGGTCGTGGTGCTGGCCGAGGTACGCGTCGATCACCGCCTGATCCTGCATGACCGTGTACGGGTCGCCCTCGGCGACGACCTTGCCCTCGGCCATCACGATCACCCAGTCGGCGATGTGGCGCACCATGTGCATGTCGTGCTCGACGAAGAGCACCGACATGCCCTGGGTCTTCAGGTCGAGGATGTGGTCGAGCAGCGACTGCGTCAGCGCCGGGTTCACACCGGCCATCGGCTCGTCGAGCATGACGAGCGTCGGATCGCTCATGAGCGCCCGCGCCATCTCGAGGAGCTTGCGCTGGCCGCCGGAGAGGCTCGCCGCGTAGTCGTCCTTCTTGGCATCGAGCTTGAACCGGCCCAGCAGCTCGAGCGCCTTCGCCTCGATCTCGTCGTCCTGCTTGCGCCAGAGGAACGGCAGCATGGCGCGGAAGAGGTTCTCGCCCCGCTGGCCGGTCGCCCCGAGCTTCATGTTGTCCATGACGGTCAGGAGCCCGAGCGCCTTGGTGAGCTGGAACGTGCGGATCAGCCCGAGCCGCGCGACCTTGAAGGCCGGCACGTGCGCGAGCGACTTGCCGTCGAAGCTCCACGTGCCGTGGTCGGGCTTGTCGAACCCGGTCAGCAGGTTGAAGAAGGTCGTCTTGCCGGCACCGTTCGGCCCGATGAGGGCCGTGATGGCGCCGCGCGGGACCTCGACGTGCGCGACGTCGACCGCGGTGAGGCCGCCGAAGGTGCGCTTGACCCCGTCGGCGATGAGGATCGGATCGGTCTTCTTGCAGCCCGGCACGGCGTCGCCGACGTGCAGGCCGACGCTCTTGACCGGCTTCTTCGTGGGGATGGCGTCACTTGACAAAGGACATCTCCTTCTTGTTCCCGAGCATGCCCTGTGGTCTGAACACGACCATGAGCATGATCGCCACGCCGACCAGGATGAAGCGGAGCTGGCCCGACTGCACCTCGGAGATCGGCAGCCAGCCGGCCTCGACCGCACGGGCGACGAATCCGGAGAAGAACGACAGCGCGACCCAGAACACGATCGAGCCGAGCACCGGGCCGAGCACGGTCGCAGCGCCGCCGAGCAGCAGGATCGCCCAGGTGAAGAACGTGAGCGACGTCGCGTAGTTCGAGGGCACGACGGCTCGCGGCAGGATGAAGATCATGCCGGCGAATGTGCCGAAGACACCACCGAGGATGAGGCTCTGCATCTTGTACGAGTAGACGTTCTTGCCGAGCGAGCGCACCGCGTCCTCGTCTTCGCGGATGCCCTTGAGCACGCGGCCCCACGGGCTCCGCATGAGCACCCAGACGAGCACGCACGCGAGGGCGACGATCGTCCACGCGACCACGATGTTCCACCAGTCGTTCGCGCTGAACATCCAGGGCCCGAAGCCCGCCTTGCCCGAGAAGCTGAACGGGTTGAGCGCCCGGAAGCCGGCCTTGTACTCGCTGAGGCCGTTCGCCGAGCCGGTGACGTCGCGGAAGGTGTTCGTGGTGAACAGCAGTCGCAGGATCTCGGCCGCCGCGATCGTGACGATCGCGAGGTAGTCGGCTCGCAACCGCAGGGTCGGGATGCCGAGGATGAGCGCGAACACGACGGATGCGCCGACGGCGACCAGCACGGCGGCCCAGACGGGGAAGCCGAAGGTGAGCACCGAGATGGCGTAGCCGTATGCGCCGAGCGCCATGAAGCCGGCCTGGCCGAAGTTCAGCAGGCCCGTGTAGCCGAAGTGCACGGCGAGGCCGAGGGCCGCGAGGGCGTAGGCGGCGGTGGTCGGGCTCAGCACCTCGACGGCCGCGTTCGAGAAGATTGCTCCCCAGTCGATCATTTCGGGCCTCCTAGCCGATCCGCTCTCGGCGACCGAGGATGCCCTGCGGACGCAACAGCAGCACGAGGATGAGGATCACCAGTGCCGCGACGAACTTCATGTCTGCCGGAAGCCAGAGCGTCGAGAGCTCGACGAACAGTCCGACGATGAGCGAGCCGACGAGTGCGCCGAACGCCGTGCCGAGCCCGCCGAGGGTGACGGCGGCGAACACGAGCAGCAGGATCTGGAAGCCCATGTCCCAGCTCACGCCCGGACGGTAGTAGGCCCAGAGGATGCCGCTGAGGCCCGCGAGCGCTGCGCCCAGCACCCACACGATGCGGATGGTGCCGTCGACGTCGATACCGCTCGCGGAGGCGAGGCTCGGGTTGTCGGAGACGGCGCGCGTCGCCTTGCCGATGCGGGTGCGCAGGAGGAACCAGGCGACGCCGAGCAGCACGATGATGCTGATGCCCATGCTCGCGACATCCACCCACGACAGCGACAGCGGACCGAGGTGGAACTCGGCGGGCGACGCACCGGGCAGCTGCCGGGTCTGGCCGCCGTAGAAGAACTGGAACGTGTAGCGCATCGCGAGCGCGAGGCCGATGCTCACGATCATGAGCTGGATGACGCCGACCCCCCGCTTCCGCAGCGGTTTCCAGAGTGCGGCGTCGAGCCCCCAGCCGAGGCCCGCGCTCAGCAGGATCGCGATGAGGATCGCGATGCCGATCGGCAGGCCCACGTCCGACGAGAAGGTCAGCGTCATGAGCGCGCCGAAGGTGATCATCTCGGAGTGCGCGAAGTTGCTGAGCCCGGTGGTGCCGTAGATGAGCGAGAGCCCGATCGCCGCGAGGGCGAGCAGCAGGCCGAAGTTCAAGCCGTTCACGACGCGGTTGATCAACTGGTCGAAGAACGACACGGTCACCCGGGTGCCCTCGCCGAGGAAGAAGTTCACCGACTTGTTGTTCGTGAGCCCGAACTCCGCGGTGCGGGGGTTCTCGCCCTTCGCCACCACGACGCCGTCGGGCAGCGTGTCCTCGTCGAGCTCGACGGTGTACTCGGTCTTCTCGGGCACGCCGATCGTCCACTTGCCGTCGGCGTCGGTCTCGGTGTCGGCGGAGAATCCGCCGCCCTCGACCGTGATCTTCACGCCTTCGAGTGGTTCGTCGTTGTACTGCACATTGCCCGAGAAGTGGTACTCGTACTCGTCGGAAGCCGAGGCCGCACTCCCATCCTCCGCCACCGCAGGGGACGCTGCGATGCCGGACAGAGTGAGTGCGGACAGGAGTATTCCGAGGAGTAGGAGCCACCTCCCGCGAGAGCGAGTCTGGACAGATCTCGTGGGTTCCACTGCACCTCCAAGGGGCCACCGGAGGGCATGGTGTGGACCTCCGGGACCGGTCCTTTCCGCCGACGGCGTCGTCGACGGTACCTGCCGATTATGGCCCATGCGCATCGCACGGACCCACATCAGGCCCTCGATTGTTATCCGGGGAATGCCCGCGGTGCAAACTCGCTTAACATTGATGCACCGCCACCCCCACCCACGATGCGCAGCGATCGGGTGTTCCGACACGAAGGGAAGTCATGGATCAGGCAGATCCGTTCGGATTCACGGGACTCACGTACGACGATGTCCTCCTCCTTCCGGGTCACACCGACGTGATCCCGTCCGAGGCCGACACGGCCTCGCGACTCACCCGCCGCATCACCGTCGCGACGCCGCTGCTGTCGGCCGCGATGGACACGGTCACCGAGGCGCGCATGGCGATCGCGATGGCGCGCCAGGGCGGCATCGGCATCCTGCACCGCAACCTGTCGATCGAGGACCAGGCCGACATGGTCGACCGCGTCAAGCGCAGCGAGTCGGGCATGGTCTCGAACCCGGTGACGACGACGCCGGATGCCTCCGTCGCCGATGTCGACGCGCTGTGCGCCATGTACCGCGTGAGCGGGCTGCCCGTCGTCGACGACGACGGCAAGCTCGTCGGCATCATCTCGAACCGCGACATGCGCTTCGTCGCCGACTTCGAGAAGGCGTCGACGAAGGTCAGCGAGGTCATGACCAAGATGCCGCTGATCACGGGCCGGGTCGGCATGAACCCCGACGAGGCGCTCGCGATCTTCGCGAAGCACAAGGTCGAGAAGCTCCCGCTCGTCGACGACGAGGGCCGGCTCACGGGTCTCATCACGGTGAAGGACTTCGACAAGAGCGAGCAGTACCCGAACGCGACGAAGGACGACGAGGGGCGCCTCCGCGTCGGCGCGGCGATGGGCTTCTTCGGCGACGCGTGGGAGCGCGCAGAGGCGCTGCGCGACGCCGGCGTCGACGTGCTCGTCGTCGACACGGCCAACGGCGAGTCGGCCGGCGTGCTCGACATCATCCGCCGGCTGAAGGCCGACCCGACGTTCGCCCACATCGACGTCATCGGCGGCAACGTCGCGACCTACGAGGGCGCGAAGGCGCTCGTCGAGGCCGGCGCCGACGCCGTCAAGGTGGGCGTCGGGCCCGGCTCGATCTGCACGACGCGCGTCGTGGCGGGCGTGGGCGTGCCCCAGATCACGGCCGTGTACGAGGCATCCAAGGCGACGAAGCCGGCCGGCGTGCCGCTCATCGCCGACGGCGGCCTGCAGTACTCGGGCGATATCGCGAAGGCACTCGTGGCCGGCGCCGACACCGTCATGCTCGGGTCGCTCCTCGCCGGAACGGCCGAGAGCCCGGGCGAGCTCGTCTTCCAGAACGGCAAGCAGTTCAAGGCGTACCGCGGCATGGGCTCGCTCGGCGCGCTGCAGACCCGCGGCAAGAAGACGTCGTACTCGAAGGACCGCTACTTCCAGGCCGACGTGCCGAGCGACGACAAGCTGATCCCCGAGGGCATCGAGGGGCAGGTGCCGTACCGCGGGCCGCTGTCGGCCGTCGCGTACCAGCTCATCGGCGGACTCCGCCAGTCGATGTTCTACGTGGGCGCGCGCACCATCGCCGAGCTGAAGACGAAGGGCCGGTTCGTGCGCATCACGCCCGCCGGGCTCAAGGAGTCGCACCCGCACGACGTGCAGATCGTCGTCGAGGCGCCGAACTACACCCGCTGATCACCCGCTGACGCGCGACGGGCCGGGCCCGACTCCAACTCTCGGATGTAGCAGAGCATGCGGTAGTCGGTGCCCGGCTCGATGTTCACGAACCCGTGGCGTTCGTAGAACCGGCGGGCGTCGGTGTCGACCTCGTCGACGTTGATGTGCATCTCGCCGCCGCCGCGCCGGAGCACCTCGTCGACGGCGCGTTCGAGCAGTGCCGTGCCGATGCCGGCGCCGCGGAGTCCCGGCACGACGTACAACTCGTCGAGCACCGCGAGCGGGCCCTCGCAGTAGACCGTCGGCCGCAGCGTCACCACGGCGTAGCCGGTCGGGTCGGGGTCGCCGGCGAACAGCACGAACCCGTCGGGGTCGGCGATCAGCCGACGGAAGCGCGGCTCGAGCACGTCGCGGCTCGGCGTCGGCGAGTCGAACTCGAGCGCGAACTCGACCTGCAGCCGCGCCGCGGTCGCGGCGTCGGAGGGGTCGGCGAGGCGGATGCCTCGGGCCCGAGCCTCATCGGTCATCGTCGTGTGCTCTCGGCGGCGTCGGCGAGGCGCGCGATCGCCTCGCCGAGCACCTCGGGCGTGCAGGCGAAGTTGAGCCTGACGTGGCCCCGGCCCACGTCCTTGCCGAACATCGTGCCGATGCCGAGCGCCACCCGTGCGCGCTCGAGTGCGACCGCGGCGGGGTCGTCGCCCCAGCCGAGCACGGAGAGGTCGAGCCACGCGAGGTAGGTGGCGTCGGGGATGCGGTAGCGCACGCCGGGCAGTTCGTCGGCGAGCAGCTCGGCGAGCAGGCGCCGGTTGTCGTCGAGGCTCGCGAGCACGCCGTCGAGCCAGTGCCCGCCGTCGCGGAAGGCGGCGACCGAGGCGATCGAGCCGAACTGGCTCATGCGCCACTCGACCTCGTACGGGAAGGCGCGCCGCACGGCGTCGCCGCGGTCGGAGGCCGTGACCACCATTGCGGCCTTGAGCCCAGCGAGGTTGAACGCCTTCGAGGCTGCGGTGACCGTGACGCCGTGCTCGCGCGCGGCGTCCGACACGGTGAGGAACGGGGTGTAGACCGTGCCCGGCTGCGAGAGCGGCCCGTGCACCTCGTCGGAGACGACCGTCACGCCGTGGCGCGCCGCGATCTCGGCGAGGGCCGCGAGCTCGTCGCGCTCGGGCACGCGACCGATCGGGTTGTGCGGGTTGCAGAGCAGCATGGCCTTCGCACCGGCGGCGAACGCGGCGTCGATGCCGTCGAGGTCGAGCGACCAGCCCTCGTCGATGCCGCCGCGCATCGGCACCTCGACGACCCGTGCGGATGCCTCGGTGACGATGTCGAAGAACGGGGGATAGATCGGCGGGGTGACGATGACCGGGTCGCCCGGCCCCGTCACCTGCCGCAGCACCTCGACGAGCCCCATCGCCACGTCGCCCGTGCAGGTGATGCGAGCGGGGTCGACCTCCCAGCCGAATCGTTCGGCGGCGAACGGGGCGAACGCCTCCGCCACGGGGCGGCTGCCGGCGGCGTACCCGGTGTCGGAGCGATCGATCGCCGCGTGCAGGGCGGTGGCGATCGGCTCGGCGAGCGGGTAGTCCATCTCGGCGACCGGCAGCGGCAGCACGTCGGCGTCGTAGTGGCGCCACTTCTCGCTCGTGCGGGTGCGGAGGACGTCGAGAGGCTCAGCGGCGATGCGATGCATGCCTCCAGCTTGCCGCAGATCGGACGGGACTGGCAGGGGGCACCCGCGCGCTGTATTCTGGTCGGCTGCCCAGCTCTGCGCGTCATCTGGCGGCGCGACCGCGGGCGTCCCGATTCCGGTCGCAGACCGATCGGATCACTGACCTATGGGCTTCATCGACGTCAACGGCGTCTCCTACTCGCTTCCCGACGGGCGACCGCTGCTCGCGCATCTCGCCTTCCGCGTCTCCGAGGGCGCGACGACGGCGCTCATCGGCGCCAACGGCGCGGGCAAGTCGACCCTGCTTCGCATCGTCCGCGGAGAGCTCAGGCCCGACGAGGGCAGCGTGCAGGTCGACGGCGGGCTCGGCGTGATGGACCAGTTCGTCGGCACGGGGCGTACGGTCGGCGGCACGGATGCCTCGGTGGGAGGGCTGCTCGTCTCGGTCGCGCCGAGCCGCATCAGGGAGGCCGCGCTCGAGCTCGGGGCATCCGAGAACGCCCTCATCGAACGCGACGACACCGACGCGCAGATGCGCTACGCGACCGCGCTCGCCGAGTACGCCGAAGCCGGCGGCTACGAGCAGGAGGTCGTGTGGGACCACTGCACGCTCGCGGCGCTCGGCGTCCCCTACGAACGGGCGAAGTGGCGCGAGCTCTCGACCCTCTCCGGCGGCGAGCAGAAGCGCCTCGCCCTCGAGGCGCTGCTGCGCGGGCCGGAGCAGGTGCTGCTGCTCGACGAGCCCGACAACTCGCTCGACGTGCCCGGCAAGCGCTGGCTCGAGGATCGACTGCGCGAGACGCCGAAGACGGTGCTGCTCGTCTCGCACGACCGCGAACTGCTCGCGCGGGCCGCCGACCGCATCGTGACGCTCGAGCTCGGCGCCGCCGGCAACACCGCCTGGGTGCACGGCGGGAGCTTCGAGGGGTACCACGAGGCGCGCGATGCGCGGTTCGCCCGCCTCGACGAGTTGCGCCGGCGATGGGACGAGCAGCACGCGGCGCTCAAGACGCTCGTGCAGACGATGAAGGTGAAGGCGACGTACAACGACGGCATGGCCTCGCGGTACCAGGCCGCGGTGACCCGGCTGCGCAAGTTCGAGGAGGCCGGTCCTCCCGAGGAGCGACCACCCGCGCAGGCGGTCTCGATGCGGTTGCGCGGCTCGCGCACCGGCAAGCGCTCGATCGTGTGCGAGGGGCTGGAGCTCACGGGGCTCATGCGCCCGTTCGACCTCGAGGTCTGGTACGGCGACCGGGTCGCCGTGCTCGGCTCGAACGGCTCGGGCAAGTCGCACTTCCTGCGGCTGCTCGCGGGTGGCGGCACCGAACCCGATCGCACCCTCGGACACGTCACGAGCGTGGGAGAGCAGCTCGCCCGCGTGCCGCACGAGGGGCGGGCGGTGCTCGGCGCGCGCGTCGTTCCCGGCTGGTTCGCGCAGAACCACGAGCATCCCGAGTTCCGGGGGCGCACCCTCCTCGACATCCTGCACCGCGGCGACGCGAACCGGGAGGGGATGGCGCGCGAGGCCGCGAGCTCGGCGCTCGATCGATACGGGCTCGCCGGCGCGGCGCTGCAGACCTTCGAGTCGCTCTCGGGCGGGCAGCAGGCGCGCCTGCAGATCCTGCTGCTCGAGCTGTCGGGTGCGACCCTCCTGCTGCTCGACGAGCCGACCGACAACCTCGACCTCGTCTCGGCCGAGGCGCTCGAGGACGCCCTCGGGCGATTCGACGGCACGGTCGTCGCGGTCACGCACGACCGGTGGTTCACCCGCAGCTTCGATCGCTTCGTGGTGTTCACCGAGGCGGGCGAGGTCGTGGAGACCGATGCGCCCGTCTGGGACGAGGGGCGGGTCGCCCGAGCGCGCTGACCGCTGGAGGATGCGGTGGCGCTCAGCCGAATGCGACGACGAGGCAGGCCGCGATCCACACGATCTGCTCGATCGTGCGCGGCAGGAGCGGCGAGCTCAGGCTGCCGACGCGCTCGCCGAGGCGCGCCGCGCGCACGTTCGCGGGGAACACGGCCACGAGCAGCAGCGCGAGGCAGAGCGCCGCGAGGTCGTGGGTCGCGGGCACGAGGAGACCGATCGCGCCGGCGGCCTCGAGCACGCCGGTCGCCGCCACGATGAGGTCCGGGCGCGGCAGCGCCGGCGGCACCATCGCGGCGAGTCCGGCGCGGAGCTTCGGGTGGAGCCGGCCGGACGCCGCGATGAGGAACATCGCGACGAGCCCTCCGGTCAGCCATGCTTGCCAGGCCGCGGCGGCGTCGGTGGCACCGAGCGCGGCGAGCACTGACCCCGTGAGCGCGGTGCCGAGGGTGCCGACGGCGAAGGCGATCGGCACGGGCGACACGAAGGTCTGAACCCAGGGGTTGCGGCCGGTCGGCCGGCGCGAGGCGGCGTCGGTCGCGGCCGTGGTCGCGGAATCGGATGAGGTGGTCATGCGCGGCTCCTTCCAACAGAACTTGTCAGTGACTAGATTGCAGGGCGCAAGGGAACTTGTCAATGCCTAGATTGGTCGCGTAGGGTCGACGCATGCCGTACCACCACGGGGACCTGCGTGCAGCGCTCATCGACGCCGCCGTCGACGCGATCGAGTCCGACGGCGTCGACCGGCTGAGCCTCCGCGACCTCGCGCGACGTGTCGGCGTCTCGCACGCGGCGCCCGCCCACCACTTCGGCGATCGCACGGGCCTGTTCACCGCCATCGCCGCCGACGGGTTCGACCGGCTGGTGCGCGAGCTCGAGGCATCCGGCGGCGACTTCGTGGCGGCCGGGGTCGCCTACGTGAGGTTCGCGACCGCCGAACCGGGTCGCTTCGCCGTGATGTTCCGGCCCGAGCTGCTGCGCGAGGACGACCCGGCGCTCGCCGCGGCCCGGGACCGCGCCGGCGACCTCCTGCGCGCCGGCGCCGGCGCCGGCGCGGGCGCCGCAGCCGGTGACACCCGGGCGAACGCGCTCGCGGCATGGTCGCTCGTGCACGGCTTCGCCACGCTCTGGAACGCCGGTGCGATCGACGCGCCCGCCGGCGCGGCACCCGACGAACTCGCCCGCGCGGTCGCGTCGCGGCTCTTCCTCCGGGGAACCGACGCGCCGTGACGTGAGCGGCGAGTCGTGGGCCGGGTATCGCCTCACCCGATCGGGTGAGGCGGGAAGGGGTGCCGACACCCAGACTCATCGGCATGACCAACCGGAGCATCGACAGTCCGAAGGCGCTCGCCGGACCGGCGTCCGTCTCGACGATCGCACTGGGGGCGGCGATGCTCGGCGCGCTCGGGCTCGTCGTGTTCGCTGCGGTGAACATCGCGTTCGAGGCGACGGACCACTTCGCCGGCGGACCACTGGCGGCCTACGCCTCCGGTCTGGCCTTCATGAACTGGCTGGTCGTGGGTCTCAAGCTGTTCGGGGCGGTCGTCCTGGTGCTCTCGGTGCTCCCGCGGACGGCCGCGCGTGCATCGAACACGATGACGCTGCTGCTGTGGGGAGCCTTCGGAGCCTTCGCCATCTATGCACTCGGCACGATCGGCGAAGCCGCCGCGCTCGCGACCGGGATCACCGGAAGTCCCGACGAGATCGATGCGGCCGGCGTCGTCTACCTGCTGGGCGCGGTGTTCTTCGCAACCAGCTTCGGGGTCGTCGCGATCTCGCACGCGCGGCGCACGCGCTGGCGACCGGTCCCGATCGTGGCCGGCCTCCTCGGCGCGCCGGTCCTGCTCGCCGGCATCCTGGTGCTCGCGCCGATGCTGCTGGTCGCCGTGGGCGTCATGCCACCGTTCTAGATCGGGGCGCGGTCCGGTGCGCACGCTGTTCCTCTCAGCCGGCGGAGTATCGCCCGGGTAGGGTTGAGTGGTGACCCAGGAGATCGAGATCGGCCGCTCTAAGCGGGGCCGGCGAGTGTATGCGTTCGACGACATCGCGATCGTGCCGAGCCGGCGCACGCGCGACCCCGAAGACGTATCGGTCGCATGGTCGATCGACGCCTACCAGTTCGACATCCCGTTCCTCGCCGCGCCGATGGACTCGGTGGTCTCGCCGCAGACCGCGATCATGATGGGCCAGCTCGGCGGCCTCGGCGTGCTCGACCTCGAAGGCCTGTGGACCCGCTACGACGATCCCGCACCGGTCCTCGCCGAGATCCGCAACCTCCCGGCCGACCGCGCCACCGAGCGAATGCAGCAGCTCTACGCCGAGCCGATCAAGCCCGAACTCGTGACCGAGCGCCTCGCCGAGATCCGCGCGGCAGGGGTGACCGTCGCCGGCGCCCTCTCGCCGCAGCGCACGCAGGAGCTCTACGAGACCGTCGTCGCCGCCGGCGTCGACCTGTTCGTCATCCGCGGCACGACCGTCTCGGCCGAGCACGTGTCGAAGAACCAGGAGCCGCTGAACCTCAAGAAGTTCATCTACGAGCTCGACGTGCCCGTCATCGTCGGCGGTGCGGCGACGTACACCGCGGCGCTCCACCTCATGCGCACGGGTGCCGCCGGCGTGCTCGTCGGCTTCGGCGGCGGCGCCGCCTCGACGACGCGCACGACGCTCGGCATCCACGCGCCCATGGCCACGGCCGTCGCGGATGTCGCGGGCGCTCGCCGCGACTACCTCGACGAGTCGGGCGGCCGCTACGTGCACGTCATCGCCGACGGCGGCGTCGGCACCGCCGGCGACATCGTGAAGGCCGTCGCCTGCGGCGCCGACGCGGTCATGCTCGGCGCGGCGCTCGCGCGCGCCACCGACGCGCCCGGCGGCGGCTACCACTGGGGTGCGGAGGCGCACCACGCGAAGCTCCCGCGCGGCCGTCGCGTGCAGGTCGGGCAGGTCGCCCCGCTCGAAGAGGTGCTCTACGGGCCCGCGCCGGCCGCCGACGGCACCGCGAACCTCGTCGGTGCGCTCAAGAAGTCGATGGCGACGACCGGTTACTCCGACCTGAAGGAGTTCCAGCGCGTCGAGGTCGTCGTCGAGCCGTATCTCGGGTCGTAGTTCCAGCGGGGCTGAGTTCGAACGGTCGTCGTCGAGCCGTATCTCGGGTCGTAGTTCCAGCGGGGCTGAGTTCGAACGGGCCGTCGTCCTCGCACGGCCGGGCTCGAAGCAGCCATCGTGACCCGCCGCAAGAGGCTTACCCATCCGCGGTCGCTCGGGTAGCGTGGAAACGGATCACGCGGCCGAGCCACGAGGCCGCGGGGATGGGGTGGCACGATGGCGCAGCTCAAGTCGGTGACGCGTTCGCAGAAGCTCGGACCGGAGGAACGCGACGCCGCGATCGCGCGACTCAAGGAGAAAGAGCTCGACGTGCTCGTCGTCGGCGGCGGCATCGTCGGCACCGGCGCGGCGCTCGACGCCGTCACGCGCGGGCTCTCGACCGGCCTCCTCGAGGCCCGCGACTGGGCCTCGGGCACCTCGAGCCGGTCGTCGAAGCTCGTGCACGGCGGCATCCGCTACCTCGAACAGCTCGACTTCCGCCTCGTGCGCGAGGCGCTCATCGAGCGAGGGCTGCTGCTGCAGCGCATCGCGCCGCACCTCGTCAAGCCCGTGCGCTTCCTCTACCCGCTCCAGAAGCGCGTGTTCGAGCGGTTCTACGTCGGCGCCGGCATGATGCTCTACGACGTCTTCAGCTACACCGGAGGGCGCCCGCCCGGGGTGCCCCATCACCGGCACCTGTCGAAACGGCAGGTGATGCGCGCCATCCCGTCGCTCTCGAAGGACGCACTCGTCGGCGGCCTGACCTACTACGACGCTCAGGTCGACGACGCCCGCTACGTCGCATCGCTCGCCCGGACGGCGAGCTTCTACGGCGCGCACGTCGCGAGCCGGGTCAAGGTCGAGGGCTTCATCAAGGTCGGCGAGCGGGTCGTCGGCGTGAAGGCGCACGACCTGCAGACCGACGAGCACTTCGAGGTGCGCGCGAAGCAGGTCGTGAACGCGACGGGCGTGTGGACCGACGACACCCAGCGCATGGTGGGCGAGCGCGGCACCTTCAAGGTGCGCGCGTCCAAGGGCATCCACCTCGTCGTGCCCCGTGACCGCATCCAGTCGGCGATGGGCATGATCTTCCGCACCGAGAAGAGCGTGCTCTTCGTGATCCCGTGGGGTCGGCACTGGCTCATCGGCACCACCGACACCGACTGGAACCTCGACAAGGCGCACCCCGCGGCGACCGCCGCCGACATCGACTACCTGCTCGAGCACGTCAACCGCGTGCTCGCGATCCCGCTCACCCGCGAAGACGTCGAGGGCGTCTACGCCGGGCTGCGGCCGCTGCTCGCCGGTGAGAGCGAGCAGACGTCGAAGCTGTCGCGCGAGCACCTCGTGGCGCACACCGTGCCCGGGCTCGTCGTCATCGCGGGCGGAAAGTGGACCACCTACCGAGTCATGGCGAAGGATGCGATCGACGCCGCCGTCGACGCGCTCGACGGCAAGGTGCCGGCGTCGACCACGCAGGACATCCCGCTGCTCGGCGCCGAGGGCTACCAGGCGGCGTGGAACAAGCGCGGCAAGATCGCGCGGGCGTTCGGCGTGCACAAGGTGCGCATCGAGCACCTGCTGAACCGCTACGGCACCCTGACCGACGAGCTCCTCGACCTCATCCGCGCCGACCCCGAGCTCGGTGAGGCACTGCCCGGTGCCGACGACTACCTCGCCGCCGAGGTGGTCTACGCCGCCTCGCACGAGGGGGCGCTGCACCTCGACGACGTGCTCGCACGTCGTACCCGCATCTCGATCGAGTCGTGGGACCGCGGAGTGTCGGCAGCGCCGGTCGCGGCGAGGCTCATGGGCCGGGTGCTCGGCTGGGACGAGGCGCGCGAGACGCTCGAGGTCGAGCGCTACCTGCAGCGGGTCGCCGCAGAGCGCGCGTCGCAGGAGCAGCCCGACGACGAGTCCGCCGACCGGGTGCGGCTCGAGGCGCCCGACATCGTGAAGGTGGACTGAACAGGGAGGCCGGTGGTCTCGACACGGCGCTGCGCGCCGACTCGACCGGCCGCTGGCCGAACGACCTCCCAGCCGCGCGCCGGTAGGCTTGTCCATCGTGTCCGCCGACTCACGCCGCGCCGTCGTGCGCATGATGCTGCGCCCGCGCTGGATCGCCGCGCTCGTCGCCGCGCTCGCCGTCGCCGCAGGGTTCGCCCTGCTCGGCCAGTGGCAGATCGAGCGGGCCGTCGAGCAGGCGGTCGTCATCGAACGGCCGACCGAGCAGGTGATGCCCTTCGACGGCATCGCCGAGCCCGACTCGCCGACGCGGCAGGCGGTCACCGCGCAGCGCGTCGAGGTCACCGGCACCTACGTGCCGGGCGACACGGTGATCGTCGAGGGGCGCCTGAACGACGGCGTCCTGGGGTACTGGGCGGTCGCCCACCTCGAGGTCGCGGAGGCGCCGGCCGGAGGCCTCCCCATCGCGCTGGGCTGGGCGGCCGACGAGCCGACCGTGCGAGCCGCGATCGACGAGTTCGAGGCCGGGCTCGACGGCAGCACGCGGGTGAGCGTCGTCGGCCGGTTCCTGCCGACCGAGGCGCCGGTGCCGCCCGACACCGACGACGACCCGTTCGCGATGAACACCGTCGCGGTCGCGCAGCTCATCAACCTGTGGGCCGACTACGACGACCGGCCCGTCTACTTCGGCTACGTCACGGCCTCCGACCCCGTCGCGGGACTCGACGCGATCTCGTCGCCTCCGCCCGAGCAGACCACCGAGCTCAACTGGCTCAACGTGTTCTACGCGGTCGAGTGGGTCGTGTTCGCGGGCTTTGCGATCTACCTCTGGTACCGGCTCGTGCGCGACGCCGTCGAGCGCGAGCGCGACGAGGCGGAGGCCGCCGCGGACGCGACCTCCGCACCTGCGTCGGCCGCGGGGGCGCCCGGCGACGACTGATCGTCCGTCGGGAAGCGCGGCCGCTCACGCCCCGAACGCCGCCGCGAACTCGGGCGACGGCTCGATCTCGGTGATGACGTCGACGAGCACGCCGCCGGGGTCGCGCACGATCACGTGCCGCTGGCCGAACGGCTCGCTGCGCAGCTCCTGCACGATCGGCACGCCGGATGCCTCGAGCCGGGCCGCGATCGCGTCGACGTCGTCGACCTCGAGGTTGACGAGCACGCCGCGGGCCGTCACGCCGTAGCCGGCGGGGACCGACTCGTGCGCGGGGTCGAGCAGCGCGAGCTCGTGTCCTGAGCCGGGGTGTCGGAGGCTCACGTACCAGCCTGACTCGAAGGCGTTCTCGAAGCCGAAGTGATCGCGGTAGAAGCGGGCGCTCGCCGCGACATCCGCGGAGCAGAGCACGGGATAGCAGCTGTGCAGCATGGGTTCCCCTGACGATCGAAAGATGCATACAGACTGTATGTATGTGTAATGATGGGTGACGTACAGTGTGCATGTCAACCGGGAGGCGACGTGGCGACGAAGGCCGAGCAGCGCGACCGCACGCGCAGCGAGATCGTGCGCCTCGCGACCGCCCGATTCGCCGTCGACGGCTACGCGGGGGTGGCCCTCGAAGACCTGATGGCCGAGGCGGGCCTCACTCGCGGGGCGCTCTACCACCACTTCGGCAGCAAGCGCGGCCTCTTCCAGGCGGTGGTCGAGCATGCGCAACTCGGCGTCGCCCGCGCCGTCGAGCAGGCGGCCACCGGTCACGACGACGTGCTCGACGACTTCCTCGCCGGCTGCCGCGCATTCCTCGAGGCGAGCCTCGCGCCCGAGGTGCGGCGCATCCTGCTCATCGAGGGGCCGGCCGTGCTCGGCTGGGGCGAATGGCGCGAGGGCGACCTCGAGTCGAGCGTGCGCCTGCTCGACGAGGGCGTCGCCGAACTCGCCGAGGCGGGCGTCATCGACGACCGGTCGCTCGACACGGTCGCGACGATGCTCTCGGGGGCGCTCAACGAGGTCGCGATCGCGAACGCGGCCGCGCCCGACCCGGCCCGCGGCATCGACGACGCGGTCGCCATGCTGCGCCGGTTCGTGCTGAGCCTGCGCCCAGCCGACGCCACGTAGACTGTGTTCATGCCCCTCGAGCCCAAACTCGCCGATCTGCCGCGCATTCGCGGGGCGCTGAAGTTCTACCAGGTGGCCTCGGTCATCACGGGCGTCATGCTGCTGCTGCTCTGCGCCGAGATGCTCGTGAAGTACGTCTGGCACTACGAGCTCTTCGCGTTCGGCCCGAACGGCGTGCTCTCGCTCGAGCCCGTGCTCGAGACGGCCTCGGGGCTCGAGTCGACCGGGCAGGGCGTGAACCTCTCGACCGGCATCCTCATCGCGCACGGCTGGTTCTACGTCGTCTACCTGTTCAGCGACTTCAGGCTGTGGAGCCTGATGCGCTGGCCGTTCACGCGGTTCATCGTCATCGCCCTCGGCGGCGTCATCCCGTTCCTCTCGTTCTTCCTCGAGGCGCGTATCGGGCGCGAGGTGCGTGCGTACCTCGACCGGCGCGAAGCCGACGCCGCGGCCGGCGACGACGCCGGCGCGGCGGGCGGCACCAGCCCCGAGGCGTCCGACCCCACCCCCGACTCCGTGGAGGCCCAGCAGTGACCGACCAGCAGACCGAGCAGCGGCCCGTTCTCGTCGTCGACTTCGGCGCGCAGTACGCGCAGCTGATCGCGCGGCGCGTGCGCGAGGCATCCGTCTATTCCGAGATCGTGCCGCACACGATCTCGGCCGACGAGGTGCGCGCCAAGAACCCGATCGGCATCGTGCTCTCGGGCGGACCCAGCTCGGTGTACGAGCAGGGCGCCCCTCAGCTCGACGAGACGATCCTCGAGCTCGGCGTGCCCACCCTCGGCATCTGCTACGGCTTCCAGGTGATGGCGCGGCACTTCGGCGGCGAGGTCGCCGAGACCGGCGCCCGCGAGTACGGCGCGACCGCCGCGACGGTGACGGATGCCTCGGGCAACGCGCTCCTCGTCGACCAGCCGGCCGCGCAGACCGTGTGGATGAGCCACGGCGACTCGGTCGCCCGCGCGCCCGAGGGCTTCGAAGTGCTCGCCTCGACCGAGTCGACCCCGGTCGCCGCGTTCGCGAACGACGAGCGCAAGCTCTACGGCGTGCAGTGGCACCCCGAGGTGAAGCACTCGCCGTTCGGCCAGGGCATCATCGAGAACTTCCTGCACCGCGCCGCCGGCATCCCCGCCGAGTGGAACTCGGGCAACGTCATCGCCGAGCAGGTCGCCCGCATCCGCGAGCAGGTCGGCGACGCCCGCGTCATCTCGGCGCTCTCGGGCGGCGTCGACTCGGCCGTGTCGACCGCACTCGTGCAGCGCGCCGTCGGCGACCAGCTGACCGCGGTCTTCGTCGACCACGGGCTGCTGCGCAAGGGCGAGCGCGAGCAGGTGCAGAACGACTACGTCGCCGCGACCGGCGTGCGCCTCGTCACGATCGACGCCGAAGCGACCTTCCTCGACGCGCTCGCCGGGGTCACCGACCCCGAGGAGAAGCGCAAGATCATCGGTCGCGAGTTCATCCGCGCGTTCGAGGCCGCCGAGCGCGACCTCATCGCCGAGGCCGCCGCCGACGGCAAGCCGATCAAGTTCCTCGTACAGGGCACGCTGTATCCCGACGTCGTCGAGTCGGGCGGCGGCTCGGGCACCGCGAACATCAAGAGCCACCACAACGTCGGCGGCCTCCCCGAAGACCTGCAGTTCGAGCTCGTCGAACCGCTGCGCACCCTCTTCAAAGACGAGGTGCGCGCGATCGGCCGCGAACTCGGGCTTCCCGAGGCGATCGTCGGCCGCCAGCCGTTCCCCGGCCCCGGCCTCGGCATCCGCATCGTCGGCGAGGTCACCCGCGACCGGCTCGAGCTGCTGCGCGACGCCGACGCGATCGCCCGCGAAGAGCTCACGAAGGCCGGTCTCGACGGCGAGATCTGGCAGTGCCCGGTCGTGCTGCTCGCCGACGTCCGCTCGGTCGGCGTGCAGGGCGACGGCCGCACCTACGGCCACCCGATCGTGCTGCGCCCGGTCTCGTCGGAGGATGCGATGACCGCCGACTGGACCCGACTGCCCTACGACGTGCTCGCTCGCATCTCGAACCGCATCACCAACGAGGTGCGCGAGGTCAACCGCGTCGTGCTCGACGTCACCTCGAAGCCGCCGGGGACCATCGAGTGGGAGTGATCGCTCCCGTCCCCGTCGTGCTGCGACGGGGTGCGCGAAGGGCGCCGGCCGTGTGGCCGGCGCCCTTCGGCGTTCACGGGGAGTGCGGCAGACTGGCCGCATGGGAGTCGTCGAGAACAGCAAGCTCACCGTCGTCGGCGCGGGGGCGGTCGGATCGAGCCTCGCCTACGCCGCGCTCATCAGGGATTCGGCAGCCGAGATCGTGCTCTACGACATCGCCGCCGAGAAGGTCGAGGCCGAGGTGCTCGACCTCGCGCACGGCACCCAGTTCACCCGGGCACGGGTCACGGGCGGTGCCGACGTGTCCGTCGTCGAGGGATCGCACGTCATCGTCGTCACCGCCGGGGCGAAACAGGCTCCGGGCCAGAGCCGCATGGATCTCGCCGCGACGAACGTCGGCATTCTCGAGCGGCTGCTGCCCGCCCTCCTCGAGCGGGCGCCGGACGCCGTCGTCGTGCTCGTGACGAACCCGGTCGACGTGCTCACGGTCGCGGCGCAGCGCATCACCGGGCTCCCTGTCGAGCGCGTGTTCGGATCGGGCACGGTGCTCGACACCTCGCGACTGCGCTGGCGGCTCGCCGAGCGGGCGGGCGTGTCGACGTCGAGCGTGCACGCCAACATCGTCGGCGAGCACGGCGACACCGAGTTCCCGCTGTGGTCGGAGGCGCGCATCGGTCCGGTCCCGATCCTCGACTGGGAGGGCGGTCGACGGTTCACCGCCGAGGAGCTCGACGGCATCGCGCGGGAGGTGCGCGATGCCGCCTACACGGTGATCCGCGGCAAGGGGGCGACGAACTACGCCATCGGGCTGACCGGTGCCCGCATCGTCGAGGCCGTGCTGCGCGACGAGCACGCCGTGCTGCCGGTGAGCACGGTGCACGGTCCGGAGATCCCCGAGCTCGAGGGGGTCGCGTTGTCGCTGCCGAGCGTCGTCGACGGCGAGGGCGCGCGCCCGATCGTCGGCACCCCGTTCTCCGATCGCGAGCGGGCGCAGCTCGCGGCATCCGCCGAGGCGATCCGAGCTGCCGCGTCGGCCTTCGGGTACTGAGCGCCGGAAACGCCGAACGGCCGCCCGAGGGCGGCCGTTCGGGTCTCGATACGGCGCTGCGCGCCCACTCGACCGGCGAGGAGCCTAGTCGCGCGCGATCGCGAGCATGCGCAGGATCTCGAGGTAGAGCCAGATGACGGTGACCATGATGCCGAAGACGCCGGTCCACTCGTACTTCTTCGGAGCGCGGTTGCGCACGCCCTGCTGGATGAAGTCGAAGTCGAGCACGAGCGAGTAGGCCGCCATGATCACGACGAGCACGCCGATGATGAGGCCCCACTCGATACCGAAGATGGGGCTCGGCATGGAGCGCACGTCGCCCACCACGCCGAAGAGCTGGAGGCCCCAGGTGACGAGCGAGAACACGAGGTAGCCCACCATCGCGATGAGGAACACCTTCGTCGCACGCTTCGACGCCCGGATCTTGCCGGAGGCGAACAGCGCGAGCGTCACGCCGAACACGACGAGCGTTGCGATGACGGCCTGAGCCACGATGCCGCCGCCGTACATCATCTCGTACCAGGCCGAGATGCCGCCGACGAAGACGCCCTGAACGCCCGCGTACGCGAGGATCAGCGCGGCCGACGGCTCGCGCTTGAAGACGTTGACCATCGCGAGCACGAAGCCGACGATGCCGGCGCCGATCCAGAGGAACGGCACACTCTCGACGGTGAGCCAGCCGATCGCTGCACCGACGAGCAGCAGGCCGAAGCCGGCGACCGACTTCGCGAGCGTCGACTCGACCGTCATCGTCTCGCCGGCGGGCGGCGTCGCGGGCTGGTTGTACATCTCCTGCAGCTGCTGGGCCGAGATGTCCTGCGATGCGGCCACGGCTCCCTGCTGCGAGAAGGCGGAGTTCCGCGAGAATGCGGGGTTGTCGAGAGCCATGGGTTCCTCTGCTTTCGGCTGTCGTCGGATGCGGGGGATCGGCGACCGGATGCGGCATCCGCGCCGGTTAACAAACCTACCCGAGTTGTTCGAGACAACGCCGAGAGTTCCCGCGGAATTCCGGGCCGCGCGCACGGCCGCTGGCTACGCTGGGCAGATGCAGCACGACCTGGCCGGGCGCCCCCTCGTCATCGGGCACCGCGGTGCGCCGGGCTACCGGCCGGAGCACACCCGTTCGGCCTACGAGCTCGCATTCGCGCTCGGCGCCGACGCGGTCGAGCCCGACATCGTGTCGACCCGCGACGGCGTGCTCGTGCTGCGCCACGAGAACGAGATCTCGGGCACCACGGATGTCGCGTCGAGGCCCGAGTTCGCGGGCCGGCGCACGACGCGCGAGGTCGACGGCGCCCCGCTCACCGGCTGGTTCACGGAGGACTTCACGTGGGCCGAGCTCGCCACGCTGCGCGCCCGCGAACGGCTCGGCTCGCTGCGTCCCGCGAGCGCGAGCTTCGACGGGCGGTACCCGGTCATCAGGCTGCGCGACCTGTTCGGCCTGATCGACACCGCCGCCGACGAGCAGCGCCGTCTCATCCGCATGGTCGCCGAGTTCAAGCACGCCGCCCACTTCGCCGCGCTCGGGTTGCCGCTCGACGAGCTCTTCGCGGCCGAGCTCGAGGCCGCGGGCTGGGGGAGGGGCGACGAACGGCTCATCATGGAGGCGTTCGAGCCGACCCTGCTCGAGCGGCTCGCGGCCCGAGGCATCCGGGGCAAGCGGGTCGCGCTCATCGAGAACACCGGCAGCCCATGGGACCTCGTGCTCGCACAGGGCCGGCATGCCCCACGCTACGACGCGTTCCTCACCGCCGACGGCCTGCGCGGGCTCGCCGGCCGGTTCGACGGCGTGAGCGTCGGCAAGGGCCGCCTGGTGGGCGCGCCGCCGAAGCGCGCGAAGGATGCCTCGGCGCCGCCCCTGCGTGGGGCGGCGCTCGTCGTCGCGGCCCATGCGGCGGGGCTCGAGGTCTACACGTGGACGCTGCGACCCGAGAACCGATTCCTCGTACCGGCGAACCGGAAGGGTTCCACTCGAGCCGGTTACGGCGACTGGGCGACCGAGTTCGCCGACGTGCTCGCGACCGGGGTCGACGGCATCTTCGTCGACCACCCAGATCTGGGCGTCGAGGCGCGCGCGGACTTCGTGAGGCCGGTCGAGTAGCGACGAAGGAGCGTACCGAGACCACGTCCGCGGCATGGTCTCGATACGGCGCTTCGCGCCTGCACGACCGACGGGCGGCGTGGTTTCGAGACGGGCGCCGCTTCCCGACGGCGAACCTCATGTCGGGGGCCGCGCCTAGACTTGAAGGCGACATGACGCTGATCCTCGACCCCGACGACCCGGCCGGCTGGCGCGAGGCGCCGCCCGCACGTTCCGCCGACGCATCCGGCCCCGGTTCCCGCCTCACCGACGGGCTCAACCCGCAGCAGAAAGAGGCCGTCGAGTACCGCGGACCGGCCCTGCTCATCGTCGCCGGAGCGGGGTCGGGCAAGACCCGCGTGCTCACCCACCGCCTCGCGCACCTCATCGAGACGCGCGAGGCGTGGCCGAGCCAGATCCTCGCGATCACCTTCACGAACAAGGCCGCAGCCGAGATGCGCGAGCGCGTGCAGGCGCTGCTCGGCGACAGCGCATCGGGCATGTGGATCTCGACGTTCCACTCGGCGTGCGTGCGCATCCTGCGCCGCGAGGCCCAGTCGCTCGGCCTCTCGTCGACGTTCACGATCTACGACTCGGCCGACCAGCGCACGATCCTCAAGCGCATCATCAAGCAGCTCGACGCCGACACGATGGGCTTCACGCCCGCGAGCGCGCAGGCGAAGATCTCGAAGCTCAAGAACGAGCTCGCCGACGTCGAGACGCACGCGCGGAACGCGAACATGAACGACCCGCAAGAGGTCATGTTCCTCGAGATCTTCCGTCAGTACACGCGGCGCCTGCGCGAGGCATCCGCCCTCGATTTCGACGACCTGATCGCCGAGACCGTGTATCTCTTCCGTGCCTTCCCGAAGGTGGCCGCGCTGTACCAGCGCCGGTTCCGGCACATCCTCGTCGACGAGTACCAAGACACGAACCACGCGCAGTACGCACTGATCCGCGAGCTGACGCGGCCGATCGAGCCGGCCGTCGTGCGCGAGCTCGACGAGCACGGCATCCTGGTGCGGGGCCTCGTGGATGCCTCGGGGTCGATCCCGGGCGCGAGCCTGACCGTCGTCGGCGACTCCGACCAGTCGATCTACGCGTTCCGCGGCGCCGACATCCGCAACATCGTCGAGTTCGAGCGCGACTTCCCGGGCGCTCGGGTCGTGCTGCTCGAGCAGAACTACCGGTCGACGCAGAACATCCTGTCGGCGGCGAACGCGGTCATCTCGAACAACTTCGACCGCAAAGACAAGAAACTCTGGACGGCCGACGGAGACGGCGACCAGATCGTCGGGTACACGGGCTACACCGCGCACGACGAGGCGCAGTTCGTCGCCGACGAGATCGAGGCGCTGCACCGTGACGGCATCGCCTACCGCGACATCGCCGTGTTCTACCGCACCAACGCGCAGACGCGTGCGCTGGAGGAGATCTTCGTGCGGTCGGCGCTGCCGTACCGGGTCGTCGGCGGCACCAAGTTCTACGAGCGCGCCGAGATCAAAGACGCGATGGCCTACCTCATCTCGGTCGCCAACCCGCTCGACGAGCTCGCGCTGCGGCGGATCCTCAACACGCCGAAGCGGGGCATCGGCCCGGCCACCGAGACCGCGATCGCGACCTTCGCCGAGCAGAACGAGGTGAGCTTCCGCGAGGCGATGCGCGCGGCCGGCGGCCTCGGGCTCGGGCCGAAGGTGACGGGCGCGATCCTCGCGCTCGCCGACGTGCTCGACGAGGCGGCGGCCATGCTCGCCGCGCCCGGCGGGTCGACCGACGCCGAGGGCGACCCGACCGCGGGCGCCTCGGCCGGGGCCGCGACGGGCGTCTCCGGCACCAAGGTCTCCGACGTGCTCGTCTTCCTCATGGAGCGGTCCGGCCTGCTCGAGGCCCTCCGCAACAGCCGCGACCCGCAAGACGAGACGCGCGCCGAGAACGTCGAAGAGCTCGTGGCGCAGACCCGTGACTTCGACCGCGAGAACCCGGGGGCGACGCTCGTCGACTTCCTCACGCAGGTGTCGCTCGTCGCCGCGGCCGACGAGCTCGACGACGCCTCGGGCACGGTCTCGCTCATGACGCTGCACACCGCGAAGGGGCTCGAGTACCACGCGGTGTTCCTCACCGGCATCGAAGAGGGACTGCTGCCGCACCAGATGTCGGCCTCCGAGCCGGGCGGTCCTGCCGAGGAGCGACGCCTGTTCTACGTCGGCATCACGCGGGCGCGCAAGCGCCTCTACCTCTCGCTCGCGATGAGCCGGGCGCAGTTCGGCGAGGTCGCCGTGGCGATGCCGAGCCGCTACCTGCAGGAGATCCCCGAGGGGCTCATCGACTGGCGGCAGTCGCCGGGCATGGCCACGAGCCGGGGCGGAACCCAGCCGCGCGCACTCAACGCACGTCGCGACGGCGGCGCCTGGGGCACTCGTGATCGCGATCTCGAGCGGTTCAGCGTCACACGCTCGGCCAAGCCGAAGGCCGAGTGGGCGAACAAGGTCACCGGCACGGTTCGCGACAACGGCGACCTGACCCTCGAGGCGGGCGACCGCATCCGCCACGCCGACTTCGGCGAGGGCAAGGTGACCCAGGTCACGGGCGAGGGCACGAAGAAGATCGCGCACGTCTCGTTCGACCGCGCGGGTCAGAAGAAGCTGCTCATCAAGATCGCGCCGATCGAGAAGCTCTGAGGCCCGCCCGCATGTCCTGGCCGACCCGTTCGTCGCGCACCGTCTACGAGAACCGGTGGATCCGGGTGGTCGAAGAGGAGGTCGTCCGGCCCGACGGCGAGGCCGGCATCTACGGCGTCGTCGAGCTGGCGCACCCGGCGGCGTTCGTCGTCGCCGTCACCGACGCCGACGAGGTGCTGCTCGTCACGGTCGACCGCCACACCGTCGGCACGAGCGTCGAGGTGCCGGCCGGCGGCACCGACGGCGAAGACCCGCTCGTCGCTGCGCGACGAGAACTCGCGGAGGAGACCGGGTACGAGGCAGTCGAGTGGCGTGAGATCGGTCGCATGACCGCGCTCAACGGCATCGCCCGCGCCGTCGAGCACGTGTTCCTCGCCACGGGGCTGCGCCGCCCCCGCGCTTCCGACGACGGCAGCGTCTCCCAGGCCTCGCACGCGACGCGGCTCGAGGAGGGCATCACCGGCGTGCGGGCGGTGCCGTGGCCCGAGGTCATGCGCATGGTGCGCGAGGGCGAGATCACCGACGGCGAGACCAACGCCGCGCTGGGCTTCGCGGCGCTCGAGCTCGGCCGCCTGGCGTGAGTCGAGTGCTCGCGACCCTCTCAAGGTGGTGGCGTTCGGCACGCGCGCTCGACCTCGAAGTGGCATTGCGCGCAGCCGTCGCCGCGGCGGTGCCGCTCGCCATCCTCGTCGCGGTCGGCCGCATCGACTGGGCGTCGTACGCGGCGTTCGGCGGCATGGTCGCCATCTTCGGCCGAAGCGAACCGTACGGCATCCGGTTGCGCACGGTGACCGCGGCGGCAGCCGCGCAGCTCATCGCGACCGGGCTCGGCATCCTGCTCGCGGCCTCGGGTGCGCAGCCCGCCGCACAGGCCGGAGCCCTCGTGCTCGTCGTCGGCACGGTGATCGTCGGCTTCAACCTGCTCGGTGTGACGCCCTCGACGCCGCTCTTCGCGGTGTTCGGCCTGCTCGTGTGCGCGGCCCAGCCCGTCGACGACGGAACGGGCTGGCAGCGATGGGGCGTGGCATGGGCCGCGGCCGGTTTCGCGTGGCTGCTCGCGATGTCGGGCTGGCTGCTGCGCCGGCTCGCCGGCGATCGTGCCCGCCGCGCCTTCAAACCTCTGCCACGTCGCACGCCGACCCGCCTGCGCGGATACGCCGACCCCAGGCTGTGGCTCAACGTCGCGCAGAACGCGCTCGCCGCGCTCGCCGCGGGCGGCATCGCCGCCGCGCTCGGACTCGGCCACCCGTACTGGGCCGTGGTGAGCGCGATCGCGGTCATCCCGCCCGCCCGGGCCGCGCACACGATCTCCCGCGCGGTGCACCGCGTGCTCGGCACGATCGCGGGCGTCGCGGCGACGGCGCTCGTGCTGTGGCCGGAGCCGTCGGTCTGGGTGCTGGTCGCCGTCGTGGCGGTGTGCCAGTTCGGGGCGGAGGTGCTCGTCACCCGCCACTACGGCACCGCGCTCGTGTTCGTCACCCCGATGGCGCTGACGGTCGCCCACCTCGCTTCGCCCGTGCCGGTCGCGACCCTCATCGGCGATCGCGTCGTCGAGACGCTGCTCGGCGCCGCCGTCGGCGTCATCGCGGTGCTCGCGGCCCGCCGGTTCGTCGAGGCGGTGCCGATGCCGCCGCCGACGACCGCGACGCCGAGCGTCGGCCCGCACGGTCCGCCGAGCGGATGACCGGGATCCGCGTGCTCGACCTCCCAGCCCGCGCATAGCGAACTCACCGCCCCGCGATAGCTCGGCGGCGCACGATATGGCCATGGCATTCCTCGTGCATGACGCCCGGCACCTCGAGCGGCCCTCGCGCCGACTCGTGGACCGCGCCGCGCGGGGCACGAGGCGACTGTGGCGCGTCGACGTGCTGCAGGCGCTCGCGGTGGCGTCGGTCGCCGTCGCGATCGCACTGTTCCTCGCCGACGGCGGGGCGACCCGCTTCGCTGATCCGGGTGCGGCGCTCACCTCGCTCGGCATCATCGCCGGGCTCGTCGCGACCGACCTCGTGCTCGTGATGCTGCTGCTCGCGGCGCGGGTACCGCTCATCGAGCGCGCGGTCGGGCACGACGCCGCGATGGCGCTGCACGGCCGGCTCGGCAAGCCCGTGCTGTACCTGCTGGTCGCCCACGGCATGCTGCTCGTCGCGGGATACACCGCCGCCGACGGCATCGACGTCGTCGCGGAGGTCGTGACGATCTGGAACCTGCCCGACCTCCCGCTCGCGATGCTCGGTTTCGCGCTGTTCGTCGTGGTCGTCGTCACTTCGCTCGTCACAGTGCGCCGGCGCCTGCGCTACGAGGTCTGGCAGCTCGTGCACCTGCTGTCGTACGCCGCCGTGCTGGCTGCGCTGCCGCACCAGTTCAGCGTCGGTGGACTCTTCGTCGAGGGCGGTTGGCAGCGCTGGTACTGGCTCGTCTTCGCCGTGGGCAGCTTCGCCGCGATCGTCGTGTTCCGGGTCGTGGTGCCGATCGCGACGTCGATGCGGCACCGGCTCGTCGTCGAGTCGGTCGTGCCCGTCGGCCGCCCGATCGACGGGGTGTTCTCGATCACGATGCGGGGGCGTCGGCTCGAGACGCTCGCGGCCTCGGGCGGGCAGTTCTTCATCTGGCGCTTCCTCGTCGGGGGCCAGTGGTGGCAGGCGCACCCGTACTCGCTCTCGGCCGTGCCGCACAGCGACCGGCTGAGGATCACCGTCAGGGCGCTCGGGGACGGCTCGTCGTCGCTCGCCCGCATCGCGCCCGGCACCCGGGTCGCCCTCGAGGGGCCGTACGGCATCTTCAGCGAGGCCGCGCGCACCCGTGACCGCATCGCCCTCGTCGGGGCGGGCATCGGGGTCACGCCCATCCGTTCGCTCCTCGAGCAGGCGACGTTCCGGCCGGGGGAGGCGACGGTCGTGCTTCGTACCACCGCACCCGGCGACGGCTGGCTGCTCGACGAGGTCGCCGACCTCTGCCGGTCGCGCGGCGCCACGCTCCTCACCGTTCCCGGGCCGCGCGGCCGCGGCTGGCTGCCGGATGCTGCCGAGCGCGAGGGGCTCGGCCTCGCCGCGCTCGTTCCGGCAGTCGCCGACAGTGACCTCTACGTCTGCGGCCCGCGCGGCTGGGCCGAGCAGCTGATCGCCGAGGCACGTGCGGTGGGCCTCGCACCCGAGCAGATCCATCACGAGAGGTTCGACTGGTGAGACGACGCGCGGTCCTCCTGGCCTCGGCGGCGTCGGCCGCCGCGATCCTCGGTGGCTGGCAGCTCGGCGAGGTGGCGACCGACGGTCTGACCGCGACCGGCACGCCGACGGTGACGAACGCGTCCGCGGGCTCGGCCGACGACGGAACCGGTGGAAGCTCGGGCTCGGGATCGGGTTCCGTCGACTTCAACGCCCTGACGCCGAAGGGCACGACCTCCGGGACCGGCGGCACGGATGCGGGCGGCACCGGCGCAGTCGCGACCACCGTCGACGGCACCTTTGAGGGCCCGACCGTCTCGACCCGCTTCGGCGACGTGCAGGTGCAGGTCACGATCGCGGGCGGGGCGATCTCCGACGTGACGGCGCTGCAGCTCACCGACCACGACGGCCGCAGCGTGCAGATCAGCAATCGCGCCGAGCCGGTGCTGCGCTCCGAGGTGCTGCAGGCGCAATCGGCATCGGTCTCGCTCGTGAGCGGTGCGACCTACACGAGTGCCGCCTACCTGCAGTCGTTGCAGTCGGCGCTCGACGCGGCGGGTTTCCCAGGATGACGACCGTGCCGCCCACGATGAAGCTGCCGCCGGGGGCGTTCGCCGCGATGGGCACGGTCGTCAGCGTGCGGCCGGGCACCTCAGCCGTCGGCGACCGCGATGCGTCTGCGTCACCGCCGCTCGACGACCAGGGGGCGCTCGGCCTGGTCGCCGACGTCTTCGCCCGCTGGGAGCGCCGGTTCAGCCGCTACGAGGCGGGCTCCGAGCTGGGCCGGGTCGCGCGCGGCGAGCTCGCGCTGCCCGAGGCGAGCGCAGAACTCCGTGCGGTGTACGCCCGGGCGCTCGCGTGGCGCGCCCGCACCGACGGGTGCTTCACGCCGCACCGGGCCGACGGCGTCATCGACCTCGACGGCATCGTGAAGGCGCTCGCCGTCGAAGACGCGGGCGACGCCCTCGACGCCGCGGGCCGCACGGGCTGGGCGCTCGACGCGGGTGGCGACATCCTCATCGCCGAGGGGTCGACGGTGCGGGTCGGCGTCGCCGACCCGCAAGACCGCAGCCGCCTGCTCGCCGGATTCGACCTCGACGGGGCGCGCCGCCGCGCGCTCGCGACCTCGGGCAGCGCCGAGCGCGGCGATCACATCTGGACGACCGCGGCGCTCGAGCACACCCCGTTCGTGCAGGTGAGCGTCGCCGCAGCCGACCTCGTGACCGCCGACGTGCTCGCCACCGCGATCGTCGCGGGCGGGTACGCCGCCCTCGACGAGCTCGCCGAGCGATTCGACGTCGACGTGCTCGTCGTGGGGCACGGGCGCGAACTGCGTGCGACGCCAGGATGGCCGCGGGCCGGCGAGGCGCGGGCCGACTGAACGGGCCGGAAGGCCCGGGTATCAGGGCAGCGCCGGCCGCAGCTCCCGTGAGAACGGTTCGTCGGGCTTCACTGGGCGAGCCGGGCGTCAGACCACGCCGCCGAGCAGCCCGCCGATGACCCACGTCACCACGAGCGCGAGCGCCCCGCCGATGACGACCCGCAGCACCGCCTTGCCGCGCGGGGCACCGCCGATCCAGGCCGAGAGCCAGCCGGTGATCGCGAGCGCCACCACGACCGCGACGAACGTCGTCGCGATGCGCCACTCGGGCGGCGGCAGCAGGATCGCGAGCATCGGCAGCACCGCGCCCACGAGGAACGACAGGGCCGACGCCCCGGCGGCGTGCCACGGGTTCACGACGTCGTCGGCCGAGATGTGCAGCTCCGCCTCGAGATGGGCCGCGAGCGCATCGTGCGCGGTGAGCTCGCGGGCCACCCGGTCGGCGGTCTCCTCCGAAAGGCCCTTGGCGCGATAGATGCCGACGAGTTCGGCGAGCTCCTGCTCGGGCATCTCGGCGAGCTCGCGGGTCTCCTTCGCGATGAGCGCGTGCTCGGTGTCGCGCTGGGTCGACACCGAGACGTACTCGCCGAGGCCCATCGAGATGGCTCCCGCGACGACCGACGCGATGCCTGCGACGAGGATCGCGCCGAGGTCGGTCGTTGCGGCTGCGACGCCGACGACGAGCGCGGCGACCGAGATGATGCCGTCGTTCGCGCCGAGCACACCCGCGCGCAGCCAGTTGAGCTTCTCGTGCACCTTCGGGTCGTGCGGGTCGTCGCCGTGCGCGGGTTCGATCGAGGCATCCGTCATGTCGGCAGTCTTGCAGCGGTCGCCCGGCGCCGCCAGCGTGGCGAGGCTCGCCTCACCCCGGTGCGCCGGGTCGGGGAAGCCGTGCGATGAGCGCCATCGCGTCGAAGGGGGCGCGGACCTTCACGTCGTTGTCGAAGAAGAGGTACGCGTCGCGGCCGGCGTCGAGCTGCGTGCGCGCCCAGTCGGCCCAGCGGTCGAGCGCCTCGTCGTCGTAGCCGGAGGCGTAGAGCTCCTCCTCGCCGTGCAGCCGGGCGTACGCGAAGTCGGCAGTGACGCGATCGATCCGCGGGTACCGGCCGGCCGTGTCCGCGACGACGCTCGCCACGCGGTGCGCGGCGAGCAGGTCGGCCCATTCGTCGCCGGCCGCTTCGAACGACGGATGGCGCACCTCGACCGCGTGCCGGAGCGGCGCCTCCTCGCCGGCGCGGTAGGAGGCCCGGCCGCGCATCCGGTCGTCGTGCCGGGCGGCGAGGCGCGACGCCGCCGACCGCGTCGCAGGCAGCGAGCCGAGGAACCGCTCGAGCAGTCCGCGGTCGTAGGGAAGGGTCGGCGGCAGTTGCCAGAGGATCGGACCGAGCTTCGCGCCGAGGTCGAGCACACCCGAGGCGAAGAAGTTCGCGAGCGGTGCGTCCGACTCGTGCAGTCGCTTGATGTGCGTGATGAACCGCGGCCCCTTGACGGCGAACACGAAACCGTCGGGAACGGTGTCGCGCCAGCGCGCCCAGCTCGGCGGCCGCTGCAGCGCGTAGAACGAGCCGTTGAGCTCGATCGCCGACATGCGGTCGGCGGCGTACGCGAGCTCGTCGGCCTGCCGGAGTCCGGCCGGGTAGAACTCCCGGCGCCAGCGCGGGTACACCCATCCCGAGATGCCGATCCGCACCTCCGGATGCCGCGTTCCACCGCCGCCGCGCGCCACCCCGCCAGTCTCGCGAAGCGCGCCCGCGCCGCCAAGGGGGTTGCCGTCCGGACACCGAGACACCGAGGCATCCCGCCCGATTCTCGGCCCGCCGAGGCGGGGAGTAGCATGGTAGTCGGCCCACTTGTCTTGACGTCGAGATGTTTTTCGTCGCCCTCCGGGCCGAAACCCACCAGCCCCTGTGCGCGATCGCGCGTGCGGACCGATTGGAAGTAGAGCGTGGATCTTTACGAGTACCAGGCCAGAGACCTGTTCGAGCAGTACGGGGTCCCGGTGCTCCCGGGCATCGTCGCCGACACCCCCGACGAGGTGCGTGCGGCGGCCGAGAAGCTCGGCGGCGTCGTCGTGGTCAAGGCCCAGGTGAAGACGGGCGGCCGCGGCAAGGCCGGCGGCGTCAAGGTCGCGAAGAACCCCGACGAGGCGTACGAGGCGGCCAAGGCCATCCTCGGCCTCGACATCAAGGGCCACGTCGTCAAGCGCGTCATGGTCGCCGGCGGCGCCCGCATCGCGCAGGAGTTCTACTTCTCGGTGCTGCTCGACCGCGCCAATCGCTCCTACCTCTCGCTCACGAGCGTCGAGGGCGGCATGGAGATCGAGCAGCTCGCCGTCGAGAAGCCCGAGGCGCTCGCGCGCATCGAGGTCGACCCGATCGCGGGCGTGACGCTCGAGAAGGCGAAGGAGATCGCGGTCGCCGCGAACTTCCCGGCCGAGCTCGTCGACAAGGTCGCCGACGTCTTCGTGAAGCTCTACGAGGTCTACACGGGCGAGGATGCGACGCTCGTCGAGGTCAACCCGCTCATCCTCGACGAAGACGGCAACGTCATCGCCCTCGACGGCAAGGTCTCGCTCGACGAGAACGCCGAGTTCCGTCACGCGAACCACGCCCTCCTCGAGGACAAGGCCGCGGCCGACCCGCTCGAGGCCGCCGCGAAGGCCCTCGACCTCAACTACGTCAAGCTCGACGGCGAGGTCGGCATCATCGGCAACGGCGCGGGCCTCGTCATGTCGACGCTCGACGTCGTCGCCTACGCCGGTGAGAACCACGGCAACGTCAAGCCCGCGAACTTCCTCGACATCGGCGGCGGCGCCTCGGCCGAGGTCATGGCCAACGGCCTCGGCATCATCCTCGGCGACCCGCAGGTCAAGAGCGTGTTCGTCAACGTCTTCGGCGGCATCACCGCGTGCGACCAGGTCGCCAAGGGCATCGTCGGCGCGCTCGCCGAGCTCGGCTCGGCCGCGAACAAGCCGCTCGTCGTGCGCCTCGACGGCAACAACGTCGTCGAGGGCCGCCGCATCCTCGAAGAGGCCGCGCACCCGCTGGTGACGCTCGCCGAGAACATGGACCAGGGCGCCGACAAGGCCGCCGAGCTGGCGAACGCGTAAGGGACTCACAGAGAAATGACGATCTTCCTCAACAAGGACTCCAAGGTCATCGTCCAGGGCATCACCGGCGGCGAGGGCTCGAAGCACACCGCGCGCATGCTCGCGGCCGGCACCCAGGTGGTCGGCGGCGTGAACGCCCGCAAGGCCGGCACCACGGTGCTGCACACGGATGCCTCCGGCAACGCCGTCGAGCTCCCCGTCTTCGCCACCGTGGCCGAGGCCATGGCCTCCACCGGCGCCGACGTCTCGATCGCGTTCGTGCCTCCGGCCTTCACGAAGGACGCCGTCGTCGAGGCGATCGACGCCGAGATCCCCCTGCTCGTCATCATCACCGAGGGCGTGCCCGTGCAGGACTCGGCCGAGTTCTGGGCCTACGCCAAGGAGAAGGGCGGCACGACCCGCATCATCGGGCCGAACTGCCCCGGCATCATCAGCCCCGGTGAGTCGCTCGTCGGCATCACCCCGGCGAACATCACCGGCAAGGGCCCGATCGGCCTCGTGTCGAAGTCGGGCACGCTCACGTACCAGATGATGTACGAGCTGCGCGACCTCGGCTTCTCGACCGCGATCGGCATCGGTGGCGACCCCATCATCGGCACGACGCACATCGACGCGCTCGCCGCGTTCGAGGCCGACCCCGAGACCAAGGCGATCGTCATGATCGGCGAGATCGGCGGCGACGCCGAAGAGCGCGCGGCCGACTTCATCAAGGCGAACGTCACGAAGCCGGTCGTCGGCTACGTCGCGGGCTTCACCGCGCCCGAGGGCAAGACGATGGGCCACGCCGGCGCGATCGTCTCGGGCTCGGCGGGCACCGCGCAGGCGAAGAAGGAGGCCCTCGAGGCCGCCGGCGTCAAGGTCGGCAAGACCCCGAGCGAGACGGCGCAGCTCCTCCGCGAGGTCTACGCCGCGCTGGGCGCGTAGGGCCGACGCCGAGGCATCCCGGCCGGATCGACAGAACCCCGCAGACCGATGGTCTGCGGGGTTCTGCGTTCGGCGGGGCGAATCGGGGGGACGCACCCGCCGGGTCGGTTACCTCATTTCGGTTACATGGCCTCCGATCACGGATCGATGACGACCGTGCACACGTAGGTGCCCGGGTCGAGGTCGTGCAGCGTCACACTGCCGTCGCCGTCACCGCTCGTGAGGGGCAGGTCGGGGTCATCGGCGCTGGGTTCGCAGTCGACGCTCGAGAACGTTCCGCCATCGACCAACGAGTCCACCGAGACGGTGAGGTCGGTCAGCGGGATGTTCTCGAAGGAGACGGTCGCGGCCGCACCGACATCGGAGCAGTCGTTCGCGCTCGTCGCCACCGCGGCGAGTTGCGAGATGTCCCCGTCGACGCGCTCGCCGGCCGGCTCCGTCTCAGTGACGGTGTACGTGCCGGCGAAGGCGCTCACGAGCAGGTCCGGCACGCAGGCGGTGCCGTCCGGTCCCGTCGTGGCCTCGATCGGGGTGACGATTCCACCACCGGTGACGGTGAACGTGACGCCGGCTTCAGGGTGCTGTTCACCCAGGCCCGAAGCAGCGTGCTTGTGCGTCTTCTCGATCAGGATCGCGCCCGTGTTCCGCTCGTTGTGGAACGTGCACGTGATGTCCTCACCGGGGTCGACCACGATCGTCGCCGGGTTCGCTCCGTCGTCATCGTCACACGTCGAGCTGACGAGGTGCCAGTTGGCGGGAACGGTCTCGGCGACGTCGTAGGTACCGGGAACGAGGTCGTCGAACAGCCTCGAATCCTTGCCCGCGTCACCGGGTCCGGTCGTCGTCAGCGTGAATGGCGACGGCGCGAGCGTGCTCGACGTGAAGTCGAACGCCCCATCGCCGCTGTCGGTGATCTTCGCGACCGTGATCGATCCGCGCGCCTTGTTGTAGTACGTGCAGTCGACCGTGTCCTCCGCGCTGTCGAGGTTGAAGGTGATCTCGGTTCCACTCGTCGTGACATTCGCCCCGTCAGTGCTGAGGCTACAGTCGATGTGGTCGAAATCCCACCCGTCGGGAAGGTCGGACTCGGTCACGTGGCCGGTCACGCCGATCGGCACCTTCGTGAACTCGATCGATTCGTCGTCGCTCAGCGTGAAGCTGCTCGATGCCGGTTCGCTCGAGAAGTCACCCTCGTAGCCGAAGTCGGCGGTCGCGCCGTCGGGATCGGTCTGCTTCGTGATCTTCACGCCGCCACACGTCGGGAAGTTGGTATCGATCGGGGCGATGAAGTCCTTCAGCGCTGCCGTGAACGAGTCGGAGGACCGGCTCTTCAGGTAGGCGCTGCCGAACGTCGCGCATTCGTCGAGGGTGCTGGCGAGCGCCGTGAAGTCGAGCGACGCCTCCCCGAAGGTGCGTGCCGAGATCGAGCCGAGTCCGTCGGCGTTGCCGCTCGTGATCGCGGTCGTGTTGATCGACCCGGTCGCGAGCCCCTGGGCGGTGAAGTTGACCTTCGTGGACCAGCACGGCAGGCTCCCCGCCTCGCAGGCGTTGAGCGGTGGCGCCTCGAAAGCGGTGAGCCATCTCGACACCGAGAGCTGGGGGTTGGTGCCGCCGTTCGACAGGTCGTACTGGATCAGCACGTCGCCGGGCGTCCGTTGAGGCGTGACGCCGTTGCCCGAGTCGATGCTCGACTGGTTGAACTCGAAGTCCATGTTCGTCGTGCCGGTCGGATCCTGGACGCGATGCCAGAACAGGTGCAGGTACTGGTGTCCGCCCGCAGTCGTCTCGAGGTAGAACCCGAAGTTCTTGAGGTCGCTCTTGTTCGGCGGGATTCCGCCGGTGACGACCGAGGGAACCTCGGTGTCCTCCTTCGTGCCCTGACCGAACGAGTTGTCGTTCTTCGGGTTGGTGATGTCGGACGTCCGCTCCTCGGTGACGGTCGCCCAGTCGAGGTTGCCGGCGTGGTCGACGACCAGGTTCGCGTTGGTGTCGATCTCGAAGGAGCTCGTGCCGAACGGGACGTGGCTCGCATAGGCCGGCGAAATCGCGAGGCCGGCGAGCACGAGCCCGCCGACGGCGGCCACGGCGATCAGCGGGGAGCGCCGACGTCGCCGGCGCACGGGTGGGGTGGGACAGATCTCGGGTTGGTTGCGCAGTGGCATCGTCGCCTCCGGGTTCGCGCAGCGTCGTCCGGTCCGGGCGGACCGGACGGTCCTCCGCGGGGCGATGGGTTGCGAGGCGGCTGTGCGCGGGCGTGGCAGGGCGTGCGGGTGAGAGTCGTCGGGCCCGTCGTCGCGGGTAATCGACGGCGGGAATCATCGGACCCGAGGGGGAGTCTCAGGGCTCATTTGAGACGGTACACCGGCCCGTGGCGATATGACAGAGTAATCGAGCATTACTCATGAACCCAGAACAGGGGGTACCGCGCACCCTGTGAGAGAGTGGCGGAATGAGCATGGAGAACCGGGATGCCTCGGCCGGGGCGTCGCAGGCGGGACAACCACGGGAGAGCCTCGTGCGCACCGCGTTCGTGACCGAGGAGTCCGTCTACGGAGTGCTGCTGGTCTCGGGCATGATCGTCGTCGCGGGCTCGCACGGGTCGAGCTCGTGGCAGGTGTTCTGGACGGTGATCGTCACGGTGATCGTCTTCTGGGCCGCGCACGTCTACGCCGGCACCGTGGCCCGCCACGGCCTCGCAGTCGAGGGGGTGATGGGCCTCAGGCAGGCGTTCTCCGAGGCGTTCCGACGCTCGCTCGGCCTGCTGTTCTCGGCGCTCATCCCCTCGGCCATCCTGCTGCTCGGGGCGCTGGAGGTCGTGCCCGACGCCCTGACCATCTGGATCGCCCTGTGGGCGGGCGTCGTCGTGCTCGCAGTGCTCGGATTCGTCGCCTACCGTCGTCGGGGCGCGCCCCTGCACCTGCAGCTGCTCGGCGCGTTCGGCACCGCGGCGTTCGGGCTCGTCATGATCTTCTTGAAGGCCGTCGTCCACTGACGGTGTGTTCGCGGCCCGCGAACCGATATCGTCGTGCCAAAGGGGGCACGATGCCGAAGATGACGAACGCCGAGCTGCAGGCTCGGATCGCAGAACTCGAGGGCGAGAACGCACGGCTTCGCGACGCGGCCGAGGCCGCCGAGGCGGCGGCCGCAGCCGAGACGGAGGGGGCGGGCGCGGCGCTCGAGCCGGCCGCCGTTCCGCGTGCGAAGCGCGGCCGCGGCCGTACGGCCGGGGCGATCGTGCTCGTCGTCATCGGCCTGTTGCTCGCGCCGGTCGCGGTGGTGACCGGCTGGGCAAGGGCCGAGCTCGTCGACACCGACCAGTTCGTCGCGACCTTCGCTCCGCTGGCCGACGACCCTGCCGTGCAGAGCTTCGTCGCCGACGAGGTGACGGCGGCCATCGAACAGCAGGTCGACATCCCGCAGCTCACCTCCGACGTGTTCGACGGCATCCGCTCGCTCGACCTGCCCCCGAAGGCCCAGCAGGCGCTCGGCCTGCTCGAAGGGCCGGCCACGCAGGGCCTCCAGTCGCTCGTCTCCGGCGTCGTCGACCGGGTCGTGACGAGCGACGCGTTCGCCGACATCTGGGCGAACGCACTGCGCGTCTCCCACAAGCAGTTCGTGGCCGCCATGCAGGGCGATCCGAACGCCGCGCTCGAGATCGGCGGCGACGGCACCCTGTCGGTGCAGCTGGGGCCGATCATCGAGGCCGTGAAGGACCGGCTCGTCGAGAACGGGGTCGGCTTCGCCGAGCAGATCCCGGTCATCGACAAGAGCATCGCGATCGCACAGGCCGACGCCTTCGTCTTCGTGCGCACGGTCTACTCGCTCGCCGTAGCCGTCGGCACGTGGCTGCCCTGGGTCGCGTTCGGCTTCATCGTCGCCGGTGTCTTCGTCGCCAAGCGGCGCTCGGCCGCCCTCTTCTGGACGGCAGGTGGGTTCGCACTCGCCATGGGACTGCTCGCCGCGGGCTTCGCGGTCGGCCAGATCGTCTTCCTCGGGCTCGTGAGTCCGAGCCTGATCCCGGCCGGCGCCGCGACCGCGATCTACGGCTACGTGACCGAGGCGATGTCGTCGACGGCTGCGGCTGCCCTGGTCCTCGGCATCCTCGTCATGATCATCGCGTGGTTCGCCGGCCCATGGCGGCCGGCGCGCGCCGCTCGCTCGCTCGCGGGTTCGGGCTTCTCCGCACTCCGGCGCACGGCGGCCGCGCACGGCATCACGACGGGTGCCTTCGGCATCGCGCTCGACCGCGGGCGCGGCTTCGCCTACGGTGCGATCGCGCTCATCGCGGCCGCCGTGCTCATGTTCAACCGTCCGGTCACGACCGGGTCGGTCTGGGGCACGATCGTCGTCGCGCTCATCGCCGTGCTGCTCGTCGAGCTCCTGCGGCGGCCGGCCGACGAGATCGAGGCGGACGCCCTGGCGGCGACGGCGAGCACCGGCAGCAGCACCGGCGGCGGCGAACCGTCGGGCGACGTCGACGGCGATGCCGACACCGCGGTGCTCGACGTCGACCGGCAGGAGACGGAACCGCTCGACACCTCCCTGCGCGGGTGATCGACGTCCCTGCGCGGGTGATCGACGTCCCTGCGCGGGTGATCGACGTCCCTGCGCGGGTGATCGACGTCCCCGCGCGGGTGATCGACCTCGCCGCGGCGCGGTCGGTCGAACCATCCGCACGCCTGTAGGCTCGACGGCGTCATGAGACGCACGACGATCGCCCTGCTCGCCGCCCTCGAAGCCGCCGTTGCCGCGCTCATCGGGCTCGGCGTCGCGCTCGTGCCGCTGCTCGTCGTGTGGGCCGTGCATTTCGGGCTGGCGGTCGACGTCTCGTCCTTCTTCCGCGCCGCCGCCGACGGCTGGCTGCTCGGTCACGGCGTCGACGTGGTCGTGCAGCTCGATGAACTCACGGCCGCGCGCATCGCGCTGCCGGGTGCAGGCGACCCGTTCCCCATCACGATCGCGCTGCTCGGGTTCGCTCTGCTGACCGTCGTCGCGGGCCGCCGAATCGGTCGCCGCTCCGCCGCAGGCGGGCACTCGATCACGGGCTCGGTCGCCGCGGTCGTCGTCTACGCGGCCGTCGGCGGCGTGCTCGGCCTCTCCGCGAGCACGGGTTCGGCAGCGGTGCCGTTCTGGCAGGCGCTCCTGCTGCCGGCGTTCGTGATGGCGATCGGCGTGGTGCTCGGGGCCGGCCTCGAGACGCTGCGCGAGGCCGGTGCCGGCGACCTCGCCGGCGGCTGGGTGCGCGCCCGCCTCGGCGACCTCTCGCCCGCCCTCGTCGCCTCGGTGCGTCAGGCGACCCGCATCGGCGCGGGTGCCGCGTTCGGCGTGCTCGCCGTCGCCGGGGTCGTGGTGGCGGTGCTCATCGCGGTCGACTACGCGACGATCGCAGGGCTCGCCCAGGCGCTCGGCGCCGGCGTCGACGGCGGACTCCTGCTCCTCGTCGCCGAGTTGGCATTCCTGCCGAACTTCGTGATCTGGGTCGCGTCGTGGCTGCTGGGGCCCGGCTTCGCGATCGGGACGGGCACGACGGTCGCCCCCGGGGGCACGGTGCTCGGGCAGATTCCCGGCATCCCGCTGCTCGGCGCGCTGCCGGGCGATGCGCCCGCGTCGGGCGTGCTGTGGCTTCTCGTGCCCGTCGTGCTCGGGTTCGTCGGAGCGTGGTTCGTGCTGCGCGCCGGGTCGCCCGTCGACGAGCACGACCCGTGGTGGCGCCCCGTGGCCGTCGGAGCCGGCGCCGCTTTCGTCGCCGCGATCGTGCTCGGGCTGCTCGCCTGGTGGTCGGGCGGCGCGATCGGGCCCGGTCGGCTCGCGGTCGTCGGCCCCGATGCGTGGGCCGTCGCGCTCGTCACCGCGGCGACCGTCGGCACCGGGGCGATCGTGGGCGGCGTCGCCGCTCGCGTGCAGCAGCGCACGGGCCTCGCCGCCGCCGGGACGTCACGCCCCGATCTCGGCCGGTAGGCTCGAGGAGTGCTCAAGCTCGTCGTCCTGATCTCAGGTGGAGGGTCGAACCTCAAGGCCCTGCTCGAAGCCGCCGAAGACGCCGAGTTCCCGGCGCGCGTCGTCGCGATCGGCGCCGACCGCGAGGCATCCGGTCTCGTGCTCGGCGAGGACTTCGGCGTACCGACCTTCACGGTGCCCTTCACGGCCTACCCCGACCGCGACGCCTGGGGCGACGCGCTCATCGAAGAGGTGCGGCGCTGGGAGCCCGATCTCGTCGTGCTCTCGGGCCTCATGCGACTCGTGCCGCCCGCGGTCGTCGACGCGTTCTCGCCGCAGCTCATCAACACCCATCCCGCGTACCTGCCCGAGTTTCCGGGCGCGCACGGCGTGCGCGACGCACTCGCCGCGGGCGTCTCGCAGACCGGGGCGAGCCTCATCGTCGTCGACAACTCCGTCGACGGCGGCCCGATCATCGCGCAGGAGCGCATCCCGGTGCTGCCGGGCGACACCGAGTCGAGCCTCCACGACCGCATCAAGCCCGTCGAGCGCCGCCTGCTCATCCAGGCCGTGCTCGACATCGCCAATTCGCACCTCGACCTGAAGGACCTCGCACGATCATGAGCGGCCACGCCATCGACCCCAGCCTCTACCGCGAACGCGACCTCGTGCCCGTGCGCCGGGCGCTCATCGCCGTGAGCGACAAGCGCGGGCTCGTCGAGCTCGCGACCGCGCTCGTCGGTGCGGGCGTCGAGATCGTCTCGACCGGCGGCACCTCGAAGGCGATCGCCGACGCCGGACTTCCGGTCACGCAGATCGCCGAGGTCACGGGCTACCCCGAGCACCTCGACGGGCGTGTGCGCACCCTGCACCCGGCCGTGCACTCGGGTCTCCTGGCCGATCTGCGCCTCGAGCACCACGAGCGGGAGCTCGCCGGCCTCGGCATCGCGCCGTTCGAGCTCGTCGTCGTGAACCTCTACCCGTTCGTCGAGACCGTCGCCTCGGGCGCCGAGCCCGACGCCGTCGTCGAGCAGATCGACATCGGCGGGCCCGCGATGGTGCGCGCCTCGGCGAAGAACCACGCGAACGTCGCCGTCGTCGTCTCGCCCGACCGCTACGACGAGCTCGCCGCCGCGGTCGCCGCGGGCGGCACGACGCTCGCGCAGCGCCGCGAGCTCGCCCGTGAGGCGTTCCGGCACACGGCCTCGTACGACGTCGCGGTCGCGAGCTGGATCGGCAGCGTCGTCGCACCCGACCAGCCGGCGGAGGAGTCGCCGTTCCCCGCCTGGGTCGGCGGCACCTGGACGAAGGACGCCGACCTCCGCTACGGCGAGAACTCGCACCAGAAGGCGGCGATCTACGCCTCGCAGGGCGGCCGCCCCGGCATCGCCCAGGCCGTGCAGCTGCACGGCAAGGAGATGAGCTACAACAACTACGTCGACGCGGATGCCGCGGTGCGGGCCGCGTTCGACTTCGACGAGCCCGCGGTCGCGATCATCAAGCACGCCAACCCGTGCGGCATCGCGGTCGCCCTGCCCGGCGCCGTCGACGCCATCGCCGACGCGCACCGCCGCGCCCACGAGTGCGACCCCGTGTCGGCGTTCGGCGGGGTGATCGCGGCGAACCGCACCGTCACGCGCGAGATGGCCGAGACCGTCTCGGGCATCTTCACCGAGGTGCTCGTCGCCCCCGCCTTCGAGGCCGAGGCGGTCGAGCTGCTCACGCAGAAGAAGAACATCCGCCTGCTGACCCTGCCCGAGGGATTCGTGCCGACGGCGGTCGAGCTCAAGCAGGTCTCGGGCGGCATGCTGCTGCAGCAGGCCGACCGTCACTTCGCACCTGCGTCGGAGTGGACGCTCGCCGCGGGCGAGGCCGCCGACGAGGCGACCCTCGCCGACCTCGAGTTCGCGTGGCGCGCGTGCCGCGCGGTGAAGTCGAACGCGATCCTGCTCGCCTCCGGCGGCGCCTCGGTCGGCGTCGGCATGGGGCAGGTCAACCGGGTCGACTCGTGCAAGCTCGCCGTCGAGCGGGCCGGCGACCGTGCGGCCGGTTCGGTCGCGGCATCCGACGCGTTCTTCCCGTTCGCCGACGGCCTGCAGATCCTCATCGACGGCGGCGTGAAGGCGGTCGTGCAGCCCGGCGGCTCGGTGCGAGACGACGAGGTCGTCGCGGCGGCGAAGGCGGCGGGCGTCACGATGTACTTCACGGGGGAGCGGCACTTCTTCCATTGAGCGCGGCCGCGCGCGACGGCCGGTCGTCGTCGCCCGCGACCATGCGCCCTGCGGCATCTGCCCGGAGGTACCCTTGAATCGACCCTGCGCAGACCACGCGCGGGCCAGGTTCCGCCCACGAAGCGGATGATTCGAGGAGAACGATCGATGTCGATCACCCACGCCCCGGCGCGAGCCGCCGAGGTCAGCGCCACCCTGCCGAGCGACGCTCCCGACCACGAGCGGGTGCTCATCACCCGCGGTCCCCGCTCCGGTCTCACCGTCATCGTCGCCGTGCATTCGACCCGGCTCGGCCAGGCGCTCGGCGGAGCCCGCGTCTGGAACTACGGGCACTGGACCGACGGCCTCGCCGACGCGCTGCGACTCTCGCAGGCCATGACCATGAAGAACGCGGCCGCCGGCCTCATGCGCGGCGGCGGCAAGTCGGTCGTCGTCGTCCCGTCGGGCGTCGTGCTCGACGAGGCGCAGCGGCGTGACGCGATGCTCGACCTCGGCGACGCGGTCGAGTCGCTCGGCGGCGCGTACATGACCGCCGAAGACGTCGGCACGAGCGCCGAGCTCATGGCCGTCGTGCACGAGCGCACCGAGCACGTCTGCGGACTCCCGCCCGAGCAGGGCGGCGTGGGCGAGCCCGCCGACGCGACCGCCGCGGGCGTGCACGCCTCGATCCTCGCGACGCTCGGCCACGTGTTCGGCTCGACCGACGCCGCCGGTCGCCACTTCGTGATCTCGGGTCTCGGCCAGGTCGGCGGTCGCCTCGCGCGCAGCCTCGCCGCCGCGGGCGCACGGCTGACCGTGACGGATGTCGCGGAGTCGAAGCGCGCGCTCGCCGACGAGCTCGGCGCGACCTGGGTGGAGCCGGCCGACGCCCACCGGGTCGAGGCCGACGTCTTCGTGCCGTGCGGGCTCGGCGGCGTGCTCACGCCCGAGGTCGTCGACGAGCTGCGGGTCGCGGCCGTCGTCGGCGCCGCGAACAACCAGCTCGCCTCGCGCGACGTGGCCGAGCTCCTGCGTGCCCGCGGCATCGTCTGGGCGCCCGACTTCGTCGTCAACGCCGGCGGCGTGATCTACCTCGACGTGGCCGGCCAGCCCGGTGCCGACCAGGCCGCGCTCGACGCGCGCATCGCGGGCATCGGCGACGTGGTCGCCGCCGTGCTGCAGGACGCCGTCGCGACCGGCACGACGACGCTCGACGCCGCCGAGCGCCTCGCCCGCGCACGCCTCGACGCCGGGCGCTGAGCCGCACCGACCGAACCGATCCGGCCGGAGGGCGCACGAGCGCCCTCCGGCCGGAGCCGTTCGGGGTGGCCGAGCATCGACCGACGCGCCGGGGCATCCGATGCACCTGACGGCGCCGTGCCGAGCGCGCCGCCGGGCACCGGGCCGTCCGACCGGCCAGTAGGCTCGTCTCCATGACGTCCCCCGCCTCACCGTCTTCGACCGCGCCCGCACGACCGTCGGCGAGGTACGCGCCCGCGGCGGGCCGGGGGCGTCGGGTGGCGGCGGTGCTCGTGTCGGCGGCGGTCGTGGCCGTCGTCGCGATGAGCGTCGCGGCGCTGGCCTTCTTCATCGGCAACGGCCAGTCGCCCGCCGTCTTCCAGCAGGTGTTCGGGCACTTCGCCCTCGCCGCGTTCTTCGCGTGGGCGCTGCTCTCGATCGCGAACGGCCTCGGCGCCACCCGCGCCTGGTTCCTCGCGCTCATCACCGGGTTCACGTCGGCCTGCCTCGCCGCGCTCATCGCGACGAGCGTCATGATCGTGGTCGCGGCGCGACCGCTGTACGGTCCCGCGGTGCTCTTCGTGATCGGCTCGCTCGTGAGCCTCAACCTGATCTTCGTGATCGCGGTCGTGCTCGGCGAGGTGTTCCTCGCGCCGCGCATCATGCGGGGCATCATCGACCACCGCCGCGAGCGGGCGCCCCGGCGCCTCGCGCTCGTGCGCATTCCCGCCTCGAACCTCGACGAGGCCGAGCTCACCCACCTCGAACGCCGTCCCGTCGACCAGGCGCGCGCCGACGAGCAGTGGGACAACTACTGCGCCGCGCTCGTCGCCGAGGGGTGGGAGACGGTCGAGGTCGACGCCGCGCCCGAGATGGCCGACTCCGTCTTCGTCGAGGACGCCGTCGTCATGTTCGGCGACCTCGCGGTGCTCACCCGGCCCGGCGCCGAGTCGCGACGGGGCGAGGTCGACGGCGTCGAACGGGCGGTGCGCTCGATCGCGGGGGTGACCGTCCGCCGCATCGAGGAGCCGGGCACCCTCGACGGCGGCGACGTGCTGAAGGTCGGCGACGTGGTGTACGTCGGGGCGTCGGCCCGCACGAACGGAGAGGGCGTCCGGCAGCTGCGCGAACTGCTCGCCCCGCACGGATATCGCGTCGTCGGCGTGCCGATGACGAAGGCCCTCCATCTGAAGAGCGCCGCGACCGCACTGCCCGACGGCACGGTCATCGGCGACCCCGCCCTGCTCGACGCCGCCACGGTGTTCGACCGGTTCCTGCCCGTGCCCGAGCCGCAGGGCGTCGCCGTGGTCGAGCTGTCGGAGACGTCGCTGCTCATGTCCGCTTCGGCCCCGCGCACCGCGGCGATGCTCGCCGGCCTCGGTTACCGGGTGGTCACGGTCGACATCTCGGAGTTCGAGAAGCTCGAGGGATGCGTCACCTGCCTGTCGGTGCGGGTGCGCTGACTCCGCCACCGCTGCGGCGTCGGGCGCGGGGTCATCCGGCTGCGGTCGCCGTCTCGGGCTCGCGCGTCCGCCCGTCGTGCAGTTCGATCACTCGATCGGCCCGGCGCACGAGCGCCGCGTCGTGGGTGGTGACGACGGCGGCGACGCCCCGTGCGTGCACGAGCTCGCCGATCAGGTCCATCACGGTAGCCGCCGTGCCGCTGTCGAGCTGGCCCGTCGGCTCGTCGGCGAGGAGCACCTGCGGGCGCGCGGCGAGCGCGCGGGCGATGCCGACGCGCTGCTGCTGCCCGCCCGAGAGCTCGTACGGGCGCTGCGCGGCGTGCGCTCCGAGCCCGACGAGGTCGAGGGCTTCGGCGACGCGGCGGGCGCGCTCGGCGGGATCGGTGCGCTGCAGGCGCAACGGCACCTCGACGTTCTCGGCCGCCGACAGCACGGGGATGAGCCCGAACGACTGGAATACGTAGCCGACGCGATCGCGGCGCACCGCGGCGAGCCCGTCTTCGCCGAGCGTCGACAGGTCGTCGTCGCCGAGCAGCACGCGGCCCGAGGTCGGCCGGTCGAGCCCGCCGAGCAGGTTGAGCAGCGTCGTCTTGCCGGCGCCCGAGCGGCCCGTGACGACCACGAGTTCGCCCGGCGCGACCTCGAGCGAGACGCCGTCGACGGCGTGCACGCCACCGCCCCGGCCTTCGAAGATGCGGCTGACCGATTCGGCGCGCAGGGTGGTCATCGTTCCTCCTCGGATGTCTCGGCGCTCGCGCCGTCGTCGGCGGTGTGCCGCCCGTGGCGTGGCGGAGCCGTCGTCTCCTCGCCCCCCGTCGCGGGTGGATCCGCATCGTTCGGGCTCGTCGCCGCGGCATCCGCCGGTCGCCCGTGCCCCGGCCAGACGCCCACGTGATCGCTCTCGAGGGCGAGCCTGACGCGGTCGCGCAGTTCGAGGCTCTGCATGAAGTCGTGCGGCAGCTGCAGGCGGCCGACGCGGTCGAGCACCGCGAACTCCTCGGCCACGTGCTGCTCCTCGCCGTGCTCGTCGACGCGGGTCGAACGCAGCACCTCGGTCGAGGTGCGGCCGTCGCGGATCTGCACGGTGCGGCGGACGTGGCCTGACACGGCGGGGTCGTGGGTGACGATGAGCGTCGTGACGCCGAGCTCGTCGTTGACCCCGCGCATGGCCTCGAGCACGGCCGACGACATGCCCTCGTCGAGTTCGCCGGTCGGTTCATCGGCCAGGAGCACGAGCGGGTCGTTCGCGAGGGCCACGGCGATCGCGACGCGCTGCTGCTGTCCGCCGGAGAGCTCGCCGGGCCGCCGGTCGCGCTCGGCGCCGACCTCGAGCAGCTCGAGCAGCTCGTCGACGCGGCGCGCCCGCGCGGCACCTCGGCGCGTGCGGGCGACGTTCATCGCGAGCGCGACGTTCTCGGCCGCGGTGAGGTAGGGGAGGAGGTTGCGCGAGGTCTGCTGCCAGACGAAGCCGACGGTGCGGCGGCGGTACGCGACGCGCTCGCGCGAGCCCATCGTGAGCAGGTCGTGCCCCGCGACCCGGGCGACACCGGCCGTGGCGGTGTCGAGGCCGGAGAGGATCGTCAGCAGGGTCGACTTGCCTGATCCCGAGGCGCCGACGACGGCGACCATCTCGCCGGCGTCGACCCGCAGGTTGAGCCCCTGCAGGGCCTGCACCTCGACGCCGTCCGCGGTGAAGATGCGCACGAGGTCGGCGCACAGGATGTGCGGCTCGCCCGGTGACGCGGCGCGCGGGGTCGTCGCGCCGGCCGGGGCGCGATCGGCGACCCCGCTCTCGACGCCGGATGTCTCGGCCATGGTTCAGCCCTCCTCTTCCTTGCGCATCGCGCGGGCCGCGCTCTGCTCGCCGCCCATGCGAGCGGCGAGCAGCACGGCGACGCCCGTGACGATCACCGCGCCCACGAGCACGGCGCTGACCAGCCACGGGTCGAACACGACGACGGGCTGCTGGTCTTCGCCCGTGAACGGTCTGAGGTCGATGCCCTGGAGCACGATGAACGGCAGCGCCGCTCCCAGGGCGGCGCCCGCGACGAGTGCCGCGGTGACGACCGGCCCGATCTCCCAGGCCACGAGCGCCCGCTCCCCGCGGCGACGCAGGCCCAGCGTCGCGACGAGCGGCAGCAGTCGCTCCCGCGCGGGCCGTCCGACGACGAGGGTGAGCACGATCGCGAGGGCGGTGAGCAGCGACGAGAGCACGATCGCACCGACCAGCGACACGACGAGTCCCTGCGTCGCGGCCGTGGCACCGAGCTCCGAACGCACCATGCCGGGCGTCGTGACGGTCGAATCGGCGCCCGCGATCTCGGCGAGCCCGGCCGTCACCTCCGCGGTGTCGGCGCCGGGTTCGAAGCGAACGAGCACGCGCTCGGGGACGAACGTGCTCGCGAAGCCGTCGGCGTTCGCCTTGTCCATGAGCACCCAGCTCGTCCGCGGCCAGTAGGCGGTGCGTCCGTCGACGACCTCGAGCACCTCCCACGGCTTGCGGTCGAGCTCGACGTCGTCGGCGCCCTCGATCGAATCGGCGATGACCTGCGAGACGACGACGGGAACGGCCTCGCCGCCGGTCTTCGCCAGCCTCTCGGGCAGCGGGGTCGCACCCGTGCGGCCGGCCTGCACCTCGCGCATCTCATCGGAGTCGACGACGATGAGCGTCGTCGACCGGAGCCGCCCGTCGATGCCGACCTGGATCGACGAGGTCGAATAGACGGGTGCAGTGGCCTCGACGCCCGGCACCTCTGCGAACGCCGCCTGCTGCTCGAGCGTGAACGGACCGCCCACGATCGCCGCGTCGGCACCGACCCTCGCGTCCGCGGCGCGGTCGACCCCGGTCTGCACCGTGCCGAGGAGGACGGCCGAGAACATCGCGATCGAGACGCCGACCACGACGGTCAGCACGGGTACGACGCCCGCCGACGGGTCGCGGAGCGCGCGCGCCGAGCCGAGGAACGCGACGAGACCCCGGGCTTTCGCGGCCGCCCGCACGATCGCGGCGAGCGGATAGGGGTAGAGGCGCAGCACGATGAGGCACGCGAGCACGGCGAGCAGCAGCGGCACGGCGGCGAGCAGGGGGTCGACGCCGATCTCGGCGGACTGCGTTGCGAGGCCCCGGCGCAGGAGCAGGACGACCGCCGCTACGGCGATGACGGCGACGAGGGCCTCGAGGATCCAGCGGAGCCGCCCGCCGCCGCGCGGAGCGAAGTCGGCACGGGCGCGTCGCAGCGGGCTCAGGGAGGGAGCCGACGCGATGAGCAGCGCCGCCGGGGTCACGGCGAACAGCGCGGCGACGAACCATCCGAACGTCCCGCCCTCGGCCGGGACGGCGAGGGTGCCCGCGACGGCGCCCGCCACGGCGGCCGGCACGCCGATCATGACGCCCTCGATGGCGAGGATGCCCTGGAGCTGCCCGTTCGACGCGCCGCGCGCGGCGGCGAGCTCGAGGCCGGTGCGTCGACGCTCGAACACGACCCGCGCGCCGAGCACGAGCACCGCGACCATGACGCCGATCGGCCCCGAGGCGACGGTCGCGAGCACCGCGTCGCTCGCGCCGGCGGCGATCGCCGCGTCGGTGAGGGCGTCGCCGAGGCCGCTCGAGAATCCGACGACGCCGACGGTCGAGAAGTAGTACTGGAAGTCGCCCGGCCCGACCGGGTAGGCGACGCTCATGAACTCGTCGAGGTCGGTGCGGAGTTCCGCCGATCGGTCGGCGCGGATGCGGTCGGTCGCGACCGGATACCAGAGCTCGAGCGTCGACGGCAACTGGGCCTGCTCGAGCGCCTGCCACGAGTTCGGGTGCGTGAGGCCGAGGCCCGTGATGCGGAGGGTGCCGTCGGGGGTGAAGGCGACCGAGGGCTCGAGGGGCACGGGCAGGTGGGTCCAGAATCCGTCGTCGGGGTCGATCGCGTCGAACGTGCCGACGAGCTCGACCGGCTGCTCGTCGGTGCCGACCGGGATCGACCGCACCTCGCCGATCGCCCAGTCCATCTCATGTGCGAACGCCTCGGTGGCCACGAACTCGAGCGGTTCCGCGGTGGCGGAAGGCTCGAGCACCGTCGGCCACTCGCCGCTCGTGAGCTCGACGTGCTCGGCGATCCGCGGGTCGAAGCCGAGGTACAGCTCGTAGTCGGTCGACCCCGGCCCGGCGCCGTCGGGCAGGGCGCGGTTCGGCCCGGCGACGACGGTCGCGAGCGGGTCGTCGGTCACGCGGTGCAGCTCCGCGGGCATCTGCTCGCGGATGCCGAGCAGCGCCTCCTCCTGCCCGCCCCACACCGCGTCGATGTCGTCGGGCAGCGTGGTGCCGCCCGACGACGGGCCGAGGTCGGGCAGCGTCGCCCGGTTCGGCGACGACACGTCGAGCTCGCGCGCCGGGAACTCGGCCAGGTGCTCGTCGAGCGCCGCCGTGTGCTGCGCCGCGACGGCACGGGGCACGGCCGTCGCGAGGAACGCGCCGCCGGCGACGAGCAGCACGAGCATGATCGAGGCGACCGGTGCCGCGAAGAACTGCCGGCGCAGCAGCCCGGCCGGCGTCAGTCGCGAATGATGGCGCGCGCTCATCGCTCCTCCTCGCGAAGCCCGGGCTGCGACGCCGTCCGCCGGACTCCGCGCGCGGCGAGGCCGGCGGCGAGCGCCGCGAGCAGCATGAATCCGACCGTGCCGGCGAGCCAGGGCCACCAGTCGAGGGCGAACGGCGCATGCAACGACGACGGTGCATCGGCGATCGTCGCCCTCGCGAGCTCGCGTGCCGTGAACCAGGCGGTCACGGCACCGACGACCGCGCCGAGGACGATCGCGCCGCCGACGGTCGCGGCGAGCTCCGAGAACCTGGCTCGCGCCTGCACGCGCGGCGCGACGCCGAGCACGCGCAGCACGACGACCTCACCGAACCGACTGGTCGACAGGGCGCTCGTGAGGGCGACGAGCGCGATGAGGGCGAAGAGCAGGGCGCCGGCGGCCCCCGTCCAGAGCGCGGCGACCGCGGGGCCGATGAGGGCCGCCGACGAGACGTCGCCGCGGGTCGTGGCGACGCTCGCGACGCTCTGGTCGCGTCCGATCTGCTCGGCCGTCCGGCCGGGGTCGGATGCCGCGAGCCAGCGCTCACCGAACTGCGGAACTCCGCTGCCTGCGTCGAAGGCGACGCGTTCGAGGGCGCCGAGGTCGGCGAGCAACGAGGTCGATCCCGCGGTCGGCACGGCGGGCACGACGCCCGCGACGACCGCCTCGACCTCGACCCCGCCCACGATCGTGCGGAAGTCGAGCGGGTCGCCGACCTCGGCGTTCACGCGAGCGGCGAGCGCCGCGCCGATGACGACGGGCAGCCGCCCGCGATCGCCCGGCAGTGCGGCCCGAGCGGTGGGCGTCGTCGCCGACAGCTCGACGGCGTCGAAGGCGCCCGCGAGCGCGGTCGAGGGCGCCTCGCCGTCGAGGCCGAGGCCATCGAACGAGACCCGCACCTCGCGCGCGCCGGGGGCGTCGACGAGCGCGGCCTGCAGGCCGAGCAGGCGGATGCCCGCGGCATCCGGCACTTCGATCTCGACCGTGCCGCCGCCGTCGGCGATGGCGACCTCGCCGGCTTGGACGGGCGAGGCGGCGCCTCCCTCGGAGAGAAGCCAGACGTTCACCGCGACCTCGCCGGGCGTTCCGGCCGGGGCGCGGACGCCGACCTCGACCTCGAGCGTCGCCGCACCCTCGGGAAGGGGGACGCCTGCACCGGCCGCCGATTCGGCGAGCGCTGCCGATGCGGCGGCGAGCCCGGTCCCCGGGGCGGCGCCGTCGAGGCCGGTGGCCGGTGCTGCCACGAGCGTCGCCGGATCGGACCCGAGGCGCACCTCGCCGCGGAACACGGGTGCGTCGACGGTGACGCCGGGCAGCTCGCCGAAGGGATCGGCGAAGGCGAGCGGGTCGGGCGCCTGCACCGTGTCGCGGCCGGGAAGCGCGACCCGCACCTCGGCGCCGTTCGCGAGCGCCGCGGCCTTCGCGTCGACCGACTGCCAGGCCCCGGCGAAGGCGGCCGCGAGCGTGAGCCCCCCGATCGCGAGCATCGCGACGAGCGACGCCGACGCGAACAGCGAGCTGCGCCGCGCGAGCTGTCGCATCGGCAGGGCGGGCACGAGCGCGGGCCCTGCCGCGGCGACGCGCTCGAGGACGGTGCCGATCGGGCGGGAGAGACCGAGTGCGACGAGCGCGAGTGCGAACAGCACGAGCACGGGTGCGAGCACGGCGATCGGGTCGACGTCGACGGAGCCCGACGCGCTCGTGACGAGCGGCGAACCGTAGAGGCTGAACTGCCACAGCGAGAGCGCCGCGACCACGACGACGAGCAGCACGCCGCCCGCGATCGCCGTGCGCGGTACGCGCCCGACTTCGTCGCCGGCGCCGCGGTGGACCGGGCGGGCCGCGTCGACGAACGCCCGGCCGGCGACGAGCACGACGGCCGCCGCGACCGCGATCGCGGCGACGAGCCAGGTGATCGCGGGTTCTCGGGCGTCGCCGGGGCGCACGAGCCCGACGACCAGTGCGGCGGCCGCACCGCCGATCGCCGCCGCGGGCACGCCGACCGCGAGCACCTCGAGCGCGGTGTCGCGGGCGAGCCGGGTCGCCGAAGCGCCTCGCGCCCGCAACAGCACCGTCTCCGACCGGCGTGCGGCCCCGAGCAGCGCCGCGAGGCGCCACAGCGTGGCGAACCCCGTGATGGCGAGGAGCAGCACCGGCACCGGCGCCAGTGCGCGGACCGCACCGATGCCCGCGAGCAGTCGCGTGAGCGTGCCGCCGAGCCCGCCGGAGGCGCTGAGCCCGCTCGCGCCCATGTCGGGCTGGTCGCGGAGGGCGGGCTCGACGTCGGGCAGCACCGCCCGCAGCGCGGCGGCCTCGTCGACCGCGATCGCCGGGTCGGCCGTTGCCGTCCACCGCACGATCGCCGCGGCGGGCACGCCGACCGTCGCCGGCTCGTCGACGAGGAACGGTCCGGAGCCGCCGGCGGCCGAGCCGGTCGAGACGATGGGTTCGCCGAACCACCTCGGATCGAGGACGTCCTCGGGCTGCCAGAGGCCGACGACCTCGAGCTCGATCCCGCCGTCGAGCGCGACCGTCGAGCCGGTCTCGAGCCCGAGCGCCTCGGCGGCGGCGGCGTTCACGGCCGTCGGCACCGCGTCGCCCGACGTCGCGGCGTCGGCCGGCCAGTCGCCTTCGACGAGCTCGGCGCGCCCGGGCACGGCCGGGTCCGCGGTCAGCACGGCGCCGAACGTCGCGTCGCCCGCGGTCGCCGCGACGGGCATCGTCTGCACGCTGCGTTCCCAGGCGGCGCCGTGCGGCACGATCATGCGGTCGAGCACCGCGGCCGCCTCGTCGGACTGCGCCTCGGCGTCGCTCGCGAGGCGGATCTGCCAGCGCGTCGCGCCGCTCGAGCCCGCGGCGGCGGCGACGCCGTCGCGCAGGCCGCTCGCGGCCGATCCTGCGAGCGACTCGATGACGGCGCTGCCGAGCCCCGAGAGCAGGAGCACCACGGCTGCGATGCCGGCCAGCACGCCGATCCGGGCGTTCGCGCGAGCGAATGCCGTACGTGCTGCTCCCACGCGCGCTCCTCATCGAATCGGGTCCGGGCACGCGGGCGGTGCAGGGCCGGGCGCGCCACCGAAGGGGAGAGCGGTTGCACGCGAGCCCGCGTGACGACGAATCCGCACAGCCTACTCCCGAGGACGGTCTTGCACGCCACAGCGAAATGGTCCTAGTCTGTAAGGCTGGCCGACGCCGCCCTACTGCGCGGCCACGAAGGTTTCGAAGACGACGACGCAGGAGGACATCATGCAGACAGACATCCACGCCCGCCCCGCGGCCGGTGGTGCTGCCCGCACCCGATCCTCGCTCGTCGGGGCCGTGCCCGCACCCGCCGAGTCCGCCGGGTAGCGCCGCCCGCACGCCCCGCAGGCTCCGCCTGCCGCGCTCCGCGGCTCCGTCCGCGCATCGACGCCGAGTGCGTCGCGACCTTCCATCCTTCCGCCGCAGAGGCTCGTCGACCGAGCCCGCGGCCACCCCTCTCGAGAGGACCCGTCCTTGTCCGAACAGCCCACACCCGAGCGACTCGGCGCGGTGCGCGCGCTCTGGCGCCTGCGCGAGTTCGCCGGGCCCGCGATGCCCGCGTTCATGGCCAGCATGGCGGCGGCGCTCGTCGCGCAGCTCATCGCCCTCACCATCCCGCAGGTCTTCGAGCAGATCGTCGACGGCCCGGTCGCCGACGGCGACGCCTCGGCGATCGTGCCGCTCGCGCTGCTCGTGTTCGCGCTCGGTGCGGCCGAGTCACTGCTCTACGCACTGCGCCGCTGGCTCGTCGTCGGCCCGGGCACGAAGGTCGAGGCGCGCATGCGCAACGCGCTCTACGCGAAGCTGCAGGACCTGCCGGTGAGCTTCCACGACCGCTGGCCGAGCGGCCAGCTGCTCTCGCGCGCGGTGAGCGATCTCGGCCTCATCCGCCGTTGGCTGAGCTTCGGCCTCGTGCTCACGGGAGCGAACCTCGTCATCATCGTGGTCGGCGTCGGCATCCTCATGTCGATGAACTGGATGCTGGGACTCATCTTCCTCGTCTGCTCGCTGCCGCTCTGGTGGGCCGGCTGGCGGTTCGAGGGTCGCTATTCGGAGAAGTCGCGCCTCAGCCAGGACCAGCAGGGCGACCTCGCGACCGCGGTCGAGGAGTCGGTGCACGGCATCCGCGTGCTCAAGGCGTTCGGCCGCGGCAAGTTCGCGCTGTCGAGCTTCCGCGCCCAGGCAGAGTCGCTGCGGTCGACCGAGATCGAGAAGGCGCGCCTCGACGCGAACATCTGGGTGTGGATCATGGTCGTGCCGACCGTGGCGCTCGCGCTCTGCCTCGTCGTCGGCATCTGGCTCTCCGCGAACGGGCAGCTCTCGGTCGGCGAGCTCGTCGCATTCTTCGCGACCGCGACGGTGCTCGCGTGGCCGATCGAGTCGATCGGCTTCATGCTCGCGTTCGCGCTCGACGCGCGCACGGCGACCGACCGGTTCTTCGACATCATCGACAGCGAGAACACGATCGTCGATCCGGCCGACCCGCAGCACGTCGACCGCCCGCGCGGCGAGCTCGCGTTCACGGGCGTGCACTTCCGCTACCAGGACTCGCCCGAGCGGTTCGGCGACCTGCTCGACGGCGTCGACCTCGTCGTCGAACCGGGGGAGACGATGGCGCTCGTCGGCCTCACCGGCTGCGGCAAGACGACGATGACGGCGCTCACGACGCGTCTCTACGACGTCACCGGCGGCTCGGTGACCCTCGACGGCGTGGATGTGCGCGCCTTCACGAGAGAAGAGCTGCGCAGGCACATCGCGATGGCGTTCGAGGACGCGACGCTGTTCAGCGCGTCGGTGCGCGAGAACGTGCTGCTCGGCCGGCCCGAGCTCGCCGGCGACGACCCCGACGTGCGCGCCGAGGCGGAGCGGGTGCTCGACGAGGCCCTGCGCATCGCCCAGGCCGGCTTCGCGTACGACCTCCCCGACGGCGTCGACACGAAGGTCGGCGAAGAGGGCATGAGCCTCTCGGGCGGCCAGCGCCAGCGGCTCGCGCTCGCCCGTGCGGTCGCGGCGAAGCCCGCGGTGCTCGTGCTCGACGACCCGCTGTCGGCGCTCGACGTCGCGACCGAGGCGAAGGTCGAGGCCGAGCTCCGCGCGGTGCTCGCCGAAACGACCGCGCTCGTCGTCGCGCACCGGCCGTCGACGGTCATGCTCGCCGACCGGGTGGCCCTCCTCGAGGCGGGTCGCATCACGGCCGTCGGCACGCATTCCGAGCTCCTCCGCGAGAGCGAGCACTACCGCTTCGTCATCTCGAGCCTGGAGGACGAGGAGCGCCGCGACCTCGAGTCGCGTCCGCACCCCTCGCCGGCGTCCCGGCCGGCTGACGGGGGCGATGCCGACGAGGCATCCGAATTCGAACGAGAGGAGGCCGCATCATGAGCGTCACCGGCGTGCAGGGCGAAGAGCGCGACCAGTACTCGAAGGCCGAGTCGCGACACATCCGCGTCCGATCGCGGCGTCTGCTCGGGTCGCTGCTGCGACCGCTCACGGGCAAGCTGTGGCTGACCGCGGCGGCGGTCGTGGTCTCGTCGGCGGCGCAGGTCGCGGGCCCGGCGATCATCGCGTACGGCATCGACCAGGGCATCCCAGCGCTCATGGCGCAGGACTGGATGCCCGCGGCGTTCGCCGGGGTCGCCTACCTCGTGACCGGCCTCGTCGGGGCGTTCCTCATCTCGGCGTACATCAGGCTGTCGGCGCGCGTCGCCCAGGCCGTGCTCATCGACCTGCGCACGCGGGTGTTCCTGCACACGCAGAAGCTGTCGCTCGAGTTCCACGAGACCTACACCTCCGGGCGCATCATCTCGCGGCAGACGAGCGACCTCGATGCCATCCGCGAGCTCATGGACGAGGGGCTCACGCTGCTCGTGCGCGGCCTCATGTACATGGTCTTCACCGCGATCATGCTGTTCATCCTCGACGCGCCCTCGGGGTTCGTGCTGCTCGTCGCCCTCATCCCGCTCGGCATCCTCACCCGGTGGTTCCAGGTGCGGTCGCAGTCGCTGTTCCGCCGCTCCCGGGTGGCGTCGGCGAAGCTCATCGTGCAGTTCGTCGAGACGATGACGGGCATCCGCGCGGTGCAGGCCTTCCGCAAGGAGCGCCGCAACGAGCACGAGTTCGGCGGCCTCGTCGAGGACTACCGCGACGTCAACGCGAAGGTGCTCGGCCTCTTCGTCGTCTTCAACCCGGGCCTCGCGCTCATCGGCAACACCGCGGTCGCGGTGACGATCGTGCTCGGCGGATTCCGGGTCATCGACGGCGGCCTCGAGGTCGGCGTGCTGCTCGCCGCGGTGCTCTACACGAAGCGGTTCTTCGACCCGATGGAGGACCTCGCGATGTTCTACAACGGGTACCAGTCCGCCTCATCGGCGCTCGAGAAGATCTCGGGCGTCCTCGAGGAGGAGCCGAGCGTTCCCGACCCGTCCCACCCGGTCGACCTCTGGAACGCCGAGGGCCGGGTCCGGTTCGACGACGTCGAGTTCTCGTACGTCGAGGGCCGCAGCATCCTGCCCCGGTTCGACCTCGACATCCCGGCCGGCCAGACGATCGCGCTCGTCGGCTCGACGGGCGCCGGCAAGTCCACCCTCGCGAAGCTCATCGCCCGGTTCTACGACCCGAGCGAGGGCGTCGTCTCGCTCGACGGGGTCTCGCTCGCCGAGCTCCACCCGAAGGACCTGCGCCGGGCGATCGTCATGGTCACGCAGGAGGCGTACCTGTTCTCCGGCTCGGTCGCCGACAACATCGCGCTCGGCAAGCCCGACGCGACGTTCGACGAGATCGTGCGGGCGGCCATGGCGGTCGGCGCCCACGAGTTCATCGAGGGGCTGCCGAACGGGTACGACACCGACGTGAACAAGCGCGGCGGGCGCGTGAGCGCGGGGCAGCGCCAGCTCATCTCGTTCGCGCGCGCGTTCCTCGCCGACCCGGCGGTGCTCATCCTCGACGAGGCGACGAGCTCGCTCGACATCCCGAGCGAGCGACTCGTGCAGGAGGGCCTGACGAAGCTGCTGGCCGACCGCACCGCGATCATCATCGCGCACCGCCTCTCCACGGTCGCGATCGCCGACCGGGTGCTGGTCATGGAGCACGGCCGCATCGTCGAGGACGGCGCGCCCGTCGACCTCATCGGCGGCGAGGGGCGGTTCGCCGCGCTGCATGCCGCGTGGCGCGACTCGCTCGTCTGAGCGGCCGCAGCCCTGCTCGCGGAACGCCCCGCACCCGGTGACGGGTGCGGGGCGTTCCCGTTCGCGTCGACGCGCTCAGGCCGCGCGCCGGGCGACGACCCGGTAGCGCCGAGCGGCTCCGCGCACCGCCGCGTGCAGGTCGCGGCCGAGTCGCGCGCGGGATGCCTCGTGGCGGGCGTCGAGCCCGCCGAGGTCGAGGTCGAGCGTGTCGAAGGCGGACAGCCCGCCGCGTTCGAGCCGCCGCATGATGGCGACGGTCCTGCGGATCCTGCGTCCGCGCCGATGCGCGACTCCGTCGAGTTGGAGGGTGAACCCGGCCACCCGGATCCCCGCCGCCCGGCAGGCGCGGACGGTGCGTGCGGCGGCGCGCGGGGCGACGCCGCGGTCGTGACGCCGGACGCCGCCGAACGAGAGCCGCACGAGCACCGCGACCTCGGGAAGCTCCCGGAAGTTCGCGAGCTCGTCGGGGCCGCCGATAACGAACAGGCGGACTCCGCGCAGGTACGCGCCCGTGATCTCGGCGACGGGGGCGGCGGGCCGTGCGTGCAGGCACCGGCCGATCGTCACGCGCTCGCGCTCGAGGCGGTCGATCTCGCGGTGCGAGTCGACGGCGAATGCTGCGCCGAACGCGTCGGCCGCCCGGATGCCCGCCGGGTCCTGCAGCGACCGGGTCGACACGACGAGGCCGGCCTCCGGCAGCTCACCCCGCAGGGCGAGCAGGCGGTCGGAGATCGGGGCGGTGGCGGTCGTCGCGGAGGAGGTGCGCCGACGGGCGCCGGCCACGCGGTGGCCCGCGGCGGGGGAGATTCGGAGGCGCTCGATCGTGGACATGCCGGAAGTGTCGCGCACGGTCGCGGTCGCCGCGTCATGGCCGCCCACGAAAACGATCAGGTGCTGACCCTGATCCTCCGGCGGCGCGCACGTCGCCCGGGCAGCCTGCCACACCCTCGCCCCGACCGGATCCGGGTACCCCCTGAATCGGGGGCGCGGCGCGGCGCGCGAACGCGCTACGGTCGAGTCAGGCGGGGGCGACCGGTCCGGTCATCCGCGCCTTCAGACCGGTTCGTTCCCTGCGGTCCGGATCGGCGAAACGAGAAGAGGTGCGATGGTCGAGGCATCCCGGCCGCTGCGGGTGGCCATCGCCGACGACGCGCTGCTGCTGCGCGAGGGCATCGCCAAGGTGCTCGAGGGCGGCGGCCTCGACGTCGTGGCCTCGGTGGGCACGGGCGACGAGCTCGTCGAGACGGTACGGGCGGGCGGCATCGACGCCGCAGTGCTCGACATCCGCATGCCCCCGAGCTTCCGCGACGAGGGCATCCTCGCGCTGGAGGAGCTGCGCGCGGGCGGATCGACCATCGGCGTCCTGCTGCTCTCGATGTACGCGACCCCCGAGTACGCGCTCCGCGTCATGGGCGCGGGCAGCGGCACGGGCTACCTGCTGAAGGAGCGGGTCTCCGAGCCGCAGACGCTCGTGCGGGCGGTCGAGACGGTCGCCTCGGGCGGATCGGTCGTCGACCCCGAGGTGGTCGAGCAGCTGGTGCACCGCACCCGGGCCGATGATCCGCTGTCGCGCCTGACCGAGCGCGAGCGCTCGGTGCTCGAGCTCATGGCGCAGGGGTACTCGAACGGCGGCATCGCGCAGACGCTCTTCCTCGGACTGAAGACGGTCGAGACCCACGTCCGGTCGATCCTGCAGAAGCTCGACCTCGAGGAGTCACCCGAGCACCACCGGCGCGTGCTCGCGGTGCTGACGCTCCTCGGCGCGAGGTGATGGCGCCCGGCCGCAAGGGCCGGATCATCAGGCGCAGCATCACGATCGGCATCGTGGTCGCGCTGAGCCTCGGCATGGAGGTCGCCGGCTTCGTCGCGACCCCCGCGGCCGAACGCCCCGAGGTCGGCTACACGACCCTGCACGCGATCGTGCCGCTCGTGTTCGCGGCGTGCGCGGGCGTGGCCTGGGCCATCGGGCCGTCGCGGGTGCCGGCCCGGCTCATGGTGCTGTTCCCCGTGTTCTGGATCCCGGTGCCGTTCCTCCGCGTCGTGGAGGGCCTCGGCTGGCTGTGGCCGCTGCTCTACGGCGTGCATCTCTGGTGGGGGGTGCTCACGGGCGTCCTCGTGCTGCTCTACCCGCGCGGCGACCTCGACGGGCGCCTCGCGCGCTGGGTCGCCGGCATCGCGTTCGGCGCCTCGCTCGTGTTCCTGCTCGGCACGGTGCTGCTCGCGCAGCCGCCGGAGGAGATCTGCTCGTGCGCACCGAACCCGTACGCGGTGGGCGAAGCGCCGGTCCTGTACGCCGCGATCGACATCGGGTACCGGCTCGTCGGGGTGCTCCTCGCCCTCGTCATCGCGGCGCGCCTGCTCGTTCGCTGGGTGCGCGGCAGCGTGCCCGCCCGCACCGTCGCCTTCCTCATGCCCCTCGCGCTGTTCGCGTGGGCGACGACGCTCGCCGCGCAGGCCGTCACGTACGCGGCGTCGGGCACCGCCGACCAGGTGCTCGCGACGGTCTCGCTCGTCGCCATCGCGTCGATCCCCGTGAGCTTCGTCGCGGGGATCGCGCACACCCGCAACATGCGTGCCCGCGTCGCCGACCTCATGCGCATCACGCGCGAGGGCGCCGACCGCGGACTCTGGGCCGAGTCGCTCGCCCGCACCCTGCGCGACGCCTCCGTGCGGGTGTACTGGTGGGACGAGGAGCGCGGGCGGTACGCGGATGCCTCTGGCGAGCCCATCGTGCACGATCCCGCCGACCGTCACGGAGACCACGGCCTGCTGCCCGTCGCCTCGCCGACCGGCATGCCGATCGCACTCATCCGCCACGACCGGGTGCTCACCGACAACATGCGCCTGCTCGACGGCGTGTCGAGCGCGCTCCGCCTCTCGGTCGACAACGGGCGGCTCCGGTCGGAGATCGAGCGCACGCTCGATCAGGTGCGGCAGTCGCGAGCCCGCATCGTCGAGGCCGGCGACGAGGCGCGCCGCCGCATCGAGCGCGACCTGCACGACGGCGCCCAGCAGCGCCTCGTCTCGCTCGGCATGCGACTCAGGCTCGCCGCGAACCAGGCCCGTGACCGCGGCATGGAGCCGCTCGGCGTCGAACTCGACGGCAACATCGCGATGCTGAACGATGCGCTCAAGGAGCTGCGCGAACTCGCGCACGGCATCCACCCGTCGCTGCTCTCGTCGGGCGGTCTCGCGCTCGCCGTGCCCGAGCTCGCCGGGCGCTGCCCCGTGCCGGTCGAGATCGACGTCCAGGCCGAGGGGCGGCTGCCCGAGGTCGTCGAGTCGACCGCGTACTTCGCCGTGGCGGAGTCGCTCGCGAACATCGCCAAGCACGCGCAGGCGACGCGCGCGTGGGTGCGCGCCCACCTCGTCGACGGGGTGCTCGAGATCGTCGTGCGCGACAACGGCGTCGGCGGGGCCGCGCCCGACGGCGGCGGCATGCTCGGCATCGCCGACCGGGTCGACGCCGTCGGCGGCGACCTCGCGATCGACAGCCCGCGCGGCGCCGGCACGACGATCACGATCCGCATCCCGGTGCCGTCACCCGCCGCCGGTTGAGCGGCGCCGACGCACAGGGGCGGCGCGCATCGGAGCGGCGATGACGGCGTCGGTCGTCAGGGGCGCCAGCGCGCGGCGGCGAGGTCGACGCGGTAGCCGTCGTCGTCGCGGGTCGCGATGAGCGGCGTGCCCTCGCGGTCGTAGTGCTCGCGGGCGCGCTCGGCGTGGCCCGACGGCGGGCGACCGCCGGCGCGGATCACGCGCCACCACGCGACATCCGCCCCGTACCTGGCCATCACCTGCCCGACCGCGCGGGCGCCGCGCGAACCGAGCAGCGCGGCGACGTCGCCGTAGGTGGCGACGCACCCCGGCGGGATGTCGGCGACGACGGCGAGCACCGCCTCCACGAAGCCCGCGGCCGGCCCCTCGACGTGCCCCGGGAACTCGTTCAGAGTTCGAGCGCCCCGATGATGTCGCCGTACTGGGTCTCGCCGACGTCGACGAAGCCGACCCGGTGGAAGAACTTCTCGGGGCCGAGCTCGCCCGGCTCCCACAGCACCGTGATGCGGTCGAAGCCGCGGCGCTTCGCCTCTTCGGCGAGCGCGGTCGCGAGGAACCGGCCGACGCCCTTGCCCTGCACCTCGGCGTCGACGTTGATGCGCCAGATGCACGCACGGAACTCCTCGTGCGGGTTCTCGGGGTCGAAGTTGCCGTGGATGAAGCCCACGACCTTCTCGTCGGCGTCGAGGGCGACGCGCTGCCACGCGGTCTGCGGATTCACGACCGAGGCCTCTGCGGAGTAGGTGACGGGTGCGATGAACTGTTCCTGGCCGGGCTTCAGCGACAACGTGTTCGCCGCCACGATGTTCGAGGCGGACAGTTCTTCCAGTCTCAGCTCAGCCATGCGCCAAGGCTAACCCGTCGATCGCGCACCGGGGTAGCAGGGATGACCCCGAGCCGACCCCGAGCGGACCCCGAGCGGTCGCATCACGCATGCACGAGGCATCCGGGTTTGTCTCGATGTCGAGATATCTGCGTGACGCGGTAAGCTGGCAGGCGGCGTATCCGCCCTACGAGACTTCCTCGATTCCCCGAGAGATCCAAGGAGAGATCCACGTTGTCCAAGATCAAGGTTGAAGGCACGGTCGTCGAGCTCGACGGCGACGAGATGACCCGCATCATCTGGCAGGCCATCAAGGACCAGCTCATCCACCCGTACCTCGACGTGAACCTCGAGTACTACGACCTCTCGATCCAGAAGCGCGACGAGACCGACGACCAGATCACGGTCGACGCGGCCAACGCGATCAAGAAGCACGGCGTCGGCGTCAAGTGCGCGACCATCACCCCCGACGAGGCCCGCGTCGAGGAGTTCGGCCTCAAGAAGATGTGGCGTTCGCCCAACGGCACGATCCGCAACATCCTCGGCGGCGTGATCTTCCGCGAGCCGATCATCATCTCGAACATCCCGCGCCTCGTGCCCGGCTGGAACAAGCCGATCGTCGTCGGCCGTCACGCGTTCGGCGACCAGTACCGCGCCACCGACTTCCGCTTCGAGGGCGAGGGCACCCTCACGATGACCTTCACCCCGAAGGACGGCTCGGAGCCCCAGCAGTTCGAGGTCTTCCAGTCGCCGGGGTCGGGCGTCGCGATGGGCATGTACAACCTCGACGAGTCGATCAAGGACTTCGCGCGCGCGTCGCTCAACTACGGCCTCGCCCGCAACTACCCGGTGTACCTCTCGACGAAGAACACGATCCTGAAGGCGTACGACGGCCGCTTCAAGGACCTCTTCCAGGAGGTGTTCGACACCGAGTTCAAGGAGCAGTTCGACGCCGCCGGCCTCACCTACGAGCACCGTCTCATCGACGACATGGTCGCCTCCTCGCTGAAGTGGGAGGGCGGCTACGTCTGGGCGTGCAAGAACTACGACGGCGACGTGCAGTCCGACACGGTCGCGCAGGGCTTCGGCTCGCTCGGCCTCATGACGAGCGTGCTGGCGACGCCCGACGGCAAGGTCGTCGAGGCCGAGGCGGCGCACGGCACCGTCACCCGTCACTACCGCCAGCACCAGCAGGGCAAGCCCACCTCGACCAACCCGATCGCCTCGATCTACGCCTGGACGCGCGGCCTCGCGCACCGCGGCAAGCTCGACGGCAACCAGGAGCTCATCGAGTTCGCCGCGACCCTCGAGGACGTCGTCATCAAGACCGTCGAGTCCGGTGCGATGACGAAGGACCTGGCGCTCCTCGTCGGCCCCGAGCAGGGGTACCAGACGACCGAGGAGTTCCTCGACACGATCGACGCGAACCTCAAGGCGCGCCTGGGCGCGTAGGTCCCGCCGGCCGCCCGCGCGGCGCTCGACGAATGGACGAAGGGGTGGATGCTCCCGGGCATCCGCCCCTTCGTCGCGTTCGCGGCCCGCACGGGGGAGGATGGGACGCATGGCTCGCCTCGTGAAGCTCGCCCGCCGGTACTGGGTCGTCACGCTCACGCTCGCGATCGGACTCGTGGGCATCGTGCTCGCGCTGTCCGGAGCGGGCGTCGCCGTGCAATGGCTGTTCAGCGCGTACGCGCTCGCCGTCGCCGCGTGGCAGGCGGTGCTGATGGTCCGCGACATCCTGCGCGGGCACTGGGGACTCGACATCCTCGCCGTGACCGCCATCCTCGCGACGGTGCTGGTCGGCGAGTACGTGGCGGCACTGCTCGTCGTGCTCATGCTCATCGGGGGAGCGGCGCTCGAGGACTACGCCAACCGCCGCGCGAAGCGCGAGCTCGACGCCCTGCTGACCCGGTCGCCGCAGCTCGCGCACCGGCTCGAGGGCGACGAACTCGTCGAGATGCCGGTCGACCGGGTCGTCGCGGGCGACGTGCTGCTCGTGCGCCCGAGCGAGATCGTGCCGGTCGACGGCGAGCTGCGCTCGCACGAGGCGGCGTTCGACGAGTCGTCGATCACGGGCGAGAGCGTGCCGGTCGAGAAGCGCGCGGGCGACGCAGTGCTGAGCGGCTCGGTGAACGGCCAGTCGGCGGTCGAGATCAGGGCGACGGCGACGGCCGCCGACAGCCAGTACCAGCAGATCGTCGCGCTCGTCGCCGGCGCAGCCGAGTCGAGGGCCCCCGTCGTGCGCCTCGCCGATCGGTACGCGGTGCCGTTCACGCTGTTCTCGCTCGCGCTCGCGGGCGTCGCCTGGTGGCTGTCGGGCGATCCGGTGCGGTTCGCCGAGGTGCTCGTGCTCGCGACCCCGTGCCCACTGCTCATCGCGGCGCCGGTCGCATTCATCGGCGGCATGAGCCGCGCCGCACGCAACGGCGTCATCGTGAAGGCGGGCGGCGTGCTCGAGTCGCTCGCTGCAGCGAAGACGGCCGTGTTCGACAAGACGGGCACGCTCACGCACGGCGAGCCGACGCTCGTCGCCGTCCGCCCGGCGGGCGGACTCGGCGACGACGAGCTGCTGGCGCTCGTCGCGTCGGCCGAGCAGTACTCGTCGCACGTGCTCGCCGCGTCGATGATCGACGCGGCTCGGGAACGCGGGCTCGCGCTCGCCGAGGCCGATGCCGCGCGCGAGGAGGCGACGAACGGCGTCGTCGCGACGATCGGCGGACGCGAGGTCGTCGTCGGCAAGTTCGCGTTCGTCCGCGCGCACGCGCCGGAGGCCGAGCGCACGCCGATCGCCCCCGGCGAGCTCGCCGTCTACGTCGCGGTCGACGGCCGGTACGGCGGGGCGCTGCTCGCGAGCGACCGGCTGCGCGAGAATGCGCGATCGACCCTCGAGCGCCTCGACGAGCTCGGCGTGCACGACACGATGATGCTCACGGGCGACGCGAAGGCGACGGCCGACCACATCGCCGCCGAGCTCGGCATCGCGCGCGTGCACGCCGAGTGCCTGCCGGCCGACAAGGTGCGCGAGGTCGCCGCGATCGCCGCCCGGCCGGTCATCATGGTGGGCGACGGCGTCAACGACGCGCCGGTGCTCGCCGCCGCCGACGTCGGCATCGCGATGGGCGCGAAGGGGGCGACGGCGGCGAGCGAGTCGGCGTCGGCGGTGATCCTCGTCGACGACATCTCGCGCACGGCGAAGGCCGTCGAGATCGGCCGCGACACCGTGCGGATCGCACTGCAGAGCATCTGGATCGGCATCGTCGTGAGCGTCGCGCTCATGCTCGTCGCGGCCTTCGGCGTGATTCCGGCGACCGTGGGCGCGCTGCTGCAGGAGGTGGTCGACCTCGTCACGATCCTCGCGGCGCTGCGCGCCATCGGCGGCCGTCTGGATGCCGCGAGCGAGGCCCGCGCCGAGGCATCCGCCCCCGCTCGTCAGGCGGCCTGAGCGACGCCCGTCCGGTGACCGTCACAACTCGGTAACGGGCCGAGAAAATCCGGGCGAACACTTGCGCGAGGTTTGTTCGTAATGTTTACTAACAAACGTGACTGCAACGGAAACGCAGCGAGGCCCGGTCACCGCGGAGCCGACGCACACCACCTCGGTGGCGGCTTCCGACCTGCTCACCGTTCCGTTCGCGGGTGCGCCGATCTTCACCCGCTCGCGCGCCCTGCGGCCCACGAGCAAGGTGCTGCCCGAGCACGCCCGGAGCCACAACCGCGCACTCGTGCTGCAGACCCTCTACACGGCGGGCGGCCAGAGCCGCGCCGACGTCGCACGTGAGACCGGGCTGACGCGGGTCACCGTCTCCGACCTCGTCGCCGAGCTCATCGCCGAGGGCCTCGTCGTCGAGCTCGGCCCGCGCGAGGGCGTCCGGCCCGGCAAGCCGGCGACGATCATCGACGTCGACCGCGCCGCGTTCCAGATCCTCGGCCTCGACCTCTCGGGGCACGAGGTGTTCCACGGCGTCGTGACCGCCCTCGACGGCACCATCCTCGAGCGGGTCTCGCTCGAGCGCGCCGGCGCCACCGGCGAGCAGGCCGTCGAACTCGTCGAGTCGATCGTCGAGCGCCTGCTCGGCCTCGCGACCGCGCCGGTGCTCGGCATCGGCGTCGGATCGCCCGGTGTCGTCGACCCGCTCGGCGTCGTGCGGTCGGCGCCGAACCTCGGGTGGTTCGACCTGCCGCTGCAGGCCCGGCTGGCGGCCCGCACCGAACTGCCCGTGCACGTCGCGAACGACGCGAACGTCGCCGTGCTCGCCGAGCACGGCGCGACCCCGCTCGACGACCTCCTGCTCATCAAGATCGGCCACGGTGTCGGCGCCGGCCTCATCGTCGGCGGCCGCCCGGTCATCGGCGGCGGCTTCGCGGCCGGCGAGATCGGCCATGTCGTGGTCGGCACCGACGGCGGCCCCCGCTGCGCGTGCGGCAAGGACGGATGCCTCGAAGCCTGGCTCGCCGTTCCGCGACTGACCGAGCAGCTCGACTCGCTCGCGGGCGAGCCCGCCGCCGTGCAGGCCGCGCGCGACGAGATCCTGCGCGAGGCCGGGCGTCGGCTCGGCATCGTGCTCGCGCCCGTGGTGGGCGCACTGAATCTGACGGAGGTCGTGCTCAGCGGCCCCGCCGAACTGCTCGACGGCCCGTTCCACGACGCGACCGTCGACACCCTCCGGCAGCGGACGATGGCGGTGCTCAACCGTGATCTGAGGCTCCGGATGTCCGAGCAGGCGGAGGACGTCGTCCTCCGCGGCGCGGCCGTCATGGTCCTCTCCGGACAACTCGGGGTCTCGTGAGGGACTCCACGCACCAAGGGTGACAGCGAACCCCCGCTGCCAGCCCAACCCCCATGAAAGGAAACGACAAATGAGGAAACTCGGCATTGTGGCCCTCGGTGCCGCGGCTGCCCTGACCCTCGCCGGTTGCAGCACCGGTGGCGGCGACAACGGTTCCGCCGACGGCGGCGAGATCACCGTCTGGGTCGTCGGCACCGACACCCCGAAGGAGGCCCGCGCCTACCTCAAGGACACCTTCGAGTCCGAGAACAAGGGCTGGACCCTCAACGTCGAGGAGAAGACCTGGGCCGACGTGAGCGACACCTACGCCGCCGCGCTCCAGTCCAACGACTCGCCCGACGTGGTCGAGGTCGGGAACACCCAGACGGCGAGCTTCGCCGACCAGGGCCTCTTCCTCCCGCTCGACGACTTCGACAGCTCGGCGTACCTGCCGGGCCTCGTCGACTCGGCGACCTACGACGGCGAGCTCTACGCCGCACCGTACTACGCCGGCGGCCGCATCGTGTTCTACAGCCCCGAGGTCCTCGGCGACACCGCCCTCCCCACGACGCTCGACGAGTACGTCGCGACGGGCGAGGCTCGCAAGACCGACACCGTCTCGGGCATCTGGGCTCCGGGCCGCGACTGGTACAACGCGCTGCCCTACGTCTGGGAGCACGGCGGCTTCATCGCCGAGCAGGAGGGCGACGAGTGGAAGGCCGGCTTCTCGAGCGAGGGCGGCATCGAGGGCCTGACGCAGCTGCAGCAGGTCTACCTCAAGGCGTCGAACGCGCCGAAGGACGGCGACGAGACCGACCCGCAGGTGCCGTTCTGCGCCGGTGAGGTCCTCTTCCTCTCGGCACCCGCGTGGGTGCAGTGGTCGATCACGGCTCCGGCCGACGCCGAGGCGCCCGGCTGCCCCGACACCTACGGCAAGGACCTCCAGGCCTTCCCGCTCCCGGGCGGCACGGCCGGTGAGACCGCGCCGATCTTCGCCGGTGGCTCGAACATCGCCGTCGCGACGAAGAGCGCGAACCCCGAGCAGGCTCGCGCCGCGCTCGACATCATGGCGGGCGAGGGCTACCAGAAGCTCCTCGCCGAGGGCGGCCTCACCCCGGGTCTGACGGCGGCTGCGTCGTCGCTGCCCGACACCCCGATCGCGAAGGCCCAGGCCACCGCGCTCGAGAACTCGAAGGTCACCCCGACCACTCCGAAGTGGGCCGAGGTCGAGGCCTCGCAGATCATCCAGGAGGCGCTCGTGAAGATCGCCCAGGGTGGCGACGTGCCGACTATCGCGGCCGACCTCGACAAGCAGATCGAGGAGATCCTCAACAGCTAGCCTGTTGAGCCCCGCGGGGGCGGAGTCCCACACAGCTCCGCCCCCGCTCCTCTGCCCGGCCACGGCCGGAAGCGGATCGAGCGGCGCCGGTGCCGCGAGTCGTACCATCAGTCATACCCGCGTCCCCCTCGCGGTCACCCAGAGGAGCAGCCATGAGCGCAACCCTCACCGAGCCTGACGCAGCGCCGCGCACGCCGACCACCAGACCACCCCGTCCCCCGAAGGGCTCCTCCGCAGGCGCCCGCAAGAAGAAGCCGCTGCCGTGGGCGCCCTGGGCGCTGCTCGGCCCCAGCATCGCCCTCCTCATCGTGATGGTCGTCTACCCGACGATCGTGATGTTCATCACCTCGTTCACGAACCTCGAGATCAAGAACAAGATGCTCGGCACGGCGCCCGACTTCGTCGGGTTCGACAACTACCTCGAGATCTTCACCGACTCGCAGTTCCCCCAGGTGCTCGCCCGCAGCCTCGGCCTCATGGTCGTGCTCACCGTGCTCATCGTCGTGTTCGGCATGCTCATCGGGCTGACCCTGACGAAGCTCTCGAAGGCCTGGCGCCTCGCCGTCTCGATCGCGCTGCTGTTCGCCTGGGCGATGCCGCCGCTGGCCGCGACCGTCGTCTGGGGCTGGATGTTCGACACCGACTACGGCGTCGTCAACTGGGCCCTCAACACGATCACCGGCACGCAGGACTGGCGCGGCCACGGCTGGCTCGAGAACCCGTGGTCGTTCATGATGGTGCTCGTCATCATCGTCACGTGGCAGAGCATCCCCTTCGCCGCGATCACCTTCTACGCGGGCCTCGGCCAGGTGCCCGACGAGGTCATCGAGGCGTCGTCGCTCGACGGCGCGAGCGCCTGGCAGCGGTTCCGGCTCATCATCCTGCCGTACATGCGCAACGTCATCACCGCCGTGCTCGTGCTCGAGACCATCTGGAACCTGCGCATCTTCACGCAGGTGTACTCCCTGCAGCAGCAGGGCGGCCTCGCGAGCGAGACGAACGTGCTGCCGACCTACCTGTTCCGCCAGGGCATCGGCGAGTTCGGCACGACCGCCGCGATCGGCGTGTTCATGATGATCCTGCTGATGAGCATCTCCTACTTCAACGTCCGCAACTCCCTGAAAGACGAGGAAGAGCTGTGAGCATCAGTCCCGGAATGCAGCTCGCCGAAGAGCCCGGGTCGGTCGCGGCCGACACGCGCGCCGCCACCACGATCCGCGACGGCGGCCGCCTCGGCCGGCGCGCCGGCCGCCGCAAGGGCCTGTTCGGCCGCATCGGCCTCAACGCCTGGGCACTCGTCATCATCGTGTGCTCGATCTTCCCGGTCTACTGGATGGTGAACATGTCGTTCACCCCCTCGAACCAGATCATCAGCCGCAACCCGAGCCTGCTGCCGCTCGACTTCACGTTCAAGAACTACGTCACGGCATGGACCCGCGAGGCGGCGCCCGGCCAGACCGACTTCCCGCACGCGCTCGGCTCCAGCATCATCGTCGCCGTCGCGGTCGTCGTGGTGGGCGCGGTCTTCGCCTTCCTCGCGTCGATCGCGCTCTCGCGCTTCGCGTTCCGCGGCCGGGTGTTCTTCATCGTCGCGGTCCTCGTCGTGCAGATGGTGCCGGGCGAGGCGATGATGTTCACGATCTACAACATGATCGACGACTGGCGCCTCATGAACACCCTGCTGGGCCTGTTCATCGTGCACCTCGCCGCGGTCGTGCCGTTCACGATCTGGACGCTGCGCGGCTTCGTCAAGGGCGTGCCCGAGGAGCTCGAGGAGGCGGCCATGATCGACGGCTGCACCAAGGCCCAGGCATTCTGGAAGGTCACCTTCCCGCTCATGGCGCCCGCGCTCGTCTCGACCGGCATCTTCGCCTTCATCCAGAGCTGGAACGAGTTCCTGATGGCCCTGCTCCTGCTCAAGGGCTACAACCTCACCCTCCCGCCGTGGCTGAACTCGTTCCAGTCGGCGACCGAGGCGACCAACTGGGGCGCCGTCATGGCCGGTTCGACCCTCATCACCCTGCCCGTCGTGATCTTCTTCCTGTTCGTGCAGCGGCGGATGGTCGGCGGCCTCGTGGCCGGAGCCGTCAAGGGATGAGCGCCGCCACTCAGACCGGTGATGCCGTGGCGCTGCACCGGGACATCCTGACGACCCTGCTTCCCGCATTCGTGGGGCCGGTGGCCCCCGAGTGGGTGCTCGCCCGGCTGCGCGCCGGCCTCGGCGGCATCTGCCTCTTCGGCGAGAACGTCGTCGACCCCGAGCAGTTGCGCGCGCTCAACGCGAGCCTGCGCGAGGCGAACCCCGAGGCCGTCATCGCGATCGACGAGGAGGGCGGCGATGTCACCCGGCTCTTCTACGACCGCGGGGCGCCGTTCCCCGGCAACGCCGTGCTCGGCCGCATCGACGAACCCGAGCTCACCCGTCGGGTCGCGGCCGAGGTGGGTCGTGCGCTCGCCGCGACCGGCTGCACGGTGACCTTCGGGCCCGACGTCGACGTGAACGCCAACCCCGACAACCCGGTGATCGGCGTGCGGAGCTTCGGCGCCGACCCGGCGCTCGTCTCGCGGCACAGCGCCGCATGGGTCGAGGGCCTGCAGCAGACCGGCATCGCCGCGAGCGCCAAGCACTTCCCCGGGCACGGCGACACCGCGACCGACTCGCACCTCGCGCTTCCGGTCGTCGACGTGCCGCTCGCGACGCTGCGCGATCGCGAGCTCGCGCCGTTCGAGGCGGCGATCGCGGCGGGCACCCGCACGATCATGACCTCGCACATCCTCATCCCGCAGCTCGATGCGGAGAACCCGGCCACCCTCTCCCCGCGTATTCTGCACGGCCTGCTCCGCGGGGAGCTGGGGTTCGAGGGCGTCATCGTGAGTGACGCCCTCGACATGAAGGGGGCGAGCGGCGTGCACGGCATACCCGAAGCCGCTGTGCGCGCCCTCGCCGCCGGTTGCGACCTGCTGTGCATCGGCGCCGACAACACCGACGCCCAGATCAGCGAGATCGTCGACGCCGTCGCACAGGCGATCGCGTCCGGCCGGCTCCCGGTCGATCGGGTTCGCGACGCCGCGGCACGGGTGCGTGCCCTCGGGGCCACGGCCCCGGCGGTGCCCGAGGGCCCCGCCGCGCCCGATGTGATCGAGCCCGCCCACGACGACGAGGAGATCGCCCGCGTGGTCGGGGCGTTCGAGGTGTCGAATGACGCGAGTGAACGCCTCTCGCGAACGTCGGGCATCGGCACGGTGATCCGCGTCGACACGGTGGCGAACATCGCCATCGGCGTCGCGCCGTGGGGGCCGTTCGCGGCCGAGGCGGTCGCCGAGCGCCCGTCGTGGCTGAGCCGTGCCGAGATCGTCCCCCTCGCCGAGGGGTCCGGACTCGCCGACCCCGCCGCCCTCTCCGGCTCGGTGCTCGTCGTCGGCAAGGACCTGCACCGGCACGCGTTCGCCCGCGCCGCGATCGACGCGCTCCGCGCCGTGCGCGACGACGTCGTGACGATCGACATGGGCTGGCCGTCGCACGATCGCGCCTATGCGGACGTCGCGACCTTCGGGGCCTCCCGTCTGGTCGGCGATGCGGTGCTCGCCTTCGTCGACGGCGCACTCGCGCCGTTGGCGGCCCGGTGAGCCTCGGTGGCGTCGTGCGGCTCGGCATCGACATCGGCGGTACGAAGACCGCCGCAGTGGCGATCGGCGACGGCGGCGAACTGAGCGACCAGGTGCGCATGCCGACCGGGTTCGGCGCCGACGCGGTGGTCGAGACCGCCCTGCGCACCGTCGAACGCATGGCGGAGGTCTCGGGGCTCGGCACGGGCGCCTTCACCTCGATCGGCATCGGCATCCCCGGAGCCGTCGACAACGAGACGGGTCGGGTCGCGCACGCCGTGAACCTCGGGCTCGAGGGCCTCGACCTCGGCGCGCGGCTCGCCGACCGGCTGGGCATCGACGTGCGCATCGAGAACGACGTCAAGGCCGCGGCGCTCGGCGCCCACCACCTGCTCGGCCGCACGGACGACCGGGCGGACGCAGGCGTCGTCGGCGAACGGTCGATGGCCTACCTGAACCTCGGCACCGGTCTCGCCGCAGGCATCGTGCAGGGCCGGCGCCTGCTGCGCGGCGGGCACGGCGTCGCCGGCGAGATCGGGCACATCCCGGTCGATCCGGCCGGTGATCGGTGCGGGTGCGGGCAGCGCGGCTGCCTCGAGACGTTCGCGTCGGGGTCGGCGATCGCGAGAACCTGGCCGACCCTCGCCGAGCTGCCCGCCCGAGAACTCTTCGACGCGGCCGAGGCCGGTGACGCCGAGGCGGTGCGGGTGCGCGAGCGGTTCCTCTGGGGCGTCGCCGCCGCGGTGCGGCTCCTCGTGCTGACCGCCGACGTCGACGACGTCGTCATCGGCGGGGGGCTCGCCGCGCTCGGCGACCCGCTCGTCGTCGGCACGCGCCGTATCCTGAACGAGTGGGCCGCCGACTCGGCGTTCCTCGCCTCACTGGATCTCGCTGAGCGGGTCCAGGTCATCCCCCTCGGTTTCCCGGCAGCGGCAGTGGGCGCTGCCCTGGTTGGAGTAGCGCAATGGCAGAAGTCGTAATCGTCGACAGCGACGAGGCCGCCGGCGAGCTCGTCGCCGACGCGATCGTCTCGCTCATCAGGCGGAAGCCCGATGCGGTGCTCGGGCTCGCCACCGGTTCGACCCCGCTCGCGAGCTATCGCGCCCTCGCCGCGCGAATCTCGGCCGAGTCGATCGACGTGCGGGGCGTGCGCGGGTTCGCGCTCGACGAGTACGTGGGGCTCCCGGCGGGCCACCCCGAGAGCTATCGGGCCGTCATCACCCGCGAAGTCGTCGAACCGCTCGGCCTCACGCCCGAGCTCGTGCGAGTGCCGAACGGCGACCCGGCGACGATCGAGCACGCGGGCGCGGACTACGAGGCCGCGATCACCGCGGCCGGCGGGGTCGACCTGCAGATCCTCGGCATCGGCCGCACGGGCCACATCGGCTTCAACGAGCCGGGTTCGTCGCTCGCGTCGCTCACCCGCGTCAAGACGCTCACCGAGCCGACCCGCATCGACAACGCACGGTTCTTCGACTCGCCCGACGACGTGCCGATGCACTGCATCACGCAGGGGATCGGCACGATCCTGCGGGCGCGGCATCTCGTGCTCCTCGCCTTCGGCGAGGCCAAGGCCGAGGCGGTCGCCGCCGCGGTCGAGGGCGGGGTCTCCGCGAGCCAGCCCGGATCGGCGATCCAGCTGCACCCGCACGCGACGGTGATCGTCGACGCCGCGGCCGCATCGCGGCTCGCCAACCTCGACTACTACCGGCACGCCTGGGCGAACAAGCCGGCCTGGCAGGGCATCTGACCGCCGCTCCACGAGTACGGATGCCTCGGGCGCGCGTCGCTCCGAGGCATCCGTCGTCGTCGGCCCGTGACGGCCCGACGCGGGTCAGTGGGGGAGGGCCTCGGGGAGGGCTGCGAGGTACGCATCCTCGTCGAAGCCGTCGACGAGCTGCCGTTGCACGACGAAGCCCGGCCCGAGGGCGATGAGCACCGGCGTGAGGCGAGCCGCCCATGCCTCGGGGTCGCCGTCGATGCGGTCGGCATTGGCCTCGCCCCACTCGACGAGCTGGGTGCGCAGCGTCTCGCGCAGGCGCACGAGCACGCCCTGCACGAGTTCGCGGATCTCGTGGTCGATCGCGGCCTCGGCCCAGAGCTGCAGCAGGATGCGGCTGAACCCCTCGTGGCGCATGCCGTCGACGATCGTGGCCATGACCTCGCCGGGCGAGAGCGGGCGCCCGTCGTCGGCGCGGCGGGCGAGCAGCTCGGATCGACGGGCCTCGAGCGTTCGCGCGGCGACGGCCGCGACGAGGTCGCGCTTGCCGGTGAAGTGCCCGTAGATCGCGCCCGCCGACAAGCCCGACTCCGAGATGATGTCGGCCATCGAGGTGCGTTGGAAGCCCTTCTCCGAGAAGGCGCGCAGCGCGGCGTCGAGGATCTCGTCGCGGCGGGCGGCGCGATGCTCGGCGGTGACCTTCGGCATGGTCGCCTCCTCGTCGCAAACAGAATGAACGTTCTTGACAAGCATAGGCTGCGGGCGCATTCTTATAAAGAACGAACATTCGTTTTATAGATGCCGATGAGGCGGGCCGGCCGGGCCGAACGCCGCTGCCCGCCGCCACGGCCGCTCGCCCTGAGGAGGCGCCGACCATGCCCCACGCCGATGCCGTGAACCGGCATACCCCCATCGCACGCGTCGTCGGACTCGGCCTCGCCCTCGCCGCCGTCGTCGCGGTCATCGTGCTCGCCTTCTCGTGGCCGTCGGTCACGGCGGAGGCGAAGGACCTGCCGATCGCGATCACCGGCCCGGCCGAGGCCGTCGATGCGGCCGAGGCGGCCGTCGACGAGCAGCAGCCGGGCGCGATCGCGTTCGTCGAGGTCGACGACCGTGATGCCGCCGTCAGCGCGATCGAGACCCGCGAGGTCTACGGCGCCGTGGTGCTCGGCCAGGCGCCAGAGGTGCTCACCACGTCGGCCGGGAGCCTCGTCGTCGCCCAACTGCTCGGCACGGTCGCGACGAACCTCGAAGAGGGCGTCAACGCGCAGGCGGCGGCGGCCGCAGAGGCGGCCGGTGCTCCGACCGCGCCGCCGCACATCGACGTCGCGGTCACCGATGTCGTACCGCTCGCCGACACCGACCCGCGCGGCACGGGGCTCGCGGCCGCGCTCTTCCCGCTCGTGCTCGGCGGCATGCTCGGCGGCATCGCCATCTCGCTCTCGGTGATCGGCGCGATGCGCCGGGTGCTCGCCGTCGTGGTCTACGCCGCCGCGGGCGGGCTCGTGCTCGCCGGCATCCTGCAGGGCTGGTTCGGTGCGCTGCAGGGCGACTACTGGCTCAACGCCGCCGCGATCGGACTCGCCCTCGCAGCGATCGCGGCGCCGATCACGGGCTTCGTCGCCCTCTTCGGCCGGGCCGGCATCGCCGTGGGTCCCGTCGTCATGCTGCTGTTCGCCAACCCGATCTCGGCGGCGGCGATCCCGAAGGAGTTCATCGCCGAGCCGTGGGGCGAGATCGGCCAATGGTTCCCGCCGGGCGCCGCCGCGACGCTCGTGCGCGACCTCTCGTACTTCCCGGCGGCCGACACGACCTTCCCGTGGCTCGTGCTCGCCGCGTGGGCCGTCGGCGGGCTGCTGCTCAGCGTGGTGGGGCACTTCCGCACGGCGGGCGGCGCGGAGCCCGATGCCGAGGCGGCCGTGGAGGCCTGAAGGCTCGGCAGCGACCACGCACCCCGCCCGCCCGGCAGGCGGAGCGGGGTCGCGTCGTCAGCCCGCCAGTTCCTTGCGCCCGTTGATGATGCCGCTCACTGCGGCGATCACGGCGAAGACGACGGCGACGACGGGCTGGCCCATGATCCACCACGCGATCGCGGCCGACGAGAACACGGCGATCTCGACGAGCGCCTTCACGAACGGGTCGACCCGGAAGACGGCCTTGGGTGAGCGGAACAGGCCCCAGAGCAGGATCGCCAGCGCGGGGGCGCCGATGCCGACGAGGATGCCCGGCCACGGCAGCGCGAACGCGGTGAAGCCGAAGATGCCGAGCGAGACGATCGCGAACAGCTCGAGGAAGAACCGCAGGATGTCGTTCGGCCCGATCTTCGGCTGGGCGGACTGCGCGGGCTGGGGTGCGTTGCTCACAACCCTCGAGTCTACCCGCGCGACTCAGCGGAAGATGATGGTGCGGGCGCCGTCGAGCAGCACGCGGCGCTCGGCGAACCACTTGACCGCCTGGCTGAGGGTGCGGCTCTCCTCGTCCTGGCCGATCGCGACGAGCTCGGCGACGGATCGCGAGTGGTCGACGCGCACGACGTTCTGCTCGATGATCGGGCCCTCGTCGAGGTCGCTCGTCACGAAGTGCGCCGTCGCCCCGATGAGCTTCACGCCGCGCGCGTGGGCCTGCCGATAGGGGTTCGCGCCCTTGAATCCCGGCAGGAACGAATGGTGGATGTTGATGCAGCGGCCCGCGAGGGCCTCGCACAGCTCGGGGGAGAGGATCTGCATGTACCGGGCGAGCACGACGAGCTCGATGTCGTGCTCGTCGATCGCGGCGAGCACGCGCCGCTCGAACTCGGCCTTCTCGGCGGGGCTCGTGACCGCGGCCGACTCGAACGGGACCCCGTAGAAGTCGACGAGGTCGCGCAGCGTGCCGTGGTTCGAGAGCACGAGCGGGATCTCGACCGGCAGCTGCCCCGCACGCTGGCGGAACAGCAGGTCGTTGACGCAGTGCCCGGCCGTCGAGGCGAGCACGAGCGTGCGCAGCGGCCGGCCGACCTCGTCGAGGTGCCACTGCATGCTCCACCGCTCGGTCACCGGCGCGAGCGCGGCCTCGAAGTCGGCACGGGTGGCCGGCGACTCGACCTGCAACCGCATGAAGAAGCGGCCGGTGTCGAGGCTCGCGAACTGCTGGCTCTCGGTGATGTTGCCGCCGGAGGCGACGATGGCACCTGAGATCGCGTGCACGATGCCCGGTCCGTCGACGCAGCTCAGGGTCACGACCCAGTGGTACAGGCGTTCTGGCGCGGCATCCGTCGTCATCCGCCCAGATTACCGGGCGCGCGGCCTCAGCCGGCGCTCGGGGAGGCCGTGACCGGCTCGTCCTGGGAGGACGTGGCCTGGCCGACTGGACCCACTCGGTCGCCGACGCGGTAGCGCACGGTCATCGACCGGAGCGACTCGGCGTCGTCGACGAGCCGGAAGCGCGCCGAACCGCGTCGGTCGAGCGTGAACGTGTGCCACGTCGAGCCGTCGACGACGAGATCGGCGTCGGCGCCCGCGATCCCGTCGCTCACGTCGATGCGCCAGAGGATGCCCTTCCAGACGAAGAGCTTGAGCCTCGGCGGCGTCGCGAGGTGCACCGCGAACTCGGTCGGTTCGGACTGGTTGCCCGCCACGTCGACCTGCACGGCGCGGTAGACGGAATCGCCTGCAGGCACGCCGTCGAGGGTCAGCGACCAGGCGCCATCGGCGTCGGCGGTGGTCTGCCAGCCGCCCGCGGTCGAAGACGTCGCCGCGATTCGTGCGGCTCCGGCGCCGGCGCTCACCGTGACCGTCGCTCCGGGCTCGGCGGTGCCCGAGACGACGGGCTCGACGAGCCCGCCGCCGGTGTCCGGTTCGAAGACCTCGGGCGCCAGCGCCTCGGTGTCGATCGGCGTCGGCGTGGGCGTCGGCGTCGGCGTGGGCGTGGGCGTCGGCGTGGGGGTCGGCGTCGGCGTCGGCGTGGGGGCCGGCGTGGGCGACGGTGTCGGTGCGGGAGCCGGCGGCGTGGATCGCGCCTCGGTGTCGCCCGGCGCAGGGGCGGGGTCCGCGACGGCATCGTCGTCGGGCGGAACCGGCGCCGACTCGTCGACGGGTGGGGGCGGTGCGGCGGGGGCCGGCGCCTCGGCCGCCTCGGGGGCTGCCGGCGGCTCGCCGACGGCGTCGTTCACGGGAGCGGCGACGGGATCGTTCGTCGCGACCAGGCTCGGTGCGATGACGGCGATCGCGACGGCCGCCGCGGCGAGCACCAGTGCCCCCGCGCCGATCGCGACACCCGTGCCGACCGCGACCCCCGAGCCGGCGGCACCGGCCGAGCCCGCGGCTCCCGTCGACGACGCAGCACCAGAGGAACCGGCCGCGCTTGCCGCGCCCGCCGTCCCGGTCGACGCGGCGCCGGCTCCTGCAGCGCCCACGCCGCCGGCACCCATGGCGAGGGTCGTGACGGCCGTGCCCTGGGACAGCCAGGCCGAATAGGCGGTCGCACCGCCGATGCCGGCCGCGAGCGGCAGCAGCACGAGCGCGAGGCGCGAACCGACCTCCCGGGCCTCGGCCGCCACGATCGTGCAGCGGGCGCAGTCGTCGAGATGGGCCTCGAGCTTCGCCGTGTCGCGGGCGCGCAGCTTGCCGCGGGTGTACGTGCCGAGCCGATCGATCGTCCAGCGGCACTCTGGCTCGGTCGCGTTCTTGAGGTGCGCCTGGATCCACGCCTGGCGGAGACCCTCGCGCGCCCGGTACGCGAGCGCAGCCGTCGAGTTCGCGCTCATGCCGACGAGCGGAGCGATCTGCTGCGGCGTCATCCCCTCGACCTCGCTGTACCAGAGCACCTCCTGCCACCTGGTGGGCAAGGATCGGAAGGCCTGCGCCGTCGTCGAGCGGTCGAGCGCCTCGAGGGTCGCCGACTCGCTCGTCTCGGGGTCCTCGAACGACTCGAGGGTCTCGAGGTTCGTCTCGTGGCGTGCACGGCCCCAGCTCGCGGCCGTGTTCCGGATGGTCGTGAACAGATACGGGCGGAACGCGGCCGTCGGGCCCTTGCCCGCGAGGATCGCGTCGTAGATGCGCGTGAACGACTCGGCGACGAGGTCGTCGGGATCGAGCGAGCTGTACGAGCGGGCGACGGTCCTGCCCGAGGCTGCATGCCGCTGCCAGAGCTCGCCGTACGCCGCGGAGTCGCCCCGGCGGGTGCGCTCGATGAGCGCCGCGTCGGCGGCATGGTCGGTGCGCACGGGGGGCACGCGGCTCCTTCTGATCAGTGGGGTGCGGTCGGCGGATCGGGTCGTCACCCGCGGGCGCGAGTGGTGGCCCACCCGAGAGACGCGAGAACGGGCTGATCATGACGCGCCCGGGCGGATGTCACCAATTCCAGCAGATTTCTCCGGGAATCGCGTCATAGATCCGCATCGACCCCGTCTCATGGGGTGAGGGCGTGAGAATCGCCCTCCGAGAACCGCCGTCTCGGGGACCCGAAGACCGAGACGGCCGCCGGGTACCCGCCGGCGGAGCAGCGGTCGCGCCGGGGGAGGCGCGTCGCTCGATCGGGCTGGGGTCCGGAGGCGATGGGGAACACGCCTCGGGGCCCCGCCCTCGCTCTCGACTGGCCCACCCTCTCTCGTCAGACGCGATCGGGAACAGGGCAGCGCTCAGGACTGCGCACCGCCGGAGATCAGACCAGCCGGACGCCGCCCGACCACACGGCCTGCACGTCGAGCTGCTCGCCGAGCAGCACCGCATCCGCCGCGTAGCCGCGATCGAGCCGGCCGAGGTCGTGCGCTCGGCCGATCGCCGCTGCGGGCACCATCGTGAGCGCCGCGATCGCCTGGTCGAACGGGATCCCGCACTCGACGACCGTGCGGCGGAGCGCCTCGTCGAGCGTGAGCGTCGAGCCGGCGATCGATCCGCCCTCGCGCAGGCGCGCGATGCCGTCGGCGACGACGACCTCGAGCGACCCCAGGACGTACTCGCCGTCGGCGGCGCCGGCCGCGGCCATCGCGTCCGTGATGAGGGCGACCCTGCCGGGGGCGCCCGAGAACGCGAGCCTCACGACGTCGGGGTGCACGTGCACGCCGTCGTTGATGATCTCGAGGGTCACGTGGTCGGCGTGCATCGCCGCCACGACCGGCCCGGGGGCACGGTGGTGGATGCCTCGCATGCCGTTGAACGCGTGCGTCAGGATCGACGCCCCCGCATCGAACGCCGCGAGCGCCGTCGCGAAGTCGGCGCCCGTGTGCCCGACGGCGACGACGACCCCCGCATCGACGAACCGCGCGATCGCCGCGGCGGCGCCGTCGTGCTCGGGGGCGATGGTGATCTGGCGCAGCGTTCCGCCCGCGGCGGCGAGCAGCAGGTCGACCGCCCCGGTGTCGGGCGTACGCAGGAGCGCCGGGTCGTGCGCACCGCGGTACCCGTCGTCGAGGAACGGCCCTTCGAGATGCGAACCGAGCACCCGCGGGTCGCGCGCCGCGAACCGCGCGATCGCGGCGACCTGCTCGGCGAGCCGATCGACGGAAGCGGTCACGAGCGACAGCACCGAGCGCGTCGTGCCGTGCGCGTTGTGCACCGCGAGGATGGCCTCGATCGCCTCGTCGCCCTCGTCGACGGCGAAGCCGCCGGCGCCGTGGCAGTGCAGGTCGATGAACCCGGGTACGAGGAACCGCCCCGAGGCATCCGTCACGCTCGTCGCCGGGTCGAGCGCAGCGCGCCATCCGTCGCCGAGCCCGCGCTCGGCGACGCGGCCGCCCTCGAACCGCACCCACGCGTCGGGGACACTGTCGAAGCCCGACACGAGGCGCGCCGAGTGGATGACGGTCGAAGCAGGCGAGGATTCGTCGGGGGTGCTCACCTAAGCAACGATAACGTCGTACCCGTGGTCGGCGAGACGGGCCAGCTGCTCCTCGGTGACCCCCGAATCGGTGATGATCGTCGAGAAGAGCCGCCGCGGTCCGATCGCCGCGAATGCCCGCTTGTCGAGCTTCGACGAGTCGGCGACGATCACGGGGTGCGTCGCGCGCGACGCCATCAGCGCGTTGACCGCCGCCTCCCGTTCGTCGTGCGAGGTCGGGCCGAGCGCCGGGTCGATGCCGTTGACCCCGATGAAGGCGTAGTCGAGCGTGACGCTGCCGAGCACCGCGTCGGTGTAGGCGCCGACGAGCTCGTACGAGCGCGCGTGCACGACGCCGCCCGTGACGACCGTCTTGATCTGGGGCCGGATCGCGAGCTGCATGGCGATGTTGATCGCGTTCGTCACGACGGTGAGGCTCGGGTCGGTCGCCGGCTCCATGATGTCGGCACGCGACATGAGCGCCTCGACGATCGCGGTCGCCGTCGTGCCGCCGCACAGCCCGATCACGGCGCCGCGCGGCACCATCGCGCTCGCGGCCCGCGCGATCGCGGCCTTGGACTCGGGGTTCTGCTGGTTCTTGTACCGGATGGGAAGGTCGTACGCGACCGAATGCGCGACCGCGCCGCCACGGGTGCGGGTGAGCAGTTGCTGGCTCGCGAGCGCGTCGAGGTCGCGACGGGCGGTCGCGGGCGACACGTTCAGCCGTTCGACGATCTGCTCGACCTCGACCTGCCCGCCGTCGGCGAGAAGATCGAGGACGGCGCTCAGCCGTTCCGCGCGATTCATCCGATCCCGTCCTTCCCGGCCCCGGCCGAGGCGAAGAGCCGCAGCATCCGGCCCGCTTCGATGCGCACCGCGTCGCGGCCCGCCGCGACGTACTTGCGAGAGTCTACGGCGGCGGGGTGCTCCGCGAGGAACTCCCGGATCGCCCCCGTGAACGCCTTGTTCAGGTGCGTCGACACGTTGATCTTGGTGAGGCCGGCGGCGATGCCGGCGACGATCGTCTCGTCGGGCACGCCCGACGACCCGTGCAGCACGAGCGGCACCGGCACGGCGGCGCGCAGCCGGGCGATGAGCTCGAGGTCGAGCGCGGCGACGCGTTCGGTCATCGCGTGCGACGAGCCGACGGCCACCGCGAGCGCGTCGACGCCCGTCTCGGCGACGAAGCGGGCCGCCTCGTCGGGGTCGGTGCGGACGCCGGGGGCGTGCGCGCCGTCCTTTCCGCCGATCTCGCCGAGCTCGGCCTCGACGAGCACGCCGCGCGTCGCCGCTGCGGCGACGACCCGCTGCGTGGTCGCGACGTTGTCGGCGAAGTCGAGCTTCGCCCCGTCGTACATGACGGAGCCGAACCCGAGGTCGATCGCACGCAGCGCGAGCCCGGCGTCCTCCGCGTGGTCGAGGTGCACGGCGACCCGCGCCGTCGACGCCTCGGCGACCGCGAGCGTGGCCCGTGCGATCGGTTCGAACGCGCCGTGGTAGTGCACGCAGTTCTCCGAGAGCTGCAGGATCACGGGCAGCCCGGTCTCCTCGGCGGCGCCCGCGAGCGCCTCTGCCGTCTCGAGGTGGAGCACGTTGAACGCGCCGACGCCCGTACCGGCGGCGGCCGCGGCCTCGAGGATGGTGCGGGTGGACGTGAGCGTCATGCGGTGGCCTTCGGTTCGGAGGTGGAGAGCGGGGTCTCCGGGCCGCCGTCGATCTCGACGACGACCCGGGACTCGAGGCTCGCGTGCTCGGGCGAGAGCGCGCCGGCGAGCGGCATGAGCACGGCCGACGCCGACCACGCCGTGGCCCGGCGTGCGAGCGCGACGCGCGCCCCGTGCTCGGCCGGGTCGGTCGCGAGTGTCGGTGCGGCGGCGAGGGCCGCGGCGATCGCGGCGACGGCGGCGTCGCCGGCGCCGGTCGCGTTGCCGCGCAACGGCTCGGAGAGGCGGGCGCGGATGCCTCCGGCCTCCGCCGCGGCGACGACCATGAGCCCGTCGGAACCGAGCGAGACGACGACGAGGCGGGCACCGGCCTCGATGAGGACGCGGGCGCCCGCCATCGGGTCGGTGAGGCCGGTGACCTCGGCGAGTTCGTCGCGGTTGGGCTTCAGCACGGTCGCACCGGCACGGGCGGCCGCGACGAGCGCCGGGCCGCTCGTGTCGACGATGACGGCGGTGCCGGCCGCGACGAGCTCCGCCACGAGGGCCGCGAGATCGGCGGGGTCGAGCCCCGGCGGCAGGCTGCCCGAGACGGCGACGACCGAGGCCGTACGACCGAGCCGGGTGGCCTCGGCGAGGAACTGCGCGGACTCCGCGGCCTCGAGCGGGGCGCCGAGCTCGTTGAAGATCGTGGTCTCGCCGCTCGCCTCGTCGACGAACGCGAGGCTGCGCCGGGTCTCGCCCGCGACGGTCACGGTGCGGTGGGCGATGCCGCTGCGTTCGAGATCGGCGACGAGCCGGTCGCCGGCTGCGCCCCCGGCGGTCGTGAGCGCGAGCACGTCGTGGCCCTCATCGGCGAGCACGCGCGCGACGTTGAGGCCCTTGCCGCCCGCGCGCGAGACTCCCGCGGGCACACGGTGGGTCTCCCCGGGGCGCAGCGCGTCGACGTGCCAGGTGAGGTCTTCGGCGGGGTTCGCCGTCACGGTGAGGATCACGATGCCGTCTCCTCGGCGGGGCGGCGGGGCACCCGCGCGTCGTTCTCCGAACCATGGGATGCCGCGAGGTCGCGCGCGGCGAGCGCCGTGCCGAGCAGGCCCGCATCGTCGCCGAGCGACGCGCGCACGAGCACGGGCCGCCGGTGGAAGCTCAGCAGCGCGTCGAGGCGGTCGCCCAGGGGGTCGAACAGCGCCGGGCCGGCCTGCGACAGGCCGCCGCCGATGACCACGGCCTCGGGAGCGAGGTTCGCGACGAGTCGTGCGAGGGCCTGGGCCAGAGCCTCGATCGCGTCGTCCCAGATGCCGCGCGCGGTGGCGTCGCCGGCGCTCGCGGCAGCGAGCACCGCCCGTGCGCCCGCGACCGGCCGACCGGTCGCGGTGGCGTACCGGCGCGCGATCGCGCCGGCTGAGGCGATCGTCTCGAGGCATCCGATCGCCCCGCACGCGCAGCGTTCACCCGCCGGGTCGGCGAGCGAGTGCCCGAACTCCCCGGCGTAGCCGCCGCCGGCGTACGGACGTCCTCCGATCAGGATCGAACTCGCGATGCCCGTGCCGATCGCGAGCACGACGGCGTCGTCGTAGCCGCGCGCCGCGCCGAGCCGGTGCTCGGCGTCGCCCGCGGCGCGGACGTCGTGCCCGAAGGCGACCGGGAGGCCGAGCGCGCCCTCGGCGAGGTCGCGGATGGGCGCATCGCGCCAGCCGAGGTTCGACGAGAAGATGCCGATGCCGGCCACTTCGTCGACGAGCCCCGGAACACTGACGCCGACGGCGACCGGGACGACGCCGGGCGCGTCGGCGCGGAGCGCGTCGGCGAGCTCGGCGAACGATCGCGCGATCGCGCCGGCCGGGTCGCCCGCGTCGAGCGGCGTCGGCGTGCGGCGGAGCCCGAGCACCCGGCCCGAGGCATCCACGAGACCCGACTTGGTGTCGGTGCCGCCGACGTCGAATGCGAGCACGGCGGCGCCGGGACCCAGCGGAGCCGGGTCCTCCCTCATCGGCTCGGCGGTCATCGGGTCAGCCCTCGAGGATGACGGACCGCGTGAGATTGCGGGGCTGGTCGGGGTCGAGCCCGCGGGCGAGCGCACGGGCGAGCGAGACGCGCTGCGCGCGCACGAGGTCGGCCATGGGGTCGAGCGTGCTCGTCTCGAACCGGGCGCCGGTCGCGGCCACATCGGCGGCGAGGCCCTCGGGTGCCTCGCCGAACTGCCAGGTCACCCGGCCGGGCGCGGCGATCGCGATCGGCCCGTGGCGGTATTCCATCGACGGGTACGACTCGGTCCACGACTGCGACGCCTCGCGCATCTTGAGCGCCGCCTCGTGGGCGAGGCCGACGCCCCAGCCGCGGCCCAGGAACGTGTACTGGTCCGCCTCAACGAGCGCGGGGTCGAGGTCGCTCGCGAGCGCACGCTCGGCATCGGCGATCGCGGGGGCGAGGTCCTCGCCGAGCGAGGCGCGGAACAGGGCGAGCGCCGTCGTCGCGAACCGGGTCTGCACGACCGACTGCTCGTCGGCGAACGGCAGGGTGATCGCGTCGTCGACGAGGCCGACGAGCGGCGACGAGGCGTCGCCGATGACCCCCACCGTGCGGACCTCGCCGCGCAGCTCCTCGACGAGTTGCAGCACCTCGGTCGTGGTGCCGGAGCGCGTGAGGGCGACGACCGCGTCGTAGCCGCGGAGCGCGAACGCCTCGGAGGCGGCGAACGCGTCGGTCTCGCCGTGGCCGCCCGACTCGCGCAGCCACGCGTACGACTGCGCCATGAACCAGCTGGTTCCGCAGCCGACGACCGCGATGCGCTCGCCGCGCCGGGGGAGGCGCGACTGCTCGTCGCGCAGCTCGGCCGCGCGCGCCCACGTCTCGGGCTGCGAGGCGAGCTCGGCGGCCATGTGGGCGGCGGGGGCGGATGCGCTGGGCACGGTCACGGGATCTCCAGTCGGTGGGGCGGGCCCGGCGACGCAGGGCACTGACGCAGCAATGATTGCAGATGACTGCAATCCGTGTCCAGCGATCATTGAAAAGATCGTTTCCCATCACTACCCCGCAAACACGGGGTTTGTGAGGGATCTGAACAAAATCTGATAACAAATGGCTTCCGCGGCTTGACGGCCGTGAGGCATCCGGAATAGATTGCCCAGCGTCGAATGAACGCACCTGATCATTTGTTCGACGAAACGTTCATGAAACTGCAATTGATTTCACGATCACTGCAGCTTTCGAGCGAACGCACTGGCGCGTGACCCTTCGCCGCCGGTGCGCCGACCACCAGAGTGAGGAAGCATTCAATGAAGAAGTCACTGCGCCTGGGCGCCGCGATCGCGCTCGCGGCCACCGCGTCGCTGACGCTCGCGTCGTGCGGTTTCGGCGGCGGCAACGGCAGCGACGGCGGCGACGCCTCCGGCAAGACCACGCTCAACATGCTCGTTCCGAGCTACTCCGACGCCACCCAGGACAACTGGGACACCGTCATCGAGGGCTTCGAGAAGGAGAACCCCGACATCGACGTCAAGCTCGAGGTCCAGTCGTGGGACAACCTCGAGTCGGTCATCACGACGAAGATCCAGGGCGGCGAGGCCCCCGACATCTACAACGGCGGCCCCTTCGCCGGCTTCGCGGCCGACGGCCTGCTCTACGAGACGAAGGACGTCGTCTCCGACGACACCTACAGCGACTTCCAGGACTCGTTCCTCGCGAACGCCGAGGTCGACGGCACCGCGTACGCGCTGCCCCTCATCGCCTCGGCCCGCGCGCTGTTCGTCAACAACGACCTCCTCGAGCAGGCCGGCGTGAGCGCTGCGCCGACCAACTGGGACGAGCTGCTCGACGCGGCCACCAAGATCTCGAAGCTCGGCGGCGGCGTGGCCGGCTACGGCATGCCGCTCGGCTCGGAAGAGGCGCAGGCCGAGGCGGCCGTGTGGCTCTGGGGCGGCGGCGGCACCTTCGGCGACGCCGAGGAGATCACGGTCGACATCCCCGAGAACCTGCCGGGTGCCGACCAGATCAAGAAGATGATCGACGCGGGCGCCACGCAGGCCGACCCGGGCTCGACCGACCGCACCCCGCTCATGGAGATCTTCGTCCAGGGCAAGATCGGCATGCAGGTCGGCCTCCCGCCGACCGTCGGCCAGATCGAGGACGGCAACCCCGACCTGGACTACTCGATCGTCCCGATCCCGACGAAGGACGGCTCGCCCTTCACGCTCGGCGTCATGGACCAGCTCATGGCCTTCCAGAACGACGGCGACAAGCAGGACGCGATCAAGAAGTTCTTCGACTACTACTACTCGGCCGACGTGTACGTGCCGTGGGTGCAGGCCGAGGGCTTCCTCCCCGTCACCAAGTCGGGTGCCGAGCAGCTGAAGGACGACGAGGCGCTCGCGCCGTTCCTCGAGGTGCTGCCCGACGCGCAGTTCTACCCGAGCTCGAACCCCAAGTGGCAGGCCACCGACGGCGCGTTCAAGTCGCTGTTCGGCCAGATCCAGTCGAAGCCCGCGCAGGACGTGCTGACCGAGATCCAGGCGCAGGTCGACGCGAGCTGACGCTCGCCTCGATCCCACACGGAAAGGGTTCGGTGATCCTCGCACCATGAGCTCCACGACCGACGCATCACCGAACCCGACGGGGGCGGCCGCAGGCCGCCCCCGTTCCGGGGGATCGCCGGCAGGCGGGAAGGGCGCGAAGCCCGCCCGCCGAGGCAAGCCCGGCGGCCGCGACCTCGCCGCCGCCCTTCCCTGGATCACCCCCGCGCTGATCCTCATCTTCGGCGTCGTGCTGTTCCCGGCCGTCGTCATGTTCTACAACTCGACCCGCGACATCTCGCTCTCGGGGCTCGACAAGGGCTCGGTCGGCTTCGACAACTACGTCGAGGTCTTCCAGTTCCCGTACTTCTGGCCGATCTTCTTCCGCACGATCGTCTGGGTCGTCGTGGTCGTGGCGTTCACCGTCGTGATCTCGCTCGGCCTCGCCCAGATCCTCAACAAGGCCTTCCCTGGCCGACAGCTCGTGCGGCTCGTCGTGATCATCCCGTGGGCGGCCTCGGTCGTGATGACGACGATGGTCGTCTACTACGGCCTCGAACCGTACTTCGGCATCATCAACAAGTTCCTCGTCGACATCGGACTCGTCGACACCCCCGAGGGCTACGGCTGGACGAAGAACCCGACCACCGCGTTCATGTGGTCGATCATCGTCGCGATCTTCGTGTCGCTGCCGTTCACGACCTACACGATCCTCGCGGGACTCGCGACCGTGCCCGGCGACACGCTCGAGGCCGCGAAGATGGACGGCGCTGGCTCCGTGCGCACCTACTTCACGATCGTGCTGCCGCAGCTGCGCGGGGCGCTCAGCGTCGCGGTGCTCATCAACATCATCAACGTCTTCAACTCGCTGCCGATCCTGCGGGTGATGACCGGGTCGATCCCGGGCTACGACGCCGACACGATCATGACGATGATCTTCAAGTACATCCAGAACCAGCACAAGGTCGACGTCGCGTCCGCGCTCTCGGTCGTCGCGTTCGTCATCGTCATCGTGATCGTCGCGGTGTACGTGAAGGTCGTCAAGCCCATGAAGGAGGTCTGACCGTGACCGTCACCGAAACCCGCGCGATGCTCGCGAGCGACGCCGGCCACGGGGCATCCGGCCGCCAGACCCCGCCCCGCAAGCGTCGCTACACCAAAGACCAGGTGCCCCTCGGCCGTGTGCTGCTGCGCATGTTCGCCGGGCTCATCGTGCTCGCGGTCTTCATCGTGCCGTACCTCATCATGTTCTTCGGCTCGGTGAAGACGAAGTCGCAGATCCTGTCGGTCGACCCCACCTACTTCCCCACGGAGTGGCACTGGGAGAACTACCTCGACATGTGGTCGACGCCCGAGACGCCGCTGCCGCAGAACATGGTCTCGACGATCGTGATCTCGGTCTTCGCGACGCTGCTCGTGCTCGCGGTCGCGCTGCCCGCGGCGTACTACACGGCGCGGTTCAAGTTCCCGTTCCGCTTCGTGTTCCTCTTCCTCGTGATCGTCACGCAGATGCTGCAGCCGGCGGTGCTCACCTCGGGCCTGTTCCGGCAGTTCACCGCGCTCGGCATGATCGACACCTGGGCGGCGATGATCTTCATCAACGCGGCGTTCAACCTGTCGTTCGCCGTGTGGATCATGCACTCCTTCTTCGCGGGCATCCCGAAGGAGGTCGACGAGGCCGCCCAGATCGACGGCGCCGGCCGGCTCACGGTGCTCTTCAAGATCAACCTGCCGCTCGTCTGGCCGGGCATCGTGACCGCGATCGTGTTCACCTTCGTCGCCTGCTGGAACGAGTTCGCGGCCTCGCTCGTCATCCTCTCGACGGCGGGCAACCAGCCGATGTCGGTCGCGCTCACCAAGTTCGTCGGCCAGTACTCGACGAGCTGGCAGTACGTGTTCGGCGTGTCGATCGTGGCGATCATCCCCGTCGTCGTGCTGTTCATGCTCATCGAGAAGCGCCTCGTCGGCGGCCTCACGGCGGGCAGCGTCAAGTAGGCGCTCGTCGTAGTGCAGAGGGCGGATGCCTCGGGGCCGACCCGAGTCGTCCGCCCTCGTCGTTCACGGCGATCGTCGGGGCACGGCCCCGGGGAATCCCGGCCTTGACGGGGACCGCCGGCATCTCCTAGGTTCGAGCCAACTTAGTTTGTTTACTCAATGAAGTTGACGAGGACGAGGAGGTCCAGGGTGAGCGGCACACGAACTCCCAGTACGCATCGAGCGGCTCGGCGAAGGGGCGCGGCGGCGATCGCGGCGCTCGGGCTGATGGCGGGACTGCTCGCGACGACCCCCGCGCCGGCGCAGGCGGCGACCAACGACGCCCCCGAGGTCATTCCCGCGCTGCAGACGTGGACCGGGGGCGAGGGCGCCTTCGTCCTCGGCGCCGAGAGCCGGATCGTCGCCGACGCCGACCTCGAGTCGGTCGCGCGCCAGTTCGCCGACGATCTCGAGGCCACGACCGGCTTCGCGGCCGAGGTCGCGGTCGGCGCCGATGCGCGCCCCGGTGACCTCACGCTGGATCTCGACCCGGGCCTCGAGCACGCCGACGGCGGCGAGCTGTTCCGCGCCGAGGGCTACCGGCTGACGATCGACGGCGACGGGGTGGAGATCGTCGCCCCGGCCTCGCAGGGCGCCTTCTACGGCACGCGGACGGTGCTGCAGGGGCTCGTGCAGTCGCCCCAGCGCAACTCGCTGCCCGCGGGCGAGACCGTCGACTGGCCGAACCACGGCGTGCGCGGATTCTCGCTCGACGTCGGGCGCCGCTTCTTCACGCCCGAGTTCGTGCGCGACTACATCACCATGATGAGCTGGTACAAGCTCAACGAGTTCCAGATCCACCTCAACGACAACGAGATCGCCCGCCCGGCGGGCGGCTGGAAGGACGCGTACGACGGCTTCCGGCTGAAGAGCGACGACCCCGCGTTCGCCGGGCTCGCGTCGGAGGACGGCGCCTACGACCGCGCCGACTGGCAGAGCTTCGAAGACACCGCGGCCGCGCACGCGGTCGTGATCATCCCCGAGATCGACGCACCGGCGCACTCGCGCTCGTTCATCCGATGGAAGCCCGAACTCGGCTTCAACGGCGGCGACTCCGACCACCTCGACCTCTCCAAGCCCGAGTCGACCGAGACGATCAAGGCCGTCTTCGACGAGTTCGTGCCCTGGTTCGAGGGCCCCGACGTGCACTTCGGCGCCGACGAGTACCCGCGCTCGGGCGCCGACCAGTACCGCGAGTTCTTCAACACCATGGCCGAGCACATCCGCTCGCTCGGCAAGCAGCCGCGGGCCTGGGGCAGCATGAGCGTCATGCACGGCTCGGCCGACGGATACGACCGCGACGTGATCATCAACGCCTGGAACAACGGCTGGTACGGCATGGCCAAGGCCGAGGCCGACGGGTACCGCTACATCAACACGAACGACGGCGACCTCTACGTCGTGCCGTTCGCGAACTACTACCACGGCAACGGTCTGAACAACGCGGGCCTCTACGCCACGTGGCTTCCCAACCGGCTCGGCTCGACGGCCGTCGTGCCCGAAGGGGCGCCCGAGGGTGCGATGTTCGCGGTCTGGAACGACCTCGTGCACGAGGAGTACACCGAACTCGACGTGCACGGCCTCGTGCGCGACTCCTTCCCCGTGATCGCGCAGAAGACCTGGGACTCGCAGACCCCGACACGGTCGTACGGCGAGTTCGTCGCCGTGCAGCGGCGGATCGGCTCGGGTCCGGGGCTCACGACGATCGACCAGACGGGAGTCGCGCGGTCCGGCGAGCTGAGTCTCGGGGCGGCCGTCACCGCGTCGTCGAGCGGCGAGGGCACGCCGGCCGAGTCGTTGACCGACGGTCTCGCCCTCACTCGGTGGGCGACGACCGAGGACACGGCGGACGTCCGGATCGAACTCGCCGAGGCGGCGCCGGTCGGCCGGTTCGAGGTCGACTGGGCCGGGATCGCGCCGGCGAGCTACGACGTCGCGGTCTCCGACGACGGCGTGTTCTGGCAGCAGGTCGCCGACGACGTGGACGGCACCGCCGCATCGGTCGAGCTGGGCTCGCTGTCGGCGCGGTACGTCGCCGTGCAGGACATCCGCGCCGACGGCGGCGACCTCGGCGCCTGGCGGATGTCGGTCTTCGCACCCGAGCCGCTCACGAGCGGCGCCACGGCGACCGCCTCAGGCGTCGAGGCCGCAGCATTCCCGCCGAGCCTCGCGATCGACGGGGACGACAAGACGCGCTGGTCGGCGAACTACGTCGCACAGCCGTGGATCGCCGTGGACCTCGGGTCGGAGCAGCAGTTCGGCGAGGTCGTGCTCGCCTGGGAGGGAGCCTCGGCGAAGGACTACGTCGTCGAGGTCTCCGACGACGGGGCGACCTGGACCACCGCCGCGACGATGACCGGGCAGGCCGCGGGGGCGCGCGTCGACACCGTGGCGTTCGAGCCGGTCGACGCACGCCATGTCCGCGTGACGGTCACGGCGAAGAACCTGAGCCCGTACCTCAGCCTCTTCGAGCTCACGGTGCCGTCGATCGCGGAGGCCGGGGCATGGATCTCGGCCGAACTCTCGCCGGAGGCCCCCGACGGCCCCGACGGCTGGTACACCTCCGCCCCGAGCGCGAGCTTCGCCGCCGGCGGCACCGAGGGCGCGCCCTCGGGCGTCGAGGTGCGGATCGGCGACGGCGAGTGGTCGGCCGCCGACGGCCCCGTCGAGATCGGCGCACAGGGCGAGCAGCGGGTCGAGTACCGGGCGACCGTCGGTGATCGGCGGGTCGCGGGATACGGCATCGTCAAGGTCGACACGGTCGCACCGTCGGTGGAGGTCGGTGCAGACCGCCGGCCCGCGGTGAGCAGCCCGAGGAGTCCGGTGCGGTTCACGATCGAGGCGCACGACGACGGCGCCGGCATCGCGAGCGTCGAGTTCCGCCTCGACGGCGGCTCCTGGACGGCGTGGGACGGTGAGGATGTGGTCGTCGATGCCCCGGGACGCCACACGCTCGAGGCGCGTGCCACCGACCTGGTCGGGCACGTCTCCCCGGTCGCGAGCTCGCCTGCGCCAGGTCGCGGCTGAGATCGCGTGCGGGCCGCCTCGGCCCGCACGCGCACGGCGGATGCCTCGGGGTCGGCCCCGAGGCATCCGCCGCTAGCCGGGCCAGTCGACCCCGCCGACCTCCCGGTAGGCGACGCCCAGCCCGTCGAGGTGGGCGCCGAGCGTCGTCAACCGTGAACGGAAGCCCTCCTCGTCGCGCGCGTCTGCGGGCGACCAGCCGACCTCGGCGATCGCGGCGATGCGTGGGAACACCATGAACTCGAAGTCGGCCGCGTTCGAGAGCGTCTCCGTCCAGACCGAGGCGGCGACGCCGAGGATGTCGGACTCGTCGAGCCCGTCGATCGTCGCCTCGGGCTGCCAGCCGTAGGCCTCCTCGAGCGTGATGGTGGCGGCCCAACGCGTGCCGAGCTCGGTGCCGAGCGGGCCCGACGGACGGTCGGGGTACATCATGTCGAGGTAGGTCTTGTCGGCCGGCGCGAGCACGAGCCTGCCGCCCTGCTCGAGGAACGCATGCGCCTGGCCGGCCGACTCCGGATACGGGCGCGCGGGTTCGCCGCGCCGGTTCGCCGGCATCTCGTGGCCGGCGGTCAGGTCCCAGTAGTGCCCGATCGTGCCGGGCGGCAGTTCGGTCGAGGCCCCCATCTCGTGGTAGGCGATCACGGTCTTGCCCGTCGCCGCGGCGGCCGCCGTGATGCGACGCACGAGGTCGAGGTAGTCGTCGGGCTCGGTCGCGAGCGGCTCGTCGCCCCCGACATGGATCCACGGGCCGGGCGTCATCTCCGCCACCTCCGCGAGCACCTCGGTGAGGAAGCGATCGGTCGCCTCCGCGCGCGCCGGGGAGGCGCACAGCGACGAGAAGCCGACCTCGACGCCCTCGTACGGCTTCGGCGCGACACCGTCGCAGTTGAGCTCGGGGTACGCGCTGAGCGCCGCGTTCGTGTGCCCGGGCAGGTCGATCTCGGGCACCACGGTGATGAACCGGTCGGCGGCGTAGTCGACGATTCGGCGGTAGTCGTCCTTCGTGTAGAAGCCGCCGCCGTCGCCGCCGACCGAGGTCGACGCGCCGATGCCGGTGAGCTCCGGCCACGCGTCGATCTGGATGCGCCAGCCCTGGTCGTCGGTCAGGTGCAGGTGCAGCACGTTCATCTTCATGAGCGCCATGCGGTCGAGGTGCTGCTCGACGTAGTCGACGGGGAAGAAGTGGCGCGCAACGTCGACGAGCGAGGCCCGGTACGCGAACCGCGGCCGATCGACGATGGAGGCCGCGGGCACCTGCCAGCCGCCCTCGGGCTCGATCGGGTCGGCCTCCTCGATCTCGCCCGGCAGCATCTGCCGCAGCGACTGGGTGCCCCAGAACAGTCCGGCGGGTGCCGACGCGGCGATCCGCACGCCGTCGGCGCCGCTGTCGAGCGTGTAGCCCTCGTCGCCTTCGACCTCGGGGTCGATGACGAGCTCGATGTCGGATGCCTCGGCCGCGCCCTCTTCGACCGGCAGCTCGAACCCGGTCGCGGTGCGGAGCGGTGCGGCGAACGTCTCGGCGACGGCGGCGGCGCCGTCGCCGGAGACGACGAGCCGGGTGCGCTCGCCGAGGGTGAATGCGCCCCGGTCGGTGAGCTCGAACCGCGCGGGCGCCGGCACGATGCCGGAGAACTCGGCCTTCGCGTCCGATTCAGCCGAGCAGCCCGACAGCACGAGGAGCGATGCCGTCGCGACGGCCACGGCGGTGCGGACGGCGGCGTTCGGCATCTTTGCCCCTCCCAATCGAAAGACAGGAATCTTGACGAAATCGTCTCGTCGGACATCCTGCCACGGGACGACGGGCGTGCGGAAGAGCCGCCGGCTCCCGGTGCCGCATCCCGACGGCCTTGTCACGTCGCGAGCGGCGGCGGCAGGAGGCATCCATTGCTATGCTTGCGTCGTCGCGACTGGCGTTGAGATGGATTCCCATCGGGGAGCGACTGGCACGGACCGACCGCACGCCTGGGCCGGTACGCCTGCTTGCTGCGCGAGTCGCAGCGGCAGCACCCCTTAGGTCCGTATGTCATGAAGGAGCCAGTCTTGGCCGAATCCGTCTTCAACGCGCCCCTCTCCGAGGTCGACCCCGAGATCGCCGAAGTTCTCGAACTCGAACTCGGTCGCCAGCGCGACTACCTCGAGATGATCGCGAGCGAGAACTTCGTTCCCGTCTCGGTGCTGCAGTCGCAGGGCTCCGTGCTCACCAACAAGTACGCCGAGGGCTACCCCGGTCGTCGCTACTACGGCGGCTGCGAGTACGTCGACGTCGCCGAGTCGCTCGCCATCGAGCGCGCGAAGTCGCTCTTCGGCGCCGAGTACGCCAACGTGCAGCCGCACTCGGGCGCGACCGCGAACGCGGCCGTGCTGAGCGCGATCGCGACGCCGGGCGACACCATCCTCGGCCTCGAGCTCGCCCACGGCGGCCACCTCACCCACGGCATGAAGCTCAACTTCTCGGGCAAGCTCTACAACGCCGTCGCCTACGGCGTCGACCCCGAGACCTTCCTCGTCGACATGAACGTCGTCCGCGAGAAGGCCCTCGAGCACCGCCCGCAGGTCATCATCGCCGGCTGGTCTGCGTACCCACGCCAGCTCGACTTCGCCGCGTTCCGCGAGATCGCCGACGAGGTCGGCGCGAAGCTCTGGGTCGACATGGCGCACTTCGCGGGCCTCGTGGCCGCGGGCCTGCACCCGAACCCGGTGCCCTTCGCCGACGTCGTGTCGTCGACCGTGCACAAGACGATCGGCGGCCCCCGCTCGGGCTTCATCCTCTCGCGCGACATGGAGCTCGCGAAGAAGCTCAACTCGAACGTGTTCCCCGGCCAGCAGGGCGGCCCGCTCATGCACGTCATCGCCGCAAAGGCCACCGCGTTCAAGATCGCCGCCTCGGCCGAGTTCAAGGACCGCCAGGAGCGCACGCTGCGCGGCGCCGCGATCCTCGCCGACCGCCTGACCGCCGACGACTCGCGCGCGGCCGGCGTCGACGTGCTCACGGGCGGCACCGACGTGCACCTCGTGCTCGCCGACCTCCGCAACTCGAAGATCGACGGCCAGCAGGCCGAAGACCTGCTGCACGAGGCGCTCATCACCGTCAACCGCAACGCGGTGCCGTTCGACCCGCGCCCGCCGATGGTCACGTCGGGCCTGCGCATCGGCACCCCGGCGCTCGCGACTCGGGGCTTCGGCGACGCCGAGTTCACCGAGGTCGCCGACATCATCGCGCTGACGCTGCAGGGCGAGGCGGATGTCGCGGCGCTCCGCGCCCGGGTCGAGGCGCTCACCGCCGCCTTCCCGCTCTACCCCGGCCTGCAGCAGTAGGCCGCGCCGGTCGGGGCGGCGGACGTCGCCCCGGCCGGACCGACCCCGTCGCATCCGTTCACCCGCTCGCCCACCGAGGAGCACCATGACCGCCATCACGCTCGACGGGGTCGCCACGGCGTCCGCCGTGAAGCACGAGCTCGCCGCACGCATCGCCGAACTGAAGGCCCGCGGCGTCACGCCCGGCCTCGGCACGCTGCTCGTCGGCGACGACCCGGCGTCGCGCTCGTACGTCGCGGGCAAGCACCGCGACTGCGCCGAGGTGGGCATCGAGTCGATCCGCGTCGACCTGCCGGCCACGGCGACCGCGGCCGACGTGCGCGCGGCGATCAGCGACCTCAACGCCGCAGCCGAGGTGACCGGGTACATCGTGCAGCTGCCGCTGCCCGCCGGGCACGACGAGAACGCGATGCTCGAGCTCATCGATCCCGACAAGGACGCCGACGGGCTGCACCCCACGAACCTCGGCCGCCTCGTGCTCGGCATCGAGGGCGAGCTGCACTCGCCGTTGCCGTGCACGCCCGCGGGCATCGTGGAGATGCTGCAGCGCTACGACGTGCCGATCAGAGGACGCCACGTCACGGTCATCGGGCGCGGCCTCACCGTCGGCCGGCCCCTGGGCCTGCTGTTCACGCGCAAGGGCCTCGACGCCACCGTCACCCTCACGCACTCGCGCACGCAGGACCTCGCGGCCGAGGTGCGCCGCGCCGACATCGTCGTGGCCGCCGTCGGCGTGCCCCACCTCGTGAAGCCCGACTGGATCAAGCCCGGCGCTGCGGTGCTCGACGTCGGCATCACCCGCGTGCAGGACGAGGAGACCGGCAAGGGCCGGCTCACGGGCGACGTCGACCCCGCCGTCGCAGCGGTCGCGGGACACCTCTCGCCCAACCCGGGCGGCGTGGGCCCCATGACCCGCGCGATGCTGCTCGCGAACGTCGTGAAGGCGGCGGAGCAGGGCCTGCAGCGCTGATCCGCGCCGGGGCGGATGCCCTTGGCACGCGATCTGTGGGCGGCGATGCCCGACCGTTCACCGGTGCGCAACGCGCGCGCCACCCCGGCGCCACCTCGGATCCGTAGCCTGCCCGCATGGCCGAGTCGAAGACCGATCAGCGCGGCGTCGCCGTCGCGATCATTCCGGCGCGCGGCGGGTCGAAGGGCCTGCCGGGCAAGAACCTGATGCGCCTCGGCGGGGTCTCCCTCGTCGGTCGCGCCGTCGCGGCCGCGCATGCCGCACGCAGCGTCGGCGCGGTCGTGGTCACGACCGACGACGACGAGATCGCACGTGTGGCGCGCGCCGCCGGGGCGACCGTCGTCGACCGGCCGGCCGACCTCTCGGGCGACACGGCGTCGAGCGAATCGGCGCTGCTGCACGCACTCGACGAGCTCGAGGCACGGGGCCCGCTGCCCGCGGTCACGCTCTTCGTGCAGGCGACATCGCCGTTCATCGACCCGTCGGATCTCGACGCCGCGGTCGCACGGGTCGTGAGCCACGAGGCCGACAGCGTGTTCGCGGCGGTTGAGAGCCACGCCTTCGTGTGGCGCGCCGCCGGCGACGGCTCGGTGTTCGGCGCCAACCACGACGCCGCGGTGCGCCACCGCAGGCAGGAGCGCGAACCGGAGTTCCGCGAGACCGGCGCGTTCACCGCGATGCGGACGGCGGGCTTCCGCGCGGCACGGCACCGCTTCTTCGGCCGGATCGCGCCGCAGGTCGTGCCCCAGCTGCACGGCGTCGACATCGACACCGCCGCCGACCTCGTGGTCGCGCGGGCGCTCGTCGAGCTCATCGACCGGCCGGCACGCGTCGTCGACGTCGACGCCGTCGTCACCGACTTCGACGGGGTGCACACCGACGACACCGCCTGGATCGACACGGAGGGACGCGAGCTCGTCCGCGTCAGCCGCAGCGACGGGCAGGGCGTCGCCCGCCTCCGCGCGGCGGGCGTTCCGGTGCTCGTGCTCTCGGCCGAGACGAACCGCGTGGTGACCGCGCGAGCGGCCAAGCTGCGGGTCGACGTGCTCCAGGGCATGCACGACAAGGCCCCCGCGCTCGCCGAATGGGCCGAGGCCCGAGGCATCCCGCTCGCGCGCATCGCCTACCTCGGCAACGACGTCGGCGACCTGCCGGCGATGGCGCTCGTCGGGTGGCCGCTCGCCGTCGCCGATGCGGTGCCCGCGGTGCGCGACGCCGCCCGCCTCGTGCTCGAGGCCGGGGGCGGCGACGGCGCGGTGCGCGAGCTCGCCGAGCTCGTGCTCGCGGCCCGCGACGGTGCGACCGGCGCAGCACCCCACGAACGAGCCGCCACTGCGGCCGAACCCTCCGCACACCGAACAGCACCGCAGGGAGCCCTCGCATGAACACCGTCCGCATCGGCCGTTCGTCGGTCGGCCCGGGTCAGCCCGTGTACGTCATCGGCGAGATCGGCCTGAACCACAACGGCGACGTCGAGATCGCGAAGCGCCTGATCGACGTCGCCGCCGAGGCGGGTGCGCAGGCGGTCAAGTTCCAGAAGCGCACGCCCGAGATCGCAACGCCCGAGCACATGCGGGATGTCTCGCGTGAGACCCCGTGGGGCACGATGAGCTACCTCGACTACCGGTACCGGGTCGAGTTCGGCGAGTCGGAGTACCTCGAGATCGCGTCGTACGCGATGCGCTCGGGGCTCGACTGGTTCGCCTCGCCGTGGGACGTGCCGTCGGTCGCGTTCCTCGAGCGCCTCGACGTCGTCGCGCACAAGGTCGCCTCGGCCTCGATCACCGACCTCGCCCTGCTCGAGGCGATCGCCGCGACCGGCAAGCCCGTCATCTGCTCGACCGGCATGTCCACCCTCGACGAGATCGATCGGGCGGTCGAGGTGCTCGGCACCGAGCGCCTGGTGCTCATGCACGCGACCTCGAGCTACCCGATGCCGCCCGAGGAGGCGAACCTCCTCGTGATCGACGCGCTGCGACGCCGCTACCCGGGTGTCCCGGTCGGGTACTCGGGGCATGAGCGCGGCCTCCAGATCTCGCTCGCCGCGGTCGCACTCGGCGCCGTCGCCGTCGAACGGCACATCACGCTCGACCGGGCGATGTGGGGGTCGGACCAGGCCGCATCGCTCGAGCCGACCGGCTTCGATCACCTGGTGCGCGACATCAGGGTGATCGGCGACGCGATGGGCGACGGTGCGAAGCGCGTGTTCCCGGGCGAGGAGGCGCCGCGCGCGAAGCTGCGACGGGTGCCGGCGCTGTGAACGCGGGTTCGGCGGGCGGACCAGCGCGTCGCGCCGTCACGGAGGCCTCTGGCGCGCCCGAGGCACGTCGTCGCCTTGTGGTCGTCGCCGACTCCGACTCGTACGTCAAGTGGGGAGCGGCGTTCGCGACACGCCTGCCGGCCGGCTGGGATGCCGAGCTCATCGTGGTGACGACGCCCGTGATGCCGAGCGACCGGCAGCTCGGCGCCGCGCTCGCCGGCTCGTCGTTCCATGCGAAGGGCGTGCGCCGGCTCGACCTGGCGTCGCTCGAGCGACGCCTCGCCGCCCGCCGGCCGGATGCCGTGCTGCTCGCACTGCGCGGTCCCTTCGTGCGGGTCGTCGCGCCGATCGTCGCGGCGCTGCCCGGGAGGCCGGTCCTGCTGAGCGGCTTCCCGGGGCTCACGATCCCGGCGGTCCCGAAGGCGGTGGTCTACCGCGAACAGGTCGATCTCGTCGTGCTCCACAGTCGCCGCGAGGTGCGCGAGTTCGAGCAGCTGGCCGCGGGGCTCGGCGTGCGGGTCGGGTTCGGGCTCGCGACGCTGCCGTTCCTCACGGCGCGCCGACGCGGCGCATCGCCGGGTGACGGGGATGCCGCGCCGGTGACGCCGCACGTGGCGTCTGCGCCGGTGGCGGCCTTCGCGTCGACGTCGGCATCGACGCCGCCCGACGGCGACCTCGTGTTCGCCGCCCAGGCGAAGGTGCCGGCCGAGCGCGACGACCGGGTGCGCATGCTCGGCCTGCTCGCGGATGCCGCGCGGCGGCGGCCGACCCGACGGGTCGTCGTCAAGGTCAGGGCTCGGCGCGGCGAGGCGCAGACCCACGCGGAGGCGCACGACTACGCCGACCTCCTCGCCGATCCCGAGGTACGCGCCCGCCTCGGCGGCGTCCCGCCGAACCTGGTCGTCGAGGACGGGCCCATGGCGAAGCACCTCGGACGCGCGTCGATGCTCGTCACGGTGAGTTCGACGGCCGTGCTCGAAGCGGTGGCCGCCGGGGTGCCGGCGATCGTCGTCGACGAGTTCGGCGTCGGCCCGAAGCTGATCAACACGGTGTTCGCTGGCAGCGGGCTGTTCGGCGACGGCGCGGCGGTCGCGGAGTGGGTGGCGAAGCCGCCGGCCGAAGGTTGGCTCGTCGACAACTACTTCCACGGCGAGGCCTTCGACGACTGGTCCGATCGGCTCGAGGAACTGCTCGACCGGCGTGCGGCCGGACTGCTGCCGGCGCCGACTCGACGGCACGACCTCGTCGGCGGTGCGGTGCGTCGGGCGTTCGAGCGGAAGCGGATGCTCGGGCCGTACGATCGGTCTGTCGCCGGGGCGCTGTCGATGGTCGTCGCGGTGCCGACGCGGTGGGCGGTGCGCCGGGTGCGCGCGGTGCGGCGTGCGTTGCCGGGCGGTTCGCGGGCGGGGTCGTCCTCCGCGATCGCGCACGCCGTGCTCGCCGGCTCCATGCCGGCCGACGGGGTGCTCACGGACCCCGTGCGGAGCGAGCGATCGGTCACGACGCGGCCGGGCACCGAGTCGATCCACCGTGAGCAGGGAATGCTCGAATCGATGCCGTCGGGCGAAGCGCGCGCCGACGCGGCGCTGTCCGACGCGGCGTAGTCCGACGGTGGCGGCGCCGCCGATCGCAGTGCCGGGTCAGGCGCCGGCGGTGTGCTCGCCGACGTGCTGCAGGTACGAGGCGGCGTTGCGGCGGATGCCCTCGCGTTCGGCGTCGCTGAGTTCGCGGCGCACCTTCGCGGGCACCCCGGCGACGAGCGAGCCGGGCGGCACGATCGTGCCCTCGAGCACGACCGCACCGGCCGCGACGAGCGAGCCGGCGCCGATGACCGCGCCGTTGAGCACGGTGGCGTTCATGCCGACGAGGCTGTCGTCTTCGACGGTGCACCCGTGCAGCACGGCGCCGTGGCCGACCGAGACCCGACGGCCGACGGTGAGCGGGTAGCCGGCGTCGACGTGGCAGACGACCGTGTCCTGCAGGTTCGACGCCTCGCCGAGCACGATCGGCTCGGCCTCGGCGCGCAGCACCGCGTTGTACCAGACGCTCGAATCCGCCTCGAGGCGAACGTCGCCGACGATCACGGCGCCGGCCGCGACGAACGCGCTGTCGGCGACGGCGGGGGCGGCGATGCCGGCCAGTGGGATGAGGCGTGCGCTGGGATCGACGGACATGGCGACAGCCTATCGGCGGCGCCTTCGGAGCGCCTGGGTCACGAGGCGCCAGGCGGCGCCGACGACGAAGACGGCGACGCCCGCCGCGATCGCGCCAGGCGGCAGCGTGACGACGAGCACGATGCAGCCGATCGCGCCGAGCACCGACAGCGCGCGGGGGACGCGGCGTTCGTTCGCGGGCTGGGTGATCGCGGCGAGGTTGGCGACGAGGTAGTAGCCGAGCACGCCGAACGACGAGAAGCCGATCGCCTGGCGCAGGTCGACCGTGAGCACGAGGGCGACGACCGCCACCGCGACGACGATCTCGGCGACGTGCGGCACCCGGTACCGCGAATGCACCGAGGCGAGCGGGCGCGGAAGCTCGTCGTCGCGGGCCATGGCGAGCGCGGTGCGGCCGATGCCGGCGATGAGCGCGAGGAGGGCGCCGAGTGCGGCGGCGGCCGCGCCGACGCGCACGATCGGGGCGGCCCAGGTCCAGCCGACGTCGTCGACGAGGTCGACGAGCGGTGCGGTCGACGTCGCGAGTGCATCGGCGCCGAGGGTGGCGAGCAGGACGGAGCCGATGAGGGCGTAGAGCGCGACCGCGATGCCGAGGGCGACCGGGATGGCGCGCGGGATCGTCCGGGCGGGGTCGCGCACCTCCTCGCCGAGGGTCGCGATGCGCGCGTAGCCGGCGAAGGCGAAGAAGAGGAGGCCCGCCGACTGCAGGATGCCGGGCCAGCCGGCATCGAGCAGCCCGTCGAGGGGGATGCCGCGCTGGAGGAGCGGACCGGCGCCGGCCGCGATGACGAGCAGCAGCACCGAGATCACGGCCGCGACGATGATGCTCGCGGCCCGGGCCGTGCGGGTGATGCCGCGGAGGTTGACGGCGGCGAGCACGATGACGGCCGCGGCGGCGACGGGTCGCTGCCATGCCGTTGGGACGAGGTACGCGGCGAACGTCATGGCCATCGCGGCGCAGCTCGCGGTCTTGCCGACGACGAACCCCCAACCGGCGAGGAATCCGGGCCATGCTCCGAGCCGCTCGCGCCCGTAGCGGTAGGCGCCGCCCGACTCGGGGTAGCGCGCAGCGAGCTGCGCGGTGGAGCTCGCATTCGCGAAGGCGACGATCGCGGCGATCGCGAGGCCGATGAGCAGCCCCTCGCCGGCGGCGGCAGCGGCGGGGGCGAACGCGGCGAAGACGCCGGCGCCGATCATGGCGGCGAGGCCGATCACGACGGCGTCGCGGAGCCCGAGTCGGCGGGCGAGCGAAGGCTGTGGCACGCGCGCACTCTACGCCATCGGGGTGTCGCGCCCGTTTCTCGGCTCAGCGCGGCACCAGCCGCGACGCGCCATAGGATCGGGAGATGAGCTCACCCGCTTCCGCCCCGTCGCATGCTGCCGTCGACCGCGTCGCCGCGGCCCTCGCCGCGCAGGGACTCGAGCCCGAGATCGTGTGGTTCGACGACGCCGTGACGACCGCCCAGCTCGCGGCCGACGCGCTCGGCGTCGAGGTCGGCCAGATCGCCAACTCGCTCGTGTTCACGCTCGATGACGAACCGATCCTCGTGCTCACGTCGGGCGCCCATCGCGTCGACACCGAGTGGCTGGGATCGGAGCTCGGCGGCGTCATCCGGCGAGCGTCGAAGGAGACCGTGAAGGCGGCGACCGGCCAGGTGATCGGCGGCGTCGCGCCGCTCGGCCACCCCGCTCCGGTGCGCACGATCGTCGACACCGACCTCGCCGCCTACCCCGTCGTGTGGGCCGCCGCCGGGCACGCCAAGACCGTGTTCCCCACCACCTTCGACGACCTCGTCCGCATCACCGGCGGCACGCCTCGCGCCGTCGAGCCCGCCCGAGAATCGGCCGCCGAGTCAGCCTGACCGGAATCGCGCGGCATCCGCGCGCCACGGCGGAACTTCCCTGCGGCCCACAGGCCTGCGTTTGCGCTGCATCCCGCTCGCGGCCGGCTTCCACGCCGATGTCGATCCCCCCTCCCGCGACTACGACACTGAGTCGCAGGGCGATTCAGTGTCGTAGTCGCGCCGAGGGAATCACGACGGCGTGATGGATGTGGGTGGCGAGCAGGACACTGCCTCCTGAGAGCACCTGCAGTGGCGCAGGTCGCGCCCGGGGCGGAGGACCGATGGAGAAGAGCGGAGGACCGCTGGAGGGGAGACGGAGCGACGGGGAACCCGTCGCTGCGCAGACCCCTCGATTCGATGTGGTCGGCGTGGTCCTCAGGGTTCGTCGACAGCTCGACCTGAGCCAACGAGACCTCGCACGACGGTTGGGCGTCAGCCACGCGGCGATCGCACGTGTCGAGGCGAATCGGAACGGCATCGACGTGGCCGACCTCGAGCGGCTCGTCGGCCTCGCGGGCATGCGTCTCGCGGTGCTGGACGAGTCGGGCGCCGAGATGGCCCCGATTCCGCCCGACTGGGTGCGCGACAACGCCGGACGGCGTCTGCCAGTTCATCTCGACGTGCGCCCGCCCGACGACCGCCCACGCTCGAGGCCCACCGATATCCACTACGACCGTGCCGAGCCGAACGCCTGGTACCACCATCGAGCGCACCGTGATGAGCGGCGCGCCCGCGGTCTCCATGCGGTGAACGACGATGGGCCGACCACGAGCGCCCTCAGGTTCGAGGCGCAGCGACGCCTTCGAGACCGACTCGAGCGTGCCGCATCCCTCGCGAGACGCGATCCGATACTGCTCGACGATTGTCGTTGTCGTGTCGACTGCTGGGAGGCCGGCGACTGTGCGGCCGACTGCGATTGCGAGTGCGGCACCTGATCCGGAGGCGACGCGACTCCGGTCGGCGCCGATCAGGCGTCCCGGCGGGCGCCCTCCGATGCGCGAACCGTGAAGACGATGGGTGCGCGGTAGCCGTGGTCGGCGAAGGCCGCGGTCACCGCGCGGGTCACGTCGGGAACGAGGGCCTCGGGGACGAGCGCGATCGCCGAACCGCCGAAGCCTCCGCCCGTCATGCGGGCGCCGATCGCGCCCGACGACTGCGCGGTCGCCACGGCGAGGTCGAGTTCCGGCACCGAGATCTCGAAGTCGTCGCGCATCGACACGTGCGAGGCATCCAGCAGGGAGCCGATCGCCCCCGCCCCGTGCTCCCGCAGCGTGCGCACGGTGTCGAGCACCCGCTGGTTCTCGGTCACGACGTGGCGCACCCGACGGAACGTCTCGTCGTCGAGCACCTCGGCCGCGCGGGACAGGCCGTCGACCCGCAGGTCGCGCAACGACTCCACGCCGAGGCTCCGGGCACCCGCCTCGCACGACGCCCGACGCGCGGCGTAGCCGCCCGAGGCGTGGGCGTGCGCCACGCGGGTGTCGACCACGAGGAACGAGAGGTCCTCGGCCTCCAGGCCGAGCGGGATCACGTCGGCGTCGAGGCTGCGGCAGTCGAGGAACACCGCCGAGTCGGCTGCGCCGAGCAGCGAGGCCGTCTGGTCCATGATGCCCGTCGGGGCGCCGACCACGCGGTTCTCGGCGAGGCGGCCGACCTTCGCGAGCGTGGGGCGGTCGAGACCGAGCCCCCAGTGCTCGTCGAGCGCGAGCGCGACCGCGCACTCGATCGCCGCCGAGCTCGACAGGCCCGCACCGATCGGCACGTCCGAGGTGATGTAGAGGTCGACCCCGCGGGCGTGGTCGAGATCGGCGCCGAACTCCCGCAGCGCCCACGCGACGCCGAGCGGGTAGGCGGCCCACCCCGACACGGCGTCGGGGGTGAGGTCGTCGAGGCCGATCTCGACCGACTCGGGCTCGTGGCTCGTCGCCACGCGCAGCACCCGGTCGTCGCGGTCGCCGAGCGCGACCGTCGTGCGACGGTCGATCGCGAAGGGGAACACGAAGCCGTCGTTGTAGTCGGTGTGCTCGCCGATCAGGTTCACGCGGCCGGGCGCCGACCACACCCCGGCCGGCCGTCGGCCGAACCACTCGGCGAATCCGTGGGCGGCGTCGGCGACGGTCATTCTGCGACTCCTTCGATCGCGGCGCGCAGCGCCTCGGCCTGTGCTTCGGGCGGGACATCCCCGACCCATGCTCCCATCGCGGCCTCGGAGCCGGCGAGGTACTTCAGCTTGTCGGCGCCGCGGCGCGGGCTCGTGAGCTGCAGCATGAGCCGCACCTCGTCGCGACGCTCGTGCACCGGCGCCTGGTGCCAGGCCGCGATGTACGGCGTCGGCGTCTCGTAGAGCCGGTCGACGCCGCGCAGGAGCCGCCGGTAGAGCACCGCGAGCTCGTCCCGCTCGTCGAGGTTCGTCGCCGCGAGGTCGGGCACGTGACGGTGGGGGAGCAGGTGCACCTCGATCGGCCAGCGGGCCGCGAACGGCACGAACGCGCTCCAGTGCTCGCCCTCGAGCACGATGCGCGGGCCGCCGCGTTCCCGCTCGAGCAGGTCGGCGAAGAGTCCGGGGCCGTAGCCGTCGATCGAGGCGAGCAGTCGCTCGGTGCGCGGCGTCACATAGGGGTAGGCGTAGATCTGACCGTGCGGATGCCCGAGCGTCACGCCGATCTCGCGGCCGCGATTCTCGAACGGGAAGACCTGCTGCACCCCGGGCAGCCCCGAGAGCTCGGCCGTGCGGTGCGCCCACGCCTCGATCACGGTTCGGGCGCGAGAGACCGGCTGCGTGCCGAACGAGCCCTCGTGCTCGGGGCTGAAGCAGACCACCTCGCACCGGCCGACCGAGGGCAGGCGGCGCTCGAGGCCGACGCGGCGGAGCCCGGCGAGCCCGCCTTCGGCGCCCTGAGCCGGCCGAATGGCGGGCCCGAACGACGGCGACCGGTTCTCGAACACCGCGACGTCGTACCGGCTCGGGATCTCGGACGGGTTGCCCGGCGACTGCGGCGCGAGCGGGTCGAGCTCGGCGGGCGGGAGCACGACCCGGTTCTGTCGGGCCGCGGCGATCGAGATCCACTCGCCGGTGAGCACGTCCTGCCGCATCTCGGCCGTCGCCGGGCGAGGGCCGAGCTCGCGCTCGTCGATCGACCGCTCGTCGGGCAGCGTCGTGTCGACGTCGTCGAAGTAGATCAGCTCGCGACCGTCGGCGAGTGTCGTGCGTCGTACGGCGATGCGGGGGTCGACGGCGTGCTGGTCGACGATGCGCGGGGCGCCGGTGGGCGTCGAGGATGCCTCGGCGGGGTCACGGGTCTCGGTCACGCCGCACACCCTACGCGACTTTCGTTTCGCAAACAAACCACTTTCGTATTGCAAAGTCAGGTGGGAAGCCGCATGATTCCCCTATGAGCGACCAACCACGGCTCGACGCCCAGGTCGACGCGCCCCGCCGCCGTGAGCTCGCGCGAGCCCTCGTCGCCGAGCGCGGGTTCGTGCGCGTCGCCGAGCTGAGCCGCGCCTTCGGCGTGACGACCGTCACCGCCCGTGCCGACCTCGACGCGCTCGAACGCCAGGGCATGATCCGCCGGGTGCACGGCGGCGCCGTGCCCGCCGGCGCTCCCGGCGTCGACCGGCCCGAACGCGAGCCGAGCTTCGAGGAGGCGCTCGAGGCGTCCGTCGAACCGAAGCGCCGCATCGGAGCGCACGTGGCCGGTCTCGTGCGCAGCGGGCAGAGCCTCATCCTCGACGTCGGCACCACGACCCTGCAGGTCGCGCGCGCGCTGAAGCAGCGCAGCGACCTCGACGACGTCGTCGTGTTCACGAACGGCCTCTCGATCGCCCTCGAGCTCGAGTCCGAGATCCCGAGGTTCCAGGTCGTCGTCACGGGAGGCACGCTGCGTCCGCGCCAGCACTCGCTCGTCGACCCGCTCGCCGGCTCGATGCTGCGCGACGTGCACGTCGACCTCGCCGTCATCGGCTGCAACGGGGTCGATCCGGTGCACGGCGTCACCAATGCGAACCTGCCCGAGGCGCAGGTGAAGGCGCTCATGCTGCAGCGGGCGGCGCGAGCCGTCGTCGTCGCCGACGGGTCGAAGGTCGGCGAGGTGCACCTCGGTCGCGTCGGCCCCGTCGACGCGTTCGACGAGCTCGTCACGGATGCCTCGGCGCCGCACCCGGTCGTCGCCGAACTGGAGGAGGCCGGACTCGCGGTCGTCACCGCGCACGCACCCGATGCAGACCATAGAGTTGGTCCATGACCCTTCCCACGGGCGAGCAGTTCGAGCTCGAGACGACGACGTCGAGCGGTGAGATCCGGGCCACCGTCACGGCCGTCGCCGCCGGGCTCCGCACCCTCAGCATCAACGGCATCGACCTCGTTCCCGCCTACGGCGAAGACCAGTCGCCGCCGATGGGCGCCGGCATCGTGCTCGCGCCGTGGCCGAACCGCATCCGCGACGGCCGGTGGAGCCACGACGGCGTCGACCACCAGCTCGCGATCACGGAGCCGGCCCGCGGCAACGCGATCCACGGGCTGCTGCGCTACACCGAGTACAGCGCCGTCGACCGAGAGCGCGACTCGGTGACGCTCGCCGCGCGCATCTACCCGCAGCTCGGCTACCCGTTCCTGCTCGGCACCGCCGTGCACTACGAGCTCGTCGCCGACGGCCTGCGCGTCACGCACTTCGTCGAGAACCTCGGCGCCGACACGGCCCCCGTCGCGCTCGGCACCCATCCGTACCTCAAGATCGGCGGCGTCCGCACCGAAGACCTGGTCCTGCGTCTCGACGCCGCGAGCCACATCGAGGTCGACGAGCGCCTGCTGCCGACCGGCGAGGTCCCGGTCGACGGCACCGAGTGGGACTTCCGCGAAGGACGTCGGGTCGGCGACGTGCAGCTCGACGACGCGTTCGGCGAGCTCGCGAGCGACGACGGCCAGGTGCTGCACACGCTCACCGCACCCGACGGGCGCAGCGTGTCGGTGTGGGCCGACGACGAGTTCGGCTACGTGCAGGTCTACACCTCGCGGGAGTACCCGGGCGAGGGCGGCGACGTCGCGATCGCGATCGAGCCGATGACCGCGCCGGCCGAGGCGTTCAACTCCGGCCGCGGCCTGCGGTGGCTCGGCCCGGGCGAGGAATGGCAGCTCAGCTGGGGCATCCGCTTCGAGGGCTTCTCAGCCGACTGACCTCACGCGGCGCACGCCCCCGAATCGACCGGGTCGTCGAGGGCGGATGCCTCCGCCGCGAGCGGCGCGAGCGTCGACACGGGAACCGCGAACCCCACCGTCGCGACGGTCTCGGACCGGGCGAACACGACGCCGGCGACCTCGCCGTCGACGTCGAGCACCGGCCCGCCCGAGTTGCCGGGATCGACGTCGGCCGACAGCGTCATGACGTCGCGCGTCGACGTCGCGCCGTCGGTCGAGATCGTGAGCGGTCCGCTCGCCGCGACGCGCGCCGGTCGGAGTTCCAGCGGCCCGCCGAACGGGTACCCCGCGACGGCGACCTCGTCGCCGAGGGCGGGTTCGTCGATGGGCAGCGCCGGGGCGTCGAGCCCGTCGACCGCGATGACCGCGAGATCGTGCTCGGGGTCGAACGCGACGACCCGGCCGGCGACGGCGGGGAGCCCCGGCGCTTCGACGATCGGTTCGTCGACGCCCGCGACGACGTGCGCGTTCGTCACGATGCGGTCGTCGGCGACGACGAACCCCGACCCCGACACGTTGCTGCCGCACCGGAACGCCGTGCCCGTGATGCGCACGACCGACCGCGACGCCTCGGCGATCGCGGGCGAGTCGACGCCGCCCTGCGGCGGCGGCTCGGTCGGCAGCGGCGTGTCGAGCACGTCGACGAGCCACGGCAGCCCCTCGCCGAGCGCCGCGGCACGGAGCTCGGCCATGGCCGACCTCGCCGGCGGCGGCGTCACCTGGTCGAGCGCCCGGACGACGGTCGATCCGGCCACGGCGGGCGAGAGCACCGGAACGCCCATCGCCGCGACGCCCGATGCGACGAGGGCGACGACGAACGCGGTCACGATGAGGTTGCCGACCAGACCCAGCGCCCGGTCGAGCACGCCGAGCTTCACCCGGTGCGCGCCGCGGCGGAGCGCACGGCCCACGATCGCGCCGAGCCAGGCGCCGAGCGACAGCAGCACGAGCGCCACGGCGATCGCGACCGGCGCGCGCAGCTCGGGCAGGGGCACGAGCCCGGCGAGCCAGGGCATCGCGAACCAGGCGGCGATGCCGCCCGCGATGAGCCCGATGAGGCCCGCGGCGGTGCGCAGCAGCCCCGCACGCCAGCCGTTCACGGCGGCTCCGATGAAGACGAGCACGAGCAGGATGTCGAGCACGAGGCTCCAGCTCACGGATCCTCCTCCCGTCGGGGCATGCTGGCGGTCGTTTGGAGTCCAGCCTGCGGCATCCGACTCGGAGCAACCTGAGGGTCGTCGGAACCCCACAACCGGCGCGGCGGGTGCCCGAGCCGTTCGGTAGCCTCTGATGGGCCCGTGCCGACGGCCGGGCACACCACGACCCCACACGACGAGGAGTGACGGATGCGCGTCGGCATGTTCCTGAACTACGCGGGCGGCTTCCGCGAAGCGGCCGACGAGGTCGCCGAGCTCGAGGCATCCGGCGTCGATCTCATCGCGGTGCCCGAGGCGTACTCGTTCGACGCGGTCAGCCAGCTCGGCTTCCTCGCCGCCCGCACCGAGCGGCTCACGCTCATGAGCGGCATCCTGCAGCTGTACACCCGCACGCCCACGCTCACCGCGATGACGGCCGCAGGGCTCGACTACGTGTCGGGCGGCCGGTTCGAGCTCGGCATCGGCGCCTCGGGACCGCAGGTCATCGAGGGCTTCCACGGCGTCAAGTACGACGCCCCGCTCGGGCGCACCCGCGAGATCATCGACGTCTGCCGCATGACGTGGCGGCGCGAGCCCGTCGTGCACGAGGGACGCAACTACACGATCCCGCTGCCCGCGGGCGAGGGGACCGGGCTCGGCAAGCCGCTGAAGCTCATCAACCACCCGGTGCGCGAGCGCATCCCGATCACCGTCGCCTCCCTCGGGCAGAAGTCGGTCGAGCAGACCGCCGAGATCGCCGACGGCTGGCTGCCGATGTTCTACCACCCCGAGCGCGCGGGCGACGTGTGGGGTGCCGCGCTCGCCGCGGGCACCGCGAAGCGCGATGCCGCGCTCGGCCAGCTCGACGTGTTCGCGAGCCCCGCGCTCGCCATCACGGAGGACCCCGAGCTCGAGGCCATGGCGCTCGCCGCGGCGAAGCCGCAGCTCGCCCTCTACGTCGGCGGCATGGGCGCCCGCGGCAAGAACTTCTACAACGACCTCGTCGCGAGCTACGGGTTCGAGGCGGAGGCCGCGCACATCCAGGACCTCTACCTCGACGGGCGCAAGCAGGAGGCGGTCCAGGCGGTGCCCGACGAACTCGTGCGGGCGATCTCGCTCATCGGCCCGGCCTCGGTCGTCGCCGAGCGCGTCGCGGCATTCGCCGCGAGCGGGGTCACGACCCTCGCCGTGACCCCGCTCGCGCGCACCTCCGCCGAGCGCGTGGCGCTCATGGCCGGGTTCAGGCGACTGGTCGGCTGAGCTCGCGGCGCCACGCCGCGTAGGCCCAGACGGCGAGGGCGAGCATCGGCCCCCAGAACCAGAACGGCAGCAGCAGGTCGAACACGATGGCCTCGCCGAGCGTCGGGCTTCCCGCCGCCACGATGAGCATCGGCACGGCCGAGATCGTGACGACGGTCGCCGCGGCGAGCCCCGGCACGACGGCGAGGCGCGCCGGAACCGTCCGGCCGCCGACCCGCGGCATCCACGCCGGGAAGACGAGCCCCCACGGCAGGATCAGGCCGAGGGTGAGCACCACCGCGGCGACGGCGCCCGCCCCGAGCATGAGCCCGGTCGTGAGCATCGCCGGCGAGAGCTCGTCGGCGGCGGGCGCGAAGAGCGGCCACGGCGTGAGCCAGCTCGCGCGGACCACGGCGTAGGGCAGCGGCCCGAGCGCGGCGAGCACCGTGAGCACTCGGCGGTGTCGCACGAGCCATCCCTCGAAGCGGCGCACCTCGCGCGTCGTGCGTCCGACCGAGACCGCGATCGCGACCCACGCCAGCACCGCGACGACCGAGATCGCCGAGACGGCGATGAGGCCAGCGTTCGCGACGAGCGCGGCGCCGAACTTGCCGAGGAACGTCGTGACGCCCTGCCAGGTGAGGCCGGCCCACGACACCGCGACGACGACGAGCGCGACGAGCAGCACGAGCAGGGGCACGCCGAGGCGCGGGGCGCGGACGACGAGGACGCACGTCGTCACGACGCCGGCGACGACCGAGCAGAAGCCGAAGACGTAGCCGGCGAAGGTGATCGTCCCGGCGTCTCCCAGCACGAGGGTCGCGGCGAGGGCGAGCAGTGCGGCGGCGACCGCGGCGACGAACGGGGCGCGCGGCTCGCGTGCGCCCCGGGCGAGCAGGGCGACGGCCACGACGATGCCGACGAGCCCGGTCGCGATCACGACGGCGGCGAACTGGGTCGGGTCGAGCACGGCGCTCGCGAGACTGCGCGACGACGCCGTGACGAACGGATCGGAATCGGGGACGAGCCACCATGCGGTGCCGAGCGCGGCGATCGCAGCCGATGCGAGCAACGCCGTCGCGGCGAGCCATCGCCTCGGGCGCGTTCGTGGGGGCACCGCGGTGGCGCCGGTGGATTCGCGGACGGAGGTCATCGTGTGCTCCTGTGCATCGTCGGAGGGGCGCCGCCGGGGCGCCCGCCGGGCGGATCCGCCGCCCCGGCTCCGCCAGCCTCGCGGCGGTCGCGGGCGGTTCGCCTCACCCGGTCGGGTGAGATGCGCCAGCAGCACGGCCGGTAGCGTGGGGCCGGTGATGGATGCCTCGGGGGAGTCGCGCGCACCGGGATACGCCGATCGGGTGACGGCGGCCGTGGCGGCCGGCGCGCTGCTGCCGTTCACGGTCGTCGAAGTGCTCGACGAGGCGGGCGGTCGCCACGCGGCCTGGGCGGCGGCCGTGCTCGGATGCTACGGGCTGCTGCATCTCCTCGTCGTCGTGCGGCGCCGGCTGCCGCGCACGGCGATCGCCGCGGCATCCGCACTCATGCTCGTGCTCGCCGCGCTGAGCGTGCCGGGCATGCCCGGGCTCGCGGTGCTGCAGGCGAGTTCGCTCGTCTACCTCGTCTTCGTCTTCGCCGCGGCCGCCGGCGACGACCTCGTCGCCGGCTGGGCGGCGCTCGGCTGCGGCCTCGCCGGCGCGGGCATCATGACCGGGCTCGTGATCGTCTCCGAGCGACCGAACGATGCGGCGATCGTCGCGAGCCCGGGCGCCGCGTTCGCGCTCGCCGGATCGCTCGCGGGCGGCATCGGCGTCGCGTGGGCGCTCGGCCGGTACCGGCGCGAGACCCTGCGCAAGCGGGCGGCCGAGCGCGTCGCCGTCGCGCGGGCCGCCGAGCTGCGGATCGAGACGGAGCTCCGGGCCGTCGCCGACGAGCGGCGTCGCATCGGCCGCGAGCTGCACGATGTCATCGCCCACTCGCTCGCGGTGATGGTCGCCCAGGCCGAGGCGACGAGGGTGCTCGTCGGGCGCGACGACGACCGGGCGAGGGTCGCCGTCGGGCACGTCGTCTCGACCGGCCGCGCGGCGATGCGGGACATGCGCGGGCTGCTCGGGGCGCTCGTCGAGCCCGGCGTTCGCGCCGGCATCCGTGACGAGGGCGGCGGGGGCGGCGAGTCGGCGCTCCGCGAGCCGAGCCCGGGGCTCGACGGCATCGCCGAGCTCGTCGAGCGCGCGCAATCACCCGGCCGCGCGGTCGAGCTCGTCGTGACCGGCACCGCGCGCGAGGTGCCGCCCGGACTCGCGCTGACCGCCTACCGGGTGGTGCAGGAGGCGCTCACGAACGTGCTGCGCCACGCATCGCCGCCGACGACGACCCGCGTCGGACTCGAGTGGGGGCGCGACCTCGTCGTGACCGTCGACGACGACGGGCAGCCGATCGGGCTGCCCATCCGCACGGGAGCGTCCGATGCGGGCGCCGGAGGTTCCGCCGCCGCGCGTGCGGCGAGCGGTCGAGGCATCCCGGGCATGCGCGAACGCGTCGCCCAGTTGGGCGGCAGCCTCGACGCCGGCCCCCGCCCCGACGGGCCGGGGTGGCGCGTCGTCGCCCGGCTTCCGCTCGTCGCGGCGCCCGTTCGAGCGGAGGGCGAGGAGTGACGGACGATCCGGCGGCCGCGCGCATCCGCGTGGCGCTCGCCGACGACCAGGAGCTCATCCGCTCGGCGCTCGCCGTCATGCTCGAGTCGCACGACGACCTCGAGCTCGTCGTCGAGGCCGCCGACGGTGCCGAACTCGTCGAGCACCTGCGCGCGCACCGTGCCGACGTCGTCGTGATGGACGTGCGGATGCCTCGGATGGACGGCATCGAGGCGACGCGGCGCGTGCGGGCGGAGCATTCCGCCGCGAGGGTGCTCGTGCTCACCACGTTCGACCTCGACGAGGTCGTGTTCGCCGCGATCCGGGCGGGCGCGAGCGGCTTCCTCACCAAGGACGCCTCGGCCGACGAGCTGGCGGCGGCGATCCGCGCCGTGCATGCGGGCGACGCGACCCTCGCGCCGCGCGCGACGGCGAGCCTCGTCGACTTCGTGGCGCGCGCGCCCGAGCCGGTCGACGCCGAGACGCTGCTGGAGCCGTTCACGGGGCGCGAGCGCGATGTGCTCGCGCTCCTCGTCACGGGCGCCTCGAACGACGAGATCGCCGAGCGGCTCTTCCTCACGGGCAACACCGTGAAGACGCACGTCAAGGCGATCCTCGCGAAGCTCGACCTGCCCGACCGCGTGCACGTCGTCATCTGGGCGTACGAGCGGGGGCTCGTGCCGCGGTGAGCGGCCTCCATTTCGGTGGTCGAAGATATGTTCGAAGCATGAAGCGCTCAACCGGCGAGCATCTCCCACCGCGATCGGCCCTCGATGGTGCCCCCGGGGAATTCCGACATCCCGACCCGCGGATTAAAAGTCCGCTGCTCTGCCTCTGAGCTACGGGGGCGACGCCGATGACGCAGGAGCGCTGCTCGGCTTGCCGACAGTCTAAGCCAATCGCCGATTTCAATCGGTTGCGATCGGCCCGCGATGGACTCCAGCCCATCTGCCGCGAGTGCAACACGCAGAAGGCTCGCGACTACGACGCGAGACACCGTGAGGCCCGCATTCGAGTGATCATGGCGCGCAAGGCAGTTCAGCGCCAGATCGCGCTCGCAGCGGTGGGCGACCACCTCCTCGACCACCCGTGCATCGATTGCGGTGAGGCCGACGTCCGGGTACTCGACTTCGATCACCGGGAGAACTGCGACGAGACCGCTGAGGTGATGAAGCTCGTTCAAGACGGGCACGGCCTGCTGCGCATCATGGCCGAGATCGACAAATGCGATGTCCGTTGCCGGAACTGTCATGCGAAGGTCACCTGCGAGCGCATGGGCGACGACTGGAGGTCAGGGCTCATGCGTCGTGCCGGAGACGACGGCCTGGCCTCGTAGCGCCGCGCACGGCGATGCGACCGGCCGCCGGCGCTCCCGGCGACCGGCCGCTCGCCATCTCGGCGACGGGGGTCGCGTCCGCCCGAACGGCCGAACGCTCGCCCTCGAGCGGCATCACGGTCAGCTCGCCGCCCGCCCGAGAATGCTTCGGGTGTGCATGACCCGCAGGCTAGTCCCGATCGCGACGGCATCGAAGCCCCCAGTGCGAGCGGCCCCCGCACAGGGGAGCACGGGGGAGCGCAGGGCACCCGGCCGGGGATGGCCGCACCCGACCGGAGTATCCTGTACCGAATGGCCGCCGACTTCCACCGCCCGACGAAACTCCCACCCGGAATGTTCGACGACTTCATCGGCGGGGCCGACCCGGCCCACCTCAACCGGGCGGCCCACGACACCGCGCAGGCCCTGCTCGCCCGGGTTCGCGCCGACCCCGACCCCGAGATCGTCGCCCGTCTCATCGCGTACACCGACCGCCACGGCATCGACGCGATCGCGGAGCTGTGGTCGGGTGCGTCGGCGAAGAGCCTGCCTGGCGCGCTCTGGCGCATCTACCTCCTGCGCACGCTCATCGGGCAGGACGCCGAGACGCTGAGCCTCGCCTACCGGCGCAGCACCGAGATGTCGCACACCATCGACCAGGTCGTCGCCGGTGCGGCGTCCCCGGCCGGCCCCGCCGAGATCCGCGAGCTGGCCGACCGGGTGCTGCACGGCGTGTTCACGGGCGACTTCGCGGTCGCGCTCGAGCGGGCGGCCGCGTTCGCGCGGGTCACGGCGACCGGTTTCACGAGCCTCGCCGACGACGCGGACGCCTCCGACTCGGTGCACCACGACCGCTCGGCCGCGCTCACGAGGCGGGCGCTGCGCCTCACCGAGCTCGGCGACGAGCTCACTGCCTGCGCGAAGCTCTGGCGGCGTGACGCACTCGACTGATTCGCCGGATGTGACCGTTCCGACCGAGCGTGGCCCCGCGAAGGGGCGCAGCCGGTCGGAACGGCCACGTCCGCGCTCCGCACATCGCATGGGGCGACCGGTGGCTCGCGTCGGGAATGAACCGCCCCTCGGTGTCGTTTAGACTGTCTGAGGCCGGCCGCAGTAACCCCGGGCTCCAAAATTCGCCGCTCCGAGCGGCCTCGCGCCGAGAGGCGTTCTGCGGCCGGCCTTTCACGTCTCCGCGGTCGCCCAAACGGTCGTGCGGGCCTCGAGATCGACGGTGCCGAACCCGCCGGCCGGCGAGAAGGTCGTCACCGTGCGCCCGGGCCGGACCCGCTCGTCCGTGCGCCAGAGCGCGGCGAGTTCCGCTTCGGCCGAGGCATCCCCGCCGTCGGCTGCGACGGTGAGCCGAGCGACGCGGTCGGCGAGGTCGAGGGCGTCGGCGGCGATCGGCGCGTCGGGGGCGTCCATCACGCCCCAGCCGTCCCAGAGCAACAGCTCGGTGCGCATGCGGTGGGCGAGGTCGCCGAGCACGTAGCCGTGCACGATCCAGGGCCCCGAGATCGGATGCCCCGGCGCCACCCCGTACCCGGCGAGGTCGATCTCGCCGGCGCGGTAGCCGAGCCAGGCCTCCGCGGCGGTCTCGAACGGCGAACCCGGTCCGGTCGGCAGGTCGTGCACGTCGAATCCGTGCGCCGCCGGGTCGAGCTCGGGATCGAAGCGCACCCAGCGGCCGTCGTGCCCGGCCTCGACGACGACGTGGTCGTGGCGGAACCCCGGCGTGAAGTAGCCCGCGAATCCGAGGCGGGTGCGTGCCGGGCGCCCGTGCTCGCGCAGGATCGACACCGCGAGCAGCGAATGGTCGCGGCAGCAGCCGCCGACTCGCCGGTCGGGCGCGCGCTCGGCGTCGAGCGGGCCGTCGGCGCGCTCCGTCGCGGCATCGAGGATCGACGCGATCCAGCGGCGGTCGATGTCGGCGAACTGTTCGGAGGTCACCGCGGGGTCGGCGCGGTAGTGGGTGATCGCGGCGGTCACCGCGCGGTGGATCGCGCCGGGCTCGGCGGCGACCCCCGCGACGAGCGCGCGATGGGCGCCCGGGTCGGAGAACGGCGAATGGCGGGCGTACTCGGCAGGGTTGGGGTGTCCGGTCATACCGGCATCGTCGAGTCGGTCCCAGGGGCCGGGTCAAGCCGGACACCGGGCCGCAGCGGCATCGCGACGCGCATCGCGATCTCGTCGGGGTCCTCGGGCCACGGCCCCGGGTACCACTCGCGCGGCGCCGCGGGCGCCGAGGCGTCCCGGCCGGCCGATGCCTCGGACGCGCCGGCGCCCGCCGCACCGCGCACCGCGTCGTAGAAGCGCAGCAGCTGCGGATAGACGACCTCGCGGGCGGTGACGTCGATGACCGCGTAGCGGGCTCCGGGCTCCATCCGCAGGGCGATGGTCCGCGTCGGGGCGGCCCGGCCGGTGAAGGGCACGGCGGTCTCGATGCGCCCGGGGAGGGCGTCGCCGACGGGGGAGTGGAAGAGCACCCAATGGCCGGGTCCCGCCGTGGCGCCCTCGCGCTCGAGGTGGCGCCCGATCTCGATCACGTCGGCGACGAAGCTCGGCACCAGTCGCGACTGCACGACCGTGCGGACGATGGTCGCGATCGACGTGTCGGGCATCGTCTCGAAGCGCACCCGTCCGCGCAACCCGTCGTCCGCCGTGCCGGCCCCCGCCACGGGGCCCGCGTCCGATGCGGCGAGCCGATCGACCGCCTGGCTGCGTTCCGCGAAGTCCTCGCGCTGCGCCGCCCACCAGCCGAGGAGCCGCTCGCGCGCCTCCGCGGGTGCCGCATCGAGCAGTCCGCCGATCTCGGCGAGCGGCAGGTCGATGCGGCGCAGCATCGCGATCGTGCGCGCGCGAGCCACCTGCTCGGGCGCGTATCGTCGGTAGCCCGTCCGCGGGTCGACGTCGGCCGGCACGAGCAGTCCGCTCGCGTCGTAGATCCTCAGCGCCTTGAGTGACAGCCCGGACGCCCGGCTCATCTCCCCGGTGCCGAGCGCGCGCATGCACCGTACGGTAGCGCATGGCGGCGAGGCATCCACGCCTACGATTGGTGCATGCCCGAGACCGTGACGTTCCTCATCGCGCCCCTCACCGCGGACGCACCCGCCGTCGACCTCGACTCGACGTTCCATGCGGTGGATGCCTCGGAGCCCGCATTGCGCGTCGGCGAACTGTCCACGCAGCGCGGCGACGGCATTTTCGAGACCCTCGCCGTCGTCGACGGTCATGCGCAGGAGGCGGAGGCGCACCTCGAGCGACTGCGCAACTCGGCGCAGATCTGCGAGCTCCCGGAGCCCAACCTCGCGCAATGGCGGGCGGCGATCGCCGCGGCGGTCTCGCAGCTGCCCGCGTCGGGCGAGTTCGCGCTGAAGCTCGTGCTCAGCCGGGGCGTCGAGCACGGCCCCGCGCCCACCGCGTGGCTTGCGGCCTCCCGCGCGGCCGATCGCACCGCCGAGCGCGAGCACGGGATCCGCATCGTCTCGCTCGACCGTGGCCTCGCGCACGACGCCGCGGCGAAGGCGCCGTGGCTGCTGCTCGGTGCGAAGACGCTGAGCTACGCGACGAACATGGCGGCGATCCGCGAGGCGAAGCGGCGGGGTGCCGACGACGCGCTCTTCGTCGCGAGCGACGGGTACGTCATGGAGGGGCCGACGTCGAGCGTCATCCTGCGCCACGGCGACGTCTACTCGACCCCAGAGCCGAGCGGCGCGATCCTGCGGGGCACGACGCAGCAGAGCCTCTTCGAGTTCCTCGAGCGCGACGGTCACGCGACGGAGTACCGGGACATCCCGGTCGCCGAGCTCGCGACCGCCGACGCGATCTGGCTGGTGTCGAGCGTGCGCCTCGCGGCGGGCGTGACCGCACTCGACGGAACGGCCGTGCCGTTCGACGCCGCCGAGACGCGACGGTTCAACGACTACCTGCTGAGCCCGCGCGACTGACGCCGGCCCGCCCCTCGAACGGGGAGTTGCGCTGCCGGCATCGGCCCTCGCGACCACTTTGTAAATGTTGCTAACATAACCCCACGCGACCGTGAAGCGAGCGGAGGGGCCGATGCCTGACACACCCGAGCACCCCCGGCCGCCCGCGCGGCACCGCTCGCCCGTCGACGCCTTCGAAGACACCCGCGCCGTCGTCGAACTGCTCGCCCGGCACCGGCTCGTCGCGGCTCCGCACGTCGCGGCTCGCCTCGGCCTCGCGCTCGGCGGCGACGCCGACGCGATCATCGAGGTCGCCGGGCTCCTGCGCGTCGCGCAGCGCCTCGGCCATGCCGTGCTGCCCGACCCGCTGCCGTCGGTGCCGGCCATCGAGGTCGCGATGGCACCGAGCGGGGCGCGGCTCGCAGCGTGGGAGCGGGAGCTGCTCGTCGTCGCGTCGGTGTGCGTCGACGACCGCATCGACGTGCTGCTCGCCGCATCGAACCGCCCCATGGCCGACCTCATCGACGGCGAGGTCAGCCGGCACCTGCTCCTCGTGGCCGGGCACTTCGCCTTCGCCGACCCGCGCATGCGCGTCTGGGTGCACGGTTCCGCGACGCTCGCCGAGCGGACGACCGCGCATGCGTCGCTCGCCCGGGCGTGCGCCCGGCTCGGCGATGCGCGACAGGCGACCTGGCATCGCTCGCTCGCGACGCTCGAGGGCTCGCGCGACCTCGTCGCGCCGCTCATCGAGATCGCGGAGTCCGCGGATGCGTCGGGCGAATCCGAGTGGGCCCATGCGGTCGCGCGAGAGGCCGCGAGCCACGCCTGCGGTGCCGAATCCGTGACCGCGTGGAGCATCGCGGGCCGCGCCGCACTGCACGGCGGGCACGTCGACGACGCGCGCGGCTGGCTCGACCGCGTCATCGAGCACGGCGACGAGCCCGCCCGCACGTCCGTGCTCGCCGACTACCTGACGGCCCGCGCGATCCTCGAGGGCGACGTCCCCGAGGTCGAGCTCGACCGCCGGCTCGCGGGGCTCGGCAACGAGATCGGGTCGGCGCTCGACGAGGCCGGCGGTGCGCTCGAACCGGGGGCGACGCCGACGGGACGCTCGACGGTCGATGCCGCGGCGCTCGACCCCGCGACGCGTCCGATGCGCCTGCAGCTCGCCCGGGCCGTCGCGACCGCCGCGGGGCTGCTCGCCGAGCGGGGGATGCTGCCGGCCGCCCGACGCCGACTCGCACAGGCTCGGGTCATCACCGAACGGTACGGCCTCGATCGGGCGCCGCTCGAGGCCGGCAGCGCCTGGTGCGCCCTCTTCGGCCTCGACGTCACCGGCGCTGCAGGCTCGACCGAGTCCGCCGACTCCGACGACGCCGTCGCGGTCTCGACCGGCGGCATCGCCCTCGTCGGGGGCGCGCGGGCGGTCGCAGCGGCCCTCGAGCGCGGTCTCGCCGGCGACCCGGCGGCCGCGGTGCGCTGGCTCGGCGCCGTGCGCGAGACGGCGGCGGACCCGGCGATCGCACGCGGTGACCGGTCGCCGCTCATGCGCGCCGCACGGGCGGTCGCGACGAGCCTGCTCGAACTCTGGGCGGGCGACGTGCGACGGGCCGCGCAGGTGCTCGCCCGCGGCGCGGCCGACCTGCCGATCGCGTCGCCGCTCGGCGGCATCGGCGCGGCCGTCGCACGGCGCATCGACATCATCACGACGGGCGAGGTCTCCGCGTTCGCCCGCGCGATCGAGGCCGCCCAACCCCCGTCGGCGGGAGCGGTGCGGTACGAGGAACTGATCGACCGCGCCGTCGCGGCCCACCTCGGCGGTGCGCGCACGGAGGCGGCCACGCTCGTCGCGCTCGCGACGGAGTTCGAGCGCGGCGGCGGACTGCACGTGCCCGGGCTCGACGCGGGCATCGACTGGTGCTCGACCGATGCCGGGCGGGCGGCGGGCGACCCGGCGGTGCGTCGGCCGCCCGACGCACTGCTCGCGAGCGCGCTGCGCCGGCGGATGCGCAGCACCGACCGCACGCGGTTCGAATCCGACTACCTCGCCGCGGTCGAGGGCGGGCGGGCGATCGCATCGGCCTACGAGCGGGCGCGCACCGAGCTCATGCTCGCGCGGGCCTGCGGCGAGGCGGGCGTGCCCGAGCGCGCCGAACGGCACCTGCTGGCGGCCGAGCACCTCTTCGGCGAGGCCGGCGCCGACGCCTGGCTCACGGCCGTCGCCCACGAACGTCGGGCGCTCGCTGCCGACGGGAGCCTCTCCCGCGCCGAGGGGCCCGTGCCGGCGGAGTCCGCGCCCGCGCTCACGACGAACCCGACGGGCGAACCCGCCGCGCGCGCGCGTCGCCCTCCAGAGGCATCCGCCGGCGTCCGCGACCGTGGCGCCACCTCTGGCGTCGTGGACGTGCCGGGCGATCCGCTCGCGGCGTGCCGGGCCGTGTGGACCGACGTGCTCACCGAGCGCGAACTCGAAGTCGCGATGCTCGTCGTGGAGGGTGCTTCGAACCGCGACGCGGCCGCCCGGCTCTACGTCTCGGTGCGCACCGTCGAGGTGCACGTCGGCCGGGTGTTCCAGAAGCTCGATGTGCACTCGCGGGTCGAGCTCGCGGTGCTCGCCCACCGCATGGCCCATGCGGCGCACGCCCTGCGCTGATCTCCGGCCGTCCGCGCCGCGAGCCGGTGCCGAATGCGACCCGCCGCTCGCCGCCGGCGACGTCTACGCAGTCCTACGTATGCGGGGTCGTACGGACGCGCTCGCGCCTCCGGCTCGAATAGCGTCGAGCCGCCGGGCGGCCTCCGCCGCGGCATCCCCAGTCAGTGAGGACTCGAATGCGCACACTCTCTTCTCGTGCCCGCTTCCGTGCGGGCGCGATCGTCTCGGGCCTGGCGCTCATCGGCACCCTCGGGTTCGCCGGCGCCACGGCCGCGACCGCCGCCACGACCGAGTGCGAACCCGCCTGGTCGTCGTCGGCGACGTACACGGGCGGCCAGCTCGTCTCGTACCAGAGCGTCAACTACAAGGCCAAGTGGTGGACGCAGAACAACGTCCCCGGTGCCGAGCAGTGGGGCCCGTGGGAGTCGCTGGGCGCGTGCGGCACGGTGAACCCGACGCCGACGCCGACGCCGACGCCGACGCCCACGCCGACGTCGACGCCCACGCCGACGCCCACGCCGACGCCGACGCCCACGCCGACCCCGACGCCCACGCCGACGCCGACCCCGGACCCCGGCGGCACCCCGTGGACGACGAACCCCGACGAGAAGTGCCGCCCCGACGGCCTCTACCAGACGCCCGGCGTCAACGTGCCCTACTGCACGATCTACGACGAGGCCGGCCGCGAGAAGCTGCCGAACGGCCTCGAGCATCGCGTCATCGGCTACTTCACGAACTGGCGCACGGGCCAGAACGGCCAGCCGCGCTACCTCGCGAGCGACATCCCGTGGAAGAAGCTCAGCCACATCAACTACGCCTTCGCCCACATCGACGGACAGGGCAAGGTCTCGGTCAACCAGGATGTCGCGGGCAACGCCTCGACGAAGATGACCTGGCCCGGCGTCGCCGGTGCCGAGATGGACCCGACGCTGCCGTACCAGGGGCACTTCAACCTGCTCACGAAGTACAAGCAGCAGAATCCGGGCGTGAAGGCGCTCGTCTCGGTCGGCGGCTGGGCCGAGACCGGCGGCCACTTCGACGCCGACGGCAACAGGGTCGCCGACGGCGGCTTCTACACGCTGACCGACTCGCAGGCGAAGATCGACGCGTTCGCCGACTCGGCGGTGCAGTTCATCCGCACCTACGGCTTCGACGGCGTCGACATCGACTACGAGTACGCCAACTCCAACGGCAAGGCCGGCAGCCCCGACGACTTCTCGTTCTCCGAGCCGCGTCGGGCGAAGCTCTGGGCCGGCTACGAGTCGCTCATGAAGACCCTCCGCGAGAAGCTCGACCGCGCCGGCGCCGCCGACGGCAAGCACTACCTGCTCACCGTTGCCGCACCCGCCTCGGGCTGGCTGCTGCGCGGCGCCGAGGTCTACCAGGTCACCCCGTACCTCGACTACGTCAACATCATGAGCTACGACCTGCACGGCTCGTGGAACGACTACGTCGGCGGCAACGGCCCGCTCTTCGACGACGGCAAGGACCCCGAGCTCGCCGCGGGCGGCGTGTACGGGGCGTACAACGGCATCGGCTACCTCAACACCGACTGGGCCTACCACTACTTCCGCGGTGCGATGCCGCCCGGCCGCATCAACGTCGGCGTGCCGTTCTACACCCGCGGCTGGGACGGCGTGCAGGGCGGGACGAACGGCCTCTACGGCAAGGCGCCGCTGCCCGACCAGACGAAGTGCCCCGCGGGCACCGGTCCGTCGCTCGGTGGCACGTCGAAGTGCGGCAACGGCGCGGTCGGCATCAACAACCTGTGGCACGACCTCGACAAGACCGGGGCCGAGGTGGGTGCCGGCGCCAATCCGATCTGGCACGTGCTCAACCTGCAGAAGGGCGTCGTGGGCGACTACACGGCGAGCTACGGCGCACCGACGTCGATCAGCGGTTCGTACACGCATCACTTCGACTCGGTCACGAAGACCGAGTGGTGGTGGAACGACACGACGAAGACCTTCCTCTCGGGCGACGCCGACCAGGCGATCGGCGCGAAGGCCGACTACATCGCGCAGCAGGGCATCGGCGGCGCGATGATCTGGGAGCTCGCGGGCGACTACTCGTACAACGCCCAGAAGGGCCAGTACGAGATGGGCTCGACCCTCGTGTCGCTGCTGCATGACCGGCTCGCGGCCTCGCAGCCGTACGACGCGGCGAAGGCCAACGTCGCGATGCCCGCGAAGTCGATCGACCTGCAGGTGAGGTTCTCCGAGTTCGCGCTCGGCGACAACAACTACCCGATCAACCCCAAGGTGACGTTCACGAACAACTCGACGACCGCGATCCCCGCCGGATCGAAGATCACGTTCGACACCGCGACGAGCGACACGGGCGCGATGGGCGAGCAGAACGGATGGGGCATCACGAAGGTCTCGAGCGATCACACCGGATCGAACGTCGGCGGCCTCAAGGGCGACTTCCACACGTACACGATCACGGTGCCATCGGGCGGCATCGCGGCGGGCGGCAGCGTCTCCACGAAGCTGAGCTGGCGCCTGCCGATGGCCGAGCTCTCGAACCTGCGGGTGAAGATCGGAACCGAGACCTACGCGGCGCTCTACGACCTGCCCCGCGGGGCGATGGTCGTCCAGCCGGGCGGCGGCTCGGGCTCCGGCGGCGGCACCGGCGGTACGTGCGACGCGTCCGCGTGGAGCGCGTCCGCGGTCTACACGGGCGGCCAGCAGGTCAGCTACGGGGGTGCCGAGTACACCGCGAAGTGGTGGACGCAGGGCGAGACGCCCGGCAGTGCGGCCGTCTGGGGCGACGCCGCCGCCTGCTGATCGAACAGGATGCCTCGGGCGGGGGTTCCGGCGACCGGAGCCCCCGCTCCGGCGTCCCGGCGCGCCCGGCGGCCCGCTGCGGGGGCTGTAGGTAGTTCCACGTACCCGTGGCCCCGCACGGCGCGGATCATGTGGATCGTGCGGACGCCGGGGCGAGGCATGCGTCCCTAGCGTGAGAGCGTCCAGGGGCGTGCACGATGCGCGTCCGGTTCCCCACACGACGAAGGACATCATGGAGAATCAGCAACGCACGCGACGGGGCCTGCGCACTGCGCTCGCCGCCGTCGCCACCGGCGCGATGGTCGCCGGCCTCGCCGCGTTCGGCGCGGCCGCACCGGCCGTCGCCGCAGAGCAGGCGCCGAGCGCCGTGAACGGCTACCGCAACGTCGGCTACTTCGCCCAGTGGGGCGTGTACGGCCGCGCGTTCCAGGCGAAGCAGCTCGAGGTGTCGGGCGCCGCCGACGATCTCACCCACATCAACTACGCGTTCGGCAACATCCACTACCAGGACCTCACCTGCTTCATCGCGAACAAGGCGCAGGGCACCGGGCCGACGGGATCCGACGGCGCGGGCGACGCGTGGGCCGACTTCGGCATGGGCTACACCGCGGCCAACTCGGTCGCCGGCGTCGCCGACACCTGGGACCAGAAGCTCGCGGGCTCCTTCAACCAGCTCAAGCAGCTGAAGCAGAAGCACCCGAAGCTCAAGGTCATGCTGTCGATCGGCGGCTGGACCTGGTCGAAGAACTTCTCCAAGGCGGCGGCCACCGACGCCTCGCGCAAGAAGTTCGTGAAGAGCTGCGTCGACCTCTACCTGCGCGGCAACCTGCCTGTCATCGACGGGCGCGGCGGCACCGGCGCGGCCGCGGGGGTGTTCGACGGCATCGACATCGACTGGGAGTGGCCCGGCTCGCAGAACGGCGAGGTCGGCAACTACGTCGACGAGGTCAACGACAAGGCGAACTTCACGCTGCTCCTCAAGGAGTTCCGCACCCAGATGGACGCCCTGACCGCGGAGAACGGGCACCCGTACCAGCTCTCCGCATTCCTGCCGGCGAACCCGGCCGACATCGCGGCGGGCGGCTGGAACAACCCCGAGAACTTCCGCTACCTCGACTACGGCAACATCCAGGGCTACGACCTGCACGGCGCTTGGGACCCGGCACTCACCGGCCACCAGGCGAACCTCTTCGACGATCCGGCCGACACCCGGCCGGCCTCGAAGAGGTTCAGCGTCGACAAGGCCGTGAAGGAGTACCTGAAGACGGGCATCTCGCCCAAGCAGCTCGGCATCGGCCTCGCCGCCTACGGCCGCGGCTGGCAGGGCGCGAGCTCGGCGAACGCATGGGGGCCGGCGACCGGTGCCGCCCCGGGCACCTGGGAGAAGGGCAACGAGGACTACGACAAGCTGAAGACCCTCGGCACCGACCACTACGACGCCGCGATCGGCGCGGCCTGGCGCTACGACGGCAACCAGTGGTGGAGCTACGACAACGCGCAGTCGACCGCGCGCAAGTCGCAGTACATCGTCGACCAGGGCCTCGGCGGGGGCATGTGGTGGGAGCTCGACGGCGACCGCCGGGGCGAACTGATCGGCACGCTCGCCGACCGGCTGCGCGCGGCGAAGTCCGGTCCGGCCACCGACCCGGTCGACACCACCGACCCGACGGATCCGACCGACCCGACGGATCCGACCGACCCGACCGACCCGACGGACCCGGGCGACTGCGCGTCGCCGGCCTGGAGCTCGACCGCGGTCTACACGGGCGGCCAGAAGGTCTCGTTCGGCGGCAAGGAGTACTCGGCCAAGTGGTGGACGCAGGGCGAGCAGCCCGGTACGTCCGCGGTCTGGGCGGAGGTCGGCTCGTGCACGACGGACCCGACGGATCCGACCGACCCGACGGATCCGACCGACCCGACCGACCCGACCGACCCCGGCACCTGTGCGGCCGCGGCGTGGAGCGCCTCGACCGCCTACACCGGCGGGCAGGTCGTGAGCTACCAGGGCAGCGAGTACCGGGCGAAGTGGTGGACGCAGAACAACGTCCCCGGCGCCGAGCAGTGGGGCCCCTGGGAGCTCGTGAAGGCCTGCTGATCCCGTCGTGAGACACGGATGCCTCGGAGCGAAGTCCGCTCCGAGGCATCCGTTTCGTCGCCGGCAGGACGATCAGCCGAAGCGTCCCGAGACGTAGTCCTCGGTCGCCTTGACCTGCGGGTTCGAGAAGATCGTCGTCGTGTCCGAGTACTCGATGAGCTTGCCCGGCTGGCCGGTGCCCGCGATGTTGAAGAACGCGGTCTTGTCGCTCACGCGCGAGGCCTGCTGCATGTTGTGCGTCACGATCACGATCGTGTACTGCTGCTTCAGCTCCTCGATGAGGTCCTCGATGGCGAGGGTCGAGATCGGGTCGAGTGCCGAGCAGGGCTCGTCCATCAGGATGACCTCGGGCGAGACGGCGATCGCGCGGGCGATGCAGAGGCGCTGCTGCTGGCCGCCCGAGAGACCCGACCCGGGCTTGTCGAGGCGGTCCTTGACCTCGTTCCAGAGGTTCGCGCCGAGCAGCGAACGCTCGACGAGTTCGTCGGCGTCGGGCTTCGAGATCCGCTTGTTGTTGAGGCGCACGCCGGCGAGCACGTTCTCCTTGATCGACATCGTCGGGAACGGGTTCGGACGCTGGAAGACCATGCCGACCTGTCGGCGCACGAGCACCGGGTCGACGCCAGGGCCGTAGAGGTCGTTGCCGTCGATGAGCACCTTGCCCTCGACGCGCGCGCCCGGGATCACCTCGTGCATGCGGTTGAGCGTGCGGAGGAAGGTCGACTTGCCGCAGCCGGAGGGGCCGATGAACGCGGTCACGGTGCGGGGTTCGATCTCGAGCGTGATGCCCTCGACGGCGCGGAAGTTGCCGTAGTAGACGTTGAGGTCCTCGACCTCGATGCGCTTGGACACGGGTGCTGCTTCTCTCTGTACGGGGTCGTTGCGGTCTGGGCGCTCAGCGGCGGCCGGTCTTGGGGGAGAACGCCTTCGCGATGATGCGGGCGACGACGTTGAGGAGGGCGACGATGAGGATGAGCGTCAGCGCACCGGCCCAGGCGCGGTCGATGTACGCCTGCGAGTCGGTGCCCTGGTTCATGTACTGGGTGTAGACGAACACCGGCAGCGTCATCATGCGGTCGGCGAACAGGTTGTAGTTCATGCTCGTCGTGAAGCCGGCGATGATGAGCAGCGGCGCGGTCTCGCCGATGACGCGGGCGACGGCGATCATGATGCCGGTGATGATGCCCGCGATCGAGGTGGGCAGCACGACCTTCAGGATCGTGAGCCACTTCGGCACGCCGAGCGCGTAGGACGCCTCACGGAGGTCGTTCGGCACGAGCTTCAGCATCTCCTCGCTCGAGCGCACGACGACCGGGATCATGAGCACGGAGAGGGCGACGGCGCCGCCGAAGCCCATGCGCACGCCGGGGTCGTCGGTCACGAGCGCGAAGAGCGCGAACGCGAACAGGCCGGCGACGATCGAGGGGATGCCCGTCATCACGTCGACGAAGAACGTGATGCCGTGCTTCAGCTTGCCGCGGCCGTACTCGACGAGGTAGATCGCGGTGAGCAGGCCGACGGGCACCGAGATGAGCGCGGCCATGCCCGTGATGAGGAGCGTGCCCATGATCGCGTGCAGCGCGCCGCCGCCGGCACCGACGACGTTGCGCATCGACTCCGTGAAGAACGCGGCGTCGAAGCGCGGCAGGCCGTTGACGATCGTCGTGAACGCGACCGAGATGAGCGGCAGCAGCGCGATCGTGAACGCCGTCGCGACGAGCGCGGTGACGAACCGGTCGGCGGCCTTGCGCGAGCCTTCCACGAGGCGCGAGATCAGCCAGATCGAGGCGGTGTAGAGCACGACGCCGCAGAAGACGGCGCCGGCGATGTTGAAGAGCTCGCCGCTCGAGACGGCGACGAGGCCGAACACGGCGCTCGACGCGGCGAGTGCGCCGACGAGCACGTAGATCGAGGCGTAGCGCGGCAGCTTGCCCGCGGTCAGCGAGTTGGAGATGCCGTTCTGCGTGACCGGCGCCTGCGGGGGAGTGGCGGTGAGGCTCATCAGTTGGCTCCCGAGAATTCCTTGCGGCGCTCGACGATGTAGCGGGCGACCATGTTGACGGCGAGCGTGATCGTGAAGAGCATGAGGCCCGTCGCGATGAGGATGTTGACCCCGATGTCGTGCGCCTCGGGGAAGTTGAGCGCGATGTTCGCGGCGATCGTGGTCGGGTTCTGCGACTGCAGCACGGCGAAGCTGATGATCGCCGACGGCGACAGCACCATCGCGACGACCATCGTCTCGCCGAGGGCGCGGCCGAGGCCGAGCATGGAGGCCGAGATGATGCCGGGGCGGCCGAACGGCAGCACCGCGAGCTTGATCATCTCCCAGCGGGTCGCGCCGAGGGCGAGCGCCGCCTCCTCGTGGAGCACGGGGGTCTGCAGGAAGATCTCGCGGCAGAGCGCGGTGACGATCGGCAGGATCATGACGGCGAGCACGACCGCGACGGTGAGGATCGTGCGCCCCGTGCCCGAGACCGGCCCGGCGAACAGCGGGAACCATCCGAACCACTCGGTGAGCGTGGTGTAGAACGGCTGCACCGCGGGGGCGAGCACCGTGATGCCCCAGAGGCCGAAGACGACCGACGGCACGGCGGCGAGCAGGTCGATGATGTAGCCGAGCCCCTGCGCGAGGCGCCGCGGCGCGTAGTGCGAGATGAACAGCGCGATGCCGATCGAGAGCGGCACGGCCATGATGAGCGCGAGCGCCGCCGCCCAGATCGTGCCGAACACGAGCGGCCACACGTACTGCCAGAAGTTCTCGGCGTCGCCCTTGAAGTCGTCGGCCACTGCGGTGAACGCGGGCAGCGACTGCGCGACGAGGAAGATCGCGACGGCCGCGAGGGTGACCAGGATGAGCACGCCCGCCACCAGCGTGGCGGTCGAGAAGATCCGATCGCCGGGGCGCTGCTTGGCGGTGATGGTGGATGCCTCGGGGGGCGTCATGGGGCGGGGTCTTCCTGGTTCGTGCGAATGGGGAGCGCGCGAGCCGGGCTCGCGCACCGAGCCCGCCCGGCCCGATCGGACACCGCTGCGGTGCGATCGGGACGGGCGGGCGCCGGACTACTTGACCGTCTCGAGGGCGGCCTGGACCTGCTCGCCGAGCTCGCTCGAGAGCGGCGCCGAACCGGCCTGCTCGGCGGAGAGGGACTGGCCCTCCTCGCTCGCGAGGTACGAGACGTAGCTCTTCACGAGCTCGCCTTGTGCCGCGTCGGCGTACTCCTGGCAGACGATCGCGTAGCTCACGAGCACGAGCGGGTAGTGGCTCGGGTCGGTCGTGGTGCGGTCGAGCGCGATCGCGAGGTCGTTGGCCTCGCGGCCCTCGACGAGCGGCGACTCCGCGACGACGGCCGCGGCGGCCTCCGGCGAGTAGCCGACGAACTCGTCGCCGACCTTGATCTTCGCGACACCGAGGTCGCCGGCGCGCGATGCGTCGGCATAGCCGATGGTGTTCACGCCGTTGGTGACGGCGTCGACGACGCCCGAGGTGCCCTGGGCGCCCTCACCGGTCTGGTACGGGAAGGTGTCGCTCGGCTCCTCGGCCCACACGTCTGCGGCCGTCTGGTTGAGGTAGTCGGCGAAGTTCTTCGTCGTGCCCGAGTCGTCCGAGCGGTGCACCGCGGTGATGGTCGCGTCGGGGAGGGCGGCACCCTCGTTGAGCGCGGCGATCGCCGGGTCGTTCCACTTGGTGATGTCGCCCTTGAAGATCTTCGCGAGGGTCGCCGGGTCGAGGTTGAGCTCCTCGACGCCCTCGACGTTGAAGATCACGGCGATGGGCGAGATGTAGACCGGCAGGTCGATCGCCTTGGTGTCGGGGGCGCACGCGGCGAACTCGCCCGCGAGCTCCTCGTCCTTCAGGTACGAGTCGCTGCCGGCGAAGTCGACGCCGCCCGCGATGAAGGCCTCCCGGCCCGCGCCCGAGCCCGAGGGGTCGTAGTTGATGGTGACGTCGGGGTTCGCGGTCTGGAACGCGGCGACCCACGCCTCCTGCGCCGAGCCCTGCGACGAGGCGCCGGCCGCGTCGATCGTGCCCGAGAGGGTCGAGGTCGACTCTTCGGGGGTGGCGCTGCCGCCGCCTTCGTTTGCTGCGCAGGAGCTGAGCGCGAGCGCCGCGGTGACGGCGACGACGGCGGGCACGCCGAAACGCTTGAAGTTCACGTGAAGTCCCTTCCGGGGTTCGATTGCAGGTCCGGGTCGGTGCCGACCCGCCTGCGACGCTAATCAGTGCGCCTTACGAGCTTCCGCCACGCCGGTGAACGGGAGGTGAACGGAATCGGGCGCGTGATTCCGCTGCGTTCAGGCGCGCGGCGCGTGCGTCTCGATCGAGATGATGCCGGAGCCCTGGTTCGTCGCCGACAGGTGCACGACGCTGAACGCGCCGGGCTCGAGTTCCGCGGCGTCGGTCGCGTACGTGCCGAGGGGCGTGCCGGTCGCGAGTGCGAGCTCGCGCATGATGTCGGGCAGCACCGGCCCGTGGCTGCAGATGACGGCCGACTTGCCTGCGCGCACGCGCTTGCCGACGACCCGGCGCACCTCGGCCTCGCCGGCCTCGAACGCCTCCTGGCTGATGCCGGCGTCTCGCTTGATCTCGATGCCGGTGGCCGCGGCGAGCGGCGTCACGGTGGTGACGCAGCGTACGGCCGGGCTCGACACGATCCGCTTCGGGCCCCAGGCGGTGAGGGTGTCGACGAGGCCCGCGGCCTGGTCGACGCCGCGGGCGGAGAGCGGCCGCGAGGCATCCGGTCCGTCGAAGCCGCCCCGCCCGACCGCCTTGCCGTGCCGGAGGACCGTGATGCTGAACGTCTCGGTGACGCCCTGTTCGACGAGCGCCGTGAAGTTGTCGAGGATCTCGACGTCGGGTTCGTAGGTGAGGTAGCCGCGGGCGCGCTTGGGGGTGACCCATTCGAGCGCGGCGACCTCGGCGTTCGGCTTGAAGGTCGAGCGCTGCACCGCCTTCTCGCCCACCTCGGCCGCCCAGTAGTGCACGATCTTCTCGCGGCCCGACGGCAGCGGGTAGCGCGAGACGCCGAGCGGCACGCCGAGGTCGACGGCGAGGCCGGTCTCCTCCTGGATCTCGCGCACGGCCGTCTGCGGCAGCGACTCGCCGGGGTCGACCTTGCCCTTCGGAATGGTCACGTCGCCGTACACGGTGCGGTGGATGACGAGCACGTGCAGCTTGCCGTCGATGTAGCGCCAGCAGACGGCGCCGGCGGCGTAGACGGCCGTCGTCACCGGCGCGACCCCGATCGGGTGCGCTGGCCCGATCGGGTGCGCTGGGCGATCTCGAGCATGAGGCCATTCTGCAGGTCGGTGAGCGGGCGGCCCTCCTCATCTACCGACCGGCGTGTCCAGACGCCGTCGCCGTCGAGGTGCCACGAACTCGTCGACTCGTCCATCGCCTGGTCGAAGATGCGCTCGATCTCGACGAGGTGCTGCGGGTCGGTGAGGCGCACGAGCGCCTCGACCCTGCGGTCGAGGTTGCGGTGCATCATGTCGGCGGAGCCGATGTAGACCTGCGGGTCGCCGTCGTTCGCGAACGAGAAGATGCGCGAGTGCTCGAGGTAGCGGCCGAGGATCGACCGGACGCGGATGTTCTCGCTGAGGCCGGGGATGCCCGGTCGCAGGCTGCAGATGCCGCGCACCCACACTTCGACGGGGACGCCGGCGTTCGAGGCCCGGTAGAGCGCGTCGATGATGGCCTCGTCGACCATCGAGTTGACCTTGATGCGGATGCCGCAGGGCCGGCCCTCCTCGGCCGCCCTGATCTCGCCCGCGATGAGCTTCAGGAGCCCCTTGCGCAGGTGGAGCGGCGCGACGAGGAGCCGCTTGAACTTCTTCTCGATCGCGTAGCCGCTCAGCTCGTTGAAGAGGCGCGTCAGGTCCTTGCCGACCTGGTCGTCGGCGGTGAGGAGGCCGAGGTCCTCGTAGATGCGGCTCGTCTTCGGGTTGTAGTTGCCCGTGCCGATGTGGCTGTAGTGCCGCAGCACGCCCTTCTCCTGGCGGATCACGAGCGCGAGCTTGCAGTGGGTCTTGAGGCCGACGAGGCCGTAGACGACGTGCACGCCGGCCTTCTCGAGCTTGCGCGCCCACGTGATGTTCGCCTGCTCGTCGAAGCGGGCCTTGATCTCGACGAGGGCGAGCACCTGCTTCCCAGACTCCGCGGCGTCGATGAGGGCCTCGACGATCGGGCTGTCGCCCGACGTGCGGTACAGGGTCTGCTTGATCGCGAGCACGTCGGGGTCGGCGGCGGCCTGCTCGAGGAAGGCCTGCACGCTCGTCGCGAACGACTCGTACGGGTGGTGCAGCAGCACGTCCTGGCGGGAGACGGCCTTGAACACGTCGGCGCGCAGGTTCGACTCGGTCGGCTGCAGCTGCACGGCCGTGGTCGGCACGTGCGTGGGGTAGTGCAGCTCGGGGCGGTCGAGCCGCGCGAGGTCGAAGAGCCCGCCGAGGTCGAGCGGCGCGGGCAGCCGGTACACCTCCTGCTCGGTGACGTCGAGCTCGCGCACGAGCAGGCCCAGCGTCACCTCGTCCATGTCGTCGGTGACCTCGAGGCGGATCGGCGGGCCGAATCGGCGTCGCAGCAACTCCTTCTCGAGCGCCTTGATGAGGTTCTCGGTCTCGTCCTCCTCGATCTCGACGTCCTCGTTGCGGGTGACGCGGAACACGTGGTGCTCCACGATCTCCATGCCGGGGAAGAGGTCGCCGAGGTGGTTCGCGATGAGGTCCTCGAGTGTGATGTAGCGCGCGTCCTCGACCGACTCGCCGGGCTCGACGCGGACGAACCGGGGCAGCATCTGCGGCACCTTCACGCGCGCGAACTCCTGCCGGCCGGTGCGGCTGTTGCGCACGCGCACCGAGAGGTTCAGCGAGAGGCCCGAGATGTAGGGGAACGGGTGCGCCGGATCGACCGCGAGCGGCATGAGCACGGGGAAGATCTGCGACGAGAAGTAGCCGCGCAGGTGCGCGCGCTCGTCGTCGCCGAGCTCGGCCCAGGTCACGATGCGGATGCCCACGTCGGCGAGGGCGGGCTTCACGAGCTCCTGGTAGGCGGCGGCGTGGCGCTCCTGCAGTTCGTGCGCCATGCGCGAGATGTCGCTCAGCACGTCGACCGGGGCGCGGCCGACGTTCGTCGGCACGGCGAGCCCGGTCATGATGCGGCGCTTGAGCCCGGCGACCCGCACCATGAAGAACTCGTCGAGGTTCGACGCGAAGATCGCGAGGAAGTTCGCCCGCTCGAGCACCGGGACGAGCGGGTCCTCGGCGAGTTCGAGCACGCGCTGGTTGAAGGCGAGCCAGCTCAGTTCGCGGTCGAGGTAGCGCTCGGCGGGCAGCTCGGGCGCGCCTTCGATGTCGAGCGGTTCGAAGTCGTCGTCGAAGTCGCTCGCCGTGCGATCCGACTTCCGGTCGTCCTCGAGGATGCTGTCCGGGCTCATCCACTCATCATGGCACGCACGCGGTTGCGGCCGATGAGGGCAGGGTTAACGGGCGGTGACGGGCGCGCTCTCGTCATCCTCTTCGTGCACGTTGAACCGGTAGCCCACGTTGCGCACGGTGCCGATGAGGCTGTCGAGGTCGCCGAGCTTCGCCCGAAGTCGCCGCACGTGCACGTCGACGGTGCGGGTGCCGCCGAAGTAGTCGTAGCCCCACACCTCGCTCAGCAGTTGCTCGCGCGTGAAGACCCGCGACGGGTGCGCCGCGAGGAAGCGCAGCAGCTCGAACTCCTTGTAGGTGAGGTCGAGCGGCTTGCCGTGCACCTTGGCCGAATAGCTGGCCTCGTCGATGACGACGCCCGAGGTCTGGATCCGCTCCGCGGGCTGCGACTGCAGCGCCCGACCGATGGCGAGCCGGATGCGCGCGTCGACCTCGGCCGGGCCGGCCCCCTCGAGTACGACGTCGTCGACGCCCCAGTCGGGGGAGACGGCGGTGAGCCCGCCCTCGGTGACGACGAGCACGAGCGGCGCCGAGAGCCCGGTGGTGCGCAGGATCTGCGCGAGCGCCTTGGCGCCGGCGAGGTTCGTGCGGGCGTCGAGCAGCACGAGCTCGGCGTCGGGCGCGTTGACGAGGCGCTCGGGCGAGGCGGGGATGACCCGCACCCGATGCGTCAGGAGTGCGAGCGCCGGGAGAACGTCGTCGGCCGCCGGCGTCAGAATGAGCAGCTGCGCCACGCCACACCCTCCAGTAGTAAGGTGCGGTCAATACTACGGGACGGCCGACGCCGTCCCGCGAACCGAACGGAGCGGCATGACCGACGAGACCGAGACGCGCACGGGATGGCCGGGAATCGTCCTGATCTGGGCGGTCGCCGTCGTCGGTTCCGCGATCGTCGCCGGGCTGGCGTTCGGCGGCGTCGACGACTGGTTCGAGGATGACTCGTGGCTCGGCGTGTTCGGCGCGCTCGGCGTCGTGCTCGCCGTCTCGGTGCTCGGCACGCTCGTGGTCCAGCTCGCGAGCCGCCGGCCGGCCGGATTCGTCGGTCGCGTCTCGGCGTCGATCGCGGGCGCGTTCGTGGTCGTCGCGGTCGCGGCGGCGATCGTCGCCCCCGTCGCCGCGGGCTAGACTCGAGGCATGTCTGAGCTGCTCGCCCTCGAACTCCTCTTCATCGGCCTGCTCGGCCTCGCGAGCCTCGCGATCGCGTGGATCAGCGGCGTCGTCGTCTACAAGCTCTTCAAGGGTCAGCGCTAGGCGCTGGTGAAGGCGTGGCGATGATCGAGCTGCCCGTCGACCTTCCCGCCGAGCTCGTCCCGCTCTCGTGGCTCCTCGGCGTGTGGGAGGGGTCGGGCGTCATCGACTACAAGGTCGGCGACGAGTCCGTCACGCACGAGTTCGGCCAGCGGGTGAGCTTCAGCCACGACGGGCTGCCGCACCTCAACTACACCTCGTACACGTGGCTCTTCCCCGACGACGAGGGCGGTGAGCCGACGCCGCTCGCCACCGAGACGGGGTACTGGCGGCTCGCACGTGCACAGGGCGAGGGCGACCCGGGCCCAGCGATGCTGCCGGCCGTCGGCGAGCCGCGCTACGGCGACGCCGAGGCGGTCGAGCGGCTGCGCAACGCCGAGGGCGGGTTCGACCTCGAAGTGTCGATCGTGCACCCCGGCGGGGTGAGCGAGCTCTACCTCGGCCAGGTGAAGGGCCCGCGCATCGACCTCGCGACCGACGCCGTCATGCGCTCGGCCGGTGCGAAGGACTACGCGGCCGCGACGCGGCTGTACGGCCTCGTCGAGGGGCACCTCCTGTGGGCCTGGGACATCGCGGCGCTCGGTCAGGACCTGCGCACGCATGCGTCGGCCCGCCTCGCGAAGGTCGACTGATGACCGGGTCGTCGTCGCCGTTCCTCGCCCTTCCCGGAGCCGTCGCCCTCGAGACGTCGCCCGGCGTCGCCGGCCACTACGGCGAGCCGATGATCGAGCAGCGTCGCCTCGAGCGCGGCGAGGCGATCGTCGATCTGTCCGACCGCGGTCTCGTCGTCGTCACCGGTCCCGACCGGCTGAGCTGGATGCACTCCATGGCGAGCCAGTCGTTCACCGGCCTCCGGCCGGGTGAAGGTATCGAGGCGCTGCTCCTCGACGCCTCCGGCCGTGTCGAGCACGCGGTGCACGCGGTCGACGACGGTGAGTCGGTGTGGCTCATCGTCGAGGGCGACGAAGCGGCTCCGCTCGCCGCCTGGCTCGACCGCATGCGGTTCATGCTCCGGGTCGAGGTCGCCGACCGAACGGCCGACCTGGCCGTGATCGCGGCGATGTCGGCCGACGCGCTCGATGCGGCGGTCGCGGCGTACGCGCCCGCCGGCGTCGCGCTCGACTGGGTCGACCCCTGGGCCGAACCCCGCCCGGGCGGCCACCAGTACGCCGCCGCAGCCGGGCACCCGGGCGCCGACTGGCGCTGGATCGAGCGCATCGTCGAACGCGAAGCGCTGGCCGACGCGGCCGCATCGGTCCGTTCGGGCCGCGTGGCCGCCGCCGGAGCGCTCGCCGCCGAGGCGCTGCGGATCGCCGCGTGGCGTCCGCGCCTCGCGACGGAGGTCGACGAGAAGACCATTCCGCACGAGGTCGACTGGCTGCGCAGCGCGGTCGACCTCGGCAAGGGCTGCTACAAGGGCCAGGAGACGGTCGCGAAGGTGCTCAACCTCGGCCGGCCGCCCCGGCGACTCGTGCTGCTGCACCTCGACGGCAGCGACACCGTGCTGCCGGTGCCGGGCGACGAGGTGGTCGGCGAGAAGGTGCGGCCCGAGCCCGCCGAGGGCGAGGCGCCCGAGCGCAAGGTCGTGGGCCACGTCACCTCGAGCGCGATGCACCACGAGCTCGGCCCCATCGCGCTCGCGCTCGTCAAGCGCGCGGTTCCCGCCGACCTGCCGCTCATCGTCGAGCGCCACGGCGTGGAGGTGGCGGCCGCCCAGGTCGAGATCGTGCCCGCCGATGCGGGCGCCGCCGTCGAGGTGCCGCGCCTGCCCCGCCTCGGCGTGCGCAAGCCCTGACACCGCCGACCGGCTGATCTGCCGGGTGCCGACGTCCGTCGCGCGCCGGCTCCTTCGCGCGCACGACGACGGCCCCGACGCCGGAGCGCCGGGGCCGTCGTCACAGGGCTACCTGCAGTTCGCCTTGGCGTACGCCGCGCGCGCCTCGGCCTCGTGCTCGCCGTCCTGATGGCGGGCGGTCACCTCAAGCGTGCCCTTCTTGAGTCGCGCCGTGCCCGTGTCGAACAGGTGGTACACCGCCGAGCCCGCCGCGACGTCGGCGATCTCGTGGTCGCCCCACGGCGTCGAGATCACGAGGTCGGCCGGCGTGTTGCCCGTGTTCGCCGCGTACACGGCGACCTGGGCGGTTCCGGCGAGGCACTGGCTGGCGGCGGTCGCCGTCACGCCCATCTCGACGGGGACGGGCTCGTCGATCGTGAGCGTGGCCGCCTGTTCCTCCTCGGCGTTGCCGGCGACGTCGACCGAGCGGTAGGCGACGGTGTGGTCGCCGGCACCGGTCACGACGATCGGGTCGGCGTACGCGCCCCATTCGCCGTCGTCGACCCGGAACTCCGTGCGCGCCGCGCCGGAGGTGTCGTCGGTCGCGGTCAGCGTGACGCGGGCGTCGCCGTCGCCGGCGTCGACCGTGGCGGTGGTGACCGGCGCCACCGTGTCGACCTGGACCGTCGCCGACCCCGCCTCCTCGACGTTTCCGGCCGTGTCGGTCGACCGGTAGGCGACGGTCGCCTCGCCCTCGACGATGACGGCGACCGGCTCGGTGTAGGCCGTCCACGCTCCGTCGCCGATCGCGTACTCGGTGGTGGCGACCCCCGATCCGCCGGCGTCGCTCGCCTCGAGCGAGAAGCTCGGCGCGGCCGTGTACCAGCCGGCCTCGCCGTCGGGCTCGGCGGGATCCCACGTGAGCGTCGTCGTCGGCGATGTCGTGTCCTCCGACTCGGCCTCGAGCGTGAACGAGTCGAACCCGACCACGACCGACTCCTCCTGCTGCGGACCGATCGCCATGAGGCCGAGGCCCCGCAGCGGCCGGTCGAAGGTGATGCCGGCGCCGATCGACGTCCAGTTGACGCCGCCGTCGCTCACCTCGGCCGTGTACAGGTCGCCCGTCTTGGTCACCCGGATGTACCAGTACCCGCTCTCGCTGGAGTCCGCGATGTTGAGGTTCCGGTTGCCGATGCCCACCGCGTCGGCCTCGCCCGCGAGCTCCGCCCGCAGGTCGAGCGCCGTACCCGGGTTGTTGTACGCCACGACGTCGGCCTTGACGTAGTTGTCGTCGTCGGCCCACATCATGAGCCCGGCCAGCTGCCAGCGGTGCTTCAGCGGCGCCGTGAACTTCGTCGTCGCCACCCAGTCGCCCTCAGGCGCCTCGGTGAGGACGAAGTTGCGCGGCGAGATCGGGTTCGTGCCGTTGACGTCGCCCGGCTGCGTCTCGATCCTGAGGTGACCGTCGGCGACCTCCAGGTGGTTCGAGTCGTAGCGCACGCTCTGCGACCAGCGGCAGCCGTCGAGCGTGGTCCCGTCGAACTCGTCGTTCGGCGTCACCGGATCACCGGGCTCCGGTTCCGGTGCGAAGCGGAACCAGTCGGCCGTCGCCACCGCCGGCGTGCTGCCGAGGTCGCCCGCGGACATCAGGCCGATCCTCGCGTTCGCCTTGAGCTGCAGGCTTCCGGCGAGCGGGGTCCACGTCGTGCCGTCGGCGGAGTACGCGCCCGTGAGGGTCGTGCCGTCGCTCGTCAGCTTGAGGTGGATCGTCGACGGGAAGTCGGCCGGCAGCGTGGGCGCCGCTGCGGTGGTCCGCGATCCGCCCGTCTCGCTCTGGAACTCGATGAACCGGTTTCCGTTCTGGTGGCGGACGAAGGCGAGCTTGTTGTATTCGTCGTCGCTCTGGTGCACCACGAGCCCGGCCCACTGCCAGTGCGAGGTGTGGGCGAGCGAGAGCTTCGTCGTCGCCTCCCAGGCACCGGTCGGCAGCGGCTTGCCCGCGAAGCTCACGGGGCCGGTCGACGTCTCGTTGATGTCGCCCGTCGTCACCGGCAGCTTCAGCGTGCCACCCGACTGGGTGATCGGAACCGGGCCCGTGCGCAAGGCCCACGAAGGCGCGACGGCCGGGCCGTCGAACTCGTCGGAGAGCGGCGCACCCGCGCACATGAGCGGTTCGAGCGGCAGTTCGGGCTCGGGCCCCTGCGGGTCGGTGTCGATCGCGAAGTCGGCGAAGTCGACCGTGCCGGCGCCGCTCGCGTGCGACACCGTGAACATGCCGACGTCCTGCGTGCTCGCCGCACCCGTGAGGGTCACGGCGCCGCCGACCTGGGTCCAGCTCGTGCCGTTCTTCGAGAAGTACGCCGTGTACGAGGCATCCGAGCGCTTGAGCTTCACCCAGACGGGGTAGCTGGTGGTGCCGCCCGCGACCGAGGTGTTGAGCTGCCCGTTGCCGTCGGGGTCGGCCAGGAACTCGACGCCGCCCGAGGGGCGGATGCCGACCATCGCGTAGCCGGGCGAGGTGCCCGGTTGCGTCAGGTCGTTGCGAACGATGACGCCGGCCTTCGCCGAGCCGTTCGTGTTCTGCTGGGCGTCGACCTTCACGACCGCCTCCCAGTCCTCGTCGCCGCCGGCGGGGGCGTACAGCGTCGAGTACTCGTCGATGCCCTGCCACGTGTCGGCTCCGGCGCCGGTGATGCGGAAGCGACCCTCGCCGAGGCGTTCGAACACGCCGTCGGCGTTCGTGAACGGCACGAGGTCGCCGAACAGCTCACCGACCTGGGCGACGACGACGCGCGAGGTGCGCGACTTGCCCGCCTCGTTGCTCGCGACCGCGGTGAGCTCGTAGAGCCCCTCCTCCGGTCTCGTCCACGCGGCGGTGAACGGCGCGGACTCGTCGGTGCCGATCGATTCGCCGTCGACGAAGAACTCGACGGCGGTGACGCCGCCGTCGGCGTTGTGCGGGTCGGTCGCCGCGGCCTCGATCGTCACGTCCTGGCCGGGCTCGAGCTCGACGCCCGGGGCGGGTGCGGTGATCGCGACGTCCGGCGCGGCGGTCGGCGAGGAGCCGCGGCCGATCGCCTCGATGAAGTTGAGCTTCGTCTCGCCGCCCCGGAACACGAGGTAGAGGTCGAGCGAGTCGCTCGGGAACGCGCTCACGTCGACGACGACGTCGGCGAACCGCGTCGATCCGGTCGCGGGCACGTCGGCGGTCGCGAGCAGCTCGCCGTCGGCCGCGCCCTTTCGCAGCTCGATCGAGCCTCCCTCGGCGTTCGCCGAGACCCGCAGCGCGAGCTCGTCGACGCGGTGGAAGCTCACCGGCTCGTAGTGCGCCCAGTCGCCGTCGTGCCCGACGACGACCTTGTCGGCCTCGCCGCCCTCCGTGTCGCGGCTCGGTGCCACGGTCACCCCGGGTGAGGCGCCGTCGAAGAACTCGGCCTGCTTGAGCTTGGGGAACACGAGCGTCGTCGCCGAACCCGTGAGCGGGTTCGCGCCGCCCTCGCCGCCGTGGTCGGTGTAGCGCGCGTCGATCGCGAAGAAGATGTCCTCGTCGGGCGCGTGGCCGCCGAGGCTCGTCTCCGTGGTCCCCGTGAGCCCGCTCAACGGGGTCAGCGGGTGGGCGTGGTCGTCGTGGCCGAGTGCCGGCTGGATGATGACCTCCGAGCCGTCGACGGTGCCGTCCTCGGGGTCGGTCACCTGGGCCGCCCACGCGAGCTCGTCGCCGAAGTCGAAGAACGCGCCGTCCGGCGGCAGCGAGATGCCGACGTCGGGCCTCGTGTTGCCGACGGTGATGGGCACGGTCGTGGTGCCGGTCTTGCCGTCGGGGTCGGTCACGGTCAACCGTGCGTCGAAGACGCCCGTCGCGGCGTACGAATGGCTCGCCGTCGCGGTGGTCGCGTCGGTCGTGCCGTCGCCGTCGAAGTCCCACTCGTACGCGAGCGCGGCGTCCTCGGGATCGGTCGAGGCCGTTCCGTCGAAGGCGACCTCGAGGGGCGCCGGGCCCGAGTCACGGTCGACCGCGATCTTCGCGATCGGCGACCGTGAACCCTGGATGTAGTCGATCCGGTGCAGGCCCGAGCTCGGGTTGTCGCGGCCGAAGCCGCCGCCCCAGTCGAGCACGTAGAGCGAACCGTCGGGACCGAACTTCGAGTCGATCGGCGCGAGGAACTGCTCCTGCGGCAGGAAGGCGTTCACCTTCTCAACCTGCGAGCCCGACTCTGCGGCCGGGTCCTTGAGCTGGATCGAGTACATCTTGTTGCGCGCCCACTCGTAGAAGAACGGCTTGCCGTCGTACGACGCGGGAAACTTCGTGTCGGACGCGAGGTCGGGGTCGTAGTCGTAGACCGGACCGCCCATGGGGGCGAGGCCGCCGCCCTGGGGGATCATCTCGGGCACCGACGAGCGCTTGTAGCCGTACCACATGTCGGCGGCGCGGGCCGCGGGCAGCTCGGTCAGGCCGGTGTTGCGCGGCGAGTCGTTGACCGGGGCGTCGCAGTCGAAGAAGTCGCCGACGGTCACCGGGCTCGTCGTGTAGTCGACGTCGCGGAACGGTTCGTTGTCGCCCATGCAGAGGGGCCAGCCGTAGTTGCCGGGGCTCTTGATGAGGTTCCATTCGGCGATGCCGGCGGGGCCGCGGGTTTCGGGCGCATCGGTGCCGTTGTCGGGGGAGTAGTCGGCGAGGCTGATCCAGCCGGTCGCCTGGTCGACCGAGAAGCGGAACGGGTTGCGGAACCCCATCGCGTAGATCTCGGGACGGGTCTTGTCGCCCGGGTCGTCGGCCTCGGGGAACAGGTTGCCCTCGGGCACCGTGTAGCCGGGGCCGTCGGCCTTCGGCGTGATGCGCAGCAGCTTGCCGCGCAGGTCATTGGTGTTCGCCGACGTCGCCCGCGCGTCGTGGAACGTGCCGTCGCGCGTCGACAGCGGCGCGTAGCCGCCGGAGGGCTCGGAGTGCGGGTTCACGTCGTCGCCGACGCTGAGGTAGAGGTTGCCGTCGGCGTCGAAGTCGAGCCCGCCGCCCGTGTGGCCGGGCTCGTCGGGCAGGCGCCGGGCCGGGACCTCGATGATGAGCTCCTCGCTGGCCGGGTCGATGACGCCGTTCTCCATCGTGAACCGGGAGACACGGCTGAAGAAGTTCGACGGGTCCGCGTTGTCGGCGGTGTCGGGCGATCGGTAGAGGTAGACACGACCGTTGTCGGTGAAGTCGGGGTCCAGGGCGATGCCGAGCAGGCCGTCCTCGCCGCCCGAGTACACGTCGAGTTCGAGGGCGGTCGTGACGTTGTTCGTCGCCGGGTCCCAGACCCGTACCTGGCCGCGTACGAGCTCCGTGTAGAAGACGCGGCCGTCGTCGGCGATGTCCATGGCGAACGGTGCCGAGGTGTTCTCGTCGAGGGCGACCTTCTCGAAGTCGTTCCAGACGGTGCCGCCGCAGTCACCTGGCTCGATGCCGGCGGCGTACTTCACGCCGCCGACGATGTGGGCCATGAAGTCGGGCTCGAGGTAGTGCGAGCCGAAGTGCCCCATCGCGGTCGCCCAGGCGCGTCCGCCGTCGTAGGGCTTGCACCACGAGATCGGGTGGTCGTAGCCCATCGCGTTGCCGCCGGCGTCGTAGGTCGACTCGTCCATCGAGGCGAGCACGTGCGCGGTGCCGCGCACGTTGTTCGAGAAGTTGTACCACTCGTCGGAGCGTTCCCATCGCGCGTCGTCGAAGTGGGCCGTCGACGGGTGCGCATGGTCCTCGATCCGCACCGTGCCCGGCTGGCCGGGGTCGGTGCCGGTGGCCGCGTGGCCCGGCATGAGCGAACCGACGAGCTGGTCCCACCAGGCGTAGTTGCCGCGCATGTCGGTCGCGTTGTGGATGGCGACGATGCCGCCGCCCGCCTCCTGGTAGCGCTCGAGGGCCGCCTTCTGGTCGGCGTTCCACGGGTCGCCGGACGCCTGGAACATGATGAGCGCGTCGAAGCCGGCGAGATCGGTGTCGTTGAAGATCGTGGAGTCCTCGGTGTGCGTCACCTCCATCCCCTCGGCCTCGAGCGCAGCCGTGATGAGCGGCGTGCCCTTGTCGATCGCGTCCGTGTGCCGGAACTGCGTCGTCTTGGTGAAGATCAGCACGTGGGCGCCGTCGTGGGCCTGTGCGGGTGCGGCGATCGCCGTGATCGCGCCTGCGGCGAGGATCACGGCGACGGTTCCGGCGAGGAGCCGGGAGAGGACGTGGTGCAACTTCGTCAGCATGAGACCTCCGTTGGTTTCAGATGCTGGACACGCGATATGGCGGATCGAGTGCGAGCCCGGTCCTGAACCTAGGGCGACTTATGTCGTGCGTCAAGCAAAAGTTGGTTGCGTATCGTCTTCTTACTCGAACACGGCGGTCTGTAATGATCGAACACGCGCAGAACTTGCGCCTCGGAAGGCACTCTGAAAGGGCCCCTGAACGGGCGTTTCGGGCCCGAACTCAGCGCGGTGCGACCGCTGCCCACGGCAGGGTGAGCTCGCCCAGCCGGCTCCGGCGCGGACCGCCGATCACGGGCCATCCCTCGTGCCGCAGGGTGGCGACCATCGCGATCCAACGTTGGGAGGGCCCGTAGACCGCGAGGGGGGCATGCATCCGCCACGCGGCGTCGAGTGCCGCGAGGAGCTCGTGCACCGGCTCGCCGGGGACGTTCCGATGGATGAGCGCCTTCGGCAGCCGCTCGGCCACGACCGAGGGGTTCTCGAGCCCCGAGCGGCGGAGGCTGATCGTGAAGGTGCGCGGCCCGTCGCCGCCGAGCCCGATCCAGCTCGCTACGCGGCCGAGCTCGTCGCACGTGCCCTCCACCACGAGTCCGCCGGGAGCGAGGCGCGCGGTCATGTGCGCCCAGGCGCCCGCGACGTCGGACTCGTCGTACTGCCGCAGGACGTTGAACGCACGGATCACGACGGGTCGGCGATCGCCCGGCGTCGGCACCTCGAACCCGCCGACCGCGAAGCCGACGTCGAGACCCGGGTCGAAGTGGGCGTCGCCTGCGCGCACCCGCTCGAGCTGCTCGCGGGCGACGCGCACCCGCTCGGGCTCGATCTCGAGGCCGAGCACGCGCACGTCGGGTCGCACGTGCACGAGGCGCGAGGCGAGCTCGAGCGTCGTCACGCCGCTCGCCCCGTAGCCGAGGTCGACGACGAACGGGTCGGTCGCGTGCACGAGGGCGGGGTGCGCCGCGATCCACCGGTCGACGCGGCGCAGCCGGTTCGCGTTCGTGGTGCCGCGGGTCACGGTGCCGACGCGCTGCCCGGGCCGCAGGCGCCGGGGGTGGGGCGAGGCGTCGGGCATGCCTCCAGTCTGTCAGGCACTCGGCGAGGCATCCGGTCATCGCGCTTCACGCGACGGGGCGCCGGATGCCTCGCCGGTAGGCTGTTCGCATGCCTCACACCCTCGTGCTGCTCCGCCACGGCAACAGCGAATGGAACCAGAAGAACCTGTTCACCGGTTGGGTCGACGTGCGACTCTCCGAGCTCGGCCGCACCGAGGCCGCGCGCGCCGGCGAACTCCTCGCGGAGCACGGCGTGCTGCCCGACGTGCTGCACACGTCGGTGCTCACGCGCGCGATCCAGACCGCGAACATCGCGCTCGACGTCGCCGACCGCGCGTGGATCGACGTCCGCCGCACGTGGCGCCTCAACGAGCGCCACTACGGCGCGCTGCAGGGGCTCGACAAGGCCGAGACGCTCGAGAAGTACGGCCCCGAGCAGTTCCAGCTCTGGCGCCGCTCGTTCGACGTGCCGCCGCCCGCGCTCGCCGACGACGCCCAGTGGTCGCAGGTCGGCGACCCGCGTTACGCGGCGCTGAGCGACGACGAGCTGCCCCGCACCGAGTGCCTGAAAGACGTGATCGCGCGCATGCTGCCGTACTGGGAGGTGGGCATCGTCCCCGACCTGGCCGCGGGAAGGACCGTGCTCGTCACCGCGCACGGCAACTCGCTCCGCGCCCTCGTGAAGCACCTCGACGGCATCAGCGACGACGACATCGCCGAGCTCAACATCCCCACCGGAATCCCGCTCGTGTACGAGCTCGACGACGAGTTCCGCCCGACGAAGCCGGCCGAGTACCTCGACCCCGAGGCCGCTGCAGCCGGCGCTGCCGCGGTCGCCGCGCAGGGCAAGAAGTAGGCGCGAGCCGCTGGGACATGACGAGGGGGATGCCGCCCGGCATCCCCCTCGTCAGGTCCGCGTCGCACTCAGAGTGCGGACTTCTCCGGGTCCCAGTCGCCCGTCGCGAGGTACTGCACCTTCTTCGCGATCGACACGGCGTGGTCGGCGAAGCGCTCGTGGTAGCGGCTCGCGAGGGTCGCGTCGACCGTGTCGACCGTCTCGCCCTTCCACTTCTCGCCGAGCACCTTGTCGAACACCGAGAGGTGCAGGGCGTCGACCTTGTCGTCCTCGTTGCGGATCTCCTCGGCGAGGTGCACGTCTTCGGTGCGCAGCAGCTCGACGAGCCGGCGGGCGATCTCGACATCGAGGCGGCCCATCTCGGCGAAGGTCGGGCGCAGCGACTTCGGCACGACCTTGTCGGGGAACCGGTAGCGGGCGAGCTGCGAGATGTGGGTCGACATGTCGCCCATGCGCTCGAGCGAGGCGCTGATGCGCAGTGCGCTCACGACGATGCGCAGGTCGCGCGCCACGGGCTGCTGGCGGGCCAGGATCGTGATCGCGAGCTCGTCGAGCTCGACGGCCGCCTGGTCGATCTTGTCGTCGTCGGCGATCACCTCCTCGGCCAGGCTGACGTCCGACTCGTTGAACGCCCGGGTCGCCTTGTCGATCGAAACGGCGACGAGGTCGGCGATCTCGACGAGTCGTTCCTGCACCTCGGCCAGCTCCTGCTGGAACACCTCACGCATGTTCGGGATACCTCTGTCTCTCATCGGCCGCGCGCACAGCACGAACCGGCCGGGTCGATTCCGGCTCCGCGCCATCTTCTCCGGCGCAGGTGAACAACAGGTGCCGGTTGGCTGAACACTCACCAACGTACCGCTCCACGGCGGGCGAGACGGCGAATCGGGCCGTTGCGGCGTCGTTAGTCTGGTGCCATGGATTCCACCTGGGCAGTGCTCACCGCGCTCGCCTTCGGCCTGTTCCTCGGGGCCGCCTTCATGGTCGTGCTGCACATGGCCGAGCGCCGTGGCTCGAGCGCCGCGAAGGTCGTGGCACCGACGATCCCCGACGGGGTCGACCAGGTGCTCGAGGTGCTGGAGTCCGCCGGGATCGTGCTCGACCCATCGAACAACGTGCTGCGCGCCTCGCCCGGGGCGCTCGCGATGGGGCTCGTGCGCCAGCGGGCGCTCGTGCATCCCGAACTCATCGAGCTCGTGGCCGCGGTCCGCCGCTCGGGCGAGCCGATCGCCGAGGAGCTCGCGGTCGCCAGGTCCGCACAGGGCGAAGCGACGATGCGCCTCCGGGTGCGGGTCGCCCGGCTCGGCGCCCGGTTCGTGCTGCTCCTCGCCGAGGACCGCACCGAGGCGCACCGGCTCGATGAGGTGCGGCGCGACTTCGTCGCCAACATCAGCCACGAGCTGAAGACGCCGATCGCCTCGGTGAGCCTGCTCGCGGAGGCGCTCGACCAGGCCGCCGACGAGCCCGACCAGGTGCGCCGCTTCGCGGGCCGCCTGTCGGTCGAGGCGACGCGGCTCGCGCACATCACGAGCGAGGTCATCGAGCTGTCCCGGCTTCAGGCGCGCGACGCGCTGCGCCCCGACTCCCTCGTCGACGTCGACGAGGTCGTGGCGTCGGCGGTCGACCAGAACCGGGTCGTCGCGGGCGGCAAGCGCGTCGAGATGGCGGTCAAGGCCGCGACCGGGGCGAAGGTCTACGGAGATCGGGCCCTCATGGTCGTCGCCGTGCACAACCTCGTCGCGAACGCGATCGCGTATTCGAACGAGGGCGGAAGGGTGGGGGTCGGCACGAAGATCGTCGACGGCTCCGTCGAGATCGCCGTCACCGACCAGGGCATCGGCATCGACGGCGACGAGCTCGAGCGCGTCTTCGAGCGGTTCTACCGGGTCGACCAGGCCCGCTCCCGCAACACGGGCGGTTCGGGCCTCGGCCTCAGCATCGTCAAGCACACCGTGCAGAACCACGGCGGCGACGTGCGCGTCTGGTCGCAGCCGGGGCGCGGGTCGACCTTCATGATCCGGCTTCCGCTCGCCGAGCTGCCGCCGGTCGACGAACCGGCCGGCGCCGATGCTGCGCGATCCGCGGAGCCTCCGGCGAGTGGCGCCGGCGCGCGCCGACACGCTGCGAAGGCCGCAGCATCCGACCGAGGAGAACACCAGTGACCCGCATCCTGCTCGTCGAAGACGAGATCGCCCTCTCAGACCCGCTGAGCTTCCTGCTCGAGCGCGAGGGCTACGAGATCGAGGTCGCCGCCGACGGTCCTTCGGCGATCGCGGCGTTCGACCGCGAAGGCGCCGACCTGGTGCTGCTCGACCTCATGCTGCCGGGCCTGCCGGGCACGGAGGTGTGCCGGGAGCTGCGCAACCGCTCGTCGGTGCCGATCATCATGCTGACCGCGAAGGACTCCGAGATCGACATCGTCGTGGGGCTCGAGCTCGGCGCCGACGACTACGTCACGAAGCCGTACAAGACGCGCGAGCTGCTCGCCCGCATCCGTGCCGTGCTCCGCCGACGCACCGAGATCGAGGACTTCGACGAGTCGGTGCTCGAGGGCGGGCGCGTGCGCATGGACGTCGACCGGCACACGGTCGAGGTCGACGGCGTCCAGGTGCCGATGCCCCTGAAGGAGTTCGAGCTGCTCGAGCTGCTGATGCGCAATCCCGGGCGGGTGCTCACGCGGGGCCAGCTCATCGACCGCGTGTGGGGGTCCGACTACTTCGGCGACACCAAGACGCTCGACGTGCACATCAAGCGAATCCGCTCGAAGATCGAGGTGCAGCCCTCCGAGCCCGTCCAGCTGGTGACGGTGCGGGGGCTCGGCTACCGCTTCGAGGGCTAGGCCGACCCGCATGGCCCGTGTGCCGCGGGCGTCGCGCCCTTGCACCGGGCGAGCGGCGTTTGCGACGATCGGGTGATGACCGCCAACGCCCCTGCCGACGGAACCGAACGCACGACCACGCCCGAACCGAGCGCAGGAGAGCGGCCCCGGCGCCACAACGTGCTCGGGTACCTCGGCATCGGCCTCGGGGTGCTCGCCCTGGTCGGCGTGGCCAGCCCGAGCATCCTGTTCGAGTTCGTCGGGGGAGTGCTGCTGATCGCCGCACTCGCGGTGTCGGTGATCGCGATCTTCCGTCCGCGCCCGAAGTGGCCCGCGTTCGTGGGCATCGGCATCTGCGTCATCGCGGCGGTCACCGCGACGGTGATGTTCCTCGTCGGATTCCTCGGCGGCGTCGCGAGCACCTTCCCCGGCTGACCCGCTCCGGGCGGCTCGCCCGGGTGCACGAAAGGCGGATGCCGAAGCATCCGCCCTTCGTCGTCGTCGGTGGGGTCAGCCCGCGGTCGGCGCCTCGGTCGCGACGTCCTCGACGGCGACCTCGGCCGGAAGCAGGCCTGCGTACTCGGGCAGGCGGCCGTCGAGCACGGGGACCTCCTTCTCGATGCCCTCGGCCGAGCCGTACTGGAAGTAGATCGGCAGCAGCGCGCCGGGCTTCGTGTCGATGCCCTCGAGGACCAGCGGCGGGACGACGTCGAGCTCGTCCTCGTCGGCGACGCCGAAGGCGACCGTGGCGCCCGCGTCGACCGGGATGGTCTGCGTCTCGCCGTCGGCGACCTGGACACCGAGTTCGACGTCGTCGGCGCCGTCGTTCACGATCGTCAGCACGAGGGTGCCGTCGACGCCGTCGTCGCTCACGACGAGCACGTTGCGGAGGTGGAGGTCGCCGACGTTGACCCCGACGCCGTCGCTCGCGTCGTACGGCTCGGTCGTCGCCTGATAGGTCAGCATCGAGCAGCCGCTCGCGCCGATCGCGATGCCGAGGGCCAGAGCAGCTGATGCCGCGAGACGCGCCTTCACAGAACCTCCAAGTGCGAGCGTGCGCACGCGCACCCAGGTGGCGCGCGCGATCGACTCCGAGCATATCGCACGGCAGGAGGCGGGCGTGGAAGGGGAGGCGAACCTTAGCACGATCACGAATGTGATATCCTGAAAGTTGCCGAAAGGACTTTTATTCATGCTTTTTGAGGTTGGCGAAACCGTCGTTTACCCCCACCACGGAGCCGCAACGATCACCGAGGTGAAGAAACGGATCATCAAGGGTGAAGAGAAGCTCTACCTCAAGCTGAACGTCACGCAGGGCGACCTCGTCATCGAGGTTCCGGCCGAGAACGTCGACCTCGTCGGCGTGCGCGACGTCATCGGCAAAGAGGGCCTCGACAAGGTCTTCGAGGTGCTTCGCGCGCCGTTCACCGAGGAGCCGACCAACTGGTCGCGCCGCTACAAGGCGAACCTCGAGAAGCTCGCCTCGGGCGACGTGATCAAGGTGTCCGAGGTCGTGCGCGACCTGTGGCGCCGCGATCAGGACCGCGGCCTCTCGGCCGGTGAGAAGCGCATGCTCGCGAAGGCCCGCCAGATCCTGATCTCCGAGCTCGCGCTCGCCGAGAAGACCGACGAAGAGGCGGCGTCGACCGTCCTCGACGAGGTCCTCGCCTCCTGACGTCACGGTCGGTCGAGTAGGCGCGCAGCGCCGTATCGAGGCCACCGGGGTCGCGGCTACGCTCATCCCATGAGCACCCCGCGCACCGCCGTCATCATCGTCGCCGCAGGAAGCGGCACGAGGTTGGGCCGTCCCGAGCCGAAGGCGTTCGTGCCGCTCGGCGACGGCACGGTGCTCTCGACCGCGATCGCCGGCGTGCTCGCCATGCGCGAGACGCCGGCGATCGTCGTCGTCGCCCCCGCCGACCGGGTCGACGAGGTGCGGGGCGGGCTCGCCCCGGTCGTCGCGGCCGCCGGCGCTCCGCTCGAGGTCGTCGCGGGCGGTGCGAGCCGGCAGGACTCCGTGGCCCGGGGCCTCGCGGTCGTCGCCGCTGGCGTCGACACGGTGCTCGTGCACGATGCCGCCCGGCCGCTCACGCCCGCACCGGTCTTCGACGAGGTCGCCGCCGCGGTGCGCGCCCGGGGTCACGGAATCGTGCCGGCACTCGAAGTCGTCGACACCATCAAGCGCGTCGCCGACGGGTCGGTGGTCGAGACGATCGACCGGTCCGAGCTCCGGGCGGTGCAGACCCCGCAGGGGTTCCCGCGCGGGGCGCTCGACCACGCCTACCGTACGGCCGACGCCGAACACACCGACGATGCGGCGCTCGTCGCAGCGACCGGGCTCGTCGTCGACACCGTGCCGGGCGACGTGCGCGCCTTCAAGATCACGGTGCCCGCAGACCTGCGCCGCGCCGAGCAGCTGCTCGCCGAGCCGCACCCGGCCGGCGCCGCCGCGGCGGCCGCCCGGGGCAGGAGCGCCGCGGTGCCGCGCATCGGCACCGGCACCGACGTGCACGCGTTCGGGCAGGACGACACGCCGCTGTGGCTCGCCGGGCTCGAGTGGCCGGGGGAGCGCGGGCTCTCGGGCCATTCCGACGGTGACGCCGCGGCCCACGCGATCTGCGACGCGCTGCTCGCGGCCGCGGGCCTCGGCGACGTCGGCAAGATCTTCGGCACGGCCGACGCGCGCTTCGCCGGCGCCCACGGCGAGGTCTTCCTCGCCGAGACGCGGCGCCTCGTCGAGGCATCCGGGTTCGTCATCGGCAACGTCACGGTGCAGGTCGTGGGCAACCGGCCGAAGCTCGCGCCGCGTCGCGCCGAGGCCGAGGCGCTGCTCTCCCGCGTGCTCGGCGCCCCGGTGAGCGTCGCCGCGACGACGAGCGACGCGCTCGGCTTCACCGGGCGCGGCGAGGGGGTCGCGGCGATCGCGACCGCGCTCATCGTGCCCGCCTGAGCCGCACGACGTTCGGGCCCCCCGCCGGTAGGCTTGGCGGGTGACCGTGCGACTCTACGACTCGAAGGCCCAGGCGCTGCGCGACTTCGTGCCCCTCCGCGAGGGGCGCGTCGGCATGTACGTCTGCGGTCCGACGGTGCAGTCGAGCCCGCACATCGGGCACCTCCGCAGTGCGCTCGTCTACGACATCATGCGGCGCTGGTTCGCCTATCGCGGCAACGAGGTCGTCTTCGTGCGCAACGTCACCGACATCGACGACAAGATCCTCGACGCCGCGCACCGCGAGCTGCAGGGCTCGGGCGAGGAGTGGTGGGCCCTCGCCTACCGCATCGAGCTCGAGTTCACGTCGGGCTACGCGCAGCTCGGCATCCTGCCGCCGACGTACGAGCCGCGGGCGACGGCGAGCGTGCAGCAGATGCAGGAGCTCATCGCCCGCCTCATCGAATCGGGGCACGCCTATCCGGCCGCCGACGACTCGGGCGATGTGTACTTCGACACCTCGAGCTGGCCCGCCTACGGCGAGCTCACGCGTCAGTCGCGCGACAAGATGGAGGCCGCGGCCGACGCCGACCCGCGCGGCAAGCGCGACCCCCGCGACTTCGCCCTGTGGAAGGGACGCAAGCCCGGCGAGCCCGAGTCCGCGGGCTGGCGCTCGCCCTGGGGCGTGGGCCGGCCCGGCTGGCACATCGAGTGCTCGGCGATGGCTGCGCGCTACCTCGGCGACGAGTTCGACGTGCACGGGGGCGGCCTCGACCTGCGCTTCCCGCACCACGAGAACGAGCTCGCCCAGTCGACCGCGGCTGGCCAGGCGTTCGCGCGCTACTGGGTGCACAACGGCCTCGTGAACATCGGCGGGCAGAAGATGTCGAAGTCGCTCGGCAACTCGGTCTACGCGGCCGAGCTCCTGAGCCTCGCCTCTCCGCTCGCCGTGCGGTACCTGCTGGGGCAGGCCCACTACCGTTCGACGCTCGACTACTCGCCGGGCTCGCTCACCGAGGCCGAGGCCGCCGTCGATCGCATCCGCACGTTCCTGCAGCGCGTCGAACGCCGACTCGCCGGCACCCGGTTCGTCGGCGTCGGCGCGCCCGAGGTCCCCGAAGCGTTCGCCGCGGCGATGGACGACGACCTGGGCGTTCCGCAGGCGCTCGCCGTGCTGCACGACACGGTGCGCGCCGGCAACCAGGCGCTCGACGACGAAGAACTGCACGACGCCGCCGTCGCCCACGGGCAGGTGGGCGCCATGGTCGAGGTGCTCGGCATCGATCCCCGCGACCCGCACTGGGCCACGGCCGACGCCGGCCCCGCGGCATCCGCCCTCGGTTCGCTCGTCGAACGCCTCATCGACGACCGCCGCGCAGCGCGCGACGCGAAGGACTGGGCGACCGCCGACCGCATCCGCACCGAGCTCGCCGAGGCGGGCATCACCATCGAAGACAGTCAGACCGGCACGCATTGGAGCTTGGGATCATGAAGGGCAGCAGCGGCAAGTCGCGCGCCGGAGCCGTACGCAAGGGCGGCAAGGGCGCGGCGGGCAAGCAGGTCGGCACCGGCGGGCACGGGCGCAAGGCGCTCGAGGGCAAGGGCCCGACCCCGAAGGCGGAGGATCGCGCCTGGCACCCCGCCGGCAAGCGCAAGGCGGCGCAGGAGCGCTACGCCGCGGCCGGCGGCAAGGGCAAGCCGGCCGGCAAGGTCGCAGGTCAGGGCCGGGGCGCGAGCGCGCCCCGCGGCGCCTCGGGCGCATCGCGCCGCGCCAAGTCCGGCGACGAGTCGGAGATCGTGACGGGCCGCAACTCGGTCGTCGAGGCGCTGCGCACCCGCATTCCCGCGACGACGCTGTACATCGCCGCCCGCGTCGAGATGGACGACCGGGTGAAAGAGGCCGTCAAGCTCGCCACGAACCGCGGCATCCCGATCCTCGAGGTCATGCGGCCCGAGCTCGACCGGCTCGCCGGCGACGGCGGCGTGCACCAGGGCCTCGCGCTCAAGGTGCCGCCCTACGAGTACGCCCACCCGATCGAACTGCTCGACGAGGTCATCGCCCGCGACGAGACGCCGCTGCTGGTCGCCCTGGACGGCGTCACCGACCCGCGCAACCTCGGCGCGATCCTGCGGTCGACGGGCGCGTTCGGCGGCCAGGGCGTCATCGTGCCGCAGCGCCGTTCGGTCGGCGTGAACTCGGCGGCGTGGAAGACCTCCGCGGGCGCCGCGGCTCGCGTGCCCGTCGCGATGGCCGCGAACCTCACGCAGACGCTCAAGAGCCTCAAGGAGCGCGGTGTCTTCGTGCTGGGCCTCGACGGCGACGGCGACGTGTCGCTGCCGGGCCTCAGCTGGGCCGATCGCCCGATCGTCATCGTGGTCGGCAGCGAGGGCAAGGGGCTCTCGCGCCTCGTCGCCGAGACGTGCGACGCGATCGTGTCGATCCCGATCAGCGCCTCGACCGAGTCGCTGAACGCGGGCATCGCCGCATCGGTCACGCTCTACGAGATCGCGAAGCTGCGCGCCGCCGAGTAACGAGCGCGCCGCCGCGCGACCGACCCGCGGGCGCCGACCCGCGGGCGCCGACCCGCGGGCGCCGACCCGCGGGCGCGACGCCCGTGCGTCAGACCTTCAGCCGCCAGTCGTCCTCGTCGTCGGGGTCGATCGCGCTGATCGCAGCCGTCTCGGTCGGCACGACGTCCATCGCCGCCGTGATCGATCCGGTCGGCGGGTCGATCACGGTCGCCTCGTCGCGGCGGTGCCGCAGCACCTCGTTGACGTACGAGGTCACGGCCTCGGCGAGGGGAATGTCGTGTCCGGCGCGCTGCGCCATGAACCAGCGGTGCTCGAGCAGCTGGTGGAACACCTCGGCCGGCTCCAGCTTGCGGCGCAGCTCGAGCGGGATGGCGCGGACCACCGGCTCGAACACCCGCATGAGCCACTCGTGCGCGACCATCTCCTCGTCGAGGTCGGCCTTGCCGTACGCCGCGCGGTACGAGTCGAGGTCGTTGAGCAGCCGCCGGGCCTGGTTCTCGCCCGCGTCGAGGCCGGTGAGGCGCAGCAGGCGCCGCTGGTGGTGGCCCGCGTCGACGACCTTCGGCTGGATGCGGACCGTCGTGCCCGAGGCATCCGTCTTGATCGCCAGCTCTTCGACGTCGAAGCCGAGCTCGTTGAGGCGGTTGACGCGTTCGGTGATGCGCCAGCGCTCGGCGCCGGGGAACGATTCAGGCCCGGTGAGCTCGCCCCAGAGCTTGCGGTAGGCGTCGACGATGCCGTTCGAGATGCGCACCGGGTCGAGCTCGTCGGCGACCTTGCCGCCGGCCTCGAGGTCGAGCAGCTCGCCGGCGATGTTCACGCGCGCGATCTCGAGGTCGTTCTCGCGCTGGCCGTTCGAGAGGCCGCCCTCGAAGAGCTTGCCGGTCTCGGCGTCGACGAGGTAGGCGGCGAACGCGCCGGCGTCACGGCGGAAGAGCGTGTTCGAGAGCGACACGTCGCCCCAGAAGAAGCCGACGATGTGGAGCCGCACGAGCAGCACCGCCAGGGCGTCGACGAGCCGGGTCGCGGTGTCGGGTCGCAGCGTCTGCGAGAACAGGGCCCGGTACGGCAGCGAGAACCGCAGGTGCCGCGTCACGAGCACGGGCTTGAGCTCCTCGGCCTCGTCGTCGGTGCGGTTCGTGATGACCGCGACCGGTTCGACGCAGGGGATCTCGAGCCGCTGCAGGGTGCGCAGCATCTCGTACTCGCCCCGCGCCATCTCGGCGGTCGTCTCCTTGATCGCGACGACGTGGCCGCCGAGGTGGGCGAAGCGCACGAGGTGCCGCGAGATGCCCTTCGGCAGCGCGGCGATCGCGTCGGACGGCCATGACTCGAGCGGGAGGTCCCACGGCAGATCGAGGAGCGCCGGGTCGGTCATGGCCGAGGTGATCGAGAGGGAACCGCTCATATGTCGATCCTTGCAGCCCTGCGGCGGTTGCAGAAACGGGATGCCTCGCGCGGGGCGCCGCCGGAGACGACGATGCCGGCCGGGCCGAGGGCCCGACCGGCATCGATCGTCGTGAGGCGCGTCAGCTGACGACGGCCTTGTTGCCGAGGCGGTCGCCCGACTCGGCGTCGAAGAGGTGCACGTGGTTCGGCGTCGCGGTGAGGTAGACCTTGTCGCCGGCGTTCGGGTGCAGGCGGCCGTCGACGCGCGCGACGATGTCGGTGCGCTTGCCCTCGACGGTCGAGTGCCCGTAGAGGTAGCCGTCGGCGCCGAGCTCCTCGACGAGGTCGACGTCGACCTCGAGGCCCTCGCCCGGGGTCGCCGACACGACGATGTCCTCGGGGCGCACGCCGATCGTGGCGACAGCCCCGTTGGCCTCGGCGAGCACGTCGCGGTCGACGGGAACGACAGCCGTGCCGAACTTGACGCCGGAGTCGACGAGGTCGGCGTGGAACAGGTTCATGGCGGGCGAGCCGATGAAGCCGGCGACGAACACGTTGTTCGGCTTCTCGTACAGGTCGCGCGGGGTGCCGACCTGCTGGAGCAGGCCGTCCTTCAGGACCGCGATGCGGTCGCCCATCGTGAGCGCCTCGGTCTGGTCGTGCGTGACGTAGACGGTCGTGACGCCGAGCCGGCGCTGGAGCGACGCGATCTGGGTGCGGGTCTGCACGCGGAGCTTGGCGTCGAGGTTCGAGAGCGGCTCGTCCATGAGGAAGACCTGGGGCTGGCGAACGATCGCGCGGCCCATCGCGACGCGCTGGCGCTGGCCGCCAGAGAGGGCCTTCGGCTTGCGGCTGAGGTAGGGCTCGAGGTCGAGCAGCTTCGCGGCCTCGAGGACCCGCGCAGCGCGCTCGTCCTTGCCGACGCCCGCGATCTTGAGCGCGAAGCCCATGTTCTCGGCGACCGTCATGTGCGGGTAGAGCGCGTAGTTCTGGAAGACCATCGCGATGTCGCGGTCTTTCGGGGGGACGTCGGTGACGTTGCGGTCGCCGATGAAGATGTTGCCGTCGTTGACCTCTTCGAGGCCGGCGAGCATGCGGAGCGACGTGGACTTGCCGCAGCCGGACGGGCCGACGAGCACGAGGAACTCGCCGTCGGCGATCTCGAGGTCGAGCTGGTCGACCGCGGGGCGGGTGCCGCCCGGGTAGAGGCGGGTGGCCTTGTCGAACGTGACTGACGCCATGTTGATTTCTCTCCTTCACCGGCAGGTACGTGCCGGACGATCCGTTGTGAATGGAAGCGCGTCGACGGTGACGCCTCCTCAGTATCGCACGCGCGGCAGAGGCTCCCGACCACGGAGGAATTCGCGGGGATGCCTCGCACGGACCTCTCGGGGCGGACCGCCAGACCGTCGTCGCGATGTCCAGCCGGGGTTCGGGTGATTCCCAGATGCCGTTCCTACTATCGTGTTCACGTGCGCCCCCCTGTTTCGGCGTGCCCACACAGCGACCGGAGTGACCATCGATGAGCAACGGCGGATCCAACCAGCCACGCCCCACCCGTAACCAGCAGCGGGAGGCCGCGCGCGAGAAGGCGCGCGAGCTCCGCGAGGCGCAGAAGAAGCGCGACCGCCGCAACAAGGTGCTGATCCAGGGCGGAATCATCGTGGCGGTCATCGCGATCGCGGCGCTCGTCGGCACGCTCATCTTCAACAGCGTGAAGCCGGCCGGCCCCGGCCCCGCCAACATGGCGAGCGACGGCATCGTGCTCACGGGGGCCGACGGCACGATCACGCCCGTCGACACCCCGGCGCTCGCAGCCGGTGCGACGCCCAAGCCGACCGAGCAGGACGACAGCGGCACGGTCGCGAACATCGTCGTCTACGTCGACTACCTGTGCCCCTTCTGCGGCCAGTTCGAGACGACGAACGGCGAAGCGATCAGCACGATGGTCGAGCAGGGGGCGGCGACGCTCGAGGTGCACCCGCTCGCGATCCTCACGAACCGATCGAACGGCACCCAGTACTCGCTGCGCGCCGCGAACGCGGCGGCGTGCGTCGCCGACACCTCGCCCGAGGCGTTCCTCGACTTCAACGCGCTGCTCTTCGAGAACCAGCCCGAGGAGGGCAGCGACGGCCTCACGAACGACCAGCTGAAGGAGTTCGTGTCGCAGTCGGGTGCCAAGTCGACGTCGACGATCGAGAAGTGCATCGACGAGACCCAGTTCAAGTCGTGGGTGCAGGAGGCGACGACCCGCGCGCTCACCCAGCCCGTGCCGAACTCGGAGCTCGAGTCGATCAAGGGCACCCCGACGGTGCTCGTGAACGGCAAGCAGTACCAGGGTTCGCTCACCGACCCGGCCGAGTTCCAGTCGTTCGTGCTGCAGGCCACCGGCGAGGCGTTCTCGGAGTCGAACTCGACCCCGTCGCCCACCCCGACGCCCACGCCCGCGGGCTGACCCATCGCGATCGCACGAAGGCCCGGCGCGCGTCGCCGGGCCTTCGTCGTCTCCGCGCACCGGCGGCCGGGCTCCGAGTAGGATTGTCGGGGCCCGCACCGGTCGGGCCATGCCGGCTTGGCGCAATTGGTAGCGCACCGTACTTGTAATACGGGGGTTGCGGGTTCAAGTCCCGCAGTCGGCTCTTGACCGAGCATCCCGCCGACGTGCACGAGCACCACCAGCACGCCGAACGCACCCGCATGCCGCGCTGGATCGCCATCGCGCTGGCGATCGTGTTCGGGGCGTGCACGGCCCTGCAGTCGCGGGTCAACGGCGCGCTCGCGGCCGACCTCGACGACGCGTTCACGGCCGCCGCGATCTCGTTCGGGTCGGGGCTCGTGATCCTCGCCGTCGCCCTCTGCGTGTGGCGTCCGGGTCGGGTCGGCCTCCGGCGGGTGATCGCCGCGCTCGGCGCAAGCCGGCTCGCCTGGTGGATGGTGCTCGGCGGGTTGAGCGGTGCGTGGTTCGTCACGACCCAGGGCCTGTCGGCGGGGCTCCTCGGCGTCGCGATGTTCACCGTCGCGATCGTCGCTGGCCAGACGATCGGCGGGATCGTGTTCGACCTCGCGGGCCTCGGCCCGGGCGGCAGGAGGCCGCTCTCGCCGACCCGGGTGCTCGGCGCGGTCCTCGCCCTCGCGGCGATCGCCTGGGCCGTCTCGGCGCAGCTCGCCCACGACGTGCCGTTCGTCGTCATGCTGCTGCCGTTCGCGGCCGGCCTCGCCGTCTCGTGGCAGCAGGCCGTCAACGGCCGCGTCAAGGCCGAGGCGTCGAGCGCGCTGACGGCGGCGTTCGTGAACTTCGCGGTCGGCACCGTCGCTCTCGTCGCGGCGGCGGTCGTGCACGGCGTCGCCGCAGGCTGGCCCGAACGCCTGCCGACCGAACCGTGGCTCTACGCCGGCGGGGCGATCGGCTGCATCTTCATCGCGGGCCAGGCGCTCGTCGTGCGCGTCGTCGGCGTGCTCCTGCTCGCGCTGTGCGGCGTCGCCGGACAGCTCGCGGGCGCGCTCGCGCTCGACCTCTTCCTGCCGACCGGACGCGCCGTGGACGCGGCGACGATCGGCGGCACCCTCCTCGCGCTCGCCGCGGTCGCGGTCGCATCGATCCGGTGGTCGCGCCACCGGCACCGCTCCGACGTCGTCGAGCGCCCCGACGCGGTCAGTCGATCGAGCTGAACTGCGGCGGCCTGACCGGGCCCCTCGGCGCCCGTTCGCCGTCGCGGCCGCCGACGTAGAGCCAGCCGAGCAGCTGCTCGTTGGGCGCGAGGCCGTGCATGTCGGCGACCGCAGGATGCCTCGTGTACGGCCCGGTGCGCCACATGACGCCCCAGCCGGCCTCGTCGAGCAGGAGGCTCAGCATGTGCGCGACGCCGGCCGCCGCGGCGTCCTGCTCCCAGTCGGCAGCCTTCGGGTGCCAGGTGCGGCGCACGACGAGCGCGATGAGGAGCGGGGCGCGCAACGGCTTGGCCGCGAGCTTGTCGGCGGCCGCGCCGTCGAGACCGGATGCCTCGACGAGTGCGGCACCGAGCCGCCTCCGCGCGTCGCCGCGCAGGGCGATCGTCCGCCACGGACGGAGGCCCGCGTGATCGGCGACCCGTTCCGCCGCCTCGAGCAGCACGAGCAGCTCGGCGTCGTCGGGCGCTGCCTCCGTCACCTTGGGTGCCGAGCGGCGCAGGAGCGCCGCCCGGCGTGCCGGATCCGTCGTCACTGCTCGGGCGTGAAGCCGAGCGCGAGCGAGTTCATGCAGTAGCGGTCGCCGGTCGGCGTGCCGAACCCGTCGGGGAAGACGTGCCCCAGGTGCGAGCCGCACGCCGCGCAGCGGACCTCGGTGCGCACCATGCCGAGGGTGCGGTCCTCGATGAGCTCGACCGCCTCGGGCCGCACCGACTCGTAGAAGCTCGGCCAGCCGCACCCCGAGTCGAACTTCGTGCCGCTCTTGAAGAGCTCGGCACCGCATGCGCCGCAGGTGTAGATGCCGGCGCGCTCCTCGTCGAGCAGTTCGCCCGACCACGGCCGCTCGGTCGCGGCCTCACGGAGCACCGAGTACCGTGCGGGGTCGAGCTCGGCGCGCCATTCCTCATCGCTCTTCTGCACCGGGTGTGACATGGGCGCTCCTCTCGTTCACGGGGTCGGTTCCATCGTCGCAGTTCTCAGGGGCGGCGACGACATCGGATGCAACGCCGCGAGCGGCCCGGCTGTTCCGCGGTGACACACGCCGCCATGCGGCGGCCTCTCGGCGAGCGTTGCCTAGGATGTGCTGCAGGCGGGCCGCCCGGCTCGCGCGACGGGAGGACCGGATGAGCGCCGAGCGCGTGCCGCACCGCCCCGACGACGCCCCGCTCGACGATCGCCAGTTGCGCGTGCTCGCCTTCGAGGCGCGCGCGTGGCAGCAGCCGGCCCGCAAGGCCGAGGCGATCCGCGACGAGTTCGGCATCTCGGCCGCCCGTTACTATCGGATCCTCGGCGAGCTCATCGATTCGCCGGCGGCGCTGCGCCACGACCCGATGCTCGTCAAGCGACTGCAACGCCTGCGGTCCGCACGCCGCGCGGCGAGATCGCAACGTTCGCTCTCCCTCGGCCGACCGCTCGACTGAGCCGGCCCCGACCCCGATCTGGACCCCATGGCGCAGAAGTTCCCCCGCGACCGCTTCGACTCGATCCCGCACGGCATCGACCGCGTCGGCGCGCATCGCGCTCCCGCCCGCCGCGGTGCGAAGTGGATCAGGTTCGGCTGGGCGGCGCTCGCGACCGTCGTGCTCGCCGGCATCGGCATCGCGGGGGTCATGATCTTCAACGACCGCCTCGACATCTCGGGCGGCGGGCCCGCTGCGACGGCGTCGGCGTCGCCCGCCGCCACGGCCCCGCCGACGATCGCACCGGTGCCGGTGACGGTGCTCAACGGCACCTCGACGGCGGGCCTCGCGGCGAAGGCGAGCGAGACGCTGACGGCCGGCGGGGTCACGGTGGGCGCCACCGCGAACGCCAGCGAGAACGACATCACGGAGACGGTCGTCTATTATGCGACACCCGACCTCGAGGGCGCGGCGCGCGGGGTCGCCGGACTCCTGCCGGAAGCCGACGTCCGGTTGTCGGAGAGCTTCGCCGAGACGGGCACGCCGCTCGTCCTCGTCCTGGGCTCCGACTACGCGGAGGCGTCCGCCGGCTGATCGCCCGCGAATCGTTGCCATTCTGCGACCATTCGTTGCATCGGACCCCTTGTGCGCGGGATGTCGGGTCTGTGAGTATCTGGAATTGGTCGCTCGCGCCCGCGCTGTGCAGGCGCCCCCTCGGGGCTCGTGCCAGTGCATCGACTGAGCCGGCCCGGTACAGGCGACAGGCACGTGCTGATCGACACACTGCAGTTATGGGAGCAACGCATGGCGAACGGAACCGTCAAGTGGTTCAACGCTGAAAAGGGATACGGTTTCATCACCGTCGACGACGGCAGCCAGGACGTCTTCGTCCACTACTCGGCCATCGACATGGCCGGGTACAAGGTGCTCGAAGAGGGCCAGCAGGTCGTCTTCGAGGTCGGCACCGGGTCGAAGGGGCCGCAGGCCGAGGCGGTGCGTCCCGCCTGAGCGTCATCCGAGCGTCCCGAACGCGTCGCCGATCGGCGGCGCGTTCGGTGTTCGTGGGGTTCGTCGCGCGACCCGGCGACGTGCGGCGGGCGCGGCGTGTCCCGGGCCGCATCCCGGCCGGCGAAGCCCGGCGATGGCTACGATGACGGCATGGTCAAGGGGGTCCGCCCGGGCGCGAGACGTGCGATCGCCGTCCTCGTGCTCGCCGCGGCGGTGCTCGTCACCGCGGCGTGCCAGTCGTCACCGCCCGAACCGACCGAGGCGCCGACGCCGTCGGCCGAACCGCGGCCGGTCGGGACGTCGCAGCCCGTCGCGGTCTCGTTCTCGCCGCTGCGCGGCACCACGACCGACCCCGCGGCGCCCGCGCACCCGTCGCTCGCGGTCAAGATCGACGACCACGAGGAGGCGCGGCCGCAGATCGCGCTCAACCGCACCGACCTCGTCTTCGAGGAGCTCGTCGAGGGCGGCATCACCCGCTACGTCGCGGTCTGGCACTCGGACGTGCCGGACAGCGTGGGACCGGTCCGGTCGATCCGGCCGATGGATCCCGACATCGTGACGCCGCTCGGCGGCATCATCGCGTACTCGGGCGGGCAGGACCAGTTCGTCGCGATGATGATGGCGACCCCGCTCAAGAACATCGTGTTCGACTACGACGACACCGGTCTCTTCCACCGCGCTGACGAGCGGCCGGGACCGCACGACGTGATCCTGCGCTCGAAGGAGGCGGTCGGGCGCAACGCGAAGCTCGATCCGCCGCCGGTGCAGTTCGCGTACGGCACGGCCGACCCGCTCGCCGACCCCGCCCTGAAGGCGGCACCGACCTCGAAGATCGCGCTCGTGTTCTCCGATGCCCGAAACCCCTCGTGGGACTGGGACGCGGGCACCTCGAGCTGGCTCCGCTCGCAGGAGGGGCGGGCCGACACGCAGGAGGGCGGCGAACGCGTCCGTGCGACGAATGTCGTCACGATGCGGGTCGGCATCGACTGGCGATACGGCGAGGTGCCGAAGACGGTGATGGTCGGCTCGGGGGAGGTGTGGGTCTCGAGCGCCGGGCGCACCGCCCACGGAACCTGGAAGAAGGACTCGCAGGCGGCGCCGATCGTGCTCACCGCCGACGACGGGTCGCCGCTTCGGCTCGCGCCGGGCAACACCTGGATCGAACTCGTGCCGAAGTCGGGTTCGGTGAAGTTCGCGCCCTGAACGGCGCCGGCCACGAGGCATCCGGGAGGTCTCGGACCGCCGCGCACGCAGCGGCGGGTGTTCGCCGCGAGCGTGCGGAAGGGTCCGGTGCTCGCTTGCACTCCCAGCACGAGAGTGCCAGAATCGTCTTAGCACTCACTCGTTTTGAGTGCTAAACCACGAATCTTTGAAGACGTCCGAGAAGGGACGAGAGACACACATGGCAAAGATCATTGCTTTCGACGAAGAGGCCCGTCGCGGCCTCGAGCGTGGCCTCAACACGCTCGCCGACGCGGTCAAGGTGACCCTCGGCCCGCGCGGCCGCAACGTCGTGCTCGAGAAGAAGTGGGGCGCCCCCACGATCACGAACGACGGCGTCTCGATCGCCAAGGAGATCGAACTCGACGACCCGTACGAGAAGATCGGCGCCGAGCTCGTCAAGGAGGTCGCGAAGAAGACCGACGACGTCGCCGGTGACGGCACCACGACCTCGGTCGTCCTCGCTCAGGCGCTCGTCCGCGAGGGCCTCCGCAACGTCGCCGCAGGCGCCGACCCCATCTCGCTGAAGCGCGGCATCGAGAAGGCCGTCCAGGCCGTCGAGGCCGAGCTCCTCGCGAACGCGAAGGACGTCGAGACGAAGGAAGAGATCGCCGCCACGGCCTCGATCTCGGCCGCCGACGAGCAGATCGGTGCGCTCATCGCCGAGGCGATCGACAAGGTCGGCAAGGAGGGCGTCGTCACCGTCGAGGAGTCGAACACCTTCGGCACCGAGCTCGAGCTGACCGAGGGCATGCGCTTCGACAAGGGCTACCTGTCGGCGTACTTCGTCACCGACCCCGAGCGTCAGGAGGCGGTCTTCGAAGACCCGTACATCCTGATCGTCAACAGCAAGGTCTCGAACATCAAGGACCTGCTGCCCATCGTCGACAAGGTGATCCAGACCGGCAAGCAGCTGCTCATCATCGCGGAGGACGTCGACGGCGAGGCGCTCGCGACCCTGATCGTGAACAAGATCCGCGGCATCTTCAAGTCGGTCGCCGTCAAGGCTCCCGGCTTCGGCGACCGCCGCAAGGCGCAGCTCCAGGACATCGCGATCCTCACCGGCGGCCAGGTCATCTCCGAGGAGGTCGGCCTCAAGCTCGAGAACGTCACCCTCGACCTGCTCGGCCAGGCCCGCAAGGTCATCATCACCAAGGACGAGACGACCATCGTCGAGGGTGCCGGCGACGAGGAGGCCATCGCCGGCCGCGTCGCGCAGATCCGCAAGGAGATCGACAACACCGACTCCGACTACGACCGCGAGAAGCTCCAGGAGCGCCTCGCCAAGCTCGCCGGCGGCGTCGCCGTCATCAAGGCGGGCGCGGCCACCGAGGTCGAGCTCAAGGAGCGCAAGCACCGCATCGAGGACGCCGTCCGCAACGCGAAGGCCGCCGTCGAGGAGGGCATCGTCGCCGGTGGTGGCGTCGCGCTCATCCAGGCCGGCAAGACCGCCTTCGAGAAGCTCGACGTCTCGGGCGACGAGGCGACCGGCGCGAACATCGTCCGCGTCGCGATCGACGCCCCGCTCAAGCAGATCGCCCTCAACGCCGGCCTCGAGCCGGGCGTCGTGGTCGACCGCGTGCGCAACCTCCCGGTCGGCCAGGGCCTCAACGCCGCGACCGGCGAGTACGTCGACATGCTCGCCGCGGGCATCAACGACCCGGTGAAGGTGACCCGCTCGGCGCTGCTCAACGCCGCGTCGATCGCCGGCCTCTTCCTCACGACCGAGGCCGTCGTCGCCGACAAGCCCGAGAAGAACCCGGCTCCGGTCGGCGACCCCACGGGTGGCATGGACTTCTAAGCAGTCCGCACGAAATGCGCGAAGGGCGCCTCCCCCGGGAGGCGCCCTTCGTCGTGTCCGCCCGCCGGGCGTCCGCCGGCGACAGGTCGAGCGGTGTCTCGTTCGTCATGGACCCGGTCTCGGGCACGTGGCACCGACGCCGGGAATGCGCCCGGCTCAGCGCAGGAAGAGCCGGGCGTTCGACTGCTCGGCGTCGGCGTACTGCGCCGCGGCGAGCCCGAGTGCGCGATTGAGACCGACGAGGCTCTGCTCGACCTGCAACTGCGTGGCCCGCCAGTCGGCGACCGCGCCCTGGAAGGCCGACGACGCCTGGCCCGACCACGACGACTGCAGCCCGGTGAGCTGCGACATGAGCGCCGCGACGTCGGACTGGATGCGCCCGATCGTGCCCTGCACGGTCTGGGTCGCGGCGGAGACCTGGTCGGCGTCGACGTGATAGCTGGTCATGGGAGTCCCTCTCGTTCGGTGTCTTCCCGAACGTTAGGCGGGCGCGTCCGCTCGGGACCGCGAGTCCGCTGCCGTCGTGCACTGACGGCGCACGTCGGCGGCTGTCGAGGACGGGTCCGCGGCTCAGGCCTCGACGATCGACTGCGGAGCGGCGGCGGAACCGGCGAGCGGCAGCATGACGCGGAAGGTCGCGCCGCCGCCGGGCGTCTCGACGACGTCGACGCTGCCGTTGTGGGCCGCGACGATCGACGAGACGATCGCGAGCCCGAGACCGGAGCCCCCGGTCTCGCGCGTGCGCGAGGTGTCGGCGCGCCAGAACCGCTGGAAGATCTTCTCGCGGATCTGCGGCGGGATGCCCTCGCCGTGGTCGATCACCTCGACCATTGCCCGCTCGTCGGCCGGGTCGATGCTCACCCTGATCTCGATCGGCGAGCCGTCGTTCGTGAAGCGCATCGCGTTGCCCATCAGGTTCGTGATGACCTGGCGGATCTTGTTCTCCTCGGCGAGCACGACGGCGCGCTGCACGGGGGCGGGTTCACCGGACCCGATGGGCACCGGCATCGTGGGCGCGGGCCCGGTGGGCTCGCCGGCCGATGCGGCTGCGGATGCCTCGAGCTCGATGCCGGCGGCGTCGAGCTGGCGCCGTCGCTGCGCCTCGCGTCCGGCCGCGCGCGAAGAGGTGCGCCGCGGCGCCGGTGCGAGTCGTCGGCCACGGAGTCGCGCGAGGGTCGCGCCGGCGAACGCGATCGCGCCGGTCGAGCGCATGGGGGCCTGCTCGAGGTCGACGGCGAGCTCCACGGGCTCCGAGGCGTCCTCGACGGTGCCGGCCTCGGGGGCGATGACCGTCACGGTGCGGTCGGGATGGGCCGCCATCGTGTCGAGCGCTGCGTCGCGGGCGAGCGGAACCAGGTCGACCTCGGCGAGTTCGAGCGGCTTCGCCTCGTCGAGGCGGGCGAGCGCGAGGAGGTCTTCGACGAGACCGCCCATGCGGATGGCCTCCTTCTCGATGCGCTCCATCGCCTGGCCGACCTCTTCGGGCGACTGCAGTGCGCCCATGCGGTAGAGCTCGGCGTAGCCGCGGACCGAGACGAGCGGCGTGCGCAGCTCGTGCGATGCGTCGCCGACGAAGCGGCGCATCTGGTCGATCGTGCGCGCGCGGTCGCGGAAGGCGCGGTCGATGCGGTTGAGCATCGTGTTGAGCGACCGGTTCAGCCGGCCGACCTCGGTGTTCGGGGTGGCGCCGCCGAGGCGCTGGCTGAAGTCGCCGTCGGCGATCGCGGCGGCCGTGCGCTCGACCTCGCGGAGCGGCGCGAAGGTGCTCGTCACCAGCATCCGGGTGAGCAGCGCCCCGACGAGCACGACGCCGAGCCCGAAGCCGAAGAAGATCGTCAGGTAGACCGCGAGCAGGCGCTCGGTGTCCTTCGACGAGATCGCGATCACGATCGGCACGAGGGTGCCGTGCGAGTCGGCGGTGACGAGCGTCGTCACGGCGCGGAAGGTCGGCTCGTCGGCGTCGTCGTCGAGGGCGAACGTCCGGTAGCCCCCGTCGTTGAGCGAGGTGACCTTCCCCTGCGTGAGCGTCTTGGGGATCCGCGGCCAGTCGGCCTCGGGCCGGTCCTCCCAGTTGCTGCGGAGGTACTCGCCGCTCGAGGTGTAGATCGCCACGAAGACGTCGTCGCTCGGCCTGAAGTCGAGCTGGTTGAGGTTCGTCTGCGCCCGGGGCCGGTCGCTGTCGATCTCGAAGTACTTCGTGAGCCCGTCGCCCGAGGCGAGCGACTGGAGCTTCGACTCCATCTGGTCCTCGACGTACGAGCGCAGCATCGCGGCCGTGCCGATGCCCGAGACGAGCAGCCCGAGCGTCAGCATGAGCACCGTCACACCGGTGATCTTGGTGCGCAGCGAGATGCGGTTCCACCGCTCGAACATCGTCTGATTCATGGCTGGCCGAGTCTAGGCGGCGGAAGCTGGGTCAGGGCTTGGAGCTCTTCAGCATGTAGCCGAACCCGCGCTTGGTCTGGATGAGCGGCTCGGCCGAGTGCTGGTCGAGCTTGCGGCGCAGGTACGAGATGTAGCTCTCGACGATGCCGGCGTCGCCGTTGAAGTCGTACTCCCAGACGTGGTCGAGGATCTGCGCCTTCGACAGCACCCGGTTGGGGTTCAGCATGAGGTAGCGGAGCAGCTTGAACTCGGTGGGCGAGAGCTCCACCGGCACGTCGCCGACGAGCACCTCGTGGGTGTCCTGGTCCATCGTGAGCTCGCCGGTGCGGATGACCGCGTCCTCCTCGGCGTGCATCGTGCGCCGCAGGATGGCCTTGATGCGCGCGACGATCTCGTCGAGGGAGAAGGGCTTCGTCACGTAGTCGTCGCCGCCGACGGTGAGGCCGGTGATCTTGTCCTCGGTGTCGTCCTTCGCGGTGAGGAAGAGGATCGGCGCGGTGTACCCGGCCGAGCGCAGCCGCTTGGTGACGCCGAAGCCGTTCATGTCGGGCAGCATGACGTCGAGGATGATGAGGTCGGGCTCCTCCTCGAGCACGGCCGAGATGGTCTGCGCGCCGTTGCCCACGGCGCGCACCGCGAAGCCCGCGAACCGCAGGCTGGTGGTGAGGAGGTCGCGGATGTTGGGCTCGTCGTCGACGATGAGAATGCGAGGTCCGTCGCTCATGGCTCGATTCTCTTGACGTTTGCTGAAACGTGGCTGTGAGTCGTGTGGGCGGCGGGTCAGTGCGGCGCGTCGACGATGCGGATGCAGCATGCGCCCGCCCCGGGGTCGAGCATGACGCGTTCGGGGTCGGACCCGGTCGAGTCGGCCATGCCGCAGACGAGGGCGTGGTTGAGTTCGCACACCACGCCGGGGTTCTCGCGGGCGAGCCGATGGAACGGGCAGGTGCCGAGCACGACCCCCTCGCCGCCGTCGTCGCGCGGTTCGAGGCCGGCGTCGCCGAGCGCCTCGGTGAGGTCGCCGGATGCCTCGGCGAGACGCCGCCCAGCTCGTTCGGCCGCGTCGCGCAGCGCGTCGCGCACCGGGACCCCCTCGTCGACGGCTCGGCCGATCGCCTCGGCCATGACGCCGCCGCCGAGCTCGTAGAGCCGGGCCGGGATGCTGAAGGCGATCTCGTCGTCGGCGCGCCGGTAGAGCTTCGCGGGTCGGCCCGCCCCCGGTCCTGATCGGCCGGTCAGGCGGCGCGACTCGGTCGCGAGCAGACCGGCGTCCGCGAGGCGGTCGAGGTGGAACGCGGCCGTCGATCGCGGCAGGTCGAGCACCTCGGCGACGTGATCGCGACCGACGGCGTCGCGGCTCGCCGAGACGGTGCGGTAGACGCGTCTGCGGATCGGGTCGGCGAGGGCGCCGACCGCCCGGATCGCGTCGGCGTCGCCCTGCGCTGCGGAGGCCATGGCCCGATCATATCTCTAAATGCAGAAATCATTGACAAAAGAATCACGCGGGCCTAGCCTCGGCATCGAGGGCCCGGGAGGTGCGCATGACGTCGATCGAACTCGCAGGGGCGGCCGAGGTGCCGAGACTCCACGCCGTCACCGCCGACGAGGCGCCGGAGCGTGCCGTCGACCGCGAGGGGGCCGCCCGCGCGGTGCGGGCGCTGCTCGTCGCGCTCGGCCGCGACGTCGAGAGCGAGCACCTCGCCGACACCCCGCGACGCGTCGCCGACGCCTTCATCGAGCTCCTGACGCCGCGGCCGTTCTCGCCGACGACCTTCCCCGGCGAGGGCTACGGCGAACTCGTGGTCGTCCGCGACATCCCGTTCGACTCCCTCTGCGAGCACCACCTGCTGCCCTTCCGCGGCGTCGCCCACCTCGGCTACGTCCCCGGCGACCGCATCATCGGGCTCTCGAAGCTCGCCCGCGTGGTCGAGCAGTACGCCCGGGACCTGCAGGTGCAGGAGCGGCTGACACGGCAGATCGCCGACCGCCTCGTCGAGGTGCTCGAGCCCGACGGGGTCGGCGTCGTGCTCGAGGCCGAGCACCTCTGCATGTCGCTCCGCGGCGTGCAGGTGCCGGGCACGCGCACCGTCACGAGCTCGCTCGCGGGCGTCGTGCGCGACGACGACCGCGTCCGCCGCGAGTTCCTCGAGCGCTGCGGCATCGGCAGAACGGAGAACTGAGATGGGTGACGAACGGCTCCTGGTCGTCGGCGGCGGGCTGGCGGGCGCCCGAGCAGCCGAGGGCGCGAGGCAGGCCGGGCACACGGGCCCGATCACGATCGTCGCCGGCGAAGACGCGATGCCGTACATCCGGCCGCCGCTGTCGAAGGAGTTCCTGACCGGTGCGGCCGAACGCGACGTCGTCGACGTGTTCCCGGCCGACTGGTACGCCGACGAGCGCGTCGAGGTGCTGCGCGGCGTGCGCGCGACCGGGCTCGACCCCGCCGCGCACCGGCTCCGGCTGGCCGACGGCCGCACGCTCGACTACGGGCGCCTGCTTCTCGCGACGGGGGCGAGCGCCAGGCGATGGCGTGCTCCGGAGGGCGAGCTCGCGGGCGTGCACGTGCTGCGCACGTTCGCCGACTCCGAGGCGCTCCGGTCCGCGCTCGCGGTCGGCGGCCGGCGGATGGTGGCGATCGGCGCCGGCTGGATCGGCCTCGAGGCCACGGCGGCGGCGCGCGGGTACGCCGACGAGGTGACGGTCATCGCGCCCGAGGCGGTGCCGCTCGCTGCGGCCGTCGGCAGCGCGGTCGGCGAGGTGTTCGCCGAACTGCACCGGGCGAACGGCGTCGACCTGCGCATGTCGACCGGCGTCGCCGGCATCCGCGGCGAGGGCGGACGCGTGACCGGGGTCGAGCTCGACACCGGTGAGACCGTGCCCGCCGATCTCGTGCTCGTCGGCATCGGCGCCGTGCCCGAGACCGGCCTCGCCGAGGCGGCCGGACTCGAGGTGCGGGGCGGCATCGTGACGGACGCCTCGTTCCGCACGAGCGCCGACGACGTGTACGCCGTCGGCGACGTCGCGAGCGTCTACCACCCGGTGCTCCAGTCCCACCTGCGCGTCGAGCACTGGGCCAATGCCGAGAACGCCGGGCGAGCCGCCGGTCGCTCGCTCGCCGGTGAGGGCGTCGAGTACGCCGAGATCCCGTACTTCTACACCGACCAGTACGATCTCGGCATGGAGTACTCGGGCTACGGCACGCTCGCCGACGGCATCGACCCGGTCTTCCGCGGCGACCGGGCCGCGCGCGAGTTCCTCGCGTTCTGGCAGCGGGAGGGCCGCGTCGTCGCGGGCATGAACGTGAACGTCTGGGACGTCAACGACCAGGTCCAGCAGCTCATCCGATCGGGTGCCCGCATCGACCCGGCCCGGCTCGCCGATGCGTCGGTGCCGCTCGAGCGGCTCGTCGCCGAGGCATCCGCGTGACGGCGGAGCCTGCGGGCTGGGTCGAGCCGAACCTCGCCCGGCCGGTGCGCGTGATCGCCGGCCGCGAGGTCGACTTCCGTCGTGAGATCGCCGTGATGGCGGTCGTCAACCGCACCCCCGACTCGTTCTACGACCGCGGCGCGACCTTCGGCCTCGATGCCGCGGTCGAGGCCGGGCGCCGCGCGATCGAGGCGGGCGCGTCCTGGATCGACGTCGGCGGAGCGAGGTTCGGGCCTGGACCCGCGATCCCGATCGCCGAGGAGATCGATCGCGTCGTGCCGGTGGTCGCGGCGCTCGCCGGGGCGGGGGCCGCGCTGTCGGTCGACACGTTCCACGCCGAGGTCGCGGCGGCGGCGATCGCCGCGGGCGCCGACGTGATCAACGACACGACCGGGGTGCACGACGCGGCGCTCGCCGAGGTGGTGGCCGGCTCCGACGCGACGCTCGTCATCACGCACAGCCGAGCGGAGCCCCGTCAGTGGTTCCCGAAGCCGCAGTACGACGACGTCGTGGGCGAGATCAGCGCGTTCCTCGAGGAGCGCGTCGCGCTCGCCGTCTCGCGCGGCGTGCCCGAGGAGCGCATCGTGCTCGACCCGGGGCACGACCTCAACAAGAACACGCTGCAGACGCTCGAGCTCACTCGCAGGTTCGGCGAGTTCACGAGGCTCGGCTTCCCGCTCGTCGCTGCGGTGTCGAACAAGGACTTCATCGGTGAGAGCCTCGACCGCCCCCGCGGTGAGCGCCTCGCCGGGTCGATCGCCGCGGCGGTCTTCTGCGCGGCGCAGGGCGCACGCATCCTGCGCATGCACAACGTGCCCGAGTCGGTCGACGCGGCCCGGATGGTCGAGGCGATCATGGGATGGCGCGAGCCCGCGTACCTCAAGCACAACATGGTCGACGGGCCGAACGAGGAGCCATGACCGAGACACCGGGCGACGCCCCCGAGCAGGCCGAGGCGCCGCGAGTCGACCGCGAGCGGCTGCTCGAGGCCTACGCCTTCGCCGACCGGACGACCCCGCGCGTGCGGATGAACTTCGTGTCGAGCCTCGACGGTGCCGTCACGATCGAGGGGCGGTCTGGGGGACTCGGCGACGCCTCCGACCGGCTCGCGATGGGCGTCATGCGCACCCTCGCCGATCTCGTCCTCGTGGGGGCGGGCACCGTGCGGGTCGAAGGTTACGGCGGGGTGCGGCTGCGTCCCGAGAACGTGGCCTGGCGACGCGAGTACGGCCTCGCCGACCAGCCCCGCCTCGCGGTCGTGTCGTCGGCGCTCGAGCTTCAGCCGCAGCATCCCTTCTTCGCCGAGGCGACCACCCGCCCGATCGTCGTGACGCACGCCGCGTCGGACCCTGAGCGGCGGAAGGCGCTCGCCGCGGTCGCCGACGTGTTCGTGTGCGGTGACGTCGCGGTCGACCTCGGCGCCGCCGTCGACGCGTTCGCCGCCGCGGGAGTGCCGCAGGGCCTCTGCGAGGGCGGGCCGCACCTCTTCGGCTCGCTCCTCGAGGCCGACCGCGTCGACGAGCTGTGCCTGAGCCTCAGTCCGACGATCGTCGCCGGCGATGCCGGGCGCATCGTGCGCGGCGCGCCCGAGCTCGACCGCCCGATGCGTCTCGTGCACGCCATCCCGGCGGGCGACCTGCTGCTGCTGCGCTACGAGCGCGCACGCTGACCGCTGTCGGGTCTCGGGCCGCTCGGGCGATCAGGCGGCCTCGAGCGCGTGCGCGTCGAGGATCGTGTAGCTGTAGCCCTGCTCGGCGAGGAACCGCTGCCGGTTCTGCGCGAAGTCCTGGTCGACGGTGTCGCGGGCGACGAGCGTGTAGAAGTTGGCGCTGAGGCCCGACTCCTTCGGGCGCAGCAGGCGGCCGAGCCGCTGCGCCTCCTCCTGGCGCGAGCCGTAGGAGCCCGACACCTGGATCGCGACGGTCGCCTCGGGCAGGTCGACCGAGAAGTTCGCGACCTTCGACACCACCAGGACCGGTGTCGTGCCCTCGCGGAACTCCTGGTACAGGCGCTCGCGCTCGTCGACGGGCGTCGAGCCGGTCAGCTGCGGGGCGCCGAGCACTTCGGCGAGCTCGTCGATCTGGTCGAGGTACTGGCCGATCACGAGGATGCGCTCGCCCGCGTGGCGGGCGACGAGCTCTTTCACGACGCCGAGCTTCGCGGGGGCGGTCGCGGCGAGCCGATAGCGTTCGTCGTCGGCGGATGCCGCGTATGCGAGCCGTTCGGACTGCGGCAGGTCGATGCGCACCTCGTAGCAGGCCGCGGGCGAGATGAAGCCCTGCGCCTCGATCTCCTTCCACGGGGCGTCGAAGCGCTTCGGCCCGATGAGGCTGAACACGTCGCCCTCGCGGCCGTCCTCGCGCACGAGGGTCGCCGTGAGCCCGAGCCGGCGGCGAGCCTGCAGCTCGGCGGTGAGCTTGAACACGGGTGCGGGCAGCAGGTGCACCTCGTCGTAGACGATGAGGCCCCAGTCGAGCGCGTCGAGCAGCGACAGGTGCGCGTACTCGCCCTTCCGCTTCGCGGTGAGGATCTGGTAGGTCGCGATCGTGACGGGCTTGACCTCCTTCACCTGACCCGAGTACTCGCCGATCTCGTCGACGGTGAGGGTCGTGCGCTTCAACAGCTCGTCGCGCCACTGGCGGGCGCTCACCGTGTTCGTCACGAGGATGAGCGTCGTGGTCTTCGCGGTCGCCATCGCGCCCGCGCCGACGAGGGTCTTGCCGGCGCCGCACGGCAGCACGACCACGCCCGAGCCGCCGTCGAAGAAGTTGTCGACCGCCTTCTGCTGGTAGTCGCGCAGGTGCCAGCCGTTCTCGACGAGGCCCATCTCGTGCGGGGTGCCGGGCGTGTAGCCGGCGAGGTCCTCGGCGGGCCAGCCGAGCTTCACGAGCTCCTGCTTGAGCTGCCCGCGCGCCCAGGGCGCGACGAGGAAGCTCCGCTCGTCGATGCGGTCGCCGACGAGCGGGGCGATCTTCTTCGCGCCGACGACCTCGGTGAGCACGGCGAGGTCGGTGCTCTGAAGGCGAAGCGCGCCGTCGTCGGTGCGGTCGATGACGAGCCGGCCGTATCGGCCGACGGTCTCTCGGAGGTCGACCGCGACCGTCTGGGGCACCGGGAACTTCGCGTACCGCTCGAGCGTCGCGAGCATGTCGTCGGCGTCGTGGCCCGCGGCCCTGGCGTTCCAGAGACCGAGGCGCGTGATGCGGTAGGTGTGGACGTGCTCGGGCGCGCGTTCGAGCTCGGCGAACACGGCGAGATCGTGCCGCGCGTCCTCCGCGAGGGGGTGCGCGACTTCGAGGAGGACCGTGCGGTCGCTCTGAACGATGAGTGGGCCGTCCGACATGACCGTCCAGTCTACGCCCGGTTCGTGGGCGCCCGGCCGGCGCGGATGCCTCGTGCTCGTCCCGGTCGCGTGGGTCGCGGTCGCGCTGCCGGCTACCCCTCCGGCGTCGCCGCGGGCGCCGGCGCGACGGCGGCGATGGCCGACAGCGGCAGCGTGCGTTCGATGTCGGCCTTGTGGTCGCGCGCGCGCAGCCGCCCGTTCGCCACGCTCGCGGGCGCGAGCAGGTAGTCGGCCGTGTCGCCGCCGGGCATGCGGACGGTCACGGTGAGGCTCTCTTTCGAGCGGGCGGCCGCCTCGAGCTGGCGGGCGAGCCAGGCCTGCTCGGTGCCGTCGCCGCCCTGCGTCGCCTCGAGGCGGTCGAGGAGCGCGGCGACGGGGTCGGCGCGAGGAGCGACGACCGGAGCCGGCGCGAGCCGGTGCCGCTGGAGGCGCACGATCTCGCCGTCGGCGTTCTCCGCGGCGACCGGGTACTTGGCGTCGGAGAGCGCCCAGAACACCACGTCGGGCGTGAACCGGGTGAGCAGCCGGTGCGGGCCGGCGCGGCGCAGCGCGAGCGAGGCGAGCGCCTGGTCGACGGCCAGCGTGCCGACGAGCTCGGCGTCGTCGGATCGGATGGAGGCCTGTGCGGGTGCCTCCGACTCGGCCGCGGCCGTGACCCTGACGGCGCCGAAACGTTCGGCGGCCTCGGAGACGAGGTACGCGAGCGGCTGCGGGATTCCGGTCAGCGAGATCGACGACAGGAACTCGAGGATCGAATCGGCACGCTCGCCCGCGGCGAGCGCGCGGTTCACGGATGCCGCGCTCACGCGATACGTCGATGCGAGGTCGCGGGCCTCGACGTCGGCGATGCCGCGGAGTCGCGCGTCGAGCTCGGGCTCGAGCGGCCCGGGCGCGACGATCGAGAGGTCGTGCTGCAGGTAGACGTGATCGACCTGGGCGGGGAAGTGGGCGGCGACGAGGTCGGCGGCCCGCTCGAGTTCGCCGGCGAGCACGAGACGGCCCGCTTCGACCGGCTCGCCGGAGACGGCGAGCCCGAGCGCCTCGGCCTCGCCGAGCAGGCGCTGCAGCCCGTCGTCGAGCCAGGCGCCGCCGGCGGGGTAGAGCCAGCGAACGTCGTCGCGGAGCGCCCCCGAGGTGAGCGTGTCGCTTCGCCGCGCGACGAGCTCCCGCAGCGTCTCGGGGATGCGATCGCGCCAGCACCCCGCGAGCACGATCCAGCGGCCGCGCGCCGACTCCATCGACCAAGCCGCGCCACGATCGGACTCGAGCCAGTACGCCCCGTCGCGCACGACGAGGCCGGCTTCGTCGGCCCGGTGGAACAGGCCGGGCAGCGCCTCGAGGGGCGTGCCGCTCGCCTCGGCGAGCCGCTTCGAGTCGGGCAGGGCGAGCCCGCCCTTCGCGAGTTCGCGGGCCGGTTGCGCACCGAGCGCGGCGAGCAGCTCGGCGGTCGCCGCGACCGTCGCGTACGCGGCGTCCGACGAGTGGCGCTCGAGCAGGGAGCGGTCGACGGGGTCGTCGCCCACGAGCACGGGCGGAGCGGGCGCGGCGAGCTCGGCGAGCGTCGGCAGGTCGACGCCCAGTCGTGGGAGGAGCCGGGAGGCGACGCCGGCGGGCACGTGCAGGTGCTGGTCGCCGCGCACCAGGAGGAGCGACTCGGCCAGGCGATCGATGAGCGTCGCCGAGGCATCCACCATCGATGCCGGCGCGCCGAGTTCGGCGAGGGTCCGCCGCACGCCGTCGACCGTCGAGGCCGGGTCGGCCGCCGCCACGAGCACGGCGAGGCGGGGCCGGTCGAGTCGCGCGATCGCGCGGTCGACCGAGTCGGGTGCGAGGAGCGACTCGGCGAGGTCGAACAGATCGTTGACCCCGGTGGCGTCGAACTCGCGCGACCGGAGCGCTGCGGCGAGGTCGTCCCGTGGCAGTTCGCGAAGTCGTCCGGCGAGTTCGAGCATCGTCTCCGCTCAGCTCGATCCGGCCCGCGTCTCGCGCGAACGGCGTACCGCGTTGACGATCAGCAGCGTGATGAGGAGCACGAAGGCGATCGGCAGGCCGAACCACGGGAACATGATGACGAACGGCCAGATGCCCTGGCTGAAGCCGTCGTTCGCAGCGGCGCCCGCGGCGCTGCCGATGATGACGGCGAAGAACGCGACGATCGAGCAGCCGATGATCGCCGCGAACATCACGGCGAGGACGCGTTCGGCGCGATGTTCGGTGATAGGGCCGGAATCGCTCACTCGTCAAGGATAGGGCAGCGGGGCGGCGCGTGGGTCGCCGGGACTCTAGACTGGAGGTTGAACGGCGCGTTGCTCTCGGCGCGCCGTGCGACGTATAAGCGAGGTTCTGCGATGCCCACCGGCAAGGTCAAGTTCTACGACGAGGAGAAGGGGTTCGGCTTCATCAGCTCAGATGACGGCCAGGAGGTCTTCCTCCACGCTTCCGCTCTTCCCGCCGGCGCGACCGTGCGTGCGGGATCCAAGGTCGAGTTCGGCATCGCCGACGGGCGCCGCGGGCCGCAGGCGCTCTCGGTGCGCGTCATCGAGACGCCGCCGAGCCTCGCGAAGATGAACCGGCGGTCGGCCGACGACATGGCCGTCATCGTCGAGGACCTCGTGAAGTGGCTCGACGCCGCCGGCAGCGACCTCCGTCGCGGCCGCTACCCCGACAAGGCGCGGGGCCGTCAGATCGCGGCGCTGCTGCGCAAGGTGGCTGACGAGCTGGATGCCTGAGCCGCGCGAACCCGACACGGCGGACGACGAGGTCGTCCCCGCGACGGCGACGGACGACGTCGTCGCCGAGACGACGACCGAACACGACGCGGCGCCGGCCCTCGTCGCGGACGAGGTGCTGCTCGCCTCGGCCTCGCTCGCCCAGCGCGCCCTGCTCGAGGTGACGGCGCCCGAGACCGTGGGCTCGGTCGTCGGGCACATCGCCGAGGGCGAGCACGTGCTCACCCTGCAGTTCGCCGCCGACCTCGCCGGCTATCCGGGCTGGCACTGGAGCGTCACGATCGCGAGGGTCGACGACGCCGAGCCGACGGTGCTCGAGACCGAACTCATGCCGGGGGAGCACGCGCTGCTCGCGCCCGAGTGGGTGCCCTGGTCGGAGCGGCTCGCCGAGTACCGGGCCGTCCAGGCAGCTGCGGCCGCCGAGGCCGCCGGGGCGGACGACGACGAGTACGACGAGACCTCCGCCGATGACGAGATCGACGACGACGAGGGTCTCGACGACGGCGAAGGCGACGATCACGACGAGGACGACGAGGACGACGGGCTCGACGAGGGGCTCGAGGCCGACGACGACTTCGACGGGATCGACATCGACGCGCTCGACGACGGAGACGACGACGAGGGCGACCACGACGACGATGCCGGCCAGGTCGATGGGGACGACCCATCGCCCGAGGTGGACGCCGCTCAGGCGCCCGAGTCGGAGACGCCCGCCGGCGACTGACGTGCGCGTCGGCGCATCGTCTGCACGACGCCGAGGCCGATGAGGCCGAGCGCGACCCCGACGACGGACGCCGCGGTGAGCCAGCCGAGGCCCGACGCCTCGAACCAGTCGCCGAACGCGAGGCACGCGCCGAGCAGGGCGATCCAGCCGATCGTTCCGGCGACGAGTGCCTTGCGCGCGTCGGCCCGGGCCGGCGCCGGATCGGGCCTGCGCTCGCTCTCGCTCAGCCAGAGCCGCATCGGGTCAGCCGATCCGCTCGAGCACGTGGTCGATCGAGGCGATGAGCGCTCGCACGTCGGCGGGTTCGATCGCCGTGAACGTCGCGATGCGCAGCTGGTTGCGACCGAGCTTGCGGTAGGGCTCGGTGTCGACGATGCCGTTCTCGCGGAGCGTCCTCGAGATCGCCGAGGCGTCGACGCGCTCGTCGAAGTCGATGGTGACGACGACCTGCGAGCGGTCGGCGGGGTCGGCGACGAAGGGCGTCGCGACGTCGCTCGCCTCGGCCCAGCTGTAGAGCAGCGAGGACGACTCGCGCGTACGCGCGTCGGCCCAGGCGAGGCCGCCGGAGGCGTTGATCCAGTCGATCTGGTTCTCCATGAGGAGGAGCGTCGCGAGGGCCGGGGTGTTGAGCGTCTGGTTCAGCCGGGAGTTGTCGACCGCGTTCTTCAGCGAGAGGAACTCGGGGATGTACCGGTCGGTCGCGGCGATGCGCTCGATGCGCTCGATCGCCGCGGGGGAGAGGATCGCGAACCAGAGGCCGCCGTCGGCCGCGAAGTTCTTCTGGGGCGCGAAGTAGTACACGTCGAACTCGCGTGCGTCGACGGCGGCGCCGCCGGCTGCGCTCGTCGCGTCGATCACGGTCAGTGCGCCGTCGTCGCCCGCGACCCTGGCGACGGGGGCCTGCACGCCCGTCGACGTCTCGTTCTGCGGCCACGCGTACACGTCGATGCCGGCAACAGCCTCGGGCCGCGCACTCGCGCCCGGAGCTGCGGTGCGCACATCGGGTGCCTCGAGCCACGGGGCACCGGCGGCCTTCGCGAACTTCGCGCCGAACTCGCCGAACGAGGCGAGCTGCGCGCGACGGTCGATGAGCGACGCCGACGCCGCGTCCCAGAACGCGGTCGAGCCGCCGTTGCCGAGCACCACCTCGTAGCCGTCGGGCAGCGAGAAGAGCTCCGCGAGGCCGGTGCGCACGCGGCCCACGAGGTCCTTGACCGGCGCCTGGCGGTGGGACGTGCCGAGGATCGCCGGGCCGAACTCGGCCAGGTGCGCGAGCTGCTCGGGACGCACCTTCGACGGGCCGCAGCCGAAGCGTCCGTCGGCGGGCAGCAGGGAAGCGGGGATCACGAGGCTCGGCATGCGACGAGTCTAGCGAGCGGGCGGCGGCCACTAGGCTGGATGACGGGCTGCGACGCAATGGGAGGACACGCGTGACCGATCTGATCGACACCACCGAGATGTACCTGCGCACGATCCTCGACCTCGAAGAAGAGAACATCGTCCCCCTGCGCGCGCGCATCTCCGAGCGTCTCGGTCACTCCGGTCCCACCGTCTCGCAGACGGTCGCGCGCATGGAGCGCGACGGACTCGTCGTCGTGACCGGCGACCGCCACCTCGAGCTCACCGAGACCGGGCGTTCGAAGGCCGTGCACGTCATGCGCAAGCACCGGCTCGCCGAACGCCTGCTCGCCGATGTGATCGGGCTCGAATGGGAGTACGTGCACGACGAGGCATGCCGTTGGGAGCATGTGATGAGCGAGCAGGTCGAGCGACGCATCATCGAGATCCTCGGCAGTCCGAAGGAGTCGCCCTACGGCAACCCCATCCCCGGCCTCGAGGAACTCGGGCTCGCACCCGCCGATCCCTTCCTCGCCGGCGTCGTCAACGTGGTCGAGCTCGTCGCCGATCGCGACGAACCGGTGCGCGGCACGGTGCGCCGCCTCGGCGAGCCCGTGCAGTTCGACCCCGAGCTGCTCGGCCAGCTGAAGCAGGCCGGGATCGTCCCCGGCGCCGTGGCGACCTTCAGTCGTGCCGGGGGCTACGTGCTCGTGCGCGTCGACGGAGCGGGCGGCGGCCTCGAGCTCCCGACCGAGGTCGCGAGCCACATCTTCATCGCCGAGTGATGGCGCATTCTGGCCGCTGATCGGGTGATCTGCGCCGCGCCGTGATCAGAATGTGACATTCGGGCGGCACTCGCGTACCCTCGTACGAGTCTGCTGGCGAGAAGCCCGCCGGTGGACCAGGGTCGAGACGCCTCCCGCGTTCCACTGCTCGATCCGGTACCCGTGAAGCGCCGCGTGCGCAACAGGTGGAGCGGCATCCAGGTGTCGCGGGGCGACGGAGGTACACGTTTTGGCTCGACTCTCACGGCGTCGGCTCTCGAAGAGCCGCACCCGCGGGGCCGCGACGAAGGCGATCATCGCCTCGAAGGCGCCCCAGAATCCCCCCACTCCCGATCTCGCGAAGGCTGTCGCAACGAAGCCGCTGCCGTCGACCCGCCGGTTCCGGCGCGGCGGTCTCGCGAACATCATGGTGATGACCGTCGCCGCCGGCATCGTCGGCACGCTCGCGATTCCCGCCTACGCCATCGCCCCGGGCAGCATCGGTCCGCAGTTCGGCGAGACCGATGCGACGAAGCTCTCGAAGGCGCAGGCCCAGACCGTCGAGGTGACCGACGACGTGATCGCCGCCCCCGTCACGGAGGACGGGTACAAGACGGTCACCGGTGAATCGATCCGCGCCGCCGAACGCGCTGCGGCCGAGGCCGAGGCCGCTCGCATCGCCGCCGAGAACGCGATGGCCTCGTACGCCGCGTCGTACGACGGGCCGAGCGCTTCGGAGCTCCTCGCGAACCCGCCGTACCCCGACTTCGACCTCGCGAGCGTCTACGACGTCGCCACGCAGTACGTCGGCGTTCCCTACGTCTACGGCGGCGCGACGCCCGCCGGCTTCGACTGCTCCGGTTTCGTCATGTACGTCTACGCGCAGTTCGGCGTCAGCATGCCGCACTCGTCGTCCGGCCAGGGCGCCATGGGCACGGTCATCTCGGAGGCCGACGCGCAGCCGGGCGACCTCGTCATCATGGACGGCCACGACGGCTTCTACGCCGGCAACGGCATGATCCTGCACGCGCCGTACGAGGGGGCCTCGGTGCGCGTGCAGCCGATCTGGACGAGCGACTACTACATCGTCCGAATCGGCATCTGAACATGAACACCGCGTGACTCGCACGCGACGAACGGCGCGCCGGGAGTATCCGGCGCGCCGTTCGTGTTCTACCCTGAAGCCCTGACGATCCCAGAATCCGAGCAGGGGGAGGGCGATGGCGGGCTGGCGCAGCATCCATTCCACGGATGCGCGCGCGCATTTCGACCATCGGCCGAGCAGTCAGCCGAGCATCATCCGGGCGAGCACTTCGACGGGCACTGTCTTCATGGCGGTGCCCGTTTCGCGTTCTCCGGGGCTCGGCGCTGCACGCCCTGCCGGTTCGGCCAGGACGGCCGACACCGGGTCGCCGAACCGTCCACGCGGCTGGAAGCCATCCAGCACCGAACGAAAGGCCCCCCATGCGCACTCTCGTGCTCAACGCCGGATATGAACCGCTCGCCGTCGTCTCGTTCAAGCGGGCGCTCCTGCTCGTCATGAACCAGAAGGCCACGGTCCTCGTGCACGAGGAGGGCAATCCGGTGTGCGCGGCGAGCGGAAGCTGGCAGCGACCCAGCGTGATCCTGCTCACGCGCTACGTCAGGGCGCCACGAGCGCACCGCATTCCGGTGACCCGACGCGGCGTGCTCCGACGCGACGATCACCGCTGCGCCTATTGCGGACGCAGCGCGGCGACGATCGACCACGTGCTTCCACGTTCGCGCGGCGGGCGCGACACGTGGGAGAACCTCGTGGCATGCTGCCTGCGGTGCAACAACGTGAAGAGCGATCGCACTCCGGCGGAGATGGGCTGGGAGTTGCGCTTCACCCCCAAGATGCCGCACGGACGCACCTGGGTCGTACGGGGCGTCGAGCGCCCGCTGCCGCAGTGGAGCGAGTTCCTCGCGGCCGCCGCCTGACGTCCGTCCACCGGTTCGGGACACGCGGGGGAGTCGGCGCGGGTCGATCGTGACAAAGCGTCGCGACGTGCCCTAGGGTAGGTCGGGTGCGGAGCCGCCCCCGAGAACCCGAGCACGGTCGTCGTGCTGCCGAGGCCCGGTCGACGCATCGGACGGCACGGCGCGTTCCGTCCCCGCGCCAGGCGCCCGCACCGAGCGCGACGGCCCGTTCGCGGGACCGCCGGTTGCGGGTGCTCTCGACGATCGTCATCGTGCCCGCGATCGTCGGCACGGTCGCGCTGCCGGCCTACGCGATGGTGCCGAACGGCACCGAGTTTGAGGCATCCGGAGCCTTCAGCAAGTCGGTCGCCGAGGCGCAGGGGCTCAGCGTCGGCGCAATGGCGAGCGATGCCCCGATCACGGTCGACGGCTACGCGGTGACGACGAAGGCCGAGATCGAGGAGGCCCGGCTCGCGGCCGAGGAGGCCGAACGGCGAGCCTGGGCGGCCGAACTCGCGTCACGGGGCAACGGCGCGTACGCCAAGCCGGCCGTGCAGGCCCAGGGCGACGACTACCCCTGGTGGGACCAGCTGCCCGACGACTACGGCGGGGGGCTGTCGCCGCTGCGCTACTACTACCGGGAGTGCGTCGACTTCGTGGCGTGGCGACTCAACCGCGATGCCGGGGTGACGAGCGCCCCGTGGAAGTGGGACTGGTCGAACCTGGCCTCCGGCAGCGCCTATGCGTGGGCCGACGAATGGGTCGCCCACGGCTGGCCGACCTCGTCGACGCCGGTCGTCGGCGCGGTCGCGTGGTTCCCCTACAACCACGTCGCCTACGTGCAGTCGATCAACGCCGACGGTTCGGTGAACATCGAGGAGTACAACCAGAACTCCGACCACTCGTACCACCGGCGCACGATCCCCGCCGGCGACGCGCTGTACCTGTACCCGCCGGTCTGACGGGCTGATCCGGCGGTCGAGCAGCGCCGACGGAGCCGACCCGGTGGGTTCCGTCGGTCGAGTAGCGCCGACGGAGTCGACGCGTATCGAGACCCCTACGGCACCCGTGCGAGGCAGGCCGGCGCCGGCGTCGACACGGTGCCGACGACCTCGACCGGCACGCCTTCCCCGTCGAGCGCGACGATCGCGATCGAGTCGGAACCCTGGTCGGCGATGAGCGCGAATCGCTCGTCGCGCGTCAGCTCGAGGTCGCGCGGGTGGCGGCCGCCGGTCGGCACGGTCGCGACGAGCTCGAGCGTCGCGGCATCGCGGTCGAGCCGCAGGCCGCGCAGCGCGTCCGCGTCACGGTCGCCGACGAGCACGATGCCGCCGCGCGTGAGGCGGATCGCAGAGCAGCCGAGGCCGCGCGGAGGCGTCTCGGGCCCGATCGGGAACCAGCCGAGCTCGCGGCCCTCGGCGAGGTCGACGACGCTCGCGGTGCGGTCGAGCTCGTTCGCGGTGACGGCGAGGTCGCCGCTGACCACGAGATGGCGGGGCCCGGCGCCGGCGTGGATCACGATGTCGGCGGCCGGGTCGTGCCCGAGCGATTCGGGGAGGGCGGCGAGGCCGACGACCCGCACGCGGTCGGCGCCGAGATCGGGCACGAGCAACCGGTCGCGCGCCGAGTCGAGGACCGCCTGGTGCGGGTGCGACGACTCCTGGCGCGCTCGGTCGGGACCGGTGCCGGCGAACTCGGCCTCGAGCACGGCGTCGCCCGAGGCATCCGGTGCGATGTGGTGCACCGTGAGCCGACCGCCCGAGTAGTTCGCGGCGAACGCGAGTTCGCCCGACTCGTCGAAGGCGACGTGACAGGGATCGCCCGACGCGGAGCCGGCACGGCCGAACGCGGCGAGCCCGTCGCCCTCGAGGGTCCAGGTCGAGACACGCCCGTCGGTGAGCTCGTGCGCGATGGCGAGCACGCCGTTCGCCGGCGAGATCGCGAGGAACATCGGGTTCTCGCCGACCTCGACGGGGTCGCCGAGCACGGCGCGGCCCTCGGTGTCGACGTCGAGCGATCGCACGCCCGTCGCGGCGGAGCCGAGGGCTCCGAGCGTCGAAGCGCCGACCCAGAACCTCGTGGTGCCGTCGGCCATGATGCCCGCCTTCCGTCGCTCGCGGACGAGCCGCTCCATGGCGCACCCGCGTGCGCCGCGTTCCACGGTAGCGGAGCGGCTAGACTCTTCGGGTCAGCCTCTGTAGCTCAATGGAAGAGCAACTCCGTCCTAAGGAGCAGGTTGGGGGTTCGAGTCCCTCCAGGGGCACCACGCGTGCTCGAGCCGAATCGTCCAATTCGGGACGTTCGGCACGTGTCGTCCCCCTGACCGGGGGACGACACCCGATAAAGTCGAAGGACTCCGCGACGTGGCGGCGGCGATGATTCGGGTTCATCGCCTCCTCGTTACTGCGTGCGCGGAGAGCGACGGGGGAGAAGCTCGGGGGTATGTGCTCCTTCCTCGCCTTTGCGACGCGTGTGCCTTCAGGTGTACGCCGTCGATGGGCTCGCGACCCTACCCGCGTGGGCTGTCGACGGCCGGGCCGGTGATTCCCCCTCACCGGCCCGGCGGCACCTCGTCGGCCCTGCTCAGGGCTGGATCAGCCCGCGGAGGTCGTCGGCGGTGAGCGCCGTCGCGAACAACTCCTCGTCGTCCATCACCGACGAGACGAGCGCCGCCTTCTTCTCCTTGAGCGCCATGACCTTCTCCTCGATCGTGTCCTCGGCCACGAGTCGGTAGACCATGACGTTCTTCGACTGCCCGATGCGGTGCGCCCGGTCGACCGCCTGGGCCTCGCTCGCGGGATTCCACCAGGGGTCGAGCAGGAACACGTAGTCGGCCTCGGTCAGGTTGAGCCCGAAGCCGCCGGCCTTCAGGCTGATGAGGAAGACGGGCGAACCGCCGGTGCGGAACCGGTCGATGACCTCGCTGCGGCGGCGGGTCGCGCCGTCGAGGTAGGCGTAGGGCACCCCCGCCGATTCGAGACGGGCGGCCGCCAGCTGCAGGAACGACGTGAACTGGCTGAAGACGAGCGCGCGGTGGCCTTCGGCGACGACCTCGTCGAGCTGCTCGAAGAGGGCGTCGAGCTTCGCCGAGGGCACGTCGGCGTACTGCTCGGAGTCGATGAGCGCCGGCGAGAGGCTCAGCATGCGCAGCAGCGTGAGGGAGCGGAAGATCGTGAACCGGTTGCGGTCGAGATCGTCGATGAGGCCGAGCAGCTTCTGCCGCTCGCGCTGCAGGAATGTGTCGTAGATGCGGCGGTGCGCGGGGTCGAGCGCGACCGCCAGCACCTGCTCCTGCTTCTCCGGCAGCTCCGGCGCGACGAGCTCCTTGGTACGGCGCAGCACGAGCGGGCGGATGCGTCGGCGGAGCGTCGCGAGCCGCTCGGTGTTGCGGTCGTTCTCGATCGGGCGGCGATAGCGTTCGGCGAAGGCCCGTGCGGAGGGGAAGAGCCCGGGCGCGACGACCTTCATGAGCGCCCACAGCTCCATGAGGTTGTTCTCGACGGGCGTTCCGGTCACGGCCAGCCGGAACGGCGCACGGATGTCCCGGGCCGCCTGGTTCGCCTTCGAGTTGCCGTTCTTCACGAACTGGGCCTCATCGAGCACGAGCCCGGCCCACTCGGGCTCGGCGAAGGCCTCGGCGTCGAGCCGCAGGATGGCGTAGCTCGTCACGACGAGGTCGGCGCCCGCGATCGCGTCGGCGAGCCGCACCCGGCTCGCCGCCTGGGTCGCGGTGACGGTCGCGACCTTCAACCCCGGCACGAAGCGGGATGCCTCGCGGGCCCAGTTCGACACGACCGAGGTCGGCGCGACGACGAGGAAGGGCGGCTCCGAGGCATCCAGCTCGCGGGCGTGGGCGACGAGCGCGAGGGTCTGGGCCGTCTTGCCGAGTCCCATGTCGTCGGCGAGGATGCCGCCGAGCCGGTGCCGGTGCAGGAAGGCAAGCCAGCGGTAGCCCTCGAGCTGGTAGGGACGGAGCTCGAGCGCGAGGCCCGCGGGAGGTGCCACCGGGTCGATGCGCTCGAGGGAGCGGAGCCCGGCGACCGTCTCGCGCCAGGACACCGCGGCTTCGGACTCGTCGGCGAGGTCTTCGAACTCCGACCACAGCGCCGTCTGGGTGCGATGGATGGCGAGTTCGCCGGTCTCCCACTCGTCGAGGGTCCCGGCCTCCTCCAGGAGCTCGCGCAGCGGCGCGAACACCTCGTGGTCGAGCGAGAGGTAGCTGTGGTCGACGAGGAGCAGCTTCTTCTGCCCGCGGGACAGGGCACGGAACAGCGGGCCGAACGGCACCTTCTTGCCCTCGACGGTCACGATCACGCCGAGGTCGAACCAGTCGGTGCGTTCGCTCTCGACCGCGGTGACGGCGAGCCTGGGTGCCTCGGTCAGCTCGCGGTACTCGGGTGCCTCGCCGGTCTCGTCGATGCGCAGGCGTTCGAGCTCGCGCAGTCGCGGCAGCACGCGGGTCGAGAACTCGGCCGCCTCGATGCCGCGCAGCACGGTCGTCGGCCGCAGCGCGGGGTCGGAGCGTCCGTCGCGCGCTGCGGCGCGCAGGAGCGGCGCACCCGCCGGCTCGTCGGCGGCGATCCCGGCGGCCTCGAACGCCGGCCGGCGTTCGAGCACGGGATCGTGGAACTCGGCGTCGGGCACGTCGAACGGCAGCCGGCGGCCGCCGTCGGCCTCCCATTCCCAGCCGATGCGGAGCACCTGGCCCGGTTCGTGGGCGAGGACCGCGACGAGCGTCGCGGGCGGCAGCTCGGGAAGGTCGACGGCCGGGTCGTCGCTCGAGATCCGCAGTGAGCGGGCGAGGACGGGGTACTGCTCGCGGGTGAACGTCGCGACCTCGTCGGCCGGCACGACGATCGGTTCGCGTCGCCGGACCGCCGCCCGCGCGGCGGGACGGAGCGGCGCGGCGAGCGGGGCGAGCACGATCCGCCCACGGGCGAAGTCGAAGACGTAGACGCCGTGGTCGCCGATCAGCCGAGCGCGTCGGCTCGCGTGGCGCTCCCCGTCGACGGTCACGCTCGAGGCGAGCTCGAGCGCGATCGGGGTCGGCGCGTCGGCGACGGGCTCGAGCCGGTTCGTCGCCGAGGACGAAGCTTCGGCGTCGTCCGTCGGCGCCGCCTCCGTCTCGGCGTCGGCCCGCCGGACCTCGAGGCCGATGTCGGCGGCGGCGGCCACCGAGATCTCCGTGCGCGCCCCGGTGCCCACGAACTCGATGCCGTGGGCCGGGGCGGCGGCCAGCAGCGCCCACAGGGTCGCACTCTCGTAGTCGTCGAGCGAGATCCACGCGGAGCCGTACTCGGCGAACCCGGCGTGCCTCGCGCCCTTCAGCATGGAGAACTCGGCGAACCAGCGTGCCTGTCGCGGGTCGAATCCGCCCGCCCGCCCCTGGAAGCCGACGTTCTGCCAGGTCAGGTTCGCCTTGATCCAGCCGCCTCGTGCACCGCGGGTCACCGGTCGAACGGCGAGCCGTTCGACCGCCTCCTCGTTGGTCGCGGGTTCGTCGCGTGCCGACTGGCGCGCCCCGCGGCGGGTGATCCGTTCGCGGAGCTCGAACTGCAGCGCGAGCGGCTGCCGCGGCGCGGCCTCGACGTCGGTCGCGGTCGCGGTCGCCGTGAGCGCGTTGAGCGCCGTGCGCCACTCGGGCTCTGCCGGATCGACGGGGGACGCGGGCGCCGGCGGCGCCTCGTCGAGGCGATGGCGCTCGCCGGAGGCGAGGAGCACGGCCGCGACGTGCTTGCAGTTGCGCGAGACCGGGCAGGTGCAGGTGCCGGAGAGGATCGTGGTGCGGCCGGGGACGCCGAGGTCGAGGCGGACCTCCACCCGGTACGGCGCCGTCGCGGTGCCGTCGACGGCTGCCGAGAGACGGAAGCCCGAGGCATCCCAGGCGAGGTGCCGGACCGCGCCCGCGCGCTCGACCGTGCGCCCGCGACTGAGACTCAACGGCCCGACGAGTCGGGCGATCGCGAGCTCCTCGACGAGCGGGTAGGAATCGGAGGGCATCCGTCTATCGTCGCATCACGACGATGCCCTGCGCACACCGGACGGCGCTCAGGTCCAGTCGACGGCGTGCATCCAGCCGGCGATGTACGCGCGCTGGTTCTCGTCGAGGTGCACGCCGATGCGCGGCGTCGGGCCCACTTCGAGCTCGCACAGCTCGAAGATGCGGCGGACGACGACGGCACGCAGCGGAGCCTCGAGGTTCTCGAGGATCTCGCGTCGGAGCGTGCCCTCGAGCATCGGCCACCACAGGCCGATCGGCGGCAGCGCGAAGTCGGGGTCCCGGTCACGACGATGAACGGGGCGGTCGATGATCGAACTCATATCAGCTCCCTCGCGGTCGACTCGCTCATGCCGACGTCCCCGTCGGTCGCTGACGACGCTACGCGTCGGCGACGCGGCACGGCGAGGGATTGACCCCGCCGTGGGGGCGTGCTACCGCTCGTCGGCGGCCGGGTGCAGGATGGTCGAATGGATCTCCCGGTGATGCCGCCCGTCGCTCCCATGCTCGCCAAGTCGGTGAAGGAGATCCCCGATGTCGGGCACGTCGAACCGAAGTGGGACGGCTTCCGCACGATCGTGTTCAAGGACGGCGACGAGGTCGAGCTCGGCAGCCGCAACGAGAAGCCGATGACCCGCTACTTCCCCGAGCTCATCGAGGCGCTGCGGCGCGAGCTCCCCGACCGGTGCGTCGTCGACGGCGAGATCGTGCTCGTGCGGGGCGGCCGGCTCGACTTCGACGCGCTGCAGCAGCGCATCCACCCCGCGGCGAGCCGGGTGAAGCTGCTGGCGGAGGAGACCCCGGCCTCGTTCGTCGCGTTCGACCTGCTCGCGCTCGGCGACGACGACCTGACCGGCACGCCGTTCGGCGAGCGGCGTCGCCGGCTCGAACAGGCGCTCGCCGAGGCATCCGACCCCGTGTTCGTGACGCCGGCGACGGCCGACCTCGACGTCGCCCGCGACTGGTTCACGCGCTTCGAGGGTGCCGGGCTCGACGGGGTCGTCGCCAAGCCGCTCGAGGGCGCGTACCTGCCCGACAAGCGCGCGATGTTCAAGATCAAGCACGAGCGCACGGCCGACTGCGTCGTCGCCGGGTACCGGTGGCACAAGTCGGGCGACGTCGTCGGGTCGCTCCTGCTCGGGCTGTACGGCGACGACGGGCGGCTGCACCACGTCGGCGTGGTCGCCGCGTTCTCGATGGCCCGTCGCGCCGAGCTCGTCGCTGAGCTCGCACCGCTCGTCGCCACCGACCTGTCCGACCACCCGTGGGGAGAATGGGCCGAGGCCCAGGCGCATGCGACGACCCGCATGCCCGGAGCGGTGAGCCGGTGGAGCGCCGGCAAGGACCTCTCGTTCGTGCCGCTGCGGCCCGAACGCGTCGTGGAGGTCGCGTACGACCACATGGAGGGCGACCGGTTCCGGCACACGGCGCAGTTCCGCCGGTGGCGGACCGACCGCACGCCCGAGAGCTGCACGTACGCACAGCTCGAGGCGCCCGACGGGCTCGACCTCGGTGAGATCCTGCCGCTCGGTCCCGCCGAGGGTTGAAGAGGCGCGGAGCGAGGTCGCGAACCAGGGTCAGAGCACCGCGCGAAGACCCGCCGACATCGCCGTGTGGTGCTCGAACACGAGGTTCGTCTCGGTGAGGGCGACGGCCGGGTTCGCCGAGAGGTTCTTCAGCACGAACTGGCGGACGTGGTCGCTGTCGCGCACCCGCACGTGGATGAGGAAGTCCTCCGTGCCGCCGAGGAAGAAGAGCTGGGCGACCTCGGGCTCGCGTCGCAGGTCGTCCGAGATCTGCTCCATGAGGTGCCTCGCTCCGGGTCGGATGCGCACGCTCACGAGCGCCTGCAGGTGGTAGCCGAGCGCGGCCGGGGAGATCTCGGCCGTGTAGCGCACGATGACGCCCCGCTCGCGCAGCGAGCGCACGCGGGCGAGGCAGGTCGACGGCGAGACGCCGACGGCGCGGGCGAGCTCGACGTTCGGGATGCGGGCGTTCTCGTGGAGGAGCGCGATGATCTGCCGGTCGATCGCGTCGAGTGCGACCGCCGTGGGGTCGGACCCCGGGGCGCTGATCTGCGGTGCATCGGTCATCATGCGACCACCTTTCGAACGAACGAACAGGATTGGTCGATGATACCGAATTTTCCACGGTGGTTCTTTCTCGACGACGAACAACCGGCGATGATATGAGGAACACCCCACACACCATTCGGAGCCAACATGCGCATCGGCGTGCCTGCTGAGATCAAGAACAACGAATTCCGCGTCGCGATGAACCCCGCCGGCGTGCACGCGCTCACGCAGCGCGGGCACTCGGTCGCGATCGAGGCCGGCGCCGGCCTCGGCGCGGGCTACACCGACGCCGAGTACACCGAGGCCGGTGCCTCGATCGTCGCCACCGCCGCCGAGGCGTGGTCGGCCGAGCTCGTGCTGAAGGTCAAGGAGCCGATCGCGAGCGAGTACGGCTACCTCCGCGACGACCTCACGCTCTTCACCTACCTCCACCTCGCGGCCGACCTGCCGCTGACGAAGGCCATCCTCGACTCGGGCGTCACCGCGATCGCCTACGAGACCGTGCAGCTCGCCGACCGCTCGCTGCCGCTGCTCACCCCCATGAGCGAGGTCGCCGGCCGGCTCGCCCCGCAGGTCGGCGCCGCCGAGCTGCACGCCTCCAAGGGCGGCCGCGGCGTGCTGCTCGCGGGCGTGCCCGGCACCGCCCCCGCCAACGTCGTCGTCATCGGCGGCGGCGTCGCGGGCGAGCAGGCTGCGGCGACCGCGCTCGGCCTCGGCGCCGACGTCACCGTGTTCGACATCTCGCTGCCGAAGCTGCGCGAGATCGACGGCCGCTACCACGGCCGCATCAAGACGATGTCCTCGTCGTCGTACGAGATCGCCCGCGCGCTGAAGACCGCCGACCTCGTCGTCGGCGCCGTGCTCATCCCGGGTGCGGCCGCGCCGAAGGTCGTCACCGACGAGATGGTCGCCACGATGAAGCCGGGCGCGGTGCTCGTCGACATCGCGATCGACCAGGGCGGCTGCTTCGAGGGCTCGCGCCCGACCACGCACGCCGAGCCGACCTTCAAGGTGCACGACGCGATCTACTACTGCGTCGCGAACATGCCCGGTGCGGTGCCGGCGACCTCGGCGCCCGCGCTCATCAATGCGACGCTCCCGTACGCGCTGAAGATCGCCGACCTCGGCTGGGAGGCGGCCCTCGACGCCGACCCGGCGCTCGCCAAGGGCCTCAACGCCACCGCAGGCAAGCTCACCAACGAGCCGGTGGCCCTGGCGCACGGTCTCGAGTACTCGGCTCGCTGAGCTGCTCGATCGTGGGTGCCTCGGCCGAGGCACCCACGCGCTCGATCGTCACCCCTCGCAGCCGATCGGCCGCCACTGCACAGGCGGCCGCGAGGGGTGCGCACCGTTGCGACCCGCGTGCTCCCACGCGGGTCGTGACCGGATGCCCCGCCCGCGACCCGCGGGCGGGGCATCCGTCGTCTCAGGCGAGGCTGAGGAAGAGCCGTTCGAGCTCGTCGATCCCGATCCGTCCGCTCGCGGGCTCGTCCGATCCCTCGGCTGAACGGGGCTCGGCCTCGTCGGCGAGGCACTCGCGCAGCGCCGCAGAGATGATCGCGAAGCCCGCCTTGTCGAGTGCGCTCGAGACCGTCGCGAGCCGGGTCACGACGGTGCGGCAGTCGGCACCGGACTCGACGGCCTCGATCACCGCGGTGAGCTGCCCGCGTGCGCGCTTCAGCCGGTTCGCGATGCGCCGCTGCTCCTCGAGGGCGGTGCTCACGATGCGCCGCCGAGCTCGACGGGCAGGCCCTCGCGGTACCAGCCGACGATGCCGCCGTCGATGTTGACGGCGTCGAACCCGTGCTGCTCGAGGTAGACGACCGCCTGCGCGCTGCGGCCGCCCACGTGGCACAGCACGTACACCGTGCGGTCGCGCGGCACCTCGTCGAGGCGGGCCACCAGCTCGCCGAGCGGGATGTGGTGGGCGCCGTCGATGCGCGCCTGGGCGACTTCGGCCTCGTCGCGCACGTCGATGAGGTAGGCGTCGTCGGTGGCGTGCACCTCGGCGGGGGAGAGGGATCGCACTCGGGCTCCTTCGTCAGCGGATGGGTCGGTCAGGCGGCGCGTTCGCCGTCTGCGGGGTCGGATGCCGCAGCCGCGGCGAGTTCGCGGGCGCGCATGCCGTCGCGCCAGGTGAGGAAGCCGCCGTCGAGGTTCACGACGTCGTGGCCGAGACCGGCGAGCAGCCGGGCGGCGGTGTGCGCGCCCTGCCCCACCCGGCAGTGCACGACGATCCGCCGGCCGGCGAACTCGGCGTGGCGTTCGCGCAGCGCTTCGACGGGGATCCAGGTTGCGCCGGGGATGCGCCCCTCGTCGAGCTGCGTCTCGGCACGCACGTCGATGAGTACGGCGCCGCGTGCGAGCTCGTCGTCGAGCTCGTGCCATTGGACGACCCGGTCCTCGCCGCTCGCGAGGTTGCCCGCGATGTAGCCGAGCTGGTTGATCGGGTCCTTCGCGTGCCCGTACTGGGGTGCGTAGGCGAGCTCGAGGTCGGCGAGCTCGGAGGCGGTGAGTCCGGTCGCGATCGCGGTGGCGATGACGTCGATGCGCTTGTCGACGCCGTCGGTGCCGACGGCCTGGGCGCCGACGATGAGGTCGGTGGCGGCGTCGACGACGAGCTTCAGCGACATGGGTGCGGCGCCGGGGTAGTAGCCGGCGTGCGAGGCGGGATGGGAGTGCACGATCCGCACCGCCCGGCCGCGTTCGCGCGCACGCCGTTCGCTCCAGCCGGTCGAGGCGACGGTGAGTCCTGCGGCGTCGACGATCGCGGTGCCGAGGGCGGGGCGGGCGGGTCGTGGTGCGCCGGCGATGACGTCGGCGACGGCGCGGCCGTGCCGGTTCGCGAGGCCCGCGAGGGGTGCGAGCCGCGCCGATCCGTCGATCGCGTCGCGCTGCTCGACGACGTCGCCGACGGCGAAGATCGACGGGTCGCTCGTGCGGTGATCGTGGTCGACGACGATGCCCCCGGAGGGGCCGGTCGCGAGGCCCGCGGCGACGGCGAGGACCGATTCGGGGCGCACGCCCATCGCCGCGAACACGATGCCGGCGTGCAGCCGGGTGCCGTCGTCGAGCTCGACGTGGTCGTGGGCGACGCGCCGCACGTCGCGGCCGAGCTCGATGCCGATGCCGCGCCGGGCGAGATGGTCGGCGACGGGCGCCGCCATCTCGGGGTCCAGACCGCCGAGCACCTGCTCGCCGCGCTGCACGAGCGTCGTCGCGACGCCGCGCCGCACGAGGTTGTCGGCGAGCTCGATGCCGATGTACCCGCCGCCGATGACGACGGCCGGGCCGGCATCGCCGACCGAGGCGAGGGCGGCCATGATGCCGTCGAGGTCGTCGAGCGTGCGCAGCACGTGGATCGGGGCGTCGTCGTCGACGTCGTCGGGGCGCCGCGGTGCGGCCCCCGTCGCGAGCACGAGTTCGTCGTAGGCGATCGACGCGACGCTCCCGCTCGCGAGGTCGCGCACCGAGACCGTCTTCGCGGCGGGGTCGACGGCCACCGCCTCGTGGCGCACCCGCGCATCGATGCGGAAGCGCTCGGCGAGCCGCTCGGGCGTCTGCAGGGCGAGGTCGTCGCGTTCGGCGATGACGCCGGAGACGTGGTACGGCAGGCCGCAGTTCGCGAACGAGACGGCGCCGCTCCGTTCGAGCACGATGATCTCGCGCTCCTCGTCGAGCCGGCGCAGGCGGGTCGCGGCCGACATGCCGCCGGCGACGCCGCCGATGATGACGGTGACGGGCGGGCGGATGGCCGAGCTGGGGTCGCGGGTGGGGATCAGGCGCACTCGACGACCCTAGCATGTATACCCATGGGGTATCCGGGAACCAGCTGAACGGGGCCGACCGCGGCGATGCTCCGAGGATTTCGCGCGTTTCGTCTTAGGGTGTCGGTGTGCAGCGGCTCGATCGGAACCAGGACGACGAGGACGAGATCCTCGGCGACGAGCCCGACGCCGCCGCCGACCAACTCACTCCGGAACCCATGCAGCAGGACATCACCCGCCCCGACGGCCTCAGCCTCGGCGACCCGGCCCTCGTCGCCGGCAACGTCGCCGAACCCGCCTGGCGACGCTGGAACTCCGAGCTCGCCGCGGTCGGCGGCCGCTCGCCGCTCGTCCGGTTCGTCGACACCCCGCGCAGCCGCATCGAGCTCTCGACGACGCACCCGGGCGGCCTGCCGCAGTTCATCACGGGCAAGTCGACCCTCCTGTCGAGCCTCATCCGCGACGAGCTGGCGCTGCGCAACGCGCGGCTCGCGGCGGCCGAGATCACGCAGAAGGGCATCGAACTGCGGAGCGTCCGCGGCGTCGAGTCGGTGCACCTCGCCATCGGGCTCGCCTCGTGGCGCAACGGCGGCGAGGAGTACCTCGCCCCTGTGCTGCTCCGTCCGCTCGCCATCCGTCGCTACGGCCGGGACTTCGAGCTCAAGCTCAAGGGCCAACCCTTCCTGAACCCCGCGCTGGCCCGCGAGCTGCGCGACCAGTTCCAGATCACGCTCGACGCCGACGCCTTCGTCGCACTCGCGATCACGAACGGCGTCTTCAAGCCGCAGCCCGTCATCGACCGGCTGCGCGGGCTCACGAGCCACCTGCCCTGGTTCCAGGTCGCTCCGCGGCTCGTGGTCTCGTCGTTCGCCGAGGTCGGGCCCGAGATGGCGATCGACGCCGCGAAGCTCGATCACCCGGTGATCGACGCGCTCGCCGGCAACCCGGCCGCGCGCGCCGCCGTGACCGCCGCTCGCGGTGAGCGCGTCAAGCCCGTCGGGCAGGACGACCGCCCGCCCTCGACCGACACCCTCCTGCTCGACGCCGACCCCGAGCAGGAGCAGGTCGTCGCAGAGATCGAGCAGGGCACCTCCGTCGTGGTGAAGACGCTCCCCGGCACGGGCGGCACCCAGACCATCGTCAACGCCATCGGCGCGCTCGTCGCGAACGACAAGCGGGTGCTCGTCGTCGGCGCGCGGCGCGCGAGCCTCGACGGCATCGCGCATCGACTCGGGCAGGTCGGCCTCGGCGGCGCCGCGGTGACCACGCCGGGTCTGCGGCGCGAGCTCATCCAGTCGATCTCCCGCAACGAGAAGGCCGAGCGGCCGCGGGTCGCCGACGTCGACGACGCGCTCGTCCGCCTGCGCAAGGTGCTGCTCGACTATCGCACCGCCCTCACGCGTCCCGATCCCGAACTGCACGTGTCGGTGCTCGATGCGCTCAGCGAGCTCGCGCGGCTCGCGCTCCTCCCGGCACCGCCGTCGACGACGGCACGGCTCGACCGAGCGGCACTCGCCGAGCTCGCGACCGGCCGCGGAGACGTCGCGCGCGACCTCGCGCGCGCCGCCGAGCTCGGCGAGTTCCGCTACGGCCCGGGTGACTCGCCCTGGTACGGCGCGTCGTTCACGTCGTCGGCAGAGGCGACGAACGCCCACGAGCTCGCGAAGCGGCTGAGCGCCGTCGAGGTGCCGCGGCTCCTCGAGCGAGGCCGCTCGCTCATCGCGCAGACCCGCCTCCGCGAGTTCGAGTCGATCGCCGAGCTCGGCGTGTTCCTCCGGCTGCTGCTCGACGTGCGAGAGACCCTCGACCGGTTCCAGCCGTCGGTCTTCGACCGGCCGCTCGGCGAGCTCATCGCCGCGACCGCCCCGCGCCGCGAGTCGGGGATGTCGGGTGCGAATCGCCGGCGCCTGCGCCGTCACGCGCTCGAGTTCGTGCGCCCCGGGGTGCACATCACCGACCTGAACGCGGCGCTCCGAGGCATCCAGCAGCAGCGAACCCTCTGGCAGCGCTACTCCGACGCGGGGGCGATCCCCGGCGTCCCGGTCGGCATCGACGACGTGCACGTCGCGTACCAGCACGTCTCGAGCGACCTCGCGACCCTCGACGCGCCGCTCGACCTCGTTGGCACGCCGCGCCAGCTCGGCGCACGGCCGATCCGCGATCTGGTGGCGACCCTCGCCGGCCTCGCCGCCGACTCGGAGGTGCTCGCGAACCTGCAGGAGCGCACCGCGATCCTCGGCCGGCTGCGCGAGCTCGGGCTCGACCCGCTGCTCGTCGACCTCGCCAAGCGCCACGTTCCCGAGCCGCGCGTCGCCGACGAGCTCGAGCTGGCCTGGTGGCAGTCGGTGCTCGAGCAGGTGCTCGCGGGCGAGAAGGCGCTGCTCGGCGCGAACACGACGGTGCTCGACCGGCTCGAGGGCGACTTCCGGCTCGTCGACGAGGCGCACGCGTCGGCTGCGGGTCCGCTGCTCGCGTGGCGCCTCGCCGAGAACTGGAAGGTCGCGCTCGTCGACCACCCCGAGGAGGCCGCGGTGCTCAAGCGGTTGCTGCGCGGCGATCGCCTGCGCGCCGACGCGCTCGTGACCGAGGCGCCGAACCTCTTCCGCGTGCTCGCCCCTGTGTGGCTCGCCTCGCCCTACGAGGTGTCGGCCGTCGACGACCGCATCGCCTTCGACACCGTCATCCTCGTCGACGCCGGGGCCACGACCATCGCCGAGAACCTCGGGGCCATCCGCCGGGCGAAGCAGGTCGTCGCCTTCGGCGACCCCGTCACGCAGACGCCGACGCTCTTCGAGACCGGCATCGACGACGGCGAGACGCCGCCCGACCGCGATCACGAGCACGGCGGCGTCGACGCCCTGCACGCCGATTCGGCGCTCGCGCGGCTGGGCGAGCTGCTGCCGACGCTGACCCTCACCCGCAGCTACCGCGCCGGCGGCGAAGACCTCGCGGAGCTCGTGAACCGGCGCTTCTACGGCGGCCGCATCGTGTCGCTGCCGTGGGCGGGCAGCTTCCTCGGGCACGGCAGCCTCGGCCTCCACTACGTCTCGGGCAACGGGCTGCCCGACTCGGTGACCGGCACGGTCGAGTCGATCGACTCCGAGGTCGCGAAGGTCGTCGAGCTCGTCATGGAGCACGCCGTCAAGCGTCCGCGCGAGTCGCTCATGGTGATCACCGCGAGCACGCGGCATGCGGCCAGGGTGCACCAGGCGGTGCTCGCCGCGTTCGCGAAGCGCACCGACCTGTCGGACTTCATCCTCAAGGACCGGGCCGAGCCGTTCACGGTGCTGACGCTCGAGCAGGCCGTCGCCCAGAGTCGCGACCGCGTCATCTTCTCGATCGGCTACGGTCGCACCCCGCACGGCCGCCTGCTCTCGAACTTCGGGTCGCTCGGCCAGCCGGGCGGCGATCGCCTGCTCGCCGTCGGCATGACCCGCGCTCGCCGTTCGATGGACATCGTCTCGGCGTTCCGCCCCGACGACATCGACGAGTCGCGGCAGAGCCACGGCGTGCTCGCCCTCGCGAACGTGCTGACGCAGACCGAGGAACGCGCGGCCGACTCGGGAGAGCGGATGGAGGTCGGCTCGATGCTGCGCGACCTCGCGTCACGGCTCGAGCGGCGAGGCATCCGGGTCAGCGTCGGCTACCGCGGACGCCTCGCGCTCGCCGCCGCCCACGCTGGCAAGGCGGTCGTGGTCGAGACCGACGATGCGTTCGCGGGGCAGAGCCTGCGCGAGTCGCTGCGGCTGCGGCCCGATGTGCTGCGCCGGCTGGGGTGGCACTACCTGCGCGTGCACAGCTTCGAGCTGTTCGGCAACCCCGACGCGGTCGCCGCTCGGGTCGCGAGCGTGCTCGGCAAGCCCGACCCGGTCGACGACGGCGCCGAGGTGCGCGCCGCCGGTTCCCGCCCGTGACCGACGAGCCCGAGCCGCGCCAGCGCGTCGAGCGTGCTCCCGGACGTGCCCGTCGGGCGAAGCTCACGCCGGCGCCGGGTTCCGACCCGTCGCCCGAGGCGCCCGTCGCGCCGGCCGAGGGCGATCAGTCGGGCGACACGACGGGGATGCCTCGGCGCACGTCTCCCGACGACGAACGCCTGCTGCGCGACCGGCCGCCGCACTGGCGGCGCGACTGAGCCTCGACCCGTCGTCGGACGGTCGATGTCGCGCTACTGGTCGCTGTGGCGGCCCGAACCGACCACGGACCCCTGCTCGGCGAGGAGGTCGCGGATCTGGGCGAGCACCGTGAGCTCGGTCTCGGGCTCCTCGGGGTCGGGCTGCCCCGCCTTGCGCTTCTGCTCGGCGCGCTCCTTGAAGTGGTTCATCGGCATGACGAACACGAAGTAGACCACGGCTGCGACGGCGAGGAAGGAGATGATCGCGCCGATGACGGAGCCGAAGCTGAACTTCGTGTCGCCGACCGTCCAGACGAGTGCCTGGTCGAGGCTGTCAGCCTTGAACAGGAGGCTGATCAGCGGGTCGATCAGGTTCGCCACGATCGAGTTCACGACCGCCGTGAACGCCGCGCCGATGACGACCGCGACGGCGAGGTCGATGACGTTGCCCCGCATGATGAATTCCTTGAAGCCCTTGATCACGGCCTTCCCCCTCCGGTGTCGATTTCGGACGGGCACCACGCTAGCCGAGGCTCAGGACGATGCCGAGGCGCCCCCGCCGGTCGACGCCGGCTTCGACGAGCCCGAGCCTGACGAGCCCGAGCCCGACGAGGATGACGCCGACGAGGCATCCGACCCGCTCTTCGAACCCCCCGAACCCGCTGAGCCGCCCGCGCGCGAGTCGGTGCGGTAGAAGCCCGAGCCGTTGAAGGTCACGCCGATCGTGTTGAAGAGCTTGCGCAACTTGCCGCCGCAGACCTCGCAGACCGTGAGCGCGTCGTCGGTGAAGGCCTGGTGGATGTCGAAGGCGTTGTCGCACTCGGTGCAACGGTAGGAATAGGTGGGCATTGCAGTCTCTCGGTGGTGGGCGGCGGTGCGCCGGCTCAGAAGGCGATGATGCGGGTGGGGGTCACGACGCCGTTGACGGGCTGATCGTGCACCTCGCGCGGCACGTGCTCGACGAACTCGCTGTCGAAGACCACGGCGTACACCGGAGGACATTTTCCCATCGACCCGAGGGTCTTGTCGAAATAGCCGCGGCCCCAGCCGAGGCGCATGCCGGTGGCGTCGATCGCGGCGGCCGGAATCACGATGAGATCGACGTCGTTGATCGCCATCGGCCCGAGCAGCTCGCCCTCGGCCTCCGGCACTCCGGTGGGACCGAGCCGCTCGGTCTGCTCCTCGCCCACGGTCCAGTCGAGCAGCCCGTCTTCGCGGGTGATGGGGAAGAGCACGCGGATGCCTCGGGCCTCGGCCCAGTTCACGAAGGGGCGCGTGTCGGGCTCGGAGGGCATCGAGAGGTAGCACGAGATCGAGTCGGCGCCGGTGGAGCCGATGAGCTCCTGGAGGCGGGCCGTGAAGCCCTCGGTGGCGTGCGTGCGCTCGTGCATCGACATGTTCTGGCGGCGCTCGCGCAGCTCCGCGCGCAGGATGCGCTTCTGGACACCGGGATCGTCGGGCATGGCTCACATCCTAGGCGGAGGCGGAGGCGGAGGCGGAGGCGGAGCCGGCCGGACCGGTCGCAGCCCGGATGGAAGGATCCCAGCCGGTACGCTGGAGCGCATGACTCAACGGATCACGAAGGCGGTCATTCCTGCGGCGGGGTTGGGGACGCGGTTCCTGCCGGCGACGA
>NZ_JARFNL010000010.1:0-906 GCF_029167465.1 Agromyces chromiiresistens
CGGATCACGAAGGCGGTCATTCCTGCGGCGGGGTTGGGGACGCGGTTCCTGCCGGCGACGAAGGCGATGCCGAAGGAGATGCTGCCGGTGGTGGACAAGCCGGCGATCCAGTACGTGGTCGAGGAGGCCGTGGCGGCGGGGTTGACGGATGTGTTGATGATCACGGGTCGGAACAAGAACGCGTTGGAGAACCATTTCGACCGGGTCGCGGAGTTGGAGGCGACGCTGGAGCGCAAGGGCGATACGGCGAAGCTGGAGAAGGTGAACGAGTCGACCGATCTGGCGGACATGCATTACGTGCGGCAGGGTGACCCGCTCGGGCTCGGGCATGCGGTGCATCGGGCGCACATGCATGTGGGTGATGAGCCGTTCGCGGTGCTGCTGGGGGATGACATCATCGATGCCCGGGACGAGTTGTTGACGCGGATGCTGGACGAGCAGCAGAAGCGGGACGCTTCGATCGTGGCCTTGTTGGAGGTGGACCCGGATCAGATCCACCTGTACGGGGCTGCGCAGGTCGAGCCGACCGACGATCCCGATGTGGTGCGGATCACGGGGTTGGTGGAGAAGCCCGCGAAGGAGGTCGCGCCGTCGAACTACGCGGTGATCGGCCGGTACGTGCTCAAGCCCGAGGTGTTCGGCATCCTGGCGGACACGCCGCCGGGTAAGGGTGGTGAGATCCAGTTGACCGATGCGTTGATGACGATGGCCGGAGATGTGGCGGGTACGGGCGGGGTGTACGGGGTCGTGTTCCGTGGTCGCCGGTACGACACGGGCGACAAGCTGGACTACATCAAGGCCGTGATCCAGCTCGCGGTCGATCGCGAGGACCTCGGCGCCGACCTGCGCTCCTGGCTCATCGACTACACCGACACCCTCACCCCACCCACCCACTGACGATGGCGG
>NZ_JARFNL010000011.1:0-967 GCF_029167465.1 Agromyces chromiiresistens
CTAGGGCGTGTCTCCTAATGCGCCTGCGGCATGATGTGGATGTGGAGCGCCTCGTAGACCTGGACGTCCTCGCGCAGCGATTGTCGCCTGTCGTGAAGGAATGGCAGCGCTTGGCCTGGGTTGGGCCTTTTACTTGGCGGGATCAGATGGCGCGTTGGCCTCAGCCGATCACTTCGGATCGCGAGAGCGTCCAACTGCCCGACTCGCTCGGAATTCGAGTTCGCCGGGGCGCTGACAGCGAGTTCGAGATTGTCGTTTGGGCCGGCGGATGGGCAGACGTCGAGTTCCTGCGTGACGGCGAGGTCTATAGCTTCTGCCCAGAGTTCAGCGATGTCGGCGGCGCCTTCTCCTCCGTGGTCAAGGAGATCGAGGACTTCCTGGCTTAGCGAGTCTCGCTCATGCGGCTTGCCCAGAGCGTGACGGCCCGGAGGACGGCCCCGCCACGGTAGGTGAGCACGAGTTTGTCGTATCTGCTGGCCAGCCCGCGCCACTGCTTTGTGTCGTTGAAGCCGCGCTCGATCACATTCCGGCCGCGGTAGTCTTCGACGTCGTAGCGGACGGGGCGGCCGCCACTGCTGCCCCGCCGCTTCCGGTGAGCGGCCTGATCTGCCGGCTCCGGGATCACCGCGACGATGCCACGCTGTCGAAGGTGCGCACGGATCGCGCGAGATGAGTACGCCTTGTCGCCGCGGACCCGGTCCGGCTTGGATCTTGGTCGGCCGGGACCGCGGCGGGCGACTCTAAGGTGGCCCATCAGAATCGGGAACATTGGGGCGTCGCCGGCCTGCCCGGGCCCGACCAGGACGACCAACGGCAGCCCATGACCGTCGACGAGCTGGTGGATCTTCGTACTCAGTCCGCCGCGCGAACGGCCGATCCCGTGATCAGCGGGCTCGGCCAGCAGTTTCTTGTAATTCGACAAGTCCCCCTGTGACCCGCGGAAGAGTCGTCGCGTGCTGGTGCGCGC
>NZ_JARFNL010000012.1:0-5410 GCF_029167465.1 Agromyces chromiiresistens
TTTTTTTGGAGAGTTTGATCCTGGCTCAGGACGAACGCTGGCGGCGTGCTTAACACATGCAAGTCGAACGATGAACCAGGTGCTTGCACTTGGGGATTAGTGGCGAACGGGTGAGTAACACGTGAGTAACCTGCCCTGGACTCTGGGATAAGCGTTGGAAACGACGTCTAATACCGGATAGGACCTTGCACCGCATGGTGTGGGGTGGAAAGTTTTTCGGTTTGGGATGGACTCGCGGCCTATCAGCTTGTTGGTGAGGTAATGGCTCACCAAGGCGTCGACGGGTAGCCGGCCTGAGAGGGTGACCGGCCACACTGGGACTGAGACACGGCCCAGACTCCTACGGGAGGCAGCAGTGGGGAATATTGCACAATGGGCGCAAGCCTGATGCAGCAACGCCGCGTGCGGGATGACGGCCTTCGGGTTGTAAACCGCTTTTAGTAAGGAAGAAGGGGCCCTTTGGGTCTTGACGGTACTTGCAGAAAAAGGACCGGCTAACTACGTGCCAGCAGCCGCGGTAATACGTAGGGTCCGAGCGTTGTCCGGAATTATTGGGCGTAAAGAGCTCGTAGGCGGTTTGTCGCGTCTGCTGTGAAATCCCGAGGCTCAACCTCGGGCCTGCAGTGGGTACGGGCAGACTTGAGTGGTGTAGGGGAGACTGGAATTCCTGGTGTAGCGGTGGAATGCGCAGATATCAGGAGGAACACCGATGGCGAAGGCAGGTCTCTGGGCACTTACTGACGCTGAGGAGCGAAAGCGTGGGGAGCGAACAGGATTAGATACCCTGGTAGTCCACGCCGTAAACGTTGGGCGCTAGATGTGGGGACCTTTCCACGGTTTCCGTGTCGTAGCTAACGCATTAAGCGCCCCGCCTGGGGAGTACGGCCGCAAGGCTAAAACTCAAAGGAATTGACGGGGGCCCGCACAAGCGGCGGAGCATGCGGATTAATTCGATGCAACGCGAAGAACCTTACCAAGGCTTGACATATACGAGAACGCGCCAGAAATGGTGAACTCTTTGGACACTCGTATACAGGTGGTGCATGGTTGTCGTCAGCTCGTGTCGTGAGATGTTGGGTTAAGTCCCGCAACGAGCGCAACCCTCGTCGCATGTTGCCAGCACGTTATGGTGGGAACTCATGTGAGACTGCCGGGGTCAACTCGGAGGAAGGTGGGGATGACGTCAAATCATCATGCCCCTTATGTCTTGGGCTTCACGCATGCTACAATGGCCGGTACAAAGGGCTGCGATGTCGTAAGGCGGAGCGAATCCCAAAAAGCCGGTCTCAGTTCGGATTGAGGTCTGCAACTCGACCTCATGAAGTCGGAGTCGCTAGTAATCGCAGATCAGCAACGCTGCGGTGAATACGTTCCCGGGCCTTGTACACACCGCCCGTCAAGTCATGAAAGTCGGTAACACCCGAAGCCGGTGGCCTAACCCTTGTGGAGGGAGCCGTCGAAGGTGGGATCGGTGATTAGGACTAAGTCGTAACAAGGTAGCCGTACCGGAAGGTGCGGCTGGATCACCTCCTTTCTAAGGAGCAACTCAGAAGCTTTCGGGTTTCTGCAGTGCATACCAGATCAAGGCCGAGTGTGTCTTGCTGGTTGCTCATGGGTGGAACATTGACATAGGTATCCAGGCCAATGGTTCTGGTTCAGTACGCCTCGCTTCGGTGGGGTTGGAACGACTGGGGTTTGCGGGTTGGGTGCGTGCACGCTGTTGGGTCCTGAGGGACCGGACATGGCCATCACCTTTCGGGGTGTGGTTGGGGATGGTTTCCCTTCAGGCCTTCATCGATGCCGGCGGTTGCTGGTGGGTGTGGGGGTTCTGGCCGTCTGTTGAGAACTACATAGTGGACGCGAGCATCTTAGATTGACCCTTCGGGGTCGATCACAAGATTTCGATCACATGCCCTTTCGGGGGTGTGTGTGACTAATCATTGGTCGCCGCCGGCTTTCGGGCTGGTGGCTTCTTATAACTCATGTGATTTCAAGTTTCTAAGAGCAAACGGTGGATGCCTTGGCATCTGGAGCCGAAGAAGGACGTCGTAATCTGCGATAAGCCTCGGGGAGCTGATAAACGAGCTGTGATCCGAGGATTTCCGAATGGGGAAACCCCGCCAGGCCCTTTGGGTGACCTGGTGACTCCCGCCTGAATATATAGGGCGGGTAGAGGGAACGTGGGGAAGTGAAACATCTCAGTACCCACAGGAAGAGAAAACAACCGTGATTCCGTGAGTAGTGGCGAGCGAAAGCGGAAGAGGCTAAACCGGTCATGTGTGATACCCGGCAGGGGTTGCATGGTCGGGGTTGTGGGACCTTTCGGACTGTACTGCCGTGCAGTCACGGTGACGCGTGTGCGATAGACGAACCGGATTGAAAGCCGGACCGGAGTGGGTGTGAGTCCCGTAGTCGAAATCGTGCACGGCCCGGAGAGGTATCCCAAGTAGCACGGGGCCCGAGAAATCCCGTGTGAATCTGTCAGGACCACCTGATAAGCCTAAATACTCCCAGATGACCGATAGCGGACAAGTACCGTGAGGGAAAGGTGAAAAGTACCCCGGGAGGGGAGTGAAATAGTACCTGAAACCGTTTGCTTACAAACCGTTGGAGCCTCCTTGTTGGGGTGACAGCGTGCCTTTTGAAGAATGAGCCTGCGAGTTAGTGATCTGTGGCGAGGTTAACCCGTGTGGGGCAGCCGTAGCGAAAGCGAGTCTGAATAGGGCGATTCAGTCGCAGGTCCTAGACCCGAAGCGAAGTGATCTATCCATGGCCAGGTTGAAGCGACGGTAAGACGTCGTGGAGGACCGAACCCACTTCAGTTGAAAATGGAGGGGATGAGCTGTGGATAGGGGTGAAAGGCCAATCAAACTTCGTGATAGCTGGTTCTCTCCGAAATGCATTTAGGTGCAGCGTTGCGTGTTTCTTGCCGGAGGTAGAGCTACTGGATGGCCGATGGGCCTCAACAGGTTACTGACGTCAGCCAAACTCCGAATGCCGGTAAGTGAGAGCGCAGCAGTGAGACGGTGGGGGATAAGCTTCATCGTCGAGAGGGAAACAACCCAGACCACCAACTAAGGTCCCTAAGCGCGTGCTAAGTGGGAAAGGATGTGGAGTTGCACAGACAACCAGGAGGTTGGCTTAGAAGCAGCCACCCTTGAAAGAGTGCGTAATAGCTCACTGGTCAAGTGATTCCGCGCCGACAATGTAACGGGGCTCAAGCACGCCACCGAAGTTGTGGCATTGACATTTGTGGTAGGCCTTCGTGGTCCAGCCGTGTTGATGGGTAGGAGAGCGTCGTGTGCCGGGTGAAGCGGCGGTGGAAACCAGCCGTGGACGGTACACGAGTGAGAATGCAGGCATGAGTAGCGAAAGACGGGTGAGAAACCCGTCCTCCGGAAGACCAAGGGTTCCAGGGTCAAGCTAATCTGCCCTGGGTAAGTCGGGACCTAAGGCGAGGCCGACAGGCGTAGTCGATGGACAACGGGTTGATATTCCCGTACCGGCGAAGAACCGCCCACATGAAATCAGGAGTGCTAAGCATCCCAATCCGCGTGGATCCCTTCGGGGACGATCGCGAGGCGGCATGCGACCCCATCTGGTGGAGTGAGCGTATTAACAGGTGTGACGCAGGAAGGTAGCCCAGCCCGGGCGATGGTTGACCCGGGGCAAGCGTGTAGGCCGAACCGTAGGCAAATCCGCGGTTCATCAAGGCTGAGACGTGATGCGGATGAAAAGTGGGTGATCCTATGCTGCCGAGAAAAGCATCGACGCGAGGTTCTAGCCGCCCGTACCCCAAACCGACTCAGGTGGTCAGGTAGAGAATACCGAGGAGATCGAGAGAATCGTGGTTAAGGAACTCGGCAAAATGCCCCCGTAACTTCGGGAGAAGGGGGGCCCGAACCGTGAATGGACTTGCTCCAGGAAGCGGGGAGTGGCCGCAGAGACCAGTGGGAAGCGACTGTTTACTAAAAACACAGGTCCGTGCCAAGTCGCAAGACGATGTATACGGACTGACGCCTGCCCGGTGCTGGAAGGTTAAGAGGACCGGTTAGCCGCAAGGCGAAGCTGAGAATTTAAGCCCCAGTAAACGGCGGTGGTAACTATAACCATCCTAAGGTAGCGAAATTCCTTGTCGGGTAAGTTCCGACCTGCACGAATGGCGTAACGACTTCCCAGCTGTCTCAACCGCGAACTCGGCGAAATTGCAGTACGAGTAAAGATGCTCGTTACGCGCAGAAGGACGGAAAGACCCCGTGACCTTTACTACAGCTTGGTATTGGTGTTCGGTGTGGCTTGTGTAGGATAGGTGGGAGACTGTGAAGCTGGCACGCTAGTGTCGGTGGAGTCGTTGTTGAAATACCACTCTGGTCACTCTGGATATCTAACTTCGAACCGTGATCCGGTTCAGGGACAGTGCCTGGTGGGTAGTTTAACTGGGGCGGTTGCCTCCCAAAAAGTAACGGAGGCGCCCAAAGGTTCCCTCAACCTGGTTGGCAATCAGGTGGCGAGTGTAAGTGCACAAGGGAGCTTGACTGTGAGACTGACAGGTCGAGCAGGGACGAAAGTCGGGACTAGTGATCCGGCAGTGGCTTGTGGAAGCGCTGTCGCTCAACGGATAAAAGGTACCTCGGGGATAACAGGCTGATCTTGCCCAAGAGTCCATATCGACGGCATGGTTTGGCACCTCGATGTCGGCTCGTCGCATCCTGGGGCTGGAGTAGGTCCCAAGGGTTGGGCTGTTCGCCCATTAAAGCGGTACGCGAGCTGGGTTTAGAACGTCGTGAGACAGTTCGGTCCCTATCCTCTGCGCGCGCAGGAAATTTGAGAGGATCTGACCCTAGTACGAGAGGACCGGGTTGGACGAACCTCTGGTGTGCCAGTTGTTCCGCCAGGAGCACCGCTGGTTAGCTACGTTCGGAATGGATAACCGCTGAAAGCATCTAAGCGGGAAGCCGGCCTCAAGATGAGATTTCCATCCCCTTCGGGGGGAGAGGCTCCCAGCCAGACGACTGGGTTGATAGGCCGGATGTGGAAGACAGGACTAACGACTGTCGGAGCTGACCGGTACTAATAAGCCGATAACTTGATTATCACTACACCCACACGATTTGAACTCATTCAAGTAAAGGCCGTGTGCGTGGCCCTGATGACTCGCGTCCACTCTGTGGTTCCCAACAGACGGAAACACAAACTCAACACAGAACAAACACACCCCGCACCAAGGGGTGTGCACACCGAGACCACCAAACCCACCCACCAAGGGTGAACACGGTTTGGTCCTAGAGTTTCGGCGGCCATAGCGCGAGGGAAACGCCCGGACACATTCCGAACCCGGAAGCTAAGACTCGCAGCGCCGATGGTACTGCAGGGGGGACCCTGTGGGAGAGTAGGACACCGCCGGACATTC
>NZ_JARFNL010000013.1:0-33074 GCF_029167465.1 Agromyces chromiiresistens
TCGTCGCCGGCAGGAACCGCGTCCCCAACCCCGCCGCAGGAATGACCGCCTTCGTGATCCGCTTCGTCATCGATCGTGCCTCTCCGTCTGTCGTCGTGTCATGTCGTCGTCTGCGCGTGCCGCCCCCGTCGGCGGCGACGGCAGCGCTCAGGCCGGGCGGAACCCGGTCGTCTCGGGCGGCGGCGCGTGCCGGATCATGAGGTGCCGGGTCACCGAGTAGTCGAGCAGCGGCTCGATCGACATGTCCTTGCCGAAGCCCGACCCCTTGACGCCGCCGTGCGGGGCCTCCGACGCGATCGGCAGGTGGTCGTTCACCCACGTGACGCCCACGTCGAGCGACTGGCTCACCCGCAGCGCGCGGCCGACATCGGTCGTCCAGACCGAGGAGGCGAGCCCGTACGCGCTGTCGTTCGCGAGCGCGATGCCGCCTGCCTCGCCGTCGAACGGCAGCACCACGAGCACGGGGCCGAACACCTCGCCCTGCACGATCTCCGACGACTGCGCCGCGCCGACGAGCAGGGTCGGTGCGAAGTACGATCCCGGGCCATCGATCGACCGGCCGCCGACGAGCGCCTCGGCCCCCTCCGCGACGGCGCGCGTCACGAAGCCCTCGACGCGCGAACGGTGCGCCTTCGACACGAGCGGCCCGATGTGGGTCTCGGGGTCCATCGGGTCGCCGGCGACGACGCTCGCGACGGCCTGCCGCAGTGCCGCGACCCCGTCGTCGAAGATCGAGCGCTCGAGGTAGACGCGGGTCGCCGCGGTGCAGTCCTGTCCCGAGTTGTACGTCGCCCCCATCGTGACGGCCTGCGCCATCGCGCCGAGGTCGGCGTCCGCGAAGACGATGACGGGCGCCTTGCCGCCGAGCTCGAGATGCACGCGCTTCACGCCGTCGACGGCGCCGCGCATGACGGCCTTGCCGGTCTGGGTCGACCCGGTGACGCTCACCATGTCGACCTCGCGGTGCGTCACGAGCGCCTGCCCGACCTCGGCGTCGCCCGTGACGACGTTGAAGAGGCCTGCGGGCAGTCCGGCCTCGACCGCGAGTTCGGCGAAGCGGAGCGTCGTGCGCGGGGTCGCGGGCGCGGGCTTCACGATCACGGCGTTCCCCGCGGCGAGCGCGGGACCGGCCTTCCAGATCGCCATGATGAGCGGGAAGTTCCACGGTGTGATGCCCGCGACGACGCCGACGGGGCGCCGGGTGAGGATCGACGTGTATCCGTTCGAGAACGACCCCGCCCCGGTGCCGTCGAGCGAGCGCGCCGCCCCGGCGAAGAACCGCAGGTTGTCGATGCCGAACGGCAGCTCGCCGTCGAATGCGGTCGTCCAGGGCTTGCCCGAGTCCTCGACCTCGAGGCGGGCGAGATTCGCCGCGTCATCCTCGAGGGCGTCGGCGAGTCGCAGGAGCGCGAGCGAGCGCTCCCCCGGCGTCTTCGCGGCCCACGCCGGCTGCGCCGCCCGCGCCGCCGCCGCGGCCTCGTCGACGTCGGCGACGCCCGATGAGGTGAACGCGGCGACCTCCTCCTCAGTGGCGGGATTGGTGATCACGGCGTCGCTGCCGGTGCCGGCGCGGTAGTCGCCGATGAAGGTTCCGGTGCTCATGGAGAGCTCCTCTCGTCTCGTTCACCGAGTCCGTCGGAGCGGACCCAGCGGTCGTGCGGCTCGCGTCGACGGGCTCGGCGAGCGGGTGGTCAGGAGTTGAAGCCGAGGCAGAACCGGTCGAGCGTGCGCAGCCACAGGTTGCGTCGGCCCTCGCGGGCGTCGGCCGCGAGGATCGAGCGCCGCGTGAACTGCACGATCGGGTTGCGGAGCGGCTCGGGCGGGATGGGGAACGGACGGCGGCGCACGATGTCGTAGCGCAGGCGCGACGTCGGCTCGCCCGAGAGCAGGTCGAGCGCGACGTCCGCCGAGAATCGCGATGCCCCCACGCCCAGGCCGGTGTGCCCGACCGCATAGGCGACCCGGCCGCCGCGGGCGGTGCCGTACGCCGCCGTGAATCGGGTCGTCGAGTCGATCGGCCCGGCCCACCGGTGCGTGAACCGCACGCCGTCCAGCTGCGGGAAGGTCTCGAAGAAGTGGCGCGCGAGCAGTTCGTGCGAGGCGTCGCGCTGCTCGAGCCCCGCATCGACCCTGCCGCCGAAGTAGTACACGGCGTCCCAGCCGCCGAACAGGATGCGCCCGTCGGCGGTCGGCCGGTAGTAGTGGAACTGGTTGCCCGCGTCGGTGAGCCCCTGCCCCTCGGACCAGCCGATCGCCGCCTGCTGCGCGGCGTCGAGCGGCTCGGTCATGAGCACGTGGTCGTAGAGCGGCATGATGTAGTTGCCGAGCCGCCGGAGCGGCGCCGGGTAGGCCGCGGTCGCGATGACCGCGTCGCGCGCGTCGACGTGCCCGAGCACAGTGCGCACGCGCACGCCCGCGCCCTGCCGGTCGATGCCGGTGACGGCGGATGCCTCGAAGATGCGCACCCCGCGGCGTTCGAGCTCCGCGGCCATGCCCCAGGCGAGCCGCGCGGGGTCGATGAGCACCGTGCCGGTGCGGTCGCGGAGGCCGCCGAGGTACGTCGGCGAGTGCACGTCCGCCTGCACCTCGTCGCGGTCCTGCAGTTCGAGCTCGACCCCGTGCCTGGCACCGAGCTCGTGCGCCTCGCGCAGCCCGTCGAGCTGCCACGGTTCGATCGCGATCGTCGTCTTGCCGGCGCGCCGCAGCCCGCAGTCGATGCCGGCCGCCTCGATCGTCGCGACGAGCTCGGCGAGGTTTCGCTCGCCCTCGTCGTGCAGGGCGCCCACCTGGTCGGGCCAGATCGCGGTGCCGTGGGTGAGCCCGTGCGTGAGCGAGCTCGAGACGAAGCCGCCGTTGCGGCCGGTCGCCCCGTGCGCCACGCGTTCGGCCTCGAGCACGACGACGGATGCCGCGGGGTCGCGCTCGAGCGCCCGCCAGGCGGTCCAGAGGCCGGTGAACCCCGCCCCGATGACGACGAGGTCGGCCTCGTCCTGGCCGGTCAGCGATGTCCGCGGCGACGGGGCGCCGTCGCGCTGCGCGTGGTCGGTCCAGTAGGCGCGGGGCGCTGCGTCGGCGAGCGCCGCCTCGGCCTGCGCCTGCGCCCGTTGCTGCGCTCGCGCCCCGGTGGCGCTCACACCCGTTCCCGGGCGCCGACGCGCTCGATCACGTCGGCGGCGGCCGAGACGCCGTCGCGCGAGCGGATCTCCGCCCCGGCGGCCGCCACGCGCTCGCGCAGGGCCGCGTCGCCCACGAGGGTGCGCACGGCGTCCGCGAGCTCGTCGGGCGTGAAGCGGTACGGGTCGAGCCGGAGGCCGTAGCCCTTCTCGTGGACGCGTTGCGCATTGTCGTACTGGTCCCAGAAGAGCGGCAGCAGCACCATGGGCTTGCCGAAGTGCAGCGCCTCGGTCGTCGTGTTGTTGCCGCCGTGGGTGATGACGAGGTCGACGAGCGGCAGGATCGTGGTCTGCGGCAGGAACTCGGCGCCCCACATGTTGTCGGCGAGCTCGATCTCGTCGTGCAACGGCCCCTTCGAGACGATGACGTTGATCGGCTGGTCGGCGAGCGCCGCGATCACCCGGCGCATGAGCTCGACGTCGGCCGAGCCGAGCGAGCCGAGGCTGAAGTAGACGAGCGGGCGGCTGCCGTCGGTGAACGAGGCGGGCAGTTCGGCGGGTGCCTGCTCGGTCTCGCGCACCGACGAGTCGAGCCGGTGCCAGGTCTCGTCCAGGGGGCGGGCGTCGGTGTAGTCGAGCACCTCGGGGTAGACGTAGAGGTTCGCGTCGCCGCGGTGGATGAACTCGAGCTCGGGCAGGGCGGGTGCCCCCTGCTCCTGCACCCACGCGTCGAACTCCTGCCAGAGCGCGCGGTGCGTGCGGTCGTACTCGGCGCGGAACGCGGGCCAGGCCGCCCGGTCGTCTTCGGCCAGCCCCGAGAAGACGGGCGCGATGTCGTCGCCGGGCACCTCGATCGGGTTGCACGACACGATGCGAACGAACGGAACGCCCGCGGTGACGAGCGCCGGGAAGGCGAGGACGTTGTCTTCGACGACGACATCGGGCCGCACCCGCTCGATGATCGCCTTCAGCTGCGGCTCGCAGTACTTCGCGCCGTCGACGAGCGCCTGCCAGATCGGGAGCGTGACCGTCTCGAGCTGCTCGGCGGTCGTCTTGCGGAACTCGGGCGACACCTCCCGGATGTAGTCCTTCCAGAACTGGCCGGCATCCTGCTCGACCTCCTCCTCGGGTGCCGGTGCGAGGTCGACGAGATCCTCCTCGAAGCCGAGGGCGGCGAGCTTGCCCTCCCACGAGCGCTCGGCGGCGAACACGACGCGGTGGCCGCGCTGCAGGAGCACGTTTCCGATGCCGATGCAGTTGTTCGTCGGGCCGTAGGCGCTCTCGGGCATGAAGAGGAAGGTGCGGCGCTCGTCTGCCATTGGTGACTCCTTCGTCGATTTATTGAATCGTGATGAAAAGAATTCGAGTTGTCAAGGGTTGCGAGAAATCTGGCCGCATCGACGTATCATTGACCAGCAGTACAGAGAACTCGACGGTGAGGGGAGCCCGAATGGCGCGGCCGAAGCGGCAGGAGGAGCGACGCAGCCAACTCGTCGCGGCGGCCCAGCGCGCGATCGCGGCGCACGGCCCCGACGGGGCGCGACTGAATCGCGTCGCGGAAGAGGCGGGCCTCACGTCGAGCGCGGTGCTGTACTACTACCCCGACATCGACGAGCTGATGTTCGAGGCGAACCGTGCCGGCATGGAGCGCTTCTACGAGGCGCGCGTGCGCATGCTCGAACAACTGCCCGACGACCCGGTGGCACGCCTGCTGGCCCTCGCGAAGTCGGGCCTGCCGAGCGGCCCGGGCGACACCGAGGTGCGGCTGCTCTGCGAGCTCGGCGGGTCGGCCGGCCGCAACCCCCTCATGGCGTCGCTGCTCACGACCCTCTACGACCGCCAGGTCGGCATGTACCAGGTCGTGCTCGAGCAGGGCGCCGCACGCGGCATCTTCGCCCTCGCGCAGCCGTCGCTCGTGATCGCGCGCAACCTCGTCGCCCTCGAGGACGCGTACGGCTATCGCATCATCGCCGGCCACCCCACGATCGACCACGACGGGGCCTACGAGCTCATCGTGGCGAGCGCGCGGCTCGCGACGGGTCATGACCTGACCCCCTCCGCCTCCTCCTGAGGCGTGCCCGCGACGCCGGTCGGTTCCGCCGAGTCATCGGTGCCGTCCTGGTCGTCGACGGTCGCCGCGTCGCGGGAGACCGCGGCCGCCCGCCCGAACCGCACGCCCACCGCGTCGCCGCGGGTGAGCGCGCTCGTGCCGTGCACCGAGGCGATGATCGGCGCCGCGAGGCCCGCGACCTCGATCGAGAGCGTCGACGCCCCGCCGAGGAAGTAGGTGTCGACGACGACGCCCGAGAGCGCGGCCGTCGCCGCATCGGCGGTGAGGTCGACGTCTTCGGGTCGTACGACCGCGGTCGCCGGGGTGCCGTCGGGCAGCGCGTGCGCTGCCACCTCGACGGCGCCGACGCCGGGTACGTCGACCCGCCCCGGGCGAACGACACCGTCGAGCAGGTTCGCCGAGCCGATGAACGACGCGACGAAGCGCGTGGCCGGGTTCGCGTAGAGCTCCTGCGGGGTGGCGAGCTGCTCGAGGCGACCGTCGCGCAGCACGGCGATGCGGTCCGCCATCGACATGGCCTCCTCCTGGTCGTGGGTGACGACGACGAACGTGAGCCCGACCTCGTGCTGCAGCCGCTTGAGCTCGAGCTGCATCGACGCCCGCACCTGCCGGTCGAGTGCCGAGAGCGGCTCGTCGAGGAGCAGCAGCCTCGGGCGCTTGACGATCGCGCGGGCGAGCGCGACGCGCTGGCGCTGGCCGCCCGACAGCTGGCCCGGCCGGCGCCTGGCGAGGTGGCCGAGGCCGACGACGTCCATCACCTCCGCGACGCGCTTCGCGGTCTCCACCCGGCCGACCCCCTCGGACTCGAGCCCGTAGGCGACGTTCTTCTCGACCGACATGTGCGGAAACAGCGCGTAGCTCTGGAACATCATGTTCACCGGGCGTCGGTGCGCCGGCATGCGCAGCAGGTCGTCGCCGTCGATCTCGATGCGACCCGCGGCCGGCGTCTCGAAGCCGGCGATCGAGCGCAGCAGCGTCGTCTTGCCGCACCCCGACGGCCCGAGCAGGGCGAAGAACTCGTTGTCGGCGATGTCGAGCGAGATGTCGTGGAGGGCGACGGTGTCGCCGTAGATGGCGCGCACGCCGTCGACGCGGAGGAGGGGTGCGGTGCTCACTTCACGGTTCCTGTCAGTCGGGTCAGTCGTTGCGCCGCGATCACCGTGACGATGCTCACGAGCAGGAGGATGGTGGCGAGGGCGTTGACCTCGGGCGTGACCCCGAAGCGCACCATCGAGTAGATGACGATCGGCAAGGTCGGCTGGGTCGGCGCGGTGGTGAAGAACGCGATCACGAACTCGTCGATCGAGAGCGTGAACGCGAGGAGCGCGCCCGCGACGATGCCCGGGGCGAGCTGCGGCAGGGTCACGCGCACGAAGGTGCGCACGGGACCCGCGCCGAGGTCGCGCGACGCCTCCTCGAGGCTCTGGTCGAGGCTCGCCATGCGGGCGAGCACGATCGCGGTGACGAACGCGGTCGCGAACACGGCGTGCGCGAGGATCGCCGAGTGCAGGCCGAGCGTCAACGACAGCAGCGAGAAGAACGTGAGCAGGCCGATGCCGAGCAGCAGGTCGGGCAGGATGGCGGGCGCGATCGCGAAGGCGCGGATGAGTCCGCCACGCGTGTACTTCTGGATGCCGTACGCGAGCAGCGTGCCGAGCACCGTCGCGATCGCCGTGGCGCCGGCGGCGACGACGAGCGTGTTCGCGAGGCCCTGCATGATCTGCTCGTCGGCGAAGAGCTCGGGGTACCAGCGCAGCGAGAACCCGCGCCAGACGAACAGGTTCTCGGAGTCGTTGAAGCTCATGATCACGACCACGAGGATCGGCAGGTAGAGGAACGCGTAGCCGAGCCACAACGGCACGAGGATGCCTCGGGCCTTGCGCACCGCCCGCGGCGCCGACGCCGGATCGGCCTCGCGCATCGCGGTCGTCGGCGGGTTGCCGGTGTCAGCCACGGCGGCTCCCTTCGGTCAGGCGCCGCGAGACCGCGGACTGCACGAGGATGACGAGCACGAGCATGATCGTGAGCACGAGCGCGAGGGTCGCGCCGAACGGCCAGTCGCGCGCCTCGAAGAACTGGTCGCGTACGAGGTTGCCGACCATGATCGTCTTGCCGCCGCCGATGAGCTCGGGAATCACGAAGTTCGACATGGCCGGCACGAACACGAAGATGCAGCCGGTGAGCGCCCCCGGCAGCGAGAGCGGCAGCGTGACGGTGCGGAAGGTGCGCCACGGGGTGGCGCCGAGGTTCGTCGCCGCCTCGCGGAGCGACGGATCGAGCTGCTGGAGCGACGCGTAGAGCGGCAGCACCATGAGCGGCAGGTACATGTAGAGCAGTCCGACCACGATCGCCTGCGGGGTGTACAGCATCGCGATCGGCTCGTCGACGATGCCGAGCGACTGCAGCCACTGGTTCACCCAGCCCGCATTGTTGAGCAGCAGGATCCACGCGTACGTGCGGATGAGGAAGTTCGTCCAGAACGGCAGCACGATCGCGACGAGCGCGACGGTGCGCCACTTCGGCGAGAGCCCGGCGATGGCGTACGCCATCGGGTAGCCGATGAGGAGCGCCAGGAGGGTCACGACGAGCGCGACGCCGACCGACTGCACGATGACACCGAGGTACAGCGGCTCGAAGAGCTTCACCCAGTTGTCGAGCGTGAACTCGAACACGACGCCGCCGAAGCGGCCGCGCTTGAAGAAGCTGTAGAACGCGAGCAGGCCCACCGGGATCGCCATGAAGGCGATCAGGAAGACGAGGCCCGGGGCGAGGAACGGAACCGGGGCGAACCCCCGCCGCGCGCGGGGTGCGCGTACGGCGGGGGCCTCCCGGTCGAGTGTCGACGTCACGGCGTCAGTTGGTCGCCAGCACTTCGGCGTTGAGGTCGACGTACTTCGTCGTGTCCTCGCCGAGGTCGACGATGACCTCCTGCTCGAACAGTTCGTCGACCGAGATGCCGAGCGTCGGGTACTGCTCGACGAGCGCCGGGTCGAGGGCCTCCATTGCGGCCTGGTTCGGCACCTTGTAGAGGATGTTCTCGGCGACCCAGGTCTGCACCTCGGGGTCGAGGATGTAGTTGACGAAGGCCATCGCGGCCTCCTTGTTCTCCGAGCTCTTGAGCACCGTCATGGTGTCGACCCACAGGTCGGCGCCCTCGTCGGGGATCACGAACTCGATGTCGGGGTTCTCGGCGATGCCGTAGTTGCACCAGCCGTCCCAGGCCTCGACCATGGCGGCCTCGCCAGAGACGAGCTTCGAGTAGAACGTCGTGTCGTCGTAGGCGAGGAGGGTCGGCTTGGTCTCGAGCAGCTGCGCCTTCGCCTCGTCGAGCTCGGCGTCGTCGGTCGTGTTGAGCGAGTGACCGGCGGCCTTGAGCGCGGGCATCGCGAGCCAGCGGTCGGTCGAGAGCATCGTGGTCTTGCCCTCGAGCTCGGGCTTCGGGTCGAGCAGGTCGTTCCACGACGTCGGTGCGAAGCCGGTCAGGTCGGGACGGTAGCAGAGGCCCGTCGTGCCCCAGGCGTACGGCTCGGAGTAGACGTTGCCCTCGTCGTAGTCGAGCTCGAGCGCCTCGGGGTAGAGGTTCTCCTCGTTCGGGATGAGCGACTTGTCGAGCTCCTGGAGCAGCCCCTGCTCGCCGAGCGCCTGGGCGTACTGGCCCGAGACGAACGCGACGTCGATGCCGGGGTCGGCGCTCGCGGTGAGCTTGGCGACGATGTCCTCGTTGGTGGTGTGGTTCACGATCGTCGTCTTGACCCCCGTCGCCTGCTCGAACTGCTCGGCGAGGTCTTCGGGGTAGTAGTCGGCCCAGATCGACACCGTGAGCGTCTGCTGGCTGAGGTCGGCGTCGGGGTCGAGCGTCTCGTCGGCGGCACCGCCACCGGAGGAGGCGCACGAGGAGAGGGCGAGGGCGAACGCGAGTGCGCAGCCCGAGGCGGCGACGATTCGACGGGTCGAACGCATGGGGAACCTCCTGCAACAGTGGACAAGGTTGAGCGATTGTTGCATCGGTCATCAAGAAATGGCAATGGCTCCGAGAAAACACTGGAGCGGGCTTTGCCGAATAGTTATAATCCGAATTCAATGAACTCGACGATGAGCGACGGCTCCACCATCAGCGGCGCAGAGCCGGTCGTCGGCGGGCGCACGCTGTCCGTCGGCGACGACGGAGCGCTGCTCGCCGACGGGCGGCACCCCGCTGCCGGCGACGGCCTCGCCCGTGCGCTCGCCGCCGCGGTTCCCGGCTCATCGATCACGGCGGATGCCGCGGAGCGGGCGATCACGGTCGACCAGACGAACGTCTCGGTCATCGTCGACGAGCGCCTCGTCGTGAAGCTCGTCGGCCGCTGGGGCGCCGCCGACCGCGCCGGCGCCCTGCTCGAGCGACTCGCCGAGGCGGGGTCGCGCGACGTCGACCGGCTGGTCGGCCGAGTCGAATGGCGGCATCCCGAGCTCGGCAGGTCGACGATCGCGATCGTCACCGAGTACCTGCCCGGTGCCGAAGACGGCTGGACCTGGGCGGTCGACGACGTCGTCGAGCTGCTCGGCTCGGGCACGGAGCCCGAGTGGCCCGGCCTCCTGGGTGCACGCGTCGCCCGCATCCACGGCGTCCTCGGCGCCTCGGCCGTGACGTCCGGCGACGACGCGCCCGCCGCCCGACTGGTCCGCGCCGAGGATGCGCTCGCCCGTGCGCTCGAGGCCGCCGATCCGGCCGACGGCGAGAGCGGAGCGCGCCTGCACAACCGCCGCACCTCGCTCGCCCGAGACATCCGGTCGCTCGGGGGCACCTCGCCCGGGCTCGAGTTCCCGATCCACGGCGACCTGCACGTCGGGCAGGTGCTCGCCTCCCCCGACGGCTCCGGCACCCGGCGCTACACCGTCATCGACTTCGACGGCGACCCGCAGCTCTCGGCCGACGACCGCGAGCGCGCCGACGCGGCCGCGCGCGACGTCGCGCACCTGGTCGTGTCGCTCGACCTCGTCGCCGCGGTCGCCCAGCGCCGCATCGGCTGTGCCGACGACCGCGCCTTCGCGTGGGCGGATCGGGCCCGGTCCGCGTTCCTCGAGGCGTACCGGTCCGAGCTCTCACGCCCCGAGCTCTTCGACGAGGCGCTCCTGCCAGGCTTCTGCGCCGAGCAGCTCGTCGCAGAACTCCACTACGCCGACCGATTCCTGCCCGTCTGGCGCTACGCGCCCGACGCCGCCATCACCCACCGCCATCGATCGACCGACGAACATCCGGAGACCCAGTGGACCCCACCGCCTTCCGCGCCGACCTCGACCTGATCCCGCACTCGCTCGGCGCGCTCGCCGATGCGCTCGACGCCGGGCTCGCGGGCCTCGACGAGGTCGCCGCGCTCGCGCGCGGCGCCGTCGAGCGCGTGCTCGTCGTGGGCATGGGCTCGAGCCGGTACGCCGCCGACGTCGTCGCGCGACGGCACCGCGCGGCCGGCGCGCACGTCGTCGTCGAGCTCGCGAGCACCGAGCTGCTGCCCGCGCCCGCACCCGGCCTCGTCGTCGTCGCCGTGTCGGCGACCGGCGGAAGCGTCGAGGTGCTGCGCGCCGTCGAGCGGTACCGCGGGTCGGGCCGGCTCGTGGCCATCACCAACCGCCCCGGCTCCGCCCTCGGCGAGGCGGCCGACGTCGTCGTACCGCTCGTCGCCGGCACCGAGGCATCCGGCGTCGCCTGTCGCACCTTCCGGGCGACGTTCGCCGTCGTCGACGCGGTGCTCCACGCGCTGCGCCCGGTCGCCGAGCCGGGCCGTGCCGCACGATTCGACGCCGCGGTGCTGCGCCGGGCCGCCGACGCCTCGGCCGACCTGCTCGCGACGAGCTCGAGCTGGCTCGACCCGATGACCCGACTGCTCGCCGGGCCGTCGGGCACCTGGACCCTCGCCCCGGTCGAGCGGCTCTCGAGCGCGCAGCAGTCGGCGCTCATGCTGCGGGAGGTGCCGCGGGTGGGCGCGTTCGCCTCGGAGACGGGCGACTGGTCGCACGTCGACGTGTACCTCACGAAGACCCAGGACTATCGGGCGCTCGTGTTCGCCGGCTCGGCCTGGGACGACCAGGCCCTCGAGTGGATGGCGATGCGCGAGTCGCGCTTCGCGTCGGTCGGCCGGGAACTCGCCGGCGCCGAGCTCGTCGTGCGGCATGCGCACGACGACGAGCCCGATGTCGCGACGCTCGCCGAGGTGATCGTCGGCGAGCTCGTCGCGAACCGCCTCTTCGACGGAGAGGGGGTGCGCGAGGGCGCCTGATGCCGCGCGTCGGGTGTCCGGCACTCCTGCCGGCCCGGGCATCGAACTTGCTCCATGTTCAGCACCGCTCCACCGATACACCGATACGGAAACAGCGAGGTTCATCATGCAGGCAACTCCCCGCGGCACGACGCCGCTCAGTTCACGGATCGGCGCGATCCTCCGCGCCCACGGCGAAGCCGAACGGCGCGGCATGCCCGTCGACGAGGTGCTCGGCGAGGCCGCTGCGGCCCGCGCCGAGGCATCCGGCTCGAGTTCTTCCGACACCGGACGACCGAAATCGCCGCCCAGCCGGCGCGACGCCCTGAGGGTCGCGGGCATCGCCGGAGCCGGCGCGGCACTCGCACTGGCCTCCTCGCCGATGCCGGCCGCCGCCGCGGCGGCGAAGCCCGCCCCTGCCCCGAGCGTCGGCATCGTCGGCGCCGGGCTCGCCGGTACGCGGGCCGCCCACTGGCTGTGGCGCACGAAGGGCGTCGCATCGACGCTCTTCGAGGGCAGTGCCCGCGCCGGCGGCCGCTGCTACAGCCTGCGCGACCACTTCGACGACGGCATCGTCGTCGAGCACGGCGGCGCGCTCATCAACACCGACCACAACGCCATCCGCAACCTCGCGTCGAGCCTCGGGCTCAGCCTCGACGTCGTCGCGGGCGGCAGCTACATGGGTTGGGTCGACAAGTACCGCATCGACGGCGCCGACTATCCCTACGACGACGCGAACGACGACTGGGGCGAGGTGTACCAGGCGATGAAGGCCGACCTCGCCGCCGCACCCTACTGCCAGACCCACGACGTGCACACGGCGGCCGGGGTCGCCCTCGACGGGATGACGGTCGACGACTGGCTCGCGGCGAAGGTGCCGGGTGGCCTGTCGAGCCGCTTCGCGAAGCTCATGCAGTCGAACGTGATGGCGGAGTACGGCCTCGAGTCGCACGAGCAGTCGGCGCTCAACCTCGTCTACCTCCTCGGCTGGAACGCCCAGAACAGCCTCTCGCCGATCAACGGCGCCGACGAGAAGTACGTGGTCCGCGGCGGCAACGACCAGATCGTGTCGCGCATGCTCGCGGAACTGCCCGCCGGCACGGCGCGCTATGGCCACGAGCTCATCGCCGTCAAGCGCAACGCCGACGGCACCGTGCGGCTCAGCTTCAAGGTCGGCAACCAGACCGTCGACAAGACCTTCGACCGCGTCATCCTCGCGCTGCCGTTCACGACGCTGCGCGAGTGCGACCTCAGCCAGTCGGGCTTCTCGTCGCTCACCCGGCGGGCGATCGACGAGCTCGGGCTCGGCGCGAACGCCAAGGTGCACGTGCAGGTCTCGCACCGGCCGTGGGTCGAGCAGGGCTACGGCGGGGCGGCGTACACGAATCCGTCGGGGTTCCAGTGCGGCTGGGACGACACGGCATCGCACCCGCTGCCGGTCGGCGTCTACAACTTCTTCCCCTCGGGCGACCAGGTGAAGGCGTGGTCGGGCCAGCCCTTCGGCGTCGCCCCGGCGGCGCAGGTGCAGGGGCTGCTCGCGCAGCTCGAGCCGATCTTCCCGGGCGTCACGGCGGCGTACACGGGCAAGAGCTACCGCGACTTCTGGTGGGCGAACCGCTGGTCGCACGGCGCCTACACCTGCCAGCGGCCGGGCCAGTACACGCAGCTGTTCGGCGTGGGCTCGACCCCCGAGGGCAACGTGCACTTCGCGGGCGAGCATACGAGCGTCGAGTACTACGGCTTCCTCAACGGGGCGGTCGAGTCGGGCGAACGGGCGGCGAAGGCGGTCGCGCTCTCGTGAGCTGACGTCGCGCCCGCGGGGCGGGGCGTTCGAGCTCTCGGATGCCTCCGCTTCGCGGGCGGGCCCCTCGGTCGCAGCGAGCCCGGCCCCGGGGCATCCCCGGGTTCGGACATGGCGGGTCGCTACTGCTGGGCCGCGCGATACCGCTCGACGGCGTTGAGCCCGCCGGCGATCGCCCCGAAGAGCACCGCGGCGATCGGCCAGACGATCCACGAGATGCCCCAGGCGTGACCGATGAAGCTCCAGCCGAGGAACACCGCGACGACCAACGGCCAGTAGAAGGCGCCGATCACCCCGACGATGCTGCGGTCGCCGTCGCTCGCCCGGCGACCGGCCGAGCCGCCGCCCGAGAGGGTCTCGGCGACCGAAGCGGCCCAGTTCGCCGGGAGGAAGATCAGGAGCCCGACCGCGACGATGACGAGCATCGCCGCGACCGCGACGCCGATCCAGGCGTTGGACACCGACGGGGGCGCGAGCAGGCTCACGCCGAGCACCGGGGTGACGGCCAGGATCCAGAGCGCGACGGCGACCTGCAGGGCCGTCGACCGCCTCGGCGCCGCCTCCGCGGCGAGCTGCTCCGCCCACCGGTCGACTCCGGGCGAACGGGTGAACTCGCCCGTGGCGAGTCGGTGGTACGGCGCCAGCTCGCCGGCGCGGCGCACGACCATGAGCACCGCCACGAGCACGACCACGAGCAGGCAGGCGAGGCCGATCATGGCCGCGGCGTCCTGGCCGACCCCGATCACGCCGCCCGCGCCCAGGGTCGCCAGTGCGATGAGCGGCGCGGGCGAGACGACGAACATCGCGATCGCGAGCGCCAGGCGCGGCTCGCTGCGGCGGCGGGCCTCGGCGTACCGCTCGGCCTCTTCTTGGGTGACCGGTGCCGGCGCGGGCACCTTGCGGACGGCCGGCGCGGGCGGTGCGGACGATGCGACCGGCGCTCCGCCCGTGCCCTCGAGGCCGCTTCCGGACGGTGCGATCTCCGCGCTGATGCCGAGCACGGGCGCCAGTTCGTCGAGATTGCCGAACTCGGTGATGACGCGCCCGACGGCCTCGTTCTCGGACATGCCCTGGGCGAGATAGCCGTGATAGGCGTCTTCCATCATCTCGTGGAGCTCGGCCTTCGCCTCGAGCAGCCGCGTCGTCTTCGGGTAGGCGCCGAACATCGTCTCGAGATAGGCGGTGATGACGTTCATGCTTCGACCCCTTCGATGAATCGATCGACGACGGACTTCGTGTCGCGCCACTCGGCGACCTTCGACTCGAGGTAGGCGAGCCCGTCGGCGGTGATCTGGTAGTAGGTGCGCGGCTTGCCCGACTCCGAGGCGCCGGCGTACGAGGTGACGAGGCTCGCCCCCTCGAGGCGCTTCACCGCCGAGTACAGGGTGGTCTGCTTGATCGAGTACTCCGCGCCGGTCACCGCGTGGATCTGCTGCGCGAGCTCATATGCGTACGAGGGACGCTGTCGCAGCAGCGACAGCAGCATCAGATCGACGTAACCGCGAATCGCGTCGGCGCTGATCATGACGACCTCCACTCCGCACACTCCGTTGATATTGCCTTCAACGTACTATGTGTGACGTAGTACGTCAAGCATTCCGACCGGGACGGGGAAGGTCGCGCCGGCGGAGCCACGGCTGGCACCACGAGGCGGCGTTCGAGAGCAGCGCCACCATGCCCATGGCGAAGATCACCGGCGCGGGTCCCCACTGTTCGGCGAGCACGCCGGCGAGGACGCCCGCGATCGGCATGCCCGCGAAGTTCACGAGCTGGGCACTCGTGCTCTGCCGCGCCAGCATGTGCTCGGGCACGTACGACTGGATCCAGGTGCGTCGCAGCACGTTCGCGGCGACGATGCCCGCCACCGCCAGCGCATCGGCGACGACGACGATCCACAGCACCGGACCGGGCTGGGCGAGGGCGAGCAGCGGCAGCATCAGCCCCGCGCCGGTCAGCATGATGCTGATGCCGCGCGCGTCGCCGAGCACACGGCCGAGCCACGGCGCCGCGAGCGCCCCGACGACGCCGCCGATCGAGGTGATCGCGAACACGGCGCCGATCATCGCGGCGTCGAGTCGCAGGTCGCGGCTCAGCCACAGCACGAGGATCGCCTGCTGGCCGATGAGGCCGAAGTTCGCCACGGCGCCCTGCACGACGAAGAATCGCACCATCCGGTCGCCGAACACGAGCCTGAGCCCCGCACGCACCGATGCCCAGAGCGGCTCGCGCTCGACTCGTCTCGCGACCGGGTGGGGTCGCATCGCCACGAGGCAGACGAGCGAGACCGCAAGTCCGATCGCCTCGCCGAGCAGTCCCTTCACCGGCCCGATGAGCTGCCCGACGAGACCGCCGATCCCCGGACCGACGGTGTTCGCGGCGTTCTCCGTGCCGAACAGGAGGCTGTTGGCGAGCGCCCGATCGGGTTCCGGCACGATCCGCACGAGCAGCTTCGTGTAGGCGGAGCGGAACGCGATCGTCGCGGTGCCGACGACGAGCGCGACGATCACGAGCTGCCAGAGGCTCAGCACGCCGAGCATCGCGGCGACCGGAACGAAGGCGTACGCCGCCATCGAGATCGCGTTCGCGCCGATCATCACGGCGCGCGGCGAACGACCGTCGACCCAGGCGCCGATCGGCAGGCCCACGACGAGCCACGGCAGCCACGTCGCCGCTGCGATCACGCCCATCCACGTCGCCGAGGCGTCGAGCAGGTCGACCGCGATGAGCGGCAGCAGCACGCTCGTCATCCCGGCGCCGGTGACCGACGCCGCCTCGCCCGTCCACATCAGCAGGAAGTCGCGATTGCGCCAGACTCCCCCGCCGCGCCGGCCGTTCGTCGCCGGGACGGCGACGACGTCCTGCGGTGCCTCGGTGCCGCCTGCGACCGGGCGCTCGACGCTCGGCGCCTGCTCGACGCTCGGCGCCTGCTCGACGCTCGGCGCCTGCTCGACGCTCATGGGTGGTTCGGGAATGCGCGCGCCCACACGAGTACGGCCTCCCGCCCTTCGCGCTCGCGCCCGGCGAACGAGCGCAGCACGGCCTCGAGCGCCTCGCCGAGTTCGGTCGCCTCGTCGGCCGTGAGCCACAGCCGCGACTGGTGCGCGAACGCGACCTCGGCCCATTCGGGCCGATCATCGCGCTCGGCGAGCCACTGGCGGGCCTGGGCATGCTGCTGCTCGAGCATCTGCTCTTCGATCGCATCGGCGACGACGCGCGCCGCGGGATCGGTGAACGCCGTCGACGACCAGCGGATGCCGCGCTGGGCACGTTGCCACCAGTGCTCGCGAGCGTCGCGCGCGAGCTCGGGCGCCTCGACGATGAGGCCGGCTCGCGCGAGGATGCCGAGGTGGTGGCTGGCACTCCCGATCGCGACGCCGGCCTTCTCGGCGAGCATCGAGACCGTCGCCGGACCGTCGACCGAGAGCAGGTCGTACAGACGGTTGCGCAGCGGGTGCGTGAACGCCTTCAGCACATCGACGTCGACGACGTCGCGGATGCCGTCGGGCTCCTGGATGGGTTCCATGCCCTTCACGATAGATGCACAAGTGTATTTGTACAAGTCTTCTTGTGCATCTTTTCGAGCACGACCGACGCTCACCCGACACCCCGGTCAGGATTCGTCGAGCGGTGTCAGGCAGACCACCTCGAGCTTGAAGCCGTGCGGCTCGAGGAAGTACGTCGCGTAGTGGTCGGGGCAGAACTGCGGGAACACTCGCGGCGCATGCAGCACCGTGTCACCGCGCTCCCGCACCCAGTCGTGGACCGCATCGACCTCGGCACGGGCGGCGACGAGGAACGCGAGGTGCTGGAGGCCGGTGCGATATCGGGAGTACGTCCCGCTCTCCCCGGCCTCGTAGAGGAACAGCTGCGCGCCGTTCCAGTCGACCGGACAGTAGCCGTTGCCGAAGCACGACTGGAAGCCGACCATCGGCATGAGCTCGTCGTAGTAGCGCTTGGCCGACGCGACGTCGGGCACGGCCAGGCCGATGTGTTCGATGGGCACGCACACCACCCCCTCGCCCGAAGCACTTCGCAACGGGGTGCTCGAGCGCGGCAAATCTACCTTCGGCGCGCATGCGCCGCAAAGGGGCGCCGCGCTGTGCATGCCCGCACCGTGCGTGCCCCGCCAGGTGCTGGCTCCGCGCGGTGGAGGCTCTCCTGGGCGATCAGATCGCAGCCCAGCCGCCGTCGACGGGCAGGACCGCACCCGACACGTCGGACGCGTCGTCGCTGAGCAGCCAGGTGATGGCCGCGGCGAGCGCCTCCGGTTGCGCCACGGGCGGCAACGCGACCTGCATGATGGGACCGAGCCGTTGCTGCGCCCACTCCGAACGGAACGGCGCTTCGATGTTCGTCGCCACCGGACCCGGGGCGACCGCGTTGCACCGGACGCCTTTCGGGGTGTAAAAGAACGCGGTGCTCGTGGTGAATCCGTTGACCGCGTGCTTGGAGACCGTGTACGGGGTACCTGCGGCAGAGCCGCGGAGTCCCGCCTCGGATCCGACGTTGACGATGGCGCCCTTCCCTCGAGCGAGCATGATCGGGAGCACCGCACGAGTGAGTCTCATCATCGCGGTGAGGTTCACCGAGAGCACGCGGTCCCACGTGTCGTCGTGAATCTCGGCGGTGGGTTCGAAGCCGTCCATGATCCCAGCGATGTTCGCAAGCCCGTCGACCTGCCCCTCGGCGGCGGCGATCACGCGGTCGATGGTGAGCTGATCGACGAGATCGCCGTCGACCGCGACGACACGGTCGCCGAGTTCGGCCTCGACCTGCCGCAGCCGGTCTCGTACGAGGTCCACGGCGACCACCCGGGCGCCCTCGGCGGCGAGTCGGACAGCGGTCGCACGACCGATGCCCGACCCGGCGCCGGTCACGATGACGGTGCGGGACTCGAAGCGGGTTTCAGACATGTCGACACCTTTCGAGGAGTACGTTCCGGTGGGTGATCCATTCGGGTGCGCCGCCGGCCGGTTCGAGGAGCGGGGAGGCGTTCCTGCTCCCATGGCTTCACTGTGACCGCCCGCCGCCGAGGCGACCGGGACGAAAGTCACACCTCGCCGGGTCGAGGGACCAATGGCACTGGCGGCGCGCGCGCTCGAGGCGGATGTTGACGGTGTGAGCACCGTGGTGCGCGAGAAAGAAGTCGGCATCGGCGTCCCGGAACTTCACCGAGTCGACAACCGCATCATGCTGCGCCGTACTGAATGGAGAGATGATCATGAACCGCGATCTCGCGCGCGTCAACCCCTTCGCGGAACTCGACGCGCTCAGCCGAAGCCTTTTCGAAGACGGCCTGACCCGAACGCTTCGCGGCAAGACCCCATCGACGGATGTCTACACCGAGGACGACAAGGCGCTGATCCTCGAGGCGCACCTGCCGAACTTCGATGAGAAGGACATCTCCGTGACGGTCGACCGCGGAACGCTCGTCGTCCAAGCGGAGCGCCGCGAGACCGAGGAGGACAAGAAGAAGAAATACGTCGTCAGGGAGACGAGCAGCAGCTTCTACCGAAGCATCGCACTGCCCGACCGGGTCGACGACAGCAAGATCACCGCGAAATTCGACAAGGGGGTGCTGAAGGTCACGATCCCCTTGACCGACTCGAGCTCCGAACGGAAGATCGCCATCGAATCCGAGAAGTGAACGTCACACGTACCCCGCGGCGCACCGGTCCACGAGGCGTGGTCGACGCCGCAGGCCCGCGAAGCCGAACCGACCGGGCTTGGGGCCGATCCGGCCGTACGGCGCCGACTCGATTGATTCCCAGCACTCGGAGGACGGCATCTCGCGCGGAGGTCGATCGTCTTCGGTCATGCGTGCAGTCCTCCGGAACGGTCGCCACGATCAGGGATGTCGCCTGTCTCGCGCGTGCCTCCCCCGCCGTCAACTGCGAATCTCATCGGCGGTGCCACGCCGGACGACGCCGCCGCACCGACTTGTCGAGCGCATCCACGGCCAGCAGGATCGGGATCGCGGCCAGCGCCATCAGCCAGCCGGACAGCGGCGGCGGCGCCTGCCCGAGGAGGCCTGCGAGGGCCGGTATCCAGAGGCTCAGCATCGAGAACGCGAGGCCCACCGCCACGGCCCAGAGCAGCAGCCGGTTGCTGCCCCACCCGAGGGACCCCGGCCAGCGGGTGGACGACCTGCAGGCGAACGCGTTCGCCGCCTGAGCGAACACAACCGTCATGAAGGCCGCCCCGGATGCCGCAGCGAGGTCATCGCCGGATGGGAATGCCGCGCCCGGGCGCCATCCGAACACCATGAGGCTGGTGACGAACGCGGTCATGCTGAGGAGCGCCTCGAGCGGCCCGAGGATGCCGAAGGCGCGGCGCAGCACCGTTCCGTTCATGAGACGACCGCTGACCGGCGGCCCGGAGAGCAGGTGTTTGGCGGGTGGTTCGGCACCGAGCGCGACCGCCGAGAACGTGTCGGTACCGAGGTCGAGTGCGAGGATCTGCAGGACCCCGAGTGCGAGCGGGAATTGACCCCCGGACAACGCCCAGACGACGAGCGGCGCCAGCTCGGCCACGTTGTCGGTGAGGTGGTAGGTGAGGAATCGGCGGACGTTGACATAGGTCGCCCGCCCCTGCTCGATGCCGGCGACGATGCTCGCGAACGAGTCGTCGAGGAGCACGAGGTCCGCCGCCTCGCGGGCCACGTCCGTTCCCGATCGCCCCATCGCGATCCCGATGTCGGCCTCGTGCAGGGCTGGCGCGTCGTTCACGCCGTCGCCGGTCATGGCGACCACATGTCCACGCGTGCGCAGCGCCCGTGCGATCCGCAGCTTCTCCTCAGGGGATACGCGAGCGACGACGACGCCGTCGCGGTCGAGCACGGCGGCGAGGTGCTGCTCGTCCGCCGGCAGGTCGGAGCCGAAGAGCACGGGACCGTCCGCCGGTCGAAGCCCCACCTCGTCGGCGATCGACTTGGCGGTCGCAGGGTGGTCGCCGGTGACCATCACGACCTTCACACCGGCACGCCGACACGCGCGCAGTGCCTCCGGCACCTCGGCGCGCGGCGGATCCTCCAGGGCGACGAGCCCGAGCAGTCGGAGATCCTGTTCGCAGTCCTCCTGCCGTCGCGGCGGCACCCCGGGTCGATCCCCTGCGGCGATCGCCAGCACTCGGAGACCGCGCGCCGTCAGGCCGTCGACGACGGCGTCGGCTTCCGGATCCTCGCCGCAGAGCGGCAACACGGTGTCGGGCGCCCCCTTCACCACCACCTCGTCGGCCCTGACGACGGCCATCCGTCGGAGCCGCGGATCGAATGCGAAGCGTTGTCGGGCCGTGTCGACGGCACGGTCGCGCTCCGTGTCGATGCCGAGGCGCCGGGCGAATGCGTCGAGCGCGGCTTCCATCGGGTCGCCGTGCGCGATCCACCGGCCGCCGCCCGTTGCGACATAGCCCGTCGAGCACCGCACGGCGGCGAGCGCGAGCCGCCGCACGGCGTCTTCGCTGCACTGCTTCCCCCAGGTGAGGTCGGCGGTCGGCTCGTACCCGGTCCCGACGATCGCGAGCGAGCCCACGGGAGTCCACGCTCGCACGACGCTCATCTCGTTCCGCGTGAGGGTGCCGGTCTTGTCCGTGCAGATGACCGTCGTCGAGCCGAGCGTCTCGACCGACTCCAGGTTGCGGACGAGCACGTTCCGCCTGGCCATCTGCTCCGACCCCCAGGCGAGCGAGAGGGTGACGGTCGGCAGGAGCGCCTCCGGAACCAACGCGACGGTCACCCCGATCGCGAAGATGAAGCCGTCTTGGATCGGGCTGCCGATCAACAGGGAGACGAGCAGGAACAGGATGCCGACCCCGACCGCGATCGCCGCGGTCAGCCGCACGACGCTGCGCAGGCCGCGTGTCAGCGGGGTGTCCGGCTTCGCCGTCGAGGTCGTCAACCGGGCGATGCCCGCGAGGCGAGACTGCCGGCCGACCGCGGTCACGCGTGCTGCGGCCTCACCCTCCACGACCAGGGTGCCCGCGAACAGCGGGTCCCCGGCGTGCACGCTGCCGGCTTCGCTCTCTCCGCTGAGGATCGAGGAGTCCACGAGCAACCGGTCTTCCTCGAGGACCACGGCATCGGCAGGCACACGATCGCCGCCCTCCAGCAGGATCAGGTCGTCGAGGACCACTTCCGCGGCCTCGACCTCCTGACGGCGACCGTCACGCCGGACCCTCACGCTCGCGGGCAGCATGTCCTGCAGCCGGTCGGCCGCCCGGTCGGCCCTCGCCTGCTGCACGGCGGCGAAGATCCCGTTCAAGACGATCACTCCCACGATCGCCACCGCGAGCTCCGGGAGCCGTGCCAGCACGGCGAGGACGGCCGCGACCCACAGCATGATCGCGAAGAACCGGAAGAGCTCCGTGAGGAGGCGGCGGCCTGCGGAGGGGCGCTTCGCCTTCGGCAGCACGTTCGCCCCATCCCGGGCGAGCCGTGTCGCAGCCTCGGTGGAGGTCAGTCCCGGGGTCGCGAGCGCGGTCATGAGATCTCCCGCATCTGCACAGGGTAGGCCCGCCGGCATCGAGCCGACGGGCCGATGGTCCCGTGGTCCGCGGGACCTTCGTCCCCGTGCGAGACGGCTTGAGACTCCACGCTGGGGCTCGTGAACACGAATCAGGTGATCCGCGGCATCCCGTTCATCGGATGCTCGCGGAGATGATGTCCGGGTCGTTCAGTTCCCACGGGGCCGCCGCCCCGGCTCGCGCCGTCGAGTCCGGTCTGCTCGCGCGATGGATCGTCGCGGTGACGATCGGTGAGACCGCGGGCTTCGCGATCGCGGCCGGCGTTGCGATCGGGGCGTCGACCCTCGGGGTCTCGGATCCGTGGCGCTACCTCCTGGTGGTGTTCGCGGGAGCCGTCGAGGGGACGGTGCTCGGCGGCGCCCAGCTCATCGGGATGGGAGGCGGCCGCCCTGACGCAGCGAAGTGGCTCGTCGCGACGGCGACGGGTGCGGCTCTCGCGTGGTCGATCGGGATGCTGCCGACCGTGCTGCCCCTGCAGTTCGTGACGCCGATCGGTTTCGCGACAGCTGCGGTGGCGGCGCTGATGCTGCTCGCCTCGATTCCGACGCTCCAGTGGGCGGTCATCCGGCGTCGGAAGCGCGCCGGCCGCTGGATCCCCGTGAATGCCGGCGCCTGGGCCGCCGGCGTGTTGTGGACGATCGCCCCGTCGCCGCTCATCGACGAGTCGACCCCGACCGGAGTCCTCGTCGCCGTGTACGTCGCCGCCGGGTTGCTCATGGCGGGCACCGTCGCAGTGCTCACGGCAACGACCGCCCGCTCGCTCTTCGGGCACCCGGTAGCGTAGGAGCGGGTCGTCGATGCACTCGCCGATCGGCACGCTGACGATGAGTCCCGCGCTCGGCGTCTGGACGGCGAGCGATCGCATCGTGCCGGAGCGGAGGCTCCGGCGAGGTCCGAGCCGGTTCGCCCCCCGGAGGCGGCGCGCGATCACCTTCCGGCGGGTGGCTACCGGTCGCGAGCGGAACTTCGAGGAGCAGCTCGAGCGACCCGAGCGCGCGCCTACTGCCCCGGCCACCAGGGCATCATCGGCCCAAACTGTTCGGGCAGGTACACGAAGACGCGTGAGATCGCCGTGCTCAGCAGCCAGAGGCCGAATCCGGCCGCGGTGATGATCCAGGCGATCATCTTGTGCTGTTCGAAGTCGGGGAGCAGGCGGCCTTCCTTGTCGCGCTGGACTCCGGCGAGCGTCAGGATCAGGTCGATCAGCCACCAGATCCCGAAGCCTCCGAGCGTCAGGAGCTTCAGGATGCCGGTACCGACCTTGCCGAGATAGAACCGGTCGACACCGAGGAAGCCCAGCAACCAGGCGAACATCCAGGTTGCGACGAATGACCGGTCGGAGACCGCGATCGGGGCGTTCGACGGCGCACCGGCTCCGGCAGGATTCCCAGTGATGGACATGGTGACCACCTTTCATCGTCCCCAGTCTTCGGCCGAGCCCGACGAGGCGACGGGGTCCAAGGTCCCGTGGCGCGACCTCGCCTGCGCGTATGTTCGGTTCCATGAGCGGGGACGAGTTCGCGACCGGACGCATCCACGCCGCGCGCTACCGCCAGATCGGCGCCGCATTCCGCCGACACGGACTCGGCTTCGTCTCCGGCATGCTCGGGCTCGACCGGGTGATCCCCCGCCGACGGAGCCCCGGAACGTTCGCCACCGCCGGCATCGCTGCCGAGGCGCCCGGCCACCTGCGCGCCGCCCTCGAGGAACTCGGTCCGACCTTCATCAAGCTCGGGCAGCTGCTGTCCACCCGGTCGGACCTGCTCCCGCCCGCCTTCATCGCGGAACTCGCAAAGCTCCAGGATGCCGCCCCACCCGTGCCGCCCGAACGGATCCGCGCGGTGATCCGCGGTGAGCTGGGGGCCGAGCCCGAGTCGATGTTCGCCTCGTTCGAGGATCGGCCGCTCGCATCCGCGTCGATCGGCCAGGCGCACGCGGCGACCCTCAGGGACGGTACCCCGGTCGTGGTGAAGGTCCGCAAGCCGGGGGCCGTGCAGCAGGTGCAGGTCGACCTCGAGATTCTGCAGAACCTCGCCGTACGCGCGACGCGGGCGTGGGGATTCGCCCGGGACATCGATGCCGTCGCCGTCGTCGACGAGTTCGCGACGACGATTCGCGCAGAACTCGACTACCTCCAGGAGGGACGGAACGCCGAGCGCTTCTGGCAGAACTTCGAGGCCGACGCGAGCGTCGTCATCCCGCGCGTGTACTGGGAGTTCACCACCTCGCGCGTGCTCACGCTCGAACGGATGACCGGCATGAACGTCGCGGATGCCGTCGCCCTCGACGAAGCCGGGGTCGATCGCGGACTCGTCGCGCGGCGCGGGGCGCAGATCGTCCTCAAGATGATCTTCGAGGACCGCTTCTTCCACGCCGACCTGCACCCCGGGAACCTCTTCATCCACGATGACAGCACGCTCGCCCTCATCGATTTCGGCATGGTCGGCGTCATCGGCGGCGAACTGCGCGGACACCTCGCCCGGCTCTTCATCGCGATGGTCCGCGGTGACGCCGAGATGCTGGCCTCCGCGCTGATCGACGTCGCGACCACCAGTGCCTCGATCGATCGGATGACGCTCCGCGACGACCTGCGTCCGTTCCTCGGTCGCTACCGCCTTCGCTCCGTCAGGCAGACGCCCTTCGCGAAGATGCTCGCGGAGCTGTTCACGATCCTCCGCGGCAACAGGGTCCGGCTCCCGAGGGAGCTGATCCTGTTGTTCAAGGCGCTGCTGCTCATCGAAGCGCTCGCCATCCGACTCGATCCCGAATTCCGTCTCGGTGAGGCACTCACGCCGTACGCGGAGCGGCTCTCGTGGGAGCGGCTGCGCATGTCGGCACTCGCGAAGCGCATCGCACGCTCGTCGGTCGACGTGGGAGAGCTCGCGCTGGATCTTCCGGGCATCGTGCGTCGCCTCGTCGACGCCGCCGACACGACCGGCTTCCAGGTCCACCTGCGAGCAGCCGAGCTCGAGCCGCTCGTGCAGCGAACCGAGCGGATCGGCAATCGACTGGTGGCGGGCATGATCGGCGCCGCGTTGATCACCGGGGTCGGAGGACTCGTCGCCGGCGAACGCCGGTGGCGCTCGTGGGAAGGGGGGATGCTCGGCGCCGGCCTCACGACGATCGGATCGATCGCCGCATATCTGGCCTGGACGGCCCGTCGCCGTCGGTTCCGCTGAGGTCCGCTGACGCGCTACCGCTCGAGCGTCGCCTCGGCCTCCGCGATGCGCACCGCGGTGCGCATGAAGCTGTCCGGGTTGAGCGAGATCGAGTCGATCCCTTCCCGCACCAGGAACTCGGCGAACTCGGGATGGTCGCTCGGCGCCTGCCCGCAGATACCGACCTTGATCCCCCCGTCGTGGGCTCCGCGGATCGCCATCTCGACCATACGCTCCACGGCAGGGTCCCGCTCGTCGAAGAGGCCGGCGAGTTCGGCGGAGTCGCGATCGACGCCGAGCGTCAGCTGCGTGAGATCGTTCGACCCGATCGAGAAGCCGTCGAATCTCGTTGCGAACCGATCGGCCAGCACCACGTTCGACGGCACCTCGCACATCATGAAGACCTGGAGCCCGTCCTCGCCCCGTCGGAGACCGTGCTCCGCCATGACCGCCAGGACCTCATCGGCTTCGGTCACGGTACGGCAGAACGGAATCATGACGACGATGTTGCGGAACCCGAGCTCGCCGCGTGCTCGCATGACCGCCCGGCACTCGAGTCCGAACGCCGGCCGGTAGCGCGGGTCGTAGTAGCGCGAAGCACCGCGGAACCCGATCATGGGGTTCTCTTCGGGTTGTTCGAAGTCCCGACCGCCGATGAGGTGGGCGTACTCGTTCGTCTTGAAGTCGCTCATGCGCACGATGACCGGGGCCGGGTGGAACGGCGCCGCGAGCTTCGCGACACCACGTGCGAGCGTGTCGACGAAGAACTCGGCCGGATCGCGCCAGTCCCGGGTGAGCTCGGCGATGCGCCGGCGCTCCCCCTCGTCGGTGACGCGCTCCGGATGGATGAGCGCCATCGGATGCACCTGAATCGAGTTGCCGATGATGAACTCCATCCGGGCGAGTCCGACGCCCGCGGCCGGAAGGCGCCACCATCGGAACGCCGTGGCCGGGCTCGCGACGTTCACCATGAGCTGCGTCCGCGTCGCGGGGATCGTGCTCACGTCGATCTCGTCCCGCTCGAAGGGCAGGGTGCCGCCGTACACGTGCCCCTCTTCGCCCGCGGCGCAGCTGAGTGTCACCGGCGTGCCGTCGACCAGCACGGACGTACCGGTACCGGTACCGACCACGGCCGGGATCCCGAGTTCGCGACTCACGATCGCCGCATGACTGGTCGTACCGCCGTGGTCGGTGACGATCCCCGCAGCCCGCGACATGATCGGCACCCAGTCGGGATCGGTCATCTCGGTCACGAGGATCGCACCGTCGCGGAAATCGCCGATCTCGCTCGGGTCGCGGATCAGGCACACCGCCCCCGTCGCGATCCCATCGCCGATCGCGGCGCCGGTCGCGAGCATCGGCCCCTCGCCGGTGAGGCGGTTCACGACGAACGCCGTGACGGACTTCGTGGCCTGGACCGTCTCCGGCCGGGCCTGGACCAGGAACAGCTCCCTCGTCACTCCGTCCTTCGCCCACTCGAGGTCCATCGGACGCCCGTAGTGCCGCTCGACCACGGTCGCCCAGCGTGCGAGCTCGATGATCTCCTTGTCGGACAGGACGACCGCCCGACGCTCGGCTACCTGCGTCGCGACCGTGCGGGTGCGAGCCCGGGCACCTCGGCCGTACACCATCTTGTGCAGCTTCGCCCCGACGGACTTCTCGATGATCGGCGTGAGTCGCGAATCGGCGAGCAGCGGCTTGAACACGACGTACTTGTCGGGGTCCACGCTCCCCTGCACCACGAGCTCGCCCAGTCCCCACGCGGCGCTGATGACCGCGACGCGCGGGAATCCGCTCTCCGTGTCGATCGAGAACATCACGCCCGAGGCGCCGACGTCGCTGCGAACCATGCGTTGGACGCCGATCGAGAGGGCGACATCGAGATCGTCGAAGCCCTTGAGCTGCCGGTAGGCGATCGCCCGATCGGTGAAGAGCGAGGCGTAGCATCGGCGGCATGCATCCATGAGCTCGCGCTCACCGACGACGTTGAGGAACGTCTCCTGCTGCCCCGCGAAGCTCGCGTCGGGCAGATCCTCCGCGGTCGCGCTGCTTCGCACCGCGACGCGGAGTCGATCATCGCCCGCGCCGACTGCGAGTTCGCGATAGGCCCGACGGATCTCCTCGGCGAGACTCGCCGGGAACGGACTCGACAGCATCGCATCCCGAATCGTCTCACCGGCGGTCGCCAACGCCACCTCGCCGTTGCGATACCCGACGAGCGCAGCGCTGATCACCCCATCGAGCCCGTTGTGCGCGACGAATGATCGATACGCATCCGCTGTCGTCGCGAAGCCGTCGGGCACGCGCACGCCTTCGGCCGAGAGCTCCCGCAGCAGCTCGCCGAGCGAAGCGTTCTTCCCGCCGACGCGTGCGACATCCGTGACGCCGACCTCGCCGAACCAGACCACCTGGCTGTCGTCCATGCCGCCCACGCTAGTGAGCGCACTCCTCCACGCCCGGGACCTTCGGCCCTGCCCGGGCGCTTCCGCAGCAATAGGCTCGCGGCCATCGGCGGCGGATGACCAGGACGGGTCCGGCGGCCGGGATGGAGAGGACGCGACCCATGAACCCGACGCAACAACCGGAAGACGAGCTCCAGCGGCAGGCCGACGGACTCCTGAGCGCCCTCGACCGGCTGCCCGCCACGAGCGCGGCATCGAAGCTGCTCGACACGCTCTCGTCCACGCAGCTCGCGCTCGCCGAGGCCTACGAGCGGCTGGCCTTCGCCCACGAGCAGTCCGCCCTGGTCGATCTCCGTGCCGAATTGACGGATACGGGCATCCCCGACAACCCGGCGTGGCTCGCCGCCGATGTGGCGCTCCGCACGGCGGGCCGACTCGCTCGGCTGGCCGCCCAGCAGCTCCAGGAGGCGCTGCGTGACAACGAGGTCGCGGTGTGGTTCGACGATCTCGAGGGCGACGCGTAGGACGCGCGGCAGGAACGGCCCTCAGAGCGGGAACGTCCGCACCTCGCCCGTGGCGAGTTCGTACCGGGTGCCCTCCACGACGATCCGGATCGGTGCCGCCTCGCCCTCCGCCGAGGCGATGCGCAGTACGTCCTGCGTGACGGTGATGCTGAGCGCCTGGTCCCGGTATGAGAGGTGGAATGCGATGGAGGCGATCTCGCCGGGCAACCTCGGGTGGAACCACAGCCGATCTCCCCGCATCTCGAGCCCGAGGTAGCACCGCGTGACCAGGTCGACCGATCCGGCCATCGCGCCGATGTGCACGCCCTCGCGCGTCGTGCCGTGCTGGATGTCGTCGAGATCGCTTCGGAGGGCCGTCTCGAGGAACCGCCACGACCGGGCGCGGTCTCGCCGCGCCTCGAGCCACGAATGCACGACGTTCGAGAGCGTCGACCCGTACGTCGACGTGGCGGAGTAGCGCTCAACGGTCCGCACCACCGCATCGGCGGGCAACTCGTACCCCATGTCCGCCAGCAGTTCCCGAAGCTCCTCCGCCGAGAACAGGTACAGCAGCATGAGCGCGTCGGGCTGCTTCGACACCTGGTAGCGGTTCGTCGTGTCGTGGGCCGCATTGAGGATGAGGTCGAGGCGCCCGATCGTCGAATTCGTGCGTCGGTACTCGTCGAGGTCGATGGGTTCGAGGGCCTGGTAGCCATCGAACTGCGAGAGGGTTCCGTCGTCGTTGAACACCACGGTGAGCCGGCGTGCGATCCGAACCCACTCCTCCTTCTCGCCGGGTGCGACGCCCAGTCGCATCCATGCCAGCCGCCCCGGTTGCCGCGCGAGCAGGTCGACCGCGGCGACGGCCCGCTGAAGCACCCAGGCCGTCATCACGTTCGTGTAGACGTTGTCGCGGACGCCCTGCCCAGGGCGGTCCAGGTATCCGTCGTGGAACTCGTCGGGGCCCATCACGTGGTCGATCGAGTACCGATCGCGAGCGGGGTCGTATCGTGCAAGCGACGCGAAGAATCGTGCGACCCCGACGATGAGATCGGCCCCCTCGTGCAGGAGGAACTGCAGGTCGCCGGTCGACTCGTAGTACTGCCAGGCGCTGAAGGCGACGGCGAGGCCCACGTGCCGCTGCAGCGCGGAGTTGTCGGGGATCCAGGTCGCGCTCAACGGGTTGAAGAGCTGCGTCGGCGTGACGTCGTCGCCCGCGATGCCGCTCTGCCACGGGAACATCGCGCCGTTGCGGCCGGCGCGGGCCGCGGCCGTGCGCGCAGCTCCGAGGCGGCGGTGCCGGTACCCGAGCAGCGCTGCGGTCAGCCTCGGGCGGCGGAGCGTGATGAACGGATACACGAACAGCTCGTCCCAGAACACGTGGCCGCCGTACGCCTCGCCGTGCAGCCCCCGCGCCGGAACGCCTGCGTCGAGGTCGGCGTCGACCGCGTTGAGCGTCTGCAGCACGTGGAAGGCGTTGAAGTGGAGCGCGAGCGCTGCCTCCCCTGCCGGCCGCATCTCCACCGCGAACTCGAGCCAGATGCGTTCCCACGCCCGCGTGTGAGCGGTGAGGAGCTCGTCGAACGTGCCGGCGAGTTCGAGGCCCTCCGCGGCGGCCTCGGCCGGCGTGAGCACCGCCCGATCGCGCGACGTGCAGACGGCCACCACCTTCTCGATGACGAGTGGAACCCCGGCCACCGCCTCCACGGTGAACTCGTGACCGACCTCGCCACGGCGGTCCACGTCGAACCGGCGGGCCGGCCGGACCGAGGATTCGCCGAGCCGAACCGTCGTTCGGGCGGCGAGCGCGATCCGAACGTTCGACCGCGACGTCTCCGCCTCGAGCAGGAGCGCATCAGCGGGGAGTTCGCGCTGCTGGATCGGGCGGAGCCGCTGGCGCATCCCCCGTGCGCCGTACGGCACGTTCGTGTTCGCGACGCTCCCGTCGATGCCCGTCCGCACCGTCACCCGCCCCGACCAGTCGGCGGGAAGGATCGACACCCGCATCGCCGCGAGCCGGGGCGTCGCCTGCGAGACGAAGCGATCGCTGCGCACCGTCGTCACACGGCCATGGGGATCGCGCACCGTGACGCACCGCGTCAGGATGCCGTGTCGCACGTCGAGCTCCTGCCTGAAGCCGACCACCTCGATGCCGGCGCCTCCGTCGAGCCCGAACCATTCATCGCCGTCGAGGCGAAGGCGAACCGGCAGCCAGTTGGGCGCGTTGACCATCTCCTCGTCGGGCATCGGGGCGCCGTCGGCGATCCGGTCGACCACGTCGTAGACCCCGGCGAAGTACGTGCCCGGGTAGTGAGTGCCATCGGCGACCGTCTCCTCGCCGGCTCCGCGCGTGCCCCAGTAGCCGTTCGCAAGCGTGCAGAGCGCCTCCCGTTTGCCCTCTTCCTCGGGCACGTAGTCGTCGAACGCGACGAGCCAGCTCTCGGCATCGCCCGGAACGCCGGGATGTCGGATGCCGCAGAGATGCCCGTCGAGGAGGCCAGGCTCGGCCATGCCCTCACGTTACGCCGAGCCTCCCGGAGGCGGAAGACACCGGGCTCGCCGGAGACGGAGGACGCCGGGCCGGACGAGACGGGACCTTCGGCCCGCCGACGGCAACCCCGCGGTCGCAGGCTGGGCAGTGGCGGGCGAGGTCCGGAGACCCGCATCGCGCCGCACGCTCAACCGCTCGGAGGTGGATCATGGCTCGACCAGTCGTGCATTGGGAGATCGGCGCGAGGGATGCTGCAGTGCTGCGGCTGTTCTACGCCGAGCTGTTCGATTGGGAGATCACGGGCGATGCGGACTACGGCCTCGTCTCTCCGACGGCCGGCGGTATCGGCGGCGGGATCCTGCAGACGCAGGGCGGCGTACCGCCCTATGTGACCATCTACGTCGCGGTCGACGATCTCGAGGGCGCGCTCGAACGTGCCGCCGCGCTGGGCGGTCGAACCGTCATGGCACCGATGCCGATCCCCGGCGTCGGCGCGTTCGCGATGTTCGCCGACCCCGAGGGCAACGCCATCGGCCTCATGAAGGAGGCGCCCGCCGCATCGGGCTGAGCCCGTCAGGCCTCGTCGGCCAACGGCACGACGTCGATGCGATCCCCGTGGCCGGTCACCACGAGTACGCGACGCGCGGCCACGCCGTCGAGGGCCGTGACGAGCGCCGCGGCATCCGGCCCCGGCCCCGGAGCGGCCCCGGCACGATGCCAGACCGTGATCCGCGCGCCGGTCGCTCGCGCGAGGGGCTGTTGGAGCGCTGACCGGTCCCCCGACACGACCAGGATGATGCGACCGATCCGGCGACCGGGTGCAGGCCCGTTCGCCGCGATCGCGTCACGGTCGCGGCGCCAGACCGCGAAGTGGTAGCCGAAGACGAGCGCCGTCGCGACGAGGAGGCCGAGCGGCGCACGGACGCGATCGACGAGGCTTCCGACGGTGGTGGGGTCGAGTGCGAACTCGAACAGGCGGTATCCCACCACGAGCAACGCGACGATCGCCACGATCGCGCTCACGCCGAAGACCACGACGAGGTAGACACGACGGCCGGGGTCGGCCGCCTCGTCCGGTTCGGCGCTGCGCGTCGGGCGCCAGCTGACCCACCAGGTCGGTCCGCCGACGACGAGTGCGCTGAGCCCTCCGAGCAGGAGCACCCGCGTGGCCGAGGCGGCGATCGGGCTCACGAGCGCGGCGAGCGCCGCGTTCAGGATGACTCCGATCCCGGTTGCCGTGGCGACGAGCCCGATCGCCGACATCACGAGCCGCTGGGCGCCGCGCGTCCGTTCCGAGCGAGCCATCACGACGGGGCGGTGATACACCCATGCCAACGCGCCGACGGCGGCCGCGGCGATCGCCGTGCCGAGCGGCTCGAGGACGAGGTCAGCCGGCTCACTCGGATCGAAGAGAAGACGCATCGCGACGAACACCACTGCGCCGGCACCTCCGATCATCACGACCGCGGTGAACGTCACTCCGACGACCACCAGCACGACGTCGGCGAACACCGTCGCCACGTGCCGTGCACCGTCTCGGAACCAGTGCAAGTACCAGATCGCCCCACCCACGATCAACGAGCAAGATGCGTCGAGCGGCACCTGCCACCATGGCGCCCCCGCGAGCGTGACGACTCCCACGCCGCGGATCGCCGCGTCCAGGACAGCGCCGATGGCACCGACGGCGCCGACGAGGGCGAGGACCAGTCCGTACACGCCACCGATCACGATCGGAACCGTGGCGAGTCGTGCCGGGCTCCTGCGCCTGTGCCGCAGCATCCACCGGTTCCAGGCCCAGACCAGCGCCCACGTGATGCCGGCCGCGAACTCGGCCGGAAGCCAGCGACCGACGACGAGCCCGCCGGCCGCACCGAGCAGGGCCGAGGCGGCCACGATCAGGGCGACGGTGTACATCGCCGTGAGGTAGAGGCCCCATGCAAGCGAACTGCGCTCGGATTCGTCGGTCATCCGCCGCCAGACCGACCACCACAGCACCGCCGCGAGCGGACCGCCGACGAGCGTGAACGCCAGCGACAGCGCGAGCCCGGCGACATCGGTCCCGGCGAGCGGCGCCGTGACGTCGAGCACGCGCTCGAGCAACCCTGCGACGCCGACCGCCGTGATCGTGACCAGCACCGCCAGCAGCGTGAAGACGATCAGGCGGCGCACGGTGCGCTGCGCGGTGCCGGGCACGGCAACTGAGGGAACCGCCCGGTCGTTCATCGATTCACCGCCGTCGGGTCGCAGATCGCGAGGGGCCACGGCACCGTCTCGATGCGCCATTCGCTGCCATCCCGCACGAGGTCGAACGAACCCTCCTCCTGGTATTCGTCCGGACCGAGCATTCCGCTTCCGAGGGTCGTCACGATCAGCACCCGGACGTCAGCCGAGTCGTCTCGTTCGACGGTGTCGACGAGCGTGACGCGCATGCTGTTGACCGATCCGGGCTGAATGCGGACGCAGTCGTCGGCGAGCGTGGGCACGAGGTAGCGCTCGGCGGCGTCCTCGTCGCCGCTGATGACGGCGGCCGAGTAGCGCTGGACGACGCTTTCCGGCGTGGATTCATCGAGGGTCGCGGGCTCGCCGCGCGAGAAGATGAACGCGAGTGCGACGATCACGAGGGCGACGATGACTCCAAGAATGACGAGGAGCGTGCGATCGAACTGTGCCCTGGGACTGTCCATGTCACGCATCATGGCGCGGCGAGCAGTGCCGCGCATGGGACCACTAGGGCGTGTCTCCTAATGGGTGGGTGGCGCGCGGGATGATACTCGGGTGCCTC
>NZ_JARFNL010000002.1:0-360219 GCF_029167465.1 Agromyces chromiiresistens
GCGCTCCTGGCTCATCGACTACACCGACACCCTCACCCCACCCACCCACTGACGATGGCGGCATCGTCCCTGCCCACCCTCCGCGACGGCGAGGTCGTGCTCCGGCCCATCCGCGTGCGCGACGCGAAGGCGCTCGAACGGGTGCTGCTCGCGAACCGCGGCTGGCTGAAGAAGTGGGAGGCGACCTACCCGGGCGGCGGGTCGTTCATCGATGCCAGGGCGTCGATCCGCAACCTGCTCGCGCACGCACGGGGCGGCCACGGACTGCCGTTCGTCATCGAGGTCGACGGCGAGCTCGTCGGCCAGCTCAACGTCTCGTCGATCAGCTACGGCTCGCTGTCGTCGGCGACGATCGGGTACTGGGTCTCCGAGCACGTGGCCGGCCGGGGCATCACCCCGACCGCGGTGGCGCTCGCGACCGACTACTGCTTCGGCGTGCTGCGCCTGCACCGCATGGAGATCTGCATCCGACCCGAGAACGGGCCGTCGCTGCGCGTCGTCGAGAAGCTCGGGTTCCGCTACGAGGGCCTCCGGCGCCGGTTCATCCACATCGACGGCGCCTGGTGCGACCACTTCGCGTTCGCGCTCGTGAGCGAGGAGGTGCCGCGCGGCGTGCTGCGCCGGTGGCGCGACGGGCGCGTGCCCGACGGCGCCGCACGCATCACCGCGGAGGACCTCGCCGCGGCCGCCGAGCCGCTGCGGCTGACAGATCGCTGAACACGCCCGCGCCGATTCGGGCGCGGGGCCGCGCGTGACCTAGCGTTATCGCATGGATGTGATCGGCGGGGGGATCCTGATCGCGGTGGCGGCCGCGCTGTGGATCGCGTACCTGCTGCCGAGCTGGCTGCGCCGTCGGCAGTACCTCGCGACCGAGCGCAACGCCGTACGACTCCAGCAGACCCTCCGCATCCTCGCCGAGACCGCCGAGACGCCCGAGCCCATCGTCGTCGAGGCCACCGCCCGCGAGGTCGCGACGCAGCAGCGCATCCTGCACGAGCACGAGGAGACGGCACGCCTCGCCGCGGAAGCGGCCGAGCAGACGGCCATCGCCGAGCGCCGCGCCGCGGAGGAAGCGGCGGAGGCCGCGCGCGCACGCGCGGCAGCGAGCGCTCCCGTCACCCAGCCGGTACCGGCCGTCGCAGCTTCGCAGATCGATCCGTCGCACGACGCCGCGCGGCGAGCACGCAGAGCCGTGCGCCGCCGTCGCGCCGCATGCACCCTCATCGCGCTCGCCGGGCTCATCACCGTCATCGTCGGCCTCGTCGCCGCGGCGTTCGGAGCATCGCTCGTCATCGCCGCCGCCGGTGGCGTCGCGTTCGTCGGCGCGGCCTTCGGGCTCGTGCGGCTCGCGAAGCGGCGCCTGCCGCAGGTCGCGGTCGCCGCGCCCGCGACGCCGGCGGCGCTGGACTTCGAGCCGATCGAGTTCGCCGAGCCGACGGCCGAGACGGAGGGCTGGACGCCCCGGCCGCTGCCCAAGCCCCTGCACCTGTCGCGGGGGACGATCGCGGCGACCGCCATGGCGTCGATCGAGGCGGCCGCCGAGCTCAAGCGCGTCGAGAGCGAGGCGCTCCTCGCCAGGCGGGCCGAACGGCTCGCCCCGCCGGTGCCGAAGATCAGCCCCGCGGCATCCGCAGCCGAACGCGCCGCCGCAGGGGAGCGCGAGGCCGAGCGTGCCGCCGACCGCACCGCGCAGGCGGCCCCGAACCCGTACGCCCGGATGGGCATCGTCGACGACGCCCGGCCCGGCATCGACGACCTCGACGCCGTGCTGCGCCGTCGTCGGGCGGCCGGCTGATCGAGCCGGGTGGTCAAGACCACCCCTCGAGTGGTGATAGGCTCTTTCACGGCTCGGGCCCATGGCGCAGTTGGTAGCGCGTCTCGTTCGCAATGAGAAGGTCGGGGGTTCGAATCCCCCTGGGTCCACCGAGAGAAGGCCCCCGCTTCGGCGGGGGCCTTCGGCATTCCACCGCATCGCTCCGTGGCGGGCATAGGGTGGAACGGATGTCGCAGCCGCCGGTGACCCGTTCGATCCCGTTGTCCGAGGAGCACCGCTGGCGTGCCTACTGGGTGTGCGTCGCCGTCGCGGCGCTCACGATCCTCGACCTGTCGAAGGTCAACGTCGGCCTTCCCGCGATCGAGGACGCCTTCGACGCGACCTCGACCGAGCTGCAGCTCATCGTCGCCGGCTACGTGCTGACGTTCGGCCTCACGCTCGTGCCCGCCGGCCGCATCGGCGACCAGCGCTCGCGCAAGACGCTCTTCGTCGTCGGCCTCAGCCTGTTCACGCTCACGAGCCTCGTCGCCGCGCTCGCGCCGAACGCGACCGTGCTGCTCGTCGCGCGCCTCCTGCAGGGCGTCGCCGCGGGCATCCAGATGCCGCAGGTCCTCGGCATCATCCAGGAGCTCTTCCACGGCAAGGAGCGCGGAAAGGCCTTCGGCCTGTTCGGCGCCACCATCGGGCTCGCGACGGCGTTCGGTCCGACTCTCGGCGGCCTCATGATCGCGATCGGCGGGCCGACCGACGGCTGGCGCGGCATCTTCTGGATCAACGTGCCGCTCGCGCTCATCGCGATCGCCCTCGCGATCTGGCTGCTGCCGGTCACCCGCCGTCCCTCCGACAAGCCGCTGTCGCTCGACCCCGTCGGGCTCCTGCTGTTCGGTGTGACCGTGGTCGCGCTCATGTGGCCGTTCCTGCTCACGACGGGCTCGCCCGACGACGACCCGGCGCGCTGGTGGGTGCTCGTGGTCTTCGTGCTCGCGCTCACGGCGTTCGTCGCGTGGGAGCGCCGCTACGCGGCATCCGGTCGCCACCCGCTCGTGCCGCTGGGCCTGTTCGGCGTGAGCTCGTTCCGCAACGGCATCTCGCTCGCGAGCGTCTACTTCGCGGCGATGCCCTCGATGTTCCTGCTGACGACGCTGTACCTGCAGCACGGGCTCGGCCTCGAGGCGGTGTTCGCCGGCATGGTGGGCATCGGCTTCGCGCTGCTGAGCGCGCTCAGCTCGTGGATCGGCGGCAACCTCGTGAACCGCCTCGGCCGGCCGCTCGTCGTATGGGGGCTCGTGCTGCTGCTCGTCGGCATCGGGCTGCTCGTGCTCGCGGCGCTGGCGACCCCGCCTGCGATGACGCCGTGGGCGATGGCCGGCGCGATGGTGATCGGCGGCGCGGGCGGCGGCCTCGTCGTCTCGCCGAACCAGACGCTGACCCTCATGGACATCCCCGTGAAGCAGGGCGGCCTCGCCGGCTCGGTGGGTCAGCTCGGCCAGCGCATCGGCACGGCCATCGGCACCGCCGTGACGCTGTCGTTGTTCTACTCGACGATCTACCGCGAATCCGAGGGCCAGCCCGATCTCGCGGTGTACCACGACGCGTACGGCGTCGGCATGCTCGCGGTCGCGGTGTTCGTCGCGATCGCCTTCGCGATCGGCGTCGCCGACCTCGGGGCCCGGCGGCGCGAGCGACGGCCGCTCGGCGAGCCGCCGACGGAGGCCGACGAGGCCTGAACCGCGCGAGCGGCGCCCGCTCGGCGAGCCGCCGACGGAGGCCGACGACGCCTGAACCGCGCAGCCCGTCATCGTCGCGGTTCGGCCGCCCGCTGCCACGGACGGCGATCAGCGGATCGCGAGCACCCGCGCGCGCTCGTCCTTCGGCAGGTGCTCGATCGCGGCGCGCAGCGCCACGCGCGGCATCGTCGCCGCGTGCTCCTCGACGAACGCGAGGTGGCGCCCGGCGTCGAGATCGCCCGCCGAGCGCAGCACCCAGCCGACGGCCTTCTGCACGAACGGCGCCTCGTCGCGGGCGAGCCGCCCGGCGATCGCGAATGCGTCGTCGGTCTCGCCGCGCTTCATGAAGGCGAAGGTCGCGACGAGCGCGGTCCGCCGCTCGGGCCAGAACGACGAGGCGGCGAGGGCTGCGAGCGGGGACCGGTCACGATCGACGAGGTGGCCGCCGACGACGTCGCGGGCGGCGAGATCGACGAGGTCCCACTGATCGATGCGGTCGTGGCGGGCGAGATAGAGCTCGTAGAGCTCGGTGCGGCGGGCCTCGCCCGTGGTGCGAGCGGCGGCCGACTTGCCCATGATGCTGCAGGCGAGCGCGCGCACCTCGTGCACCGGCCGGGCGAGCAGCTGCTCGAGTTCGGCGACGGGCAGGTCGAGCGCGGTCTTCGCGAGCTCGAAGACGGCGCCCATGCGCACGCCGATGAACGGCGCCGCCGCGTCGTCGTGGAAGTACCGGCGGTACTTCATCCGCTCGGTCTCGCTCGCCATCGCCTCGAGCGCGGAGGTCAGCCCCGCGGCATCCGTCATTCTCGCTCGCCCTCCCGCGTCGTCAGGCTTCAGGCTAGCGACCCGGCGGTGCCGTGTCAGGCGGCGAGATGGGCGGCCGGGGTGAGCAGCGCGGCGAGCTCGCCTGCACTCAGCTCGCGACCGAAGGCCGGATGCCCCGGCTCGAGCGCGACGCCGTGCTCGAGTGCTCCGCCGTCGACCGGATCGAACCCGATCGCGTCGATGAGGGCGGCCACCTCGGCGCGCGCGCCGGGGTCGTCGCCGACTACTGCGAGCGCACGTCGCAGGGGATCGCCGGCGGGCAGGCTGTCGTCCTCCATCTCGTGGTAGCCGAGGTGGTTGAGGGACTTGACCACGCGGGCGCGCGGGTTGCGCGCCGCGTTCTGCTCGCTCGTGGTGCGCGGGTCGGCGTCGACCTCGGCGAGGTTTCCGTCGACGGGCGGCCAGTAGTTCATGGCGTCGACCACGATGCGGCCGTCGAACGCGGCCCAGGGCACGGTGCCGGCCTTTCCGAACGGCACGGCGACGATGATGACGTCGGCGCTCTCGGGGAGCTCGGCGGAGGGGACGACGACGGCGCCGGGGGCGACGACGCCCACGAGGAGCTCGAGGGCGGTCTGCCTCGGCGAACCGGCGATGAGCACCCGGTACCCGGCGGCCACGAGCAGGCGGGCGAGGGCCGTGCCCACCTTTCCCGCGCCGTAGATTCCGATCACCGGGCGATCCGTCACAGTCTCCATGCTCCCATTCCGCTCGGCGCGCTGCTCGATCCATGCGTCGACATGCATCTCAACGCGGGGTGCCGTCGTGACATTCCCGGGAATAGTCTCGGCATGGGGCGGGTTCCGACCTGTGCATGCGTACGCATGCATCGACTTCCGCACCGGGCTTCCGCACCCGGCGACGATGAGAGGGGCCGGCATGACCGAGCGCTACGAATTCGGACTCGACACCTTCGGCGACGTCACGGCGGCCGCCGACGGCACCACGCTGCCGCATGCGCAGGTGCTGCGCAACGTGGTCGACGAGGCCGTGCTCGCCGACCGCCTCGGCCTCGACTTCTTCGGCATCGGCGAGCACCATCGCCACGAGTTCGCCGTCTCGGCTCCCGAGGTCGTGCTCGGCGCGATCGCCGGGCGCACCGATCGCATCCACCTCGGCTCAGCGGTGACGGTGCTGAGCTCCGACGACCCGGTGCGCGTTTTCCAGCGCTTCGCGACGCTCGACGGCGTCTCGGGAGGTCGCGCCGAGGTCATCCTCGGACGTGGCTCGTTCATCGAGTCGTTCCCGCTCTTCGGCTTCGACCTCGGCCAGTACCAGGAGCTCTTCGAGGAGAAGCTCGAGCTCTTCGCGGCGCTCCTCGAGCAGGAGCCCGTCACCTGGGAGGGCCGGCTGCGCCCCGCCCTCACCGACCAGCTCGTGTACCCGCCCGTCGAGCACGGGCACCTGAAGACGTGGGTCGGCGTCGGCGGCAGCCCCGAGTCGGTCGTGCGCGCGGCGCACTACGGGCTGCCGCTGGTGCTCGCGATCATCGGCGGAAGCCCCGCGCGCTTCGCACCGCTCGCCGAGCTCTACCGCAAGGCGCTCGCCCAGTTCGGCAAGCCCGCGCAGCCTGTCGCCATCCACTCGCCGGGCTTCATCGCCGACTCCGACCAGGAGGCGCTCGACACCCTGTGGCCCCACTACCAGGTGATCATCGACCGCATCGGCCGCGAGCGCGGCTGGGGGCCCGCGACGCGCGAGCACTTCGAGGCCGAGGCCTCGTCGCACGGCGCGCTCTACGCCGGCTCGCCCGAGACGGTCGCGCAGAAGATCGCTGCGGCGATGCGCTCGATCGGCGCAGTGCGCTTCGACCTCAAGTACTCGAACGGCACCCTGCCGCACGAGGCGATGATGGGCAGCATCGAGCGGTACGCGACCGAGGTCGTGCCGCGCGTTCGCGAACTGCTCGCCGCCGCCGATGCCGCCGACGCCGAGCTCGACGAGGCCGCGGCCCTGGCCCTGGCCGACCGCGCCGACGACGCGGCCGCGGGGCGCGCGTAGACCCCGAAGGGGCGATCTCGTCGCGTCGACCGGCGAGCACCCATCCGGCATCGCCCGCTCGACGGGTGTCCGGAGCGCGATGTTCGAGCGGGCCGAGCCGCGGCATCCGCCTCAGACGGCCTGCCGCGTGCGCTGCTGACGGCGCCGCACCGCGGCGCGGAACCACGCGGCGTCGGGCACGCGGGCGAGGAACGTGCCCGCGATGATCGTGATGAGGACGTAGTCGGTGGCGAGCGAGGCGAGCGCGGGCTCCACTCCGGCGGTCACGGCGAGACCGGCGATCACGATCGAGAACTCGCCGCGCGGCGCGAGCGAGAAGCCCGCGCGCCACCGGCCGAGCGTGCCGACCCCTGCGCGCGCCGCGGCGTAGGCGCCCGTCGCGAGCTTCGTCGCGATCGTGACCGCCGCGAGCAGGAGCGCCGGCAGGATCATCGACATGAGCTGCGACGAATCGGTCGTGAGCCCGAAGAACACGAAGAACGTCGCGGCGAACAGGTCTCGGAGCGGCGTCAGCACCTGGCTCGCGTTCACCGCCACGCGACCCGACAACGCGATGCCGACGAGGAAGGCGCCGACCGCGGCCGAGACCGAGACCTCCTGGGCGAGCCCGGCGACGAGCATCGTGAGGCCGAGCACGCCGAGCAGCAGGGGCTCGGCATGGTCGGCGGGGAAGAGACGCGAGACGAGGTGGCCGTGACGCAGCGCGATGTAGAGGATCACGACGACGACCGCGACCGCGACGGCCACGGCCACGGCGCCCTGCACGAGGCTGACACCGATGACGATCGCCGAGAGGATCGGCAGGTAGAACGCCATCGCCAGGTCTTCGATGACGAGCACGCCGAGGATCGCCGGCGTCTCGCGGTTGGAGAGACGGCCGAGGTCGCGCAGCAGCTTCGCGATCACCCCCGACGACGACACCCACGTGACGCCCGCCAATGCGACCGCTGCGACCGGACCCCAGCCGAGGATGAGTGCGAGGGCCGCGCCCGGCAACGCGTTCAGCAGCCCGTCGACCACTCCCGGCATGCGCGCCGACTTCAGGCTGTCGAAGAGCTCGGACGCGGTGTACTCGAGCCCGAGCAGGGCGAGCAGCAGGATCACGCCGATCTCGGACCCGGTCTGCAGGAACTCGATGCTCGCGTCGAACGGGAAGATGCCGCCCGAGCCGAACGCGAGGCCGAGCAGGAGATAGAAGGGGATCGGCGAGAGGCCGATGAGCAGTGCGAGCCGCCCCAGGAGGCTCATTCCGAGGAGCAGCGCGCCGACTTCGATGAGGAGGAGCGTGGTCTCGTGCATGCGGGGCCCGGCGTCAGTCGGGTCCGTTGGCGAGCAGTCTCGAGACCCCGTCGAGACCCTCGCGGGTGCCGACGGCGACGATCACGTCGCCCGCGCGCAGGGGCTCGGACGGCGTGGGGGAGGCGATGACCTGGCGGTCGCGCACGATCGCCACGATCGAGGCGTGCGTGCGGGTCCGGGCCTTGGTGTCGCCCAAGGTGCGATTGAGGAACGGCGAGTCGGTGGGCAGTGCGATCTGCTCCGTGTACAGGCCGGCGGTCTCGTCGGAGAGGCTCGTCAGGCGGCTCAGCATGACCGAGGCGCTCAGCACATCGGCGAGGGCGGAGGCCTCGTCGTCGTTGAGTGCGACGCTGTCGCGGCACGCGTCGGGGTCGTCGATGTCGAACACGCCGAGATCGCGCTCGCCGTCGCGGTGCGAGACCACGCTGATTCGGCGCCCGGCTTCGGTCACGAGGTCGTGACGCACGCCGATCCCGGGCAGGTCGACCTTCTCGATGCGAATACCCACGCCCGTAATCGTAACCCCGTTGCGGAGGTGCACGGCCGGGCGCGCGGGGGTTCAGCCGTCGGCGCCCACCCGGGTGCGCATCTCGAGCACCGGGGTGCCGGCGTCGTCGACGAGCTCGAAGGCGACTCGCACGGCGCCCAGCTCGGCGAGCGAGTCGACGTGCGTGCCGCCGCAGGCGATGCGGGCGACGCCCTCGGGCAGCTCGGCGACCCAGCTGCGCCGGTCGGTGAGCCGGTCGCCGTCGCGCTCGACGCGGACCGTCGAGCCCGCCGCGACCCACTCGCCGACGGCGGCGGAGACCTCACGGCCGAGTTCGTCGAGTGCCTCCGCGAGGCCCGTCGCGTCGAAGCCGGCGCGGCGCAGCGACTTGTTCAGCCGGTAGCGGTCGACCGAGCCGAACGGCTCGATGCGGCTCGACGTGATCGCGATGCCGTCGAAGTCGGGACGCCCGAGCGCATCGGTGCGGGCCGGCTTCGACCAGCGCGACTCGACCGCACGGTTCAGGGCGAGGGATGCCGCGTGGCAGGCGCTGTGCCCGAGCGAGAGGGCGCGGCGCGCCGAGGCATCCGCGGTGATGACGACCTGGTCGCCTTCGGCGACCGGGCCGCCGCCATCCATCAGGTGTGCGACGACGAACGCCCAGCCCTCGGTGCCCTTGCGCACGGGGACGTCGTCGCCGACATGCAGCTCGGACCCGTCGGTCGCGGCGACGACGGCGTCTCGGATCGGCAGTTCGCGATCGCCCGCGCGCAGCGTGCCGGTGTCGGCGGGCTGGTCGGGCCAGGCGGCGTCGACCGGGTGGAACGACGTCGCGTCGGTGACGACGGCCACGAGCCCGTCGCGGGCGGGGGCCGTGTGCAGCACGGTGGCGTGCCGTACGAGCTCACCGGCGGGGTACGTGACGATCGTGTCGTGCGCGGGCAGCGTCATGCGACCGGCGTCAGTCGTCGGCGCGGCCGAGCAGGTGGAACGGGATCGCCAGCGAGAGCGCGACGGCGAGGATGCCGCCGAAGAACACGGCGGCCTGGAGGCTCGCCAGTTCGGGGGCGATGCTCATGACCCACATGCCGAAGACGAACAGTCCCAGGGCGATGACGGTGGCGACGACGTTCACAAGGTCCTCCAGGGTGCGGGGGCGACGTTCGTCGCCTCGGCCAGTCTATCCATCGGGCCGCGCCGCGGTCGTGCCCCGCGCGCCGGTCGGGAACGGGGCGACTCGTCAGTCGGGGACCGGGCCGAGCCATGCGTTGGCGACGGTCGCGTGCGCCGACTCGTCGTCGGACGGGTGGAAGATGCCGGCGAGCACGTCGCGGTAGAGCCGCCCGAGCTCGGAGCCCGCGAAATAGGTCGAGCCGCCCGAGACGCGGACCGCCTGGTCGACGACGTGCTTGGCGGTCTCGGTCGCCCGCACCTTGATGCCGACGAGCTTCGCGAACCAGGCCGCGCCGTGGTCGACGAGCTCGTCGAGGTCGCGGGCGACGGCGTCGAGCTGGGGCGGGATCGCGTCGTAGGCGATCGCCGCGTCGGCGACGCGCCACCGGATGTCGGGGTCGTGCGCGAGGGGACGCCCGTCGTGCTTCATCGAGGTGCGGCGGCCGGCCGCGGCCACCGCGAGGTCGAGCGCGCGCCGGCCGATGCCCGTGTACACGGCGGCCAGGAGCAGTTCGAAGTTCGCGAAGATGCCGAAGACCAGCGGGTCGGAGTTGGGCCCGGGGTCGAGCCGGCGCACGATGCGGTCGGGCGCGGCGTACGCCCCGTCGAGCACGGTCGTGCGGCTCTGGCTCGCGCGCATGCCCATCGTGTTCCAGTCGTCGAGGATGCGCACGTCGGGGTCTTCGCGGTCGATGAAGCCGTAGACGAGCTTCGGCGCATCGGACGACACCGAGTCGAGGCCCATCGTGCCGAGCCGCGTCCATGCGGGCGACAGCGACGTGAAGATCTTGCGGCCCGCGTACCGGTAGCCGCCGTCGGCCTGCGGTTCGGCCGTGGTGCGCGAGCCGAACAGCATGAGGTCGTTGCCGGCTTCGGAGATGCCGAACCCGAACACCTCGCCCGCACCCGCCTCGCGGAGGACGAAGTCGAGCGAGTCGTCACCGCGGTCGCGCAGCACCTTCGCGACGCCCGTCCACACGAGGTGCATGTTGACGGCGAGCGCCGTCGCGGGTGCGGCGCCGGCGAGCCGCATCTGCGCGTGCACCGCGTCGACGAGGCCCCAGCCGAGGCCGCCGTGCTCGACGGGCACGAGTGCGGTGAGGTAGCCGGCCGCGCGGAGTTCTTCGAGGTCGTCGTCGAAGAAGGCGTTGTCGCGGTCGTACTCGGCCGCTCGGGCGCGGAATCGCTCGAGGAGGTCGTCGTCGAGGAGGGATTCGGGCGTCGGGGTCTGCGTCGTGGTCTCGGTCGTCGCGCTCACGTCGCCAGACTACGCCCGCGGCTCCGGCCCGGTGGGGGAGCGATCGGCGTCGGAGCCGGGGTGCGGCGCCGGCTCGACCGGGACCCCCGGCGCCCGTCGCCGTCCGCGGGCGGCGAGCACCACGACGAGCGTCACGACGGCGGCGATGACGAGCAGTACGGCGAACCACGGCAGGAGCACGCCGAGGGCGACGGCGAGCGAAGACAGGAAGCCGACCAGGGCCGTCCACCCGGCGACGACCCCGCTCCAGAAGTCGTCGGGTGCCGGGGCCGGCGCCGCCTCGACCGTGGCGAGATCGAGCGTGAGGGTCGAGTAGTCGACCTGGTCGACGAGCTGGTCGCGCTGCTGGGTGAGGCTGTCGAGTTCGGCCTGGCGGGTCGTGAGCTCGGATTCGATGGCGATGAGATCGGCGATGGTCGCGGCTTCGGCGAGCAGCTGCTCGAGCCGGTCGACCGAGGCCGAGAGCGCCTCGATGCGCGCGTCGAGGTCGGTGCGCTGCTGCGTGACGTCGGAGGCCTGCATCGAGACGGAGTCCACCCGGCCGAGATCGCGGATCTCGTCGACGACGCCGTCGAGCTCTGCCGCGGGCACGCGCAGCACGAGGTGCGCGCTCGGCGGTGACGTATCGGTGCCGGGCTGCTCCGTCCGGCTCTCGGTGCGCCCGCCGGCGCGGTCGACGATCGCGGCGGCCTCCTCGGCGGCGTCGATCGGATCGTCGACGGTCACCGCGATCCACCCCGTCGTGATCACGCTGCGGTCGACGGCGTCGGGCTCGGCCCGGGCCTCGTCGGCCGACCCCCCGTCGGCGCCGGCGTCGCCGCCCTGGGCGGGAGCCGGCATGTCGGGCTCGGCGACGCCGGGCGTGCTCGAGCTGCCGCCCATCGAGCAGCCGGCGAGCAGGAGGGCGATGATCGCGGCGGACGCCGCCGCGGGTGCGAGTCGTCTCATGCGGTCAGGGTATTGCCGCGCCGGGAGCCAGTGTCTGGACGGGCGCTGGGAGTCGGGTCACGATCCGGTCGCGGCCGGACGAGCGCGAGCGGCGCGCGTCAGTCGTCGTCGGGATCTCGTCCGGTGCGCTCGCCGGTCTCGAGGGAGGCGATCGCGGCGAGGTCGTCGACGCCGAGCTCGAAGTCGAAGACGTCGAGGTTCTCGCGGATGCGCTCCGGCGACGACGCCTTCGGGATCACGACGTTGCCGAGCTGGACGTGCCAGCGCAGCACGATCTGCGCCGGGCTGCGCCCGTGCGCCGTCGACAGCCGGGCGAGCACCGGGTCGTCGAGGAGGCGACCCCGGGCGAGCGGGGACCACGCCTCGGTGCGGATGCCGCGTGCCGCATGGAACTCGCGGAGGGCGGCCTGCGGCAGCCGCGGATGCAGCTCGACCTGGTTGACGACCGGGGCGACGCCCGTCTCGCCGATGATGCGGTCGAGGTGGTGGGCGTGGAAGTTCGAGACCCCGATCGAGCGCACCCGTCCTTCGTCGCGGAGCCGCACGAGGGCCCGCCAGGTGTCGACGTAGCGGTCGGTCGACGGCACCGGCCAGTGGATGAGGAAGAGGTCGAGCCGGTCGAGCCCGAGCCGGCCCATCGACGCGTCGAAGGCGCGGAGCGCCTCGTCGTAGCCGTTGTCGTCCTTCCACACCTTGCTCGTCACGAAGAGCTCGTCGCGCGGCACCTCGGCCGCGCGCACGGCCGCGCCGACACCCTGCTCGTTCTCGTAGAAGGCGGCCGTGTCGAGGTGGCGGTAGCCGGTCGCGATCGCGACGCCGGCGAGCTGCGCCGCGTCGTGCGCGGGCACCTTGTAGAGCCCGTAGCCGAGCTGCGGGATCGCGTGGCCGTCGGCCAGTGGCACGAGCGGTGCGAGCGGGAGCTGTCGAGGCATCCTGGCGCCCTTCGTCAACTGGGTTGGAGCGGCACCGGTTCGGTGTCGGGAATGGGGCTCGCGTCGCGGCCTCGGAGATCGGGGTGCCATCGGCGTGCGAACGCGGGCACGAGGAACCCGAGGAAGGCGAGCGCGCTCGCCGCCCAGAACGCGCCCTGTGCGCCGTAGCCGTCGATGAGGAAGCCGGCGAGGGCCGAGCCGAGTGCGGCGCCGATGAGCTGGCCCGTGCCGACCCAGCCGTACGCCTCGGCGGTGTCGGAGAACTTCACGCTCGCCGAGACGATCGCGAACAGCACCGCGAGCGCGGGCGCGATGCCGATGCCGGCGACGAAGAGGGTGATCGAGAGCCACCAGAAGTCCATCACGAACGCTGCGAGCGCGGTGCCGACGAACACGATGAACATGCGGCGGGCGGTCGACCACGGTCCGATGGGGACGTGGCCGAGGAAGAGGCCGCCGGCGAGCGATCCGATGGAGAAGATCGCGAGCACGATGCCGGCCTCGCTGCCGTCGTGGCCGAAGACGGCCACGACGCCGGCCTCGATGGCCGCGCACGCGCCGATCAGGAGGAATCCGACGACGGTCGCGAGCAGGACGGCGGGGCGGGCGAGCACGGTGCCGAACCGGCGTTTCGAGCGGGGGATGCGCACCCGGCCGAGTTCGGGGGAGGAGATGAACCAGGCGCCGCCCACGACCATGAGCAGGGCGGCGAGCAGGATGGCCCACACCGTGCCGATCTGCGTCGCGACGAAGGTCGTGACGACCGGCCCGACGACCCAGATGATCTCCTGCGCCGAGGCGTCGAGGGAGAACAGCGGGGTGAGCTGTCGCGAGTTCACCATCTTCGGGTAGATCGTGCGCACGGCGGGCTGCACGGGCGGGGTCGCGAGACCGGCGACGAGGCCGACCGCCATGTACAGCGGCACGGTGAGGGGCAGCACTCCGATCGCGACCACGGCGCTCACGCAGATCACGAGCGTGACGACGAGCACCGGGCGCATGCCGAACCGACCCATGAGGCGGCTCGTGAGCGGGCCGGCGACGGCCTGCCCGATCGACGTGGCGGCGAGCACGAGCCCGGCTGCGCCGTACGAGCCCGTCTGCTGCTCGACGTGCAGCAGGAACGCGAGCGAGAGCATTCCCGAGGGGAAGCGCGCGGTCAGCTGGGCGGCGATGATGCGTGCGACGCCCTGCGTCTTGAGCAGTTCGGAGTAGGTTCCCACGGTGCGCCAAGCCTATCGATCGGTGCGACGCGCCCGCCGAACGGCTGCGCAGTGCGGCATTGCGTCTCGAAAGTACGGAATCTTGCGTCTCGAGGGTGTGAAGCGGGCGATTCGAATCGCCACCGAATCGTGATCTGCCGAGATGCTTGCGTCGAGCCTGCGGTGGTTTAGGCTCGGTCTACGGCGACGGAGCCTCACTTTGCGCTCAGTCGTTTGTCCCCATCATCATGTGACGACAGAGGTATCAACATGAACATCCGACGCCTGCTCCTGCCGGCCGCCATCGCCTCCGCCGCGGCCCTGCTCTTCACCGGCTGCGTCAACAACTCCGAGAGCGAGGGCGGCGGTTCCGAGAGCACCGCCCCCAAGACCTCGGTCGAGGCCGACGACGCCGCGGTGGCCCTGCTGCCCGCCGAGGTCAAGGACTCGGGCGTGCTGCGCATCGGCACCGACGCCGAGTACCCGCCCAACGAGTACAAGAACGACGCCGGCGAGCCGACTGGCTGGGGCGTCACGCTCGCCGAGGCGGTCTCGGCCAAGCTCGGGCTCGAGCCCGAGTGGGAGATCCTGAGCTTCGACAGCATCATCCCCCGCATCCAGGAGGGCGCCCTCGACATGGGCTCGTCGTCGTTCACCGACACGGTCGAGCGCCAGGCCTCGGTCGACTTCGTCGACTTCCTGAACGCGGGCAGCCTGTGGGCCGCGCCCGCCGGCAGCGACATCACCCCCGACACCGCGTGCGGCAAGACCGTCGCCGTGCAGTCGGGCACCATCCAGCACACCGACGAGCTGCCCGCACGCAGCCAGGAGTGCGTCGACGCGGGCGAGGAGCCCATCGAGATCCTGCCGTTCGAGGGGCAGCCCGAGGTCACGAACGCCGTCGTCAACGGCAAGGCCGACGCCTTCTCCGCCGACCTGCCCGTGACGGGTGACGCGGTCGCCAACCTCGACGGCCAGCTCGAGACGGTCGGCGAGATGTTCGACGCGGCTCCCTACGGCTTCGCCACCCAGAAGGACAGCGACATGACGAAGGCCGTGCAGGCCGCGGTGCAGTCGCTCATCGACGACGGCACGTACCTCGAGATCCTGAAGTCGGCCGGCATCGAGTCGGGTGCCGTCGACGAGGCGACCATCAACGGCGCGACGAACTGACCTGAGAAGCACCGCAGTCATGTCCGACATGCCTTCCCGGCCGGCGGGGTCCGAGACCCCGCCGGCCGGCTCCGGAACCGACACGCCCCCCGAGGCGATCAAGGCCATCAAGCTGCGCCACCCGTGGCGCATGGTCCTCGCCGTCGTGCTCATCGTGCTCGTCGTCCTCTTCGTGGTCGACGCGGCCGTCAACCGGCCGGTCTACAACTGGACCGAGGTCGGCAAGTACCTCTTCGACACGCGCGTCGTCGAAGCCGCCGGCTACACCCTGCAGCTGACCGTGTACTCGATGGTCATCGCGATCATCCTGGGCATCGTGCTCGCCGTGATGCGCCTCTCGCCGAACCCCGTCGTGAAGTCGGTGGCGTGGGTGTACCTGTGGCTGTTCCGCGGAACCCCGGTGTACGTGCAGCTCGTGTTCTGGGGCCTCATCGGCGTCATCTACAAGTCGATCGACATCGGCCTCCCCGGCTCCGAGCCGTGGCTGTCGATCACGACGAGCGACCTGCTGAGCTACTTCGCCCTCGCGGTCATCGGCCTCGCGCTCAACGAGGCCGCCTACATGGCGGAGATCGTGCGCGCGGGCCTGCTCGCGGTCGACCGCGGCCAGGAGGAGGCGGCGACCGCCCTCGGCCTCGGCTGGTGGCACACGATGAGCCGGGTCATCCTGCCGCAGGCCATGCGCGTGATCATCCCGCCGACCGGCAACGAGGTCATCTCGATGCTGAAGACGACCTCGCTCGTCATCGCCGTGCCGTTCACGCTCGAACTGTTCACGCGCACGAGCGACATCGCGGCGAAGACGTACCAGCCGGTGCCGATGCTGATCGTCGCGTCGATCTGGTACCTCGCGATCACGTCGATCCTGATGGTCGGCCAGTACTACCTCGAGAAGCACTACGCGAAGGGCATCGACCAGCGACCGGCCGTGCAGCAGCCGACCGTCGAGACGAGCGCGGTCGCCGCGGTCGACACGGAGGTCCCGCCGTCGAACCACCACGCCGGAGGAGGCGCATGAACGCCGCGGAGACCCCCATGGTGAAGGCCGAGGCGGTGTCGAAGTCCTACGGCTCGAACACCGTGCTCCGGTCGATCTCGCTCGAGGTGAAGCGCGGCGAGGTGCTCTGCCTCGTGGGGCCGTCGGGCTCGGGCAAGTCGACCTTCCTCCGCTGCATCAACCACCTCGAGACCGTGAGCACCGGACGGCTCTCGGTCGACGGCCAGCTCGTGGGCTACCGCCAGCACGGCGACAAGATCTACGAGCTGCACCCGAAGGAGGCCGCGAAGCAGCGCCGCGACATCGGCATGGTGTTCCAGCGCTTCAACCTCTTCCCGCACATGACGGCCGTCGAGATCGTGATGCTCGCACCGACGCTGCTGAAGAAGGGGCTGCCGAAGTCGCAGGCGAAGGCGCGCGCGCTCGAGCTGCTCGCCCGCGTCGGCCTCGCCGAGCGCTCCGACTACTACCCCTCGCAGTTGTCGGGCGGGCAGCAGCAGCGTGTCGCGATCGCCAGGGCGCTCGCGATGGAGCCGAAGCTCATGCTGTTCGACGAGCCGACCTCGGCGCTCGACCCCGAGCTCGTCGGCGAGGTGCTCGAGGTCATGAAGGAGCTCGCGAAGAGCGGCATGACGATGATCGTCGTGACGCACGAGATGGGCTTCGCCCGCGAGGTCGCCGACACGCTCGTCTTCATGGACGGGGGCGTCGTCGTCGAGTCGGGCGACCCGCGAGAAGTGCTCTCGAACCCGCAGCACCAGCGCACCAAGGCGTTCCTCTCCAAGGTGCTCTGAGGCGCATCCGCCCCGAAGGCGCTCGTCGGCTCAGCCGGCGAGCGCCTTCTGCACGCGCTGGACCGAGACGGTCTCGGCCGTGCGCAGCTCCTGGGCGAAGAGGCCCACGCGCAGCTCCTCGAGCATCCACCGCACGCGCACGAGCACCGGGTCGGCCTCGGCGTCGATCGGCAGCGTGCCGCCGGCCTTCTCATAGGCCGAACGGGCGACGTCGAACTCGTTCATGAGCTGCCGGTCGCGTCCGGGGTTGTCCACGAGCTTGCGCACGCGCGCCGTGATCGCCTCGAGGTACCGCGGCAGGTGGCGCAGCCGCTCGAGCCCGGTGGCCGAGACGAACCCGTTCGGCACGAGGGCGGCGAGCTGCTCGCGGAGGTCGGCGAGCGCCGCCATGAGCTGGATGCTCGACGCGCCCGAGATCGCCCGGTCGGCCTCGCGGGCCGCCCTGAGGATCCGGGCGACGAGCGACACCGTCTCGAACAGCCGGTCGACGATCGTGGCCGCGACCGCGTCGCGCACGGCATCGAACTCGGCTCGCGTCCGCAGGATCCCGTCGGGGTGGCGGGCACGCAGTTCGGCGTCGACGCAGGCGGCGAGGCAGTCGTCGAGCAGCGCGCGGGTCGACGGGTACGCGCTCGCGGCGAGCGCGAGCTTCTCCTCGTTCGAGAGGTGCTCCTGCACATAGGCGACCGGCGTCGGGGTCGAGAGCACGACGAGCCGCCGGATGCCTCGCCGGAGCGCCCGATCGCGCTCCTCGGGCGTCGCGACGAGCCGGAGGGCCACCGCCTCGCGCTCGTCGACGAGTGTCGGATAGGCCCGCACGACGTTGCCGGCCTGTCTCGTGTCGAGATGCTCGGGCAGCGCGTCCCACTCCCAGGCGGTGATGCCGCCGCGCTCGGCGAGCTCGGGGGGAGGGGCGGTGGCGGGCCGCGGGCCGCGCCGGTCGTCGTTCCGTGCGCCGCGTCCATTGCGGCGGTCGCCCGCGACGGCCGTGCGATCGCCGGGACCGCCCGACCCGCTCACGGCGCGCGCGACGGCGTCGCGCGTGCGGTCGGCGAGCCGGGCCTGCAGCTCGGACAGGTCCTTCGACGCGCCGAGCGCGCGGCCGCGCTCGTCGACGGCGCGGAACGTGACCCGAAGGTGCGGCGGCACGCGGTCGAGGTCGAAGTCGCTCGGGTCGACGGGCGTGAACGTGAGCCGCCGGATCGCCCGGCCGACCTCGGCGACGAGCGGTTCGCGAGGCTCGCCGCCCTCGGGGCCGTCCGGAAGCTCGGCGGCGATCTTCGCCGCCCACTCGGCCGCCGGGACGACCTGGCGACGGAGCACCTTCGGCAGGGAGCGCAGCAGCGCCGTGATGAGCTCGTCGCGGAGTCCGGGGACCTGCCAGTCGAAGCCGGTCGCCTCGAGCCGCGGCAGCAGCACGAGCGGCACGACGACCGTGACGCCGTCGTCGTCGGCCCCGGGTTCGAAGCGGTACGCGAGCGAGAGGGTCTGGTCGCCCTGCCGCCAGCGGTCGGGGAAGCCGTCGTCGTGCGCGCGGTCGGTGTCCTCGCCGAGCAGGTCCTCTCGGCGCATCGTGAGGAGGTCGGGCGCCGTGCGCTGCGCACCGCGCCACCACCGCTCGAACGAGCGAACGTCGGCGACGTCGTGCGGCACGCGCGCCTCGTAGAACGCGACCACCGCCTCGTCGCCCGCGAGCAGGTCACGGCGGCGGGTGCGCTCCTCGACCTCGCCGAGCTCGCCGCGCAGCGCCCGGTTCTGCCTGACGAACGCGAAGAGCCGGCGATCGAGCTTCGAGGTGTCCCAGTCCTCGTCGACGAGGGCGTGCCGGATGAACAGCTCGCGGGCGAGCTCGGCGTCGACCCGGGCGAGCTGGATCCGCCGCTTCGCGACGATCGGCACGCCGAACAGCAGCACCTTCTCGTCGGCGACGGCCGAGCCCTGGCGGCGCTCCCAGCGCGGCTCGGAGTAGCTGCGCTTGGCGAGCGGGCCGGCGAGCTGCTCGGCCCATGCCGGGTCGATCGCGGCATTCGTGCGGGCGAAGAGCCGGCTCGTCTCGACCAGTTCGGCGCTCATGAGCGCCGGCGGCGGCTTCTTCGCGAGTGCGGAGCCGGGGAAGACCACGAAGCGGGTGTTGCGGGCGCCGAGGAACTCGGCGTCGCGGCGCCGTCCCCTGCGATCGGCGTCGCGCGCGCCGCCGCGCCCCGTCGACGTCGGTGCTGATTGGCGCAGGGCGTCGTCACGCAGCCCGATCTGCGAGAGGAGACCCGCGAGGAGCGCCCGGTGGATGCCGTCGCCGTTCGGTTCGCCGGCCCGCTCGGCGACGTGCAGGCCGAGCGGCTTCGCGAGGCGCACGAGCTGGCGGTACAGGTCCTGCCACTCCCGCACGCGCAGGTAGTTCAGGAACTCCGACCTGCACATGCGGCGGAACGCGCTGCCCGAGAGCTCGCGCTGCTGCCGCTCGAGGTGGTTCCAGAGGTTCAGGAGCGTCAGGAAGTCGCTCGTCGGGTCGACGAATCGGGCGTGGGACCCGTTCGCCTCCTCACGGCGCTCGAGGGGGCGCTCGCGCGGGTCCTGGACGGTGAGGCCCGCGACGATCGCGAGCACCTCGCGCGAGACGCCCTGCGCCTTCGACTCGAGCACCATGCGCGCGAAGCGCGGCTCGATCGGCAGGCGCGAGAGCTGGCGTCCGATGCGCGTGAGCTGCGGCCCGTCGCCCGCGGCGCCGTCGTCGAGCGCACCGAGTTCGCGCAGCAGCTCGAGACCGTCGCGGATTCCGCGGGCGTCGGGCGGCGTGAGGAACGGGAACTCCTCGATCGGGCCGAGCCCGAGGGACGCCATCTGCAGGATCACCGCGGCGAGGTTCGTGCGCAGGATCTCGGGGTCGGTGAACTCGGGCCGGCGCTCGAAGTCCTCCTCCGAGTAGAGCCGGATCGCGATGCCGTCGCTCGTGCGGCCCGACCGGCCGGAGCGCTGGTTCGCCGAGGCCTGCGAGATCGGCTCGATCGGCAGCCGCTGCACCTTCGAGCGCACCGAGTACCTGCTGATGCGCGCGGTGCCCGCGTCGACGACGTAGCGGATGCCCGGCACCGTGAGGCTCGTCTCGGCGACGTTCGTCGCGAGCACGACGCGGCGCCGCAGGCCCGCGACCTTCGACGGTTCGAACACGCGGTGCTGATCGGCGGAGGACAGGCGCCCGTAGAGCGGCAGCACCTCGGTCTCGCCGCCGCGACCGCCCGCATAGCGGGCCCGTACCGCCTGCTCGGCGTCGCGGATCTCGCCCTCGCCCGAGAGGAAGACGAGCACGTCGCCGCTCGACTCGCGGTCGAGCTCGTCGAGCGCGTCGATGATGCCGCGCTGCACGTCCTTGTCCTCGGCCGCGGCGCCCTCGTCCTCGTCGTCGTCGCCGATGCCGGCCTCGGCGACGAGCGGCCGGTACCGGACCTCGACGGGATACGTCCGGCCCGACACCTCGATCACGGGCGCGGGCTCGCCCGAGCCATCCTCGAAGTGTCGCGCGAAGCTCTCGGGGTCGATCGTCGCGCTCGTGACGATGACCTTGAGGTCGGGGCGGCGCGGCAGCAGCCGCTTCAGGTAGCCGAGCAGGAAGTCGATGTTGAGGCTGCGCTCGTGCGCCTCGTCGATGATGATCGTGTCGTACCGGCGCAGGTCGCGGTCGCGGTGGATCTCGTTCAGCAGGATGCCGTCGGTCATCACCTTGACGCGGGTCGACTCGCTCACGCGGTCGGTGAAGCGCACCTGGTAGCCGACGAGGCCGCCGAGCTCGACGCCGAGCTCCTCGGAGATGCGCTCGGCGATCGTGCGCGCGGCGATGCGGCGGGGCTGGGTGTGCGCGATCGAGGTCCGGCCGAGCTCGAGGCAGATCTTCGGCAGCTGCGTCGTCTTGCCCGAGCCCGTCGCGCCGGCGACGATCACGACCTGGTGCGACTCGAGGGCGCGCGCGATCTCGTCGCGCTGCGCGGAGACCGGCAACTCGGCGGGATAGGTGATCACGGGGATCGGCGCAGGCGACGACATAGCCCTCCATCGTATGACGTGGTGGGTCGCACGAGGACGCCGAGCGCTGAACCGGGTCGCCGCGATCGGTAGCGTGGAGGCATGACGAGCGAACGCTTCGAGTCGGACTGGCACGACTGGCACCACGCGCGCGAAGCGCGCGCGACGGCCCCGCACGGGCTCGCCGCCCTGCGGCACACGCACTGGCTCACCGACGAGCCGGCGGCGGTGGAGGGCGCGCCCGGTCGCTGGGCGGCCCATGACGGCGCGGTGGTCGGCACGGGGCTCGCGGATGCCTCGGACGCGGTGCGCCTCGCAGCCGGCGACGAACTGGCGGTGGGTGCGACGGTGCTGCGCGCGTTCGAGCGCGACGGGGCGCTGGCGCTGCGCGTGCTCGACCCCGACGCCCCGACGCGCACGTCGCTAGCCGGCATCGACGCGTTCGCACCGTCGCCGCGCTGGGTCGTGCGTGCGAGCTTCGAGCCTGCGGCGGACGCGACGCTCGACGTGACGAGCGTCGACGGGCACGCGTCGACCGAGCACGTCGCAGGCGTCGCCCGGTTCGACGTCGACGGCACCCCGATCGAACTCACCCTGACGCGGGACGCCGGCGGCCTCGGCGCGGTGTTCGCCGACGCGACGAGCGGCCACGAGGCGTACCGGTTCCGCTTCCTCGCCGTGGACGAGCCCGCGGCCGACGGCACGCTCGAGCTCGACTTCAACCGGGCGTACCTGCCGCCCTGCGCCTTCAGCGACCAGTACGTGTGCCCGCTGCCCTCGCCCGGCAACCGGTGGTCGGTCGCGGTGCGCGCGGGGGAGCGCCTGCCGGTGCGCCGCACGGTCGCGGCGGAGTCGCCCGCGGCGTGACCGGAGGCGGCCGTGCCCGGCTTCGCGGGCAGCGAACCGCCCTGTCGGCGCGAGCCCGGTCATGATGGGATGGCGGGCATGACGGTTCCCCGCATCCAGCTCAACGACGGCCACTCCATCCCGCAGCTCGGCTTCGGGGTCTTCAAGGTCGACCCGAACGAGACCGAGCGGATCGTGACCGACGCGCTCGAGGTCGGCTACCGGCACCTCGACACGGCGCGCATCTACGGCAACGAGGCGGGCGTGGGCCGGGCGATCGCGGCATCGGGCATCGCCCGAGAACAGCTGTACGTGACGACGAAGCTCTGGAACGACGACCAGGGCACGCAGTCCGTGCACGACGCCTTCGATGCGAGCCTCGAACGGCTGGGGCTCGACTACGTCGACCTCTACCTGATCCACTGGCCGAGCCCGGCCCGCGACCGGTACGTCGACACGTGGCGCGAGTTCGAGAAGCTCCGCGACAGCGGTCGCGTGCGTTCGATCGGCGTCTCGAACTTCCTCGTGCCGCACCTCGAACGACTGCTCGACGAGACCGACGTCGTGCCCGCCGTCGACCAGATCGAGCTGCACCCGGCCCACCAGCAGCCGGCGACCGCGGCGTTCGCCGAGGAGCACGGCATCGCGATCGAGGCCTGGGGGCCGCTCGGGCAGGGCAAGTACCCGCTCTTCGAACTGCCCGAGATCGCCGGACCGGCGGCGGCGCACGAGAAGACCCCCGCCCAGGTCGTCGTGCGCTGGCACCTGCAGCGCGGGCACATCGTCTTCCCGAAGTCGACCCGTCGCGAGCGCATGGCCGAGAACTTCGACGTGTTCGACTTCGAGCTCGACGATGCCGAGATGCAGGCGATCACGGCGCTCGAGCGCGAGGGCCGGGTGAGCGCCCACCCCGACGAGGTGGACTGACCGATGGGCCGACGCCTCGCCGACGCCGTCAGCCCGTACCTGCGGGCCCACGCGGGGAACCCCGTCGACTGGTTCCCCTGGGGCGACGACGCCTTCGACGAGGCGCGCGCGCGAGACATCCCCGTCATGATCTCGATCGGCTACGCGACCTGCCACTGGTGCCACGTGATGGCCCGCGAGAGCTTCGACGACGTCGAGACGGCGCGCGTGCTCAACGAGCGGTTCGTCGCGATCAAGGTCGACCGCGAGGAGCACCCCGACGTCGACTCGAGCTACCTGGCCGCCGCCTCGGCGTTCACGCGCGAGCTCGGCTGGCCCCTCACGGTCTTCGCAACCCCCGACGGGCGGGCGTTCTACGCGGGCACGTACTTCCCGCCCGCTCCGCAGCGCGGCATGCCGTCGTTCCGGCAGGTGCTCGCCGCGGTCGACGAGGCCTGGCGCGAACGGCGGACGCAGCTGACCGACACCGCCGACGCGGTCGCGGGTGCGCTCGCCGACGCGGCGTCGGCCGAGACGGCGGGCGCACTGCCGACGACCGCTCGGCTGGCTGACGCCGTCGAGGCGCTCGCGGCGCAGGAGGACCGGGTGCACGGAGGCTTCGGCGGGGCCCCGAAGTTCCCGGTGGCGCCGGTGCTCGACTTCCTCGCGCGGAGCGGCGCCGACGGCCGAGCCATCGCCCGCCGCACGCTGCGGGCGATGGCGGCGTCGCCGCTCCGCGACCCGGTCGACGGCGGGTTCTTCAGGTACGCCACTCGCGCCGACTGGAGCGAGCCGCACTACGAACGGATGCTCACCGACAACGCCCTGCTGCTCGCCGTCGCGGCCGACCTGGCCCGCGACGACGCAGTGCTCCGCGAGGTCGCCCGCGACACGTCGGCGTTCCTCATCGGCACGATGCAGCTCGCGTCGGGCGGGTTCGCCGCCGCGCAGGACTCGGAGAGCATCGTCGACGGCGTGCGCACCGAAGGCGGTTACGCGCAGGCCGACGCCGAGCGACGGAGGTCGCTCGAGCCGCCCGCGCTCGACGAGAAGGTGCTCACGGGCTGGAACGGCCTGGCGATCGGCGCGCTCGCACGTGCGTCGGGCGCCATCGGCGGGCAGGACGGCGATCGAGCCCTGGCCGCTGCGCGCCGGGCCGCCGACTTCGTGATCGGCCACCACCTCGCCGACGGCGCGATCGTCCGGGCCTCGCGCGACGGCCGGGCGTCGGCCGCCACCGCGGCCCTCGAAGACCCCGGAATGCTCGCCGGGGGACTCATCGACCTCGCGCTCGCGAGCGGCGATCCTCGGTACGCCGAGGTCGCGCGCGAACTCGTCGACGCCGCGATCGACGCGGCCCGGCCCGACGAGACCGTGCCCTTCGCCGTGCCCGGCGGGCCCGATCCCGTGCTCGCCGCGCGCGGCCTCGCCCTGCCCGGTGACCCCGCCGAGGGCGCGACCCCGTCGGGCGCGACCGCATGCGCGCAGGCGGCGTGGCGGCTGTGGCTGCTCGGTGCCGGCGATCGATATCGGGTCGCGGCCGTCGCGGCGATGGAGCGCGTCGCCGCCGTCGCCGTGCAGCGTCCGATCGCGTTCGGCGCTTCGCTCGGGCTCATGGCCGACCTCGCCGCGCCCGTCGTGCAGCTCGTGACCGTCGTGCCCGGCGCGGCGACCGGTGGCGCGGCCGCCGCGGCCGCGCAGGAGGCCGAGCTCGTCGCCGAGAGCCGTCGGCACGAGGCATCCATCACGGCCGTCGTCACGGAGGAGGCGGCCCGACGGTTCGCGGATGCCGGCTTCGACCTGTTCGCCGGGCGCGACCTGCGCGACCGCGCCGTCGCGGCCTACCGGTGCCGCGAGTTCGTCTGCGCGCTGCCGGTCGTCGACGCCGCCGCGCTCCGGGCGCTCGCCGCGCTCCGTACGATGGAGGCATGAGCGGAACCGTCGCCGGATCGGCGAGCCCGAACCGGGCGAGCGCGCGAACGATCCTCGTGAGCCTCGTCGTCGACCTGGCGCTCGTCGTCGTCTTCGTGCTCATCGGCCGTCGCAGCCACGCCGAGGCGCTCGACGTCGCCGGCATCGCTGCGACCGCGTGGCCGTTCCTCGTCGCCGTGCTCGCGGGATGGGGCCTCGCACGCGCCTGGCGCGCGCCGACCGCGCCGTGGCCGACGGGCGTGATCGTGTGGGCCGTGGCCGTCGTCGGCGGGCTCGCCCTCCGGGTCTTCGCCGGCGACACCGCGCAGGTCGCGTTCATGATCGTCGCGGCGCTGACGCTCGCGCTCCTCCTCATCGGCTGGCGTGCGATCGTCGCGCTCGTGCGCGCCCTCCGCGGACGCGCCAGGACCGTCGCATGATGCTCGAAGCCGCGGCGGCGCCCGGCCCGATCGAGTGGCTCTTCGACGCCCAGCTCGTGATCGGCGGACAGGTGATCCTCTGGCGCGAGATCGTGGGCAACCTGTTCGGGCTCGCGTCGGCGCTCGGCGGCATGCGGCGCAAGGTCTGGGCGTGGCCCATCGGCATCATCGGCAACGCGCTGCTCTTCACGGTCTTCATGGGCGCCGTCTTCCACACGCCGAACCCGGTCAACCTGCTCGGGCAGGCCGGACGGCAGCTCATGTTCATCGGCGTCTCGATCTACGGGTGGATCCAGTGGTCGAGGCACCGGCACACGTCGGCGAACGCCGTCGACCCGCGCTGGGCGACCGGGCGCGAGCGCGTGCTGCTCGTCGTGGCGATGATCGGGGGCACGCTCGTGCTCACGCCCATCTTCAGCGCCCTGGGTTCGTTCGAGCCGGTGTGGGCCGACGCGTGGATCTTCATGGGGTCGCTGCTCGCGACGTGGGGCATGGCGAAGGGCTGGACGGAGTTCTGGCTCATCTGGGTGGCCGTCGACATCGTCGGCGTGCCGTTGCTCGTCTCGGCCGGCTACTACGCCTCGGCGCTGCTGTACCTGTTCTACGGCGCGTTCACCCTGCTGGGGTTCTTCACCTGGCTGCGGGTGCAGCGACGGCGCGAGGCGGCGTCGGGGTCACCGGCCGCCTGAACGCGGGTGCCGCCGGCGGCGCGTCACCAGGGCGCGGGCACGCGGTCGAGCAGCGCCCATACCGCCCCACTGAGTTCGGGGTGCTCGAGGGCGATGCCCCGCAGCAGCTCGAACTCGAACCTCGCCGCCTCGCCCGGGCGTGCAGCCGGGTGGTACGCGCGCGACCGTGCCGGACCCCAGGTCTCCGACTGCAGGCGCTCCTCGCGCAGCGTCGCGACGACCTGCTCGTCGACGGAGGGCAGGTCGGGCAGGAACATCCACGGGTCTTCGCCGAGCCGACAGCGCAGTTCGATGAGCGCGGCGAGCTCGTCGCGTGCGTCTCGACGCAGGCGCTCGAGCACCGATGACTCCGCCATACGCGCCCTCCCCTCGCCTTCCACGATCGTAAGCCCACGCTACGCGCACCGTGTGACGGGCGGGTTACGGGGCGCAATGCCAGATGACCCGCAGATGACGGCTCTGTGACATTCGCCCGTGCACGCCGCCGCGCGAGGCGCTTGACTGATGGCCGCGGCCGGCGATCACGGCCGGACGAACGACGGGAGACGACGTGGGCGAGGTGCTCATCCTGCACGGCTGGCAGAACCATCGACCCGAGGGGCATTGGCAGCGCTGGCTCGCCGAAGAGCTCGACGCCCGCGGCCACGACGTGCGGTACCCGCAGCTGCCCGATGCCGACACCCCGGTCCGTGCCGGCTGGCTGGCCGCACTCGAGGCCGAGCTCGTCGGCACGACGCCGTCGCAGCTCACCGTCGTCGCGCACAGCCTCGGCTGCGCGCTGTGGCTCGCGTACGCGGTCGCCCGGCGCGAGTCGGGGCTCGACGACCCGGCGGCGGCTCGCGTCATCCTGGTCTCACCGCCCTCCGACGGATTCCTCGAGCGGACGCCCGAGATCTCCGGGTTCCTCACCGCCGACACCGGTGAGGATGACGCGGTCGCGGCGGCGCTCGCGGCGGCGAGCATCGCGGCACCGATGGTGGTGCAGGGCGATGACGACCCGGTCAACCCGGCTGGAACGGTCGCCTTCGCCGAGGTCTTCGGGCTCGAGCGCGTGACGGTGCCGGGCGGCGGCCACCTCACGATCGGCGACGGGTACGGTCCGTTCCCGCTCGTGCTCGACCTCGTGCTCGACCCCGGCTCGCCCACCGGATGAGCGGCGCGGCACGCGACCGCGATGAGCCCCGTCACCGCACCCGTGCGGTCTCCGCTGCTTGAATGGTCCGGTGGACACCGCACGCACCCCGAAACCCCTCAGCCGCCTCGCCGAGGACCTGCGCGCCGTCGACTTCACGGTCGACGCGCTCGACGGCCTCTGGGGCGGGGCTGCGGCTGCGGCGCTGCACCGGGGCGAACGCGTGCCCGCCCGGCGAGTGCTCGACGGCCGCCGTCGCGCGCACGCCGGCGGTGCGGTGCTCGCGACCCTCGCCGAGCTCTTCGTGCTCGGGCTGCCGGTGCCGGCCGACGAGGCGGCCGAGGCCCTGCCGCGACTCGGTCTCGACGACGCGGTCGAGCTCGGGCTGATCCGGCGCGACGGCGATCTCGTCGTCGCCGCCCTCGACCTGCGCCCCTACGCGTTCGGCGACGCGCACGGCGAAGCGCACTGGTGGATCCTCTCGGATCTCGGCGAGCTCGCGCTCGGACACGCGCTCGGCGAGCACCACGTGCTCGGGGTCGGCGGCGCCTCGACGACGCTCTCGGGGCTCATGCTGCCGACGCCCGCCCGACGCGTGCTCGACCTCGGCACCGGCTGCGGCATCCAGGCCATGCACGCGTCGCGATTCGCCGACGAGGTCGTCGCGACCGACATCTCGGAGCGGGCGCTCGAGTTCGCCCGCATGAACCTCGAGCTCAACGGCATCGAGGGCGTCGAACTGCGCCTCGGGAGCCTGTTCGAACCGGTCGCCGGCGAGCGGTTCGACCGCATCGTCTCGAACCCGCCGTTCGTCATCACGCCGCGCACCGAGGGGGTTCCCGAGTACGACTACCGCGACGGCGGCATGGTGGGCGACGCGCTCGTCGAAGCGGTAGTGCGCGGTTGCGCCGAGCACCTCGAGCCCGGCGGCACCGCGCAGCTGCTCGCCAACTGGGAGTATCGCGGCGACGACGACGGGCTCGAGCGCGCCGCGGCATGGGCGCACGGACTCGACCATTGGATCGTCGAGCGCGAGGTGCAGCCCGTCACGGAGTATGCCGAGACGTGGATCCGCGACGGCGGCACGAGGTCGGGTACCGCGGCCTTCGACCGCCTCTACGACGCGTGGCTCGACGACTTCGCGGCGCGCGGGGTCACCGAGGTCGGCTTCGGGTACGTCGTGCTGCGACGGCCGGTCGGCGGGGATGCCTCGGCCGCGGCATCCGCGACCGACGGGCTCGCCCGGGTCGAGCGCCGGCACGGCGCGATCGGGTCGAACCCCGCGGGCCTCGGCGGGCACCTCGCGCAGTGCCTCGCGGCGCACGACCGGCTGGCGTCCCTCGACGACGGGGCCCTCGCCGCGCTGCGCCTGACCGTCGCGGGCGACGTCACCGAGGAGCGCCACTACTGGCCCGGCGACGCGGACCCGACGGCGATGCTGCTGCGGCAGGGCGGCGGGTTCGCGCGCACGATCTCGCCCGGCACGGCACTGGCCGCACTCGTCGGCGCCTGCGACGGCGAACTCGCGGTCGGCGCGATCGTCGCCGCACTCGCGCAGCTGCTCGAGGTCGACGGGGCGGCGCTCGCCGCAGAGCTGCTGCCGGAGGTGCGGGAACTCGTCGACGACGGCTTCCTGCTGCTGCCGGCGGACTGACGCACCGGTCGGCGCGGATCGGAGCAGCGGCATCCTCCTCGGGGCCGACCTGCGCACGGCGCCGACACCGACGAATTCAGAGGGCCGGCCGATTCGTGCGCGGTATTCTCGTGCTCGCAACGAAAGCGAGCCAATGCCCGAGAGCCCCCTGTCAGCGTCGCCCTATGAACTGCTCGGCGTCGCAGCCGACGCCGACGAGGCGACCCTGCGCGCCGCCTACCGCCGGGCCCTGCGCGAGGCGCACCCCGACACGGGCGGCGACCCCGCGAAGTTCCACGCGGTGCAGTCGGCGTGGGCGCTCGTCGGCACGCCGGCGGCGCGGGCCGCGTTCGACCGCGGTCGCGGCACGGTCGGCACCGCGCCGAGTCGTGAGGCATGGGCGCCCGCCGCGCCCCGGCCGCGGCGCGACTCGCGGCCGCTCGCGCGGTCGTACGGCCACCCAGGCGGGCTCTCGCGCGAGCGGTACCTCGAGTCGATCCGCGAGTGGGTCGGGCGGGGCGCCTCGCTTCCCGATCCGTACGACCCGGCGCTCGTGCGCGGTGCGCCCCGCGGCATCCGGCACCTCCTCGCCGACGCGCTCGCCGAGGAGGCGAGCGCCCGGGCGCTCGCGACGCTCGGCATCGCGTACACGATCTGGCACGACGTCGCGACGGATGCCGCGGGGCACGGCCTGCCGCCGAAACTCGACCACCTCGTGCTCGGTCCCACGGGGCTCTTCGCGATCCAGTCGGAGGACTGGGGCGGGCCCGTCGCGCTCAAGCGCGGTGAACTCGTCGGCGAGGCGCTCGCGGGCGAGCGGCCGTTCAAGGCGCTCGCGGCGCGGGCCAAGGCGATCGGACGGGCAGCGAAGGCGAAGCCGACGGCGCTCATGATCGTCGTGCCCGACGACCACGCCGGCGAGCCGCTCGAACTCGGCGGGTCGGTGCGCGGCGCCGTCGTCGCGCTCGTCCGGCGTTCGCGTCTCGCGAGCGCCGTGCGCGAGGGCCTGCCCGGATCGGCGCACCTCGGCGGCACCGAGGTCATGGAGGTGCGCTCGCGCCTGCAGGCGGTCGTGCGGTTCGCCTGAGCCCCCGGTGGCCGCCCGGTTCGCCCGCCGCCCGTTCGCGGTGTTGGATGGAACCATGCCAGCTGACGCCGCCGCCGCATCCGTGCCCGACCTCGACGCCCACATCGCCGACTTCGCCGACTTCGTGCAGGCCTCGCCCTCGTCGTACCACGCCGCCGCCGAGGTCGCCCGCCGTCTCGAGGCGGCCGGGTTCGAGCGGCTCGACGAGACCGCCGAATGGCCCACCGGTCCCGGGCGTCGCGTCGTCGTGCGCGACGGTGCGGTCATCGCGTGGATGCAACCCGACGGCGCCGTGCCGACCACGCCGTACCGCATCCTCGGGGCGCACACCGATTCGCCGTCGTTCAAGCTGAAGCCCAACGGGCAGACGGTCAGCGAAGGCGTGCTGCAGGCCTCGGTCGAGGTCTACGGCGGGCCGCTCCTGAACTCCTGGCTCGACCGCGAGCTCGAGCTCGCGGGCCGCATCGCGACCGACGACGGCGCCGTGCACCTCGTGCGAACGGGGCCGATGCTGCGCATCCCGCAGCTCGCGATCCACCTCGACCGCGAGGTGAACTCCAAGGGCCTCCTGCTCGACAAGCAGCGCCATACGCAGCCGGTCTGGGGGGTCGGCACCGGTGACGACGCCGACCTGCTCGACGAGCTCGCCGCGTTGGCGGGCGTGCCCGGCGCGGCGATCGTCGGGCACGACGTGCTCGTCGCCGACACGGCCGCGCCGACCCGCTTCGGCCGCTCGGGCGAGCTGTTCGCCTCGGGCCGCATGGACAACCTGACCTCGGTGCACGCCGGGCTCGTCGCGCTCCTGCGGGCGCCGTCCGACGCGGAGCACGTGAGCGTGCTCGCCGCCTTCGACCACGAGGAGCTCGGCTCGGAGTCGCGCTCGGGCGCGAGCGGGCCGTTCCTGGAGGACGTGCTCTCCCGCATCGCCTCGGTCCTCGGCGCCTCCGACGACGAACGCCGACGCGCCCACGCGGCGAGCTGGATCGTCTCGTCGGACGCGGGACACGCCGTGCACCCCAACTACGCCGACCGTCACGACCCGGCGAACCGCCCGGTTCTCGGTGGCGGTCCGCTGCTGAAGCTCAACGCGAACCAGCGCTACGCGAGCGATGCGCTCGGCGGTGCGCTCTGGGCCGGCGTGTGCCGTGCCGCGGGCGTGCCCGTGCAGCGGTTCGTGTCGAACAACGCGATCCCGTGCGGATCGACGATCGGTCCGCTCTCGGCGACCCGTCTCGGCATCCGCACGGTCGACGTGGGCGTGCCGCTGCTGTCGATGCACTCGGCCCGGGAGCTCGCGCACGTCGACGACCTCGCGGCGCTCGGCGCCGCTGCGACCGCCTTCTTCGCCGGAGCCTGAGCACCCGCGAGCGGTTGGCGGGAAGTCGCGCCGCGTTGGCGCGATTTCCGTCCCGCCGACGGCGCTGGGCCTGCCAGTCTGGGCGCATGACCGACACGATCACGACCTCCTCGATCTTCCGGACCGCCGCCGACTCCGAGTCCGCGATCCGTCACTTCGAGGGCCGACTCGCGTTCGAGACGGATGTCTCGGACGTCGCCGCCGAGCTCGCCGCTGGCGCGCCGGGCTTCGTGCTCGTCGACACCCGCAACGAGGCCGCGTGGGCGCAGGGGCGGGTGCCCGGCGCGGTGCACCTGCCGGGTCGCCGCATCGCGGGGGAGGCGGCGGCGCTCGTGCCCTCCGGCGTTCCGGTCGTCGTCTACTGCTGGGGGCCGGCGTGCAACGGGGCGACGCGAGCGGCGCTCGAGTTCGCCCGGCTCGGCCATCCGGTGAAGGAGATGATCGGCGGGTTCGAGTACTGGGTGCGCGAGGGCTTCGCCTACGAGACCGACGAGGGGCTCGCGCAGCGGGTGCCCGACCCGCTCACGAACGTCGCTTCGGCGGGGCTCGCCGGTTCACCGGTGACGGCCGCCGAGGCGGCCGGCATCACCTGCGCCTGCTGAGGCGCACGGCGGTGCGGCGCTCGTCGCCCCTCGCCGGTCGCGACCGGGACATCGGGTCAGGTGAGGGCGACGAGCGGCGCCTCGGGGTCGGCGAGCCACTCGTCGAGCGACCCGTCGTAGACGGCGACGTCGGGATGGCCGGATCGCCGGAGCGCGAGCGCGGTGCCCGCTGCGGCGATGCCCGCACCGCAGTAGACGACGAACCGGCCCGTCGCGGCGTCGGCCGCGTCGACCGCCGGGGCGAGACGTTCGGCGAGGGCGTCCCCGTGGAGCGCGACGCGCGTCTCGCGGTCGACGAGCGAGCCCACGGGCACGTTGACGCTGCCCGGGATGTGGCCCCGCCGCGCACGCTTGCCGGTCTCGCCGCGGAAGTCGCCCCGTGGCAGGGCGCAGACGAGGGCGGAGCGCTCGTCGCCCGCGACGATGCGGCGCACCTCCTCGCGGTCGGCCCAGTAGCCGGGCTGCGCCGTGAGGCGCAGCGGGCCGGCGGCGCGCGGCTCGCGGTACCCCGTCTCGACCTCGCGGCCCTCGGCCCGCCACCGCTCGAAGCCGCCGTCGATCACGGCGACGTTCGCGAAGCCGGCCGAGCGGAGCAGCCACCAGAGGCGGGCGGCCCAATGGCCGATCGACGCGTCGTACACGGCGACCGCGGTGCCGTCGTCGATGCCGAGGCCGCGTGCGGCCTCGGTGAGGCGGTCGAGGTCGGGGCGGGTGAACGCGAACGGGCTGCCCGGGTCAGAGAACTCCTCGAGCAGGTCGGCGAAGACGGCGCCGGGCAGGTGCCCGGCGATGAGGTGATCGTCGAGCCCGCTCAGCCAGTGGAATCCCGTCGCCGCGTCGACGCCGAGCACCGTCGCGTCGACGACGACGAGTCGTTCGTCGTCGTGGTGTTCGGCCACCCAGCCGGTCGAGACGAGCGGGCCGGGCACGGTGAGCGGATCCGAGGTCGCGTCGAGAGTCATGCCGGCCACGCTAGGCGCCGCTGCCGGCCGGCGCGGCCGGACCGCAACAGGCCGTCACGAGGCGTAGCACGGCGACGCGCGTGCCGCGCGAACGGCTGCGGCCGCGCGGTGCACGAGCCGGCGGCGGCTCAGCGGAGCGGTCCGCGCCGGCTCTCGAGCCAGAGCGTGTGCTCGCGGAGGCCGTTGCGCACCGCGGCCTTGATGATGAGGTAGCCGATCCACAGCATCAGGGCGAGCACGGCGAGGTAGATCACCACGCCGATGATGAGGCCGATGAGGCCGGCGCCGAGGAAGAAGTTCGGATCGATCGTCGGGTCGCTTTCCATGGGGCCACCATGGCAGAAACGCGTCGGGTCCGGGAGGGTCCCCGAGTGGGGGACACGCAGGTCAGCACTCGATGACGTTGACGGCGAGGCCGCCCTCGCTCGTCTCCTTGTACTTCGTCATCATGTCGAGGCCCGTCTGGCGCATCGTCTCGATGACCGTGTCGAGCGAGACGAGGTGCGTGCCGTCGCCGTGCAGCGCGAGCCGGGCCGCCGAGACCGCGGTCGATGCGGCGATCGCGTTGCGCTCGATGCAGGGCACCTGGACGAGTCCGGCGACCGGGTCGCACGTGAGGCCCAGGTGGTGCTCCATCGCGATCTCGGCCGCGTTCTCGATCTGCTGGGGGGTGCCGCCGAGCACGGCGCAGAGCGCACCCGCCGCCATCGCGCACGCTGAGCCGACCTCGGCCTGGCAGCCGCCCTCGGCGCCCGAGATCGACGCGTTCTTCTTGACGAGGCTCGCGATCGCCGACGCGGTCAGCAGGAACCGGCGGATGCCCGCCCGGTCGGCGCCCGGCACGAAGCGCAGGTAGTAGTGGCCGACGGCGGGCAGGATGCCGGCCGCGCCGTTCGTCGGCGCGGTCACCACCCGGCCTCCGGAGGCGTTCTCCTCGTTGACGGCGAGTGCGAAGGCGTGCAGCCACTCGGTCGACGTGTCGCGGTGCGCCGTCGACTCGATCTCGTCGCGGTCGTAGGCCTCCAGGCGCCGGCGCACGTCGGGTGCGCGCCGCTTGACGCGGAGGCCGCCGGGCAGCGTGCCCTCGGTCTCGAGGCCGTGCTCGACGCACTCGGCCATCGCGTCCCAGATGGCGTCGAGCCCTGCGTCGATGCCGGCCTCGCCGTGCACGGCGATCTCGTTGTGCCTGGCGACGTCGCAGAACGAGACGCCGTGCTCGTCGCAGAGGGCGAGCAGTTCGGCGGCGTTGGAGTAGGGGAGCGGATGGCGCAGGGCCTCGGCCTCGGCGGCGGGGTCGCCGTCGCGGCGGATGAAGCCGCCGCCGACGGAGTAGTAGGTCTCCTCGGCGATGGGCAGCGGCCCTTCGCCGAACGCCTGGAGCGTCATGGCATTGGGGTGGCCGGGCAGGCGCGTGCGCGGCTCGAGGGAGATGTCGCTCTGGCGCAGCCGCACGGGGTGCGCGCCGAGGAGGCGGATCTCGGCGCCGGTGTCGCCCGCGTCGGCGAGGCGGGTCCACGCGTCGCGCACGTCGGCGGGGTCGCAGTCGTGCGGCTCGAGGCCGGCGAGGCCGGCGACGACGGCGTCGGGCGTGCCGTGCCCGAGGCCGGTCGCGCCGAGCGAGCCGTAGAGCGAGCACGACACGCGCGTGACGTCGCCGAGCACACCGCGGGCATCGAGCGACTCGACGAACATGCGAGCCGCCCGCATGGGGCCGACGGTGTGCGAACTCGAGGGGCCGATCCCGATCGAGAACAGATCGAGGGCGGAGACGAACGCTGTCACCCCTCAAGGGTACGTCGCACGGCGCGCACGGATGCCGCTGCGGTTCGAAGAATCGTGCGTCGACCGCCGATCTCGCGCACATCCGCGGCAGTATCCGCGACCACGCGGCGACGGCGCACCGACGGCACCGCGACAGTGCGCCGACAGCACCGCGACAGCGCGCTGCGAGCGCGCGGCGGAAGCATGGCGTGCATGGACATCACCAACACCCGAGCCCGGGGAGACTGGGCGATCGAGGCCGACGGCCTCGTGAAGACCTTCGGCGAGCACCGCGCGGTCGACGGGGTCGACCTGCGGGTCGCCACCGGCACCGTCTACGGCGTGCTCGGCCCGAACGGGGCCGGCAAGACCACCACGATCTCGATGCTCGCGACGCTGCTGCGCCCCGACGCCGGCACGGCCCGCGTCTTCGGCCACGACGTGCAGCGGGAGGCGCAGGTCGTGCGCCAGCTCATCGGCGTCACCGGGCAGTACGCCTCGGTCGACGAGACGCTCTCGGCGACCGAGAACCTCGTGCTCTTCTCGCGCCTGCTCGGCCTCGGCCGGCGCGACGCGAAGCGCAAGGCCGGTGAGCTCCTCGAGGAGTTCGGGCTCACCGAGGCCGCCAAGCGGCCGCTCAAGCAGTTCTCGGGCGGCATGCGCCGTCGGCTCGACCTCGCGGCGAGCCTCATCGCACAGCCGCCGCTCATCTTCCTCGACGAGCCGACGACCGGCCTCGACCCGCGCACCCGCGCGCAGATGTGGGAGACGATCCGACGACTCGTCGCGACCGGTTCGACGGTCCTGCTCACGACCCAGTACCTCGACGAGGCGGACCAGCTCGCCGATCGCATCGCGGTGATCGACCGCGGCCGCGTGGTCGCCGAGGGCACGGGCGACGAGCTCAAGGCATCGGTCGGCGAGTCGAGCCTGCAACTGCGGCTCATCGACCCGCGCGACCTCGGCGACGCCCAGGCGGCGATCGAGCGCGTGCTCGGCGTGCACGCCACCGCGAGCCCCGAGGCCGCCCGCCTCACCGCCCCCATGCAGGACGCGGATCGCGTCGCCGAGCTCCTCGTCACGTTCCGCGACGCGGGCATCCACCTCGCCGAGCTCAGCGTGCAGAAGCCCACGCTCGACGAGGTGTTCCTCACGCTCACCGGCCACAGCGCCGAGCCCGAAGGGGCCGGCGACGAGGCATCCGATCTCGAACTCGAAGGAAGCCGCGCATGACCACCGCGACCATCGTGCCGGGCGCCGCCCGCACGTTCAAGAACCACGTCGGCTTCGGCCAGACGGTGCGCAACTCGTTCAGCATGGCCTGGCGGGGTCTCCTGAAGATCAAGCGCACGCCCGAGCAGCTCATCGACGTCACCGTGCAGCCGATCCTGTTCACCGTCATGTTCACCTACATCTTCGGCGGCGCGATCGCCGGCGATGCGATGACGTACCTGCCGTTCCTGCTGCCCGGCATCCTCGTGCAGACCGTCATCACGACGTCGGTCGTCACGGGCGTGCAGCTGCGGGAGGACATGGACAAGGGCGTGTTCGACCGGTTCCGCTCGCTGCCGATCGCGCGCGTCGCACCGCTCGCCGGCGCGCTGCTCGCCGACACGGTGCGCTACGGCATCGCGACCGTGCTCACCTTCGTCGCGGGGTACGTCATGGGCTACCGGCCCGAGGCCGGCATCGGCAGCGTCGTGACGGCGAGCCTCGTCGTGATCGTCGCAGCATGGTCGCTCAGCTGGATCTTCGCCTTCTTCGGCGTGATCGCGCGATCGGCCGGTTCGGTGCAGGGCATCTCGTTCCTCATCCTGTTCCCGCTGACGTTCCTCTCGAACGCGTTCGTGCAGGCCGACACGATGCCCGACTGGCTGCAGTGGTTCGTGAACATCAACCCGGTCTCGCACCTCGTGACCGCCGCGCGCGGCATCACGATGGGCACCGAGGTCACGGGCGACCTGCTGGCGACGCTCGTCGGCGCCGCGGTCGTGGTCGCGATCTTCGCCCCGCTCACGGTGCGCGCGTACATGCGCAAGGCGTAGACCGGTGCGGATGCCTCGGTGCGGGCGACGGCCGTCGGGTCGGCGCCCCGCCGGGGGTGACCGTCAGGCCGAGCCGACCGAACCGGGCGCGACGGGCGCTGCGAGCAATCGCAGCGCCCGTTCCGCGCGCTCGGGCTGGGTGAGGTCGGCGACGTCGGCGCGCGCCCGCTCGAGGGCGGCGGCGCCGGCGATGCGCTCGGCGGCCGCGAGGTGCGGCTCGAGTCTGAGCGCGGGAAGGTCCTGCCGGGGGTGCATCCGCTCGGCGAGGGCGAGCAGCTCGAGCGCGCGACCCCGCAGGTGCGGTCGGCGCATCGCCCACGCCGACCAGCCGAGCACCGCCGTGCCGAGCACGGGCTTGTCGGTGAACGCCGGCCACGCGCGGTGGAGCGCGATCGTTCGGTACCGGATGCGGGCGGCCCACCGGTCGGCGTCGTCGGCGTCGCGCTCGTCGAACACCGCCGCGGAGAGGAGATCGGCGAGCACCATCAGGTACCACGGGGTCGACCGCTCGTGGACGCCGAACGAGTCGGCGGCCGCCCGACCGTGGCGACGGGCGTCGGCCATGCGGCGATCCGCCCGTGCGAGCTCGGCGCGGCCGAGCTCGGCGACCGTTGCGAGCGAGAGGCCGTCGGCCGTGCGACGCTCGCTCGCCGCGAGTTCGTCGAGCAGCGGGCGCACCTCGTCGAACCGGCCCGCCGAGAGCAGGTTGCCCGCGCGCATCCACTCGAGCTGGAGCAGGTCTGGCTCCGCGTCGAGGGCGGCGAGGCCGTCGACCGCGACCGCCGACCAGTGCAACGCGCGCTCGGGGTCGCCCGACTGGCTGGCGAGCTGCGCCATCATCATCGAGCTCATCGACTCGGCCCATCCGTCGCCGAGGCGCCGCGCGAGCCGGTGCGCGCGCTGGGCGTGCTCGATGGCGAGTGCGGGTTCGCCGGCGTTCTCATCGAACTGGCAGCGCAGCAGCGCGCCGATGAGCGCCGTCGCCTCGTCGGCGGATTCGGACATGACCACGAGGTCGGCGAGCGCGGCGTCGAGGTCGCGCGCGCCGATGACCCGCGCGACCGCGGCCAGCCATTCGGGCAGCGGCCAGCGATCGGCGAGATGCGAGCGGAGCCGTGCGAGCGCGCGCGTCGCGGCCGGTGCACCGTAGGCGAGCGACGTGCCGGCTGCGAACACCGCCGAGATCATCGCCGGCACCGCGAGGTCGCGTTCGTGCGCGCCGTGGCGGGTCGCCTCGAGCATCGCCTCACCGAACACGAGCACCTCCTCGTGCGCGCTGCGCACGTTCCAGAGGTAGCCGAGCGCGGCGTAGAGCCGCAGCGCGGTCGGCACGCGACGCTCGGCGTTGGCTCGGCGCAGGATCTCGACGAGGTTCTCCTCCTCGAGGCGCAGCACCCGCAGGTCGTGGAGCTGCGTCGAGCCGCCGCCGACGAAGTGCACGTCGGCGAGCCGCTCGGCCCACCGGGCCATCGCATCGTGCACGTCGGCGAGCTCGCCGGCCTGCGCGAGTCGGAGCTGGCCGAACTCGCGCACCGTCTCGAGCATGCGGTACCGGGTGGCACCCGTCAGCCGGTCGTCGCGCACGGTGAGCAGCGACTGGTCGACGAGACCCACGAGCACGTCGATCGCGCCCGGGCCGAGCACCTCCTGTGCCGCCTCGATCCCGAAGCCGTCGGCGAAGGTCGAGAGCCGGACGAGCCCGCGTTGCTCGTCGGGGGTGAGCAGCGCCCAGCTCCACTCGATGACGGCCTCGAGGGTGCGCTGACGGGGCGGCGCGCTGCGGTCGCGCCCGGCGAGCAGTGCGAAACGATTGTCGAGGCGGGCCTCGATCTCGGCGACGGTCATGCCGCGGGTGCGCGCCGCGGCGAGCTCGATCGCGAGCGGCAGGCCGTCGAGGCGCGCGCACAGCCGCTCGACCACGTCGAGGGGGAGGGCGGCATCGGGGCGCACGGCGAGCGCCCGTTCGATGAAGAGCTGCGAGCCGGGCCCGGCTTCGTCGCCGACGCGCGCCGGCAGCGGTTCGAGCGGATACACCTGCTCGGCGCCGATCGCGATCGGGCTCCGGCTCGTCGCGAGCACGCGCAGGGTCGGCACCGCTGACAGCAGCTCGTCCGTGCAGGCGGCGACGCCGTCGACGACCTGCTCGCAGTTGTCGAGCACGAGCAGGGTCGGCGTGTCGGCGAGGCGCGCCTCGATGCGCTGACGAAGGTCGGGCCGGCTCGCGGCGTCGGAGAGCCTCGACGCACGGGCCTCCCTGAGGCCGAGCGCCGAGCCGAGCGCGAGCTCGACGTCGTCGTCGTCGCGGACGCCCGCGAGCTCGGCGACCACCACCGCCGGCGCGTCGGCTCGCGCCGCGACCGCCTGGGCGAGCCGGGTCTTTCCGAGCCCGCCTGCGCCGAGGATGGTGACCAGCCGGTGCCGGTCGAGCAGTGCGAGGATCGCCGGCAGGTCGTCGTCGCGGCCGATGAGCCGGTTCGGGGCGGCGCGCAGGCCGATCCGGGTGGGTTCTTCGGGGCGTCGGGGGGAATCGGCCGTCTCCGCGGGCGACGGGACCTCATCGGCCGTCGGTCGCGTCAGCTCGATCGTGACGGATGCCCCGGGCCGGACGTCCGCGACCGGGTCGACGCCGACCACGGGCGCGATGCCCGTGTCGGGATCGGCGAGCAGTCGCGCGTTGAGCTCGACGAGTTCGGGGCCGGGCGAGACCCCGAGCTCGTCGCGCAGCGTCGCTCGCACGCGGGCGAAGGTCGCGAGCGCCTCGGTGCGCCGGCCGGCGCTCGCGAGCGCGGCGATGAGCGAGGTGTGCAGTCGCTCGTCGAGCGGGCTGGCCGCCGCGAGCGGAGCGAGGGCGGTGATCGCCGCTTCGGCGTCACCGGCGTCGAGCAGGCAGCGCGCACGGAACTCGAGCAATCCGATGCGACGCGACGACGCACGGTCGGCGAGCTCGGCGCCGATCGGCGCCTGGCCGAGGTCGAGCCCCGGCTCGCCGCGCCAGAGGGCGAGGGCCTCGTCGAGCACGCCGATCGCGGCGCGGTGGTCGCCGCCACGGGCGAGCTCCGCGGCGCGCCCGCCGAGTTCGCCGGCGAGTCCGAGATCGGTCTGCGCCGGGGTCACGTCGAGCGCGTACCCGCCGGGGCGCGACGCGATGAGCCCGGTCGCGCTCGTTGTGCGCACCCGTGACACGAGCGACTGCAGTGCCGCCCGCTCGTTCTCGGGCCGGTCGTCGCCCCACAGGTCGTCGGAGATCGCCTCGAGCCCGTGCGTTCGACCCGAGGCACGCCCGTCGACCCCCGCGAGCGCGGCGAACAGCGCCTTCGCGAGCGCGCCCGCGGGCTCGATCTGCTCGCCCGACCGACCCTCGACGAGGACCGGGCCGAGCAGCGCGACGCGGAGGTCGCGGCGGTCGGTCAGCACGCGTCGAGCCTACCGGCGGCGACCGTCGCCAGGCCGCCGCGCCGGCGGGCGGGCCTAGGCTGGATGACGATGTCGAACGCCGCCGGAACCCCGCCCGCATCCCCGACCATCCGTCCGATCCGCGCCGAGGAGTCCGCCGCCGAGGCCGCCCTGATCGGGCGCGCCTTCGCCGCAGGGCCCTACGGTCACCTGCCGAAAGGCGCCGAGCGCGCCGCGTTCGAGGCCGACACGGCGGGGCGTGCCGCCGACGGCGCCGTGCTCGTCGCGCTCGACGCCCAAAGCGGCGTCGTCGGCACGGCGAGCGTGCTGCGCGCCGGCACTCGCTACTCGCGGGTCGCCCGGCCCGGCGAGGCCGAGGTGCGCCTCATCTCCGTCGACCCAGCCGTGCAGGGCGGCGGACTCGGCGCCGCGCTCACGCGGGCGAGCCTCGAGGCGGCGCTCGAGTGGGGTGCGTCGGCGCTCGTGCTCGACACGGGCAGCCGCAACACCAGGGCCCAGGCGCTCTACGAACGACTCGGCTTCGAGCGCGCGCCCGAGCGCGACGCGGCGGTCGGGGCCGACGTCGACTCGGTCGTGTACCGATACCCGCTTCAGCAGCGCGACGACGTCGTGGTGCGATCGATGCGGGACGGCGAGGCCGATCACGTCGCCCGGCTCGTCGAGTCGGCGTACGCCGCCGACTTCGAGCTGAACGCGGGGTATCGCGCCGACATCGTCGCCGTGGCCGAGCGTGCGCGCGACCATCGGGTGTGGGTCGCCGTCGACTCGGCGACCGGCGAGCTCCTCGGCACGGCGTCGACGCCGCGAGCAGGCGCGACGATGTCGCCGGTCGCGCGGGCCGGCGAGCTCGACTTCCGCTTCCTCGGCGTCGCACCGGGTGCCCGGCGGCGCGGCATCGGCGAGACGCTCGTGCGGCACGTGCTGCGACTCGCGCGCATCCGCGGGATGGACCGGGTGGTGCTCAACACCGGCCCCGACATGCTCGACGCGCAGCGGCTCTACGACCGGCTCGGGTTCGCCCGCCTGCACGAGCGCGAGTACCGCTTCGTGCGCCCAGACGGGTCGGGCTTCCAGATGCTCGCCTATGGACGCGACGCCGCGTGACCGCTTCGTGCGCCGCCGCCCCGGTGGTGGGTCGGGCTTCCAGATGCTCGCCTATGGACGCGACGCCGCGTGACCGCTTCGTGCGCCCCCGCCCCGGTGGTGGGTCGGGCTTCCGGATGCTCGCCTGTGGACGCGACGCCGCGTGACCGCTTCGTGCGCCGCCGCCCTGGTGGTGGGTCGGGCTTCCGGATGCTCGCCTACGGGCGCGACGCCGCCTGACGGCAGCGAAGCGGCGCCCCTGCCGCGGTCGGTCGGGAGCGTGGCCGGGTCGCCCCCGCTCAGACGATCGGGTCGGGCCCGACCCGCGACATCCAGTCCGCCGCTCGGTCGATCGGCGCGAACCCGAACTTCTCGTAGAGGCCGTGGGCGTCGCCCGTGATGAGCACCACGCGCTTCAGGCGCAGCGGGTCGAGCGTCGCGAGCACGTACTCCATCAGCGAGACGCCGAGGCGCTCGCCGCGGCTCTCGGGGTCGACGATGACATCGCAGAGCCAGGCGAAGGTGACGCCGTCGGTGACGACGCGGGCGTAGGCCAGCTGCCCGCCCGAGTCGCGGTCGTACACGCCGAAGTTCATCGACCCGTCGATCGCCGCATCCTGCGTCTCGCGAGGTCGGCCGAGCGCCCAGTAGGCGTGCTCGGAGAGCCAGCGGTGCACGCGTTCGCGGTCGAGCCGGGCGGGGTCGGTCGAGAAATCGAGGTCGCGGGGCATCGGTCCAGCGTATCGGGGCGCGGTTCGAGCGGATGCCTCCACCGAGGCATCCGCTCGACGGGAGCACGTCAGCGCACGGTCTTGCGCGACGTGATCTGACCCGTGTCGAATCCGAGCAGGTGGAGGCCTCCGTGGAAGCGGGCGTGCTCCACCTTGATGCAGCGGTCCATGACGACGGTGAGCCCCTGCTCCTCGCCGTAGTACGCGGCCTCCTCGTTCCAGATGCCGAGCTGCACCCAGATGGTCTTCGCACCGGCCGCGACGACCTCGTCGACGACCTTCGGGATGTCGCTGCCCCGGCGGAACACGACGACGACGTCGGGCACCTCGGGCAGGTCCGTGAGGCTCGCGTACGCCGGCTGGCCGAGGATCTCGGTCTCCATCGGGTTCACGAAGTAGAGGCGGTAGTCGCTCGACTGCTGCAGGTACGTGCCCACGAAGTAGCTCGAGCGCTGCGGCTTCGGCGAGGCGCCGACGATCGCGACCGACTTCGCCGCGTCGAGGATGCGCAGGCGAGCCTTCGCGTCGGGACCCGTCCACGTGCGCTGCGAGCGCAGCAGCTTCGCGAGCGGCGAGTCGGCGGGCAGGTCGCAGCTCAGGCCGTTGACGAGGCGCACGGTCTCGAGCTCGGCCGCCGCCGAGGCATCCGTCTGCGTCGCCTGCCCGGTGATGGTGTCGGTCATCGCGTGCCTCCTGTCGCGGCGGCGAGCGCCTGGTCGAGATCGTAGATGATGTCGTCGACGTCCTCGATGCCGATCGAGAGCCGCACGACGCCGGGCAGCACGCCCGCGTCGACGAGCTGCTGCTCGGTGAGCTGGGCGTGCGTGGTCGACGCCGGGTGGATGATGAGCGTCTTCGCGTCGCCGATGTTCGCGAGGTGCGACGCGAGGTTCACGTTCTCGATGAGCGCCTGGCCCACCTGCCGGCCGCCCTTCACCTCGAAGCTGAACACCGAGCCGGGGCCCTGCGGCAGGTACTTCTTCGCGCGGTCGTGGTGCGGGTGGCCCTCGAGGCCCGCCCAGAACACGCGCTCGACCCGCGGGTCCTCGGCGAGCCACCGGGCGACGGCGCGGGCATTGTCGACGTGCGCCTGGATGCGGTACGGCAGGGTCTCGACGCCCTGCGCGAGCAGGAACGCCGAGTGCGGCGCGAGCGTCGGGCCGATGTCGCGCAGCTGCTCGGCGCGGAGGCGCGTCAAGAAGGCGTACTCGCCGAAGTTGCCCGACCACTCGAGGCCGCCGTAGCTCGGCACCGGCTGGCCGAACAGCGGGAACTTCTCCGAGTGCCAGTGGAACCGGCCCGACTCGACCACGACGCCGCCGAGGGTCGTGCCGTGCCCGCCGAGGAACTTGGTCGCCGAGTGGGTGACGATGTCGGCGCCCCATTCGATCGGGCGGTTGAGGTACGGGGTCGCGATCGTCGAGTCGACGATGAACGGGATGCCGTGGGCGTGGGCGACGTCGGCGAGCGCCTCGAGGTCGGCGATCTCGCCCGAGGGGTTCGCGATCGTCTCGACGAAGAGGGCCTTCGTGTTCTCGCGGATGGCCGCGGCGTAGTCGTCGGCGTCGGAACCGGCGACGAAGGTCGTCTCGATGCCGAAGCGGCGCAGCGTCACGTCGAGTTGGGTGATCGAGCCGCCGTAGAGCTGCGCGGAGGCGACGATGTGGTCGCCGGCTCCCGCGAGCGATGCGAAGGTGATGTACTGCGCGGCGAGTCCGGAGGCGGTCGCGACGGCGCCCAGACCGCCCTCGAGGCTCGCGATGCGCTCCTCGAAGCTCGCGACCGTCGGGTTCGCGAGGCGTGAGTAGATGTTGCCGTACTTCTGGAGGGCGAACCGTGCCGCGGCGTCGGCGGTGTCGTCGAAGACGAACGCACTCGTCTGGTAGATCGGCAGCGCGCGGGCCCCCGTCACCTGGTCGGGGATGTTGCCCGCGTGGATGGCGCGGGTCTTGAAGCCGTATTCGCGGTCTGCCATGCCGAGAACGCTACGCGCACCCGGCGTCCGCCTCGCGCCCGCGGCGTAACCTACGGCAACGGATGCCTCGCACCCGCCCCGTGCACCCGTCGGCGGAGGGGGTCGGTCGGGCCAGGGTGCACAGGGGTTGATCAGGCCGGTTCGCTATCCTGTGATCAGGTCGCCCACCCCGGCGGCCACCGGACGAGGGCACCCAGTACCCGGACACGACGACTGGCACGCGACATCCTTCTCGATGTCGATCTGGTCGGGAGTGAACAGTCATGGCATGGGTCATCCTCATCGTCTCGGGCGTGCTCGAAGCCGTCTGGGCCACCGCACTCGGCAAGAGCGAGGGCTTCACGAAGCTCTGGCCGAGCGTGATCTTCTTCGGCGCCCTCGCCCTCTCCATGGGCGGGCTCGCGTGGGCCATGCGAGACATCTCGACCGGTACCGCCTACGCGGTCTGGGTCGGCATCGGCGCGGCACTCACGGTCGTCTGGGCGATGATCACGGGCGATTCGGATGTCTCGTGGCTGAAGCTCGCCCTCATCGCCGGCCTCGTCGGCTGCGTCATCGGGCTCAAGTTCGTCGACGGCGGCGCCGGCCACTAGCGATGCGCCGGGTGCTCACGCCTCCTGGGCCGGGTGCCAGGCGAGCGCGACCCAGATGAGGAGCGCGTTGAACCCGAAGCCCACGACGATGAGCACGTTGTCGTAGAGGCCCTTGTAGGGCAGCGCTGCGAGGTTGAACAGCACGAGCGCGGCCGAGACGATGACGGTGATCCACTTGAGCGGGGTCGCCGGCACCATGAGCGAGATCGTGATCATCGCGATCGGCACGAGCATGATGAGTGCGGCCAGCACCCACATCCAGCTCGCGGCCGCCCTGTCGCCGATCCTGCCCGGCTCGGCATCACCGGCGAAGATGCGCAGCACGTCGCCGAGCAGGTAGACCAGCATGAGCGAGATCCAGCCGCCGGCGAGGATGACACGGGTCGGGTCCATGGTCAAGCCGCCGCCTCGGCCGACCCGGCCGCCGCGCCCGCGCCCGCGGCCTCCTGCGGATGCAGCACGAGGTTGCCGACCTTGCGGCCCGAGTCGACGCGGGCGTGCGCCTCGGCGAGGCGGTCGAGCGGCATCGTCTCGTCGATGACGACCCGCAGTGCGTCCGCCTCGACGAGGTCGAGCAGGGTCGAGAAGTCCTCGGGTCGCTCGGGTGAGGTGCCCGTCTTCACCGGACCGTGGGCGGTGATCATCTCGCCGAGGCTCGCGACGGCGAGCAGCAGTCGCCCGCCCTCGGCGAGGAGCGGTCGCCCGGTCGCCGGGCTCAGCACGCCCACCGTGTCGAACACGACGTCGAAGCGCTCGCCGCGTGACTCGAGCGACTCGAGCGGCGTCGCGCGGTAGTCGACGACCCGGTCGGCGCCGAGCGCGGTGACCAGTTCGGCGTTCGGTGCGCTCGTGACGGCCGTGACCCTCGCCCCGAAGTGCTTCGCGAGCTGCACGGCGTTCGTGCCGACCGCGCCCGAGGCTCCGACGACGAGCACGTGCTCGCCCGGCCGCACCGCGGCCTTGTCGCGCAGGTAGTGCAGCGCCGTCGCGCCGCCGAACAGCACCCCGGCCGCGTCGTCGAACGACACCCCGTCGGGGATGCGCGCGAGCCGCGAGGCGGGGACCGCGACGAGCTCGGCGTGCGCGCCCATGCGCGCGCCCGTCATGCCGCAGACGCGGTCGCCGACGGCGAACCCGGATGCCGCTGAGGCGATGCCGCCCGCGTGCGGGGCGCCGCCCGTGGCATCACCACCGATCGTCTCGACGAGCCCGGCGAAGACCACGCCGAGCACCCTGGCGCGCGGGCCGTTCACCCCGAGCGCGAGCCTGCCCGGCAGGGCGAAGCCGCGCGGGAACCGGGCGCCGCGGATGCGGGCGTCGCCCGAGTTGACGGTCGCCGCCATGACGCGCACGAGCGCCTCGCCGCGGCGCGCGACGGGATCGGGCACCGTGTCGACCCGTACGACCGACGGCGGACCGTACCGATCGACCACTCCTGCACGCATGTTGCTCCCTTACACCTGTAAGTCCCTGTGTCGATCACGATAGCCTTACAGTCGTAAGGATGCAAGCATCGCCCGAGAACGGAGTCGGCATGGCCCAGCGCACCCCGCTCAGCCGCGAGCGCATCATCGCCGCCGCGATGCAGGTCGCCGACGGCGGCGGCCTCGCGGCCGTCAGCATGCGCAGCGTCGGCAAGGCACTCGGCGCCGAGGCGATGTCGCTCTACCACCACGTCTCCGGCAAGGAGGAACTCCTCGATCTCCTCGCCGACGCGGCGTTCGACGAGATTCCGCTGCTCGAGATCGGCACGCCGTGGCGCGCCGCGATGACCGCCCGCGCCGACACCATGCGCGCCGTGCTCAAGAAGCACTCCTGGGCGCTCGGCCTCCTCGAGTCGCGGTCGGATCCCGGACCGGCCGTCATGCGGCACCACGACCGCGTGCTCGGAGTGCTGCGGCGCGACGGCTTCGACCTCGCGCTCGCCGCACACGCCTACTCGGTGCTCGACGCCTACATCTACGGCTTCGTGCTCACCGAGCTCAACCTGCCGTTCACTCCCGACGTCGGCGCCGACGCCTTCGCCGAAGGGCTCGAACTGCCCGCCGACGAGTACCCGCACCTCGCCGAGATGCTCGAGCAGATGGTCCTCGGGCACGACTACGACTTCGGCGACGAGTTCGGCTACGGCCTCGACCTCGTGCTCGACCAGCTCGAGCTGCGGCTCGCGGCTCAGCAGGCCTGAGTTCGCTCAGCCCCAGCTCGGCAGCCAGAAGTGCAGCTGCCGCACGATGGGCGTGAGCGGTATCCCCGTCCAGATCGGCAGGAAGAACGCCGACACGGCGATCACGACGACGAGGTAGACCCCGACCGTCCAGAGCCCTCCCTGCCGGCGCCAGCGCGGGTCGGTCGGCCTGCCCGCGACGATGCCGATGACGTAGACGAGCGCGAGCACGAGGAAGGGCTCGAACGCGATCGAGTAGAACTGGAACACCGTGCGGTTCAGGTACATGAGCCACGGCAGGTAGCCGGCGGCGAGACCGACGAGGATCGCGGCCGCCTGCCACTCGCGGTACCGCGCGAAGCGGTAGACGAGGTAGAACGCGGCGAGCGCCGCCGCCCACCAGATGAGCGGGTTGCCGACCTCGATGATCGACGAGACCTGCCCGTTCGCGTCGTCGTAGTACATGTTGGTCGGTCGGATCATGAAGAGCCACGTCAACGGATTCGACTGCCAGGGGTGCTCGCTGTGCACGTCGACGTGGTACTGGTAGGCCGAGGAATGGTAGTGCCAGAGGCTCTGCAGCGCCTTCGGCACCCAGGCGAGCGCGCCGGTCCACGCGTTGCCCTCCTCGTCGGCCCAGTGCCGGTAGTAGCCGCCGTCGGTCGTGAGCCAGCCGGTCCACGACGCGAAGTAGACGACCATTGCGACCGGCACGAGCAGCACGAACGTGACGGGCGCCTGCTTGAGCAGCGCCGCGCTCGCCCAGAACGGTACGCCAGCACGGCGGCGGGCGAGAGCGTCGACGACCACCAGGTAGACGCCGAAGGCCGCGAGGAACCAGAGTCCCGACCACTTCACCGCCGTCGCGGCCCCGAACGCGGCGCCCGCGGCGACGACCCATGGCCTCGCCCACAGCGCGGGGCCGAAATGCGGATCCCGACCGGCGCCCCACTCGGCCGCCAGCCGGCGGTCGAGCGCCCGCTCCGCATGCTCGCGATCGATCAGGACGAACCAGAACCCGAGCAGGCAGAAGAGCATGACCCAGTTGTCGAGCAGCGCGACGCGCGACATCACGATCGCGTTGCCGTCGATCGCGAAGAGGAGGCCTGCGACCACCGCGAGCGAGGTCGAGGCGAAGAGCCGCCGCGCCACCATCGTCAGGAGGAAGACCGCGATCGTGCCGGCCAGCGCCGTCGTCGCGCGCCACCAGAACGCGTCGCCCGCGCCGAACGCGGCCATGCCGAGCCCGATGAGCCACTTGCCGAGCGGCGGATGCACGACGTACGCGGGGTCGTCGAGGTAGACGTTCGGGTCGCCGCGGGCGAAATCGGCGTCGGCGCCGTCGGGCCAGCTCGACTCGTAGCCGTTGTGCCAGAGGGTCCAGGCGTCCTTCACGTAGTAGGTCTCGTCGAAGACGATCTGGTGCGGGTGGCCGAGCCCCCAGAAGCGCAGCACTGCGGCGACGAGCGTGACGAGGAGGGGGCCGCCCCACGTCCAGAGTGCGCGACGACGCGGCGTCGCGGTCGCGGCGGCCCACCACTCGTCGAGCCGCGATCCACGCGGCTCGACGTCGGCCTCGTCGGCGTCGTCGAGTCGGGACCCCTGGGGTTCCACCTCGTCGGCCTCGTCGGCGTCGTCGAGTCGGGACCCCTGGGGTTCCACCGTCTCGTCGACACTCATGCGCCCAACCCTAGGACAGACTGGAACCCATGATCATCCTCGCGGCGACCCCCATCGGCAATCTCGGCGATGCGTCGACGCGACTGCGCGAGGCGCTCGGGACGGCGACCGTGATCGCCTCGGAGGACACCCGCGTGACCCAGCGCCTGCTCGCGGCGCTCGGCATCGACAACCGGCCGCGCCTCATCGCCCTGCACGAGCACAACGAGCGGCAGAAGGCGGCCGAACTCGTGGAGCTCGCCCGCGACGACGATCTCCTCGTGCTGAGCGACGCCGGTATGCCGACCGTCTCCGACCCCGGCTTCCCGCTCGTGGCCGCGGCCGCCGCCGCCGGTGTCGTCGTCACGGTGATCCCCGGGCCTTCGGCCGTGGTCACGGCACTCGCCGTCTCGGGGCTGCCCACCGATCGGTTCGCGTTCGAGGGCTTCCTGCCCCGCAAGGCCGGCGAGCGCGGCCGCCGGCTCGCGGAGCTCGCGGGCGACCGGCGCACGCTCGTCTTCTTCGAGGGCCCGTCGCGGGTCGCCGCGAGCCTCGAAGCGTTCGCGGAGGCCTTCGGAGCCGACCGGCCGGCGGCCGTGTGCCGAGAACTCACGAAGCTCCATGAGGAGGTGCGCCGCGGCCCGCTCGGCGAGCTCGTGGCCTGGGCGGCCGACGGCGTGCGCGGCGAGATCGTCATCGTCGTCGGGGGAGCGGGCGACGTCGTGGTCGACGCCGATGCCGCGCTCGAACGGGTGCTCGGCCTCGCGGCATCGGGCACCCGGCTGAAGGACGCCGCCTCGCTCGTCGCCGCTGAGACCGGCCTCGGCAAGCGCGAGCTCTACGAGGCCGCGCTCGCGAGCCGCGACGGGCGCTGAACCGCGCGCCGCAGCCGCCGCCGCAGAACGCTCGCCCCGCGCGCAACCCCTGTCGGTCGGCCCCCGATTGGGGGACAATGGAACCGTTCGCACGATCCAGGAGGTGCGAGATGGCAACCAGAGACGAGTCGCGGGCCTTCACGGCCCGGGCGGTGCGATACGCCGAGTTCGGCGGCCCCGAGGTGCTGCACGTCGACGAGGTGCCGATGCCGGTGCCCGGCGACGGCGAGGTGCTCGTCGAGGTCTTCGCGGCGGGGCTCAACCCCGCAGAGAGCGCGACGAGGCGCGGCGAGCACGACGGCCAGGGCCCGATCGCCCTCCCGGCGATGCAGGGGCGCGACCTTGCCGGGGTGGTCATCGCGACCGGCCCCGACGTCGGGCGGTTCGGCCGCGGCGACGAGGTCATGGGCTTCGTCGAGCGCGGCGCGCAGGCCACGCACGTCGCGGTACCCGAGCGCCAGCTGCTGCCGAAGCCGGCCGGGCTCTCGTGGGAGGTCGCCGGTTCGCTCTACGTCGCCGGCACGACCGCATGGAACGCCGTCGAGGGCCTCGCCCTCGGCCCCGACGACACGGTCGTCGTCACCGCCGCCGCCGGCGGGGTGGGCTGCCTCGCCGTGCAGTTCGCACGGATGCGCGGCGCGACCGTCATCGGCACGACGACCCAGGAGCGCTTCGACTTCCTGCGGCAGTTCGGCGTGATCCCCACGCGATACGGACCGGGGCTCGCCGAGCGGGTGCGGGCGATCGTCGAGGAGACCGAGCATGCGCGACCTGTGAGCGCCTTCCTCGACTTCCTCGGCGGCGAGACCGACGCCGCCGCCGAGCTCGGGGTGGCGAGTTCCCGCACGCTGACCGTGCTCGACCACGAGGCGGTCGAAGCCGACGATGCGGTCGCGGCGGGCACGGGCGACGTCGTCGCGATGGGGCGGGTGGCCGCGCTCGTCGCGGCCCGCCGGGTGCGATTGCCGATCGCCGACGTGTTCGGGCTCGACGGCATCGTCGACGCGTACCGGGCGCTCGACCGGCGCGACGCGCCGGGCAAGATCGTGCTCGGCCTCAGGGTGGTCGATTATCCGGGCCAGAAGGTGCGCGAACCCGCGATCAAGGAGCAGGACGTCACCCTCGGCGTGCCGACCCCGCACGCCCACATGGAGGTGACCGAGGCGATCCCGCCCGCGATCGGCGACGGCAGCGTGCGGCGCCGTCACCGCGAGGAGCACGAGCGGGAGCAGGCGGCGGCGGCCGAGTAGAGCGGGGGTTTCGCGATGCCTCCTCCTTCGCCGGTCGCCGCTCACAGCGGAGGCGAGTAACGCAGACGTGGAGGCATCCCGTGCGCCCGTGGGGTTGAGCGGCCCTGTGGGTCGAGTCCGAAGCCTCCGCAGTAATGCTGCTTCGTGCGCCCATGGGGTTGAGCGGCCCTGTGGGTCGAGTCCGAGGCCTCCGCAGTAATGCTGCTTCGTGCGCCCATAGGATTGAGCGCATGGCCGAAGCCTCCTCGTTCTACATCACCACGCCCATTTTCTACGTGAACGACGTGCCCCACATCGGGCACGCGTACACCGAGGTCGCCGCCGACGTGCTCGCGCGCTGGCACCGGCAGGCGGGCGACGACGCGTGGATGCTCACGGGCACCGACGAGCACGGCCAGAAGATCCTGCGCACCGCGACCGCGAACGGCGTCACCCCGCAGGAGTGGGCCGACAAGCTCGTCGCCGACGCCTGGATCCCGCTGCTCGAGACGGTCGACATCGCGAACGACGACTTCATCCGCACGACCGACGCGCGCCACGAGGCGAACGTGCAGAAGTTCCTGCAGAAGCTCTACGACGACGGTCACATCTACACGGGCGAGTACGAGGGCTACTACTGCGTCGGCTGCGAGGAGTACAAGCAGGAGTCCGACCTCGTCGCGGGCACCGGCGAGTACGAGGGGCAGCAGGTCTGCGCCATCCATTCGAAGCCCGTCGAGCTGCTGCACGAGAAGAACTACTTCTTCCGCACCTCGGCGTTCGCCGAGCGGCTGCTCGCGCTCTACGAGGAGCGCCCCGACTTCGTGCAGCCCGAGTCGGCGCGCAACGAGGTGCTCGGCTGGGTGCGCTCGGGCCTCGCCGACCTCTCGATCTCGCGGTCGACGTTCGACTGGGGCGTCAAGGTGCCGTGGGACGAGACCCACGTCGTCTACGTCTGGTTCGACGCCCTGCTCAACTACATCACCGCCGTGGGCTACGGGCAGGACGACGACGAGTTCTCGCGGCGCTGGCCCGCGCAGCACATCGTCGGCAAGGACATCCTGCGCTTCCACGCCGTCATCTGGCCGGCGATGCTGATGGCCGCCGGCCTCGAGGTGCCGAAGGGCGTCTTCGGCCACGGCTGGCTGCTCGTCGGCGGCGAGAAGATGTCGAAGTCGAAGCTCACGGGCATCGCGCCCGAGCAGATCACGTCGACCTTCGGCTCCGATGCGTTCCGCTACTACTTCATGCGCGCGATCGCGTTCGGCCAGGACGGCTCGTTCTCCTGGGAGGACCTCGCCGCCCGCTACCAGGCCGAACTCGCGAACGGCTTCGGCAACCTCGCCTCGCGCGTCGTCGCGATGATCAACCGGTACTGCGACGGCGTCGTGCCTCGGCAGGGCGCGCTCGAGGCGGCCGACATCGAGATCGGTGCGGTCGAACGACGGGCGACGGATGCCTCGTGGCAGGCCATCGACCGCATCGCGATCCATGAGGCGATCGGTGCGGCGTGGGAGCTCGTCGACGCGCTCAACGGCTACCTCACGGCCGAGGAGCCCTGGGCGCTTGCGAAGGACCCCGAGCGGCGCGACCGGCTCGAGACCGTGCTCGCGACGGCCTACCGCGGGCTCGGCACCCTCGCGGTGCTGCTCTCGCCGGTGCTGCCGAAGGCGACGGCGAAGCTGTGGACGGCGCTCGGCGCGCCCGGCACGGTGCAGGACGCGCGCGTCGACCTTGCGTACGAGGCGGAGCTCGGCGAACGCGTCGCCCCGCTCGAGGCGCTGTTCCCGCGGGTCGAGGTCGCGGAGTAGGTCGGTGCCGCCCTCGAAGACGTCCGGTCAGGGCTACCCGCCGCTGCCCGAGCCGCTGCCCGTCGCGGTCTATGACAACCACACGCACCTCGAACCGAGCGACGACGCACCGCCCGGGCGTCCCGAGACGCTGCTCGACGTGCACGAGCACCTCGAGCGGGCCGCAGCGGTCGGCGTCGCCGGGGCCGTGCAGGTCGGCACCGATGTGGCGACGAGCCGCTGGTCGGCCGCGGCCGCCGCGCGCGAAGCGCGGCTCCTCGCCGCGGTGGCGCTGCACCCCAACGAGGCGCCCGAGCTCGAGGCATCCGGAACGCTCGACGACGCCCTCGCCGTGATCGACGAGCTGGCGGCGGAGCCGCGAGTGCGGGCCGTCGGCGAGACGGGACTCGACTTCTTCCGCACCGGCGACGAGGGGCGGCCGGCGCAGTTCCGCTCGTTCGAGGCGCACATCGACATCGCGAAGCGGCACGGCATCGCGCTGCAGATCCACGATCGAGACGCGCATGACGAGGTCGTCGCGACGCTGCGCCGGGTCGGCGCTCCCGAGCGCACCGTCTTCCACTGCTTCTCGGGCGGCGAGGAGCTCGCCGGCCTCGCGGCCGACGAGGGCTGGTACTGCTCGTTCGCGGGCAACGTGACGTTCAAGAACGCCGAGAACCTGCGCGACGCGCTGCGAGCGGTGCCCCGCGACCGCATCCTCGTCGAGACCGACGCGCCCTACCTCACCCCGGTGCCGCTGCGCGGCCGGCCGAACGCCCCCTATCTCGTGCCGCACACGGTGCGGTTCATGGCCGAGACCCTCGGGGCCCCGCTCGACGAGTTCTGCGCGCAGCTCGCGGCGAACACGGTCGCGGTGTACGGCTCGTGGGAGGATGAGCGGCATGCACCGCCACGAGGCTGAGCCCGCCGACGGCGCCGAGACCGCGACGCCGCGCCTGCTCGGCCCGGCCGAGATCCGCGACCTCGCCGAGCTCCTCGACGTCACGCCCACGAAGAAGCTCGGGCAGAACTTCGTCCACGACGCGAACACGGTGCGCCGCATCGTGCAGACCGCCGGCGTGCAGCGCGGCGAGACCGTGCTCGAGATCGGGCCCGGGCTCGGCTCGCTCACGCTGGGCCTCCTCGAGGCCGGCGCCGAGGTCGTCGCCGTCGAGATCGACGGGCGCCTCGCCGAGCAGTTGCCGCACACCGTCGCGATCATGCAGCCGGGCACCTCGCTCACCGTCGTGCACCAAGACGCGCTCAAGGTCGTCGAACTGCCGGCCGACCCGGTGCGACTCGTCGCGAACCTGCCCTACAACGTCTCGGTGCCGGTGCTGCTGCACCTGCTCGAGCACTTCCCGTCGCTCGTGTCGGGCATCGTCATGGTGCAGGCCGAGGTCGGTCACCGGCTCGCGGCCGAGCCCGGGTCGAAGGTCTACGGCGCGCCGAGCGTCAAGGCCGCCTGGTACGGGCGCTGGCGAACGGCCGGCCAGGTGTCGCGCATGGTGTTCTGGCCCGTGCCGAACGTCGATTCGGTGCTCGTGGGCTTCGAGCGCGCCGAGCAACCGGGCACCGAGGTCGAGCGCGTCGCGACGTTCGCACTCGTCGACGCCGCCTTCCAGCAGCGGCGCAAGATGCTGCGTCAGTCGCTCTCCGGCGTGCTCGGCGGCAGCTCGTCCGCCGCGGCCGAGGTGCTGACGGCAGCCGGCGTCGACCCGCAGGCGCGCGGCGAGCAGTTGAACGTCGACGACTTCCTGCGCGTCGCGCGCACCGCGGCATCCGCCTGACGTCTCGGCGACTGCGTCGGGTCTCGACGTGGCGGCGCCGTCCGCACGCGCGGCCGCGCGCCCCGGCGAGATGTCGGAGATTCCGGGCGCAAGCGGGCGCCGAGCGGCATATCGCACGGTTCTTCCGACCCGCCTGCCGTCGGCCGGGTTGGGGTGAGCGCGACGCGGACGGGTGACGCAGACGGCCGTTATTCTCGTCGCATGGCGAAGACGACGGTGGGGGCGAACGCCGATGGCGTCGGCGACGACGCGGTGGGCGCGGCGACGGGGCGGCCGCGAGAGGAGTGGTTCGCGGTGCTCGACGAGGCGGGCGCCGAACAGTTGACGCACCAGCAGATCGCGACCCGGTTGGCCACCCTGCACGGGGTCGACCCCTGGTGGGCGCAGAACGTGACCGTGGCCTACGAGCAGGCCCGCGGCATCCGCCGTCCAGGGCAACGGCAGGACGGCACCTATGAGGCGAGCGTCACCCGCACCGTCGACCTCGAGAAGGCCGACGGTCTGCGTGCGCTCGCGACGCTCGTCGAACGCGAGCTGGGGGTGGCCCCGCTCGCGCTCAACCTCGGTGCGAAGCATCCCACCGCCCGTTTCCCGCTCGAGAGCGGCGAGTTCGTGCTCGCCTCGGCGAGCGAGCGCGCCGGCGGACGCAGCTCGATCGGCCTCACCTGGGGCCGCATGCCCGACGACGAGCGCCTCGCGGACGTGAAGTCGCGCATGCGGGCGTGGCTCGCCGAGGTCGGCTGAGCGCGGCGCGCGCGGTCGGCGCCCGGACGCCGTCGGGTAGCGTGGGGGCATGACGATCGCCTGGGCCGACGAGGCAGTGCACGTTCGGGCGCCCGGCAAGATCAATCTGTTCATGCGCGTCGGCGCGGTGCAGTCCGACGGCTACCACGATGTCGCGACCGCGTACCAGGCCGTCTCGCTCTACGAGGACGTGCGCGCCTGGCCCGACGACGAGTTCAGCGTCGCGTTCGGCGGCTCGATCGACGTCTCCGGCCTCCCGACCGACGGCTCGAACCTCGCGATCAAGGCGGCGAAGCTGCTGGCGCGCACCGTCGGCGTGCCGGGCGGCGTGCGGCTCGAGATCGAGAAGCACGTGCCGATCGCCGGCGGCATGGGCGGCGGCAGCGCCGACGCGGCGGCGACCCTCGTCGCGTGCGACGCCCTCTGGGGCACAGGCCTCACCAAGGAGGAACTGCACGCGCTCGCGGCCAAGCTCGGCGCCGACGTGCCGTTCGCCCTCTCCGGCGGCACGGCCATCGGCACCGGCCGCGGCGACCGGCTGAGCCCGGCGCTCGCGACCGGTTCGTTCCACTGGGTCCTCGCGGTCGCCGAGTTCGGCCTCTCGACGCCGGGGGTCTACCGCGAACTCGACCGCCGGCGCGAGGCGCACCCCGAGACCGACCCGGGCGACGTGACCCCCGCCGTCGACGCGGAGGTGCTGCACGCACTGCGAGCAGGCGACGCGCGCATGCTCGCCGACGCGCTGCACAACGACCTGCAGGCGGCGGCGCTCGGGCTGGCGCCCGGGCTCGGCGGCATCCTCGAGCTCGGCGAGGCGCACGGAGCGCTGGCCGGGATCGTCTCCGGATCCGGCCCGACGGTGGCGTTCCTCGTCGAGGACGCCGATTCGGCGATCGAGCTGCAGGTCGCGCTGTCGGCCGCGCGGCTCAACGCCGTGCACGTGCACGGCGCCGTGCACGGCGCGCGCCTGGTCGCCGGGTAGGGAACCGGATCGGGACCGTGGTCCCGGTGCGCTCATCTCGAGACGGCGCCCGGGCGCCGGTTCGACCTGCCGCCCGCGTCGCCACTGCGCCGACCGCGGAGACGTCGTGCGTCGCCGCCCGAGCGACGGGCGGCTAGGCTCGTTCGGTCATGGCACACCTCCTCGGCGCCGAGCGCCTGCATCTCGAGTTCCCGACGCGTACCGTCTTCGACGAGGTGACCCTCGGCATCGACGAGGGCGACCGCATCGGCATCGTCGGCCGCAACGGCGACGGCAAGTCGACGCTCCTGAAGCTGCTCGCCGGGCGCCTCGAACCCGACGGCGGCCGCGTCACCCAGCGGCGCGGCCTGCGCATCGGCATGCTCGACCAGGCCGACATCGTCGACCCGGGCAAGACCGTGGCCGAGGCAGTCGTCGGCGGCATCGACGAGCACGTGTGGGCCGGCGACGCGAAGGTGCGCGACGTCATCTCGGGCCTGCTCGCGGATGTCCCGTGGCAGGCGCCCATCGCAAGCCTCTCGGGCGGGCAGCGGCGCAGGGTCGGGCTCGCGGCACTCCTCGTGGGCGACTGGGACGTGCTGTTCCTCGACGAGCCGACGAACCACCTCGACGTCGAGGGCATCGCCTGGCTCGCACGCCACCTGAAGCAGCGCTGGACGGCGACCGCCGGAGCGGTCGTCGTCGTGACCCACGACCGCTGGTTCCTCGACGAGGTCTGCACCGCGACCTGGGAGGTGCACGACGGCATCGTCGAGCCCTTCGAGGGCGGGTACGCCGCGTACATCCTGCAGCGGGTCGAGCGCGACCGGATGGCCGCGGCGAGCGAGGCGAAGCGCCAGAACCTCATGCGCAAGGAGCTCGCGTGGCTGCGCCGCGGCGCCCCTGCCCGCACCTCGAAGCCGAAGTTCCGGATCGAGGCGGCGAACCAGCTCATCGAGAACGAGCCGCCCGTGCGCGACGCCGTCGAGCTCAGCCGGCTCGCGGTCTCGCGGCTCGGCAAGGACGTGGTCGACCTGCTCGACGCGACGGTCGAGTACCCCGGACTCGACGGGGCGCCGCGCACGGTGCTCCGCGATGTCGAGTGGCGGATCGCGCCGGGGGAACGCACCGGCATCCTCGGCGTCAACGGCGCCGGCAAGTCGACGCTGCTCGGCCTGGTCACCGGCGCGGTGACGCCGACCTCGGGCCGCGTCAAGCGCGGCAAGACGGTCAAGATCGCGACGCTCAGCCAGGAACTCGCCGAACTCGCCGAGTGGGGCGACGAACGCGTGTCGGCGGTCGTGGCCGAGCAACGGGCGAGCTACACGATCGGACAGGGCTCGAAGGCCGTCGAGCTCACGCCCGGGCAGCTGCTCGAGCGCCTCGGGTTCTCGAGCCAGCAGCTGTCGACCCCGGTGAAGAACCTCTCGGGCGGGCAGAAGCGGCGGCTCCAGCTGTTGCTGATCCTGCTGCAGGAACCCAACGTGCTCATCCTCGACGAGCCCACCAACGACCTCGACACCGACATGCTCGCTGCCATCGAGGACCTGCTCGACTCCTGGCCGGGCACGCTGCTCGTGGTCTCCCACGACCGCTACCTCATCGAGCGCGTCACCGACCGGCAGCTCGCGGTGATCGACGGTCACCTGCGCGACCTGCCGCGCGGAGTTGAGCAGTACCTGGAGCTGCGCAAGACGGCGGATGCCTCACGGCCGACGCCGTCCGCATCCGAGCGCCGAGGTTACGAGGCGCACGCTTCGCAACCGGCCCAGCCGGTCGCGACGGGATCCGGGAGCGCGCCCTCCCTGGCGGGCGCCGATCGCCGGGCCGCCGAGAAGGAGCTCGCCTCGATCGACCGTCGGCTCGAGAAGCTGCAGGGCGAGATCGCCCGGCATCACGAGCAACTCGCCCGTCACGACCAGTCCGACTACGTGGGGCTCGGCGCGCTCGGCGACGAGCTGCGCGAGCTCGAGGCATCCGTGGCCGATCTCGAGACGCGTTGGCTCGAAGTATCTGAGCTGCTCGAGGGGTGACGTCGCAGAAGCTGTGACGCAGTGTGACCATGTGGTCAACAGGGCGAAGATGCTTCGCCTAACGTGGAGATGCGCCCGCGTTCGCGGCATCGAAGCCCCCACCGACATCCTCCGTGGCGGAGCCATGCCGGCACCCAGCCGATCAGGCCCTCGTTCGCGTGCGCCCACCGAGAGAGGAACCCCATGTCACGCCGTACCCGCATCACCTCAGTCATCGCCGCGCTCGCCGCGGTGCCCCTCGTCGCCACGCTCGCGGCCTGCGCCTCGAACGGCGCCGCCGGCGCCGAGGCCGGCTCCGACGACGTCGTGAAGATCGGCGTGGTCGGCGCGGGCGACCCCCAGTGGGACGCGTTCGAGAAGGCCGCGGCCGACGAGGGCATCAGGATCGAGATCGTGAACTTCACCGACTACGCGCAGCCGAACCCCGCGACGACCGAGGGCGAGCTCGACCTCAACCAGTTCCAGCACATCGTCTACCTCGCCGACTACAACGTGTCGGCCGGTGAGGACCTGGCACCGATCGGCGCGACGGCGATCTACCCGCTCGGCCTCTACTCGACGAAATACGAGTCGGTCGACGACATCGAGAAGGGCGAGACCGTCGCCGTGCCGAACGACGAGTCGAACCAGGCCCGCGCGCTGCTCGTGCTGCAGTCGGCCGGCCTCGTCGAGCTGAAGAGCGGCGGCACGATCTTCAGCGATCTCGCCGACATCGACGAGGCGAAGTCGAAGGTGAAGGTCACCGCGCTCGACGCGGCCCTCACCCCGACCTCGCTGCCCGACGTGGCCGCCGCCGTCATCAACAACGACTTCGTCGAGGACGCCGGGCTGAAGTTCGAGGACGCGATCGCGAAGGACGACCCGACCGACCCGAACGCGCTGCCCTACGTCAACATCTTCGCGACCCGCGCCGAGGACAAGGACAACGCGACGTACAAGAAGCTCGTCGAGATCTTCCAGACCGACCCCGACGTGCAGGCCGGCCTCATCGAGGCCTCGGGCGGCACGGGTGTGCCGGCGACCACTCCGGTCGCCGACCTCGAGGACTCGCTCGCGAAGGTCCAGGCCGACACCGAGGCGCACTCGGGCTGATCGTCTGCTCGTCTGCTCGTCTCCCGACGGGGACGACGATCGCCGCGGGCGGTGGGCGCCGAATCAGTGCCCACCGCCTGCGGCGTTCCATGCGGGCCACAAGCCCAGGAGGAGAACCACCATGGCGCTCGTCGCGCTGAAGAACGTCACCAAGGCGTATCCGCCCCAAGGTCGTGACGGGGCTGAGATCGTCGCCGTCGACGACGTCACCCTCGACATCGAGCCGGGCGACGTCTACGGCATCATCGGCTATTCGGGAGCGGGCAAGTCGACCCTGCTCCGGCTCGTGAACGCGCTCGAGCCCGCCACCGCCGGATCGATCGAGATCGACGGCCGCGAGATCGTGGGCCTTCCCGAACGCGAACTGCGCGGCATCCGCCTCGGCATCGGCATGATCTTCCAGCAGTTCAACCTGTTCGGCGCGAAGACCGTCGCCGGCAACATCGCCTACCCGCTCAAGGTGGCCGGGTGGTCGAAGGCCGAGATCGAGCCCCGGGTCGCCGAACTGCTCGAGTTCGTCGGGCTCGCCGAGAAGGCGAAGGCGTTCCCCGACCAGCTCTCGGGCGGCCAGAAGCAGCGCGTCGGCATCGCCCGGGCGCTCGCGACGTCGCCACGGCTGCTGCTCGCCGACGAGGCGACGAGCGCACTCGATCCCGACACGACGCAGGAGGTGCTCGAACTCCTCAAGCGCGTCAATCGCGAGTTCGGCGTCACGATCATCGTGATCACCCACGAGATGGACGTCATCCAGTCGATCGCGACGAAGGTCGCCGTCATGGACGGCGGCCGCGTGATCGAGAACGGCGAGGTCTTCGACGTGTTCTCGAGGCCGCGGAACGCGTCGTCGCAGCGGTTCGTTGCGACGGTCGTGAAGGGCGTGCCGTCGCCCGCCGAGCTCGCGGTGCTGCGCGAGCGCCACGAGGGCCGCATCGTCACGATCTCGTTCCGCGACAGCGACGCCTCGCAGGCACAGGTCTTCGTCGAGCTCGCGAACGCGGGGCTCGACTTCGAGCTCGTCTACGGCGGCATCAACGACATCCAGGGGCGAGCGTTCGGCCACCTGACGCTCGCGATCAGGGGGGCGGATGCCTCCATCGACAGCGTGCTCGCCTCGATCGCGTCGCGCGCGGAAGTGACGGAGGCCCGCTGATGGATCGCCTGTTCGAGCTCGGCCCCGATTTCTGGACCGCCGCCTTCGAGACGCTGTACATGGTCGCACTGACGCTGCTCATCGGCGGCGCGATCGGGCTCGTGCTCGGCATCGTGCTCTACGCGTCGCGTGCGGGCGGCCTCATGCCGAACCCGATCGTCTACAACGTGCTCAACGTCGTCATCAACTTCTTCCGCCCGATCCCGTTCATCATCTTCATCGCCGCCGTGCAGCCGCTCGCCCGCTACGTGATCGGCATCGGCATCGGCAACGACGCCATGAGCTTCTCCCTCTCGATCGCGGCATCGTTCGCGATCTCGCGCATCGTCGAGCAGAACCTCGTCACCGTGTCGCCGGGCGTCATCGAGGCGGCACGGGCGATGGGCGCCGGGCCGGTCAGGATCCTGCGCACGGTCGTCATCCCCGAGGCGCTCGGACCGCTCATCCTCGGGTACACGTTCATCGTCGTCGCGATCGTCGACATGACCGCGATGGCGGGGTTCATCGGCGGCGGCGGGCTCGGCAACTTCGCGCTCGTCTACGGCTACCGCCAGTTCGAGCCGGCGATCACGTGGGCCGCGCTCCTGCTCATCGTGGTCTTCGTGCAGGCGCTGCAGTTCCTCGGCAACTGGCTCGCCCGCAAGGTGATGCGCCGGTAGCGGCTCGGACGGCGTCGAGTCGTTCGTTCGCAGCGGTCGCGGGCGGTCGTGGGCGCCGTTCGTCGGCGCTCGGCGGTGATCTGCGCTCTGCGGTCTTCACCCGGTGCGGTCTCTGGTGCGCTCTGCGGTCATCACCCGGTGTGATGATCGGCTCGTGGTGATCGGTTCAGTGTGATCTGTGGCGCGCCCTGCGGTGCTCAGCCCGGTGTGGTGATCGGCCCGGTGCAGTGATCGGCCCGGTGGCGTCGATGGGACTGGTCAGAACGGCGCGTTCGGTGGGTACTCATCGCCGTCCGGCTCGACGTTCGGCCGGCGCGATGCGTCGTCGGCAACCCGACCCGGCACGGTTGGCTCGCGGTGATCGCGGCAATCACGGTGATCGCGGTCATCGGCCGGCCGTGGTGTCGTCGGTATCGGTTCGGCCGGATGGGTCGCGTAGACCCGCCCCGAAGACGAGCGCCACTCGAGGATGCCGCCGCCACGGTGCACGACCGACCAGGCCGTCTCGTGTTTCAGGTGATGATGCCCGGCGCAGAGGTGCGCGAGGTTGTCGTGCGCGGTCGGATTGCCGTCGGCGTAGTCGCGGGTGTGATCGATCTCGCTGCGACCCGCCGGCCTGTTGCAGCCGGGGAAGCGGCAGGTGCCGTCTCGCACCCGCAGCCAGCGGCGCAGGTCGGCCGGCGGTCGGTAGCTCGCACGGTCGACATCGAGCACCGCGCCCGTCACGGGGTGCGTGAGCAACCGGGTGAACGAGGGAGCGGTCGCGGTGAGGCGTCGTGCGGTGTCGGCGTCGATCGGCCCGTAGCCGTCGAGGTGCCCCGGCGTCTCGTCGAGCCCCATGAGCGTGAAAACCGGAACGGTGACATGCACCGTCGCACGCGCCGACGCGATCGCCTCCGCTCCGCGGTCGCCAGCGGGGAGAAGGCCGAAACGGAGGAGGTCGCCGGCGAAGTCGGCGCGAAGTTGCTCGTGGTTGCGGTCTTCATCACCGCGGCCGGCGCCGCCAACCCGACCGCTCACGCCCCTGACGTCGGCGCCGGCGGCGGTGTGTGCGGCGTCGTCGAGCCGCACGAAGATGCTCAACGCATCGGCCGCCGGCAGGAGCACGTGCAGCCAGGCCATGCCGTCGGTGGCGGGCTCGAATTCGACTCGCCGGGTCTCGCGGGCGGCCCGATGCCGTTCTGACGTCGTCTCGGCGAGGAGCTCTTCACGAAGTCGGCGGGCTTTGCCCCGCAGTTTCGCCGCAGTGAGGTCGGCCCCGAGCGCGGCGAGGCGCTCGTCGAGCTCGGCACGCACGCGCGGCCGGTCGGCGAGATCGCAGCCGGCGCCGACGATGACCCGAGCGTGCTGCATCGTGAGTTCGCCGCGTCGCAGCGCCGACAGGGTGGCCGGCAGCTGGTTCGACAGCACCCACGCTTCGTCGATCTCGCGCTGCATCGTGCGCTCTGGGGTTCGCAGCGCGGCCGCGAGTTCGGCCACGACGCTGCGGCGCGCCATCTCGTCGCGACGCGCGGGCGACAGCGACGCCGACACGAATGCGCCGGCATGGCGCAGTGCGAAGGCGACGGTCATCGCGATCACGTCGATGTGCATGGCGCGATGCATCGCCTCGATGCGTTGCGCTCGCACGGCGGCGTCGACGAGGACGGCGAGGCCCTCTTGCGCACGAGCGAACGGGGACATCTCGGAGGGGGGTGGGAACGCTGCGGGTGACGGCGCGACGGGCACCGCGAGTCCTCCGGGAACGGAGGTGGTGTGCTCGTCGAAGGCCATGCCCCATCGTATCAAGATTCGAATGAATGTTCGAGTGTTTCGCCGAGTGAATGCGCGGCCGCGACGCGCTGCGAATGCGAACGTTCGGGCCCGGGACGCGGCCGGACGTCGGTGCGAGACGCCGGTCCGCCCAGGGCCCACCCGGCAGACGGCACCTCGAGCATGCGCCGAGGAGTCGGGCGCACGACCCATCCTCCACAGGCGCTGCTCCGCGGCATCCGTCACGAATCGGGCCGTCGCGGGCGGCACCACCCCGGCGCGCCCGCAGGATCGACGCATGACCGACCGAGACGCCGACACCGAACCGACGAGCCAGTGCAGCACCGACCCGCATCTGCCCGACGTACCCGTGATGACCGACGCTGCACTGCAGGACCGGGTCGAGGAGCTCATCCAGCGGGCGTTCCGCCGTCAATTGTGGACGCTCTTCTTCGATGACGAGGGCTACCAGTTGCTCATGATGCCGATGGCCGACTACCCCGGTGCCCCCGACGGGCCGACCCCCGAGGGCACCGCCGCGCAGCTGCTGGCGAACCGCGTGGCGTACGTCTGCGACTTCATCGGGGCGACGCGGGTCGCCTTCGCCTGGGAGCGCCGCGGTCCCGAGCGGAGCACTCCTGTCGACCGCGAATGGGCGTGCGGACTGGCAGCGGCCTGCCGGAACGAGCACGTCGAGGTGTGGTCGCAGTTCATCGTGCACGACGGCGGCGTCCGCTGGTTCGCGCGCGACGACGACGCCTGACCGGGTGCCTCCGGGCGAGGGCGCCGGCGGACTGCGCTCAGCCCGCGTCGAACCCGAGGCTGAGCTTGCGCAGGAGGCCCGCGAGCCGCTTCTGCTCGGCCGCGGGCAGTCGCGCCAGCAGCTCGGCCTCGGCGTCGACCAGCCGGGTGATCGCGGCGTCGACACGGGTGAGCCCCGCGGGGCTCATCTCGACGAGGATGCCGCGGCCGTCGTTGGGGTCGGTCTGGCGGGTGACCAGCCCGCGCTCGACGAGCCGGTCGATGCGGTTCGTCATCGTGCCGCTCGACACGAGCGTCTGCTGCAGCAACTGCTTGGGGGAGAGCCGGTACGGCGCCCCGGCACGGCGCAGCGCCGAGAGCACGTCGAACTCGCTGGCCTCGAGCTCGGACCGGGCGAACGCCTGGCGGCGGGCGCGATCGAGGTGCTTCGAGAGCCGCGCGACCCGCGAGAGCACCTGCAGCGGGGCGAAGTCGAGATCGGGGCGCTCCCGCTCCCAGTCGTCGACGATCCGGTCGACCTCGTCAGCATCTCTCACCTCGCCATTATCCCGCCGGTCGGGGCGTCAGCCGGTGCGGATGCCTCGGCGGGCGTTCTGACGGCCGCGGCCGGCGCCGTTCGGGCCCCGGCCGCCATGGCAGACTTGATGTCGCGCGAGCCGAGCCGCCCGCGCGTTCCGCCATGGTGTAACGGCAGCACGACAGCCTTTGGAGCTGTGAGGACCAGGTTCGAATCCTGGTGGCGGAGCCCGCCCGGCCGCGATCGGGTTACCCGTGACACCGCGGCCGACGCCGAGACATCCGCCAGCAACCGACAGGAAGCCCGAATGACCGACCAGAACCTCGCGATCATCGTCCTCGCCGCCGGCCAGGGCACCCGCATGAAGTCGTCCCTGCCGAAGATGCTGCACCCGATCGCGGGCACGCCGCTCGTCGGCCACGTGCTCGCCACGGCGAAGGCGCTCGACGCGGCGCACGTGCTCGCCGTCGTGCGGCACGAGCGCGACCGCGTCGCCGCCGCCGTCGAGGCCGAGTTCCCGGGCATCGTCATCGTCGACCAGGACGAGGTCGACGGTACCGGCCGCGCCGTGGAGCTCGCCGTCGCCGCCCTGCCCGACGACTTCGACGGCGACGTGCTCGTCCTGAACGGCGACGTGCCGCTGCTCGACGCCGACACCCTCGCCGGGTTCCTCGAGCAGCACCGCGGCACGGCCTCCGCCGCGTCCGTGCTCTCGGCCGTCTACGACGACCCCACGGGCTACGGTCGCATCGTGCGCGGCGACTCGGGTGCCTTCGACCGCATCGTGGAGCAGAAGGACGCCAGCGAGGCCGAGCGGGCGATCGCCGAGATCAACGCCGGCATCTACGCCTTCGGCGCCTCGGCGCTGCGCGACCAGCTCGCGAACCTCACGACCGACAACGCGCAGGGCGAGAAGTACCTGACCGACGTCATCGGGCTGCTCCGCGCGGCGGGCTCGGAAGTCGAGGCCGTGCCCGTGTCCGAGCCGTGGCTCGTCGCGGGCGTCAACGACCGCGCACAGCTGTCGGAGACCGCGGCACGGCTCAACGCGCTCATCGTTCGCGGCTGGCAGCTCGCCGGCGTCACGATCGACGACCCCGCGACGACGTGGATCGACCTGGCCGTGAAGATCGAACCCGACGTGACGATCCGCCCCGGCACCCAGCTCAAGGGGGCGACCCTCATCGAGACCGGCGCGATCGTGGGTCCCGACTCGACCCTCGTCGACTGCGAGGTCGGTGCCGGCGCCCACGTGAAGCGCACCGACGCCACGCTCGCCGTGATCGGCGCCGGCGCGACCGTCGGCCCGTGGTCGTACCTGCGCCCCGGCACGGTGCTCGGCGCCGACGGCAAGATCGGGGCGTTCGTCGAGTCGAAGAACACGACGATCGGCGAGGGCAGCAAGGTGCCGCACCTCTCGTACGTCGGCGACGCGACCATCGGCCGCGGCGTGAACCTCGGCGCCGGCACGATCACCGCGAACTACGACGACGTCAACAAGCACCGCACCGAGATCGCCGACGAGGTGCACACGAGTTCGCACACCGTGCTCGTCGCGCCCGTTAGGCTTGGTCCCGGAGCGAAGACCGGCGCAGGCGCGATCGTCCGGAAGGACGTTCCCGCGGGGGCACTGGCCCTCAGCGTCGCCCCTCAGCGCAACATCGAGGGGTGGGTCGAAGAACATCGGCCCGGTACGGAGGCGGCTCGTGTCGCCGCCGAGGCGCGGTCCGTCGAACGAGGCGAGTGAGCAGAAGGCGAACCATGGGGCGCAAGAAGAAGGTCGTTGACCTCGACCGAGAGAACAACATCGCACCGGGGCTGCAGGCGAAGACCAAGAAGCGACTCGTCGTCGTGTCGGGTCGCAGCGATCCCGCGCTCGCCGCACAGGTCGCCGCGACGCTCGGCACCGAACTCGCCCCGACCGAGCACCGCACGTTCGCGAGCGGTGAGATCTACACCCGCTTCGAGGTGTCGGTCCGCGGGTGCGACGTCTTCGTGGTGCAGTCGTTCGGCCCGCCCGTCAACGAGTGGCTCATGGAGCTGCTCATCATGCTCGACGCGCTGAAGCGCGCCTCGGCGAAGCGCATCACCGTCGTCGCCCCGTACTTCCCGTACTCCCGGCAGGACAAGAAGGGTCGCGGCCGCGAGCCGATCTCGGCGCGCCTCGTCGCCGACCTGCTGAAGACGGCGGGGGCCGACCGCATCATGAGCGTCGACCTGCACGCCGCGCAGATCCAGGGCTTCTTCGACGGCCCCGTCGACCACCTCTTCGCGAAGCCGGTGCTGCTGCGCCACTTCCAAGAGAGCCTGTCGGCCGACGACCGCACCAAGCTCACGGTGGTCTCGCCCGACATGGGTCGCGTCCGCGTCGCCGACACGTGGGCCGACGAGCTCGGCGCTCCGCTCGCGATCATCCACAAGCGCCGCGACCCGAAGGTCGCCAACCAGGTCACCGTCCACGAGATCGTCGGCAACGTCGAGGGCCGCGTGTGCCTGCTCGTCGACGACATGATCGACACCGGCGGCACGATCGTGAAGGCCGCGCAGGCCCTGAAGGAGAACGGCGCCGAGAAGGTCATCGTCGCGGCGACGCACCCGATCTTCAGCGACCCCGCGACCGAGCGCCTGCAGGACCCGGCGATCGACCAGGTCGTCGTGACCGACACGATTCCGCTCCCGCCCGAGCGACGCTGGGCCGGCCTCACGATCCTGCCGATCGCACCGCTGCTCGGCCGCGCGATCCGCGAGGTGTTCGAAGACGGCTCGGTCACGAGCATGTTCAACGGCGAGGCCTGATCGTGCGCTCGGCCCTTCCCGGCCGGCCGTGGGTCGCGAGCTATGCCGACGGCGTGCCCGATGAGGTCGAGACGCCCGAAGGCTCGCTCTACGACCTGATCCGCGCGTCGGTCGAGCAGTACCCCGACCACGTCGCGCTCGAGTTCTTCGAGCGCACGATGACGTACCGCGAACTCGGCGATGAGATCGAGCGCGTCGCCGAAGGGCTCCGCCTGCTCGGCGTGCAGAAGGGCGACCCGGTCGCCCTCGTGCTGCCGAACTGCCCGCAGCACATCGTCGCGTTCTACGCGGTACTGCGGCTCGGCGCGATCGTCGTCGAGCACAACCCGCTCTACACGCCGCGCGAGCTGCGCCATCAGTTCGAGGACCACGGCGCCCGCGTCGCGATCGCCTGGAGCAACGTCGTCGAGACGATCCAGGCCTTCCCCGACGACGTCGCGGTGCCGCACCTGATCTCGGTCGACGTGACCCGGGCGATGCCGTTCGCGATGCGGGCGATGCTTCGCCTGCCGATCGCGAAGGCCCGCGAGTCTCGTGCGGCGCTCACGACGAAGGTGCGCGGCGCGATCCGCTGGGAGGACCTCGCCTCCTCGGCGCCGATCGACCCGCACATCATCGCGCCGGGCGTCGACGACGTCGCCCTCATCCAGTACACGAGCGGCACGACCGGCAGCCCGAAGGGCGCGACCCTCACGCACGCCAACCTCGAGGTCAATGCGGCGCAGGCGCGCGCCTGGGTGCCCGACGTGCCGCGCGGCAGTGCGGTCGTCTACGCGGTGCTGCCGATGTTCCACGCCTACGGACTGACGCTGTGCCTCACGTTCGCGATGAGCATGGGCGCGCGCCTCGTGCTGTTCCCCAAGTTCGACCCCGAGCTCGTGCTCAAGGTCGTCAAGAAGCGGCCCGCCACGTTCCTGCCCGCGGTGCCGCCCATCTACGACCGGCTCACCAAGGCGGCCGCGGCCGCCGGGGTGTCGCTCGACGGCATCCAGATCGCGATCTCCGGCGCCATGCCGCTCTCGGCCGAGGTCGTCGAGCCCTGGGAGGCGGCGACCGGCGGCTTCCTGGTGGAGGGCTACGGACTCTCCGAGTGCTCGCCGGTGCTCATGGCGAACCCGGTCGCGCAGAACCGCAGGGCCGGAACGGTCGGCCTGCCGCTGCCGTCGACCGAGTGCCGCGTCGTCGACCCCGACGACCCCATGACCGATGTCGCGCCCGGCGCGGAGGGCGAGCTCGTCGTGCGCGGCCCGCAGGTGTTCTCGGGCTACTGGCTGAAGCCCGACGAGACCGAGGCCGTGTTCGTCGACGACCCCGCCGGCGGTGCGCCCTGGTTCCGCACGGGCGACATCGTCGCGATCGACGACGAGGGCTTCGTGCGCATCGTCGACCGCATCAAGGAGCTGATCATCACTGGCGGCTTCAACGTGTCGCCGAGCGAGGTCGAGGAGGCCCTGCGCGCGCACGACGACGTCGAGGACGCCGCCGTCGTCGGCCTGCCCGACGAGCATTCGGGCGAGCAGGTCGTCGCGGTCGTCGTCCTGCGCGACGGCGCCGTGTTCGACGAGCGCGCGCTCCGCGACTTCGCGCGCGACGGGCTGACGCCCTACAAGGTGCCCAAGCGCATCGTGCAGGCCGACGACCTGCCGCGCTCGCTCATCGGCAAGGTGCTGCGCCGCGAGGTGCGCAACGGCCTCATCAACGGCTGAGCAGGGCGCCGTGTCGTTCCTCTCCGCCGAGACCGCGAGGGCGCTCGCCGAGCTCGCGACCCTCGACGCGCTCACCACGGGCGACGGCGACGACGAGGGGGATGCCTCGCCGCTCGAGCGGCTCCGAGGCATCCGCACGCTCGTGTCCGCCCTCGAAGCCGAGCCGGCCGTGCTGGCTGCCGTGCGTGAGGCCGTCGCCGCCGGCACCGGGTGGGAGGAGATCGCCGACGCCGCGGGGCTGAGTCCCTCGGCCGCCAAGTACCGCTGGGCCGGCGACGACGCTGCGATCGCCGAACGCCAGGAGGCCAGCCGGCGCCGTAAGCGCGAGCGACCGTCGAGCGTGCCGACCGACCTGCCGGGGCTCTCGGTCGCCGAGGCGGCGGCGAAGCTCGGGGTCACGGCGCAGGCGATCTACCAGCGGGTGAACCGCGGACAGCTCGAGGCGCGCACCGTCGAGCTGTCCGACGGCCGCAAGTACAAGCGGGTCTTCCCCGACGACCCCGCGGAGTGAGGCGGAGGGCGACGACCGGCGCTCAGCCGACCGGCTCGAGGAACTCGAGCCGGTTGCCATGGCAGTCCTCGCTGTAGAAGCGGCGCATCCCCGGGAAGTCGTCGTCGAACCGCACGGGATAGCCGGCGCCCTGCAGTCGGACCGCCCACTCGTCGAGGCGGGTCACGAGCAGGCCCGGGTGCGCCTTGGTCGCGGGCCTGAATTCGGGTTCGACGCCGAGGTGCAGCTCGATGCCGTGCCCTCGGAACCAGCACCCGCCGCGCGCGGCGAGGGCGGCCGGTTTCTCGAGCTCGGCGAAGCCGAGCACGCCGGTGTAGAAGTCGCGGAGCGCCCTCTCGCTGTCGGGCGGACAGGCGAGTTGGACGTGATGCAGCATGCCGACCTCCGAAGTATCTTGATATCAAGATACTTCGACGACGCTCCGCACGCCAGCCCGTTTCGCGACGCTCGATCGGGGCTCTCGGGCACGTGTTCGCGGGGGTGCTAGGTTGCGGCTGAGGCCCACGGCGGGCCGCCGCGAACGACCGGGACGGATCGCTCGATCGAGCTCCCGGGCGCCGAGGTGAGGGAGTGCGATGTCCACGTCGATCACCAGGTTGCTGCGCCACCCGGCCGCGAACACCCAGTCGCTCGAATCCGTGGCACTCCTGATCGCCGGCGCGGTGTTCGTCGTCGTCGCACCCGTCTCGTGGCTGCTCTACCGCGACAGTGAGCTGCCGATCTCCGGGCCGGGGTCGCTCGGTCAGGCGATCGCGATCACCGCGGCCGTCGTGGCGGCGGCCGTCTTCGTCTTCGGGCGAGCCGTCGTCGCGACCCGCGCCTCCCGCTCGACGGGCTCAGCGACGAGCGGCGACGACCCGACCGAGCTGCGCGGGCGCCTGCGCTGGTTCGACGTCGCGGCCCTGGCCATCGCGCACGCCGTCGTCGTGCTGCTCGGCTGGACCGGCCTGGCCTCCGTGCTCAGCCTGAGCTTCGTCGACGCCGTCGTGTTCGCAGTGCCGGCTGCGGCGCTCACTGGCGTCGCCGTCGCGCTCACCGCCTATGCGGTATTCCTCTCGTCGGTGCACATGAACCCGTTGCTGCTGTCGCTCGTGCTCGCCGTCTTCCTCGTGCTCGGGGCGCTCGCGAGCATGCTGAGCGCCTCAGACCCGTACTGGTGGAAGATGAACCTGAGCTCGCTCGGCATGACCGACGACATCTCGGCGCTCGCGTTCAACCTGACGCTCATCATCGCGGGCGTGCTCGTCACCACGATCGCGCACTACGCCGTCGCGTCGATCACGGCCGTGACGCCGAAGGAGGTGAAGGGGCGTCGCAAGGTCACCGCACTGCTCGCCCTGCTCGGCATCCTGCTCGCGTGCGTCGGCGTCTTCCCGGTCGATGAGTACCTCCAGGCGCACAATCTCGCCGCGACCGGCATGGCGATCGTGTTCACCGTGCTCGTGCTCGCGCTGCATCGGTGGCTGCCGTCGGCGCCTCGCCCGTTCGTGATCCTCGGCTACGTGGACGTCGCCGTGATCGTGGTCATGGCGGTGTTCTTCATCAACGGCTACTACAACCTCACCGCCGTCGAGCTCGTGGTCGCGGTGCTCGTGTTCAGCTGGGTGATCGTGTTCCTCCGCAACCCGGGCGATCCCTCGCCGGATCCCGATCCCGCGACGAACGCGCTCTGACGACCGGGGCGCCCGATCACGTCCCGCGCTCGTCGGGCTGCACCGGCGTCGGTGCCGACGGCAGCAGCCCGAGATTCGCGAGCGGCGTCGCGACGCCGCCGGGCGCGATGGCGGAGCACTGCCAACCGGGCCCGCCCGCGCCGAACAGCTCGAACGACACCTGCGAGCCCTCGGCCTCGATGTCGAACCGCTCGACGTAGACGGCGCAGGCGCGGGCCGCGGCCGACTGCGCCTGGCCGACGAGCGAGAGCACGAGGGGCAGCACGAGGGCGCCGAGCGCGATGAGCACGGTGATGCGCAGCGCCCGGCGCCGGCGCCCGCCGTAGACCGGCCCGTCGTCGTGCGGCCGGTCGTCGAGCTCGGGGTGGTCGTCGGTCATGGCAGGCTCCTGCCGAGGATCGAACCGATGCCGGCGGCTGCGGCCACGACCGTCACGGCCGCGATCGCGACGATGAGCGATGCGGGCGGCGCGAACCGCCCGGCATCGAGCTGCCGCCGCCGGACCGTGCCGACCGCGGCGACGGCGGCCGCTGCGCCGACGAGCACGACACCCGCGACCACGAGCCAGTCCTCGCCTTCGACGAAGCCGGTTCGGAGGGCGAGCAGGGCGTTCACGGCGACGATGAGCGCCGTGCGGCTCCACGACAGCGAGGTCCGCTCCGGTTGCAGCCCGGGATCGCGGGCGGCCTGGTCGCTCATGGCAGGGCCAGGAAGACGGTGAGGACGACCGCCGCGATGAGGCAGACGCCCGCGAGCACGGGAAGCGCCCAGCTGTAGCCGAGGCGGCCGCCGTGGCGCATCGCGATCTCGTTGCTGCGCCACCGGAAGTACGAGAGCAGTGCGAGGGCCGCCGCCGCGAGGCCGAGCAGGACGGCGAGCAGCGTGATGACGGGGCCGGGGCCGACGTTCGCCGCGAACTCGTGCAGCAGCACGCCGCCGGCGATGAGGGCGAGCGCGGTGCGGATCCAGGCGAGGAACGTGCGCTCGTTCGCGAGCGTGAAGCGGTAGTCGGGGTCGTGGCCCTCGCTGCGCCACTTCGGTTCGGCCATGCGTCGAGCCTAACCGCGACTGCGCCGGGCCGAGGAGCGGCGGACGCATGAGACGCGAGATGCCCGCTTCCATGCGGGAGCGGGCATCTCGGGTCCGAGGCATCCGTGGATGCCTCGTGTCGTCAGTGCGACGAGGGCGTGGTCTCGATCTCGGTGCGGTCGCCCGACCACAGCGTGTGGAAGACGCCGGGCTTGTCGACGCGCTGGTAGGTGTGCGCGCCGAAGAAGTCGCGCTGGCCCTGCACGAGCGCGGCGGGCAGGCGCTCGGCGCGCAGGCCGTCGTAGTACGCGAGCGACGAGCTGAACGCGGGCGCCGGGATGCCCGACTGCGCGGCCGCGACGACGACGCGCCGCCAGGCCTCCTGCGCGCCCGTGACGGCGTCGCGGAAGTACGGGGCGACGACGAGCGCGACGAGCTCGGGGTTCTCGGCGTAGGCGTCGGCGATGCGGTTGAGGAAGCGGGCGCGGATGATGCAGCCGGCGCGCCAGATGCGGGCGATGTCGCCCTTCTTGACGTCCCAGCCGAACTGCGCGGCACCGGCGATGATCTCGTCGAAGCCCTGCGAGTAGGCGATGATCTTCGAGGCGTAGAGCGCCTGGCGCACGTCCTCGATGAACGCGTCGGGGTCGGCGACCGTGAACGCGCCCGACGGGCCGGGCAGGTCGGTCGCCGCCGCGCGCTGGCCGCGCTGCGACGAGAGACTGCGCGCGAACACGGCTTCGGCGATGCCGGAGACGGGCACGCCGAGGTCGAGCGCGTTCTGCACCGTCCATGCGCCGGTGCCCTTCGCGCCGGCCGAGTCGAGGATGACGTCGACGAGCGGCTCGCCCGTCTCGGCGTCGACCTGACGCAGCACCTCGGCCGTGATCTCGATGAGGTAGCTCTCGAGCTCGCCGGTGTTCCACTCGGCGAAGATGTCGGCGATCTCCGCGGGCGTCTTGCCGGTGGCCTGGCGGATGAGGTCGTAGGCCTCGGCGATGAGCTGCATGTCGGCGTACTCGATGCCGTTGTGCACCATCTTCACGAAGTGGCCGGCCCCGTCGGTGCCGACGTGCGTGACGCAGGGTGCGCCGTCTTCAGGGGCGCGGGCGGCGATCGACGCGAGGATCGGTCCGAGCGTCTCGTACGACTGGGCCGTGCCGCCGGGCATGATCGAGGGTCCGTTGAGCGCGCCCTCCTCGCCGCCCGAGATGCCGGTGCCGACGAAGTGGATGCCGGTGGGGGAGATCTCCGCCTCGCGGCGGATCGTGTCGTGGAAGTTCGCGTTGCCGCCGTCGACGATGATGTCGCCCGGCTCGAAGCGCGCGGCCAGCTCGGAGATGACCGCGTCGGTGCCCTTGCCCGCCTGGACCATGATGATCGCGGTGCGCGGCTTGACGAGCGACGCGACGAAGTCGTCGTACGACTCGCTCGCGACGAACTCGGCCTCGGGGTGCTCGGCGACGAGCGTGCGGGTGCGCTCGGGCGAGCGGTTGAACACGGCGACCGTGTTGCCCTCGCGGCTCGCGAGGTTGCGGGCGAGGTTCGACCCCATGACCGCGAGTCCGACGACGCCGATGTTTGCTGAAGGGGTGACAGGCACGGAGTTTCTCCTCGAGAAGGTGTGGGGTCGGCTTCCAGCGTACTGTGAGCCGGCCTCACGGTTGCACGGTGTTGCGGTGAGGTGGATGCCTCGTGGCCGTCGTCCGGGCTGGTAGACTTGCCGATTGGACTTCGGCGAGGGACGCCGCGTCGCCGTGCGAACGGCGGGCGAGGCATCCGTGATCGACGCGGTAGGGGCAGGCTCCACGGCTTTTCCTCACGCTCTGCGCAGCACGCTGCGCGCGTTCGAGTCGAAAACAACAGACACACGATCTGGGCCGTCAGGGCGAAGCGCCCGGCCCCGCAAGGAGAACATCATGGACGACGACAACAAGGTCATCGCCGAGGCTCGCGAGAGCTTCGGCAAGGGTGCGGCCCGCAAGATCCGTGCCGCCGGCAAGATCCCCGCGGTCATCTACGGCCACGGCACCGACCCGCAGCACGTCACCGTGCCCGCGCACCAGGTGGGCCTGCTCATCCGCAAGGCGAACGCCGTGCTCGACCTGCAGGTCGGCGGCAAGAGCCAGCTCGTGCTCGTCAAGGACGTGCAGAAGGACCCGGTGCACCAGATCATCGAGCACCTCGACCTCATCGTCGTGAAGAAGGGCGAGAAGGTCCAGGTCGAGGTGCCCGTGCACCTCGAGGGCGAGTCGGCCGCGGGCACCGTCGCGGACCTCGACCACCACACCCTCTCGCTCGAGGTCGAGGCGACCCACATCCCCGAGAACGTCGTCGTCTCGGTCGAGGGCCTCGAGGAGGGCACGCAGATCCACGCGAAGGACGTCGAGCTGCCCAAGGGCGCGACGCTCCTGACCGACGCCGAGGCGCTCGTCGTCAACGTGCACACGCCGCAGAAGGTCGACCTCGGTGAAGAGGCCGCTCCCGCCGCCGAGGCGGAGGCCGAGGCCGAGGCGCCCGCCGAAGAGGCTGCCGCCGAGTAATCGCGCCGCGCGTACGCCGCGCTCACGAGGGCCCGCCCGCGACCGGAAGGTCGCCGGCGGGCCTTCGTCGTCCCGGCGCCCTCCGCCTCCGGGAAGACGAGAACGGCGGGTGGTGCGCGGTCAGGCTTCGAACAGCACGCGCGACGCCTCGGGCGCGATCTCCGAGGCGATGCCGCGCAGCGCGTGCTCGAGCAGCTCGACGATCTCGTCGTCGCCGAGCTCGTCGGCGAGCGCCGCGTCGACGAGCGCCTGTTCGGTGAACGCGAGCCAGCCGCGCAGTCCGATGCGGAGCTTCGACGACGGCTCGACGCCGAGCTCGCGGAAGAGCACGACGACGCGCTCGGTCTGCAGCACGCGCGCCTGCTCGACGACCTCGCGGATCTGCGGGTCGCCGCTCGCGGGGCCGCGCACGAGCGAGAAGAACGTGCCGCCGTGCGCGCGCACGAACCCGACGGTGCGACGCAGGGTGTCGGTGAGCCGGGGGAGGGGGGCGAGCGACTGGTCGGGTTCGGTGGCGAGCAGCATGCTGTCGCGCGCCGTCTTCACGAGCTCGCGCTGGAAGCCGTGGCGGGAGCCGAAGTAGTGGAACAGGAGCGCCCGCGAGACGCCCGCATCGGCGGCGAGGCGCTCGATGTTGAGCTCGCCGAGCGGGTGCTCGGCGAGGGCGGCGACGCCGAGTGCGATGAGTTGGGCGCGACGTTCGTCGGGCGAGAGCCGTGCCCGCCGCGATGCGGGGATCTCGTCGACTCGGGCGGCCATGCTCCGAGCCTAACGGCGCCGGTGCGCACCGGGCGGGACCTCGGTGACCCGATCGTTATTGACTTCGAGTGAACAACTGTTGACGACAAGTCAATAGCCTCCGTACAGTCGGCGTGGCGGCGAAACCGCCGCCCGCTTCAGTGCATCAAGGAGGATCCATGAAGTTCCGCTCACTCACTGGCTCGCGCCTCGGCCGGGTCGCGATCGCCGCGGTGCCGGTCGGCGTCGCAGCCAGTCTCGTCATGGCCGGTGTCGCGAACGGCGCCGTGCCGGTCTCGTTCGCCGTCTCGGGCAGCCAGTTCAAGATCGCGGCGTCCTCGCTCGACGGCAGCGCGTTCTCGCAGTACGCCGGTGTGGCCGCCGAGAAGAACGGCACACCGCACCCCGTCGCGATCTCGAACATCGGCGAGGCCTCGCTCTCCGACCTCTGCCAGTCGGTCGTCACCGACACGCCGCTCGGCAAGCTCGGCATGCTGATCTCGGCGGGCGGCGGCGGCAAGCCCGCCACCGCGAGCGACCTGCAGATCGGGCTCACCGACCTGCAGGGAGACGCCACGTTCGGCAACATCCGCATCGGCGTGGATGCCTCGACGGTCAAGACCCCGGCGAAGGGCGAGGCCGGCGGCTTCGCCCAGGACGCCGACACGATCAAGATCGCCGGGCTCAAGCAGACCGCCTGGAGCACGCAGGCGGGGGTGTTCACGCTCAACGGGCTGCACCTGCAGCTGACCAACGGCAAGGAATGCTTCTGAGCCGCGCCGGCCGCGACGCCGGATGACCCGCGGGGCGGGTGCGACCCGACGACACCCGCCCCGCGACCCTCACAGCCAGCACCACGACGCGCCAGCACACGACGAAGGAGTCACCGATGCCCGCGACCCACGACCAGCAGACCGACCTCGAGGAGACCGCCGGCACCGACGTGCTCGCCGCCCTCGGAGCGACGACGCGCGACGACGACGACCGATCGGATCGCGACGATGCAGCCCGCCCGGGCGGATTCGGCGCGTGGTACCGATCCCGCCCGCTCATCGGCGGCATCATCACGGTGCTCGCGGGAGCCGCGCTGTTCCTGTCGAGCCAGCTCGACCTCGGCAACCTCACGATCCACGTCGGCATCGAGGGCATGCAGGCGACGATCCTGCCGATCGTCGTCGCCCTCGCAGGCGTGCTCGCCGTCGCGATGCCCGCCCACCGCATCTTCTACGGCGTGATCGTGCTCGCCGCCTCGGTGTACTCGCTCGTCGCGGTGAACCTCGGCGGCTTCTTCGTGGGGTTCCTCCTCGGCTGCGTCGGCGGCATCATGGTCGTCTCATGGGCTCCGCGGCGTGAACGCGTCGACGGCGTGGACGACCCGGCCGCGACGGACGCGGCCCCCGACGCGGACGCCGGCGGCTCCGCCGATTCGCCCGCCGACGCCTCGGAGGACGCCGAATGAGCCGCGCGCGCCGCCTGCGCGCGGGCGCGATCGCCGCGCTCGCGCTGCTGCTCGTCACGGGTACCGCGCAGGGCGCCTCGGCGACGCCCGGCCTGCGCGCCTCGGCGACCGACGGCTGCCCGGAGCCGACGCCGCTCGAGCAGTTCTTCGGACTCGGCGAGTGCGACGACCCGACGCCCGAGCCGACGCCCACGCCCGAGCCGACGCCCACCCCCGAGCCGACCCCGGCTCCCGAACCGACGCCCACGCCCGTGCCCACCGATCCGCCGGCAACGCCCGGCCCGGTCGTGCCCGGCGGCGAGCCCGGGGCATCCCCGACTCCGAAGACCCCGGTGCTCGCACCCCTCGACGAGGATGCGCCCGTGTTCACCGGCGACCCGGCGACCCTCTCGGCCGACGGCCTCGCGATCGAGGGGCTCTCGGGGCTCGCGATCGTCTCGGTGAAGCTCGCCGACGGGTCGACCGAGCGGGCGATCCGGATCAGCGCCGACCGCATCGTGATCGACGGGTTCCAGCTCGACGTGCCGGCCGGCGACGGCGGCCTCCGCAACACCGCGACGACCCTCACGATCGAGGGGAACGTCGTCGTCTACACCCCGTCGATCCGCGGCATCCTCGCCGACGGAACCGAGCGGCTCATCGACACGCTCACCGCGCCGACGCCCGAGCGGCTCGCCGGCCTCACCCGCCTGAGGCTGCCGCTGCGCGGCATGCTCGCCGACCGCATCACGTACGACGACTCGCATCAGGCGACGTTCTGAGCGGGTACGCTCGTTGCGGGCCGGAGCGGCCCTGATTCGACCCGGGCGGAGCACGGATGGCGTGGTTCAGGCGGGCGCGCGCACGAGAGGACGACGGCATGGCCGAGAACACCTGGCTCGTCGTCGGACTCGGCAACCCCGGCGCGCAGTACGCCGGCAACCGCCACAACGTCGGCCAGATGGTCGCCGACGAGCTCGCGACGCGCCTCGGCGCGGCGTTCAAGAGCCACAAGACCCCCTCGCGCGTCGCCGAGGGATTCGTGCGCCCCGGAGGCCCGAAACTCGTCGTGGCCAAGCCCAACTCGTACATGAACACCTCTGGCGGGCCGGTGTCGGCGCTCGTGAAGTTCTACGGGGTGCCGCCCGAGCGCATCATCGTCGTGCACGACGAGCTCGACCTGCCGTTCGACACGGTGAAGCTCAAGCAGGGCGGCGGGCACGGCGGCCACAACGGACTGCGCGACATCGCGAAGTCGCAGGGGCCCGAGTTCGTCAGGGTGCGGGTCGGGATCGGCCGCCCGCCCGGCCGGCAGGACCCGGCGGACTTCGTGCTCAAGGACTTCTCCGGCACCGAGCGGCAGGCGCTGCCGAACCTGATCTCGGACGCCGCGGACGCCGTCGAGGCGGTCGCGAGCGACGGGCTGCTCGCCGCGCAGCAGCGGTTCCACTCGCCGAGCTGAGGGCGACGGGCGCGGGCGCCGGTTCGCTCAGATCAGCCCGCGGAGGAACTCCTCGGGGCTCGTGCCCGCGGCTCGGGCGCGCTCGACGAGTCGCGAGTGCTCGTCGACCGTGAGGTCGAGCGTCATCGTGAGCCAGTCGGCGGTCGGGTCGTCGAAGTCGAAGAGCGTCGCGTCGGCCGGCGACCGGTCGTCGTGCGGCGCGGTCTCGACGGCGGCGGACGCATCGGCCCGGGCCGGAACCACCGATCCGTCGTCGGCCCCGGCCGCCGGCAGCCCCTCGACCACGGCGGTCGCGACCGCGGCATCGCTCTCGCACGCGCCCGACCAACCGGGTCCTGCGGGCACCGGGAGGCCGCTGCGGAAGGCCTCGGCGGCGGCGCGGGCCCGCTCGTCGGCGGCCTCGTTCATCGGATGGCCGACATGGCCCTTCACCCACTCGAAGCGATAGCGGCGCCCGGCGATGGCGGCGTCGATCTCCTTCAGGATCTCGACGTTCATGACCGGCTTGCCGTCGGCCTTGCGCCAGCCCTTGCGCTTCCACCCCGGCATCCACTTCGTCACCGAGTTGATGACGTACTGGCTGTCGCACTGCACGAGCAGCTCGTCGTCGAGGTGGGCGGTCGCGCGGAAGAGCTCGAGCACCGCGGTGAGCTCGCCGACGTTGTTCGTGCTGTGCTTCCACCCGCCGGCCGCCCAGCAGTCGTCGGCGACGTACCAGGCCCACCCGGCGGGGCCGGGATTGCCGAGGGCCGATCCGTCTGCGGCGGCGATGATCATGCGGTGGGTCCTTCCGTCGGGGCGGGGCAATCGTATCGGCCCGGGCCGAGGTGTCGGGGGCGCGGCATAGACTTCTCCGGTGAGCCTCAAGGGTCTGAACACGGTGCTTTCGCGCGCCTCCACGATCGATCGCGCCCTCGCCGAGGCTCAGCGCAACGCCGACTTCTCGGCGCCGTCGGGCCTCGATGCGCCGATGCTCGCCGCGCTCCTCGAGCGCCGCGCCGCCGCCGGGCTCGCCCCGGCGATGCTCGTCGTCACGGCCACGAGCCGCGAGGGCGAGGCCCTGCGGGCGTCGCTCGAGCCGTACCTTCCCGACGCCGAGCTCCTCGAGTTCCCCGCGTGGGAGACCCTTCCGCACGAGCGCCTGTCGCCGAGCGCCGAGACGGTCGGCCGGCGCCTGCACGCCCTCCGCCGCATGCACGAGTGGGCCGGCGAGGCCGGCCCGAGGCATCCGCTCGTGGTCGTCGCATCGGTGCGCGCGGCGCTGCAGCCGCTCGCCGACAACCTCGCGGCGATCGAGCCGATCGAGCTCACCCGGGGCGGCCGCGGCCACGACCTGTCCCAGATCGCGCTGCGGCTCGTCGACCTCGCGTACGCCCGTGTCGACATGGTGTCGCGGCGCGGCGAGTTCGCGGTGCGCGGCGGCATCCTCGACGTCTTCCCGCCCACGGCCGACCACCCCGTGCGCGTCGAGTTCTTCGGCGACGAGGTCGAAGAGCTCCGGGCGTTCTCGGTCGCCGACCAGCGATCGCTGCCCGACCCGGTCGAACGCGTGAGCCTCTCGCCGAGCCGCGAGCTGCTGCTCACGCCGGCGGTTCGGCAGCGGGCCCGCGAGATGGTGCACGAGTTCCCGAGCCTCTCGGCCATGCTCGAGAAGATCGCCGAGGGCATCCCGGTCGAGGGCATGGAATCGCTGGCGCCCGCCCTGACCGAGCGGCTCGTGCCGCTCGTCGACTACCTGCCCCGTGAGGCGGCGGTCGCGGTGATCGCGCCCGAGCGCGTCACCGGTCGCGCCACGAGCCTCGCAGAGACCAACCGCGAGTTCCTCGCCGCAGCATGGAACGCCGCGACCGTCGGCGCGGGTGCGCCGATCGACCTCGACGCCGGCGACTTCCTGACGGTCGCGCGACTGCGCGAGGCGACGCTGTTCAGCGCCCCGGGCGAGGCCGACCCGGGCCGGGTCTGGTGGACCCTCTCGGCGTTCGACGCGGGCGAGGCATCCGAAGACCTCGAGCTGGATGCCTCGTACGTGCGCATCGCGGCGAACGCGATGCCGAGCTTCCAGGGCAACGTCTCGGGCGCCGTCGACCACGTCGCCGAACGCCTGCGCGACGGCTGGTCGCTCGTCGTCGCCGCGGCCGGTCATGGCCTCGTCGAGCGCGCCCGCGACGTGCTCGCCGACGCCGGGCTCGCGGGCCGCATCGTCGAGTCGGTGCCCGAGCAGCTCGAACCCGGCGTCGCGTACCTCGTCCAGGCCGAGGCGTCGCGCGGATTCGAGGTGCCCGAGGCGAAGCTCGGCGTCATCGCCGAGGCCGAGTTCTACGGTCGCTCCGCCGGGTACGACGCCCGCGCGGGCAAGAAGCTCGCGACGAGGCGCCGCAACGTCGTCGACCCGTTGCAGCTGAAGCCGGGCGACTACGTCGTGCACTCGACGCACGGCATCGGCAGGTTCGTCGAGCTCGTGCAGCGCGAGGTCGCGACCGGCACGAGGCCGAAGGGCCCGAGCCGCACCGCGGGCATCGCCGGGCAGCCGACGACCGTGCGCGAGTACCTCGTGCTCGAGTACGCGTCGTCGAAGCGCGGGCAGCCGGGCGACCGGCTGTTCGTGCCGATGGACCAGCTCGACCTGCTGTCGCGCTACGTCGGCGGCGAGGCGCCGTCGCTCTCGAAGATGGGCGGCAGCGACTGGTCGCAGGCGAAGAGCCGCGCCCGCAAGGCGGTGCGCGACATCGCGGTCGAGCTGGTGAAGCTGTACTCGGCGCGCATGGCCGCGAAGGGGCACGCGTTCGGGCCCGACACCCCGTGGCAGCACGAGCTCGAAGAGGCGTTCCCGTACGCCGAGACGCACGACCAGCTGCAGACGATCGACGAGGTGAAGGCCGACATGGAGCGGCCGATCCCGATGGACCGGCTGCTGGCCGGCGACGTCGGCTTCGGCAAGACCGAGGTCGCCGTGCGCGCGGCGTTCAAGGCCATCCAAGACGGCAAGCAGGTCGCGATGCTCGTGCCGACGACGCTGCTCGTGAAGCAGCACCTCGAGACGTTCAACGAACGCTACGCGGGCTTCCCCGTGCACGTGCGCGCGCTCAGCCGGTTCCAGACCGACAAGGAGGCGCGCGAGACGGTCGCCGGGCTCGCCGACGGCACCGTCGACCTGGTGATCGGCACGCACCGCATCCTCACCGAGAAGGTGTCCTTCAAAGACCTCGGCCTCCTGATCATCGACGAGGAGCAGCGGTTCGGCGTCGAGCACAAGGACACGCTGAAGAAGCTCAAGACGAACGTCGACATCCTCGCGATGAGCGCGACCCCGATCCCGCGCTCGCTCGAGATGGCGGTCACCGGCATCCGCGAGATGTCCACCCTCGCGACCCCGCCCGAAGACCGCCACCCGATCCTCACGTTCGTCGGGCCGTACTCCGAGCAGCAGGTCGCCGCCGCCATCCGCCGCGAGATGCTGCGCGAGGGCCAGGTGTTCTTCGTGCACAACCGGGTCTCGTCGATCAACCGGGTCGCGGCGCAGCTCGCCGAGCTCGTGCCCGAGGCGCGCATCGCGGTCGCCCACGGACAGCTCAACGAGCACTCGCTCGACCAGATCGTGAGCGACTTCTGGGAGCGCAAGTTCGACGTGCTCGTCTCGACGACGATCATCGAGACCGGCCTCGACATCGCGAACGCGAACACGATCATCATCGACCGGGCCGACAAGTACGGCCTCTCGCAGCTGCACCAGTTGCGCGGTCGCGTCGGCCGCGGCCGCGAGCGGGCGTACGCGTACTTCCTCTACGACCCGGCCAAGCCCCTCTCCGAGACCGCGCACGACCGGCTCTCGACGATCGCGGCGAACAACGAGCTCGGCAGCGGCATGCAGGTCGCCCTGAAAGACCTCGAGATCCGCGGTGCGGGCAACCTGCTCGGCGCCGAGCAGGCCGGGCACATCGCGGGTGTCGGCTTCGACCTCTACCTGCGCATGATCGGCGAAGCGGTCTCGGCCTTCCGGGGCGACGTGGCCGAGGGCCAGACCGAGCTCCGGCTCGAGCTGCCGGTCGACGCGCACATCCCCGACGAGTACGTCGACAGCGAGCGGCTGCGCCTCGAGGCGTACCAGAAGCTGTCGGCGGCGAGCGGCCCGGCCTCGAAGGACGGGCAGATCGACCAGGTGGTCGAAGAGCTCGTCGACCGCTACGGCACGCCGCCCGAGTCGGTCGAGCATCTCGTCGCCGTCTCGCGGCTGCGGCGCCAGGCGCAGCTCGCGGGGCTCGGCGAGGTCATCGCGACGGGCTCGAAGCTGCGCATCGGGCCGGCGCAGATCCCCGACTCGCGTCGGGTGCGGCTCGAGCGCATGTACCCGGGGGCGAAGCACTTCGCGCAGAACGACGTGATCCTCGTGCCGTGGCCGACCCCCGGCGGCGAACCGCCGGGCGACGCCGACCTCATCGAGTGGGTGTCGCGGCTCATCGCGAACATCTTCGAGCCGGCGCCCGTCGCGGCCTGAGCGCTGCGCGCAGCACGGCGCCGGCCCGGTCAGTGCGCGAACGCCCCTCCGACTCCCGACTTCGCGCCGTGACGCCGATACCAGGCCGACCGCAGCGAGACGGCGATCGCCGAGCCGACGATCGCGACGCCCGAACCGAGCAGCACGGCGAGGGTGCCCTCGTCGGCGACCGCGGGCATGCCGGCGAACGCGAGTTCGTTCATGAGCAGCGACACGGTGAAGCCCACGCCGCCCAGGGCGCCGACGACGAGCAGGTCGACGACGGTCAGCGGCGTCGCGCCGGGCCGGCGTCGCGCGACGAGTCCGCCGAGTCCGCCGATCAGCGTGATGCCGATGACCTTGCCGACGGGCAGTGCCACGAGGATGCCCCAGAACGCGGGATCCAGCTCGCTCGGCCGCACCTGCGGGATCGCCACCATCGCCGCGGACAGGGCGAACAGCGGCAGGATCACGCCGTTGGACCACGGCTCGAGCGCGTGCGCGGCGCGACCGCCGGGGCGACGGCTCATCACGAGGCCGAGCGCGACGCCCGCGATCGTCGCGTGCACGCCCGACTGGTAGACGAAGTACCAGGCGACGACGCCGAGCACGATGAGCAGCAGCACGATCGGCCACTGCGGGCGGCGGGCGAGGATGTACGACGAGCGCGGCTTCATGAGCCGGCTCACGGCGCCGAACAGCGCGATCGCGATGCCCGCGAAGCCGAGCGCCGCGAGGTCGGCGTCGCTCGTGAAGAAGAACGCGATGATGAGGATCGCGATGAGGTCGTCGAGCACCGCGAGGGCGAGCAGGAACACGCGCACGCGCGTCGGGATCCACGTGCCGAACACCGCGAGCACGCCGAGCGCGAAGGCGATGTCGGTCGCCGTCGGGATCGGCCAGCCGTCGACCGTGTCGGTGCCGGCCGTGAACCCGACGTAGATGAGCGCCGGAACGATCACGCCGCCGACCGCCGCGATCGCCGGCAGCAGCGCCTTCGACAGCGAGTTCAGCTCGCCGATCACGAGCTCGCGCTTGAGCTCGACGGCGACGATGAAGAAGAAGATCGCGAGCAGCCCGTCGCTGATCCAATGCCCGAGCGACAGGTCGAGCCCGAGCCACGGCAGATCGAGGTGCTCGGTCTTGAGCTCGATCAGCGAGGGGCCGACGGGCGTGTTGGCGATGATGAGGCCGAGTGCGGCGGCGATGAGCAGCAGGGCGGCGGCCCAGCGTTCGGAGCGGAGGACGTTCATGCGGATCCTTCGGGGTACGACGTACGTGTGCTGCCGACCAGACTTCCCGGCTCTCCGCGTCGATCCTATCGGCGGGCCGCCCGCGACCGCGGCGCCGCACCGCGGTCGCCCGGCGGCGACGAGGGCGCGGCGGCCGCCGCCTAGGCTGACGGGATGCCCTTCTCGCTCTGGATCACGCTGCTCGTCGCGTGCCTCGTGATCAGCTTCACCCCCGGCGCGGGCGCCATCAACACGATGGGCAACTCGCTCAACCACGGCTTCCGCCGGTCGATCTGGGGCATCCTCGGCCAGCAGGCGGCCCTCGTCATCCACATCGCGATCGTGGCGCTCGGCGTCGGCGTGCTCGTCGCCTCGTCGGAGTTCGCGTTCAACGTGATCCGGTACGCCGGCGCCGCGTACCTCGTCTACCTCGGCATCCGGCAGATGCTCGCGAAGCCGACGCTCCCGGCCGATGACGACGACGAGACGGATGCCTCGGGCCGCGCGCTCGCCGCGACATCCGAGAGCCGCTGGTCGATGTTCCGCCGAGGGCTCTGGGTGAACCTCCTGAACCCGAAGGCCATCGTGTTCTTCCTGGCGTTCCTGCCGCAGTTCATCCGCCCGGGGGAGCCGCTCTGGGTGCAGTACCTCATCGTGACCGTGACGGTGATCACCGTCGACATCGCCGTCATGTGGGGGTTCTTCGCCGCCGCCGCGCACGGGTTCCGCCGGTTCACCCGCACCGCGCGCGGCCAGCGCACGCTCAACCTCGTGTTCGGCGGCCTCTTCATCGCGGTCGCGCTGCTGCTCGCGTTCGTGCACTGACCCGGGCGGGCGGGCACGGGCGGGCGGGGCACGCCCGCGAACGGGGCCGACCGGGCCCGCCCGGCATAGGCTGCCGGTATGAGCCAAGCCCACGCCGGTCTCGACGAACTCATCGCCACCGTCGCGCTGCTGCGCGCCCCGGGCGGTTGCCCGTGGGACGCCGACCAGACCCATGAGTCGCTCGTGCAGTACCTCGTCGAGGAATGCTGGGAGCTCATCGACGCCATCGAGGCGGGCGACCGCGCCGAGATGATCGAGGAGCTCGGCGACGTGCTCTACCAGGTGCTCTTCCACGCCGACATCGCAGCGCACACCGACGGCGAGCGGTTCGACATCGACGACGTCGCACGCCATATGACGGCCAAGATGGTGTCGCGGCACCCCCACGTGTTCGGCGACCGCGAGGCCGAGACGGCCGACGACGTCGTCGCGTTCTGGGAAGACCTGAAGGCCGACGAGAAGCCGCACCGCACGAGCGTGCTCGACGGCGTGCCGCGCGGCATGCCCGCGCTGGCGCTCGCGCAGAAGATGCTCGGGAAGGCCGAGAAGGCGGGCGTCACCGCCGCGGCGGTCGCGGATGCCTCGATCCCGGCGCCCGTCGCACCGGCGACCGAGCGCGAGCTCGGGCGGCTGCTCTTCGGTCTCGTCGCGTCGGCGCGTGCGCAGGGCCTCGACGCCGAGCGGGCGCTGCGCGGGGCCGTGCGCGCGTTCGAGGACGAGGTGCGACGCGCTGAGCGGGCGGACGCGGCAGAGGACCGGTCGGAGGCGCCGGGAGGCGCCGCCGCGGGCGGCTGAGCGGCACGGCGAATCGCACGGGCGGGATCGTCGATCGCGCCGACTGCCGTGCAGCACCTGGCCGGACGATCAGCCGAAGCCGAGCCCGTCGCGCCACGAGGGACGAGCCGGCCACCAGCCGAGCGACTTCGCGGTCGAGGCATCCGCCACCCGCGCGGGCCCGCGCGCGCTCGTCGCCGGCCGGCCGGAGAAGCCGGCGCGGGCCGCGAGCACGCCCGCCCAGTCGTCGAGCGGCGCGGGTTCGTCGTCGACCACGTCGACGATGCCGGCGGGCCAGTCGAGCGCCGCGACGACTGCCGACACCGCGTCGTCGACGTGGAGCCAGTTCGTGGTCTCGGCGATCGCGTCGACGCGCCCCTCGCCCGCCTTCGCGGTGAAGGCGCCGTCGGCGGCGTACCAGGTCCGCGGCCCGTACAGGAGCCCGAGCCGCAGCACGATGCCGTGCGGATGCGAGGCGACGGCGCGTTCGAGTGCTGCGACGGGCGCGTCGTCCGGGGCCCAGGAGATTCCCTCGGCGATCACCCGTCCGACGCCGGCCGCGCGGGCGGAATCGACGAGCGCGGGCGCGCCCTCCATCCGCAGGCGCGCGTTGGCCGCGTAGTCGAGCGCGGCGAGATCGGTCGCGAGGAAGACGATGGCGGTCGGGCGGGCCGCAGCGACGGCACGGTCGACCGACTCGCGGTCGAGCACGTCCAGCAGGAGCCCCGTCGCCCCGGCGGCCTCGATCACGGGGAGGCGCTCGGGGCTTCGACTCGTGCCGAACACCGTGCGCCCCTCCGCGACGAGCGCGCGCACCGCGGGCGCGCCGAGCACGCCGGTCGCGCCGACGACGAGCACCCGCTCGGCGCGGGTCACGCGATGCGGCTTCCCGCGGCGAGGCGCTTCGCGGGCACCTCCGTGCGCCTCCACGCCCAGGCGAGGGCGCCCGCGCCGAGCAGCAGGTGGATCGTGAGCCCGACGAACCACGAGGGCACCGAGCCGTCGTAGATCTCCCGAGGGGTCGGGGAGTCGTAGGGCGCGTAGCCCTTGGACGAGTACTCGCTGCACTCGTCGATGACGACCTCGGTCTCGGGCGCCTGCTGAGCCTGCCGCACGCCGACCGCGATCCAGCCGAACAGGTCGGTCGGGTTGCCGTCCTCGTCGAACGAGCCGGGCGCGGCGTCGGCGACGACGACGTACGGGTTGGCCGCGAGGAACCCCCAGACGAGGTCGAACCTGGGGGTCTGCTGCTCCCAGGTGTTCGGCGGCAGGCAGGGCACCTCCCCGCCGCCGGGGGCGAGCCCGTTCTCGTCGAGCTGCTGGTAGTCGACGCCGATGATCGTCTGCTTCACGGTCGTCTGCACCGCCGCCCCGCCGAGGCCGAACGCGATGAGCGTGCCGACCGACAGGGCCGCGACGACGAGGTAGGTGACGACGACGGAGAACAGCGGGCGCGTGACGAGGCCCGAGAGGCCGACGCCGATCGCGGCGATGATGCCGAGCTCGACCGCGAGCACGAGCACCGTGGTGATCACGGTGGCCGGCGAGACCTCGCCGAGCACGATGCCGAACGCGAGGAACGGCAGCGATGCGGCGAGGAACGCGAGCGCCGTCAGCCAGGCCGCCACCCACTTGCCGATCACGAGCTGCGCCGTCGTGACGAGCGTGACCTGCGTCGTCGCGAGCGTGCCCGCCTCGCGCTCGCCGTTGATCGCGTTGCCGCTGAGCGCGGGGGAGACGAGCGTGCCGAGCAGCAGCACGAAGAAGACGATCGTCGAGAAGACGCCGCCGCCGCCGGAGTCCCACGCGTTCGTCGCGATCACGACGAGGGCGGTGACGGCCGTCACGAGCACGACGAAGACGCCGAGCAGCACGTACCAGGCGATGCCGCGCACACGCTGCTTCAGGTCGAGCGTGACGATCAGCCACATGCCCCGCAGGAACCCGTTCATGCGTCGCCGTCCGATCGGTTGAGGTCGTGGAAGACGTGTTCGAGGTCGCCGACCGCAGGGGCGAACGACGAGATCGGCACCCCCGAGCCGACGAGGTGGGCGAGCATCTGAGCGGCGTCGGCCTCGCTCGCGAACGGCACGACGGCGCCGAACCGGTCGACCACGGAGACCTCGCCGTAGCCGGCGGCGCCGAGCACCGCGGCGAGGCGGTCGGGGTCGAGCGAGCGGACGCGCCAGTCGCGCGCCGTGCGGCCGGCCCGCGCGACCTCGTCGGGTGCGGCGGTCTCGCCGGCTGCGAGGTAGACCGCCGTGTCGGCCATCTCCTCGAGCTCGGCGAGCACGTGGCTCGAGACGATCACGGTCTTGCCCTCGTGCGCGAGGCGTCGAACGAGCTCGCGCAGCTCGGTGCGGGCGGCGGGGTCGAGTCCCGAGGCCGGCTCGTCGAGCAGCAGCACCTCGGGGTCGTGCACGAGGGCGCGCGCGAGGCTCAAGCGCTGCTTCTGGCCGCGGGAGAGCACCCGGGTCGGCTGGTCGGCGAGCGGCGTCAGCCCGACGAGCCCGATGAGCTCGTCGGCGCGGCGGGATGCCTCGTCGAACTCCATCCCGTACATCCGGCCGCTCGTCGTGAGTGCGGTCCTCACGTCGAGCGACGGCCACGAGCCCAGCGCGTCGGGCATCCAGCCCATGCGCCGTCGCACCTGGTGCGGCTCGGTGACGGGATCGTAGCCCGCGACCCGGATGCTGCCCGAGTCGGGGACCAGCAGGGTCGCGAGCATGAGCAGCAGCGTCGTCTTGCCCGCGCCGTTCGGCCCGATCAACCCGGCGACCGAGCCCTGCGCGACCTCGAAGCTCGCGTGCCGCACGGCGTGCACGTCGCCGAACGACCGGGCGACGCCCTCGACCGTGATGCCCGACATGCGGATCCCCCCTCCGGCGCCGCGGTGGTCGGCCGAGCGTCGTCCGGTCGAGTGTAGGGCGGGGTGCGGCCCGTGCGCGAGGGCGGCGCCGGAGGCGTTGCGAAGCCGTTGCGAACGAGAGCGGGCACGACCCGGTCGCCCGCGACTGGAAGAATGGGGCGCATGGCCCAGAACGTGACGCCCCCGCGCGGCATGCGCGACTTCCTCCCCGCCGAGAAGGCCCGACGCGAGCACGCCCTCGGCGTGATCCGCGGCGTCTACGCGGCGCACGGCTTCGACGAGATCGAGACGCCGGTCATGGAGGACTCGTCACGCCTGCACGCCGGACTCGGCGGCGACAACGAGAAGCTCGCCTTCGCCGTCATGAAGCGCGGGCTCACCCCCGACGACCTCGCCTCGGCCGCGGCATCCGGCGACGCCCTCGCACTGGCCGACCTCGGCCTGCGCTACGACCTGACCGTGCCGCTCGCGCGGTTCTACGCGACCCACCGCGCGGCGCTGCCGCCCGTGTTCCGCTCGATCCAGATCGCGCCCGTCTGGCGTGCCGAGCGCCCGCAGAAGGGGCGCTACCGCCAGTTCGTGCAGTGCGACATCGACGTCATCGGCGACGCGACCCCGCTCGCCGAGCTCGAGCTGCTGACCGCGACCGTCGCGACGCTCGACGCGCTCGGGCTCGCCGGCTGCACGATCCGCATCAACGACCGGCGCATCCTGCAGGGCATCCTCGCGTCGTGGGGCGTGCCCGACGACCTGCGCGAGCGTGCGCTCATCACGATCGACAAGCTCGACAAGATCGGGGTCGGGGGAGTGGCGAACGAGCTCGCCGAGCTCGGTGCGGTCACGGCCGACGCCGACGTCGCGACGGCCCTCGAGGGGCTCACGAGCGCCGACTGGCACCTGGCCGACGGCGTCGTGCCCCCGCCCGCATGGCTCGACGGCGCCGCGTACGCCGACCTGCTCGCCCTCCGCGACGCGATGCCCGAAGCGGCGATCGAGTTCGACCCGACCCTCGTGCGCGGCATGGGCTACTACACCGGCACGATCTTCGAGATCGCGCACCCCGAGCTCGGCTACTCGCTCGGCGGCGGAGGCCGCTACGACCACATGATCGGGCGGTTCCTCGGCCAGGAGGTGCCGGCGTGCGGCTTCTCCATCGGCTTCGAGCGCATCGTCGACCTGCTCGAGGTGCGCGACGACGCGCGCCCCCGTGCGGTCGTGCTCGTGCACGACGGGGACGTCCCCGCCGAGCGCCTCCTCGCGATCAAGGCCGAACTCGTGGCCTCCGGGTCGCGGGTGCGCCTCGAGCGTCGCGTGAAGAACCTGCGCGCCCTGCTCGACCGCGTCACCGCCGACGGGTTCGACGCGTTCGCGACCGTGAACGCCGAGGCGAACGGCGCGGCGTCGCTCGAGTTCCGCGAGCTCACGGCGTAGGGCGGCCGCGGGGAGTCACGCGGCGAGCACGAGACATCCTCGACCTCTAGACTTGGGCGCGGATCACGACGGCGTCGTCCACCAGTCACCCCCATCACAGAGGAGTCCACTGTGGCATTCATCGAAGCTGTAGGTGCGCGCGAGATTCTCGATTCGCGCGGCAACCCGACCGTCGAGGTCGAGGTGTTGCTCGACGACGGCACCCTCGCCCGCGCCGCGGTGCCCTCGGGCGCCTCGACCGGTGCCTTCGAGGCGTACGAGCTGCGCGACGGCGACGCCGACCGCTACCTCGGCAAGGGCGTGCAGAAGGCCGTCGACGCCGTGCTCGACGAGCTCGGCCCGGCCATCGAAGACCTCGACGCGAGCGACCAGCGCCTCGTCGACGCCGCCCTGATCGAGGCCGACGGCACCGACAACAAGAGCCGCCTCGGCGCGAACGCCATCCTCGGCGTCTCGCTCGCCGTGTCGAAGGCCGCCGCCGACTCGGCCGACCTGCCGCTGTTCCGCTACCTCGGCGGCCCGAACGCGCACGTGCTGCCCGTGCCGATGATGAACATCATCAACGGCGGTGCGCATGCCGACACCGGCGTCGACATCCAGGAGTTCATGATCCTCCCGGTCGGTGCGCCGACCTTCTCCGAGGGCCTGCGCTGGGGCGTCGAGACCTACCACGCGCTCAAGGGCCTGCTGAAGGCCAAGGGCCTCTCGACCGGCCTCGGCGACGAGGGCGGCTTCGCGCCCGACTTCGCGTCGAACCGCGACGCGCTCGACTTCATCTCGGAGGCGATCGGCAAGGCCGGCTTTACGCTCGGCACCGACATCGCGCTCGGCCTCGACGTCGCGTCGACCGAGTTCTTCGAGAACGGCGCCTACCGTTTCGAGGGCAAGGACCGCACGTCGGCCGAGATGAGCGCCTACTACGCCGAGCTCGCCGCCGCGTACCCGCTCGTGTCGATCGAAGACCCGCTCGCCGAGGACGACTGGGAGGGCTGGACCGCCCTCACCGCCGAGCTCGGCGGCAAGCTGCAGCTCGTGGGCGACGACCTGTTCGTCACGAACCCGAAGCGCCTCGCCGACGGCATCGGCAAGCACGCGGGCAACTCGATCCTCGTCAAGGTCAACCAGATCGGCACGCTGACCGAGACCCTCGACGCCGTGTCGCTCGCGCAGCGCTCGGGCTACACCGCGGTGCTCTCGCACCGTTCGGGCGAGACCGAGGACACGACGATCGCCGACCTCGCGGTCGCCACGAACGCGGGTCAGATCAAGACGGGCGCGCCCGCGAGGAGCGAGCGCGTGGCGAAGTACAATCAGCTTCTGAGGATCGAAGAAGAGCTCGGTGAGGCCGCGGTGTACGCCGGCCGCACGGCGTTCCCGCGCTTCACGGCGTGATCGCGTAGCGACATCGCGACGAGGGCGGCCGGGTGGCCGCCCCCGTCGTCCCATTCCGGGCCGTCATGAGGAGGGCGATGAACGGCGAGTCGTCCCGCACCCCCCGCAGGCCCGCGAACCCTGCCGGCTCGCGCGTGCCGAGGTCGAAGCCGAGGGCGGATGCCTCGGAGCCGGCGTCGTCGGCGAAGGGCCCGGCGTCCGACGCGGGCGAGGCGAAGCGCGCCCGGTCGAGCGCGAATTCCTCCCGGTCCGCCAAATCGTCGTCGACCGCGAAGCCGTCGAAGACGAGCACGCACGCCTCGTCCTCGAGTGCGAAGCCGAGGGGCGCCAAGCCCCGCTCCACCGCCTCCGCCGGCGCCGGTGCTGCGTCGGCGACGCGAGCCGGATGGCTCAGCGGCATCCGATTCTCAGGTTTCTCGCTGATCATGTTGGGCATACTCGTGCTCGCGGTCGTGGTGCTCGCGCCGACGATCGCGGCGTTCGCCCAGCAGCGTGCGCAGCTCGCAGAGCTCAAGGCCGCCGTCTCCGCGCAGGAGGAGGAGGTGCAGCGGCTCCGCGACGAGCGCGAGCGATGGAACGACGAGACGTTCATCGTCACGCAGGCGCGTGAACGGCTCTACTACGTGATGCCGGGCGAGGTGAGCTACCTCGTCATCGACGACCGCGACGCGGCCGCGAAGACCGACGAGACGACGGCCGTCTCAGCCGAAGTGACCGAATCGAAGGGCGACTGGATGCGCACCCTGCTCGACTCCGTGATGACCGCGGGGCTCGCGCCCGAAGCCGGCGCGACCGACGCGCCGGCGAGCGACGCCCCCGCGACGACGGCGCCGACCGGTGCACCCGCGACGGAGGACGGCCGATGACCCGCCCGCCCTTCGAACCCGTCACCGAGCGCGATCTCGCCGTCGTCTCCGCGCAGCTCGGCCGTCCGGCGCGCAATGTCGTCGGCATCGCCGCCCGCTGCGTCTGCGGCAATCCGACCGTGGTCGCGACGGCGCCGCGCCTGGCCGACGGCACGCCGTTCCCGACGTTCTACTACCTGTCGCACCCGGCCGCGACGGCCGCGATGTCGTTCCTCGAGGCCGGCCAGCTCATGGTCGAGTTCAGCGAGCTGCTCGCGAACGACGCCGAGGTGCGCGCCGGCTACGAGCAGGCCCACCGCGACTACCTCGCCGACCGCGAGGGTTTCGGCGACGTCCCCGAGATCGCCGGCATCTCCGCCGGCGGCATGCCGACCCGCGTGAAGTGCCTGCACGCGCTCGCGGCCCATGCGCTCGCCGCCGGCCCCGGCGCCAACCCGATCGGCGACCTCGCGCTCGCCCGGTCGAGCTGGTCGCCCGACGTCTGCAAGTGCCCCGACTACGGAGTCGACGAGGCATGACCCGCCCGAACCGCATCGCGCGCGCGCGTGCGACCGCCGCGACGTCGGCGGTCGCCGTCGTCGCGGCCGTCGCCGTCGCGCTCGGCGGCGCGGCACCCGCGCATGCCGACACCGTGCGCGACTACGAGTACTGGCTCGGCGACTACGGCTTCACGACGGCCTGGTCGACGACGCAGGGCAAGGGCGTCACGGTCGCGATCATCGACACGGGAGTGAACGGCAACGTCACCGAGCTCCGGGGCGTCGTCAAGGGCGGCACGGATGTCTCGGGCCTCGGCAGTCCCGACGGCCAGACGCCGGTCGGCGACCCCGACGAGAGCGCCCACGGCACGATGGTCGCCTCCCTCCTCGCCGGCCGCGGCACGGGCGAGGGCAACGGCGTGATCGGCGTCGCGCCCGAGGCCGACCTGTTGACGGTGTCGGTCGCGTTCGGCCAGGACACGGGGGCCGCGAAGTCGAACGACGAGCAGATCGCCGAGGGCGTCAAGTGGGCCGTCGACAACGGGGCCGACGTCATCAACATGTCGCTCACCCGCAACACCCGCGACTGGCCCGAGAGCTGGGACGACGCGTTCACCTACGCCTTCGAGCACGACGTCGTCGTCGTCGCCGCGGCCGGCAACCGCGGGAACGGCACGACCGAGGTCGGTGCGCCGGCGACCATCCCCGGCGTCCTCGCGGTCGCGGGCGTCGACAAGGAGAAGAACGCGAGCCTCGACGCGAGCTCCCAGGGCATCACGCTCGGGGTCGCCGCACCGAGCGAAGACCTCGTCGGCGTGCGGCCCGACGGTCGCGTCGCGATCTGGAGCGGCACGAGCGGCGCGGCGCCCCTCGTCTCGGGGCTCGTCGCACTCGTCCGCGCCGAGTACCCCGACCTCGATGCGGCCAACGTGATCAACCGCGTCATCCAGACCGCCGACCCCGACGGGCACGAGGTGCCCAGCCCGCTGTACGGCCACGGGCTCATCGATCCCGTCGCAGCGCTCGAGGCCGACGTCGAGCCGGTCGACGCGAACCCGCTCGGCAGCCTCGAGGAGTGGATCACCATCCACCGCCGAGCCACGTCGACGACGCCGACCCCCGAGGCGACCGAACAGCAGATCGTACCGATCGCCGACCCGCCGCCGCCCGCCGACGAGGGCACGGCGACCATGCTGCCGACGCCGTGGACGCTCGCCTACATCACCGTGCCGCTCTCGTTGGTCGCAGGATTTGGTACGCTAGCAGCGCTGTTGGGCATCGGCGCCATTCGGCACACCAGGCGAGCGGTACGCACGCGCGACCACTGATCGCGCGCACCGGGTCGCATCCACCAGATACTGAGGAGTCCATTCACCGTGCCCAAGATTCTCATCGTCGGCGGTGGCTATGCGGGGTTCTACACGGCGTGGAAGCTCGAGAAGTGGCTGCGTCCCGGCGAGGCCGAGGTGACGGTCGTCGACCCGCTGCCGTACATGACGTACCAGCCCTTCCTGCCCGAGGTCGCAGCCGGGTCGATCGAGGCGCGCCACTCGGTCACCTCGCACCGCCGCCACCTCAAGAAGACCAACGTCGTCACCGCGAAGGTCACCAAGATCGACCACGCGTCGAAGACGGCGACCATCACCCCCGAGCTCGGTGAGCCCTGGGAGTTCGAGTACGACGTCGTCGTCGTCACGGGCGGCGCCGTCTCGCGCACCTTCCCGATCCCCGGCATCGCCGACAACGCGATCGGCCTGAAGACCGTCGAAGAGGCCGTCGCGATCCGCGACCGCGTGCTCACGAACTTCGACAAGGCCTCGAACCTCCCGCCCGGGCCCGAGCGCGAGCGCCTGCTCACGTTCGTCGTCGTCGGCGGCGGCTTCGCCGGCATCGAGGTGTTCGCCGAGCTCCGCTCGTTCGCGAGCGCACTGCTCGAGTACTACCCGCAGCTCACCTTCGACGAGACGCACTTCCACCTCATCGAGGCGATGGGCCGCATCATGCCCGAGGTCTCGCTGCCGACGAGCCACTGGGTCATCAAGCACCTCGCCCAGCGCGGCGCCGAGATCCACCTCGACACGCAGCTCACGAGCGCCGTCGACGGCAAGATCGAGCTGTCGACCGGCGAGAGCTTCGAGAGCGACCTCATCGTGTGGACCGCCGGCGTGATGGCGAACCCCGCCATCGTCCGCTCGAGCGACCTGCCCGTCGAAGAGCGCGGCCGCATCAAGACCCGCGCCGACCTGCGGGTCGGCGGCGAAGACGACGACGAGATCGTCGCTGACGCCTGGGCGGCCGGCGACATCTCGGCCGTGCCCGACCTCACCGGCGGCGGCGTCGGCGGCTACTGCGTGCCGAATGCGCAGCACGCCGTGCGCCAGGGCAAGCTGCTCGCGAAGAACATCGTCGCCGTGCTGCGCGGTGAAGAGCCCAAGAACTACGTGCACAAGAACCTGGGTGCCGTCGCCGGCCTCGGCATCGGCTCGGGTGTGTTCCAGTCGGGCAAGCTCGCGATCAAGGGCTTGCTCGCATGGTTCGCCCACCGCGGCTACCACGGCCTGGCCATGCCCAGCTGGGAGCGCAAGTTCCGCGTCTTCTGGGGCTGGTGGAACAACTTCTGGCTCGGTCGCGACATCGTGTCGCTCTCGGCACTGCAGCAGCCGCGCGCACAGTTCGAGGCGTTCGCCGCGCGTCCGAAGCCGCCGGCCGCCGAGGCCCCTGCACCGGCCGCCGACGCGAAGGCCGCGGCGAAGGCCAAGCCGGCGAAGTCGGCCGAGAAGGAGCCCGTCGCCGCCAAGTAGCGGTACGGTCGTGACTATGCTGTGACGCGGCGTCGCCCCTCGGGGCGGCGCCGCGTTCTGCGTCTGCGCGCACAACGCCCCCATAGCCCAACCGGCAGAGGCAGGCGGCTTAAACCCGCTCAAGTCTGGGTTCGAATCCCAGTGGGGGCACCTGCGGCACCGGCGGCAGGCGGCGCTGGGTCCTCGGCCCAAGCTCAAGTCTGGGTTCGAGTCCCAGTGGGGGCACCGGGCACGGGCGCGGGGCACCGGGCACGGGCACGACGACACGAGCGCCGGTCACCGGCGCTCGACGATGTCGGTCGCGAGGGGTTCACTGGAGCCATGGGCGACCCTGAGACGACCAGGTACGCGATCGATGCGGTGACGGCACTGCGTCTCATCCGCGACGGGCGGAATGCCGAGGCGACGCACCCGTTCGTCGCACCGTCCCTCATCCGCAGCCACGCGATGTCGCTGCTCTACCGCGAGGTGCGCGACGGCCGGCTCGACGAGCGCGACGCACGCACTGCTCTCGAGGGCCTCGCCTCGCTCCGCATGCGGCTCCTGGGCGATCGCGTCTCACGAGCGACCGCCTGGCGGCTGGCACGACAGCTCGACCTCGAAGATCCGTCGCTCGCCGAGTACCTCGCGGTCGCGACGCTGCAGGCCGACGTCCTGGTCGCCGGCGACGAGCGGGTGGCCGCTGCCGCGGCCGGCATCGTGCCGCTCGCCACCTACGACACGCTCGGCGTCACTCGAATCGAATGATGCGCGCTCGGTCGGGGCAGGAGTAGCTTCGAGGCATCCTCGCGCGCGACGGTCTCGCGGAGTGACGAAAGGGCACGCCAATGAACAGTTTCTGGGACTTCCTCGTCTGGCTTTTCTGGATCTACATCATGATCGCGTGCATCTGGATCTTCATCACGATCATCATCGACATCTTCCGCGACCACACGCTCAACGGCTGGGCGAAGGCGCTCTGGGTCGTCTTCCTGGTGTTCCTGCCGTTCCTCGCCGCGTTCATCTACCTGATCGCACGGGGCCGGTCGATGTCGGAGCGTCGGATGCAGGAGCAGGCGGACGCGCAGGCGCAGGCCAACGCGTACATCCGTAGCGTCGCGGGGGCCGGCGGCAGCTCGGCGGCCGCCGACATCGAGAAGGCCAAGGGCCTGCTCGACTCGGGTGCGATCTCCCAGGCCGAGTACGACCAGCTGAAGGCCAAGGCGCTCGCCGGCTGACGAACACGATCGAAACGGCGGCGGTCGAGCACGAAGGTGCGCGACCGCCGCCGTTCTGCGTGGTGTGCCGCCGCCAGTCGCCGCGGATCACTCCATCAGGTCGAGTNGGCACGAAGGTGCGCGGCCGCCGCCGTTCTGCGTGGTGTGCCGCCGCCAGTCGCCGCGGATCACTCCATCAGGTCGAGTCGACGCAGGATCAGGCCCTCGCGCAGGGCCCAGGGCGAGACATCCAGCTCGGAGACGTCGAAGGCGCGCATCGCCTCGGACAGCACCACCGCACCCGCCACGATCTGGAACGTGCGGTCGGCCGTGATGCCCGGCAGTGCTGGACGTGCGTCCGCGGGGATGCGGGCGAGTCGGGGGATCCAGTCGTCGAGGCCCTTGCGCCGCAGGATGCTGCGCTCATCGGAACCGACGCCGTCCTCCGTCCAGCCGGCCAGGCGCGCGAGCGAGCGGATCGTCTTCGACGAGCCGACGACATGGTCGGGGGAGGAGAGACCCGCGAAGTCGGCGACCGCTCCCGCGAGCACGGCGCGCGCGTGCTCGCGCAGTCGATCGACCTGATCGCTCGAGGGCGGATCGTCGGGCAGGAAGGCCACGGTCGACCGCCCGGCGCCGAGCGGCAGCGATCGCGCCACGTCGGGCACCTCGTCGCTGCCCTGGGCGATCTCGAGCGAGCCGCCGCCGATGTCGAAGAGCAGCATGCGGCCGGCCGACCAGCCGAACCACCGCCGCACCGCGAGGAAGGTGAGGCGGGCCTCGTCGTCACCGCTCAGCACGGCGAGCCGCACGCCCGTCTCGCGCTCGACGAGATCGAGCACGTGTTCGCCGTTCGCAGCCTCCCGGATCGCCGAGGTCGCGAAGGCGAGCAACTCGTCGATGCCGGCCTCGCGCGCCGCCTTCGCGGCGTCGCCGACCGATGAGAGGATCGCCGCGACGCCCTCGGCGCTGATCGCGCCATCTGGCTCGAGGTAGCGCATCAGGCGGAGCACCGACTTGTGCGACGCGGTCGGGATCGGCCGAGCGCCCGGGTGGGCGTCGACCACGAGCAGGTGCACGGTATTCGAACCGACGTCGAGAACCCCGAGGCGCATGATGCGAGCGTAGCGCCCGGCGTGGCGATCTCTGTCCCGATGCTGCATACTGTTGCAACTGGGTCAATTGTCCCAGTCACGGTCGGCGCATCGCTGCGCGCCGTGCCCCGCGAAGGAGCAGGAGAACGCGATGACGCGGATGTCGGCGGCCGAGCGCCGCGCAGCGCTCACCGAGGCCGCGCTGCGCGTGGTCTCCCGCGAAGGGCTCGCGCAAGCGACGACCCGCGCGATCGTCGCCGAGGCAGGCATGAGCCTCGCAAGCTTCCACTACGCCTTCGAATCACGCGACGAGCTCATCGACGAGCTCATCGGCGTCGTGGTCGCCCGGGAGCGGAAGGCCATCGCGGTCGACGAACTCGCTGCTGCCGCCGAGCAGGGCGCGAGCCTGGGCGATCTCCTCGAAGCGGGCATGCTGCGATACTTCGAGCACCTGCGCGAGGACCCCGAGCACGAGCAGGCGATGCTCGAGCTCACCCAGTACGCCCTCCGCTCGCCCGAGCGGCACCCGCTCGCGATCGCGCAGTACGCGCGCTACGTCGACCTCCTCGTCGAGGCGCTCGCCGCCGCCGCCGAGCTCACCGGCACGACGTGGCGCCTGCCCGTCGACCAGGTCGCCCGCGTGCTCGTCGCGTTCAGCGACGGCCTCACCATCACCTGGCTCGTCGACCGCGATGACGCGGCCGCGGCCCGCGTCGCGGCGGCCGCCGCCGACGCCGTCTCGAGAATGGCAGACCCCCGATGACCCGCATCGACCCGGCCGCCCCCCGCGGGGCCGGCCCCGAGGCCCCCGCCGCCTTCGCCGAGCCCACGCGTCGCGTCGGCGCCGGCTGGATCGCGTCGTTCGCGACCGTCTGGCTCGGTATCTGGATGGCGCAGCTCACCCCCGTCCAGCTGCTGCTGCCCGCGCAGATCGACGCCGAGCTGCAGCCCGAGCACTGGGTCGACTCGGTCGTCGCGTTCGGAACGGTCTCGGGGATCGCCGCGGTCGCGACGATCATCGCCTACCCCCTGACCGGCGCGCTCTCCGACCGCACGACGAGCCGGTTCGGCCGTCGCCGGCCGTGGATCCTCATCGGCGCGCTCGTCTTCGCCGCCTCGCTCGTGCTCCTCGGCTGGCAGACCGAGATGTGGGCCATCGGCGCGGCATGGGTCGCGGCATCCGTCGGGTTCTGCATCATGACCGCCGCGCTCACCGCGACGATCTCCGACCAGGTGCCGGTCAACCAACGCGGCTTCGTCTCGGGGTGGATGTCTGCGCCGCAGGCGGTGGGCATCATCGTCGGGCTCATCCTCGTGACCGAGCTCGTGACCGACGCCGAACTCGGCTACCTGCTGCTCGCGGTGCTGCTCGTCGTGCTCGCCGTGCCCTTCCTGACTCGGCACGACGAGCCGCTCGAGCGCGCCCTGCGCACCCCGATGACACCCCGGAGCGTCATCGCGGGGTTCTGGATCAGCCCGCGGAAGCACCCCGACTTCGGCTGGACGCTGCTCAGTCGCGTGCTGGTCTCGACCGGCAACGCGCTCGGCACGAGCCTGCTGCTCTACTTCCTCATGTTCCAGCTGAACGACCAGCACGCCGAGGACGACCTCATCGTGCTGACGCTCGTCTACATGGTGTTCGTGATCCTCGCCTCGCTCGTGGGCGGCCGGCTCTCCGACCGTCTCGGACGCCGCAAGCAGTTCGTGTTCGTCGCCTCGGCGTTGCAGGGCGTCGCCGCGCTGCTGCTCGCGCTCTTCCCCGATCTCACGGTCGCCATGGTCGCCGCCGGCATGCTCGGCCTCGGGTACGGCTGCTTCCTCTCCGTCGACCAGGCCCTTGCGACGCAGGTGCTGCCCGACGCCGCCAGTCGAGGCAAGGACCTCGGCATCATGAACATCGCCTCGGCCGTGCCGCAGGCGGTCGCCCCCATGATCGGTGCGGCCGCGGTCGTCGTCTCCGGCTCGTTCATGCTCGTCTTCCTCCTCGGTGCGGCGCTCTCGACCGCCGGGGCGTTCGCGGTCGCGCGGGTGCGGAGCGTGCGCTGATGGCCGGCCTCGACCTGCGCAAGACCGGCACCCCGGCCGCGGATGCCTCGAGCTGGCGCCGTCCGGCGGAGTACTGGCCGCGGCTGACCGAGGCGACGCGCCATCTCGACGCCCCCGTCGGCGCGCTCCACCTCGGCGCCCTGCGGCACAACGCCCTCGACATGCTGCGGCGCGCCAACGGCACGCCGATCCGCGTCGCGTCGAAGTCGGTGCGCGTGCGGGGCGTCGTCGAGGCCCTGCTCGCGATGCCCGGTTACCGGGGCGTGCTCGCGTACACGCTCGCCGAGGCGCTCTGGCTCGCGGACACCGTGGACGACGTCGTGGTCGGCTACCCGACCGCCGAGCGGGGCGGCATCAGGCGACTCGCGACCGACCCCGACTTCGCCGCGCGGGTCACGCTCATGGTCGACTCGCCGGCGCAGCTCGACCTCGTCGACTCCGTGCTGCCGCCCGGCCGGCGCGAGCGCATCCGGGTCTGCCTCGAGCTCGACGCCTCCTGGGACGCCCCGGTGCTCGGCCACCTCGGCGTGCGCCGGTCGCCCGTGCACGAGCCCGCCGACGCGGGTGCGCTCGCCGCGTACATCGCGAAGCGGCCGGGCTTCGAGCTCGTCGGCATGATGTCGTACGAGGCGCAGATCGCAGGCGTCGTGAACCGCCCAGAGGGGCGCCCCGTCGACGGAGCGGTCAACCGCTGGATGCAGTCGCGCTCGATGCCCGAACTCCTCGAGCGCCGCGCCCGCGCCGTCGCGGCGGTGCGCGAGGTCGCCGACCTCGAGTTCGTCAACGGCGGCGGCACGGGCTCGCTCGAGCGGACCTCGGCCGATGCGTCGGTGACCGAGATCGCCGCGGGCTCGGGTCTCTTCGGCGGGCACCTCTTCGACGGCTACGAGCACTTCACGCCGGCGCCGGCGGCCGCCTTCGCGCTCGACGTGGTGCGACGCCCGAGCGCGAAGCACGCGACGATCCTCGGCGGAGGCTGGATCGCCTCGGGGCCGCCCGCGGCCGACCGGCTGCCGCGCATCGTGTGGCCGGAGGGGCTCGTGATGGAGCCCCGCGAGATGGCGGGCGAGGTGCAGACCCCGGTGTCGGGCCGCGCCGCTCGCTCGCTCGCCGTCGGCGACCGCGTCTGGTTCCGGCACACCAAGTCGGGCGAGCTCGCCGAGCACCTGAACGAGTTCGCCGTCGTCGACGGCGACGACACCGTGGCGATGATCCCGACGTACCGGGGAGAAGGGATGGCGTTCCTGTGACCGCGACCGGAGCAACCTGGCGCAACTGGGGCCGGACGGAGGCGGTGCGGCCGCTGCGCGTCGAACGACCCGACTCGCCCGAGGCGGTGCAGCGCGCCGTGCAGGCCGCGGCTGCGGCGGGCCTGCGCATCAAGCCCGTCGGCTCGGGGCACAGCTTCACCGGCATCGCGGTCGCGCCCGGTGTGCAGCTCGACCTCGCCGACCTCTCGGGCGTCATCGACGCCGATGTCGCGACCGGACGGGTGACGCTCGGCGCAGGAACCCCGCTGCACCGGCTGCCGGCGCTGCTCGCACCCTACGGCCTCGCACTCGCCAACATGGGCGACATCGACAAGCAGACGATCGCCGGTGCCACGTCGACCGGTACCCACGGCACCGGGCTCGGCTTCGGCGGCCTCGCGACGCAGATCGTCGCCGCGAAGCTCGTCACCGGCACGGGCGAGCTCGTCACCGTGAGCGAGACCGAGCATCCCGAGCTGCTGCCCGCGGTGCGCCTCGGGCTCGGCGCCCTCGGCGTGCTCGTCGAGGTGACCCTGCAGCTCGTGCCGCGCTTCGTGCTGCACGCGATCGAGCGGCCCGAGCCGCTCACCGACGTGCTCGACGGGTGGCTGCAGCGCGTGCGCGCCGTCGACCACTTCGAGTTCTACTGGCATCCGCACACCGAGGTCGCGATGACCAAGACGAACACGCGGCTCCCGGGCGACGCCCCGCGGAAGCCGCTCGGTCGCGTCTCGCGCTGGCTCGACGACGAGCTGCTCGCGAACGGCGTCTTCCGCGGAGTCTGCGCGCTCGGCACGGCCGCGCCCGGCGTCATCCCGTTCTTCGCGCGCCAGGTCGAGCGGCTGCAGAGCGGGCGGGACTTCGCCGACTTCTCGCCCTCGGTGTTCGTCACGAACCGCACCGTGCGCTTCCGCGAGATGGAGTACGCGATCCCGCTCGCCGACGTGCCCGACGCCCTCCGCGAGGTGCGGGCGCTCATCGAGCGGAAGGGCTGGCGCATCAGCTTCCCGATCGAGGTCCGCGCGGCCGCGGCCGACGAGAACTGGCTCTCGACGGCCCACGGGCGCGAGTCTGGCTACATCGCCGTGCACCGCTACTTCCGCGAGGACGAGCGCGAGTACTTCGCCGCCGTCGAGGCGATCATGCGCGATCACGGCGGACGCCCGCACTGGGGCAAGATGCACACGCAGACCGCCGAGACACTGCGCGAGGTGTACCCGCGCTTCGACGACTTCCTCGCGGTTCGCGACGAGCTCGACCCCGAGCTGCGGTTCGCGAACCCCTACCTCGACCGGGTGCTCGGCACGACACCGGGCGGCACCCGCCCGACCGGCGCAGCACGACGGGACGCGGCGAACCCCTGATCCTCGACGCAGTGAGGGCGGGTGCCGTTCGGCACCCGCCCTCACCGGTCGAAGCGTCGGTCAGAGACCGAACTCCGCGAGCCACTCGTCGACGACGGGGATCTCGACGCGCTGGTAGCCACCGAGGTACCGGCAGTTCGAGGTGTAGCCGTAGCTCGTCACCGCGACGAGCTCGCCGTCGAGGAAGACCGGCCCGCCCGAGTCGCCGAAGCAGGTGCCGCCCGTGCCCCACGGGTCCTTCTCGTTGCCGTTGGTCTGCAGGATCTGCGGCGTGAGCTTCTGCCCGGGCATGTCGACGTACCGGCGCAGGATCGGGTAGCTCTCGGGCTCGGGCTTCATGTTGTCGCCCTCCTGCCGCACCTCGGTGCCGTAGCCGACCGCCGTGAACAGCGTCTTCGACAGTGCCCGCTGCGCGATGCCGTCGAGCGTGCCGGTCTCCGCGATCTGCGGGTAGCCGTCGCCGTGCGAGGCCACCGGCTCGTCGAGCACGATCACGCCCACGTCGTTCCAGTTCTTCGTGTCGGTGAAGTCGGAGTACTGCGGATGCGTGTACGCCGTGCCCGAGAGGTAGCCCGCGTCGGCGAGCTCGTCGGCCGTGTAACCCACGGCCGGGTCGGCGGCGGTCGGGAGGAAACTCGGAGGAGCGTCGTCGAGGAAGGTGTCGAACGTCACGAGCGTCTTGCCGAGTGTGCCGAGCGTGCAGTGCGCCGCCGTGATGACGACCGTCGGCGACACGAGCGTCGCGCTGCAGCGGTAGCGGCCGGTGCTGTCGTAGAACGCGATCAGCCCGACATCGGGGTGGAGCTCGCCGTCGGCGGAGCCGCCGGTCGACGCTTGGGCGGGGGCGGCACCGACGGCGAGGCCGCAGACGGTGGCGAGGGCCGCGAGGGCCGCGAACAGTTTCTTGCGCATCGCTCACTTCCGGTCGAGGGACAACGGTGTGACGATCATGCTCCCCCGGCGATGTCGTTGTCGAGAGACGCGCTCGAAAGTGGGGAGACGCGCGTGAGAACCGCGTCAGGGCGTTCGTCGACGCAGCGTGATCGAGCCGACCACGATGGAGCCGACGATCCATGCTGCGATCGCGAGGATCCTCACCATGATCCACTCGGTCGACTCACTGTCGGCGGCGACCGCCTGGAGTGCGTCGATCGCGTAGCTGAGCGGCAGCCAGTCGCTGATCTCTTCGAGCCCTGCGGGAAGCTGGTCGCGCGGGATGAATATGCCGCCGAGCAGGATCTGCGGGAAGACGATGAGCGGCATGAACTGCACGACCTGGAACTCGGTGCGCGCGAACGCGCTCGCGAGCAGCCCGAGCGCGGTGCCGAGCAGCGCGTCGGCGACCGCGACCGCGAACAGCAGCCAGATCGACCCCTCGATCTCGAGACCGCACACCCAGACGGCGAACGACACGACGATCGCGGTCTGCGCGACGGCGAGCAGGCCGAAGGCGAGCGCGTAGCCGAGGATGAAGTCGCCCTTGCCGAGCGGCATCGCCAGCAGCCGCTCGAGCGTGCCGCTGCGACGCTCGCGCAGCGTCGCGATGCTCGTCACGAGGAACATCACGATGAACGGGAACAGCGCGATCATCGCGGGGCCGATGTCGGCGAACACGTCGGTGTCGACGAAGATCCACGCGACGAGGCCGATGAGCAGGCTGGGCACGACGAGCAGCAGCGCGATCGTGCGGTGATCGTGCCGGATCTGACCGAGCACCCGGCCGGTGGTCGCGAGGGTCCGTGCGGGCGTCATCGCGGTTCCTCCTCGTGCCGGCCGTGCGCACCGCTCTGCTCGTCGTCGAGCGACCTCAGGTCGGGCTCGCCTCGATCGATGAGCCGGAGGAACGCCGTCTCGACGTCGTCGGTGCCCGTGACCTCGAGCACGCCCTGCACCGTGTCGTCGGCGAGCAGCGCGCCGTCGCGCATCAGCAGCAGCCGGTCGCACCGCTTCGCCTCGTCCATGACATGGCTCGAGACCAGGAGCGTCGTGCCCTCGTCGGCGAGGTTCCGGAACATTCCCCAGAGGTCGACCCGGAGTACCGGGTCGAGCCCGACGGTCGGCTCGTCGAGCACGAGCAGCTCGGGGCTGCCGAGCAGGGCGGCGGCGAGCGAGACGCGGCCGCGCTGCCCGCCCGACAGCGAGCCGACGAGCCGATCGGCGACCGGACGCAGATCCGTGCGGTCGATGACCCGGTCGGCGTCGCCCGCCGGCGCGCCGAGCACCCGGCGGAAGTACGAGATGTTCTGCCGCACGGTGAGGTCGTCGTAGACGCTCGCCTGCTGCGTGACGTAGCCGACCCGGCGTCGCAGTTCCCGACTGCCGGCCGGGCGGCCGAGCACCTCGATTCGTCCCGACTTCACGACCTGTGCGCCCACGATCGAGCGCATCAGCGTCGTCTTGCCACTGCCGCTCGGGCCGAGCAGCCCCACGATCATGCCGCTCGGCACCGCGAGGGACAGGCCGTCGAGCACCGCGGCACCACCGCGCACGACGTGGAGGTCCTCGGCGACGACCGCCGCCCCCGATCCCGCGATCGCGTGGGCGCCCCGGTGCGGGGGCGGTGGCGAGGCATCCGAGCTATTCACCATGTGCTGAATAATTCGCCTGCGCGGGTGCCCTGTCAAGACCCCGGAGGACGTCCGGTCAGGTGCCATTGCACCGACGGGCCGACACGGGCGACGAGCTCGTCGGTCGGCAGCGACGCGACCGGCTCGAACTCGAGCACGTAGCGCACCATGATGACGCCCACGAGCTGTGACGCGGCGAGTTCGGCGCGGAGCTCGGCGTCGGGTTCGTCGAGGTGCTCCGCGATGCGGTGCATGATCTCGCGTCGCAGGAACTCGCGGAGCATCCGCGACACCGGTCCCTGGCCGATCGCCGATCGCAGGGCGGCCACCGCGGCCGGGCGCACCGTCGCCGAGTCCCACGCGGTGACCACTGCGCGCACGAGCCGGTCGCCCAGGCCGTCGAGCGGGCCGTCGAGCGCGCCGGCGACGAGGCGGTCGGGTTGCAGCGGCACCTCGACGACCTCGGTGACGAGGTGCTGCTTGTCGTCGAAGTAGTGGTGCACGAGCGCGGGATCGACGCCGGCGCGACGGGCGATCGCCCGCATCGACGCCGCTTCGTAGCCGCGCTCGCCGAACTCCTCGGTCGCGGCGGCGAGGATGCGCGCCCTGGTGTCACCCGATTTCGCGCCGCGGGGGCGACCCGGGCGCCGTCGGGGGATGCGCTCCGTCACACCCAGAGCCTAACCCCGGGGGCCGGCTCGGGGTGCTCCGTCACACGCTGTGCCTCTCCGGTGCCCCGCCCCGGAGCCCGCCGCGGGGTTCCTCCGAGTCTCATGGGAAGGCCGTTCCGCGACGAGACCGATCGGTAGGATTGTTCACGCCCCAGTTCTGCCGCCGAATGCGCTAGGAGTCCGTGCCATGGAATGGCTCATCCCCGTCATCATCGTCGTCGCACTCGTGGTGATCATCGGCATCTACCTCTGGGCCACCTACAACTCGCTCGTCACCCTCAACGTCCGCGTCGACGAGGCGTGGAGCGACATCACCGTGCAGCTCAAGCGCCGGGCCGACCTGATCCCGAACCTCATCGAGGCGGTCAAGGGCTACGCGGCGCACGAGAAGGGCGTGTTCGAGTCGGTCACGCAGGCACGCGCCGAGACCCTGCAGGCGCAGGGCCCCGCAGAGGCCGGCGTCGCCGAGAACCACATGCAGCAGGCGCTGAAGTCGATCTTCGCGGTCGCCGAGGCGTACCCGCAGCTGCAGGCGAGCCAGAACTTCCTGCAGCTGCAGGCCGAGCTCGTCGACACCGAAGACAAGATCCAGGCGTCGCGCCGGTTCTACAACGGCGGCGTGCGCGAGCTGAACACGAAGATCAAGGTGTTCCCGAACACCCTGTTCGTTCGGGGCCTCGGCTTCCACGAGCGCGACTTCTTCGAGGTCACCGAGGCGGCGGCGATCGCCGAGCCTCCGCGCGTCCAGTTCTAAGGGCCGGCCTTGTATCGCGCGATCGCCAGGAACAAGCGCAACACCGTCTTCATCATCCTGTTCTTCCTCGCCATCATCGGCGGGCTGGGGTGGCTGGCCGCGGTCGTCTACCAGGACCTCACGATCGTCGTCGTGACGCTCGTCGTGGCGACCGGGTACGCGCTCATCCAGTACTTCACGGCCGACCGCCAGGCGCTCTCGATGTCGGGGGCGATCGAGGTCCGGTCGAAGGCCGACCACCCGCGCCTCTGGCGCACGGTCGAGAACCTCTCGATCGCGACGGGCACGCCGATGCCGCGCGTCTACGTGATCTCGGACCCCGCGCCCAACGCGTTCGCGACCGGCCGCGATCCCGAGCACGCCGTCGTCGCGGCGACGACGGGTCTCCTCGAGATCATGGACGACGCCGAGCTCGAGGGCGTCATGGCGCATGAGCTCGGGCACGTGCGCAACTACGACATCCGGCTGTCGATGATCGTGTTCGGGCTCGTGGTCGCGGTCGGCTTCATCTCCGACATGTTCGTGCGCATGGCGTTCTTCGGTCGCAACAACAACAACTCGAACCCGATCGTCATGGTGTTCGGCCTCGTTGCGATGCTCATCGCGCCGCTCGTCGCGAGCCTCGTGCAGCTCGCCGTCTCCCGACAGCGCGAGTACCTCGCCGACGCGACGGGGGCGATGACCACGCGGCATCCCGACGCCCTCGCGCGGGCCCTCGAGAAGCTCGAGGCGTACGGCCGGCCGATGCAGCGGCAGAACTCGTCGATGGCGCACCTCTGGATCGCCGACCCGCTGAAGCCGGGCGTCATGAGCCGACTCTTCGCGACCCACCCGCCGATCGCCGATCGGGTCAAGCGACTCGAGGAGATGGGCGGCAGCTTCTAGCCGACCTCGACGAGCTGCGCAGCAGACCCGAGTTCGGCCGCGAGCGCGGGGGAGAGGTCGCCACGACCGGTGACCAGCACGTCGTCGAGATCCTGCCAGGCCGCCGCTCGGCGCAGCACGGGCACCAGCCGCGCCGCCGTGTCTGCCGGGGCATCGGGCTCGGTCCACGCGGACTGCACGCGCAGGACGCCCGCCTTGCGGTCGCTCTTGAGATCGACCCGGCCGACCACGCGATCGTCGATGAGCAACGGCAGCGAGTAGTAGCCGAACCGGCGGTCGGGCTCTGGCGTGTAGATCTCGATGCGGTAGTGGAAGTCGAACAGACGCTCGGTGCGTGGGCGGAACCACACGACCGGATCGAACGGCGACAACAGCGCGACGGTCTCGATGCGGCGCGGTCGCCGGGCATCGCGATGCAGCCAGGCCGGCGTCGCCCGGCTGCCGGTGCGCCAACCGGGTACCTCGACCGGGAGGAGCACGCCGGCAGCCTCGAGCTCGGCGATCGCCTGGCGCACCGGCGCCCGCTTCATGCGCCAGTAGTCCGCGAGATCGGCTTCGGTGGCGATGCCGTAGGCGCTGGCCGCGAGCGCGACGAGCGTGCGGACGGCCTCGTCGACGGGCGGAGACGCGTCGAGCAGCTCGGCGGGCAGCGCCTGCTCGGGCAGGGCGTAGACGCGCTCGAACCGCTGCCGGTCGACGCAGACGACGTCGCCGGTGCGGAACATCATCTCGAGGGTGCGCTTCACGTCGGACCAGCCCCACCAGGGGCCGCGCCGCACGTTCGCATCGTGCTCGATCTCGCTCGCGCGGAGCGGACCCTTCTCGGTCAGCTCGGCGCGCAGCCAGCCGGCGAGCCCGTGCTCGTCGGCCACCCAGCCGCCCCAGTCGTTGCCGGCCTGTCGGTACTCGTCGCGCCGGAACTCGAACAACGGCCACAGCTCGCGCGGGATGTACGCCGCCTGATGCGCCCAGTACTCGACCATGCGCCCGCGACGGCCAGACGTGATGCGATCGAGAAGCGACCGGTCGTAGTCGCCGACCCGGCTGAAGGCCGGTAGGTAGTGGCTGCGCTCGAACACGTTGACCGAGTCGATCTGGAGCAGGCCGAGCCGGTCGACCACGCCGTTCAGGGCGCGGGTGCCGGCGGCCTCGGGGTGCGGGCGGGAGAAGCCCTGCGCGGCCAGTGCGATGCGGCGGGCGAGGGCGGGACTGACGACGTCGACCATGGTGACACCGACGCTAGCGTCCGCCACCGACATCGGCGAGCGGCGCCCGCCCCGGGCACGGCATGCCGAGGTGCGCATACGCCGTGCCTAGACTGGATGAATGGCGGACTCGGGCGGGGCGGGACGAGGCGGACGACGCGCACGACGATGGTTCGGCTTCGGTGCTGCGCCCGAGCCGGCGGCGAAGCAGGTCCACGAACCCGCGAGCGGTGATGTCGAATCGAGCGTGCCCTACGGCGTCCGCCTCGCCGGTGCATGGTCGTGGCGTCTGCTGCTGATCGCCGGGGTGCTCGCGGTCGTCGTCTTCCTCGTCATCCAGTTGCGGCTCATCCTGATCCCGCTCCTCGTCGCGGTGCTCCTCAGCGCCCTGCTCGTGCCCTTCTCCGCGTTCCTCCGGCGGCACGGCTGGCCGAAGTGGCTCGCGGTCGCCGTCGCGATGCTCTCCGCACTCGCCGTCGTCGGCGGACTGCTCACGCTCGGCATCTGGCAGATCGTGCGCGGGGCCGACGAACTCACCGCCCAGTCGCTCGTCGCGTGGGACGATTTCCGTGCCTGGCTCCTCGCCGGTCCGCTGCACATCACCGAGGCGCAGCTCAACGATTGGGTCGAGCAGGCCGTCACCGCGGTGCAGCAGGACATGGGCATCATCTGGAGCGGGGCGCTCTCGCTCGGATCGACGGTCGGTCATTTCCTCGCCGGCATGCTGCTCGCCCTCTTCGCCACGCTCTTCATGCTGATCGACGGCCGTGGCATCTGGAACTGGATCGTCGGCATCTTCCCACGACGGGCACGCACCGCCGTCGACGGTGCCGGCCAGGCCGGCTGGGAGACGCTGCAGAACTTCGTCCGCGTGCAGATCCTCGTCGCGACGATCGACGCGATCGGCATCGGACTCGGTGCGTTCTTCCTCGGGCTGCCGCTCGCCATCCCGATCGCCATCCTCGTGTTCCTCGGGTCGTTCATCCCGATCGTCGGCGCCGTCGTCACGGGTGCACTCGCGGTGTTCGTCGCGCTCGTGTACAGCGGCTTCTGGCCGGCCGTGATCATGCTCGGCATCGTGCTGCTCGTGCAGCAGATCGAGGGGCACGTGCTGCAACCGCTCATCATGGGCACCGCGGTCAAGGTGCATCCGCTGGGCGTCGTCGTCGCAGTCGCGACCGGGTCGTTCCTCGCGGGCATCCCTGGCGCGCTCTTCGCGGTGCCGGTCGCGGCGGTCGTCAACGTGATGATCCTGTACATCTCGAGCGGCGACTGGAAGGACGACGCCCCGCCGTCGACCGTCGCCGTGCGTTCGCCGCTGTGGCGCACCGTCCCGCAGCGTCCCGGCTTCCAGCGAGGAGAATGAACGAGTTGAACCACACGATCGCCGGCCCCGCGCTCGCCGACTTCGAGGCCGCCCGTGACATCGTCGCCCGCGTCGCCCGCACGACGCCGATGGAGTCCTCCCGCTACCTGGAGCGGGTGCTCGGCGCGCCCGTGCGCCTCAAGTGCGAGAACCTGCAGCGCACGGGTTCGTACAAGCTGCGCGGCGCCTACCACCGCATGTCCTCGCTGACGCCGGAGGAGCGAGCGCGCGGCGTCGTCGCCGCCTCGGCCGGCAACCACGCCCAAGGCGTCGCATTCGCCGCACGCGAGCTCGGCATCCGCGCCACGATCTTCATGCCGGTCGGCGTCGCCCTGCCGAAGCTCGAGGCGACGAAGGCCTACGGCGCCGACGTCGTGCTCGCGGGAGCCTCGGTCGGCGAGACGCTCGAAGCGGCAGCCGCCTTCGCGGCGGAGACCGGTGCGGTCGTGATCCCGCCCTTCGACCACGTCGACGTCGTCACGGGTCAGGGCACCCTCGGGCTCGAGATCCTCGACCAGGCGCCCGACGCCACGACGATCGTCGTGCCGATCGGCGGCGGCGGCCTCGCCGCCGGTATCGCGAGTGCGGCCAAGCAGCGGGCCGCGGCGGAGGGGCGCAGCATCCGGATCATCGGCGTCCAGTCCGAGAACGCGGCGCCGTACGTCGCCTCGCTCGCGGCGGGGGCTCCGCAGACGGTGCCGGTCGTGCCGACCATCGCCGACGGCATCGCCGTCTACCGGCCCGGCGAACTCAACTTCGAGATCATCCGCGACGCGGTCGACGAGGTCGTCACCGTCACCGAGGACGACATCGCTCGCGCACTGCTCGTGCTGCTCGAGCGCGCGAAGCTCGTCGTCGAACCCGCCGGTGCCGTCGCCGTCGCCGCGATCATGAAGGGGGCCGTGCCGAACGACGGTCCGGTGGTCGCGGTGCTCTCGGGCGGCAACATCGACCCGCTGCTCATGCAGCGCGTCATCGCGCACGGGCTCGCCGCCTCCGGCCGCTACCTCACGGTCCGCGTCGGCCTTCCCGACCGGCCCGGCCAGCTCGTGCGCGTCGCCGAGCTGCTCGCGGGTTCGCATGCGAACGTCGTCGAGGTGCTGCACACGCGCCACGGCCGCGGCATGCAGATCTCCGAGGTCGAGATCGACATCTCGGTCGAGACGCGCGGGCCCGAGCATCGCGCCGAGGTCGTCGAAGTCCTGCGCCGTGCCGGCTACGAACCGGTCGTGCTCGACGACTGAGCAGCCGCCGTCTCAGGAGACCGGCGCGGAATCAGGACGATCCTCGTGGTCTCGTCCTGAACAGCGGGCTTTCTCCTGAACCGGTGCTGCTCGCCGCCGAGACGCGAAGAGCGGATGCCTCCGAGGCATCCGCTCTTCGCGCTGGACCGGTCGCGGGCGACTACTGGCCGCCCCAGGTGTCGACGCTCGTGATCTCCACGGCGATCTCGCGACCGTTGGGCGCGGTGTAGCTCGTCTTCTCGCCGACCTTGAGGCCGAGGATGGCGGCGCCGAGCGGCGACTGCTCGCTCCACACGTCGAGCTCGGAATCACCGGCGATCTCACGGCTGCCGATGAGGAACGTCTCTTCGTCGCCGGCGATCACGGCGGTGATGACGGTGCCAGACTCGACGATGCCCTTCGACGCGGGCGCCTCGCCGACCTCGGCGGTCTTCAGCAGCTCCTTGAGCTGGCGGATCCGGGCCTCGATCTTGCCCTGCTCGTCCTTCGCAGCGTGGTAGCCGCCGTTCTCCTTGAGGTCGCCCTCTTCGCGGGCCGCCTCGATGCGCTTCGCGATCTCCTCGCGACCGGTCGTCGAGAGCTGCTCGAGCTCGCCCGCGAGTCGGTCGTAGGCGTCCTGGGTGAGCCAGGTGACAGTGGCGTCCTGCGCCATGATGCACACTCCTGTGTCGGGATACCCGGTGCGGTCCCCCTCGCGGGCATGGAGCCCGCGAAGCCGCGCCGGATAGACGTGTCGCCCCGACATGGGTCGGGGCGAATGACCCATGTTAGGTGAGCCAGCAGCGGTAAATCAAACCGGTGTTCGCCTCCTGCGCCGTGCGAACGGTCTCGGTGAGCGCGCGGATGTGCTCGGTCGACGGCGGCACGATGATCGTCTTCCAGCCGACGATGGCGAAGTCGGCGTTGAGGGCCTGCACGATGCAGGCGGTCTCGTTGCCGGGCGGGACCGAGAGGTTCCAGCTCACCTCGACCGCGCGCTCCTCGTTCATGAGCCGGTGGCCTGTGTCGGTGACCTCGACCTGCGGCTTCGAGCCGTCGAGGCCGGCCCAGACGACCCACGCGACGATCACGACGGCGACCGCGACGGCTCCGGCGATGAGCAGGAACCGATCACGCGAGCGGTTGCGGCGCGTGCGGCCGTACCGTTCGTCGAGCGACGTGGTCACGGGGCTCCTTCGGAGGTGGATCGACTAGGCTGCATCAAGCCTAAACCCGCCCCCTGAGGGCAGGATCCATCCCCGAAAGGCTGGCCGATGCTCGTCGACTCCGTCCGTTCCCTGCTGTCCTCGGCGACGCTGGTCCTCGCCGACGGCAAGGAGGAGTTCGACCCCGACACGGTCACCCCCGGCGTATGGGGCTTCGTCGTCACGTTCCTCGTGATGGTGGCGGTGCTGCTGCTCGTCCTCGACATGGTCCGCCGCATCCGCCGCACCAACTACCGCGCGCAGGTGCGCGCGCAGATCGACGCCGAGAACGAGGCGGCGGCACGCGACGCGGAGCTCGCCGAGTTCGGCGAGGGCGACGACCGGCCGGATGCCTCGGGCGAGGCGCCCGACCGCCCGACCGAGTAGCTCGGGGCGGGTGTCGACGCGGTCCTTCGTCGCGACTGGCCACCGGACGCCGGCGTCGATCAGCCCACGTGGTAGACCGGTGCCATCGCGATGAGCAGCGTCGCGGTCCAGTGGCACATGAAGGCGAGCACCGTGCACACGTGGAAGATCTCGTGGAAGCCGAAGACGCCGGGCCACGGGTTCGGCCTCTTCAGGCCGTAGACGACCGCGCCGACCGTGTAGAGCAGGCCGCCGACGATGACGAGCACCATCATCGCGACGTTCGCCGCGAGCAGGTCGCCGAGGTACATCACCGCGGCCCAGCCGAGCAGCAGGTAGAGCGGAACGTACAGCCAGCGCGGCGCATGGATCCAGAACACCCGGAACCCGATGCCGAGCAGGGCCCCGCCCCACACGATCGCGAGCAGCAGCCAGCCCTTCGCCGGCGGGAGGGCGAGGATGGCGAGCGGCGTGTAGGTGCCCGCGATCAGCAGGAAGATGTTCGCGTGGTCGATGCGCTTGAGCACGACCTTCGTCTTCGGCTTCCAGTTGAAGCGGTGGTACAGCGCCGAGTTGCCGAACAGCAGCATCGACGTCAGCATGAACACGGCCGAGGCCCATTTCGCGGGCGCACCCTGCGCGAGGCAGATGAGCACGATGCCCGCCGCGATGGCGACGGGGAAGGTGCCGGCGTGGATCCACCCCCGCCACGTCGGCTTCACCTCGACCGCGTGGTTCAACGAGTCGTCCAGCAGCGGGATGTTCGGCAGGTCGGGGCCGTGCTCCTCGCGTGACACCGCGAGGTCGCCCGGGTCGTCGGGAGCCACGGGCCGCGCGAACTCGTCTGCGAGATCCGCGGGGTCGTGGTGGCGCTCAGGGGTCATGGTCACAGCGTAGGGCCTGCCCCATCACGGTCCGCTGTGAGTTCGAGGAGGGTGAGGGGGTAGCGTAGTGCCGTGCAGACGAGCGATCAGCCCCTCGGTCGCGGGATCCTCTACCGGCTCTACCAGAACCGGCTCCGTCGCGGACTCGACCCCGCCGGCCTGCCCCGCCACGTCGCGATGATCATCGACGGCAACCGTCGCTGGGCGAAGCAGCTCGGCTATCGCACGGCGGCCGACGGGCACCGGGCGGGCGCCGCGAAGATGCGGGAGTTCCTCGAGTGGTGCGACGACCTCGGCATCTCGACCGTCACGCTCTACCTGCTCTCGAGCGACAACCTCGGCAACCGCCCCGGCGACGAGCTCTCGGACCTCTTCGAGATCATCGCCGACCTCGCTGAGGAGCTCAGTCACTACCGGGACTGGCGCGTGCAGCACGTCGGCAGCGACACGGGGCTGCCCGGGCCGCTCGTCGCCGCGCTCGACGCCGCCGAGCACCGCACGGCCGACAAGCACGGCCTGCACGTCAACCTCGCGGTCGGCTACGGCGGCCGCAAGGAGATCACCGACGCCATGCGCTCGATCGTCGCTGCGCACCACGCCGAGGGTCGCAGCCTCGAAGACCTGGCCGAGCGGCTCACGCCCGACCTCATCGGCGAGCACCTCTACACGGGCGGCCAGCCCGACCCCGACCTCGTGATCCGCACCTCGGGCGAGCAGCGGCTCAGCGACTTCATGCTCTGGCAGTCGGCGCACTCCGAGTTCTACTTCGTCGAGGCGCTCGGCCCCGACCTGCGCAAGGTCGACTTCCTCCGGGCGCTCCGCGACTACGCGAAACGCCATCGCCGATTCGGCGGCTGACCACCCGTTCTCGCGGCGGCGCGCTGCGAGGCATCCACCCGTTCTGTCATGATGATCGACGGAGAAGGGGGCACGCAACGTGACCATCGACGATTTCACCGCCGGCTTCACCGAGGAGCCGGGGTACCTCGACTACGGCCGCGTGGGGCCGCTCTCGACGGCCGCCGCGGAGGAGACCCTCGCATTCACCCAGGTGCTGCAGCGCGCCCGGCACGGCAGCCTCGACGCATTCGGCGAGCAGGACTCGCGCGTGCGCGCGGCCGCCTCGGCGCTGACCGGTTTCCCGGTCGACCAGATCGCGTTCGAGCCGAACGCGACGACCGGCCTCATGCACGCCATGTTCGGGCTCACCGGGGGAGTGCTGCTGTCGGCCGAGGAGTTCCCGAGCCTGCCCATCGCCGCCGTGCGTGCGCAGGAGGCGCTGCACACGGTCCAGCCGGTGTGGCTCGAGACCGACCACGGCAAGGTGACGCCGGGGCAGATCCGCGAACAGCTCGAGCAGGGCGTCGTCGCCGTCGCGGTGAGCCTCGTCGACTCGCGCACCGGCTACCTCTGCGACATCGAGGGCGTCCGGCAGGTGATCGGCGACCGACTGCTCATCGTCGACGCGATCCAGGGCTTCGGCATCGTCGACGCCCCCTGGGAGGCGGCCGACGTCGTCGTCACGGGCGGGCAGAAGTGGTGCCGTGCGGGCTGGGGCACCGGCATCCTGGCGCTCTCCGACCGGGCTCTCGAGCGACTCACGCCCGTCTTCTCCGGATTCAGCGCGACCGAGGAGGCCGAGCCGTGGGGCCATGTGCCCCCGCCGGCGCCCGACGCCCGCGCCTACCGGGTCTCGAACCCCGACCCGCTCGCGCAGGCGCGCCTCGCGGCCGCGCTCGAGGAGATCGCCGACGTGACCGTGCCGGTGATCAACGCCGCCGTCGCCGATCGGGTGAGCCGGGTGATCGAGCTCGCCGACGAGTACGCCATTCCCGTGGCGTCGTCGCGCGACGAGCAGGAGCGCGCGGGCATCGTCGTGCTCGAACCGCCGGCAGACCAGGTCACGGTGCTCACCGCCTCGCTGCACAACCACGGTGTGACGGCGACGACCAGGCTCGGGACGGTGCGGCTCTCGATCCACGCCGCGACGAGCGAGGAGACGCTCGAGATGCTGCGGGGCGCGTTCGTCTCGTACTCGACGGCCGCCTCCTACTGAGGCCGGTCACCGCGCACGATCGGGATGCCTCGGCGCCGGCGCCGGCGCCGAGGCATCCGCCCTCCGAAGGTGAACACGACATGACGATGCGCGTGTCGCTTCCGCGGATCCAGCGGGCCGGACGTAGGTTCGGCTCAACGGGTAGATCACCCGTTCGGGTCGGCCACCGGAACCGACTTCGGGAGGGATCGGCGGCAGGCGCGTGAACCGGGCAGGAATGCTCGGGGCGGGAGCGGTTGTGGCGTCATCGGTTACTCCTGATTCGGTCGGTCGTTCGGACGTTCGCGCGGGGGAGCGCGACGCAGCGGAGCCCCGCGAGGGCGTTGCACAGGCCGAGCGCACGTACGTGCTCGACACGTCGGTGCTGCTCAGCGATCCGCGCGCACTCTTCAACTTCGCCGAACACGCGGTGGTGCTGCCCGTCGTGGTCATCACCGAGCTCGAGGCGAAGCGCAACGACCCCGAGATCGGGTACTTCGCGCGGCAGTCGCTGCGCATCCTCGACGAGTTGCGCGTCGCGCACGAGCGGCTCGACTTCCCGATCCCCGTGGGCGACGGCGGTTCGCTCAGGGTCGAGCTCAACCACTCGAATCCGAAGGTGCTGCCGTCGGGGCTCCAGCTCGGCGACAACGACTCGCGGATCCTCGCCTGCGCGGCGAACCTGCAGCAGGACGGCGTGCCGGTGACGGTCGTCTCGAAGGACCTGCCGCTGCGCGTGAAGGCCGCATCGATCGGCCTCGACGCGCAGGAGTACCGGCACGAGCTCGCGCTCGACTCGGGCTGGACCGGCATGGCCGAGCTCTCGCTCGGCTCGAACGACATGGCGAAGCTCTACGAGCACGAGTCGATGATCACGCGCGAGGTGGAAGGGCTGCCGGTCAACACGGGCCTCGTCATCCACTCCGACCGGGGCTCGGCACTCGGCCGCGTCGTGGGCGACGGCGAGGTGAAGCTCGTGCGCGGCGACCGCGAGGTCTTCGGCCTGCACGGCCGGTCGGCCGAGCAGCGCCTCGCGATCGACCTGCTGCTCGACCCCGAGATCGGCATCCTCTCGCTCGGCGGCCGGGCAGGCACCGGCAAGTCGGCGCTCGCGCTGTGCGCCGGGCTCGAGATGGTGCTCGAGCGCCAGCAGCACAAGAAGATCATGGTGTTCCGCCCGCTCTACGCCGTCGGCGGCCAGGAGCTCGGGTACCTGCCGGGCGACCAGGGCGAGAAGATGAATCCTTGGGGCCAGGCGGTGTTCGACACCCTCGGCTCGGTCGTCTCCGACAACGTGCTCGACGAGGTCGTCGACCGGGGCATCCTCGAGGTGCTGCCGCTCACGCACATCCGCGGACGATCGCTGCACGACGCCTTCGTGATCGTCGACGAGGCGCAGTCGCTCGAGCGCAACGTGCTGCTCACGGTGCTCAGCCGTATCGGCCAGAACTCGCGGGTCGTGCTCACCCACGACGTCGCCCAGCGCGACAACCTGCGCGTCGGCCGGCACGACGGCATCGCGAGCGTCATCGAGACGCTGAAGGACCACCCGCTGTTCGCGCACATCACGCTCACGCGCAGCGAGCGGTCGGCGATCGCGGCGCTGGTGTCGGAACTGCTCGACGGGGCCGAGCTGGCGTAGCGGGGCTCGCTCGGCGGGGCGGCGCACCGGGCCTCCCCGGGCGCTGGACCGCGGGCGTGGAAGCCGATGCCGCAGTGCGCGATGTCGGTGGAAGGCGGCACGATATCGGCATGCCTGCAGACACCGCGCCCGCGAACGTGATCCGAGCCCTCTGGACGAGGATGCAGGCCAGGGACTGGGCGGGTGTGCGCGCACTGCTCGCCGACGAGCTCGTCGTCGAGTGGTTCGCCTCGCTCGAGCGCATCGTCGGCCCCGAGAACTTCGTCGCCGTCAATGCCGAATACCCCGAGGGGTGGTCGATCCGCATCATCTCGATCGTCGCCGACGGCGACCGGGTCGTCTCCGAGGTCGAGGTGCCGCACGAGGGCGTCGGCGTGTTCCGTGCCGCCTCCTTCTGGCGCGTGCGCGAGGGGCTGATCGTCGAGGGTCGCGAGTACTGGACGACGCGCGGCGGCGACGCGGCGCCCGAGTGGCGACGTCATCTGGTCGAGCCGATCGCCTGAGTCGTGACCGGCTCGCCGGCCCAGAGATCGCGCCGCGGCCAGCTCCGCCCCTGGGGGCGCCGCCCGACGCGCGTCGAGCTTTCTCGCACCTGCCCAACACGACGGATGCCTCGTGCCGGCAGCCGGCACGAGGCATCCTCATCGGTGACGTTACTTCGCCTGCGGGGGGCGCGTCATCGAGAGCAGGTCGAGGGCCGAGTCGAGCTGCTCGACCGTCAGGTCGCCGCGCTCGACGTAGCCGAGGTCGATGACGGCCTCGCGCACCGTGATGCCCTTGGCGACCGAGTGCTTCGCGATCTTCGCGGCGGCCTCGTAGCCGATGAGCTTGTTGAGCGGCGTCACGATGGAGGGCGACATGCCGGCGAGGGCCGTCGCGCGCTCGACGTTCGCCTCGAGGCCGTCGATGGTCTTGTCGGCGAGGACGCGCACCGAGTTGGCGAGCAGGCGGATCGACTCGAGGAGCGCAGTGCCCATGACCGGGATCTGCACGTTGAGCTCGAACGCGCCCGAGGCGCCGCCCCACGCGATGGTCGCGTCGTTGCCGATGACCCGGGCGCACACCATGAGCACGGCCTCGGGCACGACCGGGTTGACCTTGCCGGGCATGATCGAGGAGCCCGGCTGCAGGTCGGGGATGTGCAATTCGCCGAGGCCGGTGTTCGGGCCCGAGCCCATCCAGCGCAGGTCGTTGGCGATCTTCGTGAGGCTCACCGCGATCGTGCGGAGCGCGCTCGACGCGTCGACGAGGCCGTCGCGGTTCGCCTGCGCTTCGAAGTGGTCGGCCGCCTCGGTGATCGGCAGCTCGGTCTCGGACTGCAGCAGCTCGATGACGAGCTGCGGGAAGCCGGCGGGGGTGTTGATGCCCGTGCCGACGGCGGTGCCGCCGAGCGGGACCTCGGCGACGCGGGGGAGCGCCGAGCGCACGCGCTCGATGCCGAGGCGCACCTGGCGGGCGTAGCCGCCGAACTCCTGGCCGAGGGTGACGGGCGTCGCGTCCATGAGGTGGGTGCGACCGGCCTTCACGACGCCGGCCCACAGCTCGGCCTTCGCCTCGAGGGCGACCGCGAGGTGGTCGAGCGCCGGGATGAGGTCGTCGATGAGCGCGGCCGTGACCGCGATGTGCACCGAGGTCGGGAACACGTCGTTCGACGACTGCGAGGCGTTGACGTGGTCGTTCGGGTGCACGGCGCTGCCGAGCTTCGAGGTCGCGAGCGTCGCGAGCACCTCGTTCATGTTCATGTTCGAGCTCGTGCCCGAGCCGGTCTGGTACACGTCGACCGGGAAGTGCTCGGTGAAGCCGTGTGCGCCCGAGATGACCTCGTCGGCGGCGGCCACGATCGCGTCGGCGATGCCCTGGTCGAGAACGCCGAGGCGCGCGTTGGCCTGCGCTGCCGCCTTCTTGATGCGGGCGAGCGCCTGGATCTGCTGGGGCTCGAGACCCGACCCCGAGATGGGGAAGTTCTCGACCGCGCGCTGCGTCTGAGCCCGGTACAGGGCCCGCGCGGGCACCCGCACCTCGCCCATCGTGTCGTGTTCGATGCGGTAGTCGGCGGCGTTGTCCACCACGGTGTGCTTCCCCTTTTCTGCGATGCCGGTGGGCCCGGCTGCGATGCCGGCGCGGCCGGCGAATGCCGCGCGCGGCGGCGTCAGATGCGACCGATGACGATGTCGGTCTCGACGCGACCTTCGAACAGTCGGTAGTTCGCGCCGACGATAGCCAGCGTACCTGCTGCGACCGCGTCGCTGATCATCTCGGAGCTCTCGACGAGCTCGGTGACGGTGTTGCGCAGGTGCTCACGACCGACGAACGCGGTGTCGACATGGCTCGGCTCGATCGGGCCGTCGCCGCCGGCGACCTTGCGCACCGCGGGGACGATCTTCTCGACGAGACCCGCGATGTGAGGCGGCAGCGGCGCGGCGTCGGGCGCCTGCGAGTCGATCGCGGCGCGCACCGCCCCGCACTCGTCGTGTGCCAGCACGATGATGACCGGCACGTCGAGGATGCCCACGGCGTACTCGAGCGAGCCGAGGGCCGACGGCGTCACCACCTGGCCGGCGTTGCGCACGACGAACGCGTCGCCGAGGCCGACGTCGAAGATGATCTCGGCGGCGAGGCGCGAGTCGCTGCAGCCGAAGATCGCCACGATGGGCCGCTGGGCGTGCGCGAGCGAGCCGCGGTGGTCGATGTCCTGGCGGGGGTGCTCGGGCTCGCCGGCGATGAAGCGCTCGTTGCCCCGGCGCAACTCGCGCCACGTGGCGGCCGGAGTGTCGGGACGGGCGGTGGGCGCATCGTTCGGCTGCTCGGTCACGTGGCTCCTCGTGGTCTAGTCCTGCGCCTCGATCGTCGGCGTGATCGCCGTGGCGAAGGTGGCGAACTCTTCGGGGGTGGCCGTGCCGAGCAGCACGAAGGTGCTGCCGCCCGACTCGGTGGTCAGTGCGTACCGCGCGTTGCCGACGTCGGCGTCGGTCTTGCGGTTGTCGTAGATGGTCCAGTCGACGCCGTCGATGTTCACGGTCCCCGTCGCGAGGGTGCGCGCGAGCTGGTTCGCGACCCAGGTCGGGTTCGCGTCGAAGCCCTGGTACAGGCCGAGGTACTCGTCGCTCGGCGTGAGATAGCCCGCGTACCAGGCGGTGACGTCGTCGGTCTTGTCGGTACGCAGCTCGGCGGCGTTGGCGCGCCAGCCCTCGGGCAGCTCGGGCACGGCGATCGGCTCGTCGCGGACCGCCTGCACCTGCTCGGCGACGGCGGAGACGTCGATGTCGCGATCGATCGGGGTGTCGCTGCGCGGCACCATGAGCACGATCACGACGACGATCGCGAGGCTCGCGCCGAGCGCGAGCACGAGGTTCTTGAGGGTCTGGCGCTGCCGGTGCTTGAGCGAGGCGTCGGCCTTGCGGGCGGCCGTCTCGGCCGGGGTCTCGGGGCGGCCGAGCTCGGCGACGACCCGTGGTGCGCGTTCGGCCATCAGCGCTCGTCGCCTTCGGGGTCGGCCGAGTCGCGACCCGACAGGGATGCCGCGGCGCCGGCCCGCGCCGCGTCGAGGCGTGCCTTCGCGCCGATGAGCCACTCCTCGCACCGGGCCGCGAGGGCCTCGCCGCGCTCCCACAGCGCGAGCGACTGCTCGAGCGTGGCCGAACCCTGCTCGAGCTCGCCGACGACGCGCACGAGCTCGTCGCGCGCCTGCTCGTAGCTCAGCTCGGCGACATCGGGGGTGGAGGGCATGGGGCCCATTCTATTCGCCGCCGCCGACCGGCTCGGTCGCGCCCGCGTCGCCCGATCGGGCCGGCGCCGGCGCCTCGCCCTCGGATCTCGCCGAGATGGCGCCGGCGGCGAGCGTCACCGTGAGCGCTGCGCCGACGGGCGCGGCGGCCGGCGAGGTCACGACGTGCCCGTCGGCACCCTGCACGATCGCGTACCCGCGGTCGAGCGTCGCCTGCGGCGACAACGCCCGGAGGTGACCGCGGAGCTCGCCGATCCGGTGCGTCTGCCGTTCGATGGAACGCTCGACGAGCTCGACGCCGCGTGCGACCCAGCGCGTGAGGTCTTCGGCCCGGCGGTCGACGATCCACGAGGTGTCGGCGAGCGCCGGGCGAGAACGCAGGTGTCCGACGCGGTCGATCTCGTGGGCGACCAGCGTGCGCAGGCGGAGTGCGATGCGGGCGCGGGCCTGCTCGACGCGCAGCAGTTCTTCGCCGACGTCGGGCACGACGCGCTTGGCCGCGTCGGTCGGGGTCGAGGCGCGCAGGTCGGCGACCTCGTCGAGCAGGGGTCGGTCGGCCTCGTGCCCGATGGCGCTCACGATGGGGGTCGTCGCCTCGGCGGCGGCGCGCACGACCCGTTCGTCGCTGAAGCCGAGCAGGTTCTGGAAGTCGCCGCCGCCGCGCGCGACGATGATGACCTCGACGTCGGGGTCGGCGTCGAGGCGCCGGATCGCCGAGACGACCTCGCTCGCGGTGCGGTCGCCCTGCACGGCCGCGTGCACGACGCGGAACTCGACGGCCGGCCAGCGAAGCCGCGCGTTGCGCAGCACGTCCTTCTCGGCGTCGCTGTCTCTGCCGGTGACGAGCCCGACGACGCCCGGGAGGAACGGCAGCCGGCGCTTGCGATCGAGGTCGAAGAGTCCTTCGGCGGCGAGCTGGGCTCGCAGACGCTCGAGTCGCTCGAGCAGGTCGCCGAGGCCGACGTGCTTCATCTCGAAGACCTGCATCGACAGCGAGCCGCCCTTGACCCACCAGTTCGGCTTCACGAGGGCGACGACGCGGTCGCCCTGCTTGAACTCCTCGCCGAGTCGAGCCCTGACCGACGACCAGATCTGGAACGAGACCGTCGCGTCGGCGTCGAGGTCCTTCAGCTTGCCGTAGACGTTGCCGCCCGACACGCCCCACTGGGTGAGCTCGCCCTCGACCCACACCGTTCCGAGACGATCGATGTACTGCTTGAGCTTGCCCGAGAGGAGAGCGACCGGCCACGGCGCCTCGCGTGTCGCCGGAGCATCCGTCACCGTGGCCTCCCAGCCGCCCGCCTGCGTGCGCCGCGTAGACTCGGCATCGTGACGAGCTTGACTGATGCCCCGCGGATCGGCCTTGGCATGCCCAGAATCCCGAGCGTGCGCGGCCGGCTCAAGGATAACCCGGTCGACCGACCCAAGCGCGTGCTGCTCGCGGCGCCCCGAGGCTACTGCGCCGGTGTCGACCGCGCGGTGATCGCGGTCGAGAAGGCGCTCGAGCACTACGGCGCACCGGTGTACGTGCGCAAGCAGATCGTGCACAACATCCACGTCGTCACCGAGCTCGAGAAGCAGGGGGCGATCTTCGTCGACGAGGTCGACGAGGTGCCCGAGGGCGCCCACATCGTGTTCAGCGCCCACGGCGTCGCGCCCGCCGTCGTGAACGCCGCGTCCGACCGCGGCCTGCACGCGATCGATGCGACCTGCCCACTGGTCACGAAGGTGCACCGCGAGGCCGTGCGGTTCGCGCGCGACGACTTCGAGATCCTGCTCATCGGCCACGAGGGCCACGAAGAGGTCGAGGGCACCGCCGGCGAGGCGCCAGATCACGTCACCCTCGTGAACAGCCCCGACGACGTGCCCAACATCGAGGTGCGCGACCCCGACAAGGTCGTGTGGCTCTCGCAGACGACGCTCTCGGTCGACGAGACGATGGAGACGGTGCGGCGCCTGCGCGAACGGTTCCCGAATCTGCAGGACCCGCCCAGCGACGACATCTGCTACGCCACCCAGAATCGCCAGGTCGCGATCAAGAAGGTCGCGCAGGAGGCCGAGCTCGTGATCGTCGTCGGTTCGGCGAACTCGTCGAACAGCGTGCGCCTCGTCGAGGTCGCGCTCGAGAACGGGGCCAAGGCGGCGTACCGGGTCGACTACTCGAGCGAGATCCGCCAGGAGTGGCTCGACGGGGTCGCCACGGTCGGCGTCACGAGCGGCGCCTCGGTGCCCGAGGGCCTCGTGAAAGAAGTGCTGCTCGAGCTCGCCGACGCCGGGTACGCCGAGGTCGACGAGGTGAAGACGGCCGAGGAGGACCTCATGTTCTCGCTGCCGAAGGAGCTCCGCAAGGACCTCCAGGGCAATCGCGACGCGCGTGCGCTCGGAGGCCGCAACCGCGCCGCCGACGCCTGACGCGAGCCCCGATCAGCCCGCCGTCGCGGCGACGGGCTCGCGGCGACCCGCCGACGCCGCCTCGAGCGTGAGCGCGGCGGCGACGATCGCGATGACCGCGGCGAGCTGGGCCGCGCCCGAGGCCAACGCGCCGAGCGGCGCGGTCGCGAGGGCGACGGCCGCGGCACCGAGCCGCCACGCGATCGGGCCGAGCGAGAGCGTGCGCCGATAGGCGGCGTCGGCGACGAGGTACACCGCCGTGCCGCCCGCGACGAGCCAGGCGCCGGATGGCTCGGCCGGGGCGAAGGCATGGCCGAGCAGCTCGTGCAGGCCCGCCGCGAGCAGCACGAGGCCGAAGATCATCGCGAGGTGCTCGAGGTAGAAGGCGACGAGGGCGAGGCGGGTGCGCGCCTCGGCCGGCGCCTCGGCGATCGCCCGCTCCGCGCGTTCGTCGTCACCGGTGAAGTAGCACCACCACAGTGCGGCGACGAGCCCGACCGCGAGCACCGCGCCGACGATGAGCGCCGGCTCGATCTCGTGGCCGGTCGCGCCGACGCCCACCGAGACGATCGACTCGCCGAAGGCGATGATCATGACGAGCCCGTGCCGCTCGACGAAGTGCGTCGCGCCCGGGTCGAACCCGCCGCGCGAGCTCAGCGCGGCGGAGATGAAGAAGGCGGCGAACGGCAGGGTGAAGAGCACCCAGTCGAGCGGGCCCTCGACGAAGCCCGAGCACACGAGCAGCACGCCGACGAGCACGTTCGACGGTCCGACGACGAGCATGCGTCGCGCGGCGGCGCGGCCGCCCCGGTGGATGAACAGGGCGGCGTGGATCACGGCGACGACGATGTAGCTCGCGCCGAACAGCACGCCGGTCGCGCCGAACGCCTCGGGGATCGCCAGCGACATGACGAGGAACGCCGCCATCGCGCCGATGAGCGCGATGCGCACGAACGCGGTGTCGGGCGCGGCCTGGTTCGTGAGCCAGGCGAACGCGTCGTACATCCACCACACGAGGCCGAGCACGAGCGCGGCCTGCGCGATGCCGGTGACGTCGGGCTGATGCACGACGATCTCGGCGACGCGGCTGATGGTGAAGACGAAGACGAGGTCGAAGAGGAGCTCGACCGTCGAGACCCGTGAGGCGATGCGGGCGATGCGGTCGGCGGGGAGGTCGCGGCTCGGCACGTCGCCACGGTAGCGCAGGCGCGGCCGCCGGGTCGCTCGCCCTCGGCGAACATGATGTGAGTGAGCGCTCACTCAGTGCTACGCTCGCGCTCATGTCCACCATGCCGCCCGCCCAGGCATCGACCCCGCCGCCGACCAGGCAGGGCCGGGCCAAGCCGATGTCCGTCGACGACCGGCGGGCCGCGATCGCCGCGGCCACCGTGCCCCTGCTCTCGCAGTACGGTCGCGACGTCACGACCCGGCAGATCGCGGAGGCGGCCGGCGTCGCCGAGGGCACGCTCTTCCGCGTGTTCGACAACAAGGAGGCGATCATCGACGCGGCCGTCGAGGTGTTCCTCGACCCCGAGCCGTTCCGCGAGGCGCTGCGCCGCATCGACCCGGGCCTGCCGCTCGACCTCAAGATGCGCCTCGTCATCGACCGCTTCCAGGACCGCTTCAGCGGCATCTTCGGCGTCTTCGCCGCGCTCGGCGCCCGGCCGCGACCGCCGCAGTCGATCGACCCCGGCGCGATCGTCGCCATCTTCGAGCACCTGCTCGCGCCCGAGCTCGAACGACTGCGGGTGCCGCCCGCCGACGTGTTCGCGTTCGTGCGCATCATCGCGTTCTCGTCGGCGATGCCGCAGTTCGCCCAGACCACCGGCCTCGACTCCGACCGGCTCGCCGACCTCATCGTGCACGGCATCATCGGCCGGCGCGACACCGCCGCCGAGGCATCCGCCGCGCCCGCAGACCACCCCGCCACCCGAACCGCCGCCCCGAGGGGAACCGAACCATGCTGCTGAAACTGCTGCGAACGTACCTGCGCCCGTACCGCTGGCTCGTCGCCGCCGTGATCTTCTTCCAGCTCGTGCAGTCGATCGCATCGCTGTACCTGCCGAGCCTCAACGCCGACATCATCGACGACGGCGTCGCCACCGGCGACACGGGCTTCATCCTCTCGACCGGCGCGGTCATGCTCGGCATCACGCTCGTGCAGGTCGCCGCCTCGATCACGGCGGTCTACTTCGGTGCGAAGACCGCCATGGGCCTCGGGCGCGACGTGCGCCGCTCGGTGTTCCGCCGGGTCGCCGACTTCAGCGAGCAGGAGGTGTCGCGATTCGGGGCTCCGAGCCTCATCACCCGCTCGACGAACGACGTGCAGCAGGTGCAGATGCTCGTGCTCATGAGCTGCACCATCCTCGTCTCTGCGCCCATCCTCGCGATCGGCGGCGTGATCATGGCGCTCAAGGAGGACCTCGCGCTGTCGTGGATCATGGTCGTCGCCGTACCCGTGCTGCTCATCTCGGTCGGGCTCATCATCAGCCGCATGGTGCCGCTCTTCCAGTCGATGCAGCGCAAGATCGACGGCGTCAACCGCGTGCTGCGCGAGCAGCTGACCGGTATCCGCGTCATCCGCGCGTTCGTGCGCGAAGGCGTCGAGTCGGAGCGCTTCGACGACGCCAACGACGCGCTCACCGACACGGCGCTGAAGGCCGGCCGGCTGTTCGCGCTCGTCTTCCCGATCGTCATGCTCGTGCTCAACCTCTCGAGCATCGCCGTGCTGTGGTTCGGCGCGTTCCGCGTCGAGGACGGGTCGATGCAGGTCGGGTCGCTCACGGCGTTCCTCAGCTACCTCATCCAGATCCTGATGGCGGTCATGATGGCGACGATGATCGCGTTCCTGCTGCCGCGCGCGGTCGTCTCGGCCGGCCGCATCGGCGAGGTCCTCGAGACCGAGTCGACGGTGCACGACCCGGTGCAGCCGGTCATCGCGCTCACGGCGCCGGGCACCGTCGAGTTCCGGGGCGTGAGCTTCGCCTACCCGGGAGCCGAGGCACCCGTGCTGCACGACCTCAGCTTCACGGCCCGCCCCGGCGAGGTGACCGCGATCATCGGCTCGACGGGCGTCGGCAAGACGACGATCGTGAACCTCGCCGCTCGGCTCTTCGACGCGACGAGCGGCAGCGTGCTCGTCGGCGGCGTCGACGTGCGCGATCTCGACCCCGAGCTGCTCAACGCGCAGTTCGCCCTCGTGCCCCAGAAGCCCTACCTGTTCGCCGGCACCGTCGGCTCGACCCTCAGGTACGGCGACCCGGATGCCTCCGACGACGAGCTGTGGGCGGCGCTCGAGACCGCCCAGGGGCGCGACTTCGTCGCCGCCATGCCGGGCGGCCTCGACGCCCCCATCGCGCAGGGCGGCACGAACGTGTCGGGCGGTCAGCGGCAGCGCCTCTCGATCGCGAGGGCGCTCGTGAAGCGACCGCCGATCTACCTCTTCGACGACTCGTTCTCGGCGCTCGACACCGCGACCGACCAGCGGCTCCGCGCCGCACTCCAGCGCGACGTCGCCGACGCCACGATGATCGTCGTCGCGCAGCGCGTCGCGACGATCACGGGCGCCGACCAGATCCTCGTCGTCGAAGACGGCCGCATCACCGCTCGCGGCACCCATGACGAGCTGCTCGAGACCTCGCAGGCGTACGCCGAGATCGTCGAGAGCCAGCTGAGCGCAGAGGAGGCGGCAGCGTGAGCGAGCAGAAGACCGAGGCGGCGGCGACGCCGCGCCCGCCGGTGCGTCGCGGGCCGATGGGCGGCGGCCCGATGGCGGGCATGGGCATGCCCGCCGAGAAGTCGATGAACTTCGGCCCGAGCGCGAAGCGGCTCATCGGGCGGCTGAAGCCGGAGCGTGCACTCGTCGTGTTCGTCATCCTGCTCGGCGTCGTGAGCGTCGTGTTCAGCGTGCTGGGCCCGAAGATCCTCGGCCAGGCGACGAACATCATCTTCGAGGGGTTCGTCTCGCTGCAGATGCCCGCGGGAGTCACCCAGCAGCAGGTCGTCGACCAGTTGCGCGCCTCGGGCGACACCCAGCAGGCCGACATGATCGCGTCGATGCAGAACATCGTGCCGGGGCAGGGCATCGACTTCGCCGCGCTCGCCGCGGTGCTCGGACTCGTGCTGCTGCTCTACGTGCTCGCCTCGCTGTTCGGCTGGGCGCAGGCGTATGTGCTGAACGGCGTGACGCAGCGCACGGTCTACCGGCTGCGCCGCGAGGTCGAGGAGAAGATCCACCGGCTTCCGCTGTCGTACTTCGACAAGATGCAGCGCGGCGAACTGCTCTCGCGGGTGACGAACGACATCGACAACATCTCGCAGACCCTGCAGCAGACGATGAGCCAGCTGCTCACGTCGCTCCTCACGGTCGTCGGCGTGCTCGTCATGATGTTCGTCATCTCGCCGCTGCTCGCGGTGATCGCGCTCGTGACGATCCCGTTGACCCTGCTCATCACGACGATCATCGCGAAGCGGTCGCAGAAGCAGTTCATCGCCCAGTGGACGCACACGGGCACGCTCAACGCCCGCATCGAGGAGGCCTACTCGGGCCACGCCCTCGTGCGCGTCTTCGGGCGGCGCCACGAGGTCGAGCAGTCGTTCGACGAGAAGAACGAGGAGCTCTACACGGCGAGCTTCGGCGCCCAGTTCGTGAGCGGCATCATCATGCCCGCCATGATGTTCGTCGGCAACCTCGTCTACGTCGCGATCGCCGTCGTCGGCGGGCTCATGGTCGCCGGCGGCTCGATCTCGCTCGGCGACGTGCAGGCGTTCATCCAGTACTCGCGCCAGTTCACGCAGCCACTCAGCCAGCTCGGCTCCATGGCGAACCTGCTGCAGTCGGGCGTCGCAAGCGCCGAGCGCGTGTTCGAGCTGCTCGACGCCGACGAGCAGGTGGCCGACCCCGAAGAGCCCGAGGTGCCCGAGGCAGCCGCGCCCGGCGAGGCGTCCGGTCGCCTGGTGTTCGAGGACGTGTCGTTCAGCTACGACCCCGGGAAGCCGCTCATCGAGCACCTCTCGCTGACCGCAGAGCCCGGGCAGTCGATCGCGATCGTCGGGCCGACCGGCGCCGGCAAGACGACGCTCGTGAACCTCATCATGCGGTTCTACGAGCTCGACGCCGGGCGAATCACGCTCGACGGCGTCGACATCACGCGCATGACGCGCGACGAGCTGCGCGGGCGCATGGGCATGGTGCTGCAGGACACGTGGCTGTTCTCGGGCACCATCCGCGAGAACATCGCCTACGGCCGGCCGGATGCCTCGGAGGAGGAGATCCTCGAGGCCGCCCGCGCGACCTACGTCGACCGATTCGTGCGCACGCTGCCCGACGGGTACGACACCGTGCTCGACGACGAGGCCTCCAACCTCTCGGCGGGCGAGCGTCAGCTCGTCACGATCGCGCGTGCGTTCCTCGCGCAGCCGGCCGTGCTGATCCTCGACGAGGCGACGAGCTCGGTCGACACCCGTACCGAGCTGCTGCTGCAGCACGCGATGAACGCGCTGCGCGCCGACCGCACGTCGTTCGTGATCGCGCACCGGCTGTCGACGATCCGCGACGCCGACCTGATCCTCGTGATGGAGTCGGGCCGCATCGTCGAGCAGGGCACGCACTCGGGTCTGCTCGCCGCGGGCGGTGCGTACGCGCGGCTCTACCAGGCCCAGTTCGCGGCGCCGGTCGACGGCGAGGAGGAGACGGCCCGCGAGGACGAGCGCGACGCGGAGGCGGTGGAGTCGGCGACCGCCGAACCTGAGACGGGCGCGATCGAGGCGCTCGGGTAGGGGAGGGGCGGATACGCCGCGGCGCCCGTCAGGGGGTCGCCGTCGGAATCGTCAGGAAGAACTCGGCGAAGGCCGGATCGCTGAACGCCACCACGTAGGTCACGATCATCACGACGATGAACGCGACGACGCCGGCGAGCAGCGGGATCCACCACGAGCTGGTGCCGGCCCGCATGCGTGCGCGCGACCAGACGAGTGCCCCGAACCAGAGTGCGAGCTGCGCGATCACGCCGACGGCGATCGCGATGGGCGTCACGGGCCCGGCGTTGAACTCGGTCGGCGGCGTGGTGCCGAGCATCGAGGCCGTCAGTTGCAGCGACTGGAGCATGCTCGACGGCAGGGAGACGAGCGAGAGCACGTTGTAGACGGCGCCCATCGCGCCGAAGACGAGGAGCGCGACCGTCCAGGCGCGGTCGGTCGGCCGGGCGACCGCGCCGGGCCGGGCGTACGCCGGGACGGGGGCGCCGGCGGAGCGTGCCGAACCGGCTGCCGGGCCGGCAGCGTCGGGCGCGTGGTTCGTGCCGGCCGAGTGGGGGTCGGCGGGCGGCTGCCAGGTCCACCCCTCCGGGGCGTACTCGCCGTATCTCGGACGAGGCCGCTCGTCGGCGGACGGCGTGACCGGCGGCTGCGGGGCAGCGGCACCGGCCACGGCGTCGTCGGGCGTACGAGCGGCCTCGTCGGGAGTCATCCGGTGCCCTACGCGGTGATCGACTGGCCGGCGGACCCGAGCTGACGGGTCGACTCACCCACGCGCACGGCCATCGCCGACTCGGCGACCTTGCCCCACGCCCGCGGGTCGTACTGCTTCTTGTTGCCGACCGAACCGTCGACCTTCAGCACGCCGTCGTAGTTCTGGAACATGTAGCCGGCGATCGAACGCGTGAACGCGTACTGCGTGTCGGTGTCGATGTTCATCTTCACGACGCCGTTCGCAACGGCTTCGGCGATCTCGGCGTCGGTCGAGCCCGAACCGCCGTGGAAGACGAGGTCGAGCGGCTTCTCACCGGTGCCGTACTTGGCGGCGAGGCCGTCCTGGATCTCCTTGAGGAGCGCAGGACGCAGCTTCACGTTGCCCGGTGCGTAGACGCCGTGCACGTTGCCGAAGGTGAGGGCGGCCATGTAGCGGCCCTGCTCGCCGAGGCCGAGCGCCTCGACCGTCGCGATCGCGTCCTCGAGGGTCGTGTAGAGCGCCTCGTTGGAGCCCTCGTGCTTGACGCCGTCCTCCTCGCCGCCGACGACGCCGATCTCGACTTCGAGGATCGCGTTGATCGCCTTCATGCGGGGGAGGATCTCCTTCGCGATGTCGAGGTTCTCGGTGAGCGGCACGGCCGAGCCGTCCCACATGTGCGACTGGAAGATGGGGTTGCGACCCGCCTTCACCTCGGCCTCGGAGGCCTCGATGAGCGGGAAGACGAAGTCGGCGAGCGCCGGCTTCGGGCAGTGGTCGGTGTGGAGGGCCACGGTGACGGGGTACGACTTCGCGACCTCGTGCGCGAAGCGCGCGAAGGCGAGGGCGCCCGTCGCCCGGGCCTTCACGGTGTGGCCGGCGAAGTAGTCGGCGCCGCCCGTCGTGACCTGGATGATGCCGTCCGAACCCGCCTCGGTGAGGCCCTGGAGCACCGCGTTCAGGGTCTGCGAGCTCGAGACGTTGAAGGCGGGGAACGCGAAGCCCTTGGCCTTCGCGGTGTCCAGCATCTCGGCGTACTGCTCGGGGGTGGCGATGGGCATGGTGCTCCTTCGATGACGACAGTGGGTTCGGCACGAGTCTAACGACTCGCGAGCAAGGCTCAGATGTTGATGACCTGCGGCGCGCGGCGGACGATGAACGGCGGGCAGGATGGGCTCATGACTTCGTCGCTCGTGCCCGCCGTCGCGCGGGCCGCCGCCGCCTGCCTGCCCCTCATCGGCTCCGGCGACGGCCACGCGGTCGACGCCGCGGCGGTCGCCGCGATGCGCGCCGCGCTCGCCGACGTGCCGTTCGACGGGAGGGTCGTCGTCGGCGAGGGGGAGAAGGACGGTGCGCCGATGCTGCACCTGGGGGAGCGGTTCGGTCGTGCACGGCCGGGCGACCCGGCGATCGACCTCGCCGTCGATCCGGTCGACGGCACCCGGCTCGCCGCCGCCGGACGCCCCGGTGCGATGGCGGTCATCGCGGTGGCACCGCGCGGCGGACTGTTCGATCTCGGGCCGGCGCACTACCTCGAGAAGCTCGTCACGTGGGTGCCCGGCATCACGGCGCCGGATGCCTCGGAGGGAGGCATCGCGGGCGCGGTCGTGCGGGTCGTGACCGCCGCCGCGGCGCGGCGCGGTGTCGCGCCGGACGAGGTGCTGGTCGCCGTGCAGGATCGACCTCGCAATCGGCCGTACGCCGAGGCGGTCGAAGCAGCGGGCGGTCGGGTCGAGCTGTTCGAGCACGGCGACGTCGAGCTGAGCCTCCGGGCGCTGCACGGCCGGTCGTCCGCATCGCGCACCGACGGCGAACAGGGTGGAATCGCCGGCCTCGACGCGGTGGTCGGCATCGGCGGGGCGCCCGAGGGCGTCATCGTGGCGACCGGCGCACGTGCACTCGGCGGTTCGATGCTGGCCCGGTTCGCGCCGCAGTCGGAGCGCGAGCGGGTCGGCGTGCTCGCCCACCTCGCGGGCCTCCGCCCGATCGACGACGTCGTGGCTCTCGACGTCCTCTGCGCCGCGCCGGTCGAGGCCGTCGACCTGCTCCTCGCCGCGGTCACGGACTGCGAGATCGGCGTCTCGCTGCCGGGCGTGCTGGCGATGCCGGGTGGGGCACGGGTGCACCGCTGGTCGACCTCCGAACGCGTGGCCGGGTGGGTCGACTTGCTCGACGGTTAAGAATCGTCGAACTTGCGCGCCGTGGGCCGCCGAATTTCATCGGATGGCGCGGTCGGCTCGTTAGGCTCGAAACGGCGGGATCACCGCCGATCGGCGCGCCGCGGCACGACCACGGCGCAGACGCGTCCTGGAGGACCCCGCTCATGAGCAACGAAGCCAGCCTGTTCCACCACCCCGATCGCAACCTCGCGCTCGAGCTCGTGCGGGCGACTGAGGCGGCGGCGATCCGGGCGGTGCCGTGGATCGGCAAGGGCGACAAGAACGCGGCCGACGGCGCGGCCGTCGACGCGATGCGCGCGTTCCTCTCGACCGTCGACTTCGACGGCGTCATCGTGATCGGCGAGGGTGAGAAGGACGAGGCGCCGATGCTCTTCAACGGCGAGCGCGTCGGCTCGGGCAACGGACCGGCCTGCGACATCGCCGTCGACCCGATCGACGGCACCTCGCTCACGGCCGCGGGCCGATCGCACGCGCTGTCGGTGCTCGCCGTGTCGGACCGTGGCACGATGCTCGACGCCTCGAGCGTGTTCTACATGGACAAGATCGTGACCGGGCCTGCGGGCCACGGGGTCGTCGACATCCGCAAGCCCATCGGTGACAACATCCGTGCGCTGGCCGCGGCGCTCGGCAAGGACGTCGGAGACATCCTCGTCGCGGTGCTCGACCGCCCGCGCCACGAGCAGCTCATCGCCGACATCCGCGCGGCGGGCGCCGGCACCCGCCTCATCCTCGACGGCGACGTCGCGGGCGGCATCAACGCGGCCCGCAGCGGCAGCCGCATCGACATGTGCGTCGGCATCGGCGGCAGCCCCGAGGGCATCACGACGGCCTGCGCCGTCAAGGCGCTCGGCGGCTTCATGCAGGGCCGGCTGGCGCCGAAGGACGACGCCGAGCGCGAGCGGGGCATCGCCGCCGGCCTCGACGTCGACGCGGTGCTCGAGATCGACGACATGGTGCGCGGCGACAACACCTTCTTCGTCGCGACCGGCGTCACCGACGGCGCGCTCGTCGCCGGCGTGAAGCGCGAGGGCGACTACATCGTCACCGAGTCGGTCGTGCTGCGCTCGAAGTCGGGAACGCTGCGGCGGATCCAGGCGGAGCACCTCGCCTCGAAGTGGCTCGACGAGGACTGAGACGCGTCAGGGCGCGTTCCCTCGCTCCGGGGGCTTTCCCGCAGGTCGGAGTTCGGCAGGGCTCTCGAGTTGCGGGAGTGCGCCCCGAACGAGTTCGCGCGGGAGCGCAGCGCATCGTGCGCTCCGCACGGCCTTGCCGCGGTGCACGGGACCTGCGAGGCTCGGCGCGGGGTGTCCGCACGCTGCGTGCACTCGACCCGAGGGGGAGCCATGGTGCAGATGCTGGACGCGTTTCCGGGACTCGCGGTCGACGACATCGACGCGGCGCGGAACTTCTACCGTGACGTGATCGGGCTCGATGTCGCCGATGACATGGGCGGTCTTCGCCTGACGCTGCCGTCGGGCCAGACCTTGTTCGTGTACGGCAAGCCCGATCACGAACCCGCCGGCTTCACGGTGCTGAACTTCGTCGTCGCGGACGTCGACGCCGCAGCCGACGAGCTCAACGCCGCCGGTGTGGTGACGAAGATCTACGCGGGCGACCTGGACTACGGAACCGATGAGCGCGGCATCGCGCACGGCCGCGAGGCAGGGACGGGACCCGACATCTGCTGGTTCCGCGACCCCGCGGGGAACGTGCTCAGCGTGCTGCAGCCCTGAGACGCCCGCGTCGGCGCTACGTGCGCGCGCTCGCGCCGCTGCGCTCGCGCGACGGGTCGATGCCCGCCGGCGACCGCGCGCTCGTGCAACGCACGCCGCCGTCGGACCGCGTCAGTTCGAGGCTGAACGGACCTCGGGGTCGATGTCGGCGCCTTCGAAGGCGTCATCGAGCGGAAGCAGCGCGTCGTCGCCCTCGTCGAAGGCGGTGGTCGGCGTGGCGCGGTCGACCGCTTCGCTCGCGGCGACCGGGGCCGCGTGGTCGTCACTCTGGATCGGGTCGTCGGCGACCGGGGCGGGGACGGCCGCCTCACCCTCGGTCAGTTCGGGCGAGGTGAGGCGACGCGGCGACTCGTGGATCGACTGCGGCTCGGCGACGGACACGAGCTTCGCCTCGTTGATGCCCGGGAACTGGCGTGCGGTCACGAGCACCCTCGACTCGAGCGAGCTCGCGAACTTGTTGTAGCTGTCGACCGTGCGCTCGATCGCCTTGCGCAGACCGTCGGCGTGACCGGCGAGCACGCCGATGCGCTGGTAGAGGGTGTTGCCGAGGTCGAACAGCTTCTTCGCTTCGTCGGAGACGGCCTGCTGCTGCCACGCGTAGTCGATCGTCTTGAGCACCGCGAACAGGTTGACGGGCGACGCGAGGGCGACCCGACGTTCGAAGGCGTAGTTGAGGAGCGTGGCGTCGGCCTCGAGCGCGGCGGAGAGCAGCGACTCGTTCGGGATGAACGCGATCACGAACTCGGGCGAGGCGTCGAAGCCCTGCCAGTACGTCTTCTTCGAGAGCGCGTCGATGTGCAGGCGAACCGCCTTGACGTGCCGTTCGATGAGCGACTTGCGGCGCGCCGCCTCTTCGCCCACGGCCGTCTCGGGGATCGAGGACGCCTCGATGTAGTGCTCGAGCGGCACCTTCGAGTCGAGCGGGATGTACTTGCCGCCGGGGAGGTAGACGACCATGTCGGGACGCCCACGGCCCGCATCGGTCGAGATCGAGTGCTGCACACCGAAATCGACGTGCTCGAGCAGGCCCGCGGCCTCGACCACCCGGCGCAGCTGCGTCTCGCCCCAGACTCCGCGCGTGCTGTTGGAGCGCAGGGCGCTCGCGAGCGACTCGGTCGTCGCCCGCAGCCGCTCGTCGGCGGCCTGGGCCTGCTTGAGCTGCTCGGCCAGCGAGCCGTATTGGGAGCTGCGCTGCTGCTCGAGCTCCGAGACCTTCTGCTGCATGCTCGCGAGCGTCTCGCGCACGGGGCTCAGCGCCTGCAGCACCGCGCTCTCGCGCTTCTCGCGCTCGGCCCGCTCGGCCTGGTCGGCCCGCTGCTGCTCGGCCGCATCGCGCTGCTGCGCCCGCTGCTGGTCGAGCTGCTCGCGCAGCCCGTCGACGGCGGCCGACGCGGCGGCGAGGTCGGCGCGCAGCTCGGCCTGGGTCTGCTGCTCGGCCGCGACGGCGCGAGCGAGCGCGGCTTCGCCCGCGGCCCGGAGCTCGACGAGCTCGCGCTCGTGCCGCGCGGCGACGAGCGCGGGGTCTTCGACGACCGTCGCTTCGACCGGTGACCCGGCGGCGCGTCGCTGCGCGAGGAACCACGCGCCGAGCGCGCCGAGCGCGATGCCGACGACGAGGCCGATGATGAGCAGCAGGATCTCCATGCCACGAGTGTCGCAGGGGCCGCCGACATCGGGGGCGAGGCGCTCGGGGGAGCGGGGTCTCGACGCCGATGGTCGCGGTGGTCTCGATACGGCGCAGCGCGCCTACTCGACCGCCGGAGCCCGCACGGACGCCGGCCGCGCCGCGCCGAGCATGCCGACGCGCACGCCCGTGATGCGCGCGAGCGCATCGAGGTCGTCGGCGTCGTGCCGCTGCGCGGCGTGCGCCATGATCGCCGCGCACGCCGCGGCGTCGTCGAGGGCGTTGTGGTGCGAGAAGTCCTCGAAGCCCGCGGCCATCGCCGCGACGGGCAGGCGGTAGGAGTCGAGGTGGTACGTCTTGCGGGCGACCTGCAGGCTGCAGAGGTAGCGGTGGGAGGGCGCCTCGAGGCCGAAGGCCTCGCTCGTCTTCGCGATCACGCCCATGTCGAAGGTCGCGTTGTGGGCGACCAGCCAGTCGTCGCCCGTGAACTCGCGGAACTCGTCGAGGCGCGCTGCCCAGCCCGAGGCGTCCGCGACCATGTCGGGCGTGATGCCGTGGATGCGGACGTTCCACTCGTTGAACTCGTCGTGGGGGAACGGGGGGCGCAGCAGCCAGTACGCCCGGTCGACGACGCGCCCGTCGCGTACCTTGACCAGCCCGACCGAACAGGCCGAGGCGCCGGAGGAGTTCGCGGTCTCGAAGTCGATGGCGGTGAAATCCACTGGCATGCGGGCATCGTCGCACGGCCCGCCGACGGTTGACGGATGCCTCGCCGCGGGCATGGAATGGGGACCATGAATCCCCTCGGCCCCGAGAACGAGCATGCCGCGCGATCGTTCGGCTCCGCGGCATCCGTGTATCACGCGGCCAGGCCGGGCTACCCCGCTGAGGCGGTCGCGTGGCTCGTGGGCGATGCGAAGCGCGTGCTCGACCTCGGCGCGGGCACCGGGAAGCTGACCCAGGCGCTCGTCGAACTCGATCGCGAGGTGATCGCGGTCGACCCCGTGGAGGAGATGCTCGACGAGCTCGAGATCGCCGTGCCCGGGGTGCCGCGCATCCTCGGCACGGCGGAGGACATCCCGATCGAGGACGATGCCGTCGACGCGGTCGTGGTCGGGCAGGCGTGGCACTGGTTCATCCCCGAGCGCGCGGTGCCCGAGATCGCGCGCGTGCTGCGCCCGGACGGCGTGCTCGGCCTCGTCTGGAACAGCCGGGACACGAGTGTCGGCTGGCTGCGCGAGGCCGGCGAGATCATGCAGGAGCGCCACGACGCGAGCGCCGGCTTCGAGGAGTACGTGCGCATCGGCGCACCGTTCGGCCCGATCGAGGAGCACACGGTGGCCTGGGCGGCGCGGATGAGCCGCGACGGCTTCCTCGACCTCGTGCGCTCGCGCTCGACCTTCATCACCGCCGGCGCCGCCGAGCAGGCCGACACGATCGCGAAGCTCGAGGAACTGCTCGCCCGGCATCCCGATCTCGTCGGCCGAGACGAGCTCGAGGTGCCGTACCTGACGCGCTGCTTCCGGGCGCGGCTCGCCTGATCGACATCCCTGCGCGGCGGATGCCCCGGGGCCGACGCCGCTCGCAGGCGATCAGGCCGCAGCGGCGACGAACCGTCCGAGCACGAAATCCCACCCGGTGACGTAGCGGTCCCGCACGTCGCCGTCTCGGCGCTTCGCCCAGCCCGTGTGCACGAGCGTGAGGGCGCAGCCGGCCGCGTCGGCCGCGAACGCGACGGCGACCTGCGTCGCCTCCTCGGGTCCGAGGGCGGGATGCCACGTGAAGGCGAGCGCGTGCGGCGGCTGCCATCCGGTGATCGTGCCCCACACGCTCGTCGAGCCGTCGCGCAGCGTCTCGACGATGAGCCCGCCGACCCGGCCGTCGATCGCGAGGTCGACCGCGTCCTCGTGGCCGGCCGAGTGGGTCGCGAGCGGCCACCACTCGGCGATGCGGGCGGTGAAGAGCTCGAACGCCCGGTCGGGTGCGAGCGGCACGTGCACGGTCTTCACGATCGCGTCGGCCGGAGGGGCGGGCTCGCCCGGGATGTCGTCCATGATGACGTCCTCGTTCACGATGACTCCTTCGATTCGCGTTCCGCGGCTTCCGCGAAGCGGGAGAGCGCGGCCGACCAGAACTCGTCGAGCCAGCCGCGCAGGGCCTCGGCGCCGCGGTCGTCGAGGCGGTAGATGTTGCGGGTGCCGACCGCGTCGTGCGTGACGAGGCCGCTGCTCGCGAGCACCCGCAGGTGCTGCGAGACGGCGGGCCGGCTCACGGGCAGTCCAGCGGCGACCTCGCCGACCGAGAGCGGCCCCGAGGTCGCCAGCAGTTCGACGATGCGGCGCCGGGTCGGGTCTCCCAGCGCGTCGAGCACTTGGTAAGCCTCCACGAACGGTAAGCTACCACTTACTGGTATGCCGAGGCAAGTGCCGGCACGAGGCATCCGCGCCACCGCGCTCATGGGCCCGCCATCACCGGACCGGTACGATAGACCCCCGTGGCTCTCACTATCGGCATCGTCGGCCTGCCCAACGTCGGCAAGTCCACCCTCTTCAACGCCCTCACCAAGAACCAGGTGCTCGCGGCGAACTACCCGTTCGCGACGATCGAGCCCAACATCGGCGTGGTGAACCTGCCCGACCCGCGCCTCGAGCAGCTGGCCTCGATCTTCGGCTCGGAGCGCATCCTGCCCGCGGCCGTGTCGTTCGTCGACATCGCCGGCATCGTCCGCGGAGCCTCCGAGGGCGAGGGCCTCGGCAACAAGTTCCTCGCGAACATCCGCGAGGCCGACGCGATCGCCCAGGTCGTGCGCGGGTTCAGCGACTCCGACGTCGTGCACGTCGACGGCGCGGTCGACCCCAAGGCCGACATGGAGACCATCAACACCGAACTCATCCTCGCCGACCTCGAGACCCTCGAGCGCGCCATCACGCGCTATGAGAAGGAGGTCAAGGGCAAGAAGCTCGACCCCTCGGTGCTCGCCGCTGCGAAGGAGGCGCTCGAGGTGCTGCAGGCCGGCACCCCGCTCTCGGCGTCGAAGGTCGACATCGCCCCGATCAAGGAGCTCGGGCTGCTGACCGCCAAGCCCTTCATCTACGTCTTCAACGTCGACGAGGCGGTGCTCACGGATGCCGCGAAGAAGGCAGAGCTCGCGGCGCTCGTCGCTCCCGCCGAGGCGGTGTTCCTCGACGCGAAGATCGAGTCGGAGCTCATCGACCTCGACCCCGCGGATGCGGCCGAGCTGCTCGCCTCGACCGGACAGGACGAGTCGGGCCTCGACCAGCTCGCGCGCGTCGGCTTCGACACGCTGGGCCTCCAGACCTACCTCACCGCCGGCCCCAAGGAGTCGCGCGCGTGGACGATCCACAAGGGCGACAAGGCCCCGCAGGCTGCCGGCGTCATCCACACCGACTTCGAGCGCGGCTTCATCAAGGCCGAGGTCATCTCGTTCGCCGACCTCGTCGAGACCGGTTCGGTCGCCGAGGCCCGTGCCAAGGGCAAGGCCCGCATGGAGGGCAAGGACTACGTCATGCAGGACGGCGACGTGGTGGAGTTCCGCTTCAACGTGTGAGTCTTCCGCGACTGATGCCTCAGCCGGGCGGAATCACGCGCTCCCGTGCCGCGCTCGAAGACGGGGTTCGACGACGGCGAGCATCCGGTCGTGCGTTTCCGGGTCCGCTGAGACGACCAGCCCGCGACCCGTCGCCATACGTGCGCGCGACCACCTCCGCACCGGCCCGGGCGGCGGCGACGGCGACCTCGGCGTCAGTCAGCTCCATGCATGGACTGTAGCCTCAACGGTTCGCACGCGCCGCTCGGGTCGGCGTCACACGGCAGTGCCGTCCGCCCGCCGGGGATCATCGCGGCCGGGGTCCACAGCCGCCTCGTTCGTGGCCGCGGGGTGCGCATCGTCCACGGCGGTCCGCTCGTCCGCCGCCCGCGCGGCGACGCGTTCGTCCTCGCCGACGTGACCGTCCTGGTCGTCGCTGCTCGCATGGCGGGCGCGAGTCGTCTCGGTCGACACGTCGGGGTCGACGTCCGCCGCACGGCGGGCGTGCTCATCCGCTTCTTCCTGGAGGTGAGCCGCACGATCCGCGCGTTCGGCTCGTTCGCGCGCCAGCCGATCCGCTTCCAGCCTGGCGCGCTCGGCGGATGCCTCGGCCTCGGCGGCGTTCGACTCGGCGGCGAGCCGGGCGGCCTCGGCCTGCGAGGCCGCGGCGGCCTGCTCGCGGGCGTCCCGGGCCGTCTCGTCCGACTTCTCCCGAAGCTCAGCCGCACGACGGCGATCGGCCTCCGCCCGCGCCTCGGCCCGGCGCCGCGACGTGGCCCAGACCACGACGGCGACGATGATCGCGACCACGACGATCGCGACGACGATCCAGATCCAGATGCTCGTATCCATGAGTGATTCCACCCTTTCGGCGACAGCATCATTCAACGAGCCGGCGCGCGCGCCGGACAAGGGGTTGTGCCGGGGCCGTTTCTCTGCGTCGGTGCGCCGATGTCGGCCTCGTCGGATCCCGGTCCGACGTCGAGGCGCGCGGTATCTACTCCGCGGTGGGCAGGGCCGGATATGACGTGGGGTAGATGCCGATCGTGAACCCGTAGACGGTCTCGCCCGACCTCGGCAACCGGTCGAACGATTCGACCAGTTCGGCCATCCGGTCCCAGAACTCGGAGGCCTGATCCTCCGAGATCCGCGCATGCCGGATGAAGCCCCAGAGCCTTCCCTGCTCGAAGGCCGTCGCCGACTCGCGTGCCGCGACCTCGAAGTCGTTGAAGTCGCCCGAGGCCTCCCCGCCGGCGGATGACGACTCGGCCGCCACGTAGAACATGCGCGCCGTTCGCCCGTAGAAGCGCTCCTCGATCGCCCGCACCTTCCGCGTCCGCACCACCTGGAGCAGGCCGTTGCGGGCGAGCACGTCCACGTGATGCGCGACCGTGCTCTTGGGGCGCCCGATGGCCTCCGCGAGCTCGCTGACCGTCGCAGCCCGCTCGTGGAGGAGCTGCAGGATCGTGGTGCGGACCGGGTGCCCGATGGCTCTCACCTGCGCGGGATCGGTCAGTGCCATCCGATCGGCGAGCGCGTAGTCCGGAGGGTTGTCCGCCATGATCGAACAGACTAGCATCATGGAATAATCCAAAACAGTCGATCATTCGGAGAAGGAAGCCGCTGACATGGCCGAAGTGCTGCTCTACCACCACATCCAGGGGCTGACCGACGGCGTCCGGGCCTTCGCCGACGACCTGCGACGCGACGGCCACACCGTGCACGCGCCCGACCTGTTCGACGGCCGCACGTTCGGCAGCATCGAGGAGGGGTTCGCGTTCGCGCGTGAAGCCGGGTTCGACGCGATCCGCGAGCGCGGCGCCGCCGCAGCCGCGGCGCTCGGCCCCGACCTCGTCTACGCCGGGCTCTCCTTCGGCGTGACGATCGCGCAGCGACTCGCGCAGACGCGGCCGGGTGCCCGCGGGGCGCTCCTCATGCTCTCCTGCATCCCCGTCTCGGAGTTCGGGGGAGCTTGGCCCGAGGGCGTGCCGGTGCAGATCCACGGCAAGGAGGGCGACGAGTTCTTCGACGAGGACCTGCCCGCCGCGCGCGAACTGGTCGGCTCGACGAACGACGCCGAACTGTTCGTCTACCCCGGTGACGAGCACCTGTTCGTCGATTCCTCGCTCGAGGCGTACGACCCCGAGGCATCCGCCCTGCTCCTGGAGCGGGTGAAGGCGTTCCTCGCCGCGGTCTGACCGCGAGGCGGTCGGTGCCTGCGAGGATGGCTCCATGACACTGCCGACTCCGACGTTGCACACCGAGCGCCTGCGACTCCGTCCGTTCACGGAGGCCGACGGCGACGAGCTCTTCGAGCTGCTGAGCGACGCGGAGGTGCTGCGCTATTGGGACTCCCCGCCGTGGGTCGACCGGGCCTCGATCGCCCGCTTCATGGACGGGTGCCGACGCATGGCGGAAGAGGGCAGCGGTGCGCGCGTGGCGATCGAACGCGTCGCCGACCAGGCGTTCGTCGGTTGGTGCACGTTCAACGGCTGGAACCCCGACTTTCGAAGCGCCTCCCTGGGGTACTGCTTCACCAAGGCCGCCTGGGGCCACGGCTACGCGACGGAGTCGGCGCGCGCGATGCTCGAGTGGGCCTTCGACGCGCTCGATCTCAATCGCGTGCAATCCGAGACCGACACGCGCAACGCGGCGTCGGCCCGAGTGCTCGAGAAGCTCGGCTTCGTGCGCGAGGGAACGCTGCGAGAGGACTGTATCGTCAACGGCGATGTGTCCGACACCTGGGTCTACGGACTGCTGAGGCGCGACTGGGAGGGCTGAGATGCGCGGCGATCCAGCGACGACGTCGGCCGACGTGCGCGAGCGCTATCGTTCGCGTGCCGCCGAGTACACCGAACTGCTCGGGTCGGTCGACGCCATGGCCGCCCCCGACCGCGACCTGATCGCTCACTGGGCGACGATGATCGAGGGCCCGGCGATCGACGCGGGCTGCGGACCGGGACACTGGACGAGGTTCATCGCCGACCACGGCGTCGCGGTCGAGGGCGTCGACATGGTGCCCGAGTTCATCGAGGGCGCAACCGAGCGATTCCCCGACGTGACGTTCCGGCTCGGCAGGCTCGAATCGCTTCCCGCCGACGACGGCGCGCTCGGTGGCGTGCTCGCCTGGTACTCGGTCATCCACACCGAACCCGAGCAGGTGCCCGCGATCCTCGGCGAGTTCGCGCGCGTTCTCCGCCCGCGCGGCGAGCTGCTCATCGGCTTCTTCGAGGGCCCTCGACTGGAGCCGTTCGATCACGCCGTGGTCACCGCGTACTTCTGGCCCGTGCCCGAGATGCGATCCGCGCTCGAGGTCGCGGGTTTCGAGGTGGTCGCGGTGCACACGCGAACCGACCCCGGCCGTCGTCCGTACGGTGCGATTCTCGCCCGACGTCGGTGAGACGGCGGCGAACGGAGCAGCGTCCGGGCTGAGCACGGCGTGTCGCCGCCCCTGCCCGGCTTGTCGGCCGGTCTGTCATCCGATGCGCGGTCGACCGGTCAGCGCCCTTGGCGCTTCTTGTAGGGCTTGGGCTGGCCCTTCACGATCGGGGCGCGGCCCCGGCCCTTCGACGCCTTCGCCTTGCCGCCGGCCTTGACCGGGGGCCCCGCGGCGGGCTGCGGCGCCGCAGCGATCTCGGCCAGGGCCTCGGGCAGGAAGGCCGCCCCGAACTCCGTCAGGCGGGTCGGCTTCTGCCGGGTGAACAGCGGGCGCCCGAGCTCGGTCTCGAGCTTCTCGATCGACGAGTGGAGGGAAGCGAGGGGGATGTCGAGCGAGTCGGCGGCACGTGGGAAGTGCAGCTCCTCGGCCACGGCGACGAACCGTCGAAGCTGGGTGATGTTCACGCGAAGCCTTCCGTCGAGCCGAGCGTTCCGCGGCCGACTTCAGGTTATGCGATGGTCCTGAACATGCCTCGCCCGAGCGACAGTCGGTCGACAACAACCCGTGCTGACATATACAGTTTATGTAAGTACTAGTTTTTCATCGACAGCGAGGACGAAATGACCGACCACAACACCGCTCGATTCACCGGGCGAACCGCCATCGTGACCGGGGCCGGGTCCGGCATCGGATGGGCGACGGCTCAGATCCTCGCGCGTGCGGGCGCGACGGTCGTCGCAAACGACGTCGCCGAGGACCGATTGCACGACCTGATCGCCGATCTCGGCGACTTCGATCTCCGCGTCGTCACCGGCGATCTCACGCAGGAGGCGACCGTGGGCGAGCTCCTCCGCGCAGCCGAGGGCCGGGTCGACGTGCTCGCCAACATCGCCGGCGTCATGGACGGCGTCGTACCCGCCGACGAGGTCGACGACGCCACGTGGCAGCGCATCTTCGACATCAACGTGACCGCAGTGCTTCGCACGACCCGCGCGGTGATTCCGCTGATGCGGAGCCGGTCGTCGGGTGCGATCGTGAACATCGCCTCCGAAGCCGCGCTTCGCGGCTCTGTCGGCGGTGCCGCGTATACGGCGTCGAAGCATGCGGTCGTCGGTCTGACGAAGAGCTGCGCAGTGATGTACGGGCCGCAGGGAATCCGCACGAATGCGGTCGCGCCGGGCGCGGTGGTCACGGGGCTCGATATGTCCGTGAAGTCGGAGTACGGCCCCGGTCGCGTCGGCCCGATCATGCAGGCGACGATGTCGCCCCCGGCGAGCGCCGAGCAGATCGCGAGCACTGTTGCGTGGCTCGCGAGCGACGCGGCTGCGAACATCAACGGTGTCGTCCTCGCATCCGACGGCGGCTGGTCCGCAGCCTGATCTGCTCCCGCCATCGGGGCGAGTCCGTGATCGGCCTCGGCCTATGCTGGAGCTGAGCTTTGAGGAGGGTGCCGTGGCGGATGACTCGGCGCTGCCCGCACTTCCCGCCGAGCTCGCGCTCGCTTGGGGCAGAGCACCGACCGCCCAGCGCGGGCCGAGGCGCGAGTACAGCCTCGACCAGGTACTCGACGCGGCGCTCGCCATCGCGGACGCCGACGGCATCGATGCGGTGACCATGCCGGCCGTCGCCGCCTCGCTCGGCCTCACCGCGATGTCGCTCTATCGATACGTCGGATCGAAGGACACGCTCGTCCTCCTCCTCCAGGAGCGGGCCACCGGCGCGCCACCGGCCGCGGTGGCCCGCGCGGAGGGGTGGCGCGCCAAGCTCGAGGCGCACGCTTCGGCATCGGCCGAGGTCTACCGGCGCCACCCGTGGATGCTGGACATCCCGATCCGGGGCATCACGAGCACGCCGAACAACCTCGCCTGGTTCGACGCGGGGTTGGCGGCGCTCGACGGAACCGGGTTGACCGAGCAGGAGCGCATCGCCGTCGTGCTCGAGGTGACGGGCCACGCCCGGTTCCACGCCGCAATCGAGCGGGGATACCAGCAGCGAGCCGGGGCGACGGGCGAGGAACCCCTGCAGGTGGTCGAGGCGGAGGCTCGGCTGCTGGCACAGCTCGTCACTGCCCGACGATTCCCGGCGTTGCATGCGGCGCTCACCAGCGGTGCTCTCGTCGACACGTCCTTCGACAGCGCTGAATTCGGCCTGGCTCGGCTCCTCGACGGTGTCGAACACAGCATCGTTCGCTCGGCGAACGGTCCGCGGCCGACCGCCCGATAGCGGTTGGCCGGAGAGCACCGGCCGGTCCGAGTCGCAGGGCGGGGGTTTGCCGTCGACAGCCCCGACCCGATAGGAAAGAGACCATGCTACGAGGCGGCAAGATCGGGCTCAGGGCCCGTCACGACGACGACATCCCGATTCTGCTGGCCGAACTGTTCGACGACCCGGTCAACTCCGCTCGCGCAGACGGCGGGCCGTGGCGCCCGCTGACGCCGGGCACGAAGGACCGCAGGCTCGTCGTGGACGACGCCGCCGAGGGGCTCGTGCAGTTCTCGATCGTCGAGCTCGAGGGCGAGAGCCTCATCGGGGCGGCGACGTTCTGGGGCATCGACACCCACAACCGCTCGGCGCACATCGGGCTCGGCCTGCTGCCGTCGACGCGGGGGAAGGGGTACGGCACCGACGTGGTCGCGACGCTCTGCCGCTACGGCTTCGCGTTCCGCGGCATGCACCGGCTGCAGATCGAGACGCTCGCCGACAATCATGCGATGCTGCGCGCCGCCGAGCGCAACGGCTTCGTGCGCGAGGGGGTGCTGCGCTCGTCGGCCTGGGTGGTCGGCGAACACCTCGACGAGGTGCTGCTCGGACTGCTCGCCGACGAGTGGCGCCAGCGCCAGCAGGACTAGCCGCGCCCCGCCTCCTCGCGCAGTCGCGGCTCGACGCGCTGGTCGGGGTGCACGCCCGCCTTGTCGGCGTAGAACGCCCGGATGCGATCCATGTCCGCGGCGACGTCGCCGGTCAGCGCGAACGTCGGACCGAGGCCGGTCGTCATCGTCGTGCGGTCGACGTAGCCGAGGGTCACGGGCATGCCGGCCTCGCGCGCGATGCGGTAGAAGCCCGACTTCCAGTACTCGTGCGCACCGCGGGTGCCGTCGGGCGTCACCACGAGGCCGAACACCTCGCCAGCGCGGATGCGTGCGACGACCTCGTCGACGACCCGGCTCGGATCGGCGCGATCGACGGGGATCCCGCCGAGCCCGCGCATGATCGGACCCCGCCAGCCCGCGAACAGGCTCTTCTTGCCGAGCCAGCGCACGTCGATGCCGAGCCGCCACGCGATGCCGAGCATGAGCACGAAGTCCCAGTTCGAGGTGTGCGGAGCACCGATCAGCACGGTGGGTCGAGAGGGCGCGGGCTCGCCCCCGAGTGTCCACCGGCTCAGGGCCCAGTAGACGCGGGAGACGAGACGACGCAGCATCCCGCAAACGTATGCGACCGCATATGTCTGTGTCGGTATGCGTACGCCCCCGGTATTCGACCCGGCCGAACTGCGGCAGGATGTCGCAGATGAGCAAACCCGTCACCGTGCACCTGCGCTACGAGATCGACGCCGACAAGCTCGCGGAGTTCCGCGAGTACGGGCAGCGATGGATCCGACTCGTCGATCGCCTCGGCGGCACCCACCACGGCTACTTCCTGCCGAGCGAGGGTGACAGCGACGAGGCGTTCGCATTGTTCACGTTCCCGTCGCTCGCCGCGTACGAGCAGTATCGCCGCGCCGCCGAAACCGACCCCGAGTGCGTCGAGGCGTACCGCTTCGCCGTCGAGACGAAGTGCATCCGCCGCTACGAGCGACGGTTCCTGGCGCCCGTCTTCGAATGAGGCATGGCCCGTCCGCGCGAGTGCGGCCGCGACGGCCGAGCGCGCAGGGCACGGCGCTCAGTCCGGGCTGACTAGGGTTGTCCGGTGACTGCAACTCTCGTGGCCCAGGGCCTCGCGGGCGGATATGCCCACCGGACGCTGTTCGACGACCTCGACCTCACGGTCGCACCGGGTGACGTGGTCGGCGTCGTCGGCGCCAACGGCGCGGGCAAGTCGACGCTCCTCGGCATCCTCGGCGGCGCGATCGCGCCGCTCGCCGGCACGGTGTCGCTGGCTCCCGCCGACGCCTTCGTCGGCTGGCTGCCGCAGGAGCACGAGCGGGTCGAGGGCGAGACGATCGCCCAGTACGTCGCCCGGCGCACGGGGTGCGCCGAGGCATCCGCCCGCCTGGATGCCGCGGCCGAACAGCTCGCGCTCGCCGAACCGCCCGTCGGGGTCGACCCGGGGGAGGAGTACTCGGTCGCGCTCGAGCGCTGGCTCGCCTCGGGGGCGGCCGACCTCGACGAGCGCCTGCCCGCGGTGCTCGCGGAGCTCGGGCTCGCGGTCGGCGACGGGGCGGTCGATGCCCACGCCGTCACGGCCGACTCGCTCATGACCGGCCTCTCGGGCGGGCAGGCGGCCCGGGTCGGCCTCGCCGCGCTCATCTGCTCGCGGTTCGACCTCGTGCTGCTCGACGAGCCCACCAACGACCTCGACCTCGACGGCCTGGCCCGGCTCGAGGCGTTCGTCGCGGGCCTCCGCGGCGGGGTCGTCCTCGTCAGCCACGACCGCGAGTTCCTCGCGCGCACCGTGACGAAGGTGCTCGAGCTCGACCTCGCGCAGCACTCCAACCGCCTCTACGGCGGCGGCTACGACGCGTACCTCGAGGAGCGCGAGACCGTGCGCCGGCACGCGCGCGAGGACTACGAGGAGTTCGCCGCGAAGAAGGCCGACCTCGTCTCCCGGGCACGGGTGCAGCGCGAATGGTCGAGCCAGGGCGTGCGCAACGCCATGAAGAAGTCGCCCGACAACGACAAGATCCGCCGCAAGGCGGCCACCGAGTCGAGCGAGAAGCAGGCGCAGAAGGTGCGCCAGATGGAGAGCCGCATCGCCCGCCTCGACGAGGTCGAGGAGCCGCGGAAGGAGTGGAAGCTCGAGTTCACGATCGGGCAGGCGCCGAGGTCGTCGTCCGTCGTCGCGACCCTCGATGCGGCATCGGTCACGCGGGGCGACTTCACGCTCGGACCGGTCTCGCTGCAGGTGCAGGCCGGCGACCGCATCGGCATCACCGGTCCGAACGGGGCAGGCAAGTCGACGCTCCTCGGCCTCCTCCTCGGTCGCATCGCGCCCGAAGTCGGGCGTGCGAGCCTCGGATCCTCGGTCGCGATCGGCGAGATCGACCAGGCCCGGTCGCAGCTCGCCGGTCGCACGCCGCTCGCCGACGCGTTCGAGCTGCTCGTGCCCGAACTCAGCTCGGGCGAGGTGCGCACCCTGCTCGCGAAGTTCGGGCTGAAGGCCGACCACGTGCTGCGGCCGGTCGACGACCTCTCGCCCGGCGAGCGGACGCGCGCGGGCATGGCACTGCTGCAGGCGCGCGGCGTCAACGTGCTCGTGCTCGACGAGCCCACGAACCACCTCGACCTTCCCGCGATCGAACAGCTCGAACAGGCGCTCGAGGGCTACGAGGGCACGCTGCTGCTCGTCACGCACGATCGGCGGATGCTCGAACACGTGCGGCTCGACCGGCGCTGGCGCGTCGAGGGTGGGCGGGTCGCCGAGGCCTGAGGGATCGGCGATCTTCGCGGCCGCGTGCAAGACTCTCGGCACGGGTGACACAAGCATGGTGTGAGGAATGCCGATGCCGCCGTCGCCGTCGAGACGACCGAGGGAGTCGCGATGCCAGCGAGCGCCGACCCGCCTGTCACGCCCGACGTCGAGGCCGCGGTGCGCGACGACGTCGCCTGGTTCACGGGTCTCGTGCGCACGCACTCGACCGCACTCGTGCGCTACTTCGCCCGGCGCGGGCCCCGTCAGGACGCGGAGGATCTCGCCGCCGAGGTGTTCGCCACGGCCTGGCGGCGGCGCGACGACGTTCCGCAGAGCGCCGAGCTTCCCTGGCTCTACCGCACGGCCGGGTTCACCCTCGCGAACCACCGGCGCAAGCACGTCGACCTTCCCGTCGAGGAGGTGCCGGAGGCCGGACGACCTCGCGTCGCCGACGATCCCGAGCTCAGTGCGCTCTTCGACGCCGAGCTGCGCGGCGCCCTCGCGAGCGTCGGCGAGCGCGATCGCCGCATCCTGCTGCTGCACGCGTGGGAGGGGCTCGATGGCGAACAGCTCGCCGAGGTGCTCGGCATCTCGCGCTCGGGCGCGGACGCCGCACTCTCACGTGCCCGCAAACGCCTTCGCGAGGCGTGGGGCGAGCGTCTGACCTTCTGATCCTGCCGCGCTCGCGTGCCGGGGGCGCGCCGTGCAAGGTCCGACGGGTCCGAGACATATGCGATGTGTACCCACCACGGAGGCTGATCGACATGAACGACGACCGCGAACGCGACCCGAACGGGCCCGGCGAGCGCGAGCCCGAAGACGAGTTCGGGTCCGACGACGAGTTCGAGCGCGACGGCGAGCTCGCGTCCGACGGCGAGCGCGAGCGCGACGGCGAGCCCGGGTCCGACGACGAGCTCGAGCGCGAGCTGCCCGCCGACGAGGCATCCGACCCGGTGGCGCTGCTGCGCGCAGCCGACCCGGCCGCAGGCGTCGAACCGCGCGACGGGTTCGCCGACGACATCGTCGCCGGCGTGCTGGCGGACACCGCGGTGCCGTCGGCCGCGGTGGACGCGGAAGCCGGAGGTGCGACGCCCGACCGCGGCGGAACCACCCCCGTCGCCGACCTCCGAGCCGAGCGCGCGCGCCGCAGGCCGCGGTGGATCGCGATCGCAGCCGTCGCGGCCTCGCTCGCGATCGTCGGAGGGGCCGGCTACGCCGCAGGTGCGGGACTCAACGGCGCCTCGACGCTCGCAGGTTCCGCTGCCCCGCCCATCTCCCTGCCAGGCGCCGGTGATAGCGGCAGTGAATCGAGCGGTGCCGCCGACCGGCCGGTGACCGAGCAGGCGCCGGCCGTCGGCGGCGCATTCGACGCCTCCGGCAAGATGTCGGCCGACATGGCGTACCCGTACGGGTACGGGTACGGCCGCAACGTCTTCAGCGCATCGGGCCTCTCGACCGAGTCGGGCACCGCGGCCGGCTACGGCTACGACCCGCGCTCCGCATCGAACGCAGAGACGGTCTCCGCGCTCGCCGCGGCGCTCGGCGTCGAGGGCGCGCCCGAGCTCAAGGACGGGGCATGGAGCGCCGGTCCGCAGGACGGCACCGGTCCCTCGGTGTCGGTCGGGCTCGACGGCACCCTGAGCTTCTGGTTCATGAACCCCGCGCTCGACCCGTGGGCCGAGTGCAACAAGCTCCTCGAGGGCGCGACCGAGCCGGCTGCGCCGGTCGAGCCGTGCGAGCCCGCCGTGCCCGACCTGCCGAGCGACGCCGCAGCGGCCGATGCGCTGCGGTCGCTCATCGCCGCAGCCGGCGGAGACCCCGGCGCGTTCGAGTACACGACGGACAACAACTACGAGGGCGCGTTCACCCGGTCGGCGCAGGCCTGGCCCGTGGTCGACGGCCAGCGCCTCGACCAGGCATGGTCGATCGAACTGACGCCGCAGGGCACGTACAGCGCGAGCGGCTTCCTCGCCCGTGTCGTGCGTCTCGGCGACTACGAGATCGTGAGCGAGCAGGAGGCGTTCGAGCGCCTCTCCGACCCCCGGTTCGGCGCGCAGATGACCGCGATGCCCTACGCCGTCGCGGAGGGCGACTCCGTGGCGACCCCCGACGTCTACACGCCGCCGACCGAGCCGCCCGCGACCCCCGCCGACGGCGTGCACATCTCGTGGCCGGTGAACGAGGTCGAGATCGTCGACGCCCGACTCGGACTCGCGAGCCAATGGCAGCCCGACGGCAGCGTGCTCGTCGTGCCGGCGTACGAGTTCACGGACGCGGACGGCGGCACCTGGTCGATGATCGCGGTCGCCGACTCCGAGCTCGACTTCTCGGCCGAGTCGTGAGTGCACGATGACGGGCGGCCCCTTCCGGGCCGCCCGTCGTCGTGCGAGGCTGGACGCATGCCCGAGTCACCAGAGGTGCAGGCGCTCGCCGACGAGCTCGACGAGCGACTTCGCGGTCACGAGATCACGGCGGTCGACGTCGTCGAGTTCCGCACGGTGAAGACGCGCACGGCGCCGCCGACGTCGCTCGTCGGCGAACGCGTCGAGGGGGTGTCGCGTCACGGCAAGCTGCTCGACCTCGTGCTCGGAACGGGCCACCTCGTGGTCTCGCTCGGGCGGCACGGCTGGGCGCGCTACGGATCCGACGACGAGGTGGATGCCTCCGGCGACGGCCGGCCGGCCGCACTCGCGATCGTCGAGTTCGACGACGGCACCGCTGTCGAGTTCACCGATGCCGGCGAGTGGGTCTCGCTCGGGCTCTGGGTCGTCGACGACCCCATCGCGGTGCCGGCGGTGGCGAAGCTCGGGCCCGATCCGGCCGATCCCGAGTTCACCCGGGCCGACTTCGACGCCGCCGTCGAGGGGCGACGCAAGCAGGTGAAGGCCGTGCTGCAAGAGCAGGAGTCGATCGCGGGCATCGGCAACGCATACTCCGACGAGATCCTGCACGCCGCGAAGCTCTCGCCCGTCAAGCACGCGGCGGCGCTCGACGAGGCGGCGCTCGACGGGCTGTTCGCGAGCACGGTCGGGGTCGTCAACCGGGCGATCGATGATCGGCGGGGTGTGCCGATCGACCGCCTCAAAGCGGAGAAGGTCGCCGCCATGCGCGTGCACGGCCGGGCGGGCGAAGCGTGCCCGGTCTGCGGCGACACGGTGCGCGACTTCACGTTCGCGAGCACGACGGCGCAGTACTGCCCGACGTGCCAGACCGGCGGCGAGGTACTGCCGCTGCGCTGAGCGGGCACCCTGTCGTTGCGGCGTCGAAGCGTCGGGCGGGCGGCTCAGGCTGCGAACGGGGCGTGGGCGATGCGGACGCGGCTCGTCGCATCGGGCGCGGCGGTGAACCGGCCGGGCTGCCCCTCGGGCGTCAGGTACTGCACGCGGATGCCTCGGCCCACCCGGGTGAGCTTCGTCACCTCGTAGGCGCGGCCGGTGGAGCTCACGAGCGTGTCGCCGACACGAAGTTCGCGGGTCTGCCGCAGTTCCGTGACCTCCATGTTGAGATGATCTCAGCACCCACCGACATCGCATCCCGGGACCGTTCCGCGTTCGGCGTCCGGGAGGCCTCGGGCCGGGCACGGGGTGTTCCGTCGTTCTCGGTCGAGCGGCGAGCACGTCGGCCGACTGGGCAAGGATCGGTGCGCGCCCGAGTTCGATATGGGCGTAGGCGAGCGAGCCGGCGAGCTCGGCATTGCCCGCGAGGAGGGCCTCACAGAGCCGTTCGTGCTCGTGCGCCTGCTCGTCGTCGCGGATCGCCGGCGATGATCGCGTGCAGGAGAGCGCGATAGACGCGATGGGCGAGCGCCTCCTCCCAGTGCTGGTTGATGGTGCCCGCTCAGCCCGCCACCGGGAAGACGGGCGGGAAGAGCTCGTCGGGCGTGCCGTGCCGGGCGTCGCGCTCGCTGTAGCCCGCGCGCAGCTTCGCGAACAGCCGTTTCGTGTCGGCGCGCACCGCGTCGAGGTCCACACCGGGCACCCGGCCGTCGCGCATGACGACGCGGCCGGCGACCATCGTCAGGCACGCGTCGCGCGCGGTGCCGTTGAGCACGAGCGTGCGGATCGGGTCTTCGGTCGGCCCCATCCGCACATCGTCGAGGCGGAACGCGGTGAGGTCTGCGGTCGCACCCGCCTCGATCCGTCCGAGGTCGGGCCGGTGCAGCGCCCACGCGCCGCCGAGGGTGGCTGCGTCGACGTAGGCGGCGATGTCGCCCTTCGCGAGGTCGCCGTGCTGCACCTTCGCGGCGGAGACGCCCGTGTCGATCCCGCGGATGAGGTCGGGCGGGAACGAGTCGGTGCCGAGCGCGAAGTTGACGCCCGCGTCGCGGTAGCGCGCGAAGTCCCAGAGCTCGGCCCCGTACCGGGCGTTCGTGAGTGCGCAGTGCACGATCGAGACGCCGGCCTCGGCGAGGCGGCCGAGGTCGCCGCGGTCTTCGCCGTGCACGAGGGGGTGCACGTCGATGACGACGGCGTGGGGCACGATCACGCGATCGTGCAGCAGGCCGTGCGCCTCCAGGTGGTCGAGCGGCGTGCGCCCGTACCGGGCGATCACGTACTCGCGCTCGAACTCGCCCTGCAGGGCGTGGATGCGCACGAGTGCGTCGCGCGCCTCGGCGGCGGCGGCCGTCGCCTCCATGAGCTCGGCGGAGAGGGTCTCGATGCGACAGGGCAGGAAGACGCCGGTCAGCAGCGGGTCGTCGAGCTCGCGGATGCCATCCACGAATCGGATCGCGTCGGCGAGGCCCGCGCGACCCTCCTCCTCGATGAATCGGATGTCGCGGGCACCGGTCTCGTCGACGACGGGCACGCCCGATCGATACGACGGTCCGAGGAACCCGCGCAACCCGATCCGGCTCGAGAACTCGGCCATCGCGAAGAAATCGTCGGCCGACTCCGCCCATGCGGAGTGCACCTCGGAGGCGATGGGCATGTAGCTCGTGATGCCGTGCAGCGCGAGCTGCACGAGCGCGATCTCGCGGATGCGACGGCGCTCGGCCTCGGTGAACACGTGCGCTCGCCGGTCGAAGTACTCGGTCGACCACTGCAGGCGGGGGCCGTCCTCGCCGCTCGACCACGAGTCGAGGATGAGGTGGTCGATGTCGGTGAGCGCATCCAGATCGATGAGCCCCGGCATGACGAGGCTCTCGCCGAGGTCGATGCGCTCGTCGACCTCCAGGTCGCGCGCGCCGACGGCAGGACCGGCGTACACGATGCGATCGCCCTCGGTCACGACGGCACCGTCTCTGATCTCGGTGTGGCTCGTGCCGTCGAAGGCGAGCAGGTGATCGGCGGTGATCAGCGTGCGCACGGGTATCCTCTCGAAATATTTGGTATACAAAAGATATCACCATGGTTAATCCTTGGGTCACACTCCTGCGCAATCGCGTCCGATGCTGGAAAGTGTGAAGTTCTTTTGGTATACGAAAAGCCTTGGTGTCGCCACGAAAGGAACTCCAGCATGCTCATCCATGACGTCCGCCCCTGGGGCGGCGACCCCGTCGACCTCGTCATCGACGGCTCGCGCATCAGCGGGATCCGGCCCCACGACGCCGCCGCGGCCACCGAGGCGGACACGGTCGACGGTCGGGGCCGCCTCGCGCTGCCCGCGTTCAGCGACGTGCACGTGCACCTCGACTCGAGCCGCATCGGCCTGCCGTTCCGCCCGCACACGGGTCGGCCCGGTGTCTGGGACATGATGATGAACGACCGGGAGAACTGGCGCAGCACCGACGTGCCCCACGACGAGATCGTCGCCGGCACTCTCGAGCAGATGATCGCGAAGGGCACGACCCGGGTGCGGTCGTACGCGCAGGTCGACGTCGACTGCAGGCTCGAGAAGTTCGACGCGGTCGTCGCCGCGAAGGAGAAGTTCGCCGCGCACGCCGACGTGCAGGTCATGACCTTTCCGCAGGCCGGAATCCTGCGCGAGGCGGGCACCGTCGAGCTCCTCGAGGAGTCGCTCAAGCAGGGCGCCGACGTCATGGGCGGCATCGACCCGAGCCAGCTCGACCGCGACCCGGCGAAGCACCTCGACATCGTGTTCGGCCTCGCCGAGAAGTACCAGGTCGAGATCGACATCCACCTGCACGAGCCGGGTGAGCTCGGCGTGTTCAGCACCGAGCTCGTGCTCGAGCGCACGCGCGCGCTCGGCATGCAGGGCAAGGTCACGATGTCGCACGCGTACGATCTCGGCTCGGTGTCCGAGGCGGTCAGCCGCCGCCTCATCGACGAGTTCGCCGATCTCGACATCGCGATGGCCACCGTCGCGCCGTCGACGACGGGCCACCTGCGGCTCGTCGACCTCGCGGCGGCGGGCGTGCGCGTCGGCCTCGGCGAAGACGGCCAGCGCGACTACTGGAGCCCGTACGGCAACTGCGACATGCTCGACCGCACCTGGCAGCTCGCGTTCGTCAACGGGTTCCGCCGCGACGACCACATCGAGCTCGCGCTCGCCGTGGCGACCATGGGCGGCGCGAGCATCATGTCGCATGATTCGCCCCGCGTCACGGGTGTCGGCGACCGCCCCGGCGTCGCCGTCGGCGACCGCGCCGACCTCGTGCTCGTCGACGGTGAGACGCCCACGAGCGCGGTCATGGACCGGGGTCGCGACCGCACCGTCATCCACGACGGCCGCGTCGTCGCCGATGGCCTCCGTGTCGTCGGCGCCTGAGCGGCGGGCCGGGCGCAAGCGGCGGGTGGTTGCCGGCACGACCGCCGGCCTCGTCGCCGCCCTCCTGATCGGGGTGAACCTGCGCCCCGCGATCACCGGCGTCGCGGCGCTGCTCGACGAGACCCGCCTCGCGTTCGGGCTGACCTCGGCCGACGCGACCGTGCTCGCGACCCTGCCCGTCATCGCCTTCGGACTCACCGCCCCCGTCGGCCCCTGGCTCGCGAGGCGGGTCGGCGTCGCCCGCGCACTCGCCTGGTCGATGGCGGCGCTCGCCGCGACGCTCGCGGCTCGGGTCGTCGCGTCGGTGCTCGTGCTGCCCGGCACCTTCGTCGCTGGCGTCGCCATCATGGCCGCGGGCACGCTGTTGCCGCAGTTCCTCAAGGAGCTCCGCGCATCGGGACTCTGGGTCGGCCTCAGCAGCATGTCGTTCGGCGTGGGCGCGGCGCTCGGGGCCGGGCTCGCCGTGCCGGCGTACACGGCGACCGGTTCCGCGCCCGTCGCGCTCGGCATGTGGGCCCTCCTCGCCCTCACGGCGACCGCGGCGACGGCGTTCGCGGTGCGACGTGGCGCGGGCCGCGGCGGAGCGGTCGAGCATCCCGGGCTCCGGCTGCCGCCCGGCGGCGGCTGCACGATCGGGCTCGTGACGGCCGTGTTCGGGCTGCAGGCCCTGCTCTACTTCGCGGTCACGGCGTGGCTCCCGCAGTTCCTCGCCGATCGGGGCGAGCCGCCCGCCGTGCGCGGTGCGCTCCTCGCATGGTTCAGCATCGCCGGGTTCGTGCCGACCCTCATGACGCCCGTGCTCGCCCGCAGGCCGCGTGTGCTGGCGTGGTTCGGCCCCGGCCTGGGCATCGCCGTCGCGGTCGGCCTCGGGGCGCTCCACCTCGCCACGAGCGACGGGTTCGTGCTCGTCGTGGGCCTGCTCGGCGCAGTGCAGAGTGCGGCGTTCGGGCTCGGCATCAGCCTCATCGTCGGGATGTCGGCGAACGCCGCATCGGCCGGAGCGATCTCGGCGATCGCACAGGGCGGCGGCTACGCCATCGCCGGGGCGGGATCGCTGCTCGTCGGCGTCCTGCACGAGACATCCGGCGGCTGGGAGTGGAGCTTCGCATTCATGGCCGTCATCGCCGTCGTCTTCGCGGTCGCGGTCGCCCTCGTGATCCGCCGCGAACCCGTCGATCTCGTGATCGCCCGGCCCGCGCCCGCCGCGCCCGCCGCGCCCGCCGGGCGCGCCGGTCGCTGACCACGATCGGCCCGGCCGGCGCCCTCCCGCACGGCCCCGGCCGGGGCGATCGGATGCCTCGCGCCGGAAGCCGCGCGGATGGGCCATCATGGAGCGGTGACCGACGCCGCCGCATTGCTGCACGCCTACGACGACCAGCTCCGCACCGACGCCGAGACGGCGCACGCCGTCACGGCCGAGCGGCGCGGGCCGCTTCGACTCGCGATGTTCCCCGGCGGGTACGGCTTCGTGAGCTACCGCGACCTCGAGGGCGTTCGCGAGGATTCGATGGGCGAGCTCGTGGGCTCGACCCTCGCGCACTTCGCGGCCGACCCGGCGATCACGGCCGTCGAGTGGAAGACCCGCGGGCACGATCGCGCACCCGGCCTCCTCGATGCCCTCGTCGCGCACGGGTTCGTCGCGGAGGAGCCGGAGTCGATCATGGTCGGCGAGGCCGCTCTGCTGACGGCCGACGTGCCGCTGCCGGAGGGCGTGGTGCTGCGACGCGCCGCCGACGAACGGGATGTGCGGGCGATGAGCGCGATGCAGGACGAGGTGTTCGGCGACCCGGTGTCGGCCGAGCGCGCCGACGACCTGGTGCGGCGGCTCGACGGCGACGACGACACCGAACTCTGGATCGCCGAGGCCGACGGGCGCATCGTCAGCGCCGGTCGGCTCCAGCCGGTCGAGGGATCGGACTTCGCCGGCATCTGGGGCGGCGCGACGCGCGAGGAATGGCGCGGGCGCGGTATCTACCGCGCACTGACCGCGGCGCGGGCGCGCTCCGCGCTGGCGATGGGCAAGCGATACCTCCACAGCGATTCGACCGAGTTCTCGCGCCCGATCCTCGAGCGGTCGGGCCTCGTGAAGGTCTCGACGACGACTCCGTACGTCTGGCGGCCCTGACGCAGCGCGCGATGCACCGGGTGCGGATGTCGCCCGTCGGTGACAGGATGCCTCTGTGCCCGAGCTTCCCGAAGTGCAGGCGCTCGTCGCCTTCCTCGACGAGCGGCTGACCGGGCGTGCCTTCGCCTCGTTGCGGGTCGCGGCGATCTCGGCGCTCAAGACGTTCGACCCGCCGCTCTCCGCGCTCGAGGGCGAACGCATCGACGGCGTGCATCGGCACGGCAAGTTCGTCGACGTCGAGACGGGTGGTGCGCACCTGGTGTTCCATCTCGCGCGTGCCGGCTGGCTGCGCTGGTACGACGAGGTGCCGAAGACCCCGGTGAAGCCGGGCAGGTCGCCGCTCGCGCTGCGCGTGCGCCTCGACGACGGGGCCGGATTCGACCTGACCGAGGCCGGCACGAAGAAGTCGCTCGCGGTCTACGTCGTGCGCGACGTCGCCGACGTCCCCGGCATCGCGCGGCTCGGCCCCGACCCGACCGCCGCCGACTTCACGCTCGACGATTTCGCCGGCATCCTCGCCGGGCGGCGCACGCAGATCAAGGGGCTGCTGCGCGACCAGTCGGTGTTCGCAGGCATCGGCAACGCCTACTCCGACGAGATCCTGCACGCCGCGAAGCTCTCGCCCTACCTGCTCGCGGCGAAGCTCACCCCCGAGCAGACCGAGGTGCTCTACCGGGCGATGCGCGACACCCTCGCCGAGGCGGCGGCCGTGGCATCCGGTCGCCCTCCGGCGGAGCTGAAAGACGCGAAGCGCCGCGCCATGCGCGTGCACGGCCGCACCGGCGAGACGTGCGAGGTGTGCGGCGACACGATCCGGCAGGTGATCTTCGCCGACTCGACCTTCCAGTACTGTCCGACCTGCCAGACGGGCGGCAAGCCGCTGGCCGACCGGGTGTTGTCGCGGCTCGTGAAGTAGCGCCCCGCCTGCCGCGGGTGGCACACCGTCGGTGCCGGATGGTAGGCAGGGGGGATGACGACTTCCGACGTGGCCTGGCCGCGCCCCGCCGGCCCGCTCGAGCTCCGGCTGCCGACCCGCGAACTCCTCGAGCAGGTCCTCGTGTGGCGCAACCGCCCCGAGGTGACCCGGTGGCTGCTGCGCACCGAGGTCGAGCCCGAGGCGTTCACGAAGACCTGGCTCGACGGCATCGACGACCCGCTCGACCACTCGGCGATCGCGGTGCTCGACGGCGAGGTCGTCGGCACCGGATCCCTCTGGATCACCGATGCGATGGGGCAGACCCACGGAGACCCGGCCGAGTACGTGCGCGCCGAGGCGGGCATCGGCTACGGGGTGGCCCCGCACCACGCAGGTCGCGGGTTCGCGACCGAGATCGCCCGCGCGCTCATCGACCTCGCCGTCGACGAGCTCGGCGCGCACCGCGTGACCGCCGGCTGCTACGCCGACAACATCGCCTCGTGGAAGGTCATGGAGCGGCTCGGCATGCGGCGCGAGCAGCACGGCGTGCGCGACTCGTGGCACGCCGAGCTCGGGTGGATCGACGGCTACACCTACGCCATCCTCGCCGACGAGTGGCGCGAGCGGCGGGTCGCCGAGCGGACCGCGGCGAACTGATCGCGGCGAACGAGAGGGGCGCGGTGGATCTCGGCGCGAAGATCCTGACGACCCGGTGGGCGGTCCGACTCCCGATCCCGATGTTCACGGCCGGGTTCGGCTTCCTGTTCTTCGGGCGGCTGCTCATGCTCGAGCATCGCGGACGGGTGAGCGGCGAACGCCGGTACGTCGTCGTCGAAGCGGCACGGCACGAGTCGCGCGATCGCATCGTCGTCGCCTCGGGGTTCGGGCCGACCGCGCACTGGTACCGGAACCTCGAGGCCGAACCCAGGTGCGGCGTCAGTGTGGGCTGGCGCCGTCGGGTCCCCGCGCGCGCCGAGCTGCTCGACGCCGTCGAGAGCCGTGCCCTGCTCGACCGCTACGCGCGTGAACGCCCGAAGACGTGGGCGATGCTGCAGCGCTCGATCGTCGATGCGACCGGCGAAGCCGACCCCGAGATCCCGATGGTCAGGCTGCACCTCGAGCCGCGACATCCGCGCGGCTGACCGCCCCCGGCCTCGCACCGGCATCGAGCACCGCGTCGACGAGGCGCTCGAGCACGGCGAGCCCGTCGATCGAGAGCACCGACTCGAGGTGCCCCTGCACCGATGCGACGCCGGCGCCGTTGAGGCCGTGCACGGCGCCGGTGTGCGGGTCTGCGGCGATCTCGAGTCCGTGTCGCGGGGTGCGGTCGAGCCCCGCATCGTACGCCGTGAACGTGTTGTAGTACCCGATCGTCGCGGTCTCGCCGAAGAGCGCGACCTCGCGCTGCAGGCCCTGTTGCGGTGCGGCCAGCGGTGCGACGGCGAGACCCGAGAGACGGGCGAGCACCTGGTGGCTGAGGCAGACGGCGAGCATCGGGCGCCGCTGGCCGAGCCGTGCGGCGATGAGCTCGTGCAGCCGGAACAGGCGCGCGTCGCCGGCGTCGCGCGGGTCGCCCGGGCCGGGGCCGAACACGACGAGATCCTCGGCGGCGTCGAGCGGGGCCTCGTGCCACGGCACGATCCGGGACGCGACGCCGAGGTGGTGCAGCTGGTGCGCGAGCATCGTCGTGAAGTCGTCGCCCGCGTCGACCACGAGCGCCGACACGCCGCGCGGGGGAGCGGCGGGTTGGGGCGCGATCCAGAAGGGCGCGAGGTGCGCGTTGCGCTCGGCGAGCGCGACCGGGTCGGAGGCCGAGGCGTCGCCCGTGGTGTCGGCGACGGCGGATCCGCCTCGTGCGTCGTCCTGCCGCGGGATGGCACCGAGCGCCGTGAGCATCCCGGCCGCCTTCGCGTGGGTCTCGGCCACCTCGCCGGCGGGGTCGGAGTGACGGACGAGCGTCGCGCCGACGGGCACGCGCACGCTGCCGTCGCCGTCGAGGTAGGCGGTGCGGATGAGGATCGGCGCGTCGAGGTCGTAGCTCGACGCCGTCGGCGTGAACCGCGCGAGCACGCCCGCGTAGTAGCCGCGCGGCGTGGTCTCGTGGCGGGCGATCACGGTGCAGGCGTTGCCCATCGGCGAGCCAGTCACGGTCGGCGCGAACATCGTGCGGCGCAGCACCTCGCGGGGGTCGAGGGTGCTCCGGCCCTCGAGCACGTACTCGGTGTGCGTGAGGCGGGACATGCGCTTGAGGAACGGCCCGCGGATGCGACCTCCGTCGGGGCAGACGGCGCTCATCATCTTGAGTTCCTCGTCGACGACCATCACGAGCTCCTCGCGCTCCTTGACGTCGGCGAGGAAGGCCTCGAGGGCGTCGTTCGACGGCGGGCCGTCGAGGTGGCGGAACGTGCCGGAGATCGGGTTCATGGTGACGACGCCGCCGACGCTCGAGACATGGCGCTCGGGGGTCGCGCCGACCGCCGAGAGGCCGGGGGTGTGCACCGCGAACGTCCAGTACGCGCCCGCCTCGTGCTCGAGGAGTGCGCGCAGCCAGCCCAGCACGGCGGTGGCGGGCCGTTCGGCGGTCGAGCCGGCGAACTCGCGGCGGATCACGAAGTTCGCGCCTTCGCCCTGCCCGATCTCGCGCTCGATCACGCGCCGAACGATCGCGGCGTACTCGTCGTCGGCGACGTCGACGCGGAGGTCGTCGACGACGACCGGATGGCGCGGCAGCAGCCCGGTCGCGGCGTCGACCGCGACCTGCTCGCGTTCGCGCACGACGAGGCATCGGAGCGGAGCGCCGTCGTCGTGCGCGGCGAAACCGCGCTCGCGCACCTGCCGGAACGGCACGAGCGCGAGCACCTCGGCGCCGTCGAGCGGGATGTCGGCGAGGTGCTCGACGTCGAGCACGTCGCCGACGAGTACATCGAGCGTCGCCTCGCGTTCGCGGCGGATGACGGCGAACGCGGGCGGCGTGCTCGCGGCGAGCAGGGCGGTGAGGAGCTTCGTCATGGTGTCTCCGGGTCGGGCCCTCGGATGGACCCTCCGCAGAAACGGAACGACCGCCCTCGGGCGGTCGTGAGTCGTCGGAACGCGCAGGCCGCCTAGGAGGCGGGCCACCAGTTGCGGTTCGACGCGGTCATGTCGAGCACCATACGGCATGACGCGAGGGTGCGCCACCCGTATTACGCTTCGGGAATGCCCGCCGATCCGGATCCCATGCTCGTCGCCCGCCTCCGCGCGGCCGGCTGCGTCTTCGCCGAGGCGGAGGCCGAGCTGCTGGCGGCCGCCACCGACGACGACGTCGAGCTCGAGGCGCTCGTCGTCCGCCGAGTCGCCGGAGAGCCGCTCGAGGTCGTGCTCGGCTGGGCCGAGTTCGCCGGGCTCCGGCTCGCCGTCGAACCCGGCGTGTTCGTGCCGCGGCATCGCACCGAGCTGCTCGCCGCAGAGGCCGCCGGGATCGCGCGCGAGGCGACGAGGTCGCACGGACGCCCCGCGATCGTCGTCGACCTCTGCTGCGGAGCGGGCGCCATCGGGGCCGTCGTGGCCGCGACGGCGGCGCAGGTCGACCTGTACGCCGCCGACCTCGACCCGGTCGCGGTGCGCGCGGCCCGACGCAACCTCGAGCCGCGCGGCGGGCGCGTGTTCGAGGGAGATCTCTACGACGCCCTGCCCGCCGGGGTCGCGGGCCGCATCGACGTGCTCGCGGTCAACGCCCCGTACGTGCCCACCGACGAGATCGCGCTCATGCCGCCCGAGGCCCGCGAGCACGAGGCGGTGGTCGCGCTCGACGGCGGGCGGGACGGGCTCGACGTGCATCGCCGGGTCGTGGCATCCGCGCGCGAGTGGCTCGCGCCGGGCGGGAGCCTGCTCATCGAGACGAGCGAGTGGCAGTCCGACACGGCGGCCGAGCTCATGCGCGCCGGGGGCCTCGAACCGCGATCGGTGCGGGCCGACGACGCGGACGAGGACGACACGGTCGTGGTCGTCGGCCGCCGCCCGCGGGCGACCGACCCGCGAGGCTGACCACGCCGCGCGGTCATGGTCGCCGGCGTTCGGCGAGCAGGCGCGCGACCTCGTCGTCGCCGGTCTGGGCGAAGTCGAGGTAGTGCATGCCGACCGCCATGAATCCCGGCGGTGCCGCGAGGCACACGACCTCGTCGACCTCGGGCGAGGCCTCGAGCGCCGCGAGGCTGTCGGGCGCGGCGACCGGCACGGCGACGACGACCCGGGCGGCGCCGCGGGCACGGGCCACGCGACAGGCGACGCGCATCGTCGCGCCGGTGGCGACGCCGTCGTCGACGACGATCGCGGCGCGCCCCGCGAGCGGCACCGGCGACGCACCGCCGCGGAAGCGCGCCACCCGTGCGTCGAGCTCGGCCCGCTCGCGCTGGAGCACGGCGTCGAATCGCGCGCGGTCGACGCGCGCCGACGCGATGACGTCGTCGTTGCGCACGAGTGCGCCCTCCTCGCCGATCGCGCCCATCGCGAGTTCGGGCTGTCCCGGCGTGCCGAGCTTGCGCACGACGAGCACGTCGAGGGGGGCGCCGAGCGCGTCGGCGACGGGTGCGGCGACCGGCACGCCTCCGCGCGGCAGCCCGAGCACGACCGGGTCGTGCAGCGCCGCTGACGCCTGGGAGCGCGACCGTTCGAGGAGCCGGGCGGCGAGTCGCCCGCCCGCCTCGACGCGGTTCGCGAAATGCTCCATGAGAACGGCCAGGATGCCTCGTGGGTGGCTGCACTCTCCTGATTAGCCCGACGCGGCAGGAGCGTCAACCCCTTGCCCGGCGCCGTGAAAGCCGAGGGGACTTCGTGTTCAGGGGCTCGTCGCCTACACTGGTGCAAATCCTTCCCCCGGGCTCCCCGGTTCGGGGCGAACCCGTTCAAGGATTCGGCGGGCCCCCAACCCCGTCACTTGGAGAACCCGTGGGACGTCATACTGTCGCGGCGCCGGTGAAGAAGCCTGCCCGCAATCTCGTCATGTCCGTCGTCGGGGCGGTCGCCGTCGTCGCCGTCGTCGGCACGGGCGTCTTCCTCTGGGTCGGAGGGCACCTCGACCCGCTGCTCGCCTCCGCCGAGGCCGGTTGCGACGACCCCCAGAAGCTCGTCGTCGTCGCCGACCGGTCGATCGCGCCGGCGGTCGCCGAGATCGCCGATCGCTTCGACCGCGCGTCGGAGAACTGCGTCACGACGAAGGTCACCCCGCAGGACTCGGCCGACACGTCCGCAGTCCTCGCATCGGGCACCATCGAAGCCGACGCCTGGGTGCCCGAATCGAGTGTCTGGCTCGATCGCATGAATGCGACGGCCGCATCGCTCGGCCAGGCGCCCCCCGTCGTCGAGGCGGGCGGGTCGGTCGCCTCCACGCCGATCGTGTTCGCCGCCGCGGCGACCGACGCCACGGCGCTGGCGAGCGAGCCGGTCAGCTGGTCGCGGGTGCTGCGCGGCACCCTGCCGACGATCCTGCCCGACCCCGAGGCATCCGCGGCGAGCCTCGCGGGCCTCCTCGCGCTGCGCGGCCACGCCTCGCCCGACGATCCGCGGCAGTTCGCGGGCGCGATGCTCGCGCTCGGCAAGTCGATCCCCGCGTCGACGAGCGCCGCCTTCGGCTCGCTCGGTGTGGGTGAGGCTCCGGCGGTCGTCGTCACGAGCGAGGCGCAGGTCGCGGCGTACAACGGCGAAGAGCCGGCCGAGCCGCTCGTCGCCGCGTACCCGGCCGACGGCACCGTCGCGCTCGACTACCCCTTCGTGCATCTCACCCTCGAGAAGTCGAAGCGAGAGGTGCTCGGCGATTTCGAGGCGGCCCTCGCCGACGGGGCGAAGACCTTCGCGAAGCACGGCTTCCGTGCGCCCGACGGCAGCGGGAAGCTCGACCTCGCCGGGGTCGGCGCCTCGGGCCCGGGCGCGGAGCCGGCGACCGACGGTCAGGCCCAGCTCGAGATCCTGCGCGCCTGGAGCGTGCTGACGCTGCGCTCGCGCATGCTGACCGTGATCGACGTGTCGGGGTCGATGGAGGAGCCGGCGGCCAACGGGCTGCGACGCATCGACGTCTTCCAGCAGGCGGCGCTCGGGGCCATGGAGAAGTTCTCGGGCGAGGTGGAGCTCGGGGTCTGGCTCTTCTCCACCGCGCGCAACGGCGACCTCGACTACGAGGACGTCTCGCCGATCGCGCCGCTCGCCGACGCCGCCCACACTCAGCAGATCGCCGGCATCATCCAGTCGCTGCCCGCTCGGCTCGGTGGGGCGACCGGCCTCTACGACACGACGCTCGCGGCCGTGAAGCGCGTGCGCGAGTCGTACGACCCCGAGAAGGTCAACTCGGTGCTGCTCATCACCGACGGGCGCAACGAAGACGAGAACGGCATCGACCTCGACACCCTGCTCGCCGAGCTCAAGAAGCTGGACGACCCGGCGAAGCCCGTGCCCGTGATCATGATCGGCTTCGGGCCCGACACCGACCTCGCGGCGATGCAGCAGATCGCCCAGGCCACGCAGGGCGCCGCGTACTCGGCGACGGAGCCCGAAGACCTCTCGACCGTGCTCGTCGACGCGCTCTCGCAGCGCAGCTGCCGCCCGAACTGCGGCTGACGGCGGCGCGCCCGACGACGAAGGGCGAGGGAGCGGTGCTCCCTCGCCCTTCGGACGTACCGCGGCTCAGTGGCCCACCGGCGCCCCCTGCTCCATGTCGGCCGGGCGGCGGACGAGGAACGCGCCGACGATCGCCACGAGCGACAGGATCGCGCCGACCATGAACGCCGAGCTGATGCCGGCCGCGTTCGCCGCGACGGTCGAGGCGCCGTTCGCCTCGGCGATCGCTGCGCGCGACGTCATCACGGTGATGAAGAGCGCCGTGCCCGCGGCGCCCGCGACCTGCTGCACGGTGCCGACGATCGCCGAGCCGTGCGAATAGAACCTCGGTTCGACCGAACCGAGCGCCGAGGTGAACAGCGGCGTGAACATGAAGGCGAGCGCCGCCGACATGACCATGTGCGCGACGAGGACGAGCCAGGGCGACGTGTGGTCGGTGACCAGCGTCAGGCTCCACAGCACGCCCGACACGACGATCGAGCCCGGTACGAGCAGGGGCGTCGGACCGAACCGGTCGTAGAGCCGGCCCACGGTCGGCCCGAGCAGGCCCATGATGAGGCCGCCGGGCAGGAGCAGGAGACCCGTGTAGAGCGGCTCGAGCCCGAGCACGTCCTGCAGGTAGATCGGCAGCAGGATGATCGTGCCGAACAGCGCCGCCATCATGACGACCATGAGCGCGACCGACAGCGCGAAGTTGCGCGAGGTGAACGTGCGCAGGTCGAGCAGGGCGCGGTCGTGGCGCTGCAGCATCAGCTGACGCACGATGAACGCGGCGATGCCGGCGACGCCGACGGCGAGCGAGACCCACATGGCCGTCGCGTCGGCCGCGCTGCGACCGCTGACGACACCGCCGACGAGGCTGAGCCCGTAGACGAGGCCGCCGAAGCCGAACGCCGAGAGGATCACCGAGAACACGTCGATCGGCAGCTTGCGCGTCTCGCTCACGTTCGTGACGCGGCGGATGCCGATGACGAGCATGACCAGTGCGATCGGCAGCACGAGCCAGAACATGAACCGCCAGGTCAGGTAGTTCAGGATGAGCCCCGAGATCGTCGGCCCGATCGCGGGTGCGACCGACATGACGATCGAGACGCGCCCCATGAACCGGCCGCGGTCGGACGGGGCGACGAGGGTCATGAGCGTCGTCATCAGCAGCGGCATCATGATGGCGGTGCCGGTGGCCTGCACGACACGGGCGCCGAGGAGCACCTCGAAGCCCGGTGCGAGCGCGGCCATCAGCGTGCCGGCCGAGAACAGGCTCATCGCGGTGATGAAGATGGGACGGGTCGGGTACCGCTGCAGCAGGAAGCCCGTGATCGGGATCACGACGGCCATCGTCAGCATGAAGGCCGTGGTCAGCCACTGTGCCGCCGAGAGCGTGATGTGCAGGTCGTCGACGAGATGCGGGATCGCGACGCCCATGATCGTCTCGTTGAGGAAGACGACGAAGGTCGCGGCGAGCAGCAGCCAGATGACGCGCGTGTTGCTCGCGCCGTGGGCGGGCTGATGGGCGACGACCGCGGCGTCCTGGGCCGCGGCGTCGGCGTCGACGGCCGGAGTGGAGGCGGTCGAGGGGTCGAGGTCGGATACGGCGCGTTCGGTCACAGAGTTTCCAATCGAGATCGGCGCGGAGCGCGCCGGAACGTGCGTCGAGACGTGAAAGGTGCGGAAGAAGCGGACAGGTGGGTCAACCCGGTACGGGCGACGCGCTATTCCCGGATTCGGAGATGGATCGGAATGCATGGAAACAGCCGCGTTGCGAAGCCCGTGCCGGTCGCCGCGGCTGCGGCGACCGGTGTCGAATCGATCAGGGCCTCACGATAGTGCGCACCGCCGACACGGCCCGCGCGACGGCGGCCGAGGCATCCTCGATCTCGGCCGGCGTGGTCGCGGAACCGAGCGTGAACCGCACCGCGGTCTGCGCGAGCTCGGCGGGCACGCCGATCGCCGTCAGCACGTGCGACGGGTCGTCGCGTCCGGCGGCGCAGGCCGAGCCGCTCGAGCAGATGACGCCGTCGCGTTCGAGTTCGAGCAGCACCGCCTCGCCGCTCGTGCCGGGGAAGACGAACGAGACGGTGCCGGGCAGCCGGTCGGAGGGGTCGCCCGTGAGCCGGGCCTCCGGCACCTCGGCGAGCACGCGCGCGGTGAGCCGCGCGCCGAGCGCGCCGATGCGCTCGACGGCCTCGGCGCGCTCGGCCTCGGCCAGCTGCAAGGCCGTGGCGAACGCGACCGCACCGGCGACGTTCTCGGTGCCCGACCGGCGCCCGCGCTCCTGTCCGCCGCCGTGCAGCACGGGCTCGAGGGGCAGCCGGCCCCGCACGATGAGGGCGCCGGTGCCCTTCGGGGCTCCGATCTTGTGGCCGGCGAGCGAGATCGCATCGACGCCGAGCGCGTCGAGCGAGAGCGGCAGCCGGCCGGCCGCCTGCACCGCGTCGGTGTGCACGAGGGCACCGACGCCGTGGGCGAGTCGTGCGAGTTCCGCGACGGGCTGCACGGTGCCGATCTCATTGTTGGCGAGCTGCACCGACACGAGCGTCGTGTCGGGCCGGAGCACGGCCGCCAGGGCGTCGGGTGTCGTGCGCCCGCCGGCGTCCACCGCGACCTCGTCGACGTCGAAGCCGTGGTGGCGGGCGAGGTAGGCGGCCGATTCGAGCACGGCCTCGTGCTCGATGGGGGAGACCACCACGTGCCGGCCCCGCGGATCCGCGAGCGCGAGGCCCTTGACCGCGAGGTTGTCGGCTTCGGTGCCGCCGCTCGTGAAGACGACGTCGCCGGGCCGGCAGCCGATCGCCTCGGCGACCGCCGTCCGGGCGGCCGCGAGCGCCCGCGCCGCCTCGTCGCCGAGCCCGTGCCGGCTCGACGGGTTGCCGAACGCACCCGTCAGGTACGGCCGCATCGCCTCGAGCACCTCGCGGCGCGCGGGCGTCGTCGCCGCGTGATCGAGGAAGATCACGGATGCCTCGCGGCAGCGGCAGCGGCAGCGGGGGCGGCAGCGGGGGCGGCGCCGGCGGCGGCGCTCTCCACCACCACGTCGAGCCCGAGGTCGAGCGACCGCACCGAGTGGGTGAGCGCGCCGACCGAGATCACGTCGACTCCCGTCGCCGCGATCGCGGCGACCGTGTCGAGGTTCACCCCGCCCGACGCCTCGACGATCGTGCGGCCGTCGATGAGCGCGACGCCCGCGCGCAGCTCGTCGGTCGTGAAGTTGTCGAGCATGATCGTGTCGGCCCCGCCCGCGAGCACGGGCGCGATCTGGTCGATGCGGTCGACCTCGACCTCGAGGTGCGCGGTGTGCGGCATCCGGTCGCGCGCCTCGCGGAGCGCGGTCGCGAGGTCGACGCCGCCGGCCGTGAGCACCGCGAGGTGGTTGTCCTTCGCCATGATCGCATCGGAGAGCGAGCGGCGGTGGTTGCGCCCGCCGCCGTCGCGCACGGCCTGGCGCTCGAGGCTGCGCAGGCCCGGCGTCGTCTTGCGGGTGTCCACGATGCGCGCGCCGGTGCCGGCGACCGCCGCGACGTATCGGGCCGTGAGCGTCGCGATGCCCGACATGCGCTGCAGCAGGTTGAGCCCGACGCGTTCCGCGCGCAGGATGCCCCGTGCCGGACCCTGCACTCGGGCGAGCACCGCACCGGCCGCGAAGGGCTCGCCGTCGCGCGCGAGCGGCTCCACGGCGATGCGCGCGTCGACGAGGCGGAATGCCGCCGCGAACACGTCGATGCCGCTCAGCATGCCGGGCTCGCGTGCGACGAGCTCGGCCGTCGCGGTCGCGTCGGCCGGGATGAGCGTGTCGCCGGTGAGGTCGCCCCAGGGGGCGTCCTCGTCGAGGGCTGCGGTGACGATGCGCTCGATTTCACGGGTGTCGGTCATCAGGCGGCCTCCTCGAGGTCGGGGGTCGTGGTGCGCGTCCGGTCGGCGGTGGTCGCGGCGCGCGGGTCGTCGGTGCGGAAGTGGGCGCCGATGCTCGCGCGGCGCGCGAGCGCTGCGGCGACGGTCAGTCGGGCGAGGTCGAGCAGGTTGCGGTCCTCCGCGCGGCGGCGATCGACGGGGGCGGGGGCGTCCCACGCGTCGAGCAGCGCGGATGCCTCGGCGAGCCCGCGCACGTCGCGCTCGAGCCCGACACGGCGCCACATGAGCTCCTGCAGTGCGGTGCGCTCGACCGGCGCACCAGCGAGGCGGGTGCGCTCGCCCGAGCCGGTTCCGCTTCCGTCTCCGTCGGCGACGCCGCCGCGCCGTCCGATCGAGTCGTCGGAACGCTCCGACGGCGCGCCGTTGGAGGCCGCGTCGGCGCGCCGTGCAGCGGGTGCTGCAGTCGGTGACGGGGAGGCGGACTGCGATGCGCCGCCGCCCGTGATCGCGCGGGCGGCGCGCTCGCCGAAGACGGCCGCCTCGAGCAGCGAGTTCGACGCGAGGCGGTTCGCGCCGTGCACGCCCGTGCGGGCGCACTCGCCGACCGCGTAGAGACCGCGGAGGCTCGACCGGCCGTCGAGGTCGGTGACGATGCCGCCCATCGCGTAGTGCGCGGCCGGGGTGACGGGCACCGGCTCGCGCGCCCAGTCGAAGCCCGCCTCGCGCACGACCCGGTCGAGCCCGGGGAAGCGTTCTGCGAGGAACGCCGCGCCGAGGTCGGTCGCATCGAGTCGCACGGGTTCGCCGCCCTGCTCGGTCATGCGACGCCAGACGGCGCGGGCGACGACGTCGCGCGGGGCGAGCTCGGCGTCGGCGTGCACGTCCGCCATGAACCGGGCGCCCGCGGCGTCGCGCAGCACCGCGCCTTCGCCCCGGACGGCCTCGGAGATGAGCGGTGTGCCCGGCGCGGCGAGGGCCGTCGGGTGGAACTGGGTGAACTCGAGGTCGGCGACCGCGGCTCCGGCGCGCCACGCCGCGGCGACGCCGTCTCCGGTCGCGACGTCGGGGTTCGTCGTATGCCGATAGAGGCATCCGCTGCCGCCGGTCGCGAGCACGACCGCGTCGGCGCGTCGTTCGACGAGCGCGCCGTGCTCGTCGAGCAGCCGGGCGCCGACGACGACGGGACGACCGTCGTCGCCCGGCTCGACGAGCAGGTCGACGAGCATCGTGCGTTCGTCGATGCGCACGGCACGCCGGCGCACCGTGTGGACGAGCGCGGCCTCGATCGCCGCACCGGTCGCGTCGCCGCCCGCGTGCACGATGCGGGCTCGCGAGTGCGCCGCCTCGAGGCCGCGCGAGAGCCCGGACTCGCCGCGGTCGAACGCGACGCCGAACCTGATGAGGTCGCGCACCCGCGCAGGCCCCTCGTCGCACAGCACGCGCACCGCTTCGGGGTCGGCGAGACCCGCGCCGGCGGCGAGCGTGTCGGCGAGGTGCCGCTCGGCCGAGTCGTCGGGGAACAGCGCCGCGGCGATGCCGCCCTGGGCGTAGCGGGTGTTGGTCTCGGCGAGCTCGGTCTTCGTGACGAGCTCGACGCCCGCCCCCGCGTCGGCGGCCCGAACGGCGGCCCAGAGGCCGCCGATGCCACCGCCGACGACGAGCACGCTCGTCATCTCAGGCTCCCGGAGCGGGCGTCGGTGCCGGCGGCTTCGCCGCGAGCATGCGCTCGAGCGCGAGCCGCGCGGGATCCGCGACATCGGCGGGCACGCTGATGCGGTTGACGACGCGCCCTCCGACGAGCTCCTCGAGCACCCATGCGAGGTAGCCGGGGTGGATCCGGTACATGGTCGAGCACGGGCACACGACCGGGTCGAGGCAGAAGATGGTGTGCTCGGGGTGCTCGGCGGCCAGGCGCTGCACGAGGTTGATCTCGGTGCCGATGGCGAAGGTCGAACCGGCGGGCGCCGCCGCGATCGCCTTCACGATGAAGTCGGTCGACCCCGCGGCGTCGGCGGCGTCGACGACGGGCATGGGGCACTCGGGGTGCACGATGACCTGCACGCCCGGGTGCGTCGCGCGCGCCTCGGCGATCTGGTCGACGGTGAAGCGCTTGTGCACCGAGCAGAACCCGTGCCAGAGGATCACCCTCGCGTCGGCGAGCTCGTCGACGGTGCTCCCGCCGAGGGGCTTGCGGGGGTTCCACATCGGCATCTGCGAGAGCGCGACCCCCATGGCCTTGGCCGTGTTGCGCCCGAGGTGCTGGTCGGGGAAGAACAGCACGCGCTGCCCGCGCTCGAAGACCTGCTCGAGCACCGTGCGGGCGTTCGACGAGGTGCAGACGATGCCGCCGTGCCGGCCCACGAACCCCTTGAGCGCCGCCGACGAGTTCATGTAGGTGACCGGCACGACGGGCACCCGCCCCGAGGCGTCCACCGCGTCGAGGTCGCCGTAGACGTCGGCGAGCTGCTCCCAGCACTCCTCGACGCTCGACAGGTCGGCCATGTCGGCCATCGAGCAGCCGGCGGCGAGGTTCGGCAGGACGACCGCCTGGTCGGGCCGGGAGAGCAGGTCGGCGGTCTCGGCCATGAAGTGCACGCCGCAGAAGACGATCGCCTCGGCGTCGGGCCGGGTGAGCGCGGCGTTCGCGAGCTGGAACGAGTCGCCGACGAAGTCGGCGTGCTGCACCACCTCGTCGCGCTGGTAGAAGTGGCCGAGCACGACGACCCGGTCGCCGAGCGTCGCCTTCGCGGCGCGGATGCGCTCGTGCAGCTCGTCGTCGGAGGCCAGCCGGTATTCTTCGGGCAGCGCGCCCTGCCGCGGCGACCCGGTCGGGATGACGTCGCCCATCGAGGCGCCCGGGCCGTAGCCGGCGGGGCCGGAGTCGAACTCCCACGGGCCCTTGGCGAGTTCGGGTGCGCAGCTCGCCCCCGGCGCGGCGCCCGAAGCGATGAGCTGCAGGCTGCGGTCGACGGATGCCTCGCGGCGGATGCTCGGCGTCGTGATGGTCATGAGGCTGGCCTCTCGCTCTGGAACGGTTCTCGGGCCCCGGCCGTGCGGACGGAGGCGTCGTAGCGGTACAGCTTGGGCGGGCGGTGCGCCGCACCGGCGAGCAGCTCGCCGGTCTCGCGCAGGCGGCCCGACGCGATCATGGTGCGTCGGAAGTTCGCCGGGTCGAGCGGCCGCTGCAGCACCGCCTCGTAGACCTCGCGCAGCTCGGCGAGCGTGAAGGTCTCGCCGAGGAACGAGTGGGCGAGCTCGGTGTACTCGACCTTGGTGCGCAGCCGCCAGAGTGCGTACTCGACGATGCGGTTGTGGTCGAACGCGAGCCCGGGCAGCGTGTCGGCCGGCACCCAGCGCACGTTCGGCCCGGCGACGGCGCGAGCCGCCTCGTCGCTCTGCACGAGTGCCCAGTAAACGACCGAGACGACGCGCGCGTCGGGGGAGCGGTCGACCTCGCCGAACGTGTAGAGCTGCTCGAGGTACTTGGGCGCGAGGCCCGTCGTCGCGCGCAGGGTGCGCGCCGCGGCGACCTCGAGTTCTTCGTTGACGGGAAGCCAGCCTCCGGGCAGTGCCCAGAGCCCGAGCTGCGGCTCGCGGGTGCGGCGCACGAGCGGAGTCCACAGCACCGCGCGCCCGGCGGCGTCCGGCCGCAGCGCGAAGATCACCGTCGACACGGCGAGGCGCATCTGGGCGTCGCGGGGCTGCGGCATGCGAGCGGTCCTTCGGTTCGGAGAGTTCAGGTCAGTCTGACTCGAACTGTGGTCGACGACAGCTTACAGTCACTCTGACCAGAACGCGAACTCGGTGGCGCCGCTGACCCGGGATCGGGGTCGGCACTGATGCCCGGGCGCCCGGGGGCGAGCACGCTCGATGGGTCCCGACACCATCCCCACCCGACCAGAGAGGAGGCGCGCCATGAAGAAGGCGTTCCTCGTGACCACCGTCCTGTTCATCGTCGACTCGATGCTGCAGGTGTACCTCGCCGCATTCGGCACGTTCGGCATGGAGACCGGCGACGAGAACGCGTTCAGCGCGCACGGCATCAACGGGCAGATCGTGCTTCGCGTGCTCGCCCTCGCCATGATCGCGTTCGCCGCGCTCGCGAGGGCCGGCAAGCGCACGATCTGGATGACGGTGACCGTGTTCCTGCTGACCGTCCTGCAGCTGCTCATCTTCATCCTGACCGGCGTGATCTTCGGCATCGGGCCGGAGAGCGCCGCCCCGCCGCTGCCGGCGATGCTCATGGTGAGCCTGCACGGCCTCAACGGCGCACTCATCATCGTGCTCGGCGTCGCGCTGTTCTTCCGGGCGCGCAAGCTCGTTCGCGAGGGCTCGGCGTCGTCGCAGCCGACCACCGACACCGTGGTCGAACAGGCCCAGCCGACGAGCGTCGCTTGACCTGCGCAACCACCACGGCGAGGAGGACCCCACGATGAGCACGGCGGCCCTCCTCGCCCTGTACGGCATCGTGATCATCGCGGCGGCCGGCCTCTGGGCGGCCGCCGCGACGACCGGTGCACGGCACGCCCGCTGGTTCGCGGCGGGCGGATGCCTCGCCGTCGTGGGCGCCGCCGCGATCGCCGCCGGCCTCGCCGTGCGCGACGTCGCGTTCGCCGACGAGAAGCTGTTCGTCGGCGTCCCGCTCGCGCTCGCGGGCTGCGTCGCGGGTCTGGCCGCCATTGGTCGTCGCCGCCGCGCCGACGGAGCCGACGGAGCCGACGGCACCGACGACCCCGCGACGCGCATCGCGCTCATCGCAGCGGTCATCGCGGTCGCGGGGGCGGCGGCCGAGACCTGGATCATCGGCGGGCCGGTGCGCGTCGTGCCGACCGTCGTCCTGCTCGCGGTGGTCGCGCTCGCGATCGGTGCGACGTGGGCCGTCGTCGACAGGCGGGGCCGCCGCACCGTCACCGGGTTCGCCGCGCTCGCCGGCCTCGCCGTCGGCGCATCGATCGGCTGGGTATGGCTCGCCGACACCGCGCCACCGAGCCTCGAGGCGGCCCCGGGCCACCACGCCGTCGCGGCCGGCGCGTCGGCCGGCGCCGGTGCCGAGGCATCCGTCTCGGTCGCCGACCTGCGCACGCCGGCCGACCCCGGCCGCCGCACCGACCGGTTCACCCTCACCGCGAAGCGCTCGCTCGTCGTGCTCGACGACGGGGCGACGATCGACGCGTGGACGTTCGACGGGCAGGTCCCCGGCCCGGAGCTCCGCGTGCGCGAGGGCGACCTCGTCGAGGTCGAGCTCCGCAACGACGACATCGCCGCCGGGGTCACGCTGCACTGGCACGGCGTCGACGTGCCGAACGGGGAGGACGGCGTCGCCGGCGTCACGCAGGACGCCGTGCTGCCCGGCGACTCGTTCGACTACCGCTTCGTGGCCGACGAGCCGGGCACGTACTGGTACCACACCCATCAGGGTTCGGCCGAGGGCGTGCGCAAGGGGCTCTACGGCATGCTCGTCGTGGAACCGGCCGACCCCCCGAGGCCGGCCGACGGCGCCGGGACGCTCGACGTCTCCGCGCCCGTGCACACCTTCGGCTCCCACGTCGTCGTCGGCGAGCACGCGCACGCCGAGACCCGCGAGGTCGCACCGGGCACGCGCGTGCGGGTGCGGCTCGCCGACACCGATCTCGAACCGCTCGCTGCGCGACTCGAGGGGGTCCCGTTCACCGTGGTCGCGGTCGACGGCCGCGACCTGGCCGGCGGTGCCGAGGTCGCGGATCGTTCGCTCAGGCTGCCCGCCGGCGGACGGATCGACGTCGAGTTCACGATGCCGGACGCCCGCGTCGCGCTCGGCGTCGACCGGTCCCGCGAGGCGGGACTCGTCTTCCTGCCGGGCGAGGGGGATGCCTCGGGGCCGGCGCTCGCCGTTGCCGGTGACACCGCGTCGGCGGTTCCGATGCCGGTGCCCTCGGCCGCGCCCGAGCTCGACCTGCTGTCGTACGGCGCGCCCGACCCGGCCGCCGTGCGTCTCGCGGCGGCGACCCCCGACGTCGACGCGCGCCTCGTGCTCGACCGCCTGCCGCGCTTCGTCGGCGGTGCGCCGAAGTACGCCTACACGGTCGACGGCCGAGTGTTCCCGCACATCGATCCCGTGTCGGTGCGCGAGGGCGACCTCGTGCGGCTCACGATCGTCAACCGCGGGTTCGAATCGCATCCGATGCACGTGCACGGGCACCACGTGCTCGTGCTCTCCCGCGACGGGGTCGTCGCGACCGGTGCCCCGCTCCGGCTGGACTCGGTCGACGTTCGGCCGGGGGAGGTGTGGCAGGTGCTCCTGGTCGCCGACAATCCCGGCATCTGGATGGACCACTGCCACAACCTCGAGCACGCCGCCGAGGGAATGATGATGACGCTCGCCTACGAGGGCGTCACGAGCCCGTTCGAGCACGACGGGCACGGCAACCGACCGGAATGAGCGCGGTGCGGGCCGGCGGGGCAGGATGTCTCGCCGGCGCGCCGGTCACTCGGAGGTGCGCTGCGCGGCGATCCGGTCGCACATGTCGTCGCGGAGGGCCCGGACGTCGCCGTCGCGCTCGAAGAGCCGGGGCAGCTCGTCGAGGCCGGGGTAGTGGCTGCTCGCGGCCTCGAGCTCGCCGAACGAGTCCTGTCCGCAGTGCGCGGCGGTGCTCAGCGCCTCGGTGAACCGATCGCGGCTCGCCGACGACAGCGCCCAGCCGAGCGGGGGCACGACGGCCGGCTCGGAGGCGGGTGCGACCACGACGACGCCGCCGTCGATCCGGCCCTCGTCGCCGATCAGGGTGTCGACGGCCGCGGCGCACGCGGCATCGCCTTCGGGACAGGCCTCGGGGAGGGTGAGCGCGATGCGCTGGATCCACGCGTCCTGCGCGGTGAGCCGGACCCGTGCCGCATTGCCGGTGATCGGCGCGAGCGGTTCGGCCTCGGCCCTCGTGACGTCGGTGACGAGGTCGTAGCCCTGCGAGTTGCGCAGGTAGAGGAGCACCGGAACGAGCTTGGTGTCGGACGCCGGATCGTCGTTCACGGCGGCGAAGACCTTCATGAGTGCCGGGGCGATGTCGGCGATCGTCGCGAGCGACGTCGGTTCGACGTACCCGCCGTCGACGAACTGGGCGCCGGCGCGACCGCCCACGTCGCGGCACGGACCCGTGCCCGGCATGCTGCCGGTCGGGGTGATCACCGCGAAGCGCGCCGACAGCATGGCGGCCGTCGACCAGTCGAGGCCCGCCAGGCAGTCGGCCGCGTCCTGCGCGCCGTCGACTCCGGGCAGCTCGCCGAACTGCAGCATGGACGGCAGCCCGCCGGTGGCGTCGCACGGGCCGATCGCGCCGCCCACCGGTGCGAAGTCCGACGCCGCCCGCTCGGCGGTGACGGGCGCCTGCTGCACGAGCAGCCGGCATTTCGTGACGACGTCGGCGGAGTTCATGAGCAACGCCCCCGTCAGCGGGTCGATGTCGTTCGTGAACGGCTCGCCGAGGGCCGTGCCCTGCTCCCAGAACGATTCGATGAGCGCGGCGCGATCCCGCCAGCGCCAGCCGTCGTCGTCGGTCTCAGACGAATCGAGGTACGACGGCATGTGCACGCCCCACCCGCCCGCGACCGCATCGCCGACGACGAGCGCGAGCGCCGCAGTCGACACGGCGCCCGGCGCCGAGAGCCGCGCGGCCGAGTCGACGAGCGATCCGTCGGCGTCCTGCGGGTTGGTGCCCGCAGAACTGGCGAGCGCGAGTCCGACCGAGCCGCCGCTGATCCCGCTCGCGACGAGACCGGACTTCCCGGCGCAGCCCGGCAGCGCGTCGAGCACCGAGGCGGTCCAGTAGGCGGCCCGGATGCCGCCGCCCTCGGACGCGATCAGGAACACCGGCCGGATCCGTGTCCCGTCCTCGGCCTCGTAGGTGCAGGCGCTCTCCGATCGGAGGTCGCCGAGACGCTGGGCCAGCGCGTCGGGTTCGACGAGGTTGCGGGCGGAGTCCTCGTTCGAGACGTGCACCCGGTGCAGGGCCGTGTCGGAGAGCCCCCACGGCACGGCCGAGAGGGCGACGTTGATCGCGAGCGGCATCACGAGGGCGAGCGCGATCACGGGGCTCGCCTTCATGTTGAGCCAGCGGAAGGGCGCGATGAGCGCCCGTGCCTGCAGGATGAGCGTGAACGAGCCGAGCACCGCCACCCAGGCGCCGAGTGCGAGGAGCACGACGGCGACGGCGCCGAGCGCCGCGCCGAGCTGCGCCGGCCAGAGCATCGCCGCGACGAGGGCGACCGAGCCGACCCCGAGCGCGATCCACTCGACGAGCATGGCGCGCGACACGTTGCCGTCCTTCGCCGAGCGGTGGTCGGTCGGGTCGAGACGCCCCGCGCGCAGCAGGCGCCCGCCCCACGAGGTGCGGTCGGCGAAGCCGATGACGGCCATCGGCGCGAGCACGGCGACGGCGGCCGACACGGGCACCAGCAGCCAACCCGCCACGGACGTCGCGGAGCCGCCGAGCACGAGCGGTACGAGGAACGAGCGCACGACGCCGACCGCGCCGACGACGAGCACGACGGCGGAGAGCGAGTCGCCGACGATCCAGCTGTCGCTCGCCCGCTCGACCGACAGGGGCCTGGGCTGCTCCGGGTGACGTGCGACCCAGCGGGCGCCGATCGCGGCGAGGCCGGCGATGACCAGTTCGACGACGAGCACGGCGAGGAAGGTCGGCAGGTGCACGGGGAACGCCCCGTCAGGATCGACGGGTCCGACGATCGCGACAGTCGCGATCGCGAGGCCGATCTGGGCGACCGGTGCGATGAGCCACGGGAATGCCGCATCGAACGGCCGGGGCGTCGGCCGGCCGACCCACCCGTTCACCCGGGTCTCGATCATGTAGCGGGTGCGGCGGCGCCCGAGCGCGAGCGCGAGTGCGCCCGTGACGAGCATCGCGACGATCGCGGCGAACCCGTGCACGGCGCCGATCGGGCCGTCGGCCCACTGGCGCTGCACGTCGGGCAGCTGGTCGAGGAGGTCGGCGGCCGGGATGCAGGCGAGCACGAGGAGGACGACGATGGCGAGGGCGGCCAGGCGGTGCACCCAGATCGCGCGGCCCAGCCGGGCGATCCGGTTGGCGAGCCAGCTCCGGTACGCCGTGATCCGCAGCACCGCCACCCCGAACACGACGAACCCGAGCACCTTGATGACCGTGGCCCAGACGAGCACGCCGCCGACCGCACCGGATGCCGCCTCGAGGCCGTTCGCGACGGTGAGTCCGGCGACGAGCTGGAGCGCGTCCTCGAGCACCTCCGCCCCGACGATCGCGATGAGGGCGATCCTCGGCACCGTCTGCGCCCGGCGCGGCGCCTGCCGCACGAGGCCGCGGAGCAGTGTCGCGTACGCCGCCACCATGACGAGGTCGAGCACGGCGGACAGTGCGATCCACACGCCGAGGTCGGCATGCCATGGCATGTGCGCCCAGGCCGCCCAGCTCTCGTGCTGGAACGGCCCGAGCGGACCGAGCACGAGGTTGAGGGAGTGGCTCCGCCCGTCGGCGTCGGGGACGCTCGCGATGAGCCGATCGAGTTCGGCGAGGGCCACGGCGATGAGCAGCACGGTCGCGGCGAGGGAGAGCACGCGGCCGACCCGTCTCCACACCGCGTCGCCGATGCCCGGCCACGTCGGTCGCGGCACGTCGTCGCGGCTTCCGGCGGCGTCGTCCTGCACCGCCGCGCGCGCGCCCGAGGCTTGCGTCACCAGCACCACCCGCCCAAGCTCGAACCTGCTGTTGCGACGAGGCTATCGCCCGGCGGACATCGCCGTCCGTACCGCGTACGGGGGGCGAAGGGGGACACCATCGGCCCGCCCGGTCGGGCGCTGCTAGGATCACGGTACAACCTCATACCGGGCCATCGACGCGTCGCGGGAGAGCCGGAGCCTCGTTCAGTTCCATCGAACAGGGCCGCCCGGCACCGAAGGAGCAAGCCTCCCTGCCAATCTCTCAGGTCACACACCGCGATGACGAGGCCGCTCTGAAAAGTGCCCCGCGATGCGCGCGGGGCCGCCCACGGTGAAAGCGCGTCATCGCGTGAAACTCTCAGGCTCATGACAGAGGGGGAGTTCTCATGCGGCATCCGCCGCACGAATCGCGACCGCGCCGACACCGTCCGTCGGCCAGTCTGGAGAACTCGTGACGAACGACCCCGGTACCACCATCCCCGCCGACGAGCGACGGAGCCCGCTCGATGCCGTGCACCGCGCCGCGGGTGCGAGCTTCACCGACTTCGCCGGCTGGCAGATGCCGGTGCGCTACTCGTCCGACCTCGCCGAGCACCATGCCGTGCGCACGACGTCGGGCATCTTCGACCTCTCGCACATGGGCGAGATCGTGCTCGTCGGCCCCGAGGCCGCTGCAGCGCTCGACCACGCGCTCGCGGGCAAGCTGTCGGCGATCGAGGTCGGCCAGGCGAAGTACTCGCTGCTGCTCGCCGACGACGGCGGCATCATCGACGACCTCGTCGTCTACCGCACCGGCGACGACCGGTACATGGTCGTGGCGAACGCTTCGAATGCCGCCGTCGTCGCCGACGAGCTGCGCACCCGCGCCGCAGGCTTCGACACCCTCGTCTCCGACGAGAGCGACGACATCGCGCTCGTCGCGCTGCAGGGACCCGACGCACGCGCCGTGCTGCTCGAGACGCCCGGCTTCGGCGTCGACGGCCCCGGCAACGACCAGGACGACTTCGACGCGCAGATCGCCGCGCTCAAGTACTACCGGGCGTTCCCGGCGACCTTCGAGGGGCAGCCGGTGCTCGTCGCGCGGACGGGCTACACCGGCGAAGACGGCTTCGAGCTCTACGTCGCGCCCGAGCTGGCGTCGCGCCTGTGGGCGGCCCTGACCGAGACCGGCGGTCCCCGCGTCGTGCCCTGCGGCCTCGCGAGCCGCGACACCCTCCGACTCGAGGCGGGCATGCCGCTCTACGGCCACGAGCTCAGCCGCGACATCCTGCCCGTGCAGGCCGGCCTCGGTCGCGTCGTCGCCCTCTCGAAGGAGGGCGACTTCGTCGGTCGCGCCGCGATCGAACGCGGTCCCGCCGACGACGCGCCCGTGCTCGTCGGCCTCGCGGCCGAGGGGCGCCGTGCCGCCCGCGCCGACTACGAGGTGTTCGACGGCGAGGGTGCCGATGCGGCTCGCGTCGGCATCGTCACGAGCGGCGCGCTGTCGCCGACCCTCGGCCACCCGGTCGCGATGGCGTACGTGAGTCCCGGCCTCGCCGAGCACGGCACGTCGCTCTTCGTCGACGTGCGTGGCACGCGCATCCCCGCGACCGTCGTCGCGCTGCCGTTCTACAAGCGCGCCTCCTGATCCCGGCGCCGCCGGCCCGGCACGGGCGGGCGGCGCGAACCCCGAGTCATCCCAACCACAAGGAGCACCCCATGACCGACCTCAACGCCCTGCAGTACACCGAAGAGCACGAGTGGGTCGTCGTCGACGGCGACGTCGCGACGATCGGCATCACCGACTACGCCGCCGAGAAGCTCGGCGACGTCGTCTACGTCGACCTGCCCGCCGCCGGCTCGACCATCACCGAGGGCAACGTCGTCGGCGAGATCGAGTCGACGAAGTCGGTCGGCGAGCTCTTCGCCCCGCTGAGCGGCGAGGTCGCCGAGGCGAACCAGGCCGTCGTCGACGCGCCCGAGCTCGTGAACAGCGACCCGTTCGGCGAGGGCTGGCTGCTCAAGGTCACGGTCACGAGCCTGCCGAAGCTGCTCACCCGCGACGAGTACGTCGCCCTCACCGGAGAGTAAGGAACCACCCGGATGACTTCGCCCTCGTCGGCCTTCGACCTCGACGCCTTCGGGCGCCGCCACATCGGCACCTCGCCGAGCGACCACTCGCTCATGCTCGCCGAGCTCGGCTACGACTCGCTCGACGCGCTCATGTCGGCGGCCGTGCCGTCGTCGATCCGCATGGGCGAGGTGCTGAACTCGGCCATCCCCGCGGCGGCGACCGAGCGCGAAGCGCTCGCCGAGCTCGCGGCGCTCGCCGCCCAGAACACGGTGCGCACGCCGCTCATCGGCCTCGGCTACTACGGCACGATCACTCCCGCGGTGATCCAGCGCAACGTGCTCGAGAACCCGAGCTGGTACACGGCGTACACGCCGTACCAGCCCGAGATCAGCCAGGGCCGGCTCGAGGCGCTCATCAACTTCCAGACGATGGTCGAGAACCTCACGGGCCTCGACATCGCGAACGCGTCGATGCTCGACGAGGGCACCGCCGTCGTCGAGGCGATGCTGCTCGCCCGCCGCGGCTCGAAGTCGAAGGCGAATCGCTTCGTCGTCGACGCCGATGCGCTGCCGCAGACGAAGGCGCTGCTCGCCTCGCGCGCCGAGGCGGTCGGCATCGAGCTGCTCGAGGTCGATCTCACCGAGAACACGGACGCCTCCGCCTTCGGCGAGCACTTCGGCATCTTCGTGCAGTACCCCGGCGCCTCGGGCCGGGTGTGGGACCCGTCGACGGTGATCGCCGCGTCGAGGGCGCAGGGCGCGCTCGCCGTCGTCGCCGCCGACCTGCTCGCGCTCGCACTGATCACGAGCCCCGGTGAGCTCGGCGCCGACGTCGCCGTCGGCACCTCGCAGCGCTTCGGCGTGCCGATGGGATTCGGCGGACCGCACGCCGGCTACATGGCGGTGCGCAAGGGCCTCGAGCGGCAGATGCCGGGCCGCCTCGTCGGCGTCTCGCAGGACGCGGCGGGCCACCCCGCCTACCGCCTCAGCCTGCAGGCCCGCGAGCAGCACATCCGCCGTGAGAAGGCGACGTCGAACATCTGCACCGCGCAGGTGCTGCTCGCCGTGATGGCCTCGATGTACGCCGTCTACCACGGGCCCCGCGGCATCCGCGCGATCGCCACCCAGACCGCCGGCAAGGCGAGGCTGCTCGCGGGCTGGCTCGAGGACCTCGGCCAGCGAGTCGCGCACGACGCCTACTTCGACACGCTCGCGGTGCACGTGCCGGGCCTCGCGAAGAACGTCGTCGCCCGCGGTCGCGAGCTCGGCGTGCTGCTGTGGGAGGCCGACGAGGCGACCGTGTACGTGTCGGTCGACGAGACGACCACGCTCGACGACCTGCACCGGGTCGCGCAGGCGTTCGGCGGACCCGACGAGCGCGAACTCGAGGGCGCGATCACCGAGACGGCCATCCCCGAGGCGCTCCGCCGCACCTCGCCGTACCTCGAGCACCCGGTGTTCAACACGCACCACTCCGAGACGCAGATGATGCGGTACCTCAAGCAGCTCGCCGATCGCGACTACGCGCTCGACCGCGGCATGATCCCGCTGGGCTCGTGCACGATGAAGCTCAACGCGGCGACCGAGATGCAGGCGGTCACCTGGCCCGCCTTCGCGAACCTGCACCCGTTCGCGCCCGAGGCCGACGTCGTCGGCTCGCTCGGGCTCGTCGAGCAGCTCGAGTCGTGGCTCGCCGAGGTCACCGGGTACGACACGGTGTCGCTGCAGCCGAACGCCGGAAGCCAGGGCGAGCTCGCGGGCCTGCTCGCGATCCGCGGCTACCACCGTGCGAACGGCGAGGCCGAGCGCGACGTGTGCCTCATCCCCTCGAGCGCGCACGGCACGAACGCGGCGTCGGCGGTGCTCGCCGGCATGCGCGTCGTGGTCGTCGCGACCGACGAGCTCGGCAACGTCGACCTCGACGACCTGCGCGCGAAGATCGCCGAGCACGCCGCATCGATCGCGGCCCTCATGATCACGTACCCGTCGACGCACGGCGTCTACGAGCACGAGGTGAAGGAGATCACCCAGGCGGTGCACGACGCCGGCGGGCAGGTGTACGTCGACGGTGCGAACCTCAACGCGCTGCTCGGCTACTCGCGCTTCGGCGACTTCGGCGGCGACGTCTCGCACCTCAACCTGCACAAGACGTTCTGCATCCCGCACGGCGGCGGCGGCCCGGGCGTCGGGCCGGTGGCGGCGAAGGCGCACCTCGCGCCCTACCTGCCCGGCCACCCGATGGCGCAGCGCGCCGACCACGCCGGCGGCTTCGTGCACGGCGGCGGACCGGTCTCGGCGGCGCCGTACGGAAGCCCGTCGATCCTGCCGATCTCGTGGGCGTACGTGCGCATGATGGGCTCGGAGGGCCTCAAGCAGGCGACCGCGACGGCGGTGCTCGCGGCGAACTTCGTCGCGTCGCGCCTGCGCGAGCACTTCCCGGTGCTCTACACGGGCGAGAACGGGCTCGTCGCGCACGAGTGCATCCTCGACCTGCGACCGCTCACGGCGGAGACCGGCGTGACCGTCGACGACGTCGCCAAGCGCCTCATCGACTACGGGTTCCACGCGCCGACCATGTCGTTCCCGGTCGCGGGCACCCTCATGGTCGAGCCGACCGAGTCCGAGGACCTGGCCGAGCTCGAGCGCTTCGTCGAGGCGATGGTCGCGATCAAGGCCGAGGCCGACGCGGTCGGCCGCGGCGAGTGGCCGGCCGACGACAACCCGTTGCGGAACGCCCCGCACACGGCCGAGTCGGCCATCGCGGGGGAGTGGAGCCACCCGTACACCCGCGAGCAGGCGGTCTACCCGGTGCGCTCCCTCGTGCGCAACAAGTACTGGGCCCCGGTGCGCCGCATCGACCAGGCCTACGGCGACCGCAACCTCGTGTGCGCCTGCCCGCCGGTGGAGGCCTTCGCGTAGCCCGCTCGGGTGTCCCGCCCACGAGTGTTGCCGTTCCGACCGTCGGTCTCCTCTGGAGCGGATGCGTCGGGCGGAGACGGCGACATTCGATGGCCCTCGTCGCGACCACCGTCAGCTCGGGAGCCCGCCCCACACGGCGCGGGCTCCCGAGTCGCCGATGAGCACCAGCAGCACCATCGTGCCCACCCCGACGACGAGGGATGCTGCGGCGAGTCCGACTCGAACGGCGCGAGCCGCGCCCGGCGAGTCTCGGCGCACCCGGTCGTCGGCGAAACGGAACCACGCCCACTGGCCCGCAGCGACGACGAAGAGCGCGATGGCCCACGGCAGGAGCATCTCGCCGAACCCCTGATGCCGGGCGACCGCGGGGATCGGGCCGAGCACGGCCGCGAGCGACCGCCCCGCGGCGACCGTGATCGGCACGAGCACCAGCACGAGGGCGGCACCCAGCGCGGTCACGATGCCGAGGCGGCGGCGTGCCCGCGGCCAGAACGTGCCCAGCAGCAGCGCGAGTACCGTGAGCGGAGTGAGCACGACGACCGCGTGCACGATGAGCGGATGCAGGGGCAGTCCGGCGACCTGGATGAGGTCGCCGGACGCGAGCGGTGCGACGATCGTGGAATCCATGCCGAGAACACGTCGCGCACGCCCGGCCGGTTCACCTCCACCGCAGGCTGAACGTTTCGCGCCGCCGTCTCGTTCTCCCGTCGAAGGACCGGAGGTGACGGATGCCGAACGACGACGAGCCGCTCGATGACGATCGACGACTGGTCGCGCTGTACGAGGCGCACGGCCCGACGGTGTGGCGCTACGTGGTCCACCTCACCGGAGACCCCGCCGGCGCCGACGACATCGTGCAGGAGACGCTCCTGCGTGCGTGGCGGAGCCCTCGAATCCTCGCCCAAGAACCCGCGTCGACGAGGTCGTGGATGATCACCGTCGCCCGCAACCTCGTGATCGACGAGGCGCGCAGCGCACGCCGACGGCACGAGATCGGAGTCGCCGAGGCGCCCGAGCCGCCCGGGCCGCCGACGGGGGACGAGACCGACGCCCTCTTCGAGAGCCTGTTGATCGAGGAGGCGCTGGTGACCCTGAGCCTGGAGCACCGCGCGGTGATCGTGCACGCCTACTACGGCGGATGCAGCGTGGCGGAGGTCGCGCGGCGGCTCGGGATCCCGGAGGGTACCGTGAAGTCCCGGCTGCACTACGGCCTCCGGGCGCTGCGGCTCGCACTGCAGGAGAAGGGAGTGACGCGATGAACCCCGATCACGCGCGCTTCGCGGAATGGGACTCCGCCTACGTGCTCGGTGCGCTCTCGCCGGCCGAGCGCGGCGAGTACGAGCGGCACCTCGAGAGCTGCGACCGCTGCCGGCGCGCGGTCGCCGAGCTCGCGCCGATGCCCGGCCTGCTCGCACGCCTGACGCCCGAGCGCGCCGACGGACTCCTCGGCGAGGGCGAGCCCGGCACCCAGCCGGGCCCGCGCGACGACCTCCTCGACGTCGTGCGGCTCGAGGGTCGTCGCCGTCGCCGACGCAGGGCGCGGACCTGGTGGCTCGCGTCCGCGGCGGCCGCCGTCCTGCTCGTCGCCGCGATCGCCGTGCCGATCGGCCTCACCGGCACGCCCGTCGCCTCCGAGTCGGTGGCCTTCGAATCCGTCGCGGAGGTGCCGCTGACCGCGACCGCGAGGCTCACACAGGTCGCGTGGGGCACGAGGATCGAACTCGACTGCCGCTACGCCGACACCGAGGCATCCGGCGACGCGGACGCGAGCTGGCCGTACGTGCTCGTGGTGGTCGGGCACGACGGCGGGCGCACGGACGTGTCGAGCTGGCGGGCGAGTCCGGGCACCGAGGCCCGGCTCACGGCGGGAGCCGCTCTCGACCTCGACGAGATCGCATCCCTCGAGATCCGGGCGGTGGGCTCGGGCGACGTGCTCATGCGGAGCGCACTCGACTGAACGGCTGAACCATCCGTCGCTCCCTCTCGTGCTCACTGCAGGGCCGCGACCGCGGCCGATGCCGGAGAAGAGGGAATTCGCATGAAATCGCGCATTGCAACAGGAGCCGCCGTGCTCGGGCTCGTCATCGCGCTCGCGGGCTGCACGGGGACGTCCGGCGGGTCGGGCGGCACGTCCGACGGAACGGGCTACGGTGGGGAGACGTCGACCGCGACGGAGGCGCCCGACAGCGGTGCCGGCTCGTCGTCGGCGCTCACGACCGCGGACTCCGACCTCGGCGAGATCGTGGTCGACGGCCACGGCATGACCGTCTACATGTTCGACACCGACACGCAGGGCGGCGACTCGAGCACCTGCGAGGGCCAGTGCGCGACGAACTGGCCCGCCGTGACCACCGACTCCGACGCGCCGGAGGTCGAGGGCGTGACCGGTGAGGTCGGCACGATCACGGGAGTCGACGGCTCGAAGCAGGTGACGCTCAACGGCTGGCCGTTGTACACCTATGCGGGCGACAGCGCCGCGGGCGACACGAACGGCCAGGGGGTCGGCGGAGTGTGGTGGGTGCTGACCCCGGCGGGCGACAAGGTCGGCGGCTGACGGCGTTCGCAGCTACACGAGGCGGGGCGCGGCGTGTCGGCCGCGCTCCGTGAGCTCGCGCCGGGCCGCGGACACGGGCTCGCCGGAGCGGACGCTTCGCCGGGCGACGGCACGCTCGTGCGCTTCGCGGATCTCCGCCTCGGTCGTGCGGTGCAGGCGGTCGGTGGCGCGGCCGGCGAGGTGCCCGGCGGCGAAGGCGGCGGCGAGGTTCATGGGAATCGATTCCATCTCTGTGATCCGGCGGAGCCGGTGGGCGCCCCCGGGCCGGGGGCGGTTCAAGACTCGTCGGCGCGGCGGATCGCCGATTCCGGGTGGACCCCCGAACCGACCCCGGGAGTACACTGAGATTCTCTCGGGCTTTCCGTTCGGGCTGCCCGAGCTCCACTCGCACGGGGAGGTGCCGCATGCCTGGCATCGATGTGATCGCAGGTATCGCGATCATCGCGACGTTCGTCATCGTGAGCGTCGCGACGGCCGACACGGGGGTGCTCGAGCAGCGCATGCGTCGCCGCGGCAGCGTCGGCGAGGCGGCCGAGGCGATCCGGCACGCGCAGGACGTGATGGACTACGCCCGCGGCGGCTACCTCGGCGTCGTCTGCACCCCGACCCGGCGCATGCGACTCTCGGGCGACCTCGAGCCGGCGACGATCCCGCCCGACGAGGCCGCACCCGAGGTGCGGGCGGTCGCGGAGGCGCCGGCCGTCGTCGCCGAGGTGCGCCCCGAACGGACGGCACGGCACCTCGCCCCGAGGCACGCCTCGCCCCGCAGGCGACTCGCCCGAGGCTTCCGCGTGCTCGTCGGTCCCCGCCATCGCGGGACGACGCGGTCGCTCAGGCCGGCGGAGCGAAGAGCCCGGGCCACCACGCGACCGCGAGCGGGTACCCGATGAACGACGCCATGTCGAGCACCCAATGGGCGATGACGAGCGGCATCGTGCGGCCCCAGCGCGAATAGCACCAGCCGAACACGATCCCCATCGCGACGTTGCCCGCGAACGGACCGAAGCCCTGGTAGAGGTGATAGGTGCCGCGCAGGAGCGCGCTCGAGACGATCGTCGCCCACGGGCCCACCCCCAGTTCGCGCAGCCTCGTGAACAGGTAGCCGACGACGATGATCTCCTCGGTGAGGGCGGCCTTGAGCGCCGCGAGCACGAGGATCGGCACCGTCCACCAGTGCGTGTCGAGCGGTGACGGCACGATGGTCACGGTGATGCCGGCCGCGCGTCCGAGCGCGTAGAGGGCGAGGCCGGGCAGGCCGATCACGAGCACGAGGGCGAGGCCGGATGCCGCGTCGCGGCCGGGCCGCGTGAGGTCGAACCCGATGCGGCGGAATCCGCTGCGCGTCGGCTGCCACAGCAGGTAGATCGCGAGGGCGACGACGAAGAGGCCGAAGAACACGTCGAGGAACTGGTAGGTGAAGTCGAGCCACTCGCGACTCGAACGCGACTGGTTGATCGCCGCCGACTGCTTCGCGAGCGGGGTCGTGTCGGTCACGCGGGCGATGATGGACACGATCGAGTAGACCGCGGACGCACCGAGCGAGAGCCCGAGCACGATGACGATCTCGGCGCGCAGCCGGAACGCCCAGCGCGCGTGCGCACCACGCACCTTGGGTTCACCTGTGTGCGGCCTGTGCAGTGGTCGTGCATCCGGCATGCCGCAATCATCGCACGGGAGGCGCCCACGCAACGATCGTGCGCATTCGCGGCGGAATATGTCGTGCAAGGTGTCGCTAGGTTGCGCCTCGGTAACGGTTTCCGTCTCGACTTTGCATCTCAGGGAACGATTCGTAGTCTGGCACCACGAAGCGCACAGCCCGGCCAAGAGCCGTGTTGTTCCGCGCCCATCTCACAGGAGGAACATTGAAGAACAAGAGAATCGGCGCTGCAGCCATTGCTCTTGCTGCCGCCGGCGCACTGGTGCTCACCGGCTGCACGAGCGGCGGCGGGGGCGAGTCCACCGAGGCCGCTGGCGACCCCACCGCGATCATCACGACGAATGGCTCCGAGCCGCAGAACCCGCTGATCCCGACCAACACCACCGAGACCGGCGGCGGCAAGATCGTCACCTCGCTCTTCGCGGGCCTCGTGTCGTACACGGCCGACGGCGAGATCGTGAACGACGTCGCCGAGTCGATCGAGTCGGACGACAAGCAGACCTGGACCGTCACCCTCAAGGACGGGCAGAAGTTCACCGACGGCACCGACGTCACCGCGCAGTCGTTCGTCGACGCGTGGAACTACGGCGCGAAGTTCAGCAACGCCCAGAGCGCTTCGTACTTCTTCGACAACATCGAGGGCTTCAGCTACACCGAGGACTCGGAGCTGACCGGCCTCAACGTGGTCGACGACAAGACCTTCACGGTCAAGCTCGTCGCCCCCGAGGCCGACTGGCCGCTGCGTCTCGGCTACACGGCGTACTACCCGCTCCCCGAGTCGGCGTACGACGACATGGAGGCCTTCGGCGAGCACCCGATCGGCAACGGCCCGTACATGTTCGCCGGCGACGACGCGTGGACGCACGAGGAGAAGATCGACCTCGTCACGAACCCCGACTACGACGGCGTTCGCACGCCCAAGAACGGTGGCCTGACCATCGTCTTCTACGCCTCGCAGGACTCGGCGTACGCCGACCTCCAGGCCGGCAACCTCGACGTGCTCGACGCCGTGCCCGACTCGGCGCTCGCGACCTACGAGGACGAGTTCGGCGACCGTGCGGTCAACCAGCCGGCGGCCATCTTCCAGGGCTTCAACATGCCGTACTACCTCGAGCACTGGAGCGGTGACGAGGGCAAGCTCCGTCGCGCCGCCATCTCGATGGCGATCAACCGCGACGAGATCACCGACGTGATCTTCCAGGGCACCCGTACCCCGGCGACCGACTACACCTCGCCGGTCATCGCGGGCTGGACCGACCAGCTCGAGGGCGCCGAGGTGCTCGACTACAACCCCGAAGAGGCCAAGAAGCTGTGGGCCGAGGCCGACGCGATCTCGCCCTACGGCGACACCGTGTTCGACATCTCGTACAACGCCGACGGCGGCCACCAGGCCTGGGTCGACGCGGTCGTGAACTCGATCTCCAACACCCTCGGCATCCAGGCCGTGGGCAAGCCCTACCCGACGTTCGCCGCGGCCCTCGACGACCGCGAGAACAAGAAGCTGACCGGCGGCACGCGCGCCGGCTGGCAGGGTGACTACCCCTCGATGTACAACTTCCTCGCGCCGCTCTACCAGACCGGTGCCGGGTCGAACTACGAGGGCTACTCGAGCGCCGAGTTCGACGGCCTCCTGAAGGAGGGCTCGCAGGCCGCTACTCCGGAAGACGCGACCGCGACCTTCCAGAAGGCCCAGGAGGTCCTCCTGAAGGACCTTCCGGCCATCCCGCTCTGGTACTCGAACGTGACCGGCGCTTCCGCCGACACGGTCGACAACGTGGTGTTCGGCTGGGACTCGGTTCCGCTGTACACCGAGATCACCAAGGCGCAGGGCTAAGACGACACCTCGTCTATAATCCCGTCTAACATGATGTCCGGGGCGGCAACGCCCCGGACATCATGCTGATATCCGAACGACTCTGTGATTGCGGCCCAAAATGCTCTCAGCACTAGACACTGAGGAGCGCTGATGCTCTGGTACACCGGAAAGCGACTCCTCCAAATCATCCCCGTGCTCCTCGGAGCCACCTTCCTCATCTACTTCATGGTCTTCTCCATGCCCGGAGACCCGATCGCGGCGCTCTTCGGCGACCGGCCACCGGCGCCCGGTGTGATCGAGCAGCTCCGCGAGCAGTACCACCTGAACGAACCGTTCATCGTGCAGTACTTCTACTACCTCGCGGGCATCTTCCAAGGCGACTTCGGCGTCACCTACTCGGGCCAGCCGGTCAATGAAGTCCTCGCCCGAACGTTCCCGGTGACGATCCGCCTCGCGCTGCTCGCGATCTTCTTCGAGATGATCGCCGGCATCTCGGTCGGCCTCATCAGCGGCCTGCGCAAGGGCGGAATCTTCGACGCGACCGGCCTCGGCGTGAGCCTCGTGCTCATCTCGCTGCCGATCTTCGTGCTCGGCTTCGTCGCGCAGTACTTCATGGGCATCCAGTGGGGCTGGTTCAGCCCGACCGTGGGTGCCGGTGCTCCGACCCAGGACCTCATCCTCCCGGCCCTGGTGCTGGCGACCATCAGCTTCGCGCAGATCTCGCGGTTGACGCGCTCCTCGGTCATCGAGACCCAGGGGCTCGACTTCGTGCGCACCGCGTACAGCAAGGGACTCTCCGGCAAGCGCATCGTGCCGGTGCACATCCTGCGCAACTCGCTGATCCCGGTCGTCACGTACCTCGGCACCGACTTCGGCACGCTCCTCGTCGGCGCGACCGTCACCGAGGGCATCTTCAACGTGCCCGGCGTCGGTCGAACCCTCTATCAGGCGGTCATCCGAGGTGAAGGACCCACCGTCGTGTCCTTCGTCACGATCATGGTGCTGCTGTACCTCATCGTGAACCTCCTGATCGACCTTCTCTACGCCGTGCTCGACCCGAGGATCCGCTATGCCTGACCAGTCTTCATCGAAGCTCCCGATCGAGCACTACGTCGCCCCGCTGGAGGAGACCAAGCTCGAGGCCATCGACTCGGTCAAGACCGAGGGCAAGCCGTCGAACCTCTGGATCGACGCGTGGGCCGACCTGCGCCGCCGACCGATGTTCTGGATCTCGTCCGCGCTGATCCTCATCATCGTGTTCATCGCGCTGTTCCCCGGACTGTTCACGAACGAGCCTCCGAACGCGAACTGCCTGCTCGCCAACAGCAACGGCGCACCCGTCGCGGGTCACCCGCTCGGCTTCACCCGGCAGGGCTGCGACGTCTGGTCGCGCATCGTGCACGGTGCGGGCACCTCGCTCTCGGTGGGCATCATCGTGACGATCCTCGTATTCACGCTCGGTGTGATCTTCGGCGCGTTCGCGGGCTACTACGGCGGCTGGACCGACGGCATCCTCTCGCGCGTCGGCGACATCTTCTTCTCGATCCCCTACATCCTCGCGGCGGTCGTGATCATGACGGTGCTCGCGAACTACCGCAGCGTGTGGGTCATCTCCCTCGCGATCGGCATCTTCGCGTGGCCGGCCACAGCCCGAGTGCTGAGGTCCGAGATCCTGAGGGTCAAGAACTCCGACTTCGTCACCGCCGCCACGGCGATCGGCGTATCGCGGTTCAAGATCCTCTGGGCGCACGTCGTGCCGAACTCCATCGCCCCGGTCATCGTCATCGCGACGATCTCGCTCGCCGGCGCGATCGTCGCCGAGGCGACCCTGTCGTTCCTCGGCGTCGGCCTGCCGACGAACATCATGTCGTGGGGCAACGACATCGCCCAGGCGCAGACGACGCTCCGCACCGCTCCGCAGGTGCTGATCTACCCGTCGATCGCGCTTTCCCTGACCGTGTTCTCGTTCATCATGCTCGGTGAAGTCGTGCGAGACGCACTCGACCCGAAGGCGAGGGCCCAGCGATGAGCACCCCCCTGCTCCAAGTCAAAGACCTCGAGGTCGCGTTCCGCACCCAGAACGGTGTCGTGCAGGCGGTCCGCGGCGTGAGCTTCACGCTCGACCGCGGCTCCAGCCTCGCGATCGTGGGCGAATCGGGCTCCGGCAAGTCGACGACCGCGCACGCGATCATCAACCTGCTGCCGGGCACCGGCCACATCTCCGGCGGGCAGATCCTGCTCGACGGCGAAGACCTGGCCAAGGCTTCGCAGAACGAGATGGAGCACATCCGCGGTCGCAAGATCGGTTTCGTGCCCCAGGACCCGATGTCGAACCTCAACCCCGTGTGGTCGATCGGCTTCCAGGTCGAGGAGGCGATCCGTGCCAACGGCATCGCCACGGGCCGCAAAGAGGTCAAGGCGCGTGCGATCCAGGTGCTGAAGGAGGCGGGCCTGCAGGACGCCGACCGTCGCCTCAAGCAGTACCCGCACCAGTTCTCGGGCGGCATGCGCCAGCGCGTGCTCATCGGCATGGGCCTCGCGGCGAACCCGCAGCTGCTCATCGCCGACGAGCCGACCTCGGCGCTCGACGTCACCGTTCAGCGCGTCATCCTCGACCACCTCGAGTCGCTCACCCGCGAGCTCGGCACGACCCTGCTGTTCATCACGCACGACCTCGGCCTCGCGGCCGAGCGCGCCGAACAGCTGCTCGTCATGTACAAGGGCCAGGTCGTCGAGGCGGGCCCGTCGCGCGAGATCCTGCAGAACCCGCAGCACCCGTACACGCAGCGACTCGTCGCCGCGGCACCGAGCCTCGCCTCGCGCCGCATCCAGGCGACGGGCAGCATCGCGGCGGCCGAGTCGGCCATCGCGGCCGACGCGGCGACCGCGGCGGGCGAGGCGATCGACCTCATCGCGACGGCCGAGGCCCGCGCCGAGGCACTCGAGGCCGCCGCCGCGCAGCCGCCGGCGATCGTGGTCGAGAACCTCACCAAGGTGTTCAAGATCCGCGGTTCCGGCGACTTCAAGGCGGTCGACGACGTCTCGTTCCAGATCCGGCGCGGCACCACCACGGCGCTCGTGGGTGAATCGGGCTCGGGCAAGTCGACCGTCGCGAAGATGCTGCTGAAGCTCGAAGAGGCGACGAGCGGCAAGATCGTCGTCGGCGGAAAGGACCTGGCGTCGACGAGCGGCAAGGAGCTGTTCGCGCTCCGCAGCCGCATGCAGCCGGTCTTCCAGGACCCGTACGGTTCGCTCAACCCGCTCCGCAACATCGGCAACACGATCGCCGAGCCGCTGCAGACGCACAAGGTCGGTACGAAGGCATCGCGTCGCGAGCGCGTCTTCGAGCTGCTCGACCAGGTGTCGCTGCCGCGCACGCTCCTCGGCCGCTATCCGAACGAGCTCTCGGGCGGCCAGCGACAGCGCATCGCCATCGCGCGGGCGCTCGCGCTCAAGCCCGAGATCGTCATCCTCGACGAGGCCGTGTCGGCGCTCGACGTGCTCGTCCAGGCGCAGATCCTGCGCCTGCTCGCCGAGCTCCAGGCCGAGCTCAACCTCACGTACCTCTTCATCACCCACGACCTCGCGGTCGTGCGCGTCATCGCCGACAACGTCTGCGTGATGCAGAAGGGGCGCATCGTCGAGGCGGCGACGACCGACGAGGTCTTCGGCAGCCCCAAGGAGCAGTACACGCGCGACCTGCTCGCCGCCATCCCCGGGGCGAACATCGAGCTGGGGGCGTAGGCCGCCGCAAGGCAGCCAACCTGCTCCGAAGCGCGCGAGACATCGAGCTGGGGGCGCAGGAGGCCGAGAGGCATCCACGCCGCCCAAGATGCGCCCGAACGCCCGGCATCCGACATGGGATGCCGGGCGTTCGGCGTTCACACGGTTGCGCGCGGTAGGCTGTCATGGCGCGAACCGTCGATCCACGGTCGTCCGCGCTCCCACAGACTCCCATCCAGCGCATCCGCGCGGCCCAGCCGAGCCCGTTTCCGGGCCGGCGGGCCGATCCGGCGGATGCCTCACCGCGAGGACGAAAATCCATGGCGAAGGCCACCCGCAATTCCCTGCGCAACGTCGCGATCGTCGCGCACGTCGACCACGGCAAGACGACGCTCGTCGACGCGATGCTCAAGCAGACCCACTCGTTCGCCGAGCACGCCCACGTCGACGACCGCGCGATGGACTCGAACGAGCTCGAGCGCGAGAAGGGCATCACGATCCTCGCGAAGAACACCGCCGTCGAGTACAACGGGGTCCACGCGACCGACGGGCCCGTCACGATCAACGTGATCGACACCCCGGGCCACGCCGACTTCGGCGGCGAGGTCGAGCGCGGTCTCTCGATGGTCGACGGCGTGGTGCTGCTCGTCGACGCGAGCGAGGGCCCGCTGCCGCAGACCCGCTTCGTGCTGCGCAAGGCGCTCGAGGCGCGACTGCCCGTGATCCTGCTCGTCAACAAGACCGACCGTCCCGATGCCCGCATCGAGGAGGTCGAGGAGGAGAGCCACGACCTGCTGCTCGGCCTCGCGTCGGACCTCGTCGACGACGTGCCCGACCTCGACGTCGACGCCCTGCTCGACGTGCCGGTGGTGTACGCCTCCGGCAAGGCCGGCCGCGCCTCGCTCACGCGGCCCGCGAACGGCGCGCTGCCCGACAACGAAGACCTCGAGCCGCTGTTCGGCGCCATCCTCGAGCACGTCCCCGCGCCCTCGTACGACGACGAGGCGCCGCTGCAGGCGTGGGTCACGAACCTCGACGCGTCGCCGTTCCTCGGCCGCCTCGCGCTCCTGCGCGTCTTCAACGGCACGATCAAGAAGGGGCAGACGGTCGCCTGGGTGCGCCACGACGGCTCGCACTCGAACGTGCGCGTCACGGAGCTCCTGAAGACGAAGGCGCTCGAGCGCTTCCCGGCCGAGGAGGCCGGCCCCGGCGACATCATCGCCGTCGCGGGCTTCGAGGACATCACGATCGGCGAGACGCTCGCCGACCCCGAGGACGTGCGTCCGCTGCCCGCGATCCACGTCGACGACCCCGCGATCTCGATGACCATCGGGACCAACACCTCGCCGATCGTCGGCAAGGTCAAGGGCCACAAGCTCACCGCCCGCATGGTGAAGGACCGGCTCGACCGCGAGCTCGTCGGCAACGTGTCGCTGCGCGTGCTCGACATCGGCCGCCCCGACGCGTGGGAGGTGCAGGGCCGTGGCGAGCTCGCGCTCGCGATCCTCGTCGAGCAGATGCGCCGTGAGGGCTACGAGCTCACCGTCGGCAAGCCGCAGGTGGTCACGAAGCAGGTCGACGGCAAGACGCACGAGCCGTACGAACACCTCACGATCGACGCCCCCGAGGAGTACCTCGGCGCGATCACGCAGCTGCTCGCCGCCCGCAAGGGCCGCATGGACAACATGTCGAACCACGGCACCGGCTGGGTGCGCATGGAGTTCATCGTGCCGAGCCGCGGTCTCATCGGCTTCCGCACCGAGTTCCTGACGATCACGCGCGGCACCGGCATCGCGAACGCGATCTCGCACGGGTACGACGAGTGGGCGGGTGCGATCACGACCCGCAACAACGGCTCGATCGTCGCCGACCGCGCCGGCGTCGTGACCCCGTTCGCGATCATCGCCCTGCAGGAGCGCATGACCTTCTTCGTGAACCCGACCGAAGAGGTCTACGAGGGCATGGTCATCGGCGAGAACTCGCGCGCCGACGACATGGACGTCAACATCACGAAGGAGAAGAAGCTCACGAACATGCGTTCGTCGACCGCCGACACCTTCGAGTCGATGACGCCCTCGCGCCAGCTGACGCTCGAGGAGTGCCTCGAGTTCGCCCGCGAGGACGAGTGCGTCGAGGTCACGCCCGAGAAGGTGCGCATCCGCAAGGTCGAGCTCGACCAGACGGCGCGCGCCCGTGCGGCGTCGCGCCTCAAGAAGCAGGGCTGAGCGCAGCTCCGCCACCACACGACGCGGATGCCCCGGGGCCGGCCCCGAGGCATCCGCGTCGTCGTGTCTGCGGCGGGGGCGGGGCGGGGAGAGCGCGCAAGGGCGCACGGCTTCCATGCATGCGTATCGGAGGTTCCTCTCAGAAACGCTGCGTACGGTAGCTGAGATTGTCTCGATCTCAAGCCAGTTTCGCCACGAAACCCGACCCCCTTTGATACGTAACGCGTGATGACTTCCCCCCAGCACGGCCGCCGCGCGGCCGCCCCCGTTCCTGCCCGCCGCCCCGCACGTCGCCCAGCGACCGCTCGCCAGGCGCTCTCGATCGCCGCGATGGGCTTCGTCGGCGCGATGATCGTCGCGACGAGCGTGCCCGCCCTCGCCGTGACCGCGACCGATGCCGAGTCCCGCGCGTCGGTCTATGCCCCCGTCGAAGACACCGTGAGCTTCACCCCGCAACACGTCGAGGTCGGTGCCGACGCCGTCGAGGCGACGCTCGCGGCCGAGTCGTACGACGTCGTCAAGGCGCCGCCGCCCATCGTCTCGCAGGTCGCGGGGCTCGGCTCGGTGTCGATCATCGAGTCCGACGTGGTCGTGTGGCCGGTGCAGAACCCCGACCGCCGCAGCGGCGGCTACGGCCCGCGCGATGCACCCTGCGCGGGCTGCTCGACGTTCCACGACGGGGTCGACTTCACGCCCGGCGACGGCACGCCGGTCATGTCGATCGCCGACGGCGTCGTCGTGAAGGCGACCGAGAACGGCGGCGGCCTGGGCGTCAACGTCGAGGTCGAGCACAACATCGGCGGCGAGCTCGTCACGAGCTCGTACGCGCACATGCAGTTCGGCTCGATCGCGGTGTCGGTCGGTCAGCGCGTGGCCGCCGGCCAGCAGCTCGGCCTCGTCGGCACGACCGGCCAGTCGACCGGCCCGCACCTGCACCTCGAGATGTTCGGTGCCGACGGGGCCCGGTTCGACGGGTTCGCCTGGCTCGCCGCCCACATCGGCTGACGTCCTCTCGGGTGGTCGAGGAGCGCCGACGATCGCCGGTCTCGATACGCGTGCTCCCTCGGCGCGCGCTCCTCGGCCGCTCGGCGTCCTACGCCCCGGTGAAGCGGGGTTCCCGCTTCTCGATGAACGCCGAGACCCCCTCGCGCATGTCGGCCGTTCGGAACGCATCGCCGAAGCCCGCGATCTCCAGATCGCTCGCCGTCGCGGTCGGCATCCCCGTCGCATCGACGAGCACGCGCTTCGCGAGGCCCACGGCCGGGGCGGCGTTCTGCGACACGAGCGCGATCGTCTCGCGCGCGCCGGCGAACATCGACTCGCGGTCGGCGAAGCGGCGGGCGACGAGCCCCGCCGCGACGGCCTCGTCGATGCCGATGCGGCGGCCGGTGTAGATCAGTTCCTTCGCGAGGGCGAGGCCGATCGTGCGGGGCAGTCGCACCGTACCGCCGAAGCCCGGGATGAGTCCGAGATGCACCTCGGGCTGGCCGAACGCCGAGGCGTCGGTCGCGTAGATGAAGTCGCACGCGAGCGCCATCTCGAGCCCGCCCCCCAGCGCGAACCCGTCGACGCAGGCGATGACGGGAACCGGCAGCGCCTCGATCGCGGCGGCGACCCGGTGGCCGGCGCGTGCAGCCGCCTCGCCCTCCTCGGGGGTGAGGCCGGCCATCGCCCGGATGTCGGCGCCGGCGATGAACGCTCGTCCGCCCGCGCCGGTCAGCAGCACGCCGCGCACCGCCGCACCGTCGCCGGCGATCTCGTCGGCGAACCCGGTGAACGCCGTCTCGAGCGCGGCGAGCACGGCGGGGGAGAGGGCGTTGAGTGCCTTCGGCCAGTCGATCGTGACGACGGCGAGGTCGGCGTCGCGTTCGACCCGCACCTCGGGGACGTCGGTCGGGGCGGCGGTCGTGGCGTCGGTCATCGTCGATCCTCTCGGTGCTTCGGTGCGTGCCGACCACGCTACGGCATCGGCTCCCGCGGGCGCTGCGCCGGCGGTCGCCGGCGCAAGCCCACCGAGGGCCCGCCCCGGTAGACTCGTCGCATGCCGTCGACCCCCACCCCTGCCGCCCGATGAGCGACGTCGTGCGCCACGAGTCGCCGTCGATCGCCGCCCGTGTCGGCGCGCTCGTCGTCGCCGCACTCGTCGGCGCCGTCTACGGCGCGATCGCCACGGTCGGCCACCGGCAGGTGCTCCGCATCGGTGACGCGGTGATCCCGTGGGGCCTCGTCGTCGCGATCATCGGCATCGCCGCCCTCCTCGTCGGCATCCGGCTCGTGACCCGGGGCCGCGCGATCACGGCCGCCGCGGCGGCCGGCCTCGTGGTGATGGTCGCCGTGCTCACCTACCTGCCCGGGCCGGGCGGCTCGGTGCTCGTCGTCGGCGACCTCCTCGGCACCGTCTGGTCGTTCGCGCCCGCGCTCATCGCCGTGCTCGTCGTCGCGTGGCCCGAGTTGCCGTCGCGGGCCCGAGCCCGCGCATAGACTGAAGATCCAGCCTCTCCGAAGGAGCACGAACCACCGTGACCTATGTCATCGCCCTCCCGTGCGTCGATGTGAAAGACCGTGCGTGCATCGACGAGTGCCCCGTCGACTGCATCTACGAGGGTGAGCGCTCGCTCTACATCCACCCCGACGAGTGCGTCGACTGCGGCGCGTGCGAGCCGGTGTGCCCGGTCGAGGCGATCTACTACGAGGACGACCTGCCCGACGAGTGGTCCGACTACTACAAGGCGAACGTCGAGTTCTTCGACGACATCGGCTCGCCCGGCGGTGCCGCGAAGGTCGGCGTCATCGCGAAGGACCACCCGATCATCGCGGCGCTTCCGCCGCAGGCGCACTAGTCGGCGAGGTTCCGACCGTGGCGCGGGGCGAACTGCCCGACTATCCGTGGGACCTCATGGTCCCGTACCGCGAGCGGGCGGCCGCCCACCCCGACGGGGTGGTCGACCTCTCGATCGGGTCGCCCGTCGACGAGACGCCCGCGATCGTGCGCGAGGCGCTCGCCGCCTCGACCGACGCTCACGCGTATCCGCAGACCGTCGGCTCCGACCTGCTGCGCGACGAGATCGTCGCGTGGTTCGCCCGGCGTCGCGGCGTGACCGGGCTCACCCGCGAGAACGTGCTGCCCACGGTCGGCTCGAAGGAGCTCGTGGCGCTGCTGCCGTTCCTGCTCGGGCTCGGCGAGGGCGACGTCGTCGTGCACCCGAAGGCCGCGTACCCGAGCTACGAGATGGGTGCGGTGCTCGCCGGCGCGACGGCGATGGCGAGCGACGACCCCGCCGAATGGCCCGACGCGACGAGGCTCGTCTGGCTCAACAGCCCCGGCAACCCCGACGGGCGCGTGCTCACGATCGACGAGCTCCGCACGGCGCGCGAGCGCGCCCTCGAGCTCGACGCGGTCATCGTCGGCGACGAGTGCTACGCCGAGCTCGGGTGGGAGGGCGAGTGGGCCGAGGGCGCGGTGCCGAGCCTGCTCGACCCCAGGGTGGTCGGCGACAGCCGGCGGAACACGCTCGTCGCGTACTCCCTCTCCAAGCAGTCGAACATGGCGGGCTACCGCACCGCGTTCATCGCAGGGTGCCGCACGGTCGTCGGCCGGTTCACGAACGTGCGCAAGCACGCCGGGCTCATGCTCGCCCAGCCGCTGCAGCAGGCGATGATCGCAGCCCTCCGCGACGATGCGCACGTGGCCGAGCAGAAGGAGCGCTACCGAGCGCGCCGCGCGCAGCTCAAGCCGGCGCTCGAGGCGGCCGGCTTCCGCATCGACCGCAGCGACGCCGGCCTCTACCTGTGGGCGACCGAGGGGCGCGACGCGTGGGAGTCGATCGGCCGGCTCGCCGACCTCGGCATCATCGGGGGCCCCGGCCACTTCTACGGCGTGCACCACCCCGAGCACGTGCGCCTGTCGCTCACGGCGACCGACGAGCGCATCGCCGCGGCGGCGTCGCGCCTGCGTGCGGCGGCCGGCTCGTAGCATCCCGACACGAACCCGGCGCGGCGCAGTGTCAGGTGCCGCCAATGTATACAGCGATCTCTTGGCGGATGCGACAGTGTGCCTCCGGCACGTCTAGGCTGTAGGTCGGACCGTGGCCGACCCTACGCCGCGAGCCCGAAAGGCAGGTGACCGCGCAAGTGACGATCACAGGAGGCGCCGTGAGCGACGTCGTGAACCCCGCGGCGGGGCAGAACCCCGAGACCGCGACCCTCAGCTTCCCCGGCGGCACCGCCGAGTTCCCCGTGCGCCCCGCGGTCGACGGCAATGCGAGCATCGACCTGTCGACGCTGACGCGCCAGACGGGGCTCACCGCGCTCGACTACGGATTCGTCAACACCGCATCGACGCGGTCGGCGATCACCTACATCGACGGCGAGCAGGGCATCCTGCGCTACCGGGGCTACCCGATCGAAGAGCTCGCCGAGCACTCGACCTACCTCGAGGTCGCCTGGCTGCTCATCTACGGCCAGCTGCCGACCGCCGACCAGCTCGGCGAGTTCGATGAGAAGGTGCGCCGCCACACGCTGCTGCACGAAGACCTCAAGCGCTTCTTCTCGGCGCTGCCGCACACGGCGCACCCGATGTCGGTGCTGTCGAGCGCGGTCGCGGCCCTCTCGACCTACTACGAGGACTCGTCCGACCCGCACGATCTCGACCACGTCGAGCTCACGACACTGCGCCTGCTCGCGAAGCTGCCGGTGATCGCCGCCTACGCCCACAAGAAGAGCGTCGGCCAGGCGTTCCTCTATCCCGACAACTCGCTGAACTTCGTCGAGAACTTCCTGCGGCTGAACTTCGGCAACATGGCCGAGCCGTATCGCATCGACCCGACGCTCGCGAAGGCGCTCGACCGGCTGCTCATCCTGCACGAGGACCACGAGCAGAACGCGTCGACCTCGACCGTGCGCCTCGTCGGCTCGACCGGTGCGAACCTCTACTCGTCGATCTCGGCGGGCATCCAGGCACTCTCGGGCCCGCTGCACGGCGGCGCCAACGAGGCCGTGCTGCAGATGCTCGGCCGGATCCAGGAGTCGGGCGAGGGCGTCGCCCGCTTCGTCGAGCGCGTCAAGAACAAGGAAGACGGCGTGAAGCTCATGGGCTTCGGGCACCGCGTCTACAAGAACTACGACCCGCGGGCGAAGATCGTCAAGGAGTCGGCCGACGCCGTGCTCGAGAGCCTCGGCATCGACGACCCGCTGCTCGACATCGCGAAGGAGCTCGAGCAGTTCGCCTTGCAGGACGACTACTTCAAGGAGCGCCGGCTCTACCCGAACGTCGACTTCTACACGGGCGTCATCTACAAGGCGATGGGCTTCCCGACGCGCATGTTCACCGTGCTGTTCGCGATCGGCCGCCTGCCCGGCTGGATCGCCCACTGGCGCGAGATGAACCTCGACCCGCAGACCAAGATCGGTCGCCCGCAGCAGCTCTACACGGGTGAGCCGGTGCGGCACTACCCGGGCGCCTGAGCCCGGCGCGTCGGGCGCACGAACGACGAGGGTCCCGATTCCGGTGGAATCGGGACCCTTCGCGTCGGCCGATCAGGCCGCGTCGACGAGTTCGGCCGTCGGCGAGGCATCCAGTTCGTCGAGGCGCGCCGTACGGGGCGCTCGCCCGACCGCGAGCACGATGACCGCGGCGAGCACCGCCATCAGCGCGACCGTGAGCCACGCGATGTCGTAGCCCGTCTGCGTCGGGGCGGCGGTGCCGCCCGCGCCGCCGAAGACGATGGTGCTCACGAGGGCCGATCCGATCGCCGAGCCGATCGTGCGGAGGTTCGCGTTCACGCCGGTCGCCACGCCGGTGCGGTCGGCGGGTACGCTCTCGACGACGATGCTCGCCGCCGAGGCGTAGGCGAGCCCGATGCCGACGCCGAACACGCCGCCGGCGACCGCGAGCTTCCACACCGCGTCGTGGTCGAACACGGCGAACCCGACGCCTGCGGCCATGAGCAGTGCGCCGCCCGCGAGCATGAGGCGAAGCGGGATGACGCGGCTGAGCGCCCCGGCGGCGAAGCCGACGCCCGACATGCCGATGAGCAGCGGCAGCAGGGCGAGCCCCGCGGCCTGCACGTCGAGGCCGAGCCCCCAGCCGGCCGTCGTCTCGAGGAACTGCGGCAGGTAGCCCCAGAACCCGAATGCCGCGGCGCCGAGCAGCAGTGACGCCGCATTGACCGGCCAGAGCTCACGGGCGAAGAGCAGGCGCAGGTCGACGAGCGGCTCGGCCGAGCGCAGCTCGGTGACCGCCCAGGCGGCCATCAGCAGGGCGGCGAGCACGAACAGGCCGATCGTGAGCGGCGACCCCCAGCCCCAGCGGGCGCCGGAGCTGAGCGGGACGAGGAGGGCGACGAGCCAGCCCGACAGCAGCACGCCGGCGAGCACGTTCACCCGACCGGTCGCGCGGGTGCCGGTCGCCGGCACGAGGAGCGCGACGAGCACGATGCCCGCGATCGCGGTGATGAGCGGGACGGCGAACACCGCGCGCCAGCTGAGCACGCCGGCGATCGGGCCGGCGAGCACGCTGCCCGCGGCGCCGCCGATGCCGATGATCGCGCTCGTCGCGCCGATCGCGCCGGTGAGGCGTTCGCGCGGCATGACGTCGCGCAGCAGGCCGAACGCGAGGGGGAACAGCGCCCCGCCCACCCCCTGCAGGATGCGGCCCGCGATGAGGGTCGTGAGGTCGGGTGCGACCGCGGCGACGATGTCGCCCACGGCGACGACCGCGAGCACGGCGAGGAAGGTGGCGCGGCGCCCGCGGAGGTCGCCGATGCGACCGAGCAGGGGAGTGGCGACGGCGGCCGCGATGAGCCAGGCCGTGTTGGTCCACGAAGCCGTGTCGGCGGCGACGCCGAAGTCGGCGGCGATGGTCGGGATGACGGGGATGACGAGATTCTGGAGCAGCGCGAGCGAGGCGACGCTCACGGCGATGGCCGCGAAAGCGGCGCGTGAGGTGGTTGACACTGCGGACCCTTCGGTCAGGTGCGCGAACGCGAGGAGCGAGGTAAAGTGGAGTATGGCTCCGAGTGGAGGAAGCCTCCGGTTATCGACGAAGACGACATTACCGGAGGGTGCCTCCGTTTCGCAAGGGGTCCACTGGAATTCGTCGGCGGCACGTCACCTGCCCGCCGCAACCGGCAGAGGAGTTGAGCGCGGAATGACCGAGGTGCTGCGGGTGCACACCCTCGAGGCGCGGCGGCCCCGCCGGGCCGACGCCGCGCGCAACTTCGACGCGCTCGTCGCGGCGGGGCGGCAGGCGTTCGCCGAAGACGGCTCGTCGGCCTCGCTCGAGGACATCGCCCGGCGCGCCGGGGTCGGCATCGGCACGCTCTACCGCAACTTCCCGACCCGAGACGACCTCATCGAGACGCTCTACCTGGGCGAGGTCGAGGCGCTCGCCCAGGCGGCCGACGAGGTCTCGGCGCTCGAGCCGTGGCCCGCGCTCGAGACCTGGCTCGACCGATTCGTCTCGTACGTGGGCACCAAGCACGCCCTGCTCGAGGGGCTCAACCGCGAGTCGTCCGTGCTCGGCGAATGCCGGTCGATCATGCTGGGCGCCGGCGAGCCGCTGCTCGCGCGCGCCCAGGCCGCCGGCGAGGTGCGCGACGACGTCACCATCGGCGACGTCGTGAAGCTCGTCTCGGGAGTCGCGGCCGTGTCGTCGTTCGACGACGAGGCGCAGCGCAGTCGTGTGCTCGGGCTCGCGATCAACGCGATCCGCACCTGACCGCGCGGTCGGGGAGCGACGCGGGAGCGTCGGGGAGCCACGGCACGGCGACGCCCCCGATACCGCGCAGAGCGTCTACTCGACCGCGCGGAGCAGCAGCGTGTCGCGCGCCGACGCGACGATCGCGTCGAGCGTGAACGGCCACTGCCGCGTCTCGCCCCGTTGCCAGAGCGGTGCCTGGTCGTCGTAGTTCGGGTGGAACGCGTGCCCCGAGGCGCCGGTGAGGTTGATCCACGTCGATCGGTCGACGTCGTCGAGGTCGACGACCATGCGCATCGACGGCACCCAGTCGACGCCGTACCCCTGCGAGGCGTCCCATCCGATCGCGTTCACGATCGCCGATCCGCCGCCGAGCTCGTACGGCCCGCGGTTGAACAGCCATTCGACGGGCGCGACGCCCGACTCGCCGAAGCTCTGGTTGGTGAGCGTCAGCGTGTGCAGGTCGCCCCACCGCCAGTCGGCGGCATCGTCGCCCATGAGGTCGGCCGCCTCGTCCCACGCCTCGTCGAGCGCCTTCGCGATCGCCGCGTCACGAGCCGGTACCTCGCCGGATGCCTCGCCCCACCACGACGAGTCGGGCTGGCCGAGCAGGGTGCCCACGACCGTGAACCATCGGTCGCCGCCCTGCGGCAGGGTCTCGGCGGGCAGCCCGCCGAACATGTCGTCGAGGAGCGTCCGCCAGAACACGTTGAAGTACGCGGCCTCGGCGCTGTCGGCGTCGGCGTGCCCGTTCCAGCCATCGAGCAGCTCGGCGCCGCGAGCGGCGTCGCCCGACAGGTCGAGCTCCGCGATCACCGGCAGGAACCGGGCGGCGTTCGCATCGGACGTGTCGAGCTGGATCGACGACATGTCGTCGGCGGTGAGCTTCGCCCCGCCCTCGAGCGCCGCGCGGAGTCGCGAGTCGATCCCGGTGGCGCGGTAGCCGTAGTCCCAGTCCTTCGTCAGCAGCGGGCCGTCGGGTCCGGCGGCCGCGTTGTTCGCCGTCACGATGTACCCGGCGGGCGGGTTCTGCACGCTCGGGAGCTCGTCGAACGGCAGCATGCCGCTCCAGCCGTTGGCGCTCGTCCACCCGGGCAGCGGCATCGTGCCGTCGCCCGACTTGCGGAGCGGGATCTTGCCGGGCGCCTGATAGCCGATGTTGCCCTCGTCGTCGGCGTAGATGAGGTTCTGCGCCGGCACGTCGAAGAGCGACGCCGCGTGGCGGAAGCCGTCCCAGTCGCGCGCGCGGTCGAGCGCGAAGATCGCCTGGGCGGTCGTGCCGGGCGTGAGCGCGGTCCACTGCAGGGAGACCTGCAGCTCGGAGGCTTCGTCGGGGGATGCCGCGGCTGCGGCATCCGCGACGGCCGTGAAGTCGCTCCCGATGCCGGTGACGATGGGACCGCGACCGGTCGAGCGCACCGTGATGGTCACCGGGTCGCCGCCCGCGACCTCGATCACCTCCTCGCGGAGGGTGAGCGGCACCATCGCGCCGTCGAGCTCGTACGAGTCGCCCTCGACCCGCTCGAGGTAGAGGTCGGCGACATCGGGGCCGAGGTTCGTGAACCCCCACGCGATGCGTTCGTTGTGCCCGATGATCACGCCCGGCAGCCCCGAGAACGTGTAGCCGGCCACGTCGAACGCGCAGTCGTCGTTGATCTCGGTGCAGTGCAGGCCCATCTGCGCCCAGATCGACGGCATCGCCGGGCCGAGGTGGGGGTCGTTGGCCAGGAGCGGCTTGCCGCTCTCGGTGAGACTGCCGGAGACGACCCACGAGTTCGAGCCGATGTCGCCGCCCTCGGGACCGAGCAGTTCGGGGAGGTCGTCGAGGGCTGCGGCGAGCGAGGTCAACGGGGCGGCGTACCCTGGCGCCGAGGCATCCGTCGTCGTGGTCGTGACCGGTGTCGCGAGCGGTGCGCCGTCGGCATCGAGCGGCCGGCTCCCGGTCGCGGCCGGAGCGGCGGCGATCGGTCCGCCGACGATCGTCGGCATCTGCCCCCAGGCGTAGTCGGGGTGGAGCTCGGCGACCTGCTCGGGCGTCAGCTCGGTCGTGAGCAGGGCGCGGTCGATCTCGTCGCCGAGGTTCGAGCGCAGGTCCCACGCCATGGCCTTGAGCCAGGCGATCGAGTCCACCGGCGTCCACGGCTCGGGGGAGTAGCCGGGGTTCTGCAGCCCGAGCACGGCGTACTCGAGCGAGAGGTCGGCGCCCGAGTGCTCGTCGAGGTAGGCGTTGACGCCCGCGGCGTAGGCGTCGTAGTAGGCGCGCGACTCCTCGTCGAGCAGCTCGTACTCCTGCTCGGCGATGCCGCGCCAGTCGAGGGTGCGGATGAACGTGTCGGTGCCGACCTGCGACTCGCCGAAGAGCTCCGCGAGCCGGCCCGCCGTCACGTGGCGGCGGAAGTCCATCTCCCAGAACCGGTCCTGCGCGTGCACGTAGCCCTGTGCGAAGAAGAGGTCGTGGCTCGTGTCGCCGACGATCTGGGGGATGCCTGCCTCGTCGCGGTAGACGGTGACGTCGGTGTCGAGCCCCCGCACGTCGATGCGTCCGCTCGTCGTGGGGAAGGAGCGCTGCACCGTCCACCAGCCGATGCCGGCCCCGACGACCGCGAGCACGAGCACGGCGACCAGGAGGCCGATGAGGAAGCTCAGGCCTCGATGGCGGCTGGTTCTCGGGGCGTCGGTACCCACGTCACTCCTTCGTGATGCGCATGACGAGGGCCGCCACTCGGCGGCCTCGGAGCACCACTGTACCCCGAGCCAGTGGGGCGCATGACCCACGTCCCGCCCGTCGAGGAGCGCCCGGGGAGTGGGATGCGGAGGGCGATGCGCCCCTACGCGTGCAGTGCCGAGTTGAGCACGATGCCGTGCCCGTCGCGTGCGAGCACCTCGACCCGGCCGCTCAGCGAGTTGCGCCGGAACAGCAGGCTCGGCTGTCCCGACAGCTCGACCGCCTTCACGGTACGCTCGTCGCCGTCGTCGCCCAGGATGACGACCTTCGTGCCCGCGGTCACGTAGAGTCCGGCCTCGACGACCGAGTCGTCGCCGATCGAGATGCCGATGCCCGAGTTCGCGCCGAGCAGCGCCCGTTCGCCGATCTCGATGCGCTGGGTGCCGCCGCCAGACAGGGTGCCCATGATCGAGGCGCCGCCGCCGATGTCGCTGCCGTCGCCGACGACGACGCCCTGCGAGATGCGGCCCTCGACCATCGAGGTGCCGAGCGTGCCGGCGTTGAAGTTCACGAAGCCCTCGTGCATGACGGTCGTGCCGGGAGCGAGGTGCGCGCCCAGGCGCACGCGCGAGGCGTCCGCGATGCGCACCCGCTCGGGCGTCACGTAGTCGAGGAGGCGCGGGAACTTGTCGAGCCCCGTCGCGTGGATGCCCGCGCGCTGGAGCGCCGGCCGCAGGCGGTCGAAGTCGGCCGGGTGCACGGGGCCGGCGTTCGTCCACACGACGGCGGGAAGGTGGGCGAAGACGCCGTCGAGGTTGACCGTGTTCGGGGCCGCGAGCAGGTGCGAGAGCACGTGCAGCCGCAGGTAGGCGTCGGCGGTGCCCCCGGGCGCTGCGTCGAGGTCGATCGTGAGCTCGACGACCTCCACGCGCACGTTGCGGCGGGCGTCGTCGCCCGCGAGGGCCGCGTGCTCGGGGGCGAGGGGGGATGCCTCCGCGCCGAGCCGAGGCCTCGGGAACCACGCGTCGAGCACCGTGCCGTCGCCGGCGATCGTCGTGAGCCCGGCGGCGGAGGCCGTGCGGGCAGGGCGGATGGCGTCGTCGTTCGCGGGCATGCTCCAAGGGTAGCGAGCGGCGGCGGGCGCTGCCGCGTGTGACGCCGGGCGTCCGTCGTACGTCGAGCGCCGATCGAGCGGGATCCAGGTTGGACACCCGTGGTCGGAGTCTGATAGCTTCCACCGTATGACAGCGCTGTCTTAGGAACAGACGACGGGCCGACGGAAGGAGCACCGTGACCGGCAACCGGGTAGCGACCATCGAACTCGGCGGGACCCACGTCGCCGTCGCCGTCATCGACCTCGCCGCTCGTGCGATCGTCGGGGGCACCCACCTGACCCGGCCCCTGAACTCCGGCGGGAGCGCCGACGACATCCTCGACGCCATCGCCGCCGCCGCCCGCGTGCTCGGATCCGAGCACGGGGGGCGTTGGGCCGTCGCAGTGCCCGGTCCGTTCGACTTCGCCGCCGGCATCGCGCGGTACACCGGCGTGGGGAAGTTCGACTCGCTGTACGGCATCGACCTGCGCGCACGGCTCGCCGACGCCCTCGACGCGGAGCCGAGCTCGTTCACGTTCGTCAACGACGCGGACGCGTTCGCACTCGGCGAGTACGCGGCCGGCGCCGCCCGCGGCCTGTCGAGATTCTGCTGCGTCACGCTCGGCACCGGCGTCGGCTCCGGATGGGTCGTCGCGGGTGAACTGACCGACGGCGCCGCTCCGGGCGGCGAGGTGCATCTGCTCGAGTTCGAGGGGCAGCGCATCGAGGCGCGGATGTCGCGCCGGGCCATCAGGGCCGCCTACTCGCGGAGGACGGGCCGATCGGAAGCCGTGCCCGACGTGAAGGAGATCGCCGACCTGGCCCGCGGCGGCGATCCGATCGCACGCGACGTGCTCGAGGACGCGTTCTCGTTCCTCGGGCGAGCGCTCGACGGTCCGCTCGCCCGATTCGATGCCGACGCGCTCATCATCGGCGGGACGATCGCCCGCTCGTGGGACCTCCTCGAGCCGGCGCTGTCCTCGGGGCTCCGCCGACCGGGCTTCCCGGTCATCCGGGCGGAGCTCTCGGACGAGGCGCCGATGATCGGCGCCGCGTACGCGGCGCACTCCGCCGACGCGGCGATGCTCGGCGCTCGCGGACGCTGAGCCCGATCCGCCCGTCGCCCTCCGTCGGCGCGAGGAGTCGTCGTCGTGCGCGCAGACCCTCCGACCACCCGCGAATAGACTCGGGGAATGCCCTCCGCGATCCCCGATTCGCTCGACCTCACCGCCGACGCCGTCGCCATCACGCAGGCGATCTGCGACATCCGCAGCGTCTCGGGCGACGAGACCCCGTTGGCCGACCTCATCGAGCGGGCGCTCGCCGAGGCATCCCACCTCGAGGTCGTCCGCGACGGCGACACGGTCGTCGCGCGCACGAACCTCGGGCGCGAGCGCCGCGTCGTGATCGCCGGGCACATCGACACGGTGCCGATCAACCAGAACCTGCCGACGCGGTTCGAGACGATCGACGGCGTCGAGTACCTGTGGGGCCGCGGCACCGTCGACATGAAGGCCGGCGTCGCGGTGCAGTTGAAGCTCGCCCTCGAGCTCACCGATCCCATCGTCGACCTCACCTGGATGTGGTACGACCACGAAGAGGTCGCCGCCTCGCTCAACGGCCTCGGTCGGCTCTCGCGCAATCGCCCCGAGCTGTTCGAGGGCGACTTCGCGATCCTCGGCGAGCCGTCGAACGGGCAGGTCGAGGGCGGCTGCAACGGCACCCTGCGGGCCGAGGTGCGCACGACGGGCCTGCGGGCGCACTCCGCGCGCAGCTGGGTCGGCGACAACGCGATCCACAAGCTCGCGCCCGCGCTCACGCGCCTCGCCGAGTACGAGGCCGAGACGGTCGAGGTCGATGGGCTCGCCTACCGCGAGGGCCTCAACGCCGTGCTCGTCGAGGGCGGCGTCGCGGGCAACGTCATCCCCGACTCGGCCGTGCTCACCGTGAACTACCGCTTCGCTCCGAGCCGCAGCGTCGCCGAGGCGTCCGCCCTCGTCCGCGCCGTGTTCGAGGGCTTCGACGTCGACATCGTCGACAGTGCCGAGGGTGCGCGGCCGGGCCTCGACGCCCCTCTCGCGCAGCAGTTCGTCGCCGCGGTCGGCGCCGAGGCGCGGCCGAAGTACGGCTGGACGGATGTCGCGCGCTTCAGCGCCCTCGGCATCCCGGCCGTGAACTTCGGCCCGGGCGATCCCTTGAAGGCGCACGCCGATGACGAGCGCGTGCAGGTCGCCCAGATCCTCGACACCGAGCGGGCGCTGCGGGCCTGGCTCACCGGGGCATGAGCGCAGACTCCGTGAACTCGGGGTCGGCGGTGCGCGAACCCGATCCGTACCGGGTGTCCCGCCGGTCGCTGCGCGTGCGCTGGCGGCTGCTCCCGTGGTGGGTCAAGGTCACGCTCGTCTACCTCGCCGCCCGGGTGCTGACGACGATCATGGTGATCGAGGTGGCGCGGCAGCAGGGGCCCAATTCCTGGACGGGCGCGAAGCCCGGCTACCTCGACTTCGCGAGCCTGTGGGACGCCCGCTGGTACGAGATCATCGGCATCGGCGGCTATCCGCGCGAGCTGCCGCTCGCCGACGACGGCCACGTGGCTGAGAACGCGTGGGCATTCCTGCCGCTCTACCCGGGCGCGACCGAGGCCGCGACCCTGCTCGGCCTGCCGTGGAAGCTCGCGGCCGTCATCGTCGCGGTCACCGCCGGCTACGGCGCCGCACTCGTCCTGCACCGGCTCATGTCGCGCTTCCTCGAACCCGACCGGGCGCTGTTCGCCGTGGTGCTGTTCTCGATCGCCCCGGTGTCGCCGATCATGCAGTTCGGGTACGCCGAATCGCTCGGGTTCCTCTGGGTCGCGCTCGCGCTGCTCCTGCTGGTCGATCGACGGTACGGATGGCTCGTACCGGTCGTCCTCGCGTGGGCGTTCACCCGACCCGGGGCGCTCGCGTTCGCGCTCACCCTCGGATTGCACTTCGTGTGGCGCTGGTGGCACCGCGACCGCGACCCGTTCCCGCCGCGCGAGCAGCTCGTCGTGATCGGAGTGGGGCTCTTCACCGTGCTCGCGGGGTTCGCATGGCCGCTCATCGTGTGGGGCGTGACCGGGCAGGTCGACGGGTACACCGAGACCGAGCTGGCCTGGCGGTCGGCGTACATCGGCAGGCAGGAGCTCGTGCCGCTCACGCCCTGGTTCCAGGGCGGGGCGTGGTGGGCGACCTGGGTCGGGCTGCCGGCCTGGGTGGGCATCGCCGCCGTCGGCGTGCTCGCGGTCGGGTTCGCGGCGATGCTGTTCCTGCCTGCGGTGCGCCGGCTCGGCGTCGACATCCGGTTCTGGCTCGCGAGCTACGGCCTGTACCTCTTCGCGGTGTTCTTCCCGCAGTCGTCGACGTTCCGCATCCTCGCGCCGCTGTTCCCGATCGTGGGTGCGCTCGCGGTGCCGAGGGCGCGATGGTACCGGTGGTCGATCGTGCTGCTGCTCATCGCGCTCCAATACTGGTGGCTCGCCGGGGTCTGGCGCGTCGACGACTACGACTGGACGCCTCCCTGATCGGGGCAGGAATCCTGACATCCGGGGTGGGCGAAACGCCGGTGAACAGGGGGCGAATCAGGGTCGACCGCTCATCCACAACTTCGCGGCGATTTCACAGCAACGCTCGGGATGTCCGATAATGGAATCTCAGCAGCGAAAGGGGAGCTCAATGGCGGCCATGAAGCCACGCACCGGAGACGGGCCTATGGAGGCTGTGAAGGAGGGGCGACTCATCATCGTGCGCGTGCCGCTCGAGGGTGGAGGGCGCCTCGTCGTCTCGGTGAACGACGCTGAGGCCAAGGAGCTCTACGACGTCCTCGGCGGCGTCGTGAACCCTGCCTGAGTTATACGCACTGTTCGAGCCCCGAGAGCGTTCTCGGGGCTCGTGGCGTTAAGGGGCGCTCAGGCGCCGAGCTTGACGATCTGCAGCAGGCCGTCGCCGGCGGGCGAGATCGCGGTCGCGACCGCCGTCGACGAGGCGAGTTCGGTGATGAGCGTGCGGAACGCGCTCGCCGCTTCGTCTCGCTTGGCCGGGTCGGCGACGCGGCCCTTCCAGAGGGCGCGCGCCACGAGCACGCTGCCGCCGGGCTTTGCGAGGCGGAGGCCGTGTTCGGCGTACTCGATCACCGACGGGGCGTCGGCGTCGACGAACACGATGTCGTACGAGCTCTCGTTCATGCGCGGGAGCACCTCGCTCGCGCGACCTGCGATGAGTCGCACGCGCGCCGCGGCGATGCCGGCGTCGGCGAAGTGCTGGCGGGCGTGCTGCTGGTACTCGTTCTCGGTGTCGATCGACGTGAGCATCGCGTGCCTGGCGGTCTGCAGCATCCAGAGTCCCGAGACGCCGAGCCCGGTGCCGACCTCGATGATGGAGCTCGCACGCGAGGCGGCGGCGATGACGGCGAGCTGGGCGCCCACCGCAGGGGAGACGGGATCGACCCCGAGCTCGAGCGACTGCTGACGCGCCTTGATGATCGGCTCGGACTCGACGACCGACTCGTCGACGTACTTCCAGTTCAGGTCGTGATCGGACACGGTTCGGCTCCCTGGTGGCTCTCTCGACACCCCAGCCTAGGGGGCCGATGGCGTGGCGTTCGCATGCCTCGCCGCCGACTATCCTGTAGGGGTGTTCGGTCTGACGTTCGAGAAGCTCCTCATCATCGGGGTGATCGCCGTCTTCCTGCTCGGCCCCGAACGCCTGCCGCACTACGCGGCACAGCTCGGCCGGCTGGTGCGCTCGCTGCGGGACATGGCCAACGGCGCGAAAGACCGCATGCGCGAAGAGATGGGCCCCGACTTCGACGACGTCGACTGGAAGAAGCTCGACCCGCGCCAGTACGACCCGCGGCGCATCATCCGCGAGGCGCTCACCGACGTCGACCCGTTCGCCGAAGAGGCGGCGCCGACGCCGGTCGTGGCGCGCGCGGGCGTCAACGAGAACTCCGCCTACCTGCAGCGCAAGCGCAAGCGGGAGGCGCTCGGCGCGGGCGAGCCCGCTCCGTTCGACTCCGAGGCCACCTGATCGGCCGGGATGCCTCGTGCCCGAGGCATCCCGAAGCGCTCGTGACACGACCGACCGGGATGGCTCGCGCGCGGGTCAGGCGCGGCGCACGGCCTTGAGCGCCCGCGCCAGGAGCAGCAGCAGCGGCGCCTGCGCCTCGTACTCGGCCGAGGTGCGCGGCAACTGCAGCAGGCCGGCCGCCTGCGAGATCGTGACGGGCTCGACGAAGCGCAGGAGCCCCGCCTCGCCGTTGCGTCGGCCCACGCCCGACTGCTTCACGCCGCCCATGGGGGCGGCGACCGAGGCGAACGAGCCGCGGTAGCCCTCGTTGATGTTGACGCTCCCGGCCTCGAGCGCGTCGGCGACGCGGTGGCCGCGGCGCGTCGATCCGGTGAAGACCGCGGCGTTCAGCCCGTACTCGCTCGCGTTGGCGGCGAGCACCGCCTCGTCGTCGCCCGACACGAGGTAGAGCGACGCGATCGCGCCGAACGTCTCCTCGGCGTGGACGCGCATCTCAGGGGTCACGCCCGTGAGGATCGTGGGCTCGAACACCCACGGGCCGAGGTCGGGGCGGGCTTTGCCGCCGACGAGCACGGTCGCGCCCTTCTCGACGGCGTCGTCGAGGTGGGCCTGCACCCGCGCGAGCTGCGCGGCGCTCGCGAGCGAGCCGAAGTCGGCGCCGAAGCCGACCGACGTGCCGAGCTTCGCGGTACGCAGCCGGTCGACGAGCTCGCGCTCGAAGTCTCCCGCGATCCTCCGGTCGACGAAGATGCGCTCGATCGAGACGCACAGCTGCCCCATCGCCGAGAAGCAGGCGTGGGCCGCATTCGCCGCCGCGCGGGCCGGGTCGGCGTCGTCGAGCACGAGCAGGGCGTTCTTGCCGCCGAGTTCGAGCGAGGCGCCGACGAGGCGCCGCCCGGCCTTCTCGGCGATCCTGCGTCCCGTCGCCGTCGAGCCCGTGAAGCAGATGTAGTCGACGGTGTCGGTGAGCGCCTCACCGACCTCGGCCGCATCGCCCGTCACGACCGCCCAGAGGGCTTCGGGCACGCCCGCGTCGATGTACGCGCGACGCAGCGCGAGGATCGACAGTGCTCCCTGGTCGTCGGCCTTCTGCACGACGCCGCAACCGGCGGCGAGGGCGGGCACCACGTCCATGGCGGCGAGGCTGAGCGCGTAGTTCCACGGCGTGATGACACCGACGACGCCCTTGGGTGCGAAGCGCACGCGCGAGGTCGCGACGGTCGGGATGCCGGAACGGACGGGACGACCGCGCAGCACCCTGCGGGCCGCGATCGCGTTGTAGCGGGTGACCGACGCGGCCTCGAAGATCTCCTCGAACGCCTGCCCCCTGGTCTTGCCGCTCTCGAGCTGGATGAGGTCGAGCAGTTCGTCGCGTCGCTCCAGCAGCAGGTCGTGCGCGGCGAGCAGCACGCGGCGGCGCTCCGCGAAGCCGGCGCGGGCCCACGCGAGCTGGGCGAGCCGTGCCCGGTCGACGGCGTCGTGCACGTCGTCGGCGCTCGAGCGGGGCAGATCGTGCAGCACCTCGCCCGTGGTGGGCGTCGGCACGGCGGTGGTCTCCGCGCCCGACGCGACGACGTCGTCGGTCAGGCTGCGGAACAGGTCGGGGGAGGCGGTCTGGGCGCGCATGCGCACAGTCTAGGTCAAGTGACCCACTTCGCCGCCGTGTGAGTACACTTCCCCCATGACCGCAGCGGAGCGTCCCCAGTCCCGAGGCGCGTTGTCCCGTGGCGTCGTCGCCCGCTACGCGATCGGTTCGCTCGGCACCGGCGGGTTCGCGACGCTGCCCGGACTCGTCCTCGTCTACTACCTCACCGACACGCTCGGGGTGAGCGCCCTCATCGCCGGTCTCGTGGTCACCGCCGCGAAGGTGTGGGACGTCGTCATCGACCCGTGGATCGGCGCGCGCAGCGACCGGGCGCTCGTGCGCACCGGCACCCGCCGCACGTGGATGCTCGTCGGCGCGATCGCCCTGCCCGTGGGCTTCGCACTCACGTTCGCGGTGCCGGCGGGCGTCGCACCCGGGGCGTCCGGGGTGTGGGTGTTCGTCGCGTTCCTCGCGACCGCGACCGCGTTCAGCCTCTTCCAGGTGCCGTACATCGCGCTGCCCGCCGAACTCACCGGCGACTACGACGAGCGCACCCGACTGCTGACGTGGCGGGTCGTCGTGCTCACCCTCGCGATCCTGCTGTTCGGAGCCGGCGGGCCCGAGATCCGCAACGCGTTCGACGACGAGGCGACCGGCTACCTCGTGATGGCGATCGTCGCGGGCGTCGTCATCGGCGTCGGCATGCTGATCGCCGCGGGCACGGCGAAGCGGGCGGATGCCGCGGCCCTCGGCCGATCGCAGCAGCGGGCGTCGGCGGTGTCGGCCGAGGGCGGGTACCGCGAGGGACTGCGCGCGCTGCGTCGCAGCCTGCCGTTCCGCGTGCTGCTCGCGGTGTTCGTGCTGCAGGGGCTCGCGACCGGGCTCATGCTCGCGGGTGCCCAGTTCGTGGCGACGTGGGTGCTCGAGTCCGAGACCGCGGTCACGCTGCTCTTCGTCGCGCTCATCGCCCCGGCGTTGTTCTTCGCCCCGCTCTGGGGGCGGCTCGCCCGCCGCGTCGGCAAGGAGCGCGGCTTCCGCGTCGCGAGCATCGTGTTCGCGCTCGCGGCCCTCAGCATGGTCCTGCTCGTCTGGGCGCCCGGCCCCTGGGTGTACCTGCCCGTCGCGGTCGCGGGCGCCGCCTACGCCGGCATGCAGTCGCTGCCCATGGCGATGCTGCCCGACGTCATCTCGCACGACGCCCGGCGGACCGGACGCGACAACGCCGGCAGCTTCGGCGGCGTGTGGACCGCGGGCGAGACCGCCGGCATGGCGCTCGGCGCCACGCTGCTCACCCTCATGCTCGCCGCGACCGGCTACCTCGAGTCGAGGGGCGCCGAGACGGTCGAGCAGTCGGCGGCGGCGGTCGCGGGCATCGCGCTCTCGTTCAGCCTCGTGCCCGCGCTGCTCGTCGCGGTCAGCGTCGTCGTGCTGCGCGCCTACCCGCTGCGCCGCGCCGACGTGGATCATGACGTCGCGGCCCTCGCCGGCATCGCCGGCGACCCCGGAACGACCGGTGCCGCCGGCACCACCGAAGGGAGCACCCGATGATCGGGTTCCGCCGCGAGGCATCCGAGATCCTGCGCGAGCTCGACGCGCTGCGCGCCGCCGACGCGCCCACCCACGGCGGCCGCGTGCTGTCGTACGTGTACGACTCGGGCCTCGACGAACTCGACGAGCTCGCCGGCCGCGCCGCCCGGCGGGTGCAACCCGTCAACGGGCTCGACCCGACCACGTTCGGCTCCGTCGCCGCGATGGAGCGCGCCGTCGTCGGCTTCGCCCGGCGCGTGCTCGGCGGGGGCGACGGCGGCGGCGCCGACGGCGAGGTTGTCGTCGGCTCGGTGACGTCCGGCGGCACCGAGAGCTGCCTGCTCGCAGTGAAGTCCGCCCGCGACGCCTGGCGCGCCGCACGGATCGGCTCGCCGCGGGTGCCCCGCGTCGTCGCGCCCGTCACGGTGCACGCCGCGTTCCACAAGGCGGCCCACTACTTCGGCCTCGAGCTCGACCTCGTTCCCGTCGACCCGGAGACCGGCACCCTCGCGCCGTCGGCGATCGAGGAGCGCCTGGGTGACGACGTCGCGCTCGTTGTGGTGAGTGCGCCCTCCTATCCGTTCGCGAGCCTCGACCCCGTCGCCGACGTCGCCGCGATCACCGCCGCCCGCGGCATCGCCCTCCACGTCGACGCCTGCATCGGCGGATTCGCGCTCGCCTTCTGGCCCGAGCCGCTGCCCGCCTGGAACCTGTCGGTGCCCGGCGTCACGAGCATCTCGGCCGACCTGCACAAGTACGGCTACGCGCCGAAGGGCGCCTCGGTGCTGCTCACGCGCGGACGCGACCGCCAGCGCCGCCAGTACTTCGCGACCACCGGCTGGCCCGGCTACCCGGTCGTGAACCCCACGATGACGGGCTCGAAGCCGGCCGGGCCGCTCGCGGCGGCGTGGGCGATCATCGAGGCGCTGGGCGAGCCCGGCTTCCGCGACCTGACCGCGCAGACGGCGCGTGCGACCGCGGAGCTGCGCGCCGCGATCGACGGCATCGAGGGCCTGCGCGTCGTCGGCGAGCCCGTGGGGCCGCTGCTCGCGGTCGCCGCCGACGAGGCGGCTCCGGTCACGTCGCGGGTCGACCCGCACCACTGGGCGGATGCCGCGCGCGAGGCCGGCTGGCAGCTGCAGTTGCAGCCCGGACTCGCCCAGGCCGACGGCACCCGACTGCCGCACACGACCCACCTGACGGTCACCCCGGTCACGGAGCGGGTGCTGCCCGAACTCGTTCCGGCGCTCGTGGCGGCGGCCGACGAGGTGCGCGGCATCCCGCGCATCGACGGCCGGGTCGCGCTCGCCGGGCTCGCGGAGGCCCTGCCCGGCGGGGTCGGGGGAGCGTTGCTCGATGCAGGCGGGACCGACGCGGCGGCCTTCGACCTGTTCGCCGCTTCGCTCGACTCGGATGCCGCGGCCGCGGTGCTCTCGGCCGCAGGGCTCCTCGGCGGCGAGGGGGCGCTGCCCGACCGGCTCGCGCCCGTGCTCGCGCTCGTCGAGGCCCTGCCCGGGTCGCTCACCGAGCGCCTGCTCATCGAGCTGCTCGCACGGGTCGTCGAGCCGACCTGATCCGTCCACCCGTTTCAGGAGCGAGCGCGCCGCTCAGGACGTCTTCTCCGGTTTCGCCGTGATGCGGGCAGCTTGTCCTCAGCGGTGACGTGTCCGTCGGCCGAGCGCGCGCTCGTCGACCAGCGGCTCGCGCTCAGCGCACCGAGACGTCGAGGCGGCGGCCCGCGAGGTCGCGAGGCATCCCGGCCAGGCGTGCGGCGACCGCCTCGATCGCGCGCGCGGCCGGGTCGTCGGGCGCCGACACGACGACGGGCACGCCGTCGTCGCCGCCCTGGCGAAGCGCCATGCTGAGGGGCACGCTCGCGAGCAGCGGCACGGGCTCGGGCTGACCGGCCGAGAGCCGCTCGGCGACGAGCTCGCCGCCGCCCGACCCGAAGAGCTCGAGCACCTGCCCGTCGGGCTGCACGAGGCCCGCCATGTTCTCGATCACGCCGACGATGCGCTGGCCGGTCTGGCGCGCGACGACGCCCGATCGCTCGGCGACGTCGGCCGCGGCGGCCTGCGGCGTCGTGACGACGACGACCTCGGCGTTCGGCAGCAGCTGGCCGAGCGAGATGGCGATGTCGCCCGTCCCGGGCGGAAGGTCGACGAGCAGCACGTCGAGGTCGCCGAAGTACACGTCGGTGAGGAACTGCGAGAGCGTGCGGTGCAGCATCGGCCCGCGCCAGGCGACGGCCGTCGACGAGGCGCGCGCCCCGGGCTCGGCCGGCTCGATGAACATGCCGATCGAGATGACCTTCACGCCGTGCGCGACGGGCGGCAGGATCATCTCGTCGACCCGGGTCGGCCGGGCGGCGAGGCCGTCGTCGTCGACGAGGCCGAGGAGGCCCGGGATCGAGAACCCGTGCACGTCGGCGTCGATGAGCCCGACCGCGAGCCCGCGCGCCGCGAGGGCGACGGCGAGGTTCGCCGTGACGGTCGACTTGCCGACGCCGCCCTTGCCGCTCGTGACCGCGAGCACCTTCGTCAGGGTGCCGGGGCCGAACGGATTGCCGCGGGCGGCGCGGCCGCCGCGAAGGCGTTCGGTGAGGGCGGCCCGCTGCTCGGGCGTCATGACCGAGAGCTCCACGTCGGCGTTGCCGGCCCCGACGATCGACTCGGCCGCCTGGCGCACGTCGCGTTCGATGCGATCCGATGCGGGACACCCGACGATCGTCAGCCGGATGCCGACCTCGACGCGACCGCCCTCGCGGGCGACCACGCGGTCGACCATGTCGAGTTCGGTGACGGGCTTGCGGATCTCGGGGTCGATGACGGAGGCGAGCACGCGCCGCACCGCCTCCTCGAGCAGCGCCGCGTCGCCCGAGGCGGCGTCAGCCAGCATGTTCGGATTCCTCCTCGTCGCGGCGGTCGAGCTCGTCGAGCATCGCGCGCAGCTCGGAGCGGATGAACTCCTTCGACGCGAGCTCCTTCACGGCGAGTCGCAGGGCGACCACCTCGCGTGCGAGGTACTCGGTGTCGGCGAGGTTGCGCTCGGCGCGCTGCCGGTCCTGCTCGATCTGCACGCGGTCGCGGTCGTCCTGCCGGTTCTGCGCGAGCAGGATCAGCGGTGCCGCGTACGACGCCTGCAGCGAGAGCATGAGGGTGAGCGCCGTGAAGCCGATCGCGATGTCATCGAAGCGCCAGGCGGAGGGAGCGAAGGTGTTCCACGCCATCCAGCCGATCGCGAACACCGACAGCCCGACGAGGAAGCCGGGCGTGCCCATGCCGCGGGCCACCCACTCGGTGAAGCGGCCGAAGCGGTCGCTGTCGCCCGAACCGCGGAAGGTGGCGGTGCGGCGGATGCCCTTCGGCGTGTCGAATCGACGGTCTTCCGACTCAGCGCGTGCCATCTGCGCCCCTCCTTCCGTATGGGATCGGGATGCTTCCCGTCGTCAGCTGCGCCCGCGCCGTGCTGCGCTTGGCCAGCTCGTCCTCCTCGGGGTGACTTCGCCAGTCATCGGGCAGCAGGTAGTCGAGCACGTCGTCAATCGTCACCACCCCGACGAGTCGATGCTTCTCGTCGACCACCGGCACCGAGACGAGGTCGTAGCTCGCGAGGATGCGGCTGACCTCGGCGGCCGAGGTGTCGGCGGTCACGGGTTCGAGGCCCTGGTCGATGAGGGTGCCGAGCCGCTCGTGCGGCGGGTAGCGCAGCATCCGCTGGAAGTGCACGATGCCGAGGAACCGGCCCGTCGGCGGCTCGTACGGCGGCAGCGTGACGCAGACCGCCGCGCCGAGCGCGGGCGGCAGGTCGTGCCGGCGGATGAGCGCGAGCCCCTCGGCGACGGTCGCGTCGGCCGAGACGATGATCGGCTCGGTCGTCATGAGGCCGCCGGCCGTGTCGGGGCCGTACGACAGCAGGAACCGCACGTCTTCTGCCTCTTCGGGCTCCATCAGCTCGAGCAGGTGCTCGCCGCGCTCTTCGGGCAGCTGTGCGATGAGGTCGGCCGCGTCGTCGGGCTGCATGTGGTCGAGCACGTCGGCCGCGCGGTCGTCGCCGAGACCGGCGAGGATGTCGACCTGATCGGACTCGGGCATCTCCTCCAGCACGTCGGCGAGACGGTCGTCGGGCAGCTCCTCGGCGACCTCCTGCCGGCGCTGCGCCGGCAGGTCGAGCAGCGTCGAAGCGAGGTCGGCGGGCTTCAGCTCGGAGTACGTCGCGATGAGCTGTTCGGCCGACTGGGCCTCGCCCTTCGCGACCTGCTCGCGAACCTCGCGCCAGGTGACGTACGCCGACTGCCCCTTCGAGAACGGCGAGGCGCCCTTGGGGCGACGCACGAACAGCTGGTCGACCTCCCACTCGCCGGGCTCCTGCTCCTCGATCGCGACGTCCTCGATGGTGGCCGTGCCCGAGCCGTCGTTGAAGCCGACCTTGCGACCGAGCATCTCGGCGATCACGCGCACCTCGCCGCCGCGCTGCTCGAAGCGGCGAAGGTTGATGAGGCCCGTCGTGATGATCTGGCCGCCGCCGATCGAGGTGACGCGCCCGATCGAGACGAAGACGCGGCGCTTGCCCGGGATCTCGACGATGAGCCCGACCACGCGCGGCGGGTCGCTCTTGCGGTACACGACGAGGACGTCGCGCACCTTGCCCACTCGATCGCCGTTGGGGTCGAAGACGGCGCACCCGGCGAGTCGGGCGACGAAGACTCTCGTGGCGCTCACGCTACAAACTTAGCCCCCGGATGCCTCGGCGGCGGCGCCATCCGGGCGACCCGGCCCGCATCGTGGGACAATGGCCGGGTGACGAACCAGACGCCGTTCGGCGGCCGCGCGGGCCGCGAGCTCCCGACCATGCCGAAGGGCGAGACGGTCGCGGGCTTCGAGACCTACGCCGAGGCGCAAGACGCCGTCGACCGCCTGTCGAAGGCCGAGTTCCCCGTGAAGGAACTGGCGATCATCGGCACCGACCTGACGACGGTCGAGCGCATCACCGGACGGCTCACGTGGAGCCGGGCCGCCGGCGCCGGCGCGATCTCGGGGGCGTGGTTCGGCCTCTTCCTCGGGTTGCTGTTCTTCATCTTCGCGCCCAGCGGCGCCTCGCTCGGCATCCTCGGCGCCGCCGTGCTCATCGGTGCCGGGTTCGGCATGATCTTCAGCGTCGTCACGTACTCCGTGAACCGGCGCCGTCGCGACTTCACGTCGAACATCCAGGTGCTCGCAAGGCGCTACGCGATCATCATCACCGATCCGTCGCACGTCGCCCGGGCGCGCAACCTGCTCGGCACCGCGAGCGACGTCGCCCCTGCGGTCCCGGCCGCGGCGGCGCCGACCGCACCGACCCCGACGCCCGCGTCGGCCCCGCCTGCCGCGCCGGCTCCGACGCCGCGCGACGGCGATGCGACGACGGGCGCCGGCGACGAGACATCCGGCTCGGCAACAGGCCAGGGTGACGAACCGCAGGGCCTCACGTACGGCGAGGCGCAGGATGCCGCGCGCCGTGCCGCTCGTGAAGCCGATGCGGCGCGCCGTCGCGCCTCGGAGGGCGACGGGGCCTGACCGACCGGCCTACCAGGTCGTCGGCTTCTGGGGTGTGAAGAGCCACGCTGCGAAGAGGGTGTCGAGGTCGGCCCCCGAGACCTCCTCGGCGAGCGCCGTGAAGTCGGCCGTCGTCGCGCTGCCTCCTCCGTAGCGGTCGACCCACTCCGTCGCGAGCTCGAAGAAGGCGTCGTCGCCGATCTCGACGCGCAGGGCGTGCAGCGTCGCGGCGCCGCGGTCGTAGACGGGGTCGGCGAACAGGCCGAGCGGCTGCGGATCGGCGACGACGAGGCTCCAGAACTCGTCGTCGGCCGGAATCGACATCACCTCGTCGAAGCTCTCGTCGGCGGTGGCGCGACCCTGGTGCTCGGCCCACATCCAGGACGCGTACGTCGCCCAGCCCTCGTTGAGCCAGATGTCGGCCCAGCGGCCGGGGCTCACGTGGTCGCCCATCCACTGGTGGGCGAGCTCGTGCGCGACGGTGCCCTCGCCGGCGCGGCGCGAGAAGAACGAGCGGGTCTGGGTCTCGAGCGCGTAGCCGACCGAGTCGTCGTCGACGATCGCGCCGTACGCGACGAACGGGTACGGCCCGAAGCGGTCGTCGAAGAAGTCGATCATCTGCGGCGTGAGCGCGAGCGCGGCCGACGCGGACGCCGGGAGCGCCGGGTCGACGGCGTCGATGATGCGGAGGCCGTCGGCGGTCGTGTAGTCGTCGAGCACGTAGTCGCCGACGCTCGCGGTGGCCAGGTACGCCGCCATCGGGTCGGGAGCGTGCCACGTCCAGGTGGTGCGACCGTCGGCCGTGTCCGACCCGGTGAGGCTGCCGTTCGCGACGGCGACGAGCCCCTCGGGGACCGTGATCTCGAAGTCGTAGGCGGCCTTGTCGGTCGGGTGGTCGCTGACCGGGAACCAGGTCGCGGCGCCGTCGGGCTCCGACACGACCATGGCGCCGTCGCGGGTCGTCACCCAGCCGTAGAGCGCGCCTTCGATGTCGGTGGGCCTCGTCGTCGTGCCGCCGTACTCGACGACGACGCGGGCGTCGTGCCCGCGCTTCAGCTTCGGCCGCGGGGTGATCACGAGTTCGTTGTCGGTCTGCTCGAATCGCGCGGCGTGACCGTCGACCGTGACCGTCGTCGCCGTGAGCCCACGGAGGTCGAGGTCGAACCGGTCGAGGTCCTGCGTCGCGCGCAGGTCGATCGTCGCGACGCCGTCGAGCTGCCCTTCGAGCGGGGCCGGCTCGGGTGCGGGCGGGGTGTAGTCGAGGTCGAGTCCGAGGTGCACGAGGTCGATGCCGCCGTTGCCCGCGAGCGGGAAGTACGGGTCGCCCGCACCGTCGGAGCCGGCGCTGTACCGGGGTGCGCCGGGCTCGCCCGGTGCGGCGGAGGCGACGGCGGGGGCAGTGGCGACGGCGAGGGCGAGGCCCGCGGCGCCGAGAACGGCGAGGGTGCTGCGGCGGTGCGACATGGATCCTCCAGCACGTGGGTGCGATCGGGGTTCGTCCCGACCCTAGCCGTGCCCCGGCGCGACCCGCCAGACCCGGGGAGCTCCCAGACTCGCGATATATCGTGACGCGCATGACCACCGGACGAGACGCCCCGCGGCCCGCCCTCGAACTCGAGATCGCGGATGAGATCGCCGCTGCCGAGCGGCCCGACCGACCCATCCGTCGGGCGCTGCGGCGGCTGCGGCAGGCGATCGGCCGCCGCCCGGGCCTGCAGCGCGCCTACCGCGTGCTCGTCGGGGTGCTCGGCGGCATCGTGACGGTGGCCGGCCTCCTGCTCGTACCGCTCCCCGGCCCCGGCTGGCTCGTCGTCTTCCTCGGTCTCGCGATCCTGGGCACCGAGTTCGCCTGGGCGAAGCGCGCCGCGGCGTTCACGAAGCGTCAGCTCGCCCGGTTCTGGGCCTGGTGGCGGGCGAGGCGGGCGACGGTCGAGCGCACCTGATCTGCGAGCGTCGGGCGTGCACTCACCGCCCGTGCGACGGCGAGTGCATGCCCGATGACGGCGGGAGCGAACGCATCGTTCAGCGGCTCGCGCCGCGCACCCAGGCCTCGACCTCGTCGGCGGTGCGCGGAATGCGCACCGAGAGGTTCTCGGCGCCGTCCGCCGTGACGAGGATGTCGTCCTCGATGCGCACGCCGATGCCGCGGAACTCCTCGGGCACGGTCAGGTCGTCGGGCTGGAAGTACAGGCCGGGCTCGATCGTGAAGATCATGCCGGCTTCGACCACGCCGTCCATGTAGAGCTCGCGGCGGGCCTGCGCGCAGTCGTGCACGTCGAGCCCGAGGTGGTGGCTCGTGCCGTGCACCATGTAGCGGCGGTGGAACTGGTTCTCGGGTTCGAGGGACTCCTCGGCCGACACGGGCAGGAAGCCCCACTCGGCCGTCTTGCGCGCGATCACCTGCATCGCCGCGGCGTGCACCTCGCGGAACACGATGCCCGGCCTCACGATCGCGAACGCCGCGTCGGCTGCCTCGAGCACCGCCTCGTAGACCTGGCGCTGCACGGGCGAGAAGGTGCCGTTGACCGGGAACGTCCGGGTGATGTCGGCCGTGTAGTACGTGTCCATCTCGACGCCGGCGTCGAGCAGCACGAGATCGCCCGGCACGACGGGCCCGTCGTTGCGGGTCCAGTGCAGGATCGTCGCGTGCGGGCCCGCCGCGGCGATCGAGCCGTAGCCCACGTCGTTGCCGTCGAGCCGAGCCCGGGTCGCGAAGACGCCCTCGATGACGCGCTCGCCGCGCACCTCGGAGGTGATGCGGGGGAGCTCGGCGAGCACCTCGCCGAAGCCGCGCTCGGTGGCTGCGATCGCCGCCCGCATCTCGGCGACCTCGAAGTCGTCCTTCACGAGTCGCAGTTCGCTCACGACGCGCGCGAGCTCGCCGTCGGGCTCGTGCTCGTCGCCCACCTCCAGCGAGAACGCCGCGTCCTGCGCGTTCTCGCTGAGCACGCGCTCGGCCGCGAATCGGATGCGGGCGTGGTCGACGCGCTCGGTGAGCGCGGCATCGGCCTCGCGCACCACGAGCGTCGCGGTGTCGATCCGGTCGACCACGGCGTCGAAGGCGCTGATGTCGCGGGTCGCGACCGCGAGGTCGGCCGCGACGTGGGCGAGCGACGGGCGCGGGCCGATCCAGAACTCGCCGATCGCCGCGTTCGCGTAGAACTCCTCGGAGTCGCGACCCGCGCGCTCGCGGAAGTAGACGGTCGCCTCGTGCCCGGCGTCGCCGGTGGGCTCGAGCACGAGCACCGCGCCGGGCTCGGAGTCGGACCCCCAGCCGGTGAGGTGCGCGAACGCCGAGTGCGCCCGGTAGGGGTAGTCGGTGTCGTTCGCCCGCTGCTTCATGTCGCCGGCCGGGATGACGAGCCGCCGGCCCGGGAACTCGGCCGAGACCTTCGCGCGGCGCGCGGCGGCGTACGCGGCCTGGGGGCGCGCCTCGGGCAGCGTCTCGGCGCGTTCGGCCCAACCGTTCGAGATGAACGCCTTGAAGCCCTCGGAGCCCGGCGTGGTCGACCGGTTCGCGTTGCGTCCGGCCTCGTCGCCGGAGGGGTTCGCCGCTGCCGCGGTCTCGGTGGTGGAGGTGTCGCTCGAGTTCGCCATGCCCCCATTCTCGCACCGGCCCCGAGTGCCGGCGGATGGTCCGGGGCTCGTCAACCCGCCCGGGTCAGCGTCGCCACGACCGGGCGGTGGTCGCTGCCGGCGTCGTCGAGCGACTCGATCACGCGGAAGTCCTCGACCGCCCAGCCGGGCGTCGCCAGCACATGGTCGATCGGGCTGCCGAGCAGCGGCGGCAGGTCGGTGGGCCAGGTGCCGAGCGCCGCGGCGCGCGCCTGCACCGAGGCATCCCGGCAGCGCCCCAGGTCGCCGCCGTCGATGCCGCGCCCGGCGAAGTGGTCGACCGTCGCGTTGAAGTCGCCCGCCATGATCACGTTCTCGCCGGTGCACTGCTCGGCGAGCCAGTCGAGGTCGCTGCGCCAGTTCCGCAGCTCCCAGCGGATCGGCGCGACCGCGTGCACGGCCACGATGCGCGGCCCGTCGCCCGAGATCGGGTCGGCCACGACGCTCGGCAGCGTGTTCGTATTGCCCGGCGGGCCTGGGTAGTCGGCCGAGACGACCTCGTAGTCGCCGAGCTCCGGGCTGATGAGCAGGGTCGTCGACCGGGCCTTCGCGATGTCGTCGTACGCCTGCGTGTGCACCCACATCGGCGAGCCGCCCTCGCGCATCGCGATCGCGACCTCCTCGCCGAGCGAGTCGGTCGTCTCGGGCAGCACGACGACGTCGGCGCCCTCCGTGAGGGCGAGCTCCGCGATCGTCGACGCGTCGGGCACCTCGCCGAGGGTGTTCCACGACAGCACCGTGACGGACGCCTCGGGCCCCGAGGCACCCGCCGCGCGGTCGTCGGCAGCGGCGGTGGCCGCGCCGCCCGTGCCACGCACCGCGAGCACCGCGACCTGGCCCGCGGTGAACACGGCGAACACGATCGCCATGGCGATCGCGAAGCGACGACCGCGGCGCGGGATCGCGAGGAGGAGGAACAGCACCGCGACGATCGCCCCGCAGACGGCGGCGACCCCGCGCAGCGCCACGACGTGCGCCGCGATCCACTGGTTCTGCAAGCCGAACGCCTGAGGCCAGAGGAGCACGGCGGCGAGGGCGGCCGTGCCGACGATCACGACCCAGCCGAGGATGCGGGGGAGCATTCCACCCACCCTACGGGGCCGGGTTCTGAGAGGGCCCCGAGAACGGCGCCCTCGATACGATAGGGGGATGTCGCGAGCTCCTGCCGCGATCGGCGAGGCCGATCTGCACACCCACTCGGTGGTGTCCGACGGCACCGAGTCGCCGGCGGAACTGATGCGGCAGGCGGCGGCCGCCGGGCTCCGGGCCGTCGCGCTCACCGATCACGATTCGACGAGCGGCTGGGCCGAGGCGGCCGCCGCGGTGCCCGGGACGGGCGTCGCGCTCATCCCCGGCATGGAGCTGTCGACCCGCGAGGGGTTCACGAGCGTGCACCTGCTCGGTTACCTCGTCGACCCGCTCGACGAGCCGTTGCTCGCCGAGACCGCTCGCATCCGCGAGTCGCGTCTCACCCGCGCCGAGGAGATCGTGCGGCGCATCGCGCGCGACTACGACCTCAGCTGGAGCGACGTGCTCGACCAGACCGTCGAGGGGGCGACGATCGGACGGCCCCACATCGCCGACGCGCTCGTCGCCCGAGGGCATGCGGCGACCCGTTCGGCGGCCTTCGCCGGCATCCTGCACCCTCGGGCCGGGTACGCCCAGCCGCACTACGCGCCCGACCCGCTCACGGGCGTGCGCCTCATCCGCGCCGCCGGGGGCGTGCCCGTGCTCGCGCACCCCGGCACACGCGGCGCCGAACAGGTCGTGCCGCCCGCTCGCCTCGCCAAGCTCGTCGACGCCGGACTGTTCGGCCTCGAGGTCGACCACCCCGAGAACCGCGCCGACGCCAAGCCCCGGCTGCGCGAACTGGCGGCGAGATTCGGGCTCGAGATCACCGGGTCGAGCGACTACCACGGCGCGGGCAAGCCGAACCGCCTGGGGGAGTGCCGCACGGCGGCCGACGTGGTCGCTCGGCTCGTCGCCGAGGCGCGCGGCAGCGCGCCGGTGCTGCCGCCCGAATAGGCCCGCGGCGTCGGAAGCGCGTCGACTCGTGGGGCGCTGAGACGCCGCGAGCGCGCGGGCGCCCGTCATCGACGGGGCCTGCGCGCTCGCGAGGTGGAGGTGTCGGGGTCAGCCCTGCGGCGCCGCCGGTGCGGCGGTCTGCCCGCCGCCCGAGCTGCCGCCGCGCCGCCGACGGCGACGGCGAGGCGCGGCGTTGCCGTCGTGGTGCTCCTTGCCCTTGCCATCGTGCGTGCCGGTGCCGGCAGCCTTCTCCGAGGCATCCTTGGAGGTCTGGCCCGAGGTCTCGACCGCCTGGCCGTCACCCGCGGGCACGCCGTTGCGGGTGCGACGGCGGTTGCGGCTGCGCGGAGCACGCTCGGCGTCGCCCTCGGTCCGGCCGGCCGTGCTCGAGCGCGTCGCGCTCGCCGCGGGGGCGGCGGGCTTCAGGCGGCCCTTCGTCCCGGCGGGGATGTCGAGGTCGGTGTAGAGGTGCGGGCTCGACGAGTAGGTCTCGGTCGGTTCGGGCTGGCCGAACTCGAGGGCGCGGTTGATGAGCGCCCACTTGTGCAGGTCGTCCCAGTCGACGAACGTGACGGCGATGCCGGTCTTGCCGGCGCGGCCGGTGCGGCCCGCGCGGTGCAGGTAGGTCTTGTCGTCGTCGGGGATGGTGTGGTTGATGACGTGGGTCACGTCGTCGACGTCGATGCCGCGGGCCGCGACATCCGTGGCGATCAGGATGTCCTTCTTGCCCGCCTTGAACGCGGCCATCGCGCGTTCGCGCTGGTCCTGGTTGAGGTCGCCGTGCACGGCGGCCGCGTTGAAGCCGCGGTCGTTGAGCTCTTCGACGAGCTTCGCGGCGGCACGCTTCGTGCGCGTGAAGATGACGGTCTTGCCGCGGCCGTCGGCCTGGAGGATGCGCGAGATCACCTCGTCCTTGTCGAGCGAGTGCGCGCGGTAGACGAGGTGCTTGATGTTCGCCTGCGTGAGGCCCTCGTCGGGGTCGGTCGCCCGGATGTGGATCGGCTTCGACATGAAGCGGCGGGCGAGCGCGACGATCGGCCCCGGCATCGTGGCCGAGAAGAGCATGGTGTGCCGCACGGCGGGCACCTTCGAGAAGATCTTCTCGATGTCGGCGAGGAAGCCGAGGTCGAGCATCTTGTCGGCCTCGTCGAGCACGACCTCGCGCACGTCGGCGAGCGAGAGGAGGCGCTGGTTCGCGAGGTCGATGAGGCGGCCCGGCGTGCCGACGACGATCTGCGCGCCGGCCTTGAGCTGCTCGATCTGCCCTTCGTAGGCCTTGCCGCCGTAGATCGACACGATCTTCGTGGGCCGGTTCGAGGTGGCGAGCTCGAGGTCCTCGGTCACCTGCACGCAGAGCTCGCGCGTCGGCACCACGACGAGCGCCTTGACGCCGTGCTCGGGGTCGTCGCCGAGGCGCTGGATGAGCGGCAGGCCGAACCCGAAGGTCTTGCCCGTGCCGGTCTTGGCCTGGCCGATGATGTCCTGCCCGGTGAGGGCGAGGGGGATGGTCTGCTCCTGAATGGGGAAGGCATCGATGATGCCCTTGCCCGCGAGCGCGTCGACGATGTCGGACGCGATGCCGAGGTCGGTGAAAGTGGTCAAAGATCTGCCTGTCGGTCGTGCTTCGAGAGTGAAGGTCGGAAGGTGCGCCTCGACTCATCCCCGGGCGCACGGCCGCGGATCCAGCGTCCGCATGCCCCACCACCCTATCGGAGACTCCCTGTGAGCCTCGGATAGGCTGTTCGCGTGGTGTTCTGGTCCAAGCGGCGCGGCGTGCGTCAAGAGCTGCCGCGGCTGCGTCCGCGGGTCGCGCCGACGGAGGTCACCAAGGTCGACTTCACCGAGCTCGTCCCCGACCCGGTGCCGTTCCTCGGCCAGGCCGCGTACATCCAGCTCGAGTTCTTCGAGAGCCTGTCGCAGGCGGTGATCGGCGCAGCGGCCATGCACTCGAAGGAGCGGCTGAGCTCGGCAGCCGGCGTCGCGCTGCGCAAGCACCACGACCTCATCGCCGAGCTGCGCAGGCTGGACGTCGAACCCGACGCGGTGATGGCGCCGTTCGCGCCCGCGACGGATCGGCTCGGGCAGTCGACCGCGGGCGCCGACCAGTACGAGCTCATGCTCGGCATCCACGTGACGTCGGGCATGCTCGACGACTACTTCACCCGCCTGGCCGAGGGACTGCCGGTCGAACTGCGTGCGCGGGTGCGATCGATCCTCGCCGTCGGCGGGATCGGCGAGGTGCTCGACGCCGAACTGCGTGCCGCGATCGAGGCAGAACCGGGTCTCGCCGACCGGCTCGCGCTCTGGGGACGCAGCATCGTCGGCGACACGCTGCTCATCGCGCGCTCGGCGCTGCGGGGCTCGGAGCCGGCGGACCGCACGGGCGATCGCGTCGAGCCGGTGTTCACCGAGCTCATCGCGGAGCACACCCGCCGCATGGACGCGCTCGGGCTCACGGCCTGACACCGCCCCCGTGCCAGAGGGCACGGACGAGTTCGGATCGGGCAGGTACGCCCGTCAGGCCTTGCCGAGCCCGTGCCGGGAGAGGTGCTCGAAGCGGGCGTCGTCGGCCTTCTGGCGACCAGGCCCGATGAGCCAGGCCGAGGCCGCGGACGCGATCGCCGATGCGGCGAGCGACACGACCCAGATCCATCCGCCGTCCCACGGCCAGCCGAGCCAGGTGAGCGCCACCCAGACCACGGCGGCGACGCCCGCGCCGATCGCCGGCACGAGTGCGACGCCCCGCAGCTTGCGGAGCGGGAAGAGGAAGTGCGCGGCGATGCCGATGATGGCGCCGCCGAGCGTGACGAAGAGGAGTTCCATCGTCAGGCGACGAATCCGACGCGACGCGACTCCTCCGAGCCGATCTCGACGTACGCGAGCGCAGCAGCGGGCACGACGTACACGGTGCCCTTGTCATCGGCGAGCTTCAGCAGGGGGGCCTGCCCGGCGAGCGCCGCGGCGACCGCCTGCTCGACCTCGGCGGCCGACTGGGAGGTCTCGAACCCGAGTTCACGGGGGGAGTTCTGGATGCCGATGCGAACGTCCACGGTACGCCTTTCTGCTCTTGCTGAAACCCTACACATCGCCGAGGCGCGAGCCGTTCGCGTTCACTGTCGGCGGAACACGTTAACGTTGCCGGCATGCAGGGCACCCGAACCGCTCCAGAGCTCGTCCGCCGTCTGGTCTCCGGCGGGCACGCGGCGGTCTTCGGGGCGCCCGGCAGCGGCAAGACGACGCTCGCGATCGAGGTCGTCGCCGACCGCATCGAGCGCGAGGGCGGCACGGCCGACGAGGTGCTCGTGGTGTCCGCGACGCGCACCGCTGCGACCTCGCTGCGCGATGCGCTCGCGGTGCGGCTCGGCCTCACGACGCGCGGGCCGCTCGCGAGGACGGCGAACTCGATCGCCTTCGAGCTCGTGCGTGCCTACACCGGCCGACCCGTCACGCTGCTCACCGGAGCCGAGCACGACCACATCATCGGCGAACTGCTCGAGGGCGGCGTGCGCGACGGCTTCGGGCCCGACTGGCCCGAGCCGCTCTCGCCCGAGGTGCGGGCGCTGCGGGGCTTCCGCACCGAGTTGCGCGACCTCATGATGCGCGCGGTCGAGCACGGCGTCGACGCCGAGGCCCTCGCCCGGCTCGGCGAGCGGTGCGGGCGGCCCGAATGGGTGGCCGCCGCCGACTTCCTCGCCGAGTACGACGAGGTCAAGGCGCAGGTGCGCCCGACCCAGTACGACTCGGCCGAGCTCGCCGCCTTCGCCGCGGCGATCGTGCGGCGCAGCACGGTCGACGCCGAATCCGCCGAGGCCCTCGGGCGCCTGGCCGCGCTGCGTCTCATCGTGGTCGACGATGCGCAGGAGGCGACAGAGGCGACTGCGGCGCTGCTCGCCGCGTTCGCCGCGCGCGGCGTGCAGGTGATCGCGATCGGCGATCCCGACGTCGCGAGCAACGGATTCCGCGGCGGCCGGCCCGAACTGCTCGGCGCGCTCTCCAGCGTGCTCGACGGGGCGCCGGTCGAACGCCATGTGCTGCCGACGGTGCATCGAGGCGACGCCGCCCTGCGCGCCGTCGTGCAGTCGGCCACCGGTCACATCGGCGCCGCGCTCGGCGGGGCGCACCGGGCCGCCGGCGTCGAGCGGGGCGACCGGGCCGGTGCGGGCGACGAAGGTCGCGGGGCGCGGCCGGTGCGCGGCGGCGACCGGTACGACCGCACCCAGGACGCGGCCGAGGGCCGCCCCGCGTTGGAGTCCGTCGTCGGCCTCGAAGCGCCGTCGCATGCGGCCGAGTGCCGCGCGGTCTCCGCGCTCCTCCGCGAACGGCACCTGCTCGACGGCGTGCCGTGGTCGAAGATGGCCGTCGTCCTCCGCTCCGGCGGCGACGTGCCCGCGTTCGAGCGCGGGCTGGCGCTCGCCGACGTGCCGACCGCCGGCGGCGCCGGGCGCACGGCGCTGCGCGATGCGCCGGCGGCAGCCGCGCTCCTCTCGGCCGTTTCGCTCGTGCTCGACCGCGAACCCCTCACCCCCGAGCTCGCGGTGAGCCTGCTCACGGGCCCGATCGGGCGGCTCGACGCAGTGGGGCTCAGGCGGCTCCGCCTCGCCCTCCGCCACGAAGAACTCGCGGGCGGCGGCGATCGCACCGGTGACGAGCTGCTCGTCGAGGCGCTCGCCGCACCCGGCGGGTTCGACACCATCGACGCCGCACCGGCGCGCCGGGCCGCACGGCTCGCGAAGCTCCTGGCCGCCGCCCGAGCCGAGGCCGCGCGCGGCCGGACGGTCGAGGAGCTGCTCTGGTCGGTGTGGAACGCGAGCGCCCTCGCGGCCGAATGGGGTCCGCAGGCGGCGGGCACCGGCGTGCTCGCCGACGAGGCGAACCGGTCGCTCGACGCCGCCGTCGCCCTGTTCGCCGCGGCGCAGCGGTTCGTCGAGCGAGAGCCCGACGCGCCGGCCGTCCGGTTCATCGACGAGGTGCTCGCGAGCGAGCTGCCCGAGGACTCGCTCGCGCCGCAGCGCGCGGCCGAGTCGGTGGTCGTCACGACGCCGCCGGCGCTCATCGGCCGTGCCTTCGACGTCGTGGTCGTCGCCGGCCTCCAAGACGGAGTATGGCCGAACCTGCGCCCGCGCGGCACGCTCCTGCACGCCGGGTTGCTCGCCCGCACCGCGAGCGCCCTCCGGTCCGGGGCGCCCGTGCCGTCGGTCGAGACGGTCGCCGAGGCCCGTGCCGCGGTGCGGGGCGACGAGTTGCGGCTCTTCGCACTCGCGGCGTCGCGCGCCGAGCGGCAACTGGTGCTGAGCTGCACCGCGAACGACGACGAGCAGCCCTCGATGCTGATGGGCTACGCGCCCGACCGCCTGCGCACGCCGCGCTCGCGCCCGCTGCACCTGCGCGGCCTCGTCGGTGCGCTCCGTCGCGAGTCGGTCGCGTCTCCGTCGGGCGAGGCGCCGGCGGCGCTCGCGCTGCTCGCCGAGGCCGGCGTCGCCGGGGCCCATCCCGACGACTGGTACGGGCTGGCCGAGCCTTCGACCTCGGCGCCGCTCGTCGACCTCGACGGCGACCCCGAGGCGGTCGTCGCGGTCTCGCCGTCGCAGATCGACCGCGTCGAGGAGTCCCCGCTCGGCTGGTTCATCGATCACGTCGCGTCGCCCCCGTCGGGCATCGCCGCCTCGATCGGCACGATCGTGCACGCCGTCGTCGAAGAGGCCGGCGCCCGGGCCGACGGCGACACGAGCGTCGAGACGCTCTGGGCGGGCGTGTCGGCCCGACTCGACGAACTCCGCTTCGAGGCGGGCTGGGTCGCCGAGCGCGAGCGCCGGGGCGCGCGCAAGATGACCGAGGGCGCCGCCGATTACCTCGCGAACTTCGCCGACGACGAGAAGGTGCTGCTCGAGGCCGAGGGGCGGTTCACGCTCGAGATCGATCGGGTGCGCGTCACGGGCACGATCGATCGGGTCGAGGTCTCGCCCGACGGCACGACCGTGATCGTCGACCTGAAGACCGGCCGGACCCCGCCGACGGCGGCCCAGACGGCGGCGCATCCGCAGCTCGCCGCGTACCAGCTGGCCGCCAGGTCAGGGGCGGTGCCCGGCGGTGGATCGCTCGGCGGCGCGAAGCTCGTCTACGTCGCAAGACCGGCGCACGGCCGTGGCTACACCGAGCGGGCGCAGCAGCCGTTCGACGACGAGGCAGAGGGCGAGTTCCGCGAGCGGCTCGCCGACGTCGCGCGCACGATGGCCGCGTCGGGCTTCGACGGGCCCGCCGAGCTCGGCTTCGGCTCGAGGTTCGGCGCCTGGCAGTACCGGGTGCACCTGATCCCGGCGGTGTCCGCGTGAGCGCGTCATCGGCGTCGACGGGCGCGGGGCTCAGCGCGCTCGACATCGCATCGCGACTCGGCCTGCACGCGCCGACGCCCGAGCAGCGGGCCGTCATCGAGGCCGACCCGTTCGGCCAGAGCATCGTCGTCGCGGGCGCCGGCAGCGGCAAGACCGAGACGATGGCGAACCGCGTCGTGTGGCTGCTCGCCAACGGCCATGTCGGAGTGCCGGAGGTGCTCGGGCTCACGTTCACCCGCAAGGCGGCCGGCGAGCTCGCCGAGCGGGTGCGCGAGCGAGTCGGGCAACTCGTCGACGAGGGCATCGCCGAGGTCGTGCTCGACCCGCTCGGGTCCGCCGCCGTCGGCACGTACAACGCGTTCGCGAGCGCGATCTACCGCGAGCACGCCATGCTGATCGGTCGCGAGCCCGACGCCTCGGTGCTCGGCGAGGCATCGGCCTGGCAGTTGGCGCGGTCGGTCGCGCAGGCATCGGCCGATCCCCGCCTCGTCGAGCTCGACGCCTCGCTCGACCGCGTCACGGGCGCCGTGCTGGGCCTCAGCCGGGCGCTCGCCGAGAACGTCGCCGACAGTCGCGACGTGCGCGTCATGGTGCGCGACTTCCTGCAGATGGAGGGACTGCCGATCGAGGCGCCGCGCAAGCGCACCGACTTCGCGTCGTTCGTCGACGCCCTCGGAGTGGTCGGGGCGCTTCCGCCGCTGCTCGAGCTCGCCGACGCCTATGCTGCGGCGAAGCAGCAGCGCGGGTTCGTCGAGTTCTCCGACCAGGTGTCGCTCGCGCTCGCGATCTGCGAGCAGCACCCCGAGGTCGCGACGGCGCACCGCGAGCGCTACCGCACGGTGCTGCTCGACGAGTACCAGGACACGAGCGTCGTGCAGACCCGCCTGCTGTCGGCGCTCTTCGCCGACCATCCGGTCATGGCCGTCGGCGACCCCGACCAGTCGATCTACGGATGGCGCGGCGCGAGCGCGGCGAACCTCGCCCGGTTCGGGCGCGACTTCGCCACGACCGGCGCTGCGGCCGTCTACGACCTCTCCACGAGCTGGCGCAATCCCCGCATCGTGCTCGACGCCGCCAACGTGCTCATCGCCCCGCTCGACGCCGGCATTCCGAAGGCACCGCTCACGGCCTCGCCGTTCGCGGGGCCCGGCCGGCTCGAGGTCGCCTGGGCCGAGACGATCGAGGCCGAGGCCGCCCGTGTCGCCGAGTGGTTCGCGACGCGCCTCGGCCGAACGGGCGATCGCCCGAGCGGCGCGCTGCTCTGCCGCACCTTCGCGAACGCCGAGGTCTTCACCGAGGCGCTCCGGGCCCGGGGCGTGCCCGTGCACGTGCTCGGCATGGCCGGTCTCCTCGACCAGCCGGTGATCGCCGACCTCGTGTGCGTGCTGCGGGTGCTCCACGATCCGTCGGCGGGCTCCGAGCTCGTCCGCGTGCTCGGCGGCGCGAGGTGGAGCATCGGGGCCGCCGACCTCGATGCACTCCGCGGCCTCGCCAAGTGGCTCGCCGACCGCGACCTCGCGATGCGACGCCTCGACGACGACGTGCGCAGGGGGCTGCGCTCGTCGATCGCCGTCGACGAGTCGCCCTCGATCGTCGACGCCCTCGACTTCGTGCTCACGGCGCCCGACCAGCACTCGGCGCTCCGCGCGTTCAGCCCGGTCGGCCTCGCGCGCATGCGCCGCGCCGGAGCGCAGCTGCAGTCGCTGCGCCGCCGCGCGGGACTCGGGCTCGTCGACTTCGTGAACCTCGTGCAACAAGAGCTCCTGCTCGACGTCGAGGTCGCCGCGAACGCGGCGCAGCCGCTCGGAGCGCCGAGCCTCGAGGCGTTCGACGAACTGCTCGTCGGTTTCGTCGAGATGGCCGAGCAGCCGACGCTCGGGGCGTTCCTCGCGTGGCTCACCGAGGCCGAGCAGCGCGATCGGCTCTCGCCCCGTCACGACGAACCCGAGCCGGGGGCGGTGCAGCTGCTCTCCATCCACGGGTCGAAGGGGCTCGAGTGGGACCTCGTCGCGATTCCCCGCATGGTCGACGCCGAGGTGCCGTCGAAGCCGCGCTCGACCAAGGGCTGGCTGTCGTTCGGCGAGCTGCCGAACGAGTTCAAGGGCGACCACGATGAGCTGCCCGAGCTGCAGTGGCGAGGTGTCCAGAGCCAGGCCGAGTTCGACGAGGCCGTCACCGCCTTCGCCGACGAGAACCGTGAGCGCCACGCCGAGGAAGAGCGCCGACTCGCCTACGTGGCGGTCACGAGGGCGAAGTCCGAGCTGCTGCTCACCGGCTCGTGGTGGTCGACCCAGAAGACGGCCCGCGAGCCGAGCCCGTTCCTGCGCGAACTCGCGGTCGCGGGCGTGATCGCGGCCGATGCGCTGCCGAGCACCCCCGCCGAAGCCGAGAACCCGCGAACCGGCTCGACCGAGCGGGTTCGCTGGCCGCTCGATCCGCTCGGCCGGCGTCGCGATGCCGTCGAGGCGGCGGCCGAGGCGGTGCGGCTCGCGGCGACCCGACCCACCGGCCAGGGCATCGGACCGCGGCTGGCCGACGAGCTCCGGCTGCTCCTCGAAGAGCGCCGGCGCAGGCACGAACCCGACGCGGCGCCCGAGATCCCCGTCCGCGTCCCCGCCTCGCGCTTCAAGGACTACGTCGACGACCCGCTCCAGGTCGCGGCGGCGCTGCGCCGGCCGATGCCGCAGCGCCCGTTCCGGGCGACCCGCATCGGCACGCTGTTCCACGAATGGGTCGAGCAGCGCTCGATCGGCGCGATCGAGGGCAGCGCCCCGGCCGGGCTCGACGAGCTCGATGCGCTGCTCGTCGAACTCGACGACGACCCGGCCGGCGGCGCACTCGTCGACGACTCGCCCGATCGGCTCCGTGCGCTGCAGGAGCGGTTCGCGGCATCGGAGTGGGGCGACCGCCGACCGGCCGCCGTCGAGCTCGAACTCCACCTTCCGCTCGGCGAGAACGTCTTCGTGTGCAAGCTCGACGCCGTCTACGACGTCGACCCGTCGTCGGAGCTGGGCGCGCAGGGCATCGCCGTGCAGGTCGTCGACTGGAAGACGGGCAAGGCGCCGCGCGATGCTCGCGACCTCGAGCTCAAGCAGACCCAGCTCGCGCTGTACCGACTGGCGTACGCCCACTGGGCCGGAGTCGATCCGTCGACCGTCGACGCGGTGTTCTACTTCGTCGAAGACGATCGGGTCATCCGCCCCGACGCCCTCTACGACGAGGCGGAGTTGCGCCGGGCCTGGTCGTCGGCGTCGTCACGCGAGTCGTCACCTGCCTGAGCGCCGGCGCCGTCCGTCCCCTCGCTCGAGCTGTCCGCGGTCCCCGGCGAACGCGGCGGGGCGGCATCGCCCCAGTCGCTGAGGTCGAGCGGGATCGGGGCCGTGGCATCCATCGGCGTCTCGCCCGACTGCAGGGCCGAGAAGTCGTAGCTGTCGGTGAGCATGGCGCCGCCACGGTCGGAGGGAAGCCGGTCGTGAGGGGTCTCGTCGAGCATCCGCTCGACATCGCCGACGGCGAGGATGGGCCCCGTCTCGGGCGAGAGCGGCTCGCTCGAGCGGTCGTGCACGCTCTCGACGAGCCCGTCGAGCAGGCCGATCGCATCGTCGACGACGGCCTGGTCGTGCTCGTCGACGCCGTGCAGCAGCCAACGCGCCAGCTCGAGCTCGCCGTAGAGCAGGGCGCGCTGGGGCAGGTGCGCGTCGGCGCCGCCCTCGCGAGCCGCGACGTACGCGCCGAGCGCCCGCTCGGCCGCCGCCCCGCGCGAGGTGAGCAGCCAGTGCAGGTCTCGGGCGGGGTCGCCCTCGGCGAGGCCCGACCAGCCGAGCACGCCGGTCACGGTCTCGCCGTCGTTGAGGATGACGTCGGCGGTGAGCCCGCCGTGCACGACCGTGGGGCGGAACCGCCACAGCGTGTCGTCGTCGGTCGCCTCCTCCCACCGGCGCAGCAGCGCCGCGGGGAGGTGCCCGGTGTCGGCGGCGCGGCCGACGAGCGCGACGACCGACTCCCGCGCGCCGTCGGTGGACTGGCGGGTGAGGCCGGCGTCGCCGACGAACCCGGCGGGCAGCGAGTGGATCGCGGCGATCGCGAGGCCGACCGATTCGGCGAGGCGGTCGTGCGAGGTGAGCTCATCGGGGGTCGAGATCCCGCCCTCGAGGAAGTCGGTGACGACGGCGCGCGTGCCGTCGACGGGCGCCTGGCCGACGAACGTCGGAACGGCGAACGGCAGCCTGCTGCGGATGCCGGGGGTGAGCGCGCGGAGCGCGACGAGGTCGGCCGACTGCTCGGACTCGGCGGCCTGCGTGCGCGGGACGCGGATGATCAGGTGGCGCCCGTCGGTGGTGCGGAACTCGACGGCGTCGTACGCCCCGTGGCTGCGGCGCGTGTGCGCGCGTGCCGCGTTGACCTCGAGTCCGGGCACCGCCGCCGTGGCCAACGCGGCTAGAGTGAGAGGGGGTCTGGCCATGGCATTCAGCTTAAGCAGGCATCTTCGGGCGAGGGGCGACCGCCACACCTTCCCGCTGACTCCGCAGCCGCGGTGACGACTCCCGCAGACCGCAGTGAGAGGGGCCCAGTGACCGAGCACGACCCGCTGCCGCCGTTCGCGCGGGCCGTGATCGATCGCGACGCCGGGCGCCGCACCGCTCCCGGATTCGAGTCCTCGTTCGACGCCGACCCGGCCTCGCGGGTGCTCTTCGTGCACGGCGACCGCGTGCTGCTGGCCGAGCAGGTCGACGGGTCGGCGCCGGCGCTCGAGCTGCGTCGGCCGTCGGCGGCCCCGGCGGGCGACCTGCGCATCTACCTCGGTCGCGATCCGCGTTTCGCGTACGAGGCGCGCGTCGTCGACGACGACACGGCCGCCGCGCTCGAGCCCGAGGCTGCGCGCTGGCAGGGCCTCCGAGCCGTGGCCACGGCCGTCGACGCGCTCGACGCCGGTCTCTTCGTCGAGGCGCTCGCCCTCGCGAACTGGCATGCAGCGCACGGATTCTGCCCTCGGTGCGGCTCCACCACCTCACCCGGCCAGGCCGGATGGGTCCGGCGCTGCGACCGCGACGACGCACTGCTGTTCCCGCGCACCGACCCCGCGGTGATCATGCTCGTCACCGACGACCACGACCGCCTGCTGCTCGGCTCCAACGCACTGTGGGAGCAGCGCCGGTTCTCGCTGCTCGCCGGCTTCGTCGAGCCGGGCGAGTCGCTCGAGGAGGCGGTCGTGCGCGAGATCGCCGAGGAGGCCGGCATCGCCGTCGACCGGGTCGAGTACCGCGCCTCGCAGCCGTGGCCGTTCCCTGCGAGCCTCATGCTCGGCTTCGCCGCGCGAGTCGCCCCCGGCGCGGACCCGGCGACCGCGACCCCCGACGGCGAGGAGATCCTCGAGCTCAGGTGGTTCACGCGCGACGAGTTGGCCGACGCGTGGGGCGGGGTGCTCCTGCCCGGGGCGACCTCGATCGCCCGGTGGCTCATCGAACAGTGGTACGGCGGCCCGGTCGAGACCGCCCCGCAGGAACCCGACCGCGCACCCGCGGTCGCCGAGCGGTCGGGCGCGTGACCGACGTCGACGCCCGCACCACCGGCGACCCGCTGCTCGACGGGCTCGACGACGAGCAGCGCATCGTGGCGGAGGCGCTGCACGGACCGGTCTGCGTGCTCGCCGGCGCCGGCACCGGCAAGACCCGGGCCATCACGCACCGGATCGCCTACGGCGTCGCCTCGGGCTCGTACGATCCCGCACGGGTGATGGCCCTCACCTTCACCGCCCGTGCAGCGGCCGAGCTCCGGGGGCGGCTCGCGACGCTCGGCGCCGGTGCCGTGCGCGCACGCACGTTCCACGCCGCCGCGCTGGCGCAGCTCAACCACTTCTGGCCGATCGTCGTCGGCGGACCGGCGCCGCGCGTGCTCGACTACAAGGGGCGTGCGCTCGGGCAGGCGGCCGAGCGGGTGAACCTCAAGGTCGACACGCCGACCCTGCGCGACGTCGCCGCGGAGATCGAGTGGCGCAAGGTCGGCCTGCACGGCCCCGAGGCGTATCGCGCCCGGCTCGAAGGCCGCGGCGCCCCCGGGCGGCTCACGATCGAGCAGTTCGTCGAGCTCGTCGAGGCGTACGAGCAGGTCAAGGACGAGCGGCGCATGATCGACTTCGAAGACGTGCTGCTCACCACCGCGGGGATGATCGAGACCGAGGCATCCGTCGCGCTGCAGGTGCGCGAGAGCTACCGGCACTTCATCGTCGACGAGTACCAGGACGTCTCGCCGGCGCAGCAGCACCTGCTGGAACTCTGGCTCGGCGATCGCACCGAGCTGTGCGTCGTCGGCGACGCGAGCCAGACCATCTACTCGTTCGCCGGCGCGACGAGCGACTACCTGCTCGGCTTCGAGCGCCGCTACGACGACGCGACGATCGTGCGGCTCGAGCGCAACTACCGGTCGACCGGGCCGATCGTCGACACGGCGAACCGCTTGATGCGGGGCCGCGAGGGCGCGCTGCGCCTCGAGGCGGTCACCGACGGGCGGGCGGATGCCCCTGAACCCGAGGTCACCGAGTACGCGAACGACCTCGCCGAGGCGAGGGGCGTCGCGACGCTCATCCGCGATCGCGTCGATGCGGGCGTGACGCCCGATCGCATCGCGGTGCTCATGCGCGTCAACTCCCAGTCGGCGATCCTCGAGCACGCGCTCGACGAGGTCGGCGTCGGGTCGCGGGTTCGCGGCGCGGCGCGGTTCTTCGACCAGCCCGAGGTGCGCCAGGCGGTGCACGCGCTCCGGGCCGCCGCGCTCACGATCACGGGCGAACCGCTGTTCAAGTCGGTGAGCGACGTGCTGCGTTCGCTCGGCTGGAGCGTGCAGGCGCCGGACGGGCCGGGCGCGGTGCGCGCACGGTGGGAGTCGCTCAACGCGATCGCCCGACTCGTCGACGACGCCCCCGCCGGGACGACCTTCCGTCAGTTCGCCGACGACCTCCGCGCGCGCGCCGAGGCCCAGCACGAGCCCGCGCTCGCGGTGGTGACGCTCGCGACGCTGCACTCGGCGAAGGGCCTCGAATGGGACGAGGTGTTCCTCGTCGGCCTCAACGAGGGCATGCTGCCGATCGCGTACGCCAAGGGCTTCGACGCCATCGACGAGGAGCGGCGACTGCTCTACGTCGGCCTCACGCGGGCACGGCGACGCCTGCGATTGAGCTGGGCCCGGCAGGGCGACGGCCAGCGAGGGGAGCGGGAGCCGTCGCGATTCCTGCAGGAGCTCGGCACCCGCACTCCGGATGCGGCCGATAGGAGGTCGACGGCGACGTCTCGCCCGGTCTGAGGCTCGCCGCGATGAGCGATTCGTCGCCGCGCCGGAGTCGATCGTCGACGGCACCGGCCGCCGCGACGGCGGCGTCGAAGAGCGCGCGGATGCCTCGGGGCAGGGACGGTGCCGGGGAACCGGCGAGCTGCGCGGCGATCACCGGCCATGCCGGGTCGCGATCGCGTCGCTCGAGCTCGAGGCAGCGCACGCACGGCCCGCGGCCGGGCTCGACGAGCGGCCCGACGCGCCAGCCCCGGTCGTCATCGACGACGACGAGGTGCGGCACGTCCGCCCGGAGCCAGCGCAGGTGCTGCGAGGGCGGCACGACCCAGTGCGCGGCGAGGACCGCCAGCGCAGGCACCGCGGCGGCCGTGGCGCCGTCGAATTCGGCGGGGGTGGTCGTGGCGTGGCCGAGATGGGCGAGCATGGCCGACAGGCGCGCGGCGAAGGGTGCCGGCCCGTCGACGACGACGAGTGCCCGCGCCCCCGTCTCGGCGGGTGCACGGTCGGAGGCGTCGTCGGCCTCGTCGGAGTCCGCGACGAACGCCGGCGCGAGCAGCGCGAGCACGCGATCGATGTCGCCGGGAGACCCGTCGAGGCCGGCGCCGATCGTGCGCACCGTCGCGAGGCTCGCGCCGTGGCGCAGCAGGCCGATGAGCCCGGTCTCGAGCGGGCCGGGGTCGTCGATGATCACGCGCGGGGTCTCGGCGCCGAGCTGCAGCTCGACGGGCGAGCGCCAGACGAGCGGGAGGGCCGGATCGATTCGCGGAGCCATGCCGAGAGCATGCCCCAGGACCCGACACCGCCGCGGAATCCTTCCACAGGGTGCCCTCGTGCGATGAGCGCTCAGGCCTCGGGCGACTCGCCGTCTTCTCCGGGGCCGGCCGGCGTCTCGCCGCGGAGGAGCTGCTCGAGGGCCTGGTCGAACTCGTCGTCGGCCTCGTTCTCGGCGCTGTCGGCACCGGTGAGCCGTGCGATGAGCCCGCTCGGGTCGTCGAGGTCGTCGGCCGTCGGCAGGAGGTCGGGATGCGCCCACAGCGCGTCGCGCGCCTCGACGCCGACCGCGTCGGTGACGGCCCGCCACATCGCGGTCGCCTCGCGGAGGCGGCGCGGACGCAGCTCGAGGCCGACGAGCGTCGCGAACGCCGACTCGGCGGGGCCGCCCGACGCACGTCGCCGTCGGATCGTCTCGGCGATCGCGTCGGTACGGGGGAGTCGGCCGGTCGCGTCGGCGGTGGCGGCGTCGACCCAGCCCTCCACGAGCGCGAGCATCGTCTCGAGGCGGGCGAGGGCGCCCTGCTGCGCCTCGCTCTTCGGGCGGATCAGCGCACCCGACACGACCGCCTGCCGCAGCTCTTCGGTGTTCGACGGGTCGAAGCCCTCGGCCAGCTGCTCGAGCCGGTCGGTGTCGATGTCGATGCCCTTCGCGAACGCGGTGATCGCCGTGATGAAGTGCAGCCGCAGCCACCGCGCGTGGCGGAAGAGCCGAGCGTGCGCGAGCTCGCGCACGGCGAGGTACAACTCGACCTGGTCGGTGGGGATGTCGAGGCCCTGGCCGAACTCGGCGGCGTTCTGCGGCAGGATGGCCGCCCGCGAGTCGTCGAGCAGGGGCAGCCCGACGTCGCCGCCGGAGACGACCTCGGTCGAGAGCTGGCCGACGACCTGGCCGAGCTGCATGGCGAACAGCGTGCCGCCGATGCCGCGCAGCATGCGGCTCGCGTTCTCGATCATGCCGCGCATCTCTTCGGGCGCCTGCTCGAGCATCACGCGCGTGAGCGCGTCGGAGATCGAGAGGGCGACCGGTTCGGCCAGCTGCGTCCAGATCGGCATCGTCGCGGCGACCCACGCCCTGCGGGTGAGGAGTTCGGGCGTCTGCGGCAGCGACGAGAAGTCGACCGCCTCGTCGAGCCACAGCGAGGCGACCTGGAACGCCTGGTCGAACCGGGCCCGCTCGGCGTCGGAGATCTGCTGCTGGCCCGCCGCGGCGCGCTCCTCGCCCTGTCGGGTGGCGATGCTCCAGTCGATGCCGTCGCCGCTGTGGTTCATCGCCTGCTGCAACTGCCCGAACAGCGCCGCGACGCTCGCCGGGTCGTCGGGCAGGCCGGCCGCGCCGGCGAGCTTCGACGGGTCGATGCCACCGGCACCCGAGAGCAGCTCCCGCAGCATCTCGCGGAACTCGTCCTCCGGGCTCCGGTCGCCGGGTTCACCCTGCTGATCGGCCACGTGCGCCACCTCCACGTCTCGTCGCTTCAACCGTAACGCGACGATCCCGGGTGGCGACCGGGAAATGGCCTAGGCTGGCTCTTCGGGTGTCCGCCCTTCGCGAACAGCGCCGGCCTGGCCGCCCCCGCAACCCCCGCACCCGCTGCGATCGGCGCGAAAGGATGCCCGATGGCCCTCTTCTCCGACGACTCCTCGTCGGCGCATCACCGGCACGAGTGGTCGCTCCGCGAGCGCATCGGCTGGGGCTCCGTCACGGTCGCGGTCGTGATCGGGCTCGTCTTCGCCGTGATGCCGTCGCCCTACGTGATCGAGGCGCCCGGTCCCGTCTACGACACCCTCGGCTCGGCCGAGAACGCCGATGGCGATGAGGTGCCGCTGATCCACATCCCCGGCGAGACGACCTATCCGACCGACGGCGAGCTCAACCTGCTCACGGTCTCCGTGTTCGGCAAGCCCGGCAACACCCCCAGCTGGATCGAGGTGATGACGGCATGGTTCGACCGCACGCGCTCGGTCATGCCGATCGAGGCCGTCTTCCCGCCCGGGGTGTCGAACTCCGACCGCGATGCGCAGAACCAGGCCGCGATGGTCGACTCCCAGCAGGACGCGATCGCGGCGGCGCTCGTGGAGCTGGGCTACGACTTCCCCCGCGAGGTGACCGTCGTGTCGCTGCTCGACGACTCGCCCGCGGCCGGGGTCATCGAGCCCGACGACGTCATCGTCTCGCTCGACGGCACCCCGGTGCACTCGATCGGCGAACTGCAGCAGGCGGTCGGCGAGCACGGCACGGACGACCCGGCGGAGATCGTGATCGAGCGCGACGGCGAGCAGCAGACCGTCGAGGTGACACCGGTCGACAACGGGGGCACGCCCGTGCTCGGGGTCGGCGTTCGCATGCACTACGAGTTCCCGGTCGACGTCGAACTGCAGCTCGACAACGTGGGCGGCCCGAGCGCCGGCATGATGTTCGCGCTCGGCATCGTCGACGAGCTGACGCCGGGCGCCATGACCGGCGGCGAGGTCGTAGCGGGCACCGGCACGATCGACTCGGCGGGCCGGGTGGGCCCGATCGGCGGCATCCGCCAGAAGCTGTGGGGTGCCGAGGGCGCGGGCGCCGACTGGTTCCTCGCGCCCGAGTCGAACTGCGACGAGGTGGTCGGGCATGTCCCCGACGGCCTGAACGTCTTCGCGGTGTCGACGCTCGACCAGGCGCGCACGATCGTCGAGGACCTCGCCGACGGCGAGGTGACGGGTTCCTACCCGTCGTGCGACGCCTCCTGACCAGCAGATTCCAAGCATCGCGACTCTAGGATGGAGTCCCGATCCCATCCCGACCGAACATGAGGCCGAGAGTGTCAGCACAGCCGCAAGAACCGAGGATTCCGCGCCGTCGCGCGCCGATCGCCATCACGATCGGCATCGTGGTGGTGCTCGTCATCGCGTTCTTCGTGTTCACCGGCCTCTACGCCGACGTGCTCTGGTACCAGCAGCTCGGATTCCTCTCGGTGCTCACCACCGAGTGGATCGCCCGTGCCTCGCTGTTCGTGATCGGCTTCCTCGCGATGGCCCTGCCGGTGTGGGGCTCGATCCAGATCGCGTACCGCACGCGCCCGGTGTACGCGAAGCTCAACTCGCAGCTCGACCGCTACCAGGAGGTGTTCGAGCCGCTCCGCCGGCTCGCCATGTACGGCATCCCGGTGGTCCTCGGCGTCTTCGCCGGTGTCTCCGCCTCGAGCCGCTGGGAGGTCACCCTCGCGTGGCTGAACCGCACCCCCTTCGGGCAGACCGACCCGCAGTTCGGCCTCGACATCGGGTTCTACATCTTCGAGCTCCCCTTCTATCGCGGGGTCGTCGGCTTCGCGTCGGCGGTCGTCCTGCTCTCGGTGCTGCTCGTCATCGCGACGAACTACCTCTACGGAGCCATCCGCGTCTCGGGCCGCGAGGTCGTCATCTCGAAGTCGGCGCGCATCCAGATCGCGGTCACGGCGGGCATCTACCTCCTGCTGCAGGGCATCAGCATCTGGCTCGACCAGTACGCCACCGTCACCGAATCGGGCTCGCTCATCACGGGTGCCGCGTACACCGACGTCAACGCGGTGATCCCGGGCCGAGGCATCCTCGCCGGTGTCGCGGTCGTCGTCGCCGTGCTCTTCTTCGTGACCGCGATCATCGGAAGGTGGCGGCTGCCCCTCATCGGCACGGCGCTGCTCATCGTCACGAGCCTGCTCATCGGCACCCTCTACCCGTGGGTCGTGCAGCGCTTCCAGGTCGACCCGAGCGCGAAGTCGCTCGAGGCGCCGTACATCCAGCGCAACATCGACCTCACCCGCGACGCGTACGGCGTCGCGGAGGTCGAGGAGATCCCGTTCGAGGCGAAGACCGACGCCGAGCCGGGCGCGCTCCGCTCCGACGCCGAGACGACCGCGAACATCCGCCTGATGGACCCGCTCGTGATCTCGCCCGCCTTCGAACAGCTCGAGCAGTTCCGCCAGTACTACCAGTTCCCGAAGCAGCTCGACGTCGACCGCTACGACATCGACGGTGAGACCCAGGACACCGTGGTCGCCGTCCGCGACGTCAAGCTCTCGGGCCTCGGCGACGCCGAGACCTGGTTCAACTCGCACCTCGTGTACACGCACGGCTACGGCCTCGTCGCCGCGGCCGGCAACCAGCGCTCGGTCGACGGCCAGCCCGTCTTCATCCAGTCCGGCATCCCGCAGTCGGGCACGCTCGGCGACTTCGAGCCTCGCGTGTACTTCGGCGAGGGATCGCCGCAGTACTCGATCGTGGGCGGCCCGAAGGGCAGCGATCCGATCGAGCTCGACTACCCGGCGGGCGGCGACAACGAGCAGCAGACGCAGACGACCTTCGCGGGCGACGGCGGGCCGAAGCTCGACAACGTGTTCACGAAGCTCGTCTACGCGCTCAAGTTCCAGTCGGAGCAGATCTTCCTCTCCGACGAGGTCACGACCGACTCGCAGATCCTCTACGATCGCGACCCGATCCAGCGCGTGCAGAAGGTCGCGCCGTACCTCACGCTCGACTCCGACACCTACCCGACCGTCGTCGACGGGCGCATCGTGTGGGTCGTCGACGGGTACACGCTGAGCGACCAGTACCCGTACTCGAACAAGGTGAGCATGTCGGAGGCGATCGCCGACAGCGAAGGCCTCACCCCGTCGCTCGCGTTCGACGAGGTCAACTACATCCGCAACTCGGTGAAGGCCACGGTCGACGCCTACGACGGCACGGTCACGCTCTACGCGTGGGACGAAGAGGACCCCATGCTGCAGACATGGCAGAAGGTCTTCCCGACGACGGTCGAGCCGATGAGCAAGATGTCGGGCGAGCTCATGAGCCACGTGCGCTACCCGTCCGACCTGTTCAAGGTGCAGCGCGCCGTGCTCGGCCGCTACCACGTCACCGAGGCGAGTCCGTTCTACTCGCGCGAAGACGCGTGGACGACGCCGAAGGAGCCGACCGCGGGCGCGAACACCGCCTTGCTGCAGCCGCCGTACTACCTGACGATGCAGATGCCGGGCCAGGACGCACCGGCCTACTCGCTCTACTCGACGTTCATCCCCGAGGCGCGGGGCGACCAGAGCCGCAACGTGCTGCGCGGGTATCTCGCGGTCGACTCCGACGCAGGTGCAGAAGACGGCAAGCGGTCGGACGGCTACGGCAAGCTCAGGCTGCTCACGCTCCCCGAGGACGACAACGTGCCCGGCCCCGGCCAGGTCCAGGCGAAGTTCAACTCCGATCCGAGCGTGTCGCAGTCGCTCAACCTGCTGAAGCAGGGTCAGTCCGACGTCATCAACGGCAACCTGCTCACGGTGCCCGTCGGCGGGGGACTGCTCTACGTGCAGCCGGTCTACGTGAAGTCGACGGGCAACACGAGCTACCCGCTGCTGCAGAAGGTGCTCGTCGCGTTCGGCGACCAGATCGCCTTCCAGGACACGCTCGACCAGGCGCTGAACGTGCTGTTCGGCGGTGACTCGGGCGCGACCACGGGCGACGAGAACGTCGAGCCCGAGCCGGGCGGCGAGGGCGAGAACGGCGGTTCGACGCCGACGACGCCCGAGACGCCGAGCGACGAGATGCAGGCGCTGCTGAACCAGGCCAAGCAGGCGCTGAAGAACAAGCAGACCGCACTCGCGGAGGGCGACTGGACCGCATACGGCCAGGCCGACGCGCAGCTGGCCGACATCATCTCGAAGATGATCGCCCTGACCGACGAGTCGGGCGGCGGCACGACCGACGGCGGCACGACCGACGGCGGTTCAGGCGACTGACGATGGGCTTCGACCTGCGCGACGGCGAGTGGCTCGACGACAACCGGGCCAACTGGGACGAGCGCGTCGGGGTGCACCTGGCGAGCGACTTCTACGACCAGGCGCCGCTGCGCGCCGGCGGGGGAGTGCTCGACCCGATCGCCGCGGCCGGCATCGACCGGCTGCATCCCGACGGCCTCGAGAGCGTCCGGGTGCTGCACCTGCAGTGCCACTTCGGCTCGGACACGCTCTCGCTCGTGAACCGCGGCGCGACGGCGGTCGGCATCGACTTCGCCCCCGCGGCCGTCGCCGAGGCTCGGCGCATGGCCGCCGAGCTCGGCGTCGAAGGTCGCGCGCGGTTCATCGAGTCCAACGTCTACGACGCCCGGCACATGCTGCCGGAGCCCGAGTCGTTCGACCTCGTCTTCGCGACCTGGGGCACGATCAACTGGCTGCCCGACATCGCCGAGTGGGCGCGCATCGTCGCCTGGTTCCTGAAGCCGGGCGGTCGCCTGTACTTCGCCGAGGGGCATCCGTCGGCGATGGTGCTCGACGGGGCGGACGGACCCGGTGGGTTGCCGACGATCAGCTACGCGTACGACAACGCCGGGCAGCCCGACGTGCTCGACGATCCGAGCGACTACGCCGACCCCGGGGCGAAGCTCGTCAACTCCCGCAACTGGGAATGGCTGCATCCGCTCAGCACGGTGCTCGGCGCGCTGCGCGACGCCGGCCTCGAGGTCGAGGCGTTCGACGAGCACTACTCGGTGCCGTGGCAGATCTACCCGGCGACGCCCGCGCTCGGCGAGGGCATGTACGGCTGGCCGGCCGAGCACTGGCTGCCGCTCTCGTACGAGATCGTCGCGCGCAACCCGTCGGCGGCGTAGCGACCCGCGTCGGGCCCGCGACCGCGAGCAGCACGGATGCCTCGGAGCGTGCCCGCTCCGAGGCATCCGCCGTCCTCCGGGGAATCAGCCGAGCGGGCCCTCCTCGGCCGCGCGCAGCGTCTCACCGAGCGCGCCGCCGAGCTCGTTGCGGTAGTCGCCCGAGAGGTCCCACCACATCGCGCCGCCGTAGCCCTGTTCGGCGAGCCATTCGGCCTTCTGCTCGACCGACTTCGGGTCGTCGAGGCTCCACCACTGGCCGGTCGCCGCGTCGTAGCGCCAGGAGGCGCCGATCGCGGGGTCGTAGTAGCCCTCGCCGATCGAGCGGATCTCGTAGTACGGCTTCGTGCCGATCGAGCTGACGGCGGGGTCGGGCGTCCACACGGCGCGGTCGCCGACGGTCACGCCCGTCCAGCCCTGGCCGTAGGCGGGGATGCCGACGTTGAGCTGTTCCGGCCGGGCGCCGGCGGCCGTGTAGAGGCCGACCGCGTTGTCGAGGGCGAGGCCCCAGTTGTTCGAGCCGTCCGGGTGCAGGTTGCCCTGGTGGCCCGTGTTGCCCGTCCAGCCGCCCGCGTAGTCGTAGCCCTGGATGTTGAGCCAGTCGACGACGTCGAAGAGGCGCGGGTCGGTCCAGCCGCCCGCGTTCGTGTTCCAGCCGCCCGCGGGGGCGAACGCGGTCAGCAGGTAGTCCTCGCCCGTCTCGGCGCCGTACGCGTCGAGCTGGCGGCGGAACTCCTCCATGAGCGCGAGGAAGTTCTCACGGTCGGCGGGGGAGGCGTTGGCCGTCTCGCCGCCGTTGACCGGCCACTCCCAGTCGACGTCGATGCCGTCGAAGACGCCGGCCGCGGCGCCGGGGCCGCCGAGATGGCCGACCCTCGGCAGGTCGCCCTTCAGGTAGAGGTCGATGCACGACGAGACGAGCCGCTCGCGGCTCTCGGCGGTCGCCGCGGCGGCCGAGAAGTTGTCCGACCAGGTCCAGCCGCCGAGCGAGATGAGCACCTTCGTCTCGGGGCTCACGGCCTTGAGCTTCTTGAGCTGGTTGAAGTTGCCGGCGAGGCGCTGATGCCGGTTCGGCAGGTCGCGCTTGCCGTCGACCGAGTCCTGCGGCGAGACGAGTCGCAGGTAGTCGTTGTACGCATCGCCCTCGCCCGCGACATCCGTGATCTCGCAGGCGAGGTTCGCGGTGACGTTGCCGAACGCGTAGTTGATGTGGGTGACGTCCTCGATGGCACCCGTCGTGAGCAGGTCCTCGATCTCGAAGTCACGGGTCACCGGGGTGTCGGCCATCAGGTAGCCGACGCTCCGGTAGCCGTTGATGTCGCTCGGGCCTTCGGGCCCGTCGTGGCCCTTCGCAACGGCGGGGGCGGCCGCGGAGGCGGCGATGAGCGCGGTGGTGGCGGCGGCGATGGCCGCGCCGCGCAGGAGGGGGCGTGGTGACATGGAATCCTCATCGATCGTGGTCTGCCGGCCGCCGCGGGTGCGGCGGTTGCCGGGACACTACCAAGGCCGTCCACGTAAGTTAAGACTCCTCACAAAGGTTCGCGGATGTCGCGAGCGAAGCCGCACGGTCGCTGTGGAGACCTCCAATCGAATCGCGCGGGCGTGCACATGCTGCACACCCGCGGCCGAGGGCTCGGCGTGATTTCCGCCTCCCGATGAGCGTGCTCGCCGCAGCGGTCGCGGGGCGAGAAGGCGGCCGATTGGACGGTGCCCGTTTCCCGTGCTAGTGTTTTCTCTTGTGCCGCGGGGTGGAGCAGTTCGGTAGCTCGCTGGGCTCATAACCCAGAGGTCGTAGGTTCAAATCCTGCCCCCGCAACGAGAAGAAGGCCCGGAATCGTCGAGATTCCGGGCCTTCTGCTTTCTGCGCCGGGCACTTGCACGGGCGACGTCACCGTCTGCGGCGGCGTCAATTCCCATCGCGTCGCTTCGTCTCGTCGGTGTAGTCGGCCTTGTGCCAGTGCTCGCCCTGCGCCGCGCGCCAGCGGCCCTCTCGTCGCTGCGCCGCCCCGCGACCGGCCGCCGCATCGGCGTCGGCCACGGAGTCGACCTGGGCGTCCGCCTCGACGTCGGCATCGACCCGGGCGTCGGCGTCGGCGTCAGCGTGGGCGTCGACCCGCGCGTCGGCGTCAGCCTGGGCGTCGGCGGCGTCGGCCTCGTTTCCGGAGGCGTCGAGCGATCCGCCTTCGGTCTCCCAACGCTCGTCCGCTCGAGCGCCTTCGCGTGGAGCGCGTTTCTTGTTCATGGGCACCTCCTCTTCAGCGCCCGGAGTCCGTGATGTCCTCCGCTTCGCAGTATCGGCACTCAACATGTGCGCACTCACAGGTAACCGGGCGCGCACGCGGCTCACGGCGATCGACGTGCACCGACCCGGCCGACCGCCGCCGTGGGGCCCCTACGATGGCCACATGCCCGTACCCGAGACCGCCGTCGCCCTGCAGGCCGCCGCGATGCGCGGATTCCGCACGCTCGAGGACGTGATTGACGTGATCCCGCCGGCCGTTCGCGATCGGCCGTTCCCGATCGCCCCTGCGTCCGCCGAGGCATCCGGCGTTCCGGGCGCCGGGCGCGACCGCGACCTGCAGGACGTGCTCAACCACCTGCACGCGTGGCACGAGCTGCTGCTCGGCTGGCTCGATGCGATCGATGCGGGCACGACGCCGGCCTATCCGGCCGAGGGCTACGACTGGGAGCACCTGGACGCACTCAACCGGTCGCTGCGCGACAAGTACCGCGTGCGCGACGTCGCGCGGGCGTTCGCCCGCGTCCAGGCGAGCCATGCCGCCGCCCTCGCGCGGGTGTCGGCCATCGGCGGCGACGTGCTCTTCGATGCGGATCGGTTCGACTGGCTCGGCCAGCCGCTCGCGGTACCCGCGCACGAGTGTCTCGGCGGGCACTACGGCTGGGCCGTCGAGGCGATCGCGGCGCGGTTCGACTGACGCATGCCGGGGCCGGGAGGGTGCGAAATCCTCCCGGCCCCGAGCGGCTCGGCACGCCGAGCCGACGGCCCGGCCTCAGCCGGACTTGCGGTTCCCCGTGTTCGTGACCGTGAGCGTGTACCCGGCGTCGAGGTACGTCAGGTCGCCCGTCGGCAGGTTCGACACGAGCGTCACGAAGTCGCGGTTGTTGCCGCTCGCGCACTTCGTCTGGAAGCCGGCCTTTGAGATCGCGTCGCCCTCGAGCCGGTAGACGAAGTTGCCCGCGTCGTCGGTGATCTCGAAGGGCGAGTCGACGCCCGGCGTCAGGTCGCAGGTCGCGACGATCTGGAGCGTCCAGTTGTTGTCCTGGAGTCCCGTCGTCTCGAACCATTCGCCCTCGTCCGACGACAGCGTCGCCGCGGTGCCGTTCACCATCACGTCGTCGACGAACCAGCCCGTGTCGAGGTACGCCGCGTCGGTGGAGTACCGGAACTGCACGTCGGTCGTGCCGGCGGGCAGCTGCGCCGTGTAGTGCACGTACACCGGCTCGTCGACGAAGTACTCACCGCCCGAGGTGCCGGTCAGGCCGTTGCCCGTCGGGTTGTTGCCGTGCGGGTCGTCATCGGTCGTCACCTCGGTGCCGGCGTCGTCGACGAGGGGCACCGTGACCCACTCGCCGCCGACGAGCGCCTCGACGAATCCGTAGTCCCAGCCCTCCTCGATGAAGTGCCAGGTCCAGAAGTCGAGCGAGGTCACCGCTCCGGTGACGTCCACGTCGAGGACGTTCTCCGACTGGCTCTCGTAGCCGGCGTACCAGTGCGTGTCGCCGGTGTGGGGTGCGATCCGCGTGGTGTCGTCGCCGTCGAGCGCGACGGTGACGGTCGGCCCGGGGTTGCGGAAACGCTCGACCTGGATACCGTACGGCAGCGCCACGTCGCTCGAGGGGTTCGCCCGGCGCAGCCACTTGGCCTCGGGCTGGGCGCCCTGGTTCGAGCCCCGGCCCTCCCAGAACTGGTCGTCGGCGATGTCGAAGGTCCAGTTCGTGAACGCGGGGTCGCCGAAGTCGACGGCCTTGATGTCGAAACGGTCGGATGCCTCGTCGTCGAGGTAGACGGCGACCGCCCAGTCGCGGTAGAGGTCCTCGGCCGAGCGGAGCTCGGCGCCCGTCTCGCCGTTGAAGGCGTCGATGGCGGCCTGCACGCCCTCCATGCCGTCGGCCGGGTTCTCGAAGATGAGCTTGATCAGCAGGTCGCCGCCCTCGCCGTCGTATTCGAGATCGGGTTCGTAGGTTCCGTCGCCGTTGCCGCCGGCCTGCTCCCACAGGTACTGGAAGAAGGTGTACGCGGCGCCGTAGTTCTCGAGGCCGCCGCCCCATCTGGTCAACGACGTCTCGGCGTAGAACACCTGGTGGTAGGTGAGGTGCGAGCCTCCGACGTCGTAGCCGTTGAGGAACACCGCGAAGTCGGCGAGGCCCTCGTCGACCCAGGAGAGTTCCCCGGGATCGCTGTAGTTGTGCAGCAGGTGCTCCAACTCGTGCGCGATGACGCCCTCGTAGAGGGTCGGCTGGTCGTTGTCGGGGTCGTCGTCGTTCCACTCCGAGTCGGCGGGGCCGACCCGGTTCGCCCAGTCGTACGCGTCGATCACGATGGCGTTCATGCCCGACGAGTCGATGAACTCGGGGGCGAAGTACCCGGCGGTGTACGTGGTCTCCGTGCAGTCGTAGTACTGGGTGTCCTGCACGTTGTAGACCACCATGACGAGCGAGTCGCTCGCGGGCTCGTCGGGGTCGGCCGCGTCCATGGGCCCGAAGTGCTCCTCGTCGACGGCGACGATCTGGTTCGAGAGCTCGGCGCCCATGTAGTCGATCTGCGCCTGCGTGAGCGTGTAGTCGGCGACGTCGGCGTCGGCGCACGGCACGAACTCGTCGTCGGGGGTGGGGTCGAAGGCGGGGTCGAGGCTGTCGACGCCGGTCGGCGCGCTGCCGTCGAGCGGCGTGCCCACGGGCACGTAGATGTACACGGGGGTGTCGTCGGGCGTCGTGCCTGCGTAGACCCGGGTGAAGTCCTGGTCGTAGGTGCCGCCGGCCTCGCTGTCGTTGATCGGCAGCGTGATCGTCGGTTCGCCCGGAAGGTTCAGGTGGTCGTCGGCCTGGGCCGGCATGGCGGATGCCGCGACGAAGGCCGCGGCGGCGACGGCGATGCTCGTGGCGGCGCCGACCGCCCTTGATGGTACTCGGAGCACGGCGGTGTCCCATTTCTCTCGTGGACCCGTGGCGCCGGACGGTCTGCCCTTCGTCGCGCGGGACCGATCTGTTCGGAGTCCGCGTCGTCGCGGCCTCCGTGATGAACCCGGCCAGTACAGCACCTCGGAATTCTCATCGGAAGGGGCTTGCACACCCGCCCGTGATGCGCAGTACCGCGTCGCCACCCGCCGATCGGGAGTGCGGGCGACGCTTCGAGGCCAGGCCCGGGCCTACGCTGGTGGCATGGTGGACGGCGAGGTCGTGATGGATGACGAACGGAGCGACGGCGAGGCATCCGGCGGTGACCTGGGGGTCGCCGTCGCGCAGTTCGCACCTGTTGCGGATGTCGCGGCGAATCTCGACACGATCGAGGGGCTCGCCCGCACGGCGGTGGCGCGCGGCGCGCGGCTCGTCGTGCTCCCCGAGTACTCGATGTTCTTCACCGCCGAGCTCGGCCAGGAGATGGCCGATGCCTCCGAGCCGATCGACGGCGCCTTCGCGGGCGCGCTCGGCGCGCTCGCGGGCGACCTCGGCGTGCACCTCGTCGCGGGCATGCTCGAGCAGGCCTCCGACCCCGAGCGCTTCTCGAACACGCTCGTCGCGTTCGACGACGACGGGCGGCTCGTGGCGACGTATCGCAAGCAGCACCTCTACGACGCGTTCGGGCAGCGGGAGTCCGACCGGGTGGTCGCGGGGGCGGTCGACGCAACCGAGATCTTCACCGTCGACGGCGTGCCGGTGGGGATGCAGACCTGCTACGACCTGCGATTCCCCGAGGTCACGCGCACGATCGTCGACGCCGGGGCCGAACTCGTGCTCGTGCCGGCCGAGTGGGTGCGCGGCCCGCTGAAGGAGCACCACTGGCGCACGCTCGCGACCGCGCGCGCGATCGAGAACACCGTGTACCTCGCCGCCGCCGACCAGACGCCGCCCGTCGCGGTCGGCAACAGCTTCGTCATCGACCCCATGGGCACCGAGCTCGCGGGCCTCGGCGAGCAGGCCGGCGTCGCGGTCGCCTGGGTGTCGCGCGAGCGCGTCGCCGCCGTCAGGCGGGTGAACCCGGCGCTCGCGCTGCGCCGGTACGCGGTCGTGCCCCGCTCAGCCGCGACCGAGTGAGGCGAGACGCGCGGAGGCCTCCTCGAGCACGGGCATGCGCTTGCAGAACGCGAAGCGCACGAGGCTGCGATACGCGTCATGGCGGTCGGGGTGCACGAACGCCGACACGGGCACCCCGACGACGCCCGCTCGCCCCGGCAGCTCGCGGCAGAGCCGCGCCGCGTCCGAGTGGCCGAGCGGCGAGGCATCCGCGACGACGAAGTAGCCCGCCTGCGGCGGCGAGACCGCGAACCCGGCCGACTCGAGGCCCGCGGCGAGCAGGTCGCGCTTCGCGGCGAGCGCCGCCGCGGCGCCGGCGAAGAACTCGTCGGGCAGGTCGAGCCCGGTCGCGATCGCCGGCTGGAACGGCGCCCCGTTCACGTAGGTCAGGAACTGCTTCACCGCGAGCACGGCGCTCACGAGCGATGCGGGCGCGCTGAGCCAGCCGATCTTCCACCCGGTCGTCGAGAACGTCTTGCCGCCCGACGAGATCGAGATCGTGCGCTCGCGGGCACCGGGGAACGTCGCGATCGGGCGGTGCGGCGCGTCGAAGACGAGGTGCTCGTACACCTCGTCGGTCACGATGAGCACGTCGTGGAGCTCCGCGAGGCGCACGATCTCGGCGAGCACGTCGTCGTCGAACACGGCCCCCGTCGGGTTGTGCGGCGAGTTGACGATGATCATGCGAGTCCGGTCGGTGATCGCGCGGGCGAGCGAGTCGAGATCGGGCCGCCAGCCGGGGAACGCGAGCGGCACCGTGCGGTGCACGCCGCCCGCGCGCGCGATGAGCGCGGCATACGCGTCGTAGTACGGCTCGAAGGTCACGACCTCGTCGCCGGTGTCGACGAACGCGAGGATCGTCGCGGCGAGCGCCTCGGTCGCGCCAGCGGTCACGAGCACCTCGGACGCCGCGTCGAGCTCGATCCCGTACCACCGGGACCAGTGGCGCGCGATCGCCTCGCGCAGCACCGGCATGCCGATGCCGGGCGGGTACTGGTTGAGCCCGGCCGCGATCGCATCGCGGGCCGCGTCGAGCACGGCGGCCGGGCCGTCCTCGTCGGGGAACCCCTGGCCCAGGTTGATGGCCCCGGTGCGTGCGGCGAGGGCGCTCATCTCGGCGAAGATCGTGGTGGCGATCGCACCGTCGGCGCCGAGCAGGCCCGCCCCGGCCGCCGTGCGCTGCCACGGGCTGAGACCGGCCGTCACGGGGGAGAAGTCGCTCATCTTCACACCGTACGCGAGGCTCGGGCCGGTACGCTGGCGCCGGGCCCTCGGGTCGCCCGGGCCCGGGGCGGACCACTGCCGGATGAATCACTGCTCGCTGATAGCCGAGACATAGACTCCGCAAATCCCCCGCACAGGCTGCCGCGGGATGCTGGCATCGCTTTGGAAGGAGCAGACATGACCGACACGACCAACGGCGCCACGGGGGAGCCCCGCGAGGCCGACGTCCCCGCGGAGCAGACCACGCCCGTGACCAGCACCACCGACGCTGCCGCCGTTTCGGCCGCGACCGGGGCCGGCCCCACCGAGGCCCACGAGACCACCACGCCCGAGGCGGCCGTCGAGACGACCGCCGTCACCACCACGCCCGACGCCGCCGTCGAGACGACCGCCGTCGAGACGGTCGCGAAGGCGGAGGCGCCCGCCGCCCCGGCTCCCGCCGCGCCGCAGCCGGCTCCTGCCGCGCCCGCGGCCCCGGCCGCCGCGACCGGCGTCGTGTACCAGCCGGGCCAGGCGCCCCAGCCCTACCACGCCCCGCAGTACGCCAAGCAGACGCAGGCGACCGCCCCGACGGCTCCGGTCGCGGGCCAGGTCCCCCCGGCCTTCGGCGGCCCGCAGCCGTCGCAGCCCACGGCGCCGATCGCCGGCGCCCCGGGCCAGCACGGCCCCGCGGCTTCCGCCAAGGAGCCCAAGCAGCGCAAGGTCGGACTCGGCGTCGCCGCCGCGATCGTGGCCGCCGCCCTCATCGGCGGTGCCTCGGGCGCCGGCATCACCGCGCTCGTCGCTGCGAACCAGCCGGCGAACTCGACGGCCGCGTCGAACTCGGCGCAGAACATCGTCGTCAACGACCCCGACTCGGTGAACCAGATCTCGGCGGTCGCCGCGAAGGCGAGCCCGAGCGTCGTGACCATCTCGGTCTCGAGCGGCGAGGGCGCGGGCACCGGCTCGGGCATCATCCTCTCGAAGGACGGCTACGTGCTCACCAACACGCACGTCGTGACCCTCGACGGCGCGACCGCCGACCCGACCATCCAGGTCAAGACGAACGACGGCCACCTCTACAAGGCCGAGCTCATCGGCACCGACCCGCTCAGCGACCTCGCGGTCATCAAGCTGGTCGACGCGTCGGGCCTCACCCCGCTCGAGTTCGCCGACTCGTCGAAGCTCAACGTGGGCGACACGGCGATCGCGATCGGCGCGCCGCTCGGCCTCTCGGGCACCGTGACGAACGGCATCGTGTCGGCGCTCAACCGCTCGATCGACGTCGCCTCCTCGGCGGCCCCGTCGACCCCCGACGACAGCACCGAGGGCGACGACAGCCAGGGCGACAGCGGCCAGGGCGACGGCGGCCAGAACGGCGACAGCCCGTTCGACTTCTTCTTCGACATCCCCGACGAGGGCGGCCAGTCGCAGGAGCAGGCGCCGCAGCAGCAGGCTGCGGGCGCGGGCCAGGTGGCGCTGCCGGTCATCCAGACCGATGCGGCCATCAACCCGGGCAACTCGGGCGGCGCGCTCGTCGACAGCGAGGGCAAGCTCATCGGCGTGAACGTCGCGATCCTCGGCACCGGCGACTCGTCGGGCGGTCAGAGCGGCAACATCGGCGTCGGCTTCGCCGTGCCGTCGAACCTCGCCGAGCGCATCGCGAAGGAGATCATCGAGAACGGCTCGGCCACCCACGGCCTGCTCGGCGCGACGGTCACCTCGGCCGCGGCCGACGAGCAGAGCGACACGGTCGGCGCGCTCATCACCGACGTCTCGTCGGGCGGCGCCGCCGAGAAGGCCGGCCTCAAGCAGGGCGACGTCGTCACCGGCTTCAACGGCCTGCCGATCACCGACCAGACCGACCTCACCGCCCAGGTGCGCGCACTGGCCGGCGGCGACAAGGCCGAGCTCACCGTCACCCGTGACGGCGACACCAAGACCGTGACGGTCGAGCTCGACACGTTCGAGGGCTGACCCAGAACGGCACGGATGCCTCGGCCCGAGGCCACGCGACGGGGCCGGATCGGATTCGATCCGGCCCCGTTCGGCGTCGCCCGGCGCGTCGCCCGCCGCGAGGCGTCGCCTGTTAGGCTCGATCGACCCGAGCACGAATGAGGAACATGCCCGAGCACCACCCCGAGACGGCACCGTCGTCGCTCGTCGGCGTGTCGTACGTCATGCCCGTGCTGAACGACGCCACCCACGTTCGGGCCGCCGTCGAATCGATCCTCGCGCAGGACTATCCGGGCCCGGTCGAGGTGCTCATCGCCCTCGGCCCGTCGATCGACGGCACGGCCGAGCTCGTCGGAGACCTCGCATCGCGCGACGACCGGGTGCGCGTGCTCGAGAACGCGGTGGGCTCGACCCCCGCGGGGCTCAACATCGGCATCCGCGCCGCGCAGTACCCCGTGGTCGTCCGGGTCGATTCCCACTCCATGCTGCCCGTCGACTACGCGCGCATCGCCGTCGAGACGCTCGAGCGCACGGGGGCCGACAACGTCGGCGGCATCATGGACGCGCGTGGCGAGACCCCCTTCGAACGAGCGGTCGCGCTGGCCTACACGACCAAGGTCGGGCTGGGCGGTTCGGCGTTCCACGTCGGCGGGGTCGAGGGCCCGGCCGAGACGGTGTACCTCGGCGTCTTCCGACGGTCGGCGCTCGAGCGGGTCGGGCTCTTCGACGAGTCGATCAAGCGCGGCCAGGACTGGGAGCTGAACCGTCGCCTGCGCGAGACCGGCGGCACCGTGTGGTTCACCCCCGAGCTCGCGGTGACGTACCGACCGCGCTCGAGCCTCGACCGGCTCGCGCGGCAGATGTTCTCGACGGGCCTCTGGCGGGGCGAGCTCGCCCGCCGTTTCCCGGCATCGAACGGCCTCCGCTACTTCGTTCCGCCGGCGATGGTCGTCGGCGTGACCATCGGCCTCCTGCTCGGCATCGGCGGGCTCGTGCAGCTCGCCGTGGGGGCCGCGCCGTGGCTGCTCCTCGGCTTCGCCGCACCGCTCGTGTACCTGGCCTTCGTCGTGGCGGCGACGATCGCCGAGGCCCGCGGCCGGGGTGCGGGCACCGCCGGCTGGTTTCTCGTAGTGTTGCCGTGCATACATGTCACGTGGGGCATCGGCTTCGTGCTCGGCTACCTGTCGCTGACGAGCAACATCGCACGGCACACGGGAAGGTGAGCACGGGATGACTGACGCCCGACCGGTGACGACCAGGCCGGCGAACATCGCAGAGCTGCGCGCCGTCGCGCAGCCGCCTGAGGTGCGCGGCCGCCGCAACGCCGAGCACTGGACCGCTTCGCTGTACCTCCGCCGGTTCTCGATCTACCTCACGTGGGCGCTGCTGAAGACCAGGATCTCGGCGAACGGCGTGACCGGGCTCATGATCCTCGTCGGCTGGTCGACGGCCGCCGCGCTCCTCATCCCGGGCGTCTGGGGCGCGCTCCTCGCGGTCGTGCTCGGGCAGCTGCAGATGCTCGTCGACTGCTGCGACGGCGAGGTCGCGCGCTGGCGGCGCACGTCGTCGCCCGCGGGCGTGTTCCTCGACAAGGTGGGCCACTACACGACCGAGGCGCTCATCCCGATCGCGCTCGGCATCCGCGCGGCCGCGTACCCGCTCGAGTTCCCCGAGGACTTCCTGTGGACCACGATCGGTGCGATGCTCGCGCTCGTGATCGTGCTCAACAAGGCGCTCAACGACATGGTGCACGTCGCCCGCGCGAACGCCGGGCTGCCGAAGCTCGCCGACACGCACGGCGAGACGGCGCCCCGCGGCGGACTCGTCGCGAAGCTGCGCAGGGCGGCGAGGTTCGTGCCGTTCCACCGCCTCTACCACTCGGTCGAGCTCACGCTCATCGCGTTCGCGGCGGCAGTCGTCGGGCTCTTCGCCGGCCAGCCCCTCGTCGACCGCATCGTCGTCGCGGCGTTGCTGCCGCTCGCCGTGCTCGCGGTGATCGGCCACTTCGTCGCGATCATGGCGAGCCGTCGTGTCCGGTCCTGACGTTCCGCTCCCGCCCGCGACGGGCGCAGGCACCGCGACCGTCGGCGTCGTCGTGCTCACGATGGGCGAGCGGCCCGACGACCTCGCCCGCGGCATCCGCAGCGTGCTCGACCAGCGCGGCGTGGAGGTCGACATCGTCGTGGTCGGCAACGGCTGGGACCCGGCGACCGCCGACCCGTCGCTGCCGGCCGGGGTGAAGACCCGGCACCTTCCCGAGAACCTCGGCATCCCCGCGGGTCGCAACGCCGGCGTGCCGCTCGTCGCGGGCGAGGCGCTCTTCTTCCTCGACGACGATGCGTCCCTGCCGAGCGACACGTTCCTCGCCGACGGCTGCCGTCTGCTCGCCGAGCGACCCGAGCTCGGGCTCATCCAGCCCCGGGTCGTCGACCCGACCGGTCTCGCCTCTCCGCGCCGCTGGATACCCCGGATCCGGAAGGGCGACCCGGCGCACTCGAGCCCGGTCTTCTCGTGCTGGGAGGGCGCGGTGCTCATGCCCCGCGCGGTCTTCGACGCGACGGGCGGCTGGGCCGACCCGTTCTTCTACGCGCACGAGGGCATCGAGCTCGCGTGGCGCGTGTGGGACACCGGGCACATCGCCTGGTACGAGGGCGGCCTCGAGGCCGCTCACCCGGTGATCGATCCGGCCCGGCACTCGTACTACTACCGGCTCAACGCCCGCAACCGGGTCTGGCTCGCGCGACGCAACCTGCCCGCGGTGCTCGTGCCGTTCTACGTCGGCTCGTGGACGGCGATCCAGGTGCTGCGCTGGGCGCGGCGGCCCGCTGCGCTGGGCGCCTGGTTCGGCGGGTGGCGGGCCGGGTGGCGGGAGTCGCCCGGCGAGCGACGGCCGATCTCCTGGCGCACCGTCTGGCGGATGACTCGCGCAGGGCGCCCGCCCGTCGTCTGAGGCCGTTCTCCGGCCCCGGTGGTCGAGTAGCGTGGCGTCGCAGTCTCGCAGTCTCGCAGTCTCGCAGTCTCGCTGTCTCGCTGGTCGTTGGCGCCGCCGCAGGCGACGTATCGAGACCCAGATGCAGGACGATCCGTCGAGCCGGCTCTTCATGCACGGTGCCCGCCGAACAGTCCTGCAGCTTGCCACCGGTGCCGCCGCGCGGACGACCGCAGCTGCCGCGTCGACTCGACGAACGCAGGACGATCGGGTCGGCAGGCGCCCAACGCGGGGTGCCGACCGCAGAGTCCTGCAACTTGCCGCACCCGACGCCGCCGCCACTCTGTGGATGACCCGCTCATCGCACGCCTTCCGGTGGCCGCACAGCGACGGCGGAGTGGTGGAGAGTGCGTCGCCGGGTGCGAGGCGGGCCGACCTCGACGCCAACCAGTTCAGCCCGACCCGCACCGGCTCTGTCTCTGCCGAGCGCACTGAGCACACGGTGACCCTCGAGGCGGTGTTGTCGGCGGAGTATCGGTTCGGCGATTCGGGGTGCCGGCCCGATCTCGGGCGTTCTCGCGGTCGCGGGGTACCAGGTCGCTCGCGAGTGAGGTCGACACACGGTGCTCACGATCGGTGCTTGGAAGGCGAACCCCTCGGGTCCGGGCTGTTGAGACTGACCACCGGCCGCCGTAACGATCGGCTCTCGGTCTCGGCCGCGCATCCGCCACGAGGCATCCGCCCAGCCGGGGCTCGCTACCCTTGGACGGTGGGATTGAGGAAAGACGCGCGTCGCGCCGTGAAGCTCGCGAAAGACATCATGTGGTCGCGGCGGGCGCAGCGGTCGCTCAAGGCGAAGCTCGCCGACCGGCCGCCGCTCGAGCCGCACCGCTACCGCGTCGGCGTGTACTTCGCCGACGGCAAGGTCAACCTCTACCAGCTGCGTCAGTGGTACGCCCCGCTCGCCGAGCTCGCCGAGACGCATCCGGTGCTGATCCTCAGCCGAGCCTCGGGCGCGGCGCTGAAGCTCCTCGACGAGTCGCCGCTGCCGGTCGCGTACGTGCGTCGCGTCGCCGACCTCGAGCGGGTCATCCATGAGCAGGACCTGCACGTCATCCTCTACGTGAACCAGAACGCGAAGAACTTCCAGATGATGCGCTACGGGCGCCGCTGGCACGTGTTCATCAACCACGGCGAGTCCGACAAGATGTACATGACCACGAACCAGTTCAAGGCGTACGACTACGCCCTGATCGCGGGCGACGCGGCTCGCGCGCGGCTCGACAAGGTGCTGTGGGACTACGACTTCGACAAGCGGGCGATCCCCATCGGGCGCCCGCAGGCCGACCACTACCTCGACGGCAGCCCGTTGCCGTACACGCCCGACGAGCGCGAGGTCGTGCTCTACGCGCCGACCTGGGAGGGCGACCGCGCGGCCGCCGCATACGGCTCGATCGCGTCGCACGGCGTCACCCTCGTCGAGGGCCTGCTCGCCACCGGGCGGCACCGGGTCATCTACCGCCCGCACCCGCGTTCGGGAGTGCTCGACGAGCAGTACGCCGCCGCGAACAAGCGCATCATCGCCGCGCTCGAGCAGGCGAACGCCGCCGACCCCACCGCGCAGCACGTGTTCGACGACGGGCCGAAGCTCGGCTGGCAGCTCGCGGCCGCCGACGTCGCGATCGTCGACATCTCGGCGATGGTCTACGACCGCCTCGCCGCCGGAAAGCCGCTGCTCATCACGCGCCCGGCGAACCCGGCCGCGCAGATCGACACGGGCGGCTACCTGCAGGCGTGCGAGTGGCTCGACGCCGGGGATGCCTCGGCCATGGTCGAACGCGTCGACGAGGTGGCGCACGACGAGCAGGCGCTCGAGCGCCTGAAGTTCTGGGTCGAACGCTACTTCGGCGACACGACGCCGGGGGTGACGACCGCCAGGTTCCATGCGGCGATCGACCACCTGATGGCCGAGTGGGAGCGCTTCGCGGCGCTGCACGCCGCTGACGGAGAGGTCGACGATCACGACGTCGAGGGCGAGGCGGCCGAATCGGGCGCGGGCGACGAGGCCGAGCTCGGGTGACACCCTGCTCGCCGGTCGAGTAGGCGCGCAGCGCCGTCTCCAGGCCACGACCAAGCCCGCTGGTCGAGGAGCGTCGACGCGAAGCGGTGACGCGTCTCGAAACCCGTCGCGTCCCTCCGAAGTCGACCTACACTGACGTCATGGCGCAGCTCATCACCGAAGCCGACCTCGACGACCTCGAGCTCCGGGTCTCCGACGGCCCGGGCCATCACACGGCGCAGGCCGAGCTGCTCGAGCGATGGGCGGTCGAGGGCGACGGGTTCGTGCTCGGCGACGGAGTGCGGCGCGCTCAGCTGCTGTTCATCGCGGCCGAGCACCTCGAAGCGGCCGGTGAGCTCGATCGCGCACTCGCGGTCGCGCGGCGTGCCGCCGAGGCATCCGATGTCGAACCGGGCGAGGCGGGCGGAACGCTCGTGTCGATCCTGCTCGATCTCGGTGAGCGCGACGCGGCGATCGCCGAGGCCGACCGGCTGCGCGCCGCCCGGCTCGACGACTGGTGGCGGTTGCTCGACGTCGCCGAGGTGTTCGAGCTGGCCGACGAGCTCGAGCTCGCGGAGCGCTGGTTCGTGATCGCGCTGCGCTGCGTCGAGCGCGACCCCGAGCACGACGTCGACGACCGCATCGCGGCCCTCGCCGGGCGCTACCGGGTGCGCCGCGACGCCGGCAAGGCCGAAGACGTGCTCGACGTCGAGACGCGGGAACTCGCGGGGCTGCTCGGAGTGGAACTGGGATAGGGGGCTGCGCTCGAGGCCCGGCCCCGGTCAGGCCGGAGGCGCGGCCGCTTCGCCGCCGCCGCCGCCAGCATCTGCGGTCGGCGTGTCACGGGCATCTGCGGCGTCGCGGGCATCGGTCTCCGCGGTCGCGCGTCGAGCTGCGATCTGCGCGAACGGCCGCTTCGCCGCGCGCCCGACCGCGCCGCCGACGACGCCGGCAGCACGAGCGACTCGCCGGCCCGCCGCCACGACGGCCGCGTCGTCGCCGACGGGCTCGAGCTCGGACGGCAGCAGTGCGGGCGCCTGCCCGAACGCGAGCCGCGACTGGGCGAGCACCTTGCGGCCGAGCATGTGGTTGCCGACGCCGCCGATCGCGGCGCCGATGCCGAACGGGATCGCCTTGCCGATGATCCCCGCGCCGCCGCGCACGGCGAACTGCCTCATGAACGTGCGGCGCAGCTGGTCGACGACCGTGCCCATCACCGCCTTCGGCAGGCTGTTCGTGATGAGCTCGCCCCAGTACGCGCTGCGTGCGACGCCGGAGCCGGTCACCTGGCCCGCGAACTGGCGGACGAGATCACTGCCCTCGTCGCCGAGCATGAGGGTCATCACGAGCGCACGCGCGCGTTCGGGATTCTCCAGCGGGATGCCGTGCACCTCGGTGACCGACTGGGCGAACAGGGCCGTGGCCTCGAGGAAGCCGGCGGTCTCGACCCCCGACAGGGCGAGCGTGATGCCGGTGCTGATGCCCGGGATCACCGCGGTCGCACCGACGGCGGCGCCGCCGGTCGTCACGGCCGTGAGGTAGCGGCGCTCGAGGATGCGGACGAGCTGATCGGGCGTCGCGCCGGGGGCTCGCCGGCGGATGCTCCGGAGGTGCGCGACGACGACCGGTCGCTGGATGGCGAGCGCACGATCGATCGCATGCTCGACGCCATGGGCACGTCCCCCATCGACGGTCGGTGCAACTGACGGCCGCCCATCGGCGTTCGCGTGCCCGGAGTGCTCGTCGGCGTGCCCGGAGTGCTCGCGAGGCGCACCGGAGTCCATCGACGTGATCGTGTGCACCGGCTCGGCCATGCCGTCGATCCTAGATCGCCCCGACTGATTTTGCCCCCCAAAGTGAGGGTTTCTCTTGTCAGCGCGTTCTCCGGAGGAGTACAACGGGCGACGGGTGCATACGCCGACGGCGTGCACCGTGCCGGCATCGACTTGGGGGAGTCTCATGCGCGCCAAGAACGTCCCGAACCGTTCGTACACGCAGGCCGAAGGCGTGATCCGACGGCGCCGCCAGGACGGTCGGCGATGGCCGTTCCGGGCGATCGCCGTCGTCGGCGCCTGGGCGCTCGCCCTGACCGGCGCGCAGGTCGCCTACGCCGACCCCGTGACCGACTCCGCCGATGTCGCCCAGCTCCGTGCGGGCATCGCGGCGCTCGCCGAGGTCGCGCTCGGCGACTACGAGGACGTGGGCCCACTCGCGGCTCCGCTGCCGCTCGCCGACACGGCACCGGGTGTCGCGGTCGTCCGCCCCGGCGCGGCGCTGCAGCTGACGAACACGTTCATCGTCGGCGTGAAGACGGCGCTCCTCGGCCTCGCGCAGCAGGCCACGACCGCCGACTTCATGGCCGGCGTCGACGGACTCGACGCCGACGTCGCGGGGACGCAGCTCGAGCTGACGACGTCGAACCTCGTCGACTCGGGGGACACGCGTGGCTTCGACCTCGCGATCCGCGCTTCGCGTACCGTCGACTCGCCCATCGCGATCGTCGACCCCGACGGCCCCGGGGGCGAGCCGCTGCGCCTCGTGACCGCGGAGGCCGACCCCGCTCCGTACGAGATCGCGTTCGAGTTCACGGGAACGGTCCGCACCGACCCGCAGGGCCTGCGCTTCTGGCTCGACACCGCGTCGGGCGAGCCCACCGTCGAGGTCACCGCCGAACTCGCCGGCGACGACGCGTTCGCCTTCCCCGGGGGCGCGGCCGCGATCGGCGTGGCCGACGTCGAGATCCTCGACGACAGCTCCGTCGACGTCTCCGCCGAATGGTCGGGCACGATCGACGACGTCAACGGCGACGGCCGGCTCGCGATGTTCGAGCCGCCGGCGTTCGAGGGTGGGGAGCAGACGCCGGGCGAGCTCACCGTGCCGGCCGACCAGCTCACGACGTTCGAGCTCGCCGGCACCGCGACGGCCGACATCCGCTTCGGGTCGTCGCTGCTCGGGCTGTCGTCCGACCCGGCGCCCTCGCTGACCATGGACGCCGACCTCGCGCAGGTCCCCGAACCGCTCGCCGAGCTCGTCGCGAGCGACGGGGATCGCGCCGCATTCGAGGCGTTCACCCGCCTGGGGCCGGTCGACCTCGTCTCGGGCATCATCCAGTACGGCACCCTGTTGCGGGCACTGCAGCGACACACCAACGTCGACGCCCCTCTGCCGCTCGCGAGCGGCACGCTGAGCGAGCTCTACGACCTCGGCGGCGAGTTCGCGAAGCTCGCCGAGGATCTCATCGACGTCCAACCCGACCCCGACCCCGATCCGGCCGATCCCCAGCCCGTGATCGATGTCGGCATCTCGACGGTCGGCGACCTCGCCGACCGCATCGAGAGCGACATCCCCGGTGCACCCGCCACCATCACGCCCGTCTACGACCGCGACGCCGCCGAGGTGCGGCTCGACTTCGTCGTGCACCACGCACTCGACGATCAGCCCGACGTGCCGCCGGTGCTCGAGGACCAGCCGACCGACGACACCCCGCCGCCCGGGCAGGCCGCCTTCGGCGACCAACTGCTCGACACGACCGGCCTGCGCGGCGTCTCGGCGAGCGGCGACCCCGAGACCGTCGAGACGGACGTCGCGTACGACATCGACCTGCCGATCCTCATCGACCTCGACGAGGCCGAGCCCGCAGCCGACGACGCCGCAACCGCCGTCGTCGAGTTCGAGTCGCCGATGGTCTACGAGCGGTTCGGCACCGAGCTCATCGATGGCGCCGAGCTCACCATCACCGAGCAGGCCGAGGCCGCGGTGCACGGCGAGGGCCAGCTCGGCATCGTGCCGGCGGCGATCGGCGGCACCTGGAAGCTGCTGCCGGACGGCACCTCGCCGACGACCGGCGCCGACGTCGACCCGGCTTCCGGCGAGACCGCCACGCCGCGCATCGTCGACCTGCTCGCCGGGCTCTACGAGCACGACGGCGAGCCCGCCGTCTACCCGGTCGCCGCGGCCGTACGGCGCGGCCTCATCGACGCGGACTACACGGTCGTCGGGCACGGTTTCGATGCCGCCCAGCACCTGACCGAGGCACCCGGCACGTTCACGGTCGACGGCCCCGCGTTCGACCAGCCGGGGCAGACGGTCGTGCTCGGCAACGACGAGATGACCCTGCTCGCGGCGCTGAACATCGACACGTCCGAGCCCGACGTGCTGCTCGGCCGCGCGCTCGACGGCATCGGCGCCGTGGTCGACCGGCTCGACGCCGTCGACAGCGTGGTCGGCGGCGATACGGTGCCGTTCCTGAACCGTGGCGTCGAGAGCATCCTGCGGGAGGTCACCGGCCTCCGCGACAAGTACAACGAGTTCCGCGGCGGGCTGCTGCCGACCGACCTCGCCAAGCTCGAGAAGGGCCTCGAAGACGCGCTCGGCCTCGGGGTCGAGTTCCGTCTGCGCGACCTCGACGACGGCGGCGCGATCGAGCCCGCGCTGATCGCGGCGTTCGACGGCACGAAGTCGGTCGAGGCCGAGGTGCCGATGTCGTTCGTGAATGCGGAGCTTCCCTCGATCGCGGGCACCGAGGGCGAAGGCACGCTGCACGCCGTCCTCGAGGCGAAGCTCGCCCTCGGGCTCGTCGTCGGTCTCGATGAGGATGCCGCCGCAGCACCTCCGCGCCTGCTCGACTCGAGCCGGGTGAGCGTGAAGGCCGAGGTCACCGAGCAGCCGCCCGGGTCGGTGCAGCTCGGCGTGCACCTCGGGCCGTTCTCGGCGCAACTCGGCGACGCGACGAACAAGACCGGTCGCATCGCGGTCGGCGTGCGATTCGCGCTCGAGCGCACGAATGCACCCCAGCCGGGAGACCCGGCCGAGGAGCCTCGCGAACTCGACGCGTTCTTCGACGGCGACTTCACGGCCGGCGTGACCTCGCCCGCCGAGGGCGGCAAGTACACGTGCGCCGCCCCGGGACAGGCGCCCGTCGAGGGCAAGTTCGCGTGCGCTGCACTGCCGGTGCTCGTCGACCTCGGTTCCGGCCCCGAGCTTCCGAGCGGCGCGCCGGCGACCGCACCGACTGCGGTCGACTACCTCACGGTCAGGTACGGCGACCCAGCCGACCCGTCCAGCGGCCTCACGGACCTGGAGGTCGATGCGCCCGCGGCTCTCGCCAGCGTGCTCGACGCCGCGAGCTTCAGCTTCGACAGCTTCGGCGACGGACTGAAGTCGATCAGCAAGATCCTCGGCCTCGCGATCGACGCGAGCAAGGCCGGCGGCGATCTCCCGGTCGTCGGCGAAGACCTCACCGCACTCGCCGACGGACTCGGAGACGTGAAGGCGTTCCTCGACGACCCGCAGATCCCGGGCCTGCCCGACTCCGACGTGAACGCGGCGGTGTACGGCGCGGGCGGGATCCGCGACGTGCTCGCGCAGAAGCTCATCGCAGCCGGGGTACTGCGCGACAGCGACTACCAGGCCGTCGGCGTGTTCCCCGGCGACGCCGGGGACGACCCGAGCGCCACCGACATCCGCGTCGTCGCCATCTGCAACGACAGCGGCAGCGACGAGCTCTGCGACGGCACCGAGTCGCTGATGTACCTCGTCGACCTGAGGTTCGAGCTCGAACTCGGGCAGGGCGCACGCGACCTGACGGGCGGCTGCCCCGTCGGCGATGCCGCGGCGTGCCCGGGCGTGAGCGAGATCCCACTCGACCTCGGGCTGCCGGGCCTGCCGCTCTCGCTCACCGGCAAGGTCACCGCGAGCGCCGGCTGGACCGTCGAGCTCGGCTTCGGCGTCTCGCGCGACGACGGGTTCTACCTGCTCGACAACCCCGTGCCCGGCACGGGCGAGGCCACTCCAGAGGGAGCGGACGCCCTCGAGGAGATCCGGGTGAACGTCGGGGCGAACCTCACCGCCGGGGTACCCATCACCGGGCGCATCGGCTTCATCGGAATGCAGGCCGAAGACCGCAGCACCGACCCGAACCAGCCGAGCGGCGCACGTCTGATGGCACAACTCGGGCTCGAGGCCGACGGCTGCGAGGACCTCGACCCGGCCACGTACGGGAACGGCGTCACCGGTGGAGCGCACTGCACGAGCGTCATCCCGATCTCGTCGTTCCTCTCGGGCGACATCGGCGGCCTGCTCACCGAGCCGCGCATCGACGGCGGCATCGCACTCGACCTCGACATCGACACCGGCATCGCCGACGGCGGCAACGTCAACACGACGCTGCCGACCTTCACCGCCGAGTTCGGGCTCACATGGGAGTTCGACGGCACCGGCGCGGGCGACCTCGAGCTCGAACTGCGCAACATCGGCGTCGCGCCGGGCGAGATGTTCACCAAGCTCTTCGGCTCGGTGCTGAAGACACTCGACCCGATCCTCGCTCCCACGAAGCCGGTGCGGGAGTTCCTGTTCTCGCCGATCCCCGTGATCAGCGACCTCTCCGAGTACTTCGGAGGAGACCCGGTGACGATGGCCACCCTCGCGAAGGCGTTCGGCGTCGTCGACGTGTCGCTGCTCGAAGACATCGACCAGCTCTTCGACTTCCTCGAGATGATCGAAGGACTCGCGAACGGTTCGCCGTTCATCCTCGTCGACGAGCTCGAGCTCTCGCCCGAGACCGCCCGTGGCGCTCCGCTCACGCAGGATCAGAAGCTCAAGGCCGTGCAAGGCTCGGCCGCGATGACGGGCGACCCGGAGGCCCAGGTCGGCACCGCGCTCGGCGGCACATCCGGCGACTTCGACAAGCTGCGGCAGAAGGGTGCGCCGGCCGGGGAGTCGGACTTCTCCTTCCCGATGTTCGACGACCCGACCTGCCTCGTGGGCCTCCTGCTCGGCAAGGACTGCGCCGTCGTCGAGTGGCGGCCCGACCCGCTCGCCGTGCACATGGAGTACACGCAGAGCTTCGGCCCGTTCTTCGGCGTGCTGTACATCACGATCGGCGGCGCGCTCGACGTGAACGCCCAGGTCGGCGGCGGCGTCTCGACGCGCGGTGTGCGAATGCTCGCCGAGTCGATCATCGGCGGTGAGGTCGACAGCGCACTCGACGCGGCGACGAAGGCCGGCGAGGCCTTCCTGCAGAGCCTCTATCTCACCGACCTCGACGCGGAGGGCAAGGACATCCCCGAGTTCTCGGTGTCGGGCACGATCACCGCGGGCGCGAAGCTCGACATCTTCATCGCCGAGGCCGGCGTGAAGGGCGGCATCACCGCGACGTTCGGGCTCAATCTCAACGACAGCCCCGAGGCCGACGGGCGCATGCACATCGATGAGATCGTCGCGAAGTTCAAGACGCCGATCTGCCTGTTCGACATCGAGGGCAAGCTCATCGCCTTCCTCGAGGTGTACGCCGAGTTCGGGCCCTGCCCGTTCTGCTACTCCGACAGCTGGCGTCTCGCCGAGGTGACGCTGTTCGAGTTCTCGTCGTCGTGCGAGGCGAAGACACCCGATCTCGCGAGCGTCGAAGGCGGCTGGGTCGTGCTCAACGTCGGCGGTCGTGCCGACGTGCGCGGGGCGTTCGAGGACGTCGAGAACGAGTCGTTCACGGTGCATCAGCTGAGCGCCGAACCGCAGGGCGGCGAGTACGAGTTCAGCATCAGCGCATTCGGCTACACCGAGACTGAGAAGGGCGCCGGTGTGCGCATCATCGACGCGCTCGGCGGCAACGACTCGTTCCTGTTCAACGGATCGGGCGCCGGCGCCAAGCCGGGCGACCTCAACCCCGAGGCCGAGCCGCCCGAGGCGGGCGAGTGGGCGTTCAGCGCACCGGTCGACGCGCAGACGCTCGGCGACGGCGATGATCGCATCATCACGGGCTCGGGCGACGACACGGTCAACGGCGGCAACGGGGCCGACACGATCAACCTCGGTGACGGAACCAACACCGCAGCCGGCGACAACTCCGACGGTACGGGCAGCGGGCGCGACACGATCACGGGCGGCGAGGGCGTCGACACCCTGAGCGGCGGCGGTGACAACGACAACATCGACGCCGGGCTGGCGGCCGACGTGATCCGCGGCGACGCCGGCAACGACACCCTGCGCGGCGGCAAGGACAAGCTGTCGGTGCCGCCGGGCCAGACGCCGCCCCAGGACAAGCCCAACAAGATCGATGCGGGCGACCTCATCATCGGCGGCGCAGGCGCCGACACGCTCCTCGGCGGCAGCGGCGGCGACCGGCTCTTCGGCGACGACCCGCCCGACGCGACGCCCGACGACGACACCGTCGAGGCCGAAGGCACGGCGGCACCCGGCACCGATGGCGTCGACCGCATCGAGGGCGAAGCGGGAGCCGACGTGATCTTCGGCGGCGGCGCCCCCGACGAACTGTACGGCGGGTTCCGGCTCGTCGCGAGCGGTGTCGACGACTCGGCCGACCAGCTCCAGGGCGGAGACGGTGCAGACAAGCTGTACGGGTCGAACGGCGCCGACCTGCTCTACGGCGGGCGCGGGGCCGACGCGGTCAACGGCGAGGCCGGCGCCGACGAGGTGCACGGCCAGTCCGATGCCGACCCCGCGCTGAACGGCGGGCCCGACGACGACCGGATGTGGGGCGGACCCGGCGCCGACACGATCAACGGTGAGGCCGGGAACGACGAGCTCATCGGCGACGGCGACGGCGCGGATGCCGCGACCATGGGCGGCGACACGGCCGACGGCGGCGACGGCAACGACCTCGTGCTCGGCGACAACGGGACGATCGACGGCGCGCCCGGTGCACGGGTCGCGCACCCGAGCGAGACGGTCGGCGTCGGAGACCCGTCGCTCTCGGGCGGTGCCGACAAGGACCGCGTCTACGGCGAGGGCGGCGCCGACAACGCCTACGGCAGAGCGGGTCGTGACCTGGTGCACGGCAACGGCGGCGCCGACCACCTCTACGGTGAGCTCGGCGACGACGAGGTCAGGGGCGACGGCGACGACGACTTCGGCTACGGCGGTCCCGGCGCCGACGTCGTGATCGGCAACGCAGGCAGCGACCAGCTGCACGGCCAGGAGGGCGTCGACCTCATCGTCGGCGGTCACGACGACCCGGCGGGCGCCGATGCGGGCGACACCATGTACGGCGGGCCCGACGACGACCGCACGTTCGGCGACGACGTCTCGATCGACGTCGACGGCGGGTTCAACGGTGCGTTCGATCCCAGGCTCGACGCGCTCGACGACGTGACGTTCGAGCCGTCGTTCGTCGTGGGCACCTACGGCGACGACATCGGCGACGGCGGCACGGGCCTCGATGAGTTGCACGGCCAGGACGCCGTCGACCGGCTCTACGGCGCCGAGGACTACGACCAGCTCTTCGGCGAGCTCGCGGGCGACCACCTCGTGGGCGGTGCCGATCCCGACGACATCATCGGCGACCAGGGGACGATCGCGCCGCCGGCTCGCGAGATCGAGCCGCCCGCGGGCGGCTGGAAGCCCGGCACCCCGCAGGGCTCGCCCGACGTGGAGCTGAGCCTCGTGGCGCCCACCGTGGGTGGCGGCGACGCGATCTGGGGCGACTTCGACACGGCGGCCGCCCCCTGGCCGACGGGCGGCGACGACCGCGGATTCGGCGGACACGGCACCGACACCCTGCGCGGCGGATCGCACGACGACCACCTCGAGGGCAACGGCGGGCAGGACCGCATCTTCGGCTTCGACGAGGAGAGCGACCACACGGCCGACGACTCGACCGACGGCGCCGACGACCTGATCGGCGGATCGTCGCCGGTCAACCCGCTCGCCGACCCCGACGGATTCGACCACGCGCTCGACGAGGGCGAGGTCGAGATGCAGGGCAACGGCGCCGATGACGTCATGACGGGGGACAACGCGGTGCTGACGCGTCACGCCGACCCCGATGACCCGAACGCCTGGCAGACCGATCCCGTCACGGGCGGGGTCTTCCGCGAGGTCACCCTGCTCGACACCGGCAAGACCGGAGCCGACCTCGCCGAGGTCTCGGGCGGTGACTTCATGGCCGGCAACGACGAGAACGACCGGATGTTCGGCGAGGGCGGCAACGACCTCGCCAAGGGCAACGCCGACGACGACCTGGTGGAGGGCAACCAGGACGGCGACTGGCTCGAGGGCAACGCCGACGAGGACGACGTCATCGGCGGCTCGTCGTTCCCCGACCAGCTCGACACGGGCGACGTGCTCTGGGGCGGCGGCGGCGCCGACGTGCTCGCCGGTGACAACGCGTGCGTCGTGCGCGACGTTCCCGGCGTCGACTTCGACCCGAGCTCGTGCCCCGAGCTCGACGACCCGGCGCCCGAGGAGTTCCACTACGTCACGAGCCAGCTCGGCGTCGAGACGCGGCGCGGCCTCGTCTACCACGACCTCGACGGGCCGTTCCCGAGCGAGTTCGGGCGCGACACGCTGAACGGCGGCTCGGGCGTCGACGCCGAGTTCGGCCAGGACGGCGGTGACGCGCTCTTCGGCGACGGCGGCGCCGACTTCCAGCACGGCAACGGCGACGCCGACATCGTCGTCGGCGACCGGCCGGTCGCGGCGTACGGCGGGATCGCCCTGCCGCCCGAGGTCGGCGGAGTACTGCCGGCGCTCCCGGCGGTGCCGGCCGGCCTGCCCGGCTCCCCGAGCACGGGCGCCGACCTCGTCGGCCCGGCGCAGGCCGACGGGCAGGACGACCAGTTCGGCGGATCGAACCTCGCCGGCCACCGCGACACGGGCGACTGGCTCTTCGGCGACGGCGAAGCCGACTTCCAGCTCGGCGACAACGGCGAGCTCGACCGCACGGTCGAGGGCGAGGGCGACGCCGCCGCCTACGCGGTCTACGAGGAGCGATACCCCGACAACGACCCGCCCGACGACGGCTCCGCGGTGATCGAACGCGACGTCACCCGCTACGACGTCGGAGCGCCGGCGGCGGCCGGGGTCTGGGGCGCCGACCTCGTCTTCGGCGGCAACGGCACGAACCCGCTCATCTCCGCAGGCGCCGGCGACGGCGACGACAGCCAATGGGGTCAGGACGGCAACGACCGGCTGTTCGGCGAGGACGGCGACGACGACCAGTTCGGCGAGCTCGGCGACGACACCATGTGGGGCGGCGACGGCGAAGACGCGATGGTGGGCGACCGCGGCGGAGTGCAGACCCGCTTCGTCGAGGTCGACGGCAGCGACGGCGACGATCCCGACCTCCTCACGCACAACAGCCAGGGCCCTCCCGGCATCAACCTCGGCGGTCCCGACTCGGGCGCGCAGGACGCGGTGCTCCATCCCTTCGAGGCGCACCCGCTCTACCGCGGCACCTCGCTCACGCACGACCGCGACGGTTCGGTGCTCGAGAAGAACGGGCACGAAGTCGGCGGTGCCGACCGCATGCGCGGCGGGCCCGGGCACGACTCGCTGCACGGAGGAGAGGGCGCCGACCTCATGAACGGCGACTCCGGCGGCGACTACGCGTACGGCGACGACGGCGCCGACGTGATGTGGGGCGGTCGCGGCGACCCGACGGTCGGCAGCCCCGACCTGCCGGGCCGCAACGACCCGGGCGAGGACGGCGAGTGGATCGACGTGCTGTTCGGCGGTCACGGCCAGTCCGCGGCCGAGGCGGGCGCCGACGTCCTCGACTACCAGCCGCGACCGGGCACCGACCCGGCCGTGTGGCAGACGATGGTCGCCGCGTACGCCGACACCGCGCCGGAGAACGCCGGCGCGGAGACCAGGCAGCACCACCACGGCACCGACTGGCTGTACGGCGGCTGGGACCGCGACGTGCTGCAGGCGGATGTCTCGGCGAACGGCCCGAACGACGGCGACAAGCTGCTCGACTGGAACGGCGCGTACAACCTCTACACGGCCTGCAACGCGGCCTACGGCGGATGGAACAACGTGCGCAAGCTCGACCCGAACAACCTGCTCGGGCTCGAGAAGCTCGCCTACGTGACCGGCGCCCGCGCCGACTTCGACGGGGCACCGACCCTCGCCGACGTGCAGTCCGCGAGCGGGTCGGCGTATCGCGAGGCGGCGATCGTCTACACGAAGGACCTGAAGGAGAACTCGGGCAAGGCGTTCTCGTCGACGCCCGGGCACTTCGAGAACTTCATCTGCGACACCGACTGACGACGGACGGCGGAGCGGGAACGGATGCCTCGGGCCGGTCGACGGCTCGGGGCATCCGCGTCACCCGCCGTCGCACTCGGCCGATCCTCGATACGATCGAAGTTCCGCACCGATCCCGGAGGAGCGCCGTGAAGTACGTCTCGACCCGCGGCGGCATGCAGCCGTCGCCGTTCTCCGAGATCCTGGTGGAGGGCCTCGCACCCGACGGGGGTCTCGTCGTGCCCGAGACGGTGCCGCAGGTGTCGGCTGCCGAGCTCGAGGCGTGGCGCGGGCTCGACTACGCCGGCCTCGCGATCGAGGTGATCGGCCGCTACGCCGACGGCGTCCCGCGCGACGACCTCGAACGGCTCTGCCGCGCCGCCTACGACCCGGCGTTGTTCGACCGCGACGAGATCGTGCCGATCCGGCGCCTCGACGACGAGCTCGCGCTCGTGGGGCTCTCGGAGGGGCCGACGCTCGCCTTCAAGGACATGGCGATGCAGTTCCTCGGGCAGGCGCTCGAGTACGCCCTCGCCCACGACGGCGCCACCCTCAACATCCTCGGCGCGACGTCGGGCGACACCGGCTCGGCCGCCGAGGTCGCGCTGCGCGGCAAGCGCGGCATCGCGGTGTTCATGCTGTCGCCGCAGGGGCGCATGAGCCGGTTCCAGCGCGCACAGATGTACTCGCTCACCGACGAGAACATCCACAACATCGCCGTCGCGGGCGACTTCGACGACTGCCAGCACCTCGTGAAGCAGATCGCCGGCGATGCCGAGTTCAAGCGGCGCTATCGCATCGGCGCGGTCAACTCGATCAACTTCGCACGCGTCTGCGCGCAGGTCGTCTACTACGTCTGGGCGTGGCTGCGCGTCACCGATGCGCTGCCCGAGGCCGAGCGCGCTGCGCAACGCATCGACGTCACCGTGCCGTCGGGCAACTTCGGCAACATCTTCTCGGGCTACCTCGCCCGCTGCATGGGCGTGCCGATCCGCCGGCTCGTGCTCGCGACGAACGAGAACAACGTGCTCGACGAGTTCTTCCGCACGGGCGTGTACCGGCCGCGCGCCGGCGTCGAGGCCCTCGCGACGTCGAGCCCCTCGATGGACATCTCCCGCGCGTCGAACTTCGAGCGGTTCGTGTTCGAGGTGCTCGGGCGCGACCCCGAGCGGCTCCGCGAGGCCTGGGTTGGCCTCGAACGCGACGGCGTGCTCGACCTGTCGGCAGAACGCGAGCGCTTCGCCGGCGAGTTCGGGTTCGTGAGCGGCTCGAGCACGCACGCCGACCGGGTCGCCGCGATCCGCGAGACCCACGAGCGCTACGGCGTGGTCGTCGACCCCCACACGGCCGACGGGCTCGCCGTCGCGCGTCGGAATCTCGAACGAGGCATCCCGATGCTCGTGCTCGAGACCGCGAAGCCCGCCAAGTTCCCCGACATCGTGGAGGAGGCGATCGGGCGGACGCCCGAGGTGCCCGAGCACCTGCGCGAACTCCTCGACGCGCCGCAGGTCGTGACCGAGACGGCGAACGACGCCGCCGCGATCCGGGCGATCATCGAGCGCGACGCACTCGCCTGAGCTCTGCGAGACGGCTCCCGAGGCACAAGGCCCACCGTCGCGCGCTCCTCGACCGCGCGAGCGTCGCTACTTCTTCGTGCCGTAGTCCTTGTTGTACTGCTCGAGCACCTCGTCGATGGGCGCGTCGAGCGCGAGCCTGCCCTTGTCGAGGTAGAGACCGCGCGTGCAGAACCGGCGCAGGTCGCGCTCGTTGTGCGAGACGAAGAAGAGGGTGCGGCCGCCGGCGAGCAGCTCGTCGATGCGCCGATAGCACTTCTCGCGGAACGCGGCGTCGCCCACGGCGAGCACCTCGTCGACGAGCAGGATCGGCTCCTCGAGCTGCGAGATCACCGCGAAGGCGATGCGCACCTTCATGCCGCTCGAGAGGTGCTTGTACGGCGTCTCGAGGAAGTCGCCGATCTCGGCGAACCCGATGACCTCGTCGAACTTCGCATCGATCTGCGCCCGCGTCATGCCGTGCAGGCCCGCGGTCAGGTACACGTTGTCGCGCACCGTGAGCTCGCCGACGAACCCGCCGGTGATCTCGATGAGCGGCGCGACGCCGCCCGTGATCTCGACCGTGCCCTCGTCGGGCAGCATGACCCCCGCCACGAGCTTCAGGAGCGTCGACTTGCCCTGGCCGTTGCGTCCGACGACGCCGATGGCCTCGCCGGGGCGCACCTCGATCGACACGTCGCGGAGCGCCCAGAACTCGCCCGGCCGGTTGCGGCGGCGCTTGCCGGCGAACAGGTCCTTGAACGAACGGCGGCCGCGGCGGTTGCGTCGGAACCGGATGCCGAGGCCCTCCGTGCGGATCGCGGTCGGCGGTGGCGGGGCGGCGGCGCCGGGGGAGACGGCGGTGGTGGCTTCCGTCATCAGATCTCCTTCAGCACCTGACGCTCGCACGAACGGAACACCCACAGCCCGAGCGCGAGCAGCACGAGCGACATTCCGGTCGACACCGCGACCGAGAACCAGTCGAGCTCGCCCGGGAAGAACCCGGCGCGGTAGAGGCTGAAGATGCCGGACAGCGGGTTGAAGGCGGCCCACGGGCGCAGGTCGGCCGGCAGGTTCGAGACGCCGTAGACGATCGGGGACGCGTAGAACAGGAACCGCAGGATGAGCTTCACCGCGCGCTCGAGGTCGCGGAAGAACACGACGAGCGGCGCGACGATGAGGCACACGGCGACCGTGAGCAGCGCCTGCAGTGCGATCCCGAGCGGGAAGAGCACGAGCTCCCACGAGACGGTCGCGCGGAACACGATCGCGAACAGCGCGAGCACCGGGATCGCGAGCAGGAACTCGATGCCCTTCGCGAGCACGATGCGGTTGACCCAGATCGTGCGGGGGATCATCGTCGACCGAACGAGCTTCGCATCCTTCAGGAACGCGCGCGTCGAGTCGGACACCGCTCCGTTGAACCACATCCACGGCAGGAGCGCCGACAGCAGGAACACGATGTACGGTTCGGTGCCGCTCAGCCGCTGGAACACGATCGTGAACACGAAGTAGTAGATGCCCGCCATGAGCAGCGGGTCGAGCACCGACCACACGTAGCCGAGCGCCGAGGTCGAGTAGCGCACCTTGAGGTCGCGCGTCGTGAGCAGCCAGAGCGCGTGCCGGTACCGCGCCCACGGCGTCCGCTGGAGCGGATGGGCGTCGCCGTAGGCGACCGGTGCGGTGCTCGTCACGCATCTCATCGTAGATGCCCGGGCGGGGTAGATTTGATGCGGACGGGTGGCGACCTGCCGAGCCCGGTCGAGAGGAGCCGCGCACCCGTGCACCGCACCAGCACCCGCGTCATTCTGAGCTGCGCCGCGATCGGCGTCGGCGGCGGCCTGTTCGCCGCGGGAGCCGGCTACTTCGCCGGCCTCATCGCGGGCATCGCGCCCATGCTCTACGGCATCACGATCGGCTCGCACTTCCTGCCGAGCGCCGTCGCACTCGCACTGCTGAAGCGCCCGGGGGTCGGCATCCTCACGGGGTTCATCGCGGGGCTCGTTGGCGCCGCGTTCGCGCCGCAGTGGATCTGGCGGTTCCTGCTCACGGGCCTGCTCGTCGGCGCGCTCCTCGAACTCCCGTTCTTCGTCACGCGCTACCGCTCGTGGTCGCCGTGGCTGTTCTACGCCGCAGCCGGCGGATCGGGGCTCGCGCTCGCGGCCGGAACGTTCGTCGCGCTCGGCCCCGAGCACTACGCGCCCTGGTTCTGGGTGCTCTACCTCGCGATGTTCACGCTGAGCCCCGTGGTCTTCACCTGGCTCGGTCGTGTGATCGCGCGCTCGCTGTCACGGGCGGGCGTCGCGCGCACCCTCGCCTGACGTGCCCTGAACGACGAAGAGCGGATGCCTCGAGGCATCCGCTCTTCGTCATTGCGCTGTGTGCTGCAGGTCACACGAAGTGGTTCGCACGCTCCAGGTCTTCGGCGAAGTCGATCTCGACCGCGTAGAGGTCGGAGACGTCCATCGGCTCGACGAGGAGGCCGTTGTGCTCGATCGCGAGCTCGAGACCGCGCTCGAAGTAGTCCTGGTCGCCGACGCGCTGCAGGTGCGCGAGGAACGTGGCCTTGTCGCGGCTCGAGATGTAGTTGATGCCGACCGCCTCGCCGAGGCCGCCCTTGACGGTCTTCGAGAGCTCCTTGATGTAGCCCTCGGCGCTCGTCGTGTACTTCACCTCTTCATCGGAGACCTTCGCGGTGTTCACCGTGACGAAGGACTGGTCGCGCGCGATGAGCGGAAGGGCCCGGTCGAGGATCGCCGGGTCGAACACGACGTCGCCGTTCATCCACAGCACGCCGCCCTGCTGCGACGCGGCGAGGGCGCGCATGAGCGACTTCGAGGTGTTCGTCTGGTCGTACTCCTCGTTGTACACGAACGACGCCTGCGGGAACGCCTCGATGATGTGCTCGAGCTTGTAGCCGACGACGATCGTCACGTCGGCGGTGCCGCCGAACGCGTGCTCGATGTTGTCGAACTGCTGGCGCATGATGGTGCGGCCGTCGCTGAGTTCGGTGAGCGGCTTGGGGAGGGATCGCCCGAGTCGGCTCCCCATGCCGGCCGCGAGAATCACGATCTGGGTGGTCACTGCATCTCCTTCGGTGGTCGGACGCCCCCACCGGGCGGCCTCGAACCGAGGAATTCGCCCGGAGTTCATCCGGAAGTTCACATATGGACACGCCGTTATGCCGGACTACAGACTATCGGGGCGCCTGCCGAACGGGCCATTCGGGCCGGACGGTCGTAGTCGGATCGTGATACGACGCACAGGCAATGCACAGAAAGCGCCGCCGAGGGCGGGGGCGCGCTCGACGGGCGGTCATTGGTAGGTTGGCTTGGTGACTTCCGTTTCGCGTTCCGACCACGACGACGAAGCTGTCGAAGGCACCGGTGCGGGGGCGTCCGAGCAGGGTGGTGCCCCGACCGGGTCGACCGGCGGCTCCGGCGCCCGCTCGACGAGCGCCGGCTCATCGGCCGGTTCGAAGGCGGGCTCCGAGAAGGGTGCAACTGCGAAGCCGGCCGGCTCGAAGGAGGGCGGCGCGAAGCCGGCCTCCGCGAGGTCGAAGACCGCGGCGATGACGCCCGCCGAGCGTTCGGCGGCACGTTCGGCGGCAGCGAAGAAGGCCGCAGCGACGCGCAAGGCCAACAAGGCCGCCGCTGCCGCCGCGGCAGCCGCGGCGGCCGAGGGCGAGCCGCCCTCGAGCACGACGGCCGAGGCGTCCGGATCGAAGCGCAGCGGTGCCTCCCGCGCCGCGTCGGCCTCGGCGAGCTCGGCGCGGAGCGCGGCCGCGCGATCGACGGGGGCCACCCGGTCCTCGAGCGTCGCGAGCGCCGCCGAGACGCGCAATCGCGCCGCCGCGTCGGCGTCGGCGCATCGCCAGTCGCAGCGCGTGGCGGCCTCGCTCACCACTGAGACCACCGCCGCCGAACGCGGCCCGCGCAAGGGCGGCGACGCCGCGGCCCCCGCCGTCGAGCCCGCGGAGGCCCCGGCGAAGGACGGGGCGTTCGACCTGGAGGCGACCACCGAACGCAAGCGCACGGCGGCGACGGCGGCGACCGCGGCGACGGAGGTGCTGGTCCACGAATCGGACGAAGCGCCCGCCGCAGGCGTCACGACGCCGCCTGCCGACGCGGTCGACCCCGACGGCTCGGCGGCACTCGCCGAGACCTCGCCCGCCGAGGCGCCCGGCGCCGACGGCGTGCTCGACGACGCACCCGCCGCCGAGGCATCCGCACCGACCATCGCTGCCCAGGCCGTGACCGTGATCCCCGCGAAGAAGTCGACGGCGCCGCGCAAGAAGCGCACCCTCCGGGTGGCGCGGCCGGCGCCGCCCGTCGATGCGCCGCGCGTGCTCGAGATCTCCGGCCTCGTGAAGCGCTTCGGCGAGAACACGGCGGTCGACGGCATCAGCCTCTCGGTGCGCGCGGGGTCGTTCTTCGGCATCGTCGGGCCGAACGGCGCGGGCAAGACGACGACGCTCTCGATGGTCACGGGCCTGCTGCGGCCCGACGCCGGCACGGTCGCCATCCACGGCATCGACGCCTGGGCCGACCCGCGCGCCGCGAAGCGCGTGACCGGCGTGCTGCCAGACCGCCTGCGCCTGTTCGATCGGTTGACCGGCAGCCAGCTGCTCTACTACTCGGGCGTGCTCCGCGGGCTCGACAACCGCACGGTGCGCGATCGCAGCGCCGACCTCATCTCCGCATTCGGGCTCGACGACGCGGTCGACCGGCTCGTCGCCGACTACTCGGCCGGCATGACGAAGAAGATCGCGCTCGCGTGCGCGCTGATCCACTCGCCCCGGCTGCTCGTGCTCGACGAGCCCTTCGAGTCGGTCGACCCGGTGTCGGCCGCGAACCTCACCGAGATCCTCGAACGGTACGTCGCGGGCGGCGGCACGGTGGTGCTCTCGAGCCACGGCATGGATCTCATCGAGCGGGTGTGCGACTCGGCGGCCATCATCGTCTCGGGCCGCGTGCTCGCCTCCGGCACCCTCGACGAGGTGCGCGCCGGCCAGACGCTCGAAGACCGATTCGTCGAGCTCGCGGGCGGGCGCAAGGCTGCGGAAGGCATGGAATGGTTGCACAGTTTCTCGGACTGAAACTGCGCCTGCTGGCGAACATCTTCAAACGGAGCACCTGGCAGGTCGTCGGCATCGTCGTCGGGCTCGTCTACGGGCTCGGGCTCGCGATCGTCCTGTTCCTCTCGCTCGTCGCGCTGCGCGTCGTCGGCGACGTCGAGACGATCCGCAACGCGCTCGTCATCGCCGGGTCGGCGACGATGGTCGGGTTCATCGTGTTCCCGCTCGTGTTCGGCACCGACGACACGATGGACCCGCGCAAGTTCGCGCTCTTCGGCCTGCCCGACCGCACGCTCGCGCTGAGCCTCGCGGTCGCCGGGCTCGTCGGCATCCCGGCGCTCGTGCTCGGCATCGTGCTGCTCGGCACCGTCGTCACCTGGTCGCGCGGTGTCGCCGAGACCCTGCTCGCGCTCATCTCCGCCGCGCTCGCGTTCGCGACCTGCCTGCTCCTGGCCCGGGTGACGACCGCGCTCGCATCGTTCCTGCTGTCGACGCGACGCGCCCGCGAACTGCTCGGCGTCATCGGCCTGCTGCTCATCGTCATGCTCTCGCCCATCATCGTCGCGATCGCGACCCTCGACTGGGCGAACTCGGGGCAGAGCATCCTCTCGACCCTCGGCGGATTCCTCGGCTGGACGCCGTTCGGCGCCGCCTTCGCGGTGCCCGGCGACGCCTCGGCCGGCGCGTGGGGTCCGGCCGTGCTCGAACTCCTCATCGCCGCGGCCACGCTCGGCGCCGTCTGGCTCGCCTGGCAGGCGCTCGTCGCGAAGATGCTCGTCACGCCCGGCCGCGAGGCCTCGGCGAAGAGCTATCGCGGGCTCGGCTGGTTCGATCGGATGCCGCACGGCGCGACGGGCGCCGTCGCCGCCCGCAGCTTCACGTACTGGTTCCGCGACGCCCGCTACTGGGTGTCGGTCGTGATGATCCCGATCGTGCCCGTGCTCGTGATGGTGCCGCTCGGCGTCGCCGGCGTGCCGACCCAGTACCTCGGGCTCATCCCGGTGCCGCTCATGTGCCTGTTCCTCGGCTGGAGCCTGCACAACGACACCGCGTACGACTCGACCGCGATCTGGCTGCACGTCGTGTCCGGGGTGCGCGGGGTCTCCGACCGGTTCGGCCGGCTGGTGCCGGTGCTCCTCGCAGGCGTCCTCGTGATCGGCCTCGGCAGCGCGGTCACCGTCTTCGTGCTCGACGACTGGCGCCTCCTGCCGTCGCTGCTCGGCGTGAGCACCGCGCTGCTGCTCGCCGGGCTCGGAGTCGGCTCGGTCGCGTCCGCGCGGTTCCCCTATCCTGCGGTGAAGCCGGGCGACAGCCCGTTCCAGCAGCCCCAGGCCACGGGCGGGCTCACGGCACTCGTGCAGTCGCTCACGATGCTCGCCTCCGTCCTCATCGCGGCTCCGGCCCTGATCTTCGCCGCGATGGGCGTGCTCGTCGACCCGTCGTGGCATGCGGCGGCGTTCGCCGCCGGCGTCGGCCTCGGGCTCGGCGCACTCGCGATCGGCGTGTGGTGGGGCGGACGCGTGTTCGACGCCCGTGGCCCCGAGACGCTCGCCGCGGCCATCCGCGCCTGAGCCGCGCGTAGACTCTTCGTCATGATCCACAGCGTGCGCGCCAGCATCGCCGACCCCGGCCAGCCGGGCGGCGGCACCGACGTCCTCGACCGCGAACTCGAGAAGCTCCTCGAGGACGAGGCCATCGAGCCGGGCGACCACGAGCGCTTCTCGCACTACGTGCAGAAGGAGAAGATCCTCGAGTCGGCGCTCACCGGCAAGCCGGTCAAGGCGCTCTGCGGCAAGAAGTGGACGCCGGGTCGCGACCCCGAGAAGTTCCCGGTGTGCCCGACCTGCAAGGAGATCTACGAGAAGATGCGTCGCTCGTAGGCGCGCACCTTCTTCAGCGGTAGCTCGTCGGGATCACCGGCTCGCCGCGGCCGAGGCGGAACGCCTCGATCGGCAGCTCCTGCATGACCTCGGCGCGGTGCGCCCGCGCAGCGGCCGTGCCGGCCGGACCGAGGTGCGCCGGGTCGGGCTCGCCCTTCGCGACCAGCTGGACCATGAGCGGGCGGAGCCGGTCGCCCGCCTCGAACTCGGCCTCGCCGTCGGGCCCGTCGCCCACGAACACGAGCTCCTCGCGAGCGGTACGGGTCGAGTCGAGCCTGCGGGCGGCGTTCTTGCGTCCGCCCACGCTCGCCTTCTGGGTCGAGGCCTTCGCGACCGGCACCCATTCGCCCGCGTCGTCCTTGCGGGCGACGAGCTTGTAGACCATGCCTGCGGCGGGAAAGCCCGAGCCGGTGACCACGGCGGTGCCGACGCCGTACGAGTCGACCGGTGCGCCCGAGAGCCCCGCGATCGTGAACTCGTCGAGGTCGCTCGTCACGGTGATCTTCGTATCGACCGCCCCGAGCGCGTCGAGCTGCTCGCGCACCGCGGCGACGACCGTCGGCAGGTCGCCCGAGTCGATGCGCACCGCGCCGAGCTCGGGACCGGCGACCTGCACGGCGAGCTCGACGCCGCGGGTGATGTCGTACGTGTCGACGAGGAGGGTCGTCTTCGGGCCGAATGCGGCCACCTGGGCGCGGAACGCGTCTTCCTCGCTGTCGTGGAGGAGCGTGAAGGCGTGCGCCGCGGTGCCCATCGTCGGGATGCCCCAGGTGCGGCCGGCCTCCAGGTTCGAGGTCGCGTCGAACCCGGCGATGTAGGCGGCGCGCGCGGCGGCGATCGCCGAGCGTTCGCTCGTGCGACGTGAACCCATCTCGGCGATCGGTCGGCCGAGTGCGACCGACACCATGCGTGCTGCGGCGCTCGCGATGGAGGAGTCGTAGTTGAGCGTCGAGAGCACCACGGTCTCGAGCATGACGGCCTCGGCGAACGACGCCTGGATGGTGAGCAGCGGCGAGCCCGGGAAGTACGCCTCGCCCTCGCGATACCCCCAGATGTCGCCCGTGAACCGGTAGTCGGCGAGCCAGTCGAGCGTCGCGGGCCGCACGATCTCCTGTTCGCGCAGCCACTCGAGCTCGGCGTCTTCGAAATGGAACCGCTGGACGAGTTCGAGCAGGCGCCCGGTGCCGGCGACGACGCCGTAGCGGCGTCCGTCGGGCAGGCGTCTCGCGAACGCCTCGAAGAGGCTCTCGCGGTGGGCGGTGCCGTCGAGCAGGGCGGCATCGACCATCGTCAGTTCGTAGCGGTCGGTGAAGAGGGCAGCTGAGCCGGTCACGCCCCCGAGCCTAGCCGGAGCCGACGCGACCCCGGTCGCGGCGACGCGGCGTCGGGCGGGCCGGATGCGTCGGCGGGGCGTGCGGTCGCGACGACGTTGCTCAGCATCACGAGCGCGATGCCCGCGAGCTGCCATCCGGTGAGCGTCTGCCCGAGGATGAGGAAGCCGAAGAGCGTCGCCGCGGCCGGGTGCAGGCTCTGCAGCACGCCGAACCTGGCTCTCGAGACGCGTCGCAGTGCCCACATGTCGATCGCGTAGGGGAGCGCCGAGCAGAGCAGGCCGACCGCGACCCCGACGAGGAGCACGCGCGGAAGCTCCGCCGGGTCGAGCCCGATGAGCGCGAGTACGAGGAGCGGCGAGGTGGCCGCTGCGGCGGCGGTGTTCGCGACCGCGGTCGCGGTGAGGCCCGGCAGCGCGAGCGCGGCCCGCTGGCCGATGACGATGTAGGCCGCCCAGGCGCCCGCCGCGACGAATCCGAAGGCGATGCCGAGCGGGTCGAGGCCGGCGACCGTGCCGGTGAGCAGCACGACGCCGAGCCCCGCTCCGAGTGCGCAGGCGAGGTCGAGCCGCCGGCGCGAACCGACGAGCGCGACCGCGAGGGGGCCGAGGAACTCGAGGGTGACCGCGAGGCCGAGGCCGACCCGGCTGATCGAGGCGTAGAGCGAGAGGTTCATGACGACGAGCACCGCGCCGAGCAGCACGGCGGGGCGCAGGCGGCGCCAGCCGATCGCGCGGAGCCGGGGGCGGGCCACGGCGAGCGTCGCGATCGCGGCGACCGCCTGGCGCAGGGCGACGACACCGGCCGGCCCGACGATCGGGAAGACGGTCGCGCCGATCGCGGCGCCGACGGCGACCGAGGTCGCGCTGCCGACCATGGCGAGGCTCGCCGCGCGTGTCGATTCCATGATTCGACGCTAGGTCGCATTGTGTTCGAAGTGAAATGCAATCACGGACGATCGATACGCTAGACGCATGGATGTCGAGCTTCGCCACCTCCGGGTCCTCGTGGCACTCGACGAGGAGCGCTCGTTCACCGCGGCCGCGGCGCGCCTCGGGCTCTCGCAGGCGGCCGTCTCGCGGGCGATCGCGGCGCTCGAGCACGAGCTCGGCACCCCGCTCGTGCACCGCACCACCCGCCGGGTCGAGCCGACGGCCGCGGGCGCCGCCTTCGCGGGCACGGCCCGCCGGCTGAACGCCGAGCTCGACCGTGCGGTCGCGGAGCTGCGAGGCGAACGGTCCCAGGTGCGACTCGGCTACTCGTGGGCGGCCCTCGGGGCGCACACGACCGCCGTGCTCCGCGCGTGGAACCGCGCGCACCCCGACGAGCCGCTGCGGCTCAGCCGCATCAACCGGCGCGACGCCGGCCTCGCCGACGGCCGGGTCGACCTCGCCGTGATCCGCGGCGACGTGCGCGTGCCCGACGTCGTCGACGAGGTCGTGGGCCACGAACGCCGCTACGTGGCGATGCCGGTCGACCACGAGCTCGCCGACCGGTCGCGGGTCGCACTCGCCGACCTCACGCCGTTCGTCGTCGCGGTCGACCGGTACACGGGCACGACCACGACCTCGCTGTGGTCCGACGCCGGGCTCGAACCCCCCCGCATCACCGACACGACCGACTTCGAGGACTGGCTCGACCTCATCGCCGCCGGCGAGGTCATCGGCGTCACGGCGGCGGCCACGACCCACCAGTACCCGAGGCCGGGCATCGTGTTCGCCGAGCTCACCGATGCGCCGCCGATCGAGGTGCACCTCGCCTGGCACCGATCGTGGCGGCATCCGGCGACGACGAGACTGGCGCGCGCCATCCGCGAGGCCTACGCGACCGGCCCGCTCGCCTAAGCTTGAACCTCGTGACGGACGCACCGATCGGGATCTTCGACTCAGGGGTCGGCGGCCTCACCGTCGCCCGCGCGGTGAAGGACCAGCTGCCGAACGAGTCGATCCTGTACATCGGCGACCTCGAGCACTCGCCTTACGGGCCGAAGAAGATCGCCGACGTGCGCGGCTACGCGCTCGCCGTGCTCGACGACCTCGTCGCGCAGGGCGTGAAGATGCTCGTGATCGCGTGCAACACGGCTTCGTCGGCGATGCTGCGCGACGCGCGCGAGCGCTACGACGTGCCCGTGGTCGAGGTCATCCAGCCCGCCGTGCGCCGGGCGGTCGCGGCGACGAAGACCGGCCGGGTGGGCGTGATCGGCACCCAGGGCACCGTCTCGTCGCGAGCGTACGACGACGCGTTCGCCGCGGCACCCCACCTCGAGCTCTTCTCGCAGGCGTGCCCCCGTTTCGTCGAGTTCGTCGAGGCGGGCATCACGACGGGCGACGAACTGCTCGCCGTCGCCGAGGAGTACCTCGCGCCGCTGCGCCGCGCCGACATCGACACGCTCGTGCTCGGCTGCACCCACTACCCGTTCCTGAAAGGCGCCATCTCGTACGTCATGGGCGAGGGCGTCACCCTCGTCTCGAGCGACGTCGAGACCGCGAACGACGTCTACCGCGTGCTCGTCTCGACGGGCATGGAGCGGCGCGACCCGACGCCGCCCAGCTACCGCTACGAGGCGACCGGTCGTTCGACGAGCGCCTTCCTCGACCTCGCACACCGACTGATCGCCCCCGAGATCCCGAGCGTCGAGCTCGTGCAGACGGGCGTCATCCCCCTTCCCGACCGCGCACGGCTTCGACAGGAGAACAACGCATGACCGAGGCATCCGCCACCCCGATCGTCCGAGCCGACGGGCGCGCGCCCGACCAGCTGCGCGAGGTGACCATCGAGCGCGGCTGGAGCGCCCATGCCGAGGGCAGCGCCCTCATCTCGTTCGGCGGCACGAAGGTGCTGTGCACCGCGAGTTTTACGAACGGCGTGCCGCGCTGGCTCACCGGCAAGGGCAAGGGCTGGGTCACGGCGGAGTACGCGATGCTGCCCCGCTCGACGAACACCCGCAACGACCGCGAGAGCGTGAAGGGCCGCATCGGCGGGCGCACCCACGAGATCAGCCGCCTCATCGGTCGCAGCCTCCGCGCCGTCATCGACACCAAGGCGCTCGGCGAGAACACGATCGTGATCGACTGCGACGTGCTGCAGGCCGACGGCGGCACGCGCACCGCCGCGATCACGGGCGCGTACGTCGCGCTCGCCGACGCCATCGAGTGGGCCCGCGACAAGAAGTTCATCGGGCAGAAGGCGACTCCGCTCATCGACACCGTCTCGGCCGTGTCGGTCGGCATCATCGACGGCGTCCCCATGCTCGACCTCGCCTATGTCGAGGACGTGCGCGCCGAGACCGACATGAACGTCGTCGCCACCGGGCGCGGGCTCTTCGTCGAGGTGCAGGGCACCGCCGAGGGTGCGCCGTTCGACCGGCGCGAGCTCGACTCGCTGCTCGACCTCGCCCTCGCCGGCACCGCATCGCTCACCGAGCTGCAGCGCGCCGCGCTCGCCGAGGCGGCGGGGGAGCGCGCGTGACCGGGGCGAACGCCACGGCCGCATCGGGTGCGCTCGAGGTCGTGCTCGCCACCCACAACGCGCACAAGGTGGCCGAGTTCCAGCGCATCCTGGGTGAGCGGATGCCGGGACTCACGGTGCTCGCCTACGACGGCCCGTCGCCCGTGGAGGACGGCACGAGCTTCGCCGAGAACGCGCTCATCAAGGCTCGCGCCGCGGCGGAGCACACCGGGCGCATCGCACTCGCCGACGACTCGGGTATCACGGTCGACGTCATGGGCGGCGCCCCCGGCATCTTCTCAGCCCGCTGGGCGGGCGAGCGCGCCGGCGACGAGGAGAACGTGCGGCTGCTGCTCGCGCAGCTCGGCGACGTGCGCCGGCCGAATCGCGGCGCGGCCTTCCACTGCACGATCGCGGTCGTCGTGCCGTCGGCCGTGCTCCGGGACGCCGATGCCGACGAGGAGTTCGTCGCCGAGGGACTCTGGCGAGGTTCGCTCGCCTACGAGCCGCGCGGCTCGCACGGATTCGGCTACGACCCCGTGTTCGAGCCCGAGGGGCACGAGGTGACGGCCGCCGAGCTGCTGCCCGAGCAGAAGAACGCGATCAGCCACCGGGCGCGGGCGTTCGAGGCGCTCATCCCCGAGCTCGAGCGCATCGCGGCGGGCGTCATTCCCGCCGAATAGCGGATGCCCCTGCCCAAGCCCGACGTCACCCGGTGACGAACGTCGTCAACCGGTCGGCGAACTCGTTGAACGCCGTGCCGGTGGTGAGCATCGCCCACCCGTGGCCGACCCCGTCGCCGACGATCGTCACGTCGTCGCTCGCGCTCGCGTCGGCGAGCTGCTGCAGCTCGTCGACGCTCACGGTCGAGTCGTCGGGGGCGACCGCGAGGAAGAGCGGCGCCGCGAGCGCCGGTGCGTCGTCCATCGAGTCGTAGCCGCGGAACGAGATCGGTCCGGACAGGTCGGCGACGCCGTCGAGGACGGCGGCATCGCCGTCCCGCCCGCCCGCGACGACGGCCGCCGTTCCGCCCATCGAGGCACCGATGACGACGACCCGCTCCGCCCCGTGCTCGCGCGCCCAGTCGGCGGCCGCGAGCAGGGCGTCGGCACCGTCGTCGACGACGTGGTTCGCGCCGGAGGGGCACTCGGTCGCGCCGTAGCCGCAGTTGTTGACGAGCAGCACCTGCACGCCCTGCTCGGCCAGGCTCGACGCGTACGGCCAGAATCCGCACTCGTCTTGATTCCGCTGGTGCGCGAAGATCGCGGTCGTCGTGCCGGAGCCTGCGACGCCGACGTCGAACAGCGCCTCGCCGACGGGCAGCAGCATCGCGCTCGACTCGACGCCGGTGTCGCCGCACTGCTCGGAGGGCGGCGTGGGCTGCTCGGCGGCGGGCTCGGCCGTCGCCGACGCGTCGGCGCCGCTCGTCGCTCCGCCGCCGCCTCCGGGACCGCCCGCGCATGCGGAGAGCGCGGCGACGAGGCATCCGACGGTCAGGGCGATGGCGAGCGTGCGGCGCGACGGCATGCACCGCAGCCTAGGGCGGGACCCGCCGCGACCGCGACCCCCCCCGTGCGCTGCCATGCCGGTGAGAACGCGACTCATTCCTGATTGGGGCGATTCGCTCCCGGCGCGCCCCGGCCGACCTACGCTGGAAGCGACATGGCACACGATCACGCGCACGACCACGCTGCGACGGCGAACCGCACCCGACTCTGGATCGCGATCGCGATCATCGGCGCGTTCGTGCTCGTGCAGGTCATCGGCGGCCTGCTGAGCGGCTCCCTCGCACTGCTCGCCGACGCCGGGCACATGACGAGCGACCTCATCGGCCTGATCGTCGCGCTCGTCGCCGCGTTCGTCGCCGCCCGCCCGGCGACCGACCGGCAGACCTACGGATTCCGTCGCGCCGAGGTGTTCGGTGCGCTCATCAACGGCGTGATCCTCGTCGTCGTCGCAGTGACCGTCACGATCCGCGCGATCGGCCGGCTCGTCACGGGCGCGGAGGGCGAGGCGCACGAGGTGCAGGGCGGCATGATGCTCGTCATCGCAGTGCTCGGGCTCGTCGCGAACATCGCGGCGATGCTCGTGCTGCGCGGCGGAGCGAAGGACTCGATCAACCTGCGCGGCGCGTACCTCGAGGTGCTCGGCGACACGATCGGCTCGGCCCTCGTCATCATCGCGGCGATCGTCATCCTCCTGACCGGCTGGAACGCGGCCGACCCGATCGCCTCGCTCGGCATCGCGGTGCTGATCGTGCCGCGCGCGCTGTCGCTGCTGCGCGACGTCGTGCGAGTGCTCAGCGAGAGCGCGCCCGCCGACACCGACGTCGCCGAGATCCGCGACCACCTGCTCGGCACCGCCGGAGTGGTGGCGGTGCACGACATCCACGTCTGGCAGATCACCTCAGGCCAGCCGGTGTTCACGGCGCACGTCGAGGTCGAGCCCGAGGTCTTCGAGGCGGGGCGCGCGGGTGCGCTGCTCGACGAGCTCGGGGGATGCCTCAGCGAGCACTTCGACGTCGCGCACTCGACCTTCCAGCTCGAGCCCGCCGGCCGGGCGGAGCAGGAGCAGGGCTCGCACTGCTGACCGGCGCGCGCGAAGCGGCCGAGGCCCACCGCGCGGATGCGAGGCGGGCCTCGGCGCCGTCTGCCGAGGGCGATCAGCAGCTCACCGCGGGGTTGAACGGCGTGAAGACGCCCGCCGGGTTGTGCGCTCCGACCCACACGTGCAGGTCGTAGTGCGTCGGCATGCCTGGCTCGTGCCCGGGCATCGGGCCGTCGAACGGCCGCGTGCCGAGCATCGGCACGGGCTGGCCGACGTCGGGCTCGAAGAACTCGGCGCTCCAGAGGCGGAGCTCGCCCGACGGCGACGGGCCGTAGGTGAGCATCGGCGGCGCGGCGGGGTCGACCGGTGCGCCGGGGCGCACGAGCGCCGGGTTCACGTAGTGGAAGCCCATCGCTCCGTCGGGGCTCGCGGCGCATTCGCCGGCGGGCACGTAGCCCGCCGCGATCGCGGCGTCGACGTCGTGGAATCGGGCGGTCGCGGCACGCACGTCGGCGACGACGCGCCGCATCTCGGGCGTCGTGGGGCCGGGGTCGAGCGGGTGTTCGCCGTCGTGGGCCTGCGCCGGCAGCGCCGACAGGGTGACGGCCGCGGCGGTGACGAGCGTCGCGGCGATGGTGCGGTGGATGGTGCGCATGGTGGTGGTTTCCTTCGTTCGGGTTCGGGTTCGGGTTCGGGTTCGGGTTCGGGTTCGGGTGCGGGTTCGGCGTGCGGTTGCGTGCGGGTGCGGCTCGGTGCGGGTGGCCGAGTTCGCGGGTCCGATGCCGCCGCGCGACGCTCAGTCGCGCTCGACCGCGTGCGATGCGATCCAGACGCGCCGCGGGTCGTAGAGGTCGCGCACGCGCACGAGCCGCTCGCGGTCGGCCGCCTCGGAGAACGCCGAGCTCGCGTCCGGGCGTTCGGCGAAGTTCGGGAAGGTGCCGCCCGTCGACCAGGGCTGCAGCGCGCCGGCGACCGCGGCGGTGACCTGCTCGCCGAGCTCGGCGAGCTCGGGGGTCGGCGCGGGCGAGACGGCGAAGAGCGCGTAGGCGCCGTCGAGGCGGGCGAGCGCGCCGTCGTGCGGGCGGGCGAGCGCCCCGCCGAGGTGACGGAGCTCCGCGATCATGAGCGGCGTCTCGACGCCGGGCCCCGCCGCGGCGAGCAGCGCGTCGATCGCCGCCTCCGGAAGGCCGGCGAGCATCGCGTGGTCGGAGACGCCGGGGGTCGGCGCGGGCGGGTCCATGTGGACCGCGAGCAGCCCCGACGACGGCATCCGCCCGAAGGTGTCGAGCTCGGGTGCGAGGTCGCGGAGGGGGGCGAGCAGCTCGGCCGCCCGCTCGTCGTCCTCGAGCAGCGCGCCGTCGATGACGACGAGCTCGCGGCCGCTGAGGAAGGGCGGCAGCTCGGGCAGCGGCGGGAAGCGCATGAGGCGCAGCGAGGTCGTGACCGACTCGGGCACCGTGCTCGTCCACTCCGCCCACGCGCGGGCGACCTGCGGCGCCGCCGCGAGGTCCCACAGGAGCATTCCCGCGACCACGTCGGCGATGGGCAGCAGGTCGATCTCGACGGCGACGACGACGCCGAAGCCGCCACCGCCGCCCCGGAGCGCCCAGAACAGGGCGGCGTGCTGCTCAGCGCTCGCACGGATGAGCTCGCCGTCGGCCGTGACGAGCTCGATCGCCCGCACCGATGAAGCGGCCAGCCCGTGCGCGCGCCCGTAGAACGAGAGTCCGCCGCCGAGCAGGTAGCCCGCGACCGCGACGTCGCCCGCGCTGCCGTGCAGCGCGGTCAGGCCGTGCGGGGCCGCCGCGGCGACGACGTCCTGCCAGAGCGTGCCGCCGGCGACGCGCGCCGTACGCAGGGCCGGGTCGACCTCGACACCCGTGAGGGCGTGCAGGCGGAGGAGCAGCGCCTCCTCGAGGTGGTCGCCGGCGATGGCGGATGCCGCGTGGCCAGTGCTCTGCGGCGCGATCCGCAGTCCGTCGGCGCCGGCCGCCGTGACGGCGGCGACGACCTCGGCGACGGTGCGCGGCACGGCGACGGCGGCCGGCCGCTGCGAGACGGCCAGGTTCCACGGGCGGCAGGCGTCGTCGTAGCCGGTGTCGCCCGGCAGGAGGACGACCTCGAGCTCGCGCAGCGCGGCGAGGCCGGTCAGGATCGGGTTCATGCTGATTCCTTCGTGATGGGTCGGAGCGGGTGCGGCCACCGTCGCCTCGAGTCGCACGAGCATGCCCGCGGGCCGCTCGCGTTCGTCGGCGACGACCTCGACGCGGACGTCGCGGGTCGCGTCGCCGAGTCGCTCGGCGAGGATGCCCACGAGCTCGTCGGCGGGTTCGGCCGACGCGTTGTGCACGCGAAGCCGGCGCAGCGCGGTCAGCGGCAGCCCGCGGTCGACGATGTCGTGCTCGAGGCGCACGAACGCGAGGCACAGCTGCGCGGTCGCGTCGTCGGCGTGCACGAGATCGCCGCGCTCGTCGACGGGCTCGGAGTGGATCGTGGTGGTCACGGATCCAAGCCTGCGAACGGCGCCGGCCCCGAGCCATCCCAGTTGTGGGGGGATTTCCGGATCCCAGTGTTCTGGGATATCGCGGCGGGGGCCGGCGGGCGCATACTGATCGCATGCACAACCGGTTGCGCGCCGAACGCGCTCGCGGCGATCTCGACGTGCTCTCGCGCGCTGGCCTCGACCTCGACGACTTCATCGCCGAGGCGACCGAGACCGTCGGCCGGGCGACGCCGTGGGTTGGCGCGTGCGTCGGCACGCACGACCCGTCGACCATGATGCTGACGAGCGCCCGCAAGTACGGCTCGCTCGTCGCGAACAACGAGCACGACATGCTGTTCGGCCTCCTCGAGTACGGGGCCGAGGAGCCGAGCTCGTTCCGCGCGCTCGCCAGGTCGGAGGCGCGCGCGATCGGCATGCACGCCTCGGACGACGTCGACGCCGACCGGTCGGAGCGCACGAACCGCCTCATGCGCCCGGTCTACGGCTTCGGCGACGAGGCCCGCCTCGTGTTCCGCGACGGTGCGGGCGTGTGGGGGTGCCTCGCGATGTTCCGGGGAACGGACGACGCGAAGTTCTCGCGCGATGAGGTCGACTTCCTCGGCACCCTGTCGGAGTCGTTCGCCCGCGGCGTCCGCGCCGGAATGCTGACCCGGCTCTCGGCGTCACCGGTCGCCGAGTCGGACGTCTGCGGGCCGGCGGTCGTCATCGTGGGAACCGACGACGAGGTCTCGCAGATCAGCCTGGGTGCCGAGGAGCGGCTCGCCCAGCTCGCGACCACCCAGCACAGCGGCGACCCGCTGAGCCTCGTGACCTCGCTCGTCGGCGCGGCCCGGCGCATGCTCGCCGTGCCCGGCTCGCCGATCCCACGGGCGCGCGTGCGCACCGCCGCGGGCACCTGGCTCGTGCTGCACGCCTCGCCGCTGGCCGGTCCCGACGGCGCAGCGGGCGACGTCGTCATCACGATCGAGGAGGCGCGCCCGCCCGAGATCGTCGCACTCGTGGTCGCCGCGTTCGGGCTGACGCCCCGCGAGCGCGACGTCACGAGGCTCGTGCTGCAGGGCGTCGAGACGAAGGAGATCGCGGCGACCATGCACGTCTCGGCCTACACCGTGCAGGACCACCTGAAGTCGGTGTTCGAGAAGGCTGGGGTGCGCAGCCGTCGCGAGCTCATCTCGCGCGTATACTTCGACCAGTACGTGCCGCGGATGGGCACCGAGGTCGCGCCGAGCGGGTGGTACGCGGGCTGAAGCCGCGAGGCGCGGTTCAGGCGAGCGAATGCCTCGGCCGAGGCATCCCCGTCAGTGCTCGTCGTGCTTGGGGCCCCGCTCGAAGACGTCGGCGTCGAGCACGAGCTCGGCGGCCTCGGTCTCGTCGGTGACGACGTCTTCGCCGGCGGCGGCGGCCTTCTTCGCCTTCGACCGCTCGCGCAGGTAGTGCCAGAGCGTCACGATGGCCGTGCCGCCGACCGCGGCGAGCAGGATGAGGTCGATGTACTCCTTGACGAAGTCGGCGATCGGGGGGATGAAGCCGATCGCGTACCCGAACATCGTGAGTCCGAAGCCCCAGAGCACGGCGCCGACGAGGTTGTAGAGCGTGTACTTGCCCTTGTGCATGTGGCCGACGCCTGCGGCGACGGGGGTGAAGGTGCGCACGATCGGCACGAAGCGCGCGAGGATGACCGCGAGGGCGCCGAACCGGTCGAAGAAGGCGTTCGTGCGTTCGACGTTCTTGACGCTGAACAGGCCCGATTCCTTTCGTTCGAAGATCGCCGGGCCGGCCTTGTGGCCGATGAGGTAGCCGACCTCGCCGCCGATGAACGCGGCGAGTCCGATGAGCAGCGACACCCACCAGACGCTGATGCCGAAGACGCCCTCGGGCGAACCGGGCAGCGGGTGCGAGAGCAGCCCCGAGATCACGAGGAGGGTGTCGCCGGGCAGCAGGAACCCGACGAGCAGGCCCGTCTCGGCGAAGATGATGCCGCACACGACGAGCAGTGCCCACGGCCCGGCGCCGCCGATGATCGTCTCGGGGTCGAGCCACGGGATGAGGGCGGTGTGGACCATGCGGATGGGCTCCAGTCGTCGGACCCGGCGGTACCGGGTCGGCGGGCGGCGTGGGTATGACGTGAGTCTACCGAGCGGCCCCTGGACGCGGCATCCGACTGCAGGATGACCCGGGGCTCACCCCGAGGGGTGAGATGCGCGGCACCGGCCGCGCTCGTCCGCGCGCCGCCGCCGAGGTCGCAGCGTGTCGGTCGTCGCGCGTAGGGTCGCCGACATGCGCTACGGATTCATCTATCCCGGCAGTGACCCAGAACTCGCGGTCGAGCTGGCCGGGCTCGCAGAACAGTACGGCTGGCATGGCTTCTTCGTGTGGGAGGGCATCTGGGCGACCGACCCGTGGTCGGTGCTCGCGGCGGCGGCGATGCGCACGACGAACGTGCGACTGGGCACGATGCTCACGCCCGTGCCCCGCCGCCGGGTGTGGGAGCTCGCGGGCCAGACGATGACGGTCGACCGGCTCTCGGGCGGGCGCGTCATCCTGTCGGCCGGGCTCGGCGTCGCCGAAGACGCCGAAGACCGCTTCTGGATCTTCGAGCACGACCCGGGCCGGCGCGAGCGGGCCGACGTCTTCGACGAGTCGCTCGACCTCCTGCCGAAGCTCTGGCGGGGCGAGCCCTTCGAGCACGAGGGGGCGCACTACACGGTGCGGCGCACCGACCGCATGCTGCCGCTGCCGCCCGTGCAGCAACCGCGCATCCCGATCTGGGCGGTCGGCCTGTGGCCGCGCCCGAAGTCCATGCGACGCGTCGCCCGCCTCGACGGGTGGTTGCCCAACTACGCGCCGCCCGGCGAGGGCGCCGCGGGGCCCGACGCCCAGCGCGAGCTGTTCACGCCCGAGATCGGCGCCGAGGCGATGGCGTGGCTGCGCGCCGAGCGCGAGCGCCTCGGCCTCGCCGACGAGCCGTTCGACTGGGTGCAGGAGGGCACGACGGCGGGGCTCGACCCGGCCTCCGACGCCGCGGTCGTCCGCAGTTGGGCCGAGGCGGGGGCGACGTGGTGGCTCGACACCGACTGGTCGGTGCCCGCCGAGCGCATCGAGCAGTACTCGAGAGCGCGGCTCGCGGCGGGTCCGCCCGTCATCGACCGCTGACACGGAGTCGGCCCGGGCTCGCGTCGATCACACGAGCCCGGGCCGTATTTCCCCTGATCCCGATGACCGAACCACCGGGGCGTCGTCCCTGCGACTCTCTCAGCAGAACACGGGAACCGATTCCTCCGCGAGGGGTTGACGGGGCCCGTGACCTGATGCATGGCGAGTCGGGTAGGACGGAAACGGTCGAACGCAGCGCCGTCGGGCTGCGTCGCGTCGCGTCGCGTGCGGAAGGTGGGACTTGAACCCACACGCCCGAAGGCACAGGAACCTAAATCCTGCGTGTCTGCCGATTTCACCACTCCCGCGAGTGCCCGTTCAGTCTATGCGGGTGCGCTTTCGCCGAGCCGCGCCTGCCTGGTGCACACGATGTCCGTGCCAGCACTGATTCGGCTCCGAGGCGGCTGCGGGAAACTTGCGCTCCAGCGCCTGGCGCGTGGGTCGGGCGCCCACTCGGCCGATCGAGGTGCGCCATGGCGTGGCAGGAGTTCTATCGAGCGGGGGGCAACGCATTCGGCATCCTCCCGAACTCGCGCTACTACGGTCCGCAGGGTCATCGAGGGCGGGACTTCATCCACGATCGCGGAACGCCGATTCCTGCGTATCGAGCCGGGCGCGTCGACGCCATCGAGCACTCGCAGTTTCTCGGAACCTGCGTCATCGTCCGCCTCGATGAAGGCCGCTTCGCCGGTTGGGCGCACGCGATGAGGGTCGTCGTCGACGTGGGAGACGACATCGGTCCAGGCGACACGATCGCCCACATCGCGGGACGCGAGGACGACCCGGGAGAGTCCTGGGACGGGGCTCACTCACACACCACGCTCGGGCCGGCTGCGAGCTCGATCTTCGAGGGAACGGTGGAGGACCCGATGAGGCTCATCGGTCCGGCCATCGGAATCGAGAGTGTGATTGCAGGACTCAAGGAGGATGACATGTTCGAGAATTCCGACCGGAACAGGCTCAATAACGTGTGGGCCGGACTATTCTCCGGCGCATCGGTCGAGATCGACGGAGTCGTCAAGCGATTCAACTACGGGGTCCTGCCGATCGTCGCCCACAACCAGACACTCATCGCCCAGCAGGCCGGACGGATCGCGGCACTGGAGGAGGCGATCGCCCAGCTTTCGGCGGGTACGGACGTCTCACTCGACGTCTCGCGGATCGACGACGCACGGTTGAACGGCATCGACGAGTTCGCGAACCAGAATGCGCTGCCGTTGTCGGTCGAACTCGATCACATCGACGGCGTCGACGTGGTGAACATGAACGTCGACGAGGTGGACCGAGCCGGTTAGACGGGCCGTCGACGGTCTCGGGCCGTCGCCGGCGTCGCACCGCGGATGCCGCGCGGTCGCAGCAGCACGAGCGCGAGCGCGACGAGCACCGTGCCGACGACCGCGATCTGCAGGTCGAGGAACCACTGCATCACGAGGAACGGCGGCACGATCGCCAAGAGGGTCGCGACAGCCGTGACCTTGGGCGAGGGAGCGGTCCGCCCGGCCGGGATCGCCGTCGGCATCCGCTCGAAACGCACGAGCAGCGGCGCGATCGCGAACACGACGGCGAGCACGACGACGAACATGATCGGGCGCGTGAGCCACCAGGCGGCGCTGCCGGGTTCGGGTGCGGCGCCGGGCACGAGCAGCGACAGCCCCTCGACGACGACGATGACCGGAAGGTGCCACAGGTACACCGTCATCGCACGGCTGCCGACGAGGTAGACCACCGCCTGGGCGGGGCGACGCCGCATGAGCGCGTCGAGCGGACGGTGCAGGGCGCTCAGCAGGCTGAGCTGCGCGACGCCGAGCAGCATGAGCGGCACCGTGGGCGGGTTGAGGTTCACGAGCATGTCGGGGGAGTACCAGCCCGCCGCGACGAGCGGCCAGATCACGAGGTACGCCGCCGCGGCGAGCCCGACGAGCGTGACGACGCGCCGGCGCCGGAACCAGCCGTCGGCGTACCAGAAGCCGAGCTGCTGCACGAAGAGCCAGACGAACAGGAGGTTGAGGAGCCCGATCTCGGTGACGCCCGAGGCGATGCGCAGCGCGTCGACCGCGACGGCGCCCGCGGCGAGCACCCCGAGCGTCGTCCGTGGTGCGCGGGCATGCAGCCGCGTCATCCACGGCACTGCGCTCTGCGCGATGAGGAACGCCGCGAGGAACCAGAGCGGTGAGCCCGCCCCGGTCGCGACGGTGTCGAGGAGCGCCGGGTCGACGCCCGCGAGCGTCGCCCCGCCGAGCACGACGGCGAAGAACGCGAAGAGCGGCAGCGACGGCCCGGCGAGTCGCAGCACGCGGCCGCGCACGAACGCGGTCGCGTCGCCGCCTCGACGGGCGAGGCTGCGCCAGGCCGCGAGGGCGGTGAAGCCGCCGACCGCGAAGAAGAGCGGCATGATCTGGCCGACCCAGGTCGCGGCGGCGAACCACGGCTGCGCCTCGAGCGGACGCGAGACGACGAGCGCTCCGTCGGGCGCGTACCCGACGCCGATCATGAGCAGATGGATGACGACGACCAGCAGGATGCACCCGACCCGGGCGAGGTCGACCACGAGGTCGCGCGAGGCGAGTGCTGCGGCCCGGGCGGCATCGGCGCGTTCGGCGGTGGCGGTGACGGTCGGAGCGGGAGCGCCCGATCGCGCGGCGGGGCTCGATCGCGGCGTTGCGGTCATGTCGGCCTGGCTCCTCGTCATTCGGGTCGGCGGGCCGAGCCTAGCAACGCCGAGCGGTTCCGCGAGTGAGCCTGTGGACGCCCGCATCGGTGCCCCAGCGGAACCGCTTCGGGGGTCGCCCTCCGCCGCTCCGCGCCGAGTGACGATGCGGATGGCGGATGGCGCCCCCCGGAAGGCGATCAGTGCGATGAGCGAGCGTCGTGGCCGAACAGCATGCGCGCGAGCACGAGCATCATGACGATGAACGCGGCGACCACCGGCAGCGGCGCCCACCACCAGCCGACCGTGAAGCCGAGCACGGGCACGAGCGCGAACGCCGTGAGCCAGATGACGGCGCTGTAGATGCCGAAGCGGGCGGCCGCGGCCGGGTCCTGCTCGAAGCGGTTGCCGACCTCGACGGCGTCGCGGTGCATCGCGACCACCCACGGCTTGTGCCGGTTCGTCTGGGTGGCACCGAGCGCGCTCAGCACGGCGATCGCGGCGACGGCGAGCACCGCGGCGAGCACGAGCCAGACGAGCTCGAGCCGCCAGACGACGACGGCGGCGAAGCCCAGCGAGGCGACGAGCGTGCCGGTCGCCGCACCGAACGCGACGGCGCGGCCGGTCGGCAGCGGGTAGTTCGTCGTGGTCTCCTGGCGGAGCGCGTCGGCCGTGATGACGCCGATCGCGAGCCCGAGCGCGGCGGCGATCGCGATGAGCGGCCCGGCGGCGAGCGGCATGAGCGGGGTGAGGCCGAGCACGAGGGTCACGAGCGCCGCCGCCGCGACGATCGAGAGCACGACGGTGCGCACGACGAACGCGGGCTTCGGGCGCACCCGGTGGCGCAGGGCCGTCTGGGCCGCGGATGCCGCGGGGCGAGCGGCGCGTGCGGCGGGTGCGGCGGGTGCCGAGGCATCCGCGTCGCCGGTCGCCGCCGCGACGAGCTCGCGCACGTCGCCGAGCTCGTCGACGGCTCGGCGGGCGGCCTCGACGGGGGAGGCGCCGGCGACCTCGAGCTCGGCGACCCGCGAGAGCAGGTTGTCGCGGATCTCCTCCTTCAGGTCTTGCGCCTCGGGGGTGGGGTCGATGCCCGCGAAGGCCTCGTCGAGGAGGCGGTGCACCTCGGTCGAGGTGCGGGGGCTGCGGTTGTCGCTCATCGCAGGGAGCCTTTCGTGTTCGCCGGCGCCGTCTGGCTGCCGAGCAGGGAGTCGATGACGGTGCGGGTGGCCACCCAGCTCGCCACGTTCTGGCGGAAGGCGGCGCGGCCCGCGTCGGTGATGCGGTAGTACTTGCGGCGGCCGCCCTGCGACTCGTCGCCCCAGTACGCCTCTGCGAGACCGTCGCGTACGAGCCGGCGGTAGCTGGCGTAGAGGGTGGCCTCCTTGATCTCGTAGCCCCCGCCCGTGGCATCGCGGATGTGCTTGTAGATCTCGAAGCCGTAGCTGTCGTGCTCGCGCAGCACGCCGAGCACGATCGTGTCGGTGTGCCCGCGCAGCAGGTCGGCCGCGAAGGCGTCGCCGGATGCCGCTGAATCTTGGATCATGTGAAGTACTGTAACAGATCAAGTAATAAATGTGAACAAGAAATGGATGTCGCAGGGTGGTGCGACGACGACGTGGATGGCTCGCGGCTGGCGTTGTGGATAACTTCGACGCAGTCGTCGGGTCCCACCGCATGATGGATGCCATGTCCGACGCCGTCCGCACCATCGCCGAGCGCGTGCGCACGCGGGTGCTGCGCGAGGGGGTCGATCTCGCGGGCGACGACGACGTCGCCGCCCGGTATGCGCACGACGAGGTGAGACGGTACAGCGAGCGGGCGCTCGCGGGCGCCCATTCGGGGCTCGTCGACGAGGCGGGCACCGCGCGAGACGTCGTCGCCGCGCTCACCGGGTACGGCGCCCTGCAGCCCTTCTTCGACGATGACACCGTCGAAGAGATCTGGATCAACGGTCCGGCCCGCGTGTTCGTGGCGCGCGGAGGCGTCTCCGAACTGACGAACCTCGTGCTGAGCGACCGCGAGGTGCGCGAACTCGTCGAGCGCATGCTCGCGCACACCGGACGGCGCGTCGACCTCAGCTCGCCGTTCGTCGATGCCTCGCTGCCCGACGGATCGCGGTTGCACGTGGCGATTCCCGACGTCGCGAGGGAGCACTGGGCGGTCAACGTCCGAAAGTTCCAGCGGCGCATCAGGTCGCTCGCGGCGCTCGTCGAGCTCGGATCGCTGACGGTCCAGGCCTCCGAGTACCTGCGCATGTCGGTGCTCGCCGGAGCGAACATCCTCGTCTCCGGGGCGACGCACACCGGCAAGACCACCATGCTCAACGCCCTCATGTCGGGCGCGCGGACGGGCGACCGGGTCGTCACCGTGGAGGAGACCTTCGAGCTCGACCTCGACGTGCGCGACCTCGTCGCCCTCCAGTGCCGGCAGCCGAGCCTCGAGGGAACCGGCGAGATCACCCTGCGACGGCTCATCAAGGAAGCGTTGCGCATGCGCCCCGACCGGCTCATCGTGGGCGAGGTGCGAGAGGCCGAGAGCCTCGACCTGCTCATCGCGCTGAACTCGGGTCTTCCCGGCATGTGCACCATCCACGCGAACTCGGCTCGCGACGCACTCGCGAAGCTGTGCACGCTGCCGCTGCTCGCCGGACGGAACATCGACTCCGCCTTCGTCGTTCCGACGGTGGCGAGCTGCATCGACCTCGTCGTCCACCTCGCGATCGACCGGGACGGACACCGCCGCGTCGCCGAGATCCTCGCGCCCACCGGTGCAGCCAGCGGGGCGAGTGTCGACGCGGAGGCGATCTTCGCGACGAGCGACGGCGTGCTGAGGGCGACCGGGGCGCGCCCGGCCCGCCTCGAGAAGTTCGAGGCCCGCGGCTTCGACCCCGACCACGTCCTGGGCGTGGTCGAATGAGTCTCGTGCTCGGCGCGGTGCTCGGCCTCGGCATCCTGCTCATCGCCGCACCATTGCTCTGGCCGCGCGTCGCGGGTGCTTCCGCGAGGGCGACGGACTCGCTCGACCGCCTTCGCGGCGAACTCGCCCTGGCGGGGCTCGGCGGCGTGCCGCTGCCCGTCATCGTGGCCGTCGGCCTCGCGCTCGCCCTCGTCGGCGCCGCCCTCGCGCAGGCGATCTTCGGCATACCGTTCCTGACCGCGATCGGTGCGCTCCTCGGTGGCGCGCTCGTCCCGTTCGTCGTGCGCGGCCGCGCGGCCCGCCGGCGCGCGGCGAATCGCGCGGTCTGGCCCGACGTCGTCGACCACCTGGTCGCGTCGGTTCGGGCGGGCATGTCGCTGCCCGACAGCCTCGGAGCCCTCGCGGAGCTCGGCCCGGCTCCGACGCGACCCGCGTTCGCCGCGTTCGAACGCGAGTACCGGCGCACGGCGAACTTCTCCGCCTGCCTCGACGGGCTCAAGGCCGAGCTCGCCGATCCCGTCTCCGACCGGATCCTCGAAACACTGCGCATGGCGCGGGAGGTCGGCGGCAGCGACGTGACCGCAGTCCTGCGCGCGCTCGCCGGGTACCTCCGTGAAGACGCGGCACTCCGCGCCGAGGTCGTCTCGCGCCAGTCCTGGATCCGCAACGCGGCTCGGCTCGGCGTTGCCGCCCCCTGGCTGCTGCTGCTCGTGCTCGCCTCGCGGCACGAGGCGATCATCGCCTACGACAGCCCGGCCGGAGCCGTCCTCATCCTCGTCGGCCTCGGCGTGACCCTCGTTGCGTATCGCGCCATGATCGCGCTCGGCCGGCTTCCCGAGGAGCGACGATGGTTCAACTGACGACCGTCGGGGCACTGAGCCTCGTCCTCGGCGTCACCGCCGGCCTCGGTCTCTGGATGCTCGTGTCGACGCTGCCGCGGATCGGCCGTCCGCGCCTCGCGGAACGCGTCGCACCATACGTCGCCGACCTCTCTGCGGAGGCACGGGCGATGCTCGCACGACGACCCGCCGACCCGGGCCCCGTGCTCGCAGCGCTCGTCGCGCCGACCGCCCAGCGGCTGCGCGGAGTGCTGTCGTCGTGGCTCGGCGGCAACGATCTCATCGCACGGCGCCTGCGGCAGGCGGGCTCGTCGGCGAGTGTCGAGCGATTCCGCGGCGAGCAGCTCGCGTGGGCGGCCGGCGGGTTCGTGTTCGGGGCAGCTCTCGCCGTGGCGGCACCCGGCTTCGCGACGCTGCCCGCGATCGTGCGGATCACGGCTCCGTTCATCGCGGCGGCGCTCGGCGCGATCGGACGTGACTGGGTCCTGCAGCGGAGCGCGAGACGGCGCCTCGCCCGCATCTCATCCGAGCTCGCGACCGTCCTCGAGTTCCTGACGCTGAGCCTCACCGCAGGCGAAGGCATGCTCGACGCGCTGCGCAGGGTGTCGGCAGCGGGCACCGGCGAGTTGCCGACCGAGTTCGGTCGGGTCGTCGCGACGGTCGGCACCGGCGTACCGCTCGCGACGGCGCTCGCCGAGCTGCGCGACGGTGTCGACCATCCCGGGCTCACTCGCGCGCTGGATCAGGTGCTCGGAGCGCTCGAGCGCGGGGCACCCCTCGCCGCCGTGCTGCGCGCCCAAGCCGGCGACGCCCGCGAGGCCGCGAAGCGCTCGATCATCGAGGCGGCCGGCCGCAAGGAGATCGCGATGCTCGTGCCGTTGATCTTCCTCATCCTCCCGGTCACGATCGCCTTCGCGCTCTTCCCCGGCTACCTCGTACTGCAGGAGGGCTTCTGATGCCCGACGACGAAAGGAACTCCCATGCGACAGCAGATCATGCGCCGAATCCACGACGAGCGCGGCGACGTGCCCGGCTGGGTGTTGATCACCCTCATGACCGCCGGGCTCGTGATCGTCATCTGGGGCCTCGCCGGTCCCGCGCTGAGCGACGTCTTCAACCAGGCGATCGATCGAGTGCTCGGCATCTGATCCGGCGCTCGCTCGCGGTGGTGCGGGCGCGACTCGCCGACGAACGAGGCTCGGCGGTCGCGGAGTTCACCCTCGTCGGCGTCTTGCTGACGGTGCTCGCGCTCGCGGTCGTGCAGCTCGGGCTCGCGCTCCATGTGCGCAACACGGTGCTCGATGCTGCGGCCGAGGGAGCCCGGTACGCATCGCTCGCCGGGTCGAGCGATGCCGACGGCGTCGTGCGCACGCGGGAGCTGATCTCGGCTGCGATCTCGAGCGACTATGCGGGCGAGGTGAGCGCGTCGCGCACGACGATCGACGGCGTTCCGGTCGTCGCAGTGACCGTTCGTGCGACGCTGCCCGTCGTCGGACTGCTCGGCCTCGATCGCGGGCTGGAGGTGACCGGGCATGCGGCGGTCGAACGCCTCGGCTGAGCTGCGGTGGCCGGCGGGCCCGAGTGGCGACGACGGCGAGCGGGGCTCCGCATCGCTCGAGTTCCTGACGGTCGGGATGCTGCTGCTCGTGCCGCTCGTCTACCTGGTGCTCGCGATCGCCGCCGTGCAGGGTGGTGCGCTCGCGGTCGAGGGTGCCGCCCGCCAGGCCGCCCGGGTCGCCGTCGAGGCGGGTGGTCGGGGCGACGCCGAGATCGCCGTCGAGCGCGCGGTGGCGGTCGCGCTCGCGGACTACGGGATCGAGGCCGGCGAGGCGTCCGTCGAGCTCGACTGCCAGGCGGGCGACTGCGCCGCACCCGGCAGCCGGGTGCGGGTGTCGGTCCGGGCCACGGTGCGCCTGCCCCTCGTCCCCGACGTGCTCGACCTCGACCGGGTCGGCAGCGTTCCGCTCGATGCGAGCGCGACGCAGACGGTGTCGCGATTCGCGGGTGATCGCCCGTGACGCGCTGGGCCGCACGGTTCCGCCGGGGAGCGGAGCCGAGACGCGAGTGCCATGCCGGTGCCGGCGGCGACGAACGCGGATCCACGATGCTGCTCACGATCTTCTTCTGCGCGCTCGGGCTCGCCCTCGTGCTCGTGGTCGCATCGGCGACGTCGCTCTATCTCGACCGGAAGCGACTCTTCACCCTCGCCGACGGGGCCGCGCTCGCCGGCGCCGAGATGTGGAACCTCGACGAGGTGCGCGTCGACGACGGTGCGCTCTCCGTCGAACTCGACGACGCCCGCGTCCTGCGCGCCGCGAACGACTACCTCGGCGACGCCGTGCACGAACTCGACGCGGTCGAACTCGTCGAGGCGACGTCGAGCGACGGCCGCACCGCGACCGTGACCCTGCGGGCCGTGTGGCACGCGCCGATCTCGACAGACCTCATCCCGGTGGCGGTGCCCATCGAGGTGACGGCGACCGCGCGGTCGGTCTTCCATTGACGCACGATGGCCCGCGCGCTGCCTGATCGGGAATATGCGGCCGCCCGCGCCTGATTGACTTGAAGCATGACGATCGAGATCTCAGACCACTTCGCCCGCATCCTCAACGCGCCCGTGTTCGCCTTCCTCGGCACCACGCGCCCGAACGGCGAGGTGCAGATCAACCCGATGTGGTTCGAGTTCGATGCCGACACGCAGACCATCCGCTTCACGCACACGACGAAGCGCGCGAAGTTCCGCAACTTGCAGAAGAACCCGGCGATGACGCTCGCGATGACCGACCCAGAGAACGCGCACAAGTACGTCGAGGTGCGCGGCCGGCTCGCCGAAGTCGTCCCCGACCCCGAGGGGGCGTTCTACGTGCACCTCGGGCAGCGGTACGGCGACCCCGACACCGCGGTGCCCGCCGACCACGCCGACCGCGTCATCCTCGTCATGCAGCTCGAGAAGGTCAACGGCCGCTGACGGCGCCGGTCAGCGCAGGCGGCGCGGCACGTACCTCGGGATGTAGCGCCAGAGCACGCCCGCCCCGATGAGGCCGACGATGCCCATCGTCGCGCTCGCGGCCATGATCGACACGAGCGACGTCACGCCCGCGACGACGAGCGGCGCGACCGCCTGGCCGGTGTCGCCGATCGTGCGGTACGCGGCGAGGAACGGGGCCGGGTTCGCCTTCGGTGCCAGGTCGGCGCCGAGGGTCAGGATCACCCCGCTCGACAGCCCGTTCGCGACGCCGAAGAGCAGCGCGACCGCCGTGAACCACGCGGCCGCAGCGGGCACGTCGTGGGTGAACGCGAGCACGAGGTGCCCGACCGCGAGCCCGAGCAGCCCGGGGATGGCGCTCCACATGCGGCCGAACCGGTCCATGACCTGCCCGCTCACGTAGAACAGCGCGAAGTCGATCGTCGCCGAGATGCCGATCACGAGTGCCGCCTGCTCGGGCGGCATACCGATCGACACCGCCCACAGCGGCAGGATCATCGTGCGACTCGCGCGCAGCGCCGCGAGGATGCCGATGCCCGTGCCGATGCGTGCGAGCACCTCGCGGTGCACCACGATCGCGCGGAACACGCCGTGCGATGCGGCCGCCGCGTCGGCCTCGCCGGCGGTGCCGCGACGCCCTTCGACCGCGGATGCCTCACGCGCGCGCCGTGCGGCCCCGAATGCCTGCTCGGGGTCGGGCAGCAGCACGAGCACCACGACGACCGCGAAGCAGCTCGCGACGAGCACCCAGAACACCGGCTCCGAGGAGCCCGCGAACGCGATGATCGCCGCCGCGACGAACGGGCCGACCGCCCAGCCGGCGCGGAACACGCCCGCGAGCGTCGACAGCGCGCGGGCGCGCACCCGCTCGGGCACGTAGCTCGTGAGGAATGCGTGGCGGGCGAGCCCGAACACCGCCGTCGCGAGCCCGAGCAGGAACACCCCGACACCGAGCGCGACCGTCGTCGGCGACGCGAGCGCGACGAGCACGCCGGTCACCGCGAGCAGCGCCGCCCCGATCATGGCGTTGCGCTCGCCGATGCGGGCGACGACCCACCCCGAGGGCAGGTCGCCGACGAGCTCGCCGACCATGAGCATCGCGGCGATGAGCCCCGCGAGCGCGAGCGAGGCGCCGCGCTCGGTCGCGACGACCGGGATGACGGGGATGATCGCCCCCTCGCCGAGCGAGAACAGCAGCGTCGGCAGGTAGGCCGGGAGGACGATGCCGCGCCACGAGAACGGGGCGGCGGAGTCGGTCATCGCCTTCGACGCTACACCCGGCACGCGGTGCGGACGCATGCGAGCCGCGGCCCGTGCGACGCGAACGAGGGGCCCGGCCGTGACGGCCGGGCCCCTCGCCTCTCACGGGGGAGTGAGTTCAGCGAACGCCCTTCGCGGGCGCGGCCTCGAACGCGCGGTCGATCTCCTGCGAGAAGGTGTTGCCCGCGGCATCCTTCGCCGTCACCCGCAGGTCGACCCAGCCGCCCTTGTCGGCGACCGGCACCTTCGCGGCGTAGCCGCTCACCCAGGCGCGGCTCTTCACGAAGACGTCGCCGTCGCCCTCGACCGCACCCGTCGGGGCATCGGTCTTCGCGGGCTGCAGCGCGACCTCTACCCAGTCGCCGCCGGCGGCGCGGGCCTCGAGCGTCGCCTCGGTGATCGCGCCGGCCGGCGCGGAGCCCGCGACGTGGCCGAGCTCGAGGCCGAGCGCGATGCCGGTGCCCTTGCGGCGACCGTCGCCGGCCTCGTTCGCGGCGTTCACGTCGAGGTCGTAGTACGCCTGGATCATCGGCAGCAGCCGGTTGGTCCAGTCGCCGAGCTTGCCCTCCGAGGTGAACGTCCAGTCGCTCACCGTCTTCGTCGAGCCCTCGAGGTGCGAGCCGTCGTGGGTCGCGGTGCTCACCACGCGGATCTGCTGCTCGCCGTCGGGCAGGTCGTAGACGTTCACGCCCTGATGCTCGGCCTGCTTGACCAGTTCGCCGTCGAAGTACACGTCGGTCGTCTGCGTCACGGTCGAGGGCTCCACCCAGGTGTCGAAGGTGCCCGTGCGATCGGCGCTGCCGCCGTCGGCCCAGCTGGGCACGTTGATCTGCGCGTAGTCCGAGACGCGGTACGGCACCCAGAACCCGGTCGCCACGTACGGGCGTACGATGCCGCCGAAGTACTCGGCCGACGTGCGTTCGCCGGGCTCGTAGGTGTGCTGGATGTCGCGGATCTCCCACAGCACCGAGCTGACGGCGACCCACTGGTTCCAGCGCAGTCCTTCGGTGTTGACCCACTCGGTGCGATCCATGCCGCGCTGGGCGATCATCGGGAAACCGCTGCCGTACTGGGCACCGGGCACGAAGTCGTAGCGGAACTCCGCGAGCTCCTCCTGCTGTCCGTGGAAGCGGGTGTCGATACGGGCGAGGTCCTTCTTCGAGTGCGTGTACGCGAGGTCCGACGGGATCTCGCCGTCGCCGTACTCCGCGATGTCGTAGACGACGTCCGAGTAGTGCGTCCCGATCGCCGAGACCGTCAGCTTCTTGTTCTTCGCGAGCCGGGCGATGAGCTCGCGGCCCTCGATGCCGCTGATGGTCGCGACGGGGATCGCGACGTCCGAGAAGTCCGTCTCGGAACCGACCCACGCGTTGAACTCGGCGTCCTGGTCGTTCGCGAGAACGAGCAGCTTCACTCCGGCGGCGGCCGCGTCGGCAGCCTGCTGCGAGGCCGAGCGCTCGGCGGTGCGCGTGACGACGGCGACCTTGCCGGCCGCACCCGCTGCGGCGAGCTCCTCCGGCGTGCCGGTGCCGGCGTCGACCGCCGTGGCCTTCAGCGAGCCGTCGAGCAGGGCGGAACCGCCGGGCACGATCACGTCGAGCTGGTGCTTGCCCGCGGTGACCTCGAGGAACGGCTTCTGCAGGCGCCACCGGGTCGTGAAGTCGAAGTCGGCGTCGTCGACCGTCATCGGCTGCGCCCACATCTCGTCGGTCCAGATCGGCATCATCGCGCTCGCGAGGAAGTCGTCGACCTTCATGTCCATGCGCCGGAACACCGGGTCGAGCCCGTCTTCGCCGACGTCGAGCGTGACCTGCTCGGTCGTGCGCGCGTCGAGCGCGACCGTGCTGTCCTCGTCGAGGTGCAGCGTCGGCTCGCCGACCATGACGCTCGCGAGCGTGTCGGGCGTGCGCTGCAGCTCCATGAACGACATCAGCGTGTAGTCGCCCTTCAGGATGCGCAGCGTCGTCTCACCGTCGACCCACACGGGCTCTGCGAACTGCGTGGCGGGGTTCCAGAGGTACGCGTAGGTCGCCGTCGGCTCGCCGTCGAAGTCGGTCGCCGTGATGGTGAGGTCGTAGCGCTCCGCCTCGGCGATCGTGCCGAGCGCCGTGCGGGTGACCGGCTGGCCGTCGACCGTGCCGACGAGCGCGCCCGACAGCTGGCTTCCCGCGGGAACCACGGCCGGGTCGACCGTCATGGTCGCCGAGCGGGTCTCACCCGCCGGGATCGTGAGCGACGCGACGTCGAGGGTCAGGGCGTCGAACGCGATGCCCGCCGAGAGCGGGCCCGGGTCGACTCCGCCGCCGGGGGTCGTGTCGTTCAGCGTCGCCTCGAGCGCGACCGTGATCTCCGCGTCGGTGCGGTTCGTGTACTCGACCGTGCGCTCGACGGGCGTCGGCTCCTCGCCCCAGCGGAGCATGCCGAAGTCGCCCGAGCCGGCGGCGATCACCGGGGCGTCGAGGGCGGCGTCGACGTCGATGACGCCCGCTCCGCCCTGGTACGGCGTCTGGCCGTGGTCGACCGCGGTGCTCGCGAGCGCCGCCTTCAGCTGGTCGGCGGTGTACTCGGGATGCCGCTGCTTGATGATCGCCGCAGCGCCGGCGACGTGCGGGGTCGCCATCGAGGTGCCGCTCATGGCGACGTAGTCGCCCGAGCCGGCGCTGTCGGCCGATCGGGCGGCGGTGACGTCGCTGCCGGGGCCGGTCACGTCGGGCTTCAGCGAACCCGAGCGCGTGAGCGGCCCCTGGCTCGAGAACCACGACAGGTCGCCCGACGGGTCGTCGACCGACCCCACCGTGAGCGCCTCGGCGGCGGAGCCGGGGGCACCGATCGTCTCGGCCGCTCCGGCGTTGCCTGCGGCGACGACGAACAGCGCGCCGGTCTCGTCCGCGATGCGGTTGAGCGACTCGGCCATGAGGTCCTCGCCGTCCGAGGCCTCCATCGAGCCGAGGCTCATCGAGACGATCGGGGCGTTCTGCCCGGCCCACTCCATCGCCTCGATGATCCACGAGTCCTGGCCGTAGCCGTCGTCGCCGAGCACCTTGCCGACGAGCAGGTCGGCGCCGTCGGCCACGCCGCGGTGGGTGCCGCCGCTCGCGGCGCCGTTGCCTGCGATGGTCGAGGCGACGTGGGTGCCGTGCCCGTTGACGTCGGTCGCGACGTCCGAGTCGGGCACGAAGCTCTTCGACGCGGGAAGCACGCGACCCGCGAGGTCGGGGTGGGTGTCGTCGTAGCCGGTGTCGAGCACCGCGACCGTGACGCCGTCGCCCGTGTACCCCTCGGCCCAGGCCTCGGGGGCATCGATGAAGGGCACGCTCGAATCGAGCGACGCCTTCACCTTGCCGTCGAGGTGGATGGTCTCGATGCCGTCGGCGAGCGACGGCGCCGCCGAGGTGCTGCGGGCGGCCGCCCCGCTCGGCGCGGTGAGCGCCTGCCACGCCGATGCCGCGTCGTCGTGCCCGAGCGTCGCCGCGGCCCCGCCGATGCTCTCGAGCTGCGCCCGCACCTCGAGGCCGGGCACGGGCGCGGCGAACGTGCGGGCGGCCGCGCCGTCCTGCTCGACGATGACGGGGGTCGCATCGACCGACGCGTCGTCGTAGCCGAACTCGATGAGCTTCGTCACGTTGAACAGGTCGCCGTCGAGCGCTCCCGACGCGAGGTAGGGCATCGCGCCCTGCGGGACGACGTGCAGGTCGCCCCCAGTCTCGAAGGTCTGCACGCCGGCTCCGTCGACGGCGGTGTCGACGGAGACGGTGTGCGTACCGTCGGAGAGGTCGGTGACCGTGACGCGATCGCCGGTGATCAGCGTGACGGTGTGGGCACTGCCGGCGGCCGCACTGGCGTGGGGAACGCCGGACGCAGGGCCGGCGGCCGCCGGCAGGGATGAGAGGCCGACGCCTGCGATGCCGATCGCCAGGCCGCTCGTGGCGGCGACGATCGGAAGCAGACGGCGACCGAAGGGTTGGGGTCGTGACATGCGCGAGCCTCTCGGTGTAGGGGATTCCGTCTCCCACCTTCGCCGCCCGCTCGCCTAAAGTGGTGGCGGAGTCCCGCCATGGCCATGATCCGCCACGGTCGGGCGGGCGAGGAGGTCAACGTGCTCGAGGCGCTCGGGCTCGACGCGGCGCACACCGCGGTGTACCGGTGCGTGCTGCAGCAGCCGTCTGCGTCGACCGCCGAGATCGGCGCGATGCTCAGCATGTCGGTGCCGCGCGTTCGCTCGATCGCGACCGAGCTCGAGGGGCTCGGGCTGCTCGCACGGCAGGGCTCGAACCGCGACCGGTTCGTCGCGTCGCCGCCGTCGATCTCGCTCCGCCCGCTGCTGCTCGAACGCGAGCGCGGGCTCACCCGCGCGCACGAGGCCCTCGTCGAGCTCGGCGAGCTCTACCGGCGCTCGGCGGATCAGCGGAGCGTGGCCGACGTCGTCGACGTCGTCATCGGCGACGATTCCGTGCGGCAGCGGGTCGCCCAGCTGCAGGCGGCGTCGACCGAGCAGGTGCGGGCGCTCGTGCTGCACGATGTCGCCCTGCTGAGCGGCGAGGAGAACGTCGAGGAGGACCGCGCGCTCGAACGCGGGGTGCGCTACCGGGTGATCGTCGAGAGCGGCGTGCTCGAGCGCCCCGGATGGCTCGCCGTCGCGCGCGAGATGGCGCAGATCGGCGAGGAGATCCGGGTGCTGCCGACGCTGCCGACGCGGATGTTCATCGCCGACGACCAGATGGCGCTCGTGCCCATGCGTTCGCAGGGGGAGGATCGCGGGTTCGGCGCGCTGCTCATCCACCCGAGCGGCCTGCTCGACCTCGTGATCTCGATCTTCGAGGAGTACTGGCGCTCTGCCACCGAGTTCCTGCCGATCGCCGCGGCACCGTCCTCCGACGACATCGACCGCGACCTCCTCAGGCTGCTGCTGCTCGGCGTGACCGATGCGGGCGCCGCCTCGCAGCTCGGGATCTCGCTGCGCACCCTGCAGCGCCGCGTGGCCGAGCTCATGGAGACGGCCGGGGTCACGAGCCGCATGCAGCTCGGTGCCGAGGCTGTGCGGCGCTCCTGGGTCTGAGGCGCCGGCGCGAGGCATCCACCCCGCAGCCGACTAGGCTGGAGGGCGCCATGTTGGAACTTGACCTCTCGCAGGAGATCGCGGCGCTGCGCGCCACCTTCGGCGACATCCGTACCGTGATCGACGTCGACGCGCTCGAGGCGCAGATCGCCGAGCTCTCCGAGCAGGCGGGCGCTCCAGACCTCTGGGACGACACCGCGAACGCCCAGAAGGTGACGAGCGCGCTCAGCCATCGCCAGTCCGAGCTGAAGCGCATCACCGAGGTCGGGCAGCGGCTCGACGACCTCGACGTGCTCATCGATCTCGCCAATGAGATGGAGGACGAGGACTCGGCCGCCGAGGCGCGCGCCGAGGTCGCCGCCCTGCAGAAGACGATCGGCGACCTCGAGGTGCAGACGCTCCTCGACGGCGAGTACGACGATCGCGGCGCGGTCGTGACGATCCGCTCGGGGGCCGGCGGCGACGACGCGACCGACTTCGCCGAGATGCTCATGCGCATGTACCTGCGCTGGGCCGAGCGGCACGACTACCCGGTGAAGGTGCTCGACACCTCGTACGCCGAGGGTGCCGGCATCAAGTCGGCGACGTTCGAGATCGACGCCCCCTACGCCTACGGCACGCTCTCGGTCGAGGCGGGCACCCACCGGCTCGCCCGCATCAGCCCGTTCGGCGGCGCCGACAAGCGCCAGACGAGCTTCGCCGCGGTCGAGGTCATCCCGGTCATGGAGGAGGCGACGGAGGTCGAGGTCCCCGAGAACGACATCCGCGTCGACGTCTTCCGCTCCTCGGGCCCCGGCGGCCAGTCGGTCAACACGACCGACTCGGCGGTGCGCATCACCCACCTCCCCACCGGCATCGTCGTCTCGATGCAGAACGAGAAGTCGCAGATCCAGAACCGCGCCGCGGCGATGCGCGTGCTGCAGACCCGCCTCCTGCTGCTGAAGAAGGAGGAGGAGGCGGCGCAGAAGAAGGAGCTCGCCGGCACGATCACCGCGAGCTGGGGCGACCAGATGCGCTCGTACTTCCTCTACGGCCAGCAGCTCGTGAAAGACCTGCGTACCGGCTACGAGGTCGGCAACCCCGCCACCGTCTTCGACGGCGACCTCGACGGCCTCATCGCCGCCGGCATCAAGTGGCGCAAGCGCAAGCGCAAGGACGACGACTAGCCACGATCCGACGTCGCCGCGCCCGACGGGTCGGCTCGGCCGGCCTCGTCGTCTGCGAGCTCGGCCCGCAGGCCGGTGACGAGCGCGGCGAGTCCAAGCTCGAACGAGCGATCGGTGGGGCGGATGCCTCGCGCCGACGCCGCGGCCGAGCGCAGCGACTCCACGTGGGCGTACTGCGGCGCGTCCGCCGCGGCGTCGCCCGGTGACATGATGTCTGCGGGTGCGAGCGCGTCGAGCGACGACCCGATGATGAACGACTCGAGCGCGACGAGTGCGTCGACGACGCCGTCGGCGCGCCAGCCCTCGCGCAGCAGTCGCCCGGTGATCGCATCGTAGTTCGCGACCGAGCGCGCCTGCCCGTCGATGGGCGTGGTCGCGAGCAGGGTGATGCCCGCGGGGTTGGCGGCCATCGCCGAACGGTACGAGCTGCCCCACCGGGCCACCGCCTCGGCGAGCGGCACCTCGTCGGACTCGAAGCCCGACACGTCGAGGAGGTCGGCGAGTCGTCCGCGCATCGCGCGGACGACGTCGGCCTTGCCGCGGAAGTAGTGGTAGAGCGCAGGCGGGTGCACCGAGAGCGACCGGGCGAGGGCCGCCATGGTGAACCCGTCGGGTCCGGCCGTCTTCGCGAGGTCGAACGCGGCGTCGACGATCTGGTCGGCGCTCAGTACGGGGGTGCGCGGGCGACCGGCGGTGCGTTTCGTCGGGGTCGGGTTCACCTGGTTCCTTCGGTGTCGTCGGTCGTCGGGTCGTCGATTTGGCCGTGCTGCGCGGGCGGAGTAACGTGTGCCCGAATTTAATCACGTTAAATTGCGCAGCCGGCCAACGAGGGCGACGGCGCGGAAACGAGCAGCATGCAGCGCATCTTCGCCGACACCATTCTCGTGGGGGCCCGGGTCATCACGATGAACCCGCGCCAGCCGGTCGCCGAGGCGATCGCGATCCGGGGCGGACGCATCCTCGCGGTGGGCGACGCCGCCACGCTCGCCGAGCTCCGCGGACCGGCGACGACGGTCGACGACCTGCGCGGCGCCTCGGTGACGCCGGGCCTCATCGACGCGCACATGCACCCCATCCAGGGCGTCGAGCTCGCGGTCGGCATCGACTTCGGGGGAGTGCGCGACCCCGAGCGGTTCCTCGAACTGCTCCGCGCCGAGGCCGCGCGCGTGGCAGGCGGCACCGCGGGCGGCTGGGTGCGCGGCTGGAACATCGACTACGACGTGTTCTCGACCCTGCCGATGACCGCCGCGGCGATCGACGACGCGACCGCCGGGGCGCCGGCGTTCCTGCTCTTCTTCGACGGGCACACGGCGCTCGCCAACAGCGAGGCTCTGCGGCGCTCGGGCATCACGGGCGCCCGCACGTTCGGCGACACCTCCGAGATCGTCGTCGACGAGTCCGGCCGTCCGACGGGCGCGCTCCGCGAGGACTCGGCGTTCGACATCGTGCTGCGCACCGCGCCCGAGTACACCCGTGAGGAGACGCTCGAGCGGGTCCGCGAGATCCTCGGCGGCCTCACCGCCTCGGGCATCACGGGCGGCTGCATCATGGACGGCAACCCGGGCACCCTCGACCTGCTCGACGAACTCGACGGCGAGGCATCCGCCGCCCCTGACGACCGCGACGCGCGAAGCCTGCTCCCCGTGCGCATCGTCTCGGCGATGGCGCACAACCCCGGCTACGACGAGGAGCGCACGCAGCATCACCTCGCGCAGCGCGATCGCCGCGGCCGGCGCTGGCGGGGCGGCCTCGTGAAGCTCTTCAACGACGGCGTCATCGACACCGGCACCGGTTGGCTCTACGAGCCCGACACGCACGGCGAGGGCCTCCACTCGTTCTGGGCCGACCCCGACGAGTTCGAGCGCGTCGTCGCCCGCTACTCCGCCGCCGGATTCCAGATCGCGACCCACGCGATCGGCGACCGCGCGATCGGCGCGACGATCGACGCGTACCTGAAGGCGGGCGTGCAGTCGGCCCAGGGCGCCCCGCACCGCATCGAGCATCTCGAACTGCTCGCCGACCGCGACCTCGCGCGCCTCGCCCAGACCGGCATCACCGCCTCGGTGCAGCCGCTGCACATGCAGTGGCGCAAGGCCGACGGCTCCGACTTCTGGGCCGAGCGGCTCGGCCCAGAGCGTGCGGCGCTCGGCTGGCGCGTGCGCGACATGATCGACGCCGGGGCGCCCGTCGCACTCGGCTCCGACTGGCCGGTGGCGCAGACCGACGCGCGCATCGGCCTCGCCTGGGCGCGGCTCCGCCGCGAGCCCGGCAATCCCGACGCCCCGGTGTTCGAGCCCGACCAGGTGCTCACGCCGTACGAGGCCCTACAGGGCTACACCGTGTGGGCGGCGCTCGCCCAGGGCGACCACGACCTCGGCGTCATCGCGCCGGGGTACCGTGCCGACCTCGTGGTCTGGGCCGACAGCCCGATCGCCGTCGGAGCGGACGACCTGCTCGACCTGCCCGTGCTGACGACGATCGTCGACGGGCGACCCCTGACCGCGGCATCCGCCGCCTGACCCCCTTCGAATCCGAGGCAACCATGCAAGACGTCGGCGCGCTCGCGCTCCTCCCCGTCGTCATCATCCTGCTCGTCGCGGTGCTCACCCGGCGCACCCTCTTCGCCATGCTCTGCGGCACGCTCGTCGGTGCCGTGCTGCTCGGCGGCTGGGGCTTCTTCGACTCCTGGATCGGCTACTTCGGCACCGCGATGGCCGACGAGACCCTGCAGTGGCTCATGCTCGTCGTCGTGCTCTTCGGCATCCTGATCACGCTCTTCGAGCGCTCGGGCGCCGTGCGCGAGTTCGCCGCCTGGGCCGAGCGCTTCGTGAACTCGCGGCGCAAGTCGACGGTGCTGAGCTTCCTGCTCAGCATCGTGCTCTTCGTCGACGACTACCTCAACGTGCTCACGGTCGGCACCTCGATGAAGGCCGTCACCGACCGGTACAGGGTGCCGCGCACCGAGCTCGGCACCATCATGAAGCTCACCGCCGCGCCGATCGCGGTCGTCGTGCCGTTCTCGACCTGGGCGCTGTTCTTCGCGGGTCTCCTCGAAGCGCAGGGCGTCACCGTGGACGGCTCCGGCTTCGGCGCCTACCTCCAGGCGATCCCCTACATCTTCTTCGGCTGGATCGCGCTCGTGATCGCCGCGCTCGTCGCCTTCGGCGTCTTCCCGCGGCTCGGGGCGCTGAAGAAGGACGCGAAGCGCGCCGACACCACGGGCGACGTGTTCCCGGCCGGCACGACCGAAGAGGAGCGCCTCGCCGAGGGCGTGCTGCCGGCGGATGCCGAGGTCGGCGAGTTCGCCGCGTCGGGCGACGACGGCGGACGCGCGGTCGCCGCCGCGCCGGTCGCGGTCGCAACCCGGGCCCCCGACATCGCGAAGCCCCGGCCGTGGAACTTCCTCGTGCCGATCGCCGTCATGATCGCCGTCACGATCCTCACCGAGGTCGACGTGCTGAAGGGCACGGTCGCCGCCCTCGTCGTCGCGATCGTCATGTACACGGTGCAGCGCCGCCTGAAGATCAAGGGCGTGTTCGACGCGGCCTTCGACGGCGTCGGCAGCATGCTCTTCGTCATCGTGCTCACCGCCCTCGCGTTCATGGTGCAGCACATGAACATCGACCTGAAGCTCGCCGACTTCGTGATCGCCACGACCGAGCCCGTCATGATCGGAGCGCTGCTGCCGGCGATGGTGTTCCTCGTCTGCGGCGTCTACGCCTACGCGACCGGGTCGTTCTGGGACCTCGCCGCCGTCATCACCCCGATCGTGATCCCGCTCGCGCTCGCGATGGACGTGAACCCGATCATCGCCGGGGCCGCGGTGTTCTCGGGCGCCGCCCTCGGTTCGACGACGTGCCTCTACGGCGACGGCATCATCCTCGCGTCGCGTTCGACCGGCATCAAGCCGCTCAACCTGATGACGGCGATCCTGCCGTACGCGGCGATCGCGGCCGTGCTGAGCCTCGCCGGCTACCTCGTGGTCGGGTTCCTCGGCGTCTGACCGGGCCGGTCGTCCCGATCGAGTGGGCGGCGGCACCGATTTCCGGTGTCGCTGCCCACTTTTGGGTGCCGCCTGCCTAGGCTCGAACACGATGATCCGCTTCGACTCCGTCACCAAGTCCTACCCCGGCCAATCGAGGCCCGCCCTGAATGACATCGGGGTCGAGATCCTGCGGGGCGAGTTCGTGTTCCTCGTCGGCGCATCGGGCTCCGGCAAGTCGAGCTTCCTCCGTCTGATCCTCAAGGAGGAGAAGCCGACGAAGGGCAAGATCCACGTGCTCGGCCAGGACCTCGGGAAGATCTCCACCCGCAAGGTGCCGTACTTCCGCCGCGACCTCGGCGTCGTGTTCCAGGACTTCCGGCTGCTGCCGAACAAGTCGGTGTTCGAGAACGTCGCCTTCACCCTGCGGGTCATCGGCAAGTCGCGCGGCTTCATCCAGTCGGCGGTGCCCGAGACGCTGAAGCTCGTCGGCCTCGACGGCAAGGAGAAGCGCATGCCGCACGAGCTCTCGGGCGGCGAGCAGCAGCGCGTGGCGATCGCACGCGCGATCGTCAACAAGCCGCAGATCCTGCTCGCCGACGAGCCGACCGGCAACCTCGACCCCGTTACGAGCGCGGGCATCATGACCCTCCTCGAGCGGATCAACGCGGGCGGCACGACGGTCGTCATGGCCACGCACGAGGCCGGCATCGTCGACCAGATGCGCCGCCGCGTCATCGAGCTGTCGGCCGGCGACATCGTGCGCGACGAGCGCAGCGCCGGCTACGACGGCCAGACCGTCCGCGACGTCGAGTACGTCCCCGAACAGGGTGGCGAGGCCGTCGAGGATGTCGCGACCGACGCCGAACGCGTCGCCGCCGCCGTCCCTCCGGAGTCGGCGCAGGCGTCCGAGACGGCGCAGCCGGCCGCGACGATGGCTGCGACCACTGCGGCCGCACCCAAGGTCACGGCCGAGGTCATGCGCGACGCCGAGCCCCTCTACGTCGAGCCCGAGGCGACCGACGAGGTCACCGAGGCCGCTGCCGAGATCACGAAGGCCGCGACCGGTGCCATCGAGGTCGACCCCGAGAAGCTCGTGCCGAAGGAGAAGGCCCCGGGCGAGGCATCCGCCCCGCTCACCCTCGCCGAACGGTTGGGGCTCAGGGCGCCGGGAGGCCCGCGAGAAGGCGACAGCGACCAGGAAGTGGGGCCGACGAAATGAGGATCGGGCTCGTCCTGCGCGAGGCGGCGAACGGACTTCGCCGCAACATCACCATGGTCGTCTCCGTGGTGCTCGTCACGTTCATCTCGCTGACGTTCGTCGGCACCGCCGCGCTCATGCAGTTGCAGATCGCCCAGATGAAGGGCTTCTGGTACGACCGCGCCCAGGTCGCGGTGTACCTGTGCACCTCGATGTCGACGGCCGCGGGCTGCACCGACGGCGAGGCCAACGAGGAGCAGAAGGCGGCCGTCGAGGCGCAGCTGAAGTCCGACACGCTGAAGCCCTTCATCGACGAGTTCTACTTCGAGGACCACGAGCAGGCCTACGAGAACTTCCAGAAGCAGTTCGAGGGCACGCCGTCGGCCGACTACGTGACCCCCGACGTGCTGCCCGAGGCGTTCTGGGTCAACCTCATCGACCCGTCGCAGTCGGACGTCATCGTCGAGAGCCTCGCCGGCATGGCGGGCGTCGAACAGGTCGTCGACCAGCGCCGCTACCTCGATCCGATCTTCGACGCGCTCAACGCGGCGAGCTACACGGCGATCGCGATCGCCGCGATCATGCTCGTCGCCGCCGCACTGCTCATTGCGACGACGATCAGGCTGTCGGCGTTCTCGAGGCGGCGCGAGCTCGGCATCATGCGGCTCGTCGGCGCCTCGAACCGGTTCATCCAGACACCGTTCGTGCTCGAGGGCGTCTTCGCCGGGCTCGTCGGGTCGCTCCTCGCGGGTGGCGCCGTCGTCGCGATCGTGCACTTCTTCGTGCAGGGCTACCTGGCGAAGAACCTGTCGCTCACGTTCGTCGACAACGGCGACGCGCTGCTCGTGATGCCGCTGCTCGTCGTGGTCGGGGTACTGCTCGCCGCCGTCTCGGCGGGCATCGCGATCAGGCGGTACCTGCGCGTCTGAGTCGGATAGACTGAACGGCTCGCCCGGCATCGGCCGGAGGCATCCGTCAGTGTCAGCTCGATTCGCAAGGAGATCACCGTGCCCAGGGAACGCGGACAGAAGGTCGTCGCGACCAACCGCAAGGCGCGGCACGAGTACCTCATCGAGGACACCTACGAGGCCGGGCTCGTGCTGCAGGGCACCGAGGTGAAGTCGCTGCGCGAGGGGCGGGCGTCGCTCGTCGACGGGTACGCGTTCATCGACGGCGGCGAGATGTGGCTCGATGCGGTGCACATCCCCGAGTACACCGAGGGCACGTGGAACAACCACGCGCCCCGGCGCAAGCGCAAGCTGCTGCTGCACAAGCAGGAGATCGTGAAGATCAGCCACCGCATCAAGGAGGGGGGCTACACGCTCATCCCGCTCTCGATCTACTTCAGCGACGGCCGCGCGAAGGTCGAGCTCGCGGTCGCCCGAGGCAAGCGCGAGTACGACAAGCGGCAGACGCTGCGCGAGCGGCAGGACAAGCGCGAGGCGGATCGCGCGATGGCGAGCCGCCGGCACCTCGGCGAGTGAGCCGGGTCGAGCCTGGGTGACCCGCTCGGCCGCCGGAGGTAGGCTCGTCGCGATGAAGACGTCGATGCGCATCCCCGTTCCCGGCACGTACAATTTCCGCGATGTCGGCGGACTGCCCGCCCGCACGGGCCGGGTGCGCGACGGGGTGCTCTACCGGTCCGACGGGCTGTTCCGGCTCGGCGACGCCGGCAAGGCCGAGTTGCGAGAGCTCGGCGTCGGCATCGTGATCGACCTGCGCGACGACAACGAGGCCCGCTCGATGCCCGACGACCTCGACGGGCTCGACGTCGAGGTGCTGCGGCTGCCGGTGTTCGAGGGATCCGGCGCCTCGCAGGGCATGGCGGGCATCTCGCTCGAAGCCCTGTACGACCGCATCGTCACGCAGCATGCGGGCGTCGTGGTCGCGGCGCTGCGCGAGATCGCGAGTGCGGGCGAGCGTTCGGTCATCGTGCACTGCACCGCGGGCAAGGACCGCACCGGGATCGTCGTCGCGCTCGCGCTCCTGGCCGTCGGCGTCGACCGCGAGGCCGTGATCGACGACTACGCCAGGACCGAGGCGAACCTCGCGGGCGAATGGCTCGAGGGCATGGTCGCGGTCATCGCGAAGTACGGCGTGCCCGACACCCCGGAACTGCGCACCCTGATGGGAGGGAGCCCGCGGGAGGCGATCGAGGGTGTGCTCGACACGGTCGAGCGCGCGCACGGGTCGGTGCGCGAGTACCTGCTCGCGTCAGGGCTCGGGCTCGGCGACCTCGCCGGTCTCGAACGCCTGCTCATCGACGGCGACTGAGCCGCGGGCGGCGCCTCAGCCGGTTCGGACCTCGGCGTGGAATCGCGCCTCGACGGAGGCTTCGACGACGAGCACGGCGGGTGCGAACTCGGTGCCCGACCCCGCGCCTCCGCCGTCGTAGGCGGCCATCGCCATCTTCATGCCGCCGCGCGGTGCGGGCGGCAGCGGCTGGGCCGTGAGGAGTCCCGTGTCGGCGAGCTCCACCGGCGTCGGCGCACCGAGCCCGAGGGCGGCCGCGTAGACGCGCGCCTTCGCGATGGCGTCGGCGACCGCGGCGCGCTGCGCGAGCTCCTGCACGCGCCGGCGGGTCGCCTCGGTCAGGCGCCAGTCGATGCCGTCGAGGTCGACGGCCTCGCCGTCGGAGACCCGGCTCACCCATTCGCCGAGCCGGTCGAGGTCGCTGAACACGATCTCGACCTCTGACCTGGTCTGGTGCACGAGCGGCAACTGCCGGCCCTCGTTGTTGAACGGGCGGTGCGACCACACTCGAAGCTGACCCGCCGACCAGGTGTCGAGCGCCCCGGCGGCCTCGAGATCGCGAACCTCGGCGAGGAGGCGCTCGCGCGCCCTGGCAGTGCGGGCGAGCGCGGTGTCGCGTTCGGGCTCGGAGACCCCGATCGTGAGCGTGACGGCGGCGAGCTCGGGGTCGACGCGTTCTTCTGCGGTGCCGCGAACGGCGATGACGGTGGCCATTTGGTCCTCCACGAGGCATCCGCTCGAGGTCTGGGAATGGCGGAGCGGTGTCGCCTGTTCTAGACTGTAAGGCCGCGCACCCCTTCGTCCTGCGAACGGGTCGCGACTCTTGGAAACTCCACAGCGTGCGATGAAGGTCCGTCGAATCCGTTCGACGTCACATGGGGATGATCGGTTTCGACATCGCCTGTGTGCCCACGAGAAGCGGGCCGAGGATGCAGGGTTATCTCGTGAACGCCCCCTGCGAACAAATAACTGCCAATAAGAAGCAGTCTGACTTCGCCCTCGCTGCCTAAGCGAGCTCGATAGTCCGTCAGTCCGGGTTCGTTCCCGCCCCGGTCACTGACGTCATCTAGGGAACTTGCTGCGCGTCGTCGCCTGAGCGACGTGCGGGACTCTTTCAGGCTGGGCCCGTCGACTCAGGTGCCTGTGGCAAGAGTCGGGGCCGAGCAGAGCGCTTTCACAGGCTGCGCCCGGAGAAGACGTGGAATCTCAGCGATGGACGGGGGTTCAATTCCCCCCATCTCCACCACCGGCCGTCATCGCACGCTGCGGAAACCGCAGAACGCCCGGCGACTCCACTCGGAGTCGCCGGGCGTTCTGCGTCGGGGACGGTACGGGTCGGGTGTCGTCGGGGACGACGTGCTGGCTCAGTCGGTGAACGCGCCCCCGCAGTAGTCGCAGTCGGGCTCGGGGCAGTACCAGTTCTCGGGCTGGTGCTCGTCCATCGTCGGATCCTTCGTCGGGGCTGCGCGCGGTGGGGGAGTCGCGTCGCGATGGTTGAAGATCATGCCAGTCGCGCGGCACGGCGCCATATGGCCGGTGCGGTGAAGTTGTCGGAGCCGATTGTCCATCGTGTCCATGGTGCGACGGATACCGGCAACGGAATACGGCTCGAGGCGGGCCGGGCCGCGCACGGCCCGTGTCGGTGAGTCTGGCTAGCATGACTGCATGCCGTACATCGCCGATGCCGCCAGATACGACCGTATGCCACACCGCCGCACCGGTCGGTCCGGGTTGCAGCTGCCGCTGCTCTCGCTCGGGCTCTGGCAGAACTTCGGCGACGATCGGCCGCTCGAGTCGCAGCGGGCGATCGTGCGCCGGGCATTCGACCTCGGCATCACGCACTTCGACCTCGCGAACAACTACGGCCCGCCGTACGGCGCCGCCGAAGAGAACTTCGGCCGTATCCTCGCGAGCGACCTCGCCCCCTACCGAGACGAGATCGTCGTCTCGACGAAGGCCGGGTGGGACATGTGGCCGGGGCCGCACGGCGTGGGGGGCAGCCGCAAGTACCTGGTCGCGAGCCTCGACCGCTCGCTCACCGCGCTCGGCCTCGACCACGTCGACATCTTCTACCACCACCGCCCCGACCCCGGCACGCCGCTCGAAGAGACGGCGGCCGCCCTCGACCACATCGTGCGGCAGGGCAAGGCGCTGTACGTCGGCATCTCGTCGTACTCGGCCGAGCAGAGCCGTGAGATGGCGCGCCTGCTCGCCGAGCGCGGCACGCCGCTCACGATCCACCAGCCGTCGTACTCCATGCTGAACCGCTGGATCGAGACCGAGGGCCTCCTCGACGCGGCGGCCGACGACGGCTTCGGCGTCATCGGCTTCACCGCGCTCGCGCAGGGCCTCCTGACCGGCAAGTACCTCGGCGGCATCCCGGCCGATTCGCGCGCGGCGGCCGACGGGTCGCTCGACCGTTCGATGCTCTCCGACGAGACCCTCGAGCGCATCCGCGGGCTCGCCGCGATCGCGGAGCGCCGCGGGCAGTCGCTCGCGCAGCTCGCGCTCGCCTGGGCGCTCCGCGACGAGCGGGTGACGAGCCTCGTCGTCGGGGCGTCGAGCGTGCGGCAGCTCGAGGAGAACGTCGCGGCGGTCGACCGCCGCGACTTCACCGCCGACGAGCTCACCGAGATCGACCGGTTCGCCGGCGACGCCGGCATCGACCTCTGGGCCGACGCCCGGGGCGGCGGGCCGCTGCCCGAGTTGCGACCCTGATCGCACGCGTCGAACGATCCGGATGCCTCGTGGCCGGCCACGAGGCATCCGAGGGGGCCGGCGCCGCGGTCAGTCGCGCCGGGCCGCCGCCCTCAGCAGCTCGGCGGCGCGCAGCACCGCCGGGTGGGTGCGCATCGACCGTTTCACCCGCATCATGATGCGGCGCCGTGCGGCCGTGTCGGCGATGGGCCGCAGTTCGACGCCGTCGGGCAGTCCGATCGCGCCGAGGCGGGGCAGCACGGTGATGCCGACGCCCTGCTCGACGTAGTCGAAGGCACTCGTGTAATCGGGCGCGTGCAGGCGGTACTGCGGTGCGAACCCGAGTGCCGCACACGCCGAGAGCACGATCTCGCGGCACGGCCCGTGCGCGTCGTCGTTGTCGATCCACGGCTCGCCCTCGAGTTCGACGAGTCCGATCGACTCGCGCGCGGCGAGCCGGTGTCCCGAGGGCACCACGACGACGTAGCCCTCGGTGCGCAGCTCTTCCAGGTCGTAGCCGTCGGGCGAGCCGTCGGCCACCGCCGGGTCGCGGTCGCCGCGGATCGACTCGGCGATGTAGAGCTCGAGGTCGGGCTCGCCTGAGAGCTGTCCGGCTCGTTCGACCATCGAGAGCTCGAGCCGGAGGTCGGGGTAGGTGCGGGCGAGCTCGGCCACGACGGGCGGCATCCATGCGCGATTCGCGGACATGAAGCAGCTGATGCGCATCGTGCCGCTGCGACCCGCCCGCAGGTCGTCGACCGCGCCATCGAAGTCCGCGAGGTGATCGAGCACACGACCGGCGCGATCGGCGACCGCGACACCGGCCGAGGTCGGCACGATGCCGCGACCGCGGCGCTCGACGAGGGTCAGGCCGGTCTCCCGCTGCAGGGCGCTGACGTGCTGGCTCACGGCCGACGCGGTGTAGCCGAGTCGGGCCGCCGCGCGGTTGATCGAGCCCGTGAGCACGACGGTGCGGAAGACCTGGAGCCGGTGCGGATCGACCATGATCACAATCGTACAGTTCTGCTTAATCGAACCCAAGGATCGTTCGCTTGTGCTGAGATGATCCGATCGTCAGGCTGGGGGAATGCGAACCGCCGCCCCGAGCCTCCATCCGCCAGCCGTGACCGCGTCGACACCCTCGCCGGGGTGGAAGGTGCTGACGGCGATGCTCGTCGTCCTGGTGCTCTGGGCCTCGGCGTTCATCGCCATCCGCTTCGTCGGCGACGCGCTCTCGCCGGGCCCCCTCGCGCTGGGCCGGCAACTCGTCGGCACCGCGGCACTGGTCGCCGTCGCCCTCGTTCGCCGGCCGCCGTTGCCGCGCGGACGCTCGCTCGCACTCGTGGCCCTGTACGGCGTGCTCTGGTTCGCCGGCTACACCCTCGTGCTGAACCTCGCCGAGCGGCATCTCGACGCCGGCACCGCCGCGATGCTCGTGAACGTCGCACCCCTCATCGTCGCGGTCGCGGCCGGCGTGTTCCTCAAGGAGGGCTTCCCGCGCTCGCTCGTGGTCGGCATGCTCGTCGCCTTCGCGGGCGTCGTGCTCATCGCGACCGGCGGCGTCGGCAATCACGCCGATCCGCTGGGCGTCGTCCTCGGCCTCCTGGCCGCGCTGCTCTACGCGCTCGGCGTGCTCGTGCAGAAGGTCGCCCTGCGCGACACCGACGCGCTGAGCGCGACGTGGGTGGGCTGCGCGATCGGCGCCGCCGCCCTGCTGCCCTTCCTGCCGCAAACCGTCGTCGAGGTCGGCGCCGCGCCCGCGCCCGCGGTCTGGGCGATGGTGTACCTCGGGGTGTTCCCGTCGGCGGTCGCGTTCCTGCTCTGGGCGTACGTGCTCAAGCGCAGTCCGGCCGGCGTCACCGCCTCGGCGACGCTCGCCGTCCCCGCGATCGTCGTGCTGCTCGGCTGGCTGCTGCTCGGCGAGCTGCCGACCGTCCTCGGCATGGTGGGCGGCGCGCTCTGCCTCATCGGCGTGGCGTGGAGCCGCAGGCCGTCACGGCCGGCCCGTCGATGAGCGAGCGGATGCCTCGTGGCCGGCGGCGGCCACGAGGCATCCGTCGCGGGGTCAGCGAAGCGCGGGGAGCACCTCGGCCGCGATGAGCTCGAGATGGTCGAGGTCGTGCAGGTCGACGAGCTGCAGGTAGACGCGGTCGGCGCCGAGCTCGCGCAGCCGCTCGAGCTTCTCGACCGCGGCCGCCGGCGTTCCGGCGATGTTGACCTCGGCGAAGTCGTCGGGGTCCTCGTCGATCGCGGCGAGGCGGCGCAGGTAGTCGGCGTCGTGCTCCGCGACGACCGTCGGCAGTGCGACGGACGTGCGCATCGTCGCGGGGTCGCGGCCGATCGCCTCGCAGGCTCGGCGCACGCGCTCGAAGGCGGCGGCGATCTCGTCCTCCGAGCGGAAGCCGAGGTTGAACTCGGTCGCGAACCGCGCCGCGAGCTCGGGGGTGCGCTTCAGCCCGGCGCCGCCGATGACGACCGGCACGCGGGACTGCACGGGCTTCGGGAGCGCCGGTGCGCCGGCGAGCGTATAGTGCTCGCCGGCGAAGTCGAAGGCCTCGCCCACCGGCGTCGCCCAGAGGCCCGTGACGATGTCGAGCTGCTCCTCGAGCAGGTCGAAGCGCTTCGGCGGGAACGGGATGCCGTAGGCGGTGTGCTCCTCGGCGAACCATCCGGTGCCGAGGCCGAACTCGGCACGGCCGCCCGACATCGCGTCGACCTGGGCCACCTGGATCGCGAGCAGCGACGGGTGGCGGAACGTCGCCGACGAGACGAGGGTGCCGAGCCTGATGCGCTCGGTCTCACGGGCGAGGCCCGCGAGGGTCACCCACGCGTCGGTCGGGCCGGGCAGCGGGTCGCCGTCGCCCATGCGCAGGAAGTGGTCGGAACGGAACCAGCCGTCGAAGCCGAGGCGCTCGGCGGCCTGCGCCTGGGCGAGCTGCTCGTCGTAGCTCGCGCCCTGCTGCGGTTCGGTGAAGACGACGAACTCCATGCCGGTCACGCCCGCTCGCCGAGCGCCTCGAGCACCGTCTCGTGCAACCGGCCGTTCGTCGCGAGCGCCGAGCCGTGCCACGGGCCGGGCTCGCCGGTGATCGAGGTGAATCGCCCGCCCGCCTCCTCGACGATCGGCACGAGCGCGGCGAGGTCGTAGGGCTTCACGTCGAACTCGCCGGTCACGTCGATGAGCCCCTCGGCGAGCAGCATGTACGACCACAGGTCGCCGTAGGCGCGATCGCGCCAGACCCGTTCGGCGAGGGCGAGCAGGCGGTCGAGGTAGCCGGCCTCGCGCCACTGGGCGATGCTCTGGAAGCTCAGCGAGGCATCGGCGAGGTCGGCCACCTGCGACACGGCGATGCGGCGCGGGGTCGCGCCCGAGGCATCCGTCGTGAACGCGCCGGCGCCGCGCGCCGCCCACCAGCGCCGGCCCAGCGCGGGGGAGGAGGCGACGCCGACGACGGGCACGCCGTCGATCGCGAGCGAGATGAGCGCGCCCCACACCGGGACGCCGCGCATGAAGTTCGACGTACCGTCGATCGGGTCGATGATCCACTGACGCGTCGTGTCGCCCGACGTGCCGAACTCCTCGCCGAGGATGCCGTCGGCGGGGCGCGCCTCGGCGAGCCGATCGCGAATCGCCCGTTCGACGGCGAGGTCGGCCTCGGTCACGAACGTGCGGTCGGGCTTCGTCGACACGGCGAGGTCGACGGCGCGGAACTTCGCGATCGCGACGGCGTCGGCGAGGTCGGCGAGCTCGAGGGCGAGTTCGAGGTCGTCGGCGAGGTCGAGGGCGGTGGTTTCGGCGTGGTCGGTCACGCGATTCAGGCTATCGGGCGCGGGTGAACACGCCGTGCCGTGCTCGATTGGCGCAGCGGCGAACGACCTGATAACGTTGACGCTCGGTTCGGTTGTTGAAAAACAGCCCCGAATCGATGCACCTCTAGCTCAATCGGCAGAGCAACTGACTCTTAATCAGTGGGTTCAGGGTTCAAGTCCCTGGGGGTGCACCAAGAGAAGCCCGGAACGCACGCGAATCGCGTGGTTCCGGGCTTCTTCCGTGTGCGGTCGTGCGGCGCGCACCTCTCGCGAGGACGTCAGGGCATCATGCCGCCGCGCATCTGCCGCATCGACTTCTCGCGCTCGACGTCGACCGAGTTCGCGACGTCCGTGCCGCCGGGCGCGGGTCGGCTGGAGCGGCCGGCCTTGCGGCGACGCGTGTACATCCACTGGCCGACCGCCCAGACGGCGATCAGCACCCCGATCGCGAGCCAGAAGGACCAATCCATCACGCACCTCCGCGAGGGTTTCCGACGAGTGACCCTCAATGTACCCCCGATGGTGGACGACGCGGCGGCGGCCGCGACGCGAGCGCGCCGAGGCGGGCGTCTCAGTCGTCGAAGCCGCGGGCGATGAGCGCCTCGCCGAGATGGTCGGCCGTGCGCAGCGCGCGCACGATGACGGGCACCGCGAGCGCCATGACCGAACCCTCCGCACCTCGGGCCTTCCTCGCCTCGAGCACCTCGCGAACGATGTCGGCGAGCAGGGGCACGCAGCGGATCGCGAGCGCGAGGGCGAGGCCGACTCGGTCGGCGTCGACCCATCGGTGCAGCGGGCGCAAGAGCAGCTGCATGGCATCGAGGGTCGCGGAGACGGGCGTCGTGAGCGTGTAGAGCGCGGCGAGCGCAACGGCGATCGCGAGCCGGAACGCCATCGTGGCCGCCGACTCCCAGCCGGAGAACAGCCACTGCACGGGCACGGCGAACGCGAGCACCCAGAGGATGGGGACGATCTGCCGCCAGGCGGCGCGCGCCGGAAGGCGCGCGACGAGGAACAGCACGATGGTCGCCGCAGCGGCGGCGCCCAGGACGACGAGCGAACTCTGCACCGCGACGACGGTCACGAGCACGGCGAGCAGCCCGAGCTTCAGGAGCGCGGGCGCCCGGTGCACGAGCGAGTCGCCGTGGTGGAAGACGCCGATCACGATTCCGCCGCTCAGCCGATCAGGGACCGGTAGGCGGCGAGCGCACCGGCGGGCTCGTCGTCGGCGAAGACGCGGCCCGACTCCATGACGATCACCCGGTCGAAGTCCTCGAGCAGTTCGAGCTGGTGGCTCACGACGACGAGCCGCTGGTCGAGCGCGCGGAAGTGGTCGGCGACGAGCCGGGCGTTGCGCGCGTCGAGCAGTGTGGTCGGCTCGTCGGCGACGACGATCGCCGGGTCGGCGACGAGCACCGACGCGAGGGCGAGCAGCTGCTTCTGCCCGCCCGAGAGGCGGTGCGCCGGTCGATCGGCGAGGCCCATGAGCCCGAAGCGCTCGAGCGTCGCCTCGACGCGCGCCGCGGCATCCTCGGCCGGCAGCCGATGGCGGCGCAAGGTGAATGCGACGTCTTCGCGGACCGTGGGCATGACGATCTGGTTGTCGGCGTTCGTGAACACGAAGCCGACCCGGCGGCGCACGTCGCGACCGCGTCGCGCGACGTCGAGGTCGTCGACGATCACCCGACCCGTCTTCGGCGTCACGAGGCCGTTGATCATGCGGGCGAGGGTCGACTTGCCCGAGCCGTTCGCGCCGACGATGCCGACCCGTCGTTCGTCGATGACGAGCGAGACGTCGTCGACGATCGGCTCGGCGCCGAAGTCGTGCGAGACGCGGTCGAAGACGATCCCGCTCATGCGACGCGCTCCACGATCATCGCGATGCCCTGGCCGCCGCCGATCGAGCACGCGGCGAGGCCCGGGCGGTCGTCGTCGGCGGAGAGCATGCGCGCGGCGAGCCGCACGAGCAGCACGGCGCCCGAGGCACCCCACGGATGTCCGATCGCGATGGCACCGCCCTCGGCGTTGACGATCTCCTCGTCGAGCGCGAGGGCATCGGTCACGGCGAGGAGCTGCGCGGCGAACGCCTCGGTGATCTCGACGAAGCCGAGGTCGGCCGGGGCGAGGCCCGCCCGGACCAGGGCGGCCTGCGCGGCCGGCGCGGCGCCGAGCCCGGGCAGGGCGGGGTCGCCCGCGGCGACGGCGGCCGCGCGGACGCGGAGCGCGGGCAGCCCGAGTTCGCGCGCGAGTTCCGGCGTGGTCACGGCCATCGCCGCCGCGCCGTCGGAGAAGCCGCAGGAGTTGCCGGCCGTGACGGTGCCGGCACCGGCGGCATCGCTCTCGTCCGCCGGGTCCGACACGAAGGCGGGCGCGAATCGTGCGAGCGTCTCGAGACTCAGCCGGCGCGGCCGGTCGTCGCGGACGACCCCGTCGACGGCGACGAGCTCGGCATCGAAGCCGCCCGAGCGATGGGTGGCGAGCGTGAGACGGTGCGAGCGCTCGGCCCAGGCGTCCTGGCGTGTGCGGGAGATGCCGGCGACGGCGGCGAGCCGGTCGGCGGCGGGACCCATGTCGGGGTCGGGCAGCCCGGGCGGGGCGAACGGTGCACGGTCGTACCGGGCACCCGTGTCGCGCCAGTTGCGAACCGGCGCCGTCGACGCCGACTCGGCGCCGCCGGCGACGAGCAGCCGGCCGTCGCCCGCCCGCACGCGGGCCGCCGCCTGCATGACCGCGTCGAGACCCGAGCCGCACTGCCGGTCGACGGTCACACCGGGAACGCCGACGCCGAGACCGGCGCGGAGCGCGGCGACGCGGGCGAGGTCGCCGCCGGGGCCCATGCAGTTGCCGAGCACGACGTCGTCGATCGGCACCTCGGCCGGCGCGACCCGCGCGGCCACGGCCGCGAGCACGGGCGCGGCGAGCGCATCGACCGAGTGGCCGGCGAAGCCGCGGCCGGCAGTGCCGATGGGCGTACGGCGGCCGGCGACGAGGACGGGGGTCGGGGCGGCGGTCATGCGGGTCCTCCCGTCGGTGGTGCGGCGTTCGTCGGTGCGGCGCCTGCTGCGACGGCGCGGATCGCGTCGTGGCGGCGGGCTGCGGCCCGGTGCTCGCCGTCGAGCCCGCCGGCGGCGAGCGCCGACCGGAGCGCGCCGCGGGCGACCTTGCCCGAGTCGGTGCGCGGCAGCGGGGCGAAGAACCAGCGGCGCGGCAGCTCGGCGACCTCGAGGCGCGCCCTCGCCTCCGCGACGATCTCGTCGCGGAGGTCGGTCGCGTCGCGGGGGTCCGCGGCCTCGTCGTCGCCGCCGAATGCGTCGCGATCGGTCGCGCGGACGCGCTCGTCAAGCTCGTCGAGCTCGACGATCGCGACCACGCGCTCGCCGAGCAGCTCGTTCGGTTCGCCCACGACGGCCACCGCGGCGACGCCCGGGAGGCCGGCGAGCACGCCCTCGATCCGTTCTGCGATCACGGTGGCACCGGCTGTCGTGATCGCCGCATCGCCGCGTCCGAGGATCATGAGGGTGCCGTCAGCGCCCAGTTCGGCGAGGTCGCCGACGGTGGCGAAACCGGCGGCGTCGCGGCGCAGCATCCCGCCGACCGCGTCGATCGCGAGATAGGGCGACCGCACCCAGAGCTCACGACCGCCGGCGGCCTCGCGCAGCTCGATCTCGGCACCCGGGAACGCAACGAGCCCCTCGCCGTGCCCGGCCGCGACGAACGAGAGCTCGGCCGCACCGTAGTACTCCGTGAGCCGGAGGCGCGCACGGGCGGTGTGCCGCACCCGCTCGGGGAGCGCGGCGCCCGCGACCACGGCGGCACGGGCGTCGAGACCGCCGTCGAGGAGACGGGCCAGCCTCGTCGGCGTCGCGTGCACGACCGTCGCATCGCGAACGGAGTCGCCGACGACCGCGCCCGCCCACAGCGCGTGCAGCGCCGCGTAGAGGTGCATCGAGACGTGCAGCGGCCCGGTCACGGCCACGCGGTCGGCGGCCTCGATGCCGGCGAGCTGCGCCAGCGGCGCAGCCGACTCGAGCCAGGATGCCTCGGTGCGGGCCACGACCGTGGGCGCGGTGCCCGACGAGCCCGAGGTGCGCAGCGCGATCGCGGTGGCCGCAGGCAGCAGGTCGTCGAGGCGCCGTGCCTCGTCGGACGACCCGCCGACGAGGACGGGCCGACCGCGCTCGAGGGCCGCCAGCACGGTCGTGATGAGCTCGACCGGTGCCGTGCCGACGGGGCAGGGCACCAACCCGGTGCCGCCGGGCAGGCGGGCCGCGGCGACCGCCGCGGCGAGCTCGCCCACGCGCACGACGTCGCCGCCGAACGCGAGGGCGGGCGCACCGGGCGAACCCCGCAGCCACTCGCTCACGCGGCGTCGACCGCCCTGGCGTCGAGCGCGGCGCGGCGCGGCCACGGCCACGAACGCGGCTCGATGAGGCCCGGCCAGGCGCGGTGCACGCCCTTCGCGACGAGCACCGTGATGACGACCTTCAGCGCATCGCCGGGCAGGAACAGCAGCGAGCCGGCGGCGGCGACGCCGATCGGGGTGCCCGTCATCGCCGCGAGGACGGGGATGCCGACGGCGTAGATCGCGACGATGCCGCCGAGCGCCGTCGAGAGCAGTGCGGGCACGACGCGGTAGCGGGGGAGCAGGCGCGCGGTCGCCCAGCCGATCACCACGACCCCGACGAGCCACCCGATCAGGTAGCCGACCGACGGGCCGACGAAGACGCCGAGCCCGCCGCGGCCGCCGGAGAGGAGCGGGAGTCCCGCGGCGACGAGGGCGATGAGCAGCAGCACCGAGAGGAAGCCCTTGCGTGCACCGAGGATGGCGCCCGCGAGCATGACGCCGAGCGTCTGGAACGTGATCGGCACCGCGGTGCCGCCGAGGTAGATCGCGCCGGGCAGGCCGAGCGCGGCGATGAGGCCGGTGAAGACCGCGATCTGCGCGAGGTCGCGTGCGGTGTGGCGCCGCGTCGGCGCGTCGACGACGTCGGTCTCCGAACCGCTCGTCGGGCCGGCGGTGGGCGGGGTGCTGCTCGGTGCGGTGCTCATCGGGATCCCCTCTCAAGGCGTGCGGGCGGAGTGCCCGTGAATCACGCTATGAGGGCGGGGAGGGGTCGCGTCGCCCCAGCCGTACAAGAATCGGGGGTCGATTTTGGAAGCGCACGGTGGGGGTCTCGAGGCGCGCCGGCGCTCGCTCGTCACCCCGCTCGACGGGGTCAGGCGGCGGCGCGAGCCTCGAGCTCGGTGAGCGGACCGAACGGCCGCACGTCGGCTTCGAGGGCGGATGCGTCGGCGTCGGCGTCGATCGAACCGGAGGTCTCGATGGGGTCGGCCCAGACGATGAGCGGCGCGGGCTCCCAGCCGAGCGCCATCGACTCTTCGCCTGCGGGAACCACGACCGCGACCGAGTCGCGCTCGTCGAGGATCGCACGGGTGAGTTCAGCGGCGATCTGGTGCGTCAGCATCGCGTGGAAGATGCGGTCGGTGTCGCCGTCGCTGCGGCGCACGAGCGACCAGCCGCCGCCCGGGCCGATGAACTCGGAGAGGCGGGCGTTCAGCAGTTCGAAGATGTGCTCGCCGCGCAGGTCGGCCGCGGTGGGGCGCGGTGCGGGAGCGGGAGCGGCAGCGTGTGCGGAGGCCTGGGCGGCAAGCCGAGCGCGTCGCCAACGGCGGAACATCGGTGGCCCCTCTCGTCGTGTTGCAGCGGGTACTGCGATATTCGGGTCGTTCGCTCCAGTTTCGGGCACGGCGGAGCGGATTCCGCAAGACACGCCGCAGAGCGGCGGCTGCGACCGGCTATTCGCCGAGCTCGGGTCGCTTCGTCTCTTCGGCCACCGTGCCGATCGCGATCGCGAGGCTCGCGGCCCACGAGATCCAGAGCAGCAGCAGTCGCCAGTCGCGCGGACCCGACGCGGTGGCCTTGATCACGGTGATGCCGCTGACGGCTGCTGAGATCACGGCTCCGCTGAAGAGGTACTTGCGCATGGCGCCACGCTACCGCGCCACCCGCCCGTGCTGGGAGTCATCCGTGAATCTGACCGATCGTGCAGGATCTGACCGATCGGTCAAGTACCGTCGGAGCATGCCCACCGATGCGACCGCACCTCCGCGCGCCCGCGCGAGCGACGAGCTGCTGCACGCCGCCCTCGAACAGTTCGCCACCGTCGGCTTCGCCGGCACGTCGCTGCAGCAGATCGCCGACCACGCCGGCTACTCGAAGTCGAGCGTGCTCTACCACTACGCCTCGAAGGAGGCGCTGCTCGAGGCCGGCATCGCGCCCGCGATCGAGCGGCTCGAGGTGCTCGTCGCCGAGTTCGCCGAGGGGCGCCGCTCCGATGCGGCGCGCGGCGCGTTCATCGGCCGGTTCGTCGACCTGCTGCTCGGGGAGCGCCTCGCCGTGCACCTCTTCGTGAGCCAGGGGCACTCGCTCGGCGACATCCCGATCGTGAAGCGCGGCAACGCCGCGATCCGCGTCCTCGCCGACGCGATCTGCTCGGGAGCCTCGCTCGCCGAGCAGATGCGCTTCGGCGTCGCGCTCGCCGGGGCCACCTACGCCCTCGTCGCCGGGGCGACGTTCTTCGACGACGACGAGATGAGCGAGCTCATGAACACCCACTCCGACGACGAGGTGCGCACGGCCCTCGTCGACGTGCTCACCGAACTGCTGATCCCGGCCGACGGCCGGCCGACCCGTTAAGGCACCGCCCATGGCTCTGCTCCTCCATCGCATCGGGCGATTCGCCTACCGCCGCGCCTGGCTCGTCATCGTCGCGTGGGTCGTCGCGCTCGGCGCCGTCCTCGGCACCGGCGTCGCGCTCGGCGGCCAGCTGCAGGACTCGTTCGCCATCCCCGGCACCGAGTCGCAGCAGGCGATCGACCAGCTCGCCGCCGTCTTCCCGCAGACCGCTGGGGCGTCGGCGAAGGCCGTCGTCGAGGCCCCGGAAGGGGAGTCGGTCGAATCGGCGCAGTACCAGGGCGCCATCGAGGACATGGAATCCGCCCTCGAGGACGTCGACGGCATCGCGAGCGTGCTCGGACCCTTCGACGAGTACGCGGGCGACCAGGTCTCGGGCGACGAGCGCACCGCGTACATCCAGATCACCTTCGACGGACAGGTCACCGACGTGACCCCCGAGACGCTCGACGAGGTCACCGCGACCGGCGACATCGGCACCGACGCGGGGCTCCAGGTCGCGTTCGGCGGCGACGTCTTCCAGGAGACGAGCTTCGGCCTCACGATCACCGAGGTGTTCGGCGTGCTGTTCGCCGCCGTCGTGCTGATCATCACCTTCGGGTCGCTGCTGGCCGCGGGGATGCCGCTGCTCACCGCACTCGTGGGCGTCGGCACCGCCGTCGGCGGCATCACGATCGTCGCGGCGTTCGCGACGGTCTCGTCGACCGCGCCCATGCTCGCCGTCATGATCGGGCTCGCGGTCGGCATCGACTACGCCCTGTTCATCCTCTCGCGGCACCGCAACCAGCTCGCCCGCGGACAGGACCCGGAGGAGAGCGCGGCCGAGGCCGTCGCGACCGCGGGCGGCGCCGTCGTCTTCGCCGGACTCACGGTGATCATCGCGCTCCTCGGACTCCTCGTCGTCGGCATCCCGTTCCTCAGCGTCATGGGCGTCGGCGCCGCGTTCGCCGTCTTCATCGCGGTGGCCGGTGCGGTCACGCTCCTGCCGGCGCTGCTCGGGGTCTTCGGGCGCAAGCTCACGCCGAAGCCCGGCAGCCGTGCGCACCGTCGGGCGAACGCCGCCGACGAGGGCGGCGAGCGCACGATGGGCCGCCGCTGGGTCGACCTCGTGCTCAAGGCGCCCGTCGTCTTCGTCGTCGCCGTGGTCGGCCTGCTCGGCCTGGCCGCGGTGCCGGCGCTCAGCCTGGACCTCAACCTGCCGAACGGCTCGGGCGAGGCCGGATCGACCCAGCGCGAGGCCTACGAGATGATCGACGACGGCTTCGGCCCCGGGTACAACGGCCCCCTCATCGTCACGGTCGACATCACGCAGACGACCGACATCTTCGACGACCTCGACGCGATCGGCGCCCGCATCGCCGAACTCGACGACGTCGCCTACGTCGGCGACGGCCTGCCGAACGAGACGGTCGACACGGCGATCATCCAGGTCATCCCCGAGTCGGCGCCCGACTCGCCCGAGACGAAGGAGCTCGTCGCCTCGATCCGCGACCTCGCCCCGTCGATCGAGCGGGACTACGGCACTCCGATCGCGGTGACCGGCTTCACCGCGGTCGCGATCGACATCTCGAACCGGCTCGCCGACGCCCTCGTGCCGTTCGCCCTCATCGTCGTCGGACTCTCGGTGGTGCTCCTGCTCATGGTGTTCCGCTCGGTGTTCGTGCCGATCAAGGCCGCACTCGGCTTCCTCCTGTCGGCGTTCGGCGCCATCGGCGCGACGGTCGCGATCTTCCAGTGGGGATGGTTCGCCGACCTGCTGCACGTCGAGCCCGGCCCGATCCTGAGCTTCCTCCCCATCCTGCTCATGGCCGTGCTGTTCGGCCTCGCGATGGACTACGAGGTGTTCCTCGTGTCGGGCATGCGCGAGGAGTTCGTGAAGACGAAGGAGCCGCGCACGTCGATCGTGCACGGGTTCCAGCACGCCGCACGCGTCGTCACGGCTGCCGCGCTCATCATGTTCTTCGTCTTCTTCGCGTTCGTGCCCGAGGGGTCCGGCGTCATCAAGGGCATCGCGTTCGCCCTCGCGATCGGCGTGGCCTTCGACGCCTTCCTCGTGCGCATGACCCTCGTGCCCGCCGCGATGGCGCTCGCCGGGACGTCGGCGTGGTGGCTGCCGAAGTGGCTCGCCCGCATCCTCCCCGACGTCGACATCGAGGGCGAGGGCCTGCGCGCCCACCTCGAGCAGGCCGAGTGGGCGGCGGCGCGACCGGCGGCCGTCAACCTCGACGAAGCGGTCTTCGGGCTGCCCGAGCGGCCGATCGGGCCGCTCGCGGTCGAGGTCCCGACCGGCGGCGTGCTCGTCGTGCGCGGCGAGGCCGTCGACCGCCGTGTCGTCGCCGCGTCGCTCGCGGGCCGGCTCGCACCGGTCTCGGGCCGGGTCGCGGTGCAGGGCACACCCCTGCCGACGGGCGCGGGGCGGGTCATGCGGCAGGTCGCCATGGCCGAGGTCGCCTCCGACGCTCCGACCGGCTCGACCGTCGGCGAGCTCATCGCCGCCCGCCTCGACGCGACCCGTCCGTGGTACCGGCTCGCCCCGTCGAGCTCGCTCGTCCGCGAGTGGGCCGACCGTGCCGCGACCGCGCTCGGCGTCGACCGGACCCGGCTCGGCGTCGACACCCCGCTGTCGGCGCTCGGTGCCGAAGCCCGCACCGTCGTCGCCGTGGCGGCGGCGCTCGCCGAGCGTCCCGGAGTCGTCGTCGTCGACATCGACGACGATCCGGGCGACGCGAGCGACGAGCTCTGGGCCGCGCTCGGCCGGCTCCTGCCCGCGCAGGTCACCCTCATCGTCGGGCTCGGTGACGGGTCGTGCACGCCCGACGCGGCGCCCGAGCTCGCAGCCCGAGGCATCCGATTCATCGAACCCGTTTCACGCTCCCTGGAGGCACAGCGATGAGCTCCCGACTCGCCCGCCTGTTCGGCTCGACCCCCGCCCAACGCCGCGTGCGCTACGGCGTGCTCGTCGCCGCCGTGATCGCCGTCCCCCTCGCCGTCACCGGGCTCGTCTCGGGCGCGCTCGGCGGCGCCGACGACAATCTCGAGCAGATCCCCGCCGTCGTCGTCAACAACGACGAGATGGTCACGATGACCCTGCCCGACGGCACCGAGCAGCCCGTGCTCGCCGGCCGCCAGCTCGTGACCGAGCTCACCGGGCCCGACACCGCAGGGTTCGAGTGGACGATCTCGAACGACGACGAGGCCGCCGACAAGCTCGCCTCGGGCGAGGCGTACGCCGTGCTCACCATCCCCTCCGACTTCTCGGAGTCGGTCACGTCGATCTCGGGGGAGTCGCCGACCCGTGCGAACCTCGACATCCGCACCGACGACGCGCACGGCTACCTCACCGGCTCGGTCGCCCAGTCGGTGGGCGACGCCATGTCGACCGCCTTCGGTCGCGAACTCACGACCCAGTACCTCGAGGGCTTCTACGGCAACCTCGCCACCATGGGAGGCTCGCTCGGCGACGCCGCCGACGGCGCGGCCCAGCTCTCGAGCGGCGCGGGCTCGCTCTCGAACGGCATCGGCCAGCTCGCCGACGGCGTCGCGCAGTCGGCCGCCGGTGCCTCGGATGCCGCGGACGGAGCATCGGCGTACGCCGGTGGGGTCGCCCAGTACACGCAGGGCGTCGACGGCATCGCGAGCGGCCTCTCGAGCTACTCGAGCGGTGTCGCCCAGTACACCCAGGGCGTCGACGGCATCGCGAGCGGGCTCTCACAGCTCGAGCAGAACACCGACCAGCTGGGCCAGCTCGGCGACGGCGTCGTGGCGTACACCGGGGGCGTCACGGCGCTCTCGGACAACTATGCCGCGCTCGAACCCGGCCTCCTCGCCCTGATCGACCAGACCATCTCGACCGCGACCGGCGGAGCCGCCGACTGCACTACGAAGCCGCTGCCGACAGAGCTCACCTCCCTCTGCGAGATGCGTGCGGGCGTCGTCGGCGTCGGCGACGGCGCCGAAACCCTCTCGACGGAAGGTGCACCGCTCGCCGCCGGCGGGGCCGGGCTGCCGGCGCTGCAGGAGGGCATCGGCGGGCTCTCCACCGGCGCCGCGAAGCTCTCGGCCGGCTCGGCCGGGCTTCGCGACGGCGCTGCGGGACTCGCATCGGGCGCGCAGCAGCTCTCGGCCGGATCCGCGGGGCTGAGCGACGGCGCGAACGGCCTCGCCTCGGGCATCGGCGAGCTCGCCGGCGGGCTCGGCCAGCTCGAGTCGGGCGCCGACGGCGCCGCCGACGGCGCCACGAAGCTCGCGACCGGCGCCGACTCCCTCGCCGACGGCCTCGCCTCGGGCGCGAAGGAGGCGCAGAAGCTCGGCGACATCGACGCGGCGAAGACCGCCGACGTCGTCGCAGAACCGGTGAGCGTCGACACGTCGCGCGAGAACGAGATCGCTTCGACGAGCGAGGTCATCGGCATGCTGTTCGTGCCGATCGGGCTCTGGCTCGGCGCGATGGCGCTCTTCCTCGTGTTCCGGCCGTTCGGCCGCGAAGCGCTGCGCAGCACGGCCTCGACCGGCGGGCTCGTCTGGCGCTCCCTCGCGCGCGCCGGGCTCATCGCGCTCGCGCAGGCGGTCGCCGTCGTGCTCCTGCTGCACGGCGCCTTGGGCGTCGCATGGAGCCTGCTGCCGCAGACCCTCGCGTTCTCGGCTCTGCTCGCGCTCGCCTTCACGGCGCTGCACGCGTTCTTCACGGCGTGGCTCGGCCGGGCCGGACTGCTCGTCTCGCTCGTGCTCGTCGCGCTGCAGTTGACGTCGACGGGCGGGCTCGTGCCGATCGAGGTGCTGAGCGGGCCGTACCAGGCGATCAGCCCGTTCCTGCCGCTCACGTGGGCGGTGCAGGGCATGCAGACGATCGTGTCGGGTGCGGGCGGGGGAGCCGTCGCGGGCGCGGCCGGCGTGATCGCGCTGTTCGGCGTGATCGGGGTCGTCGGCACCGCGATCGTGGTCGGCCGACGCCGAGGCATCCGCTCGATCGGATTCGCGGCCGCAGCGCTCGGCTGAGCGAACCCGCCGCCGGTCGAGTCGGCGCGCCGGGAGGGTATCGGGGCACCTGCGGTGGTGGTCTCGCTACGCTCCTTCGGGCGCTACTCGACCGGCGGTGGAATCAGGCGGGCAGCGCAGCGATCGCGCTCACCTCGATGAGCGCGCCCGGCACCCCGAGGCCCGCGACCGTCGCCGCGGTGACGAGGGGCGGCGCGCCGCCCGTGGCGAGGCGCGGCGCGATCGCGCCGTAGGCGGCGCGCAGATCGGCGCCGTCGGCGATGAGCACGGTCCACTGCACGACGTCGGCGAGCGACGCACCCGCCGCGGCGAGGGCGACGGCCGCATTGTCGATGGTGCGCACGGCCTGCTCGGCGATGTCGCCCGAGACGACCGAGCCCGTCTCGTCGACGCCGTTCTGGCCGCCGAGGTAGACGGTCGTCGCGCCGGCGGGAACGATCGCGACGTGGCTGAACGCCGGGCTCACGACGAGCCCGTCTGGCTGGAGGCGTTGGATGTCCATGACCCGATGCTGGCAGGAACCCCCGACATCGGGGTGCGCGTCGACCCGACCGTCCGGCGCATGCGGGGGCGCTGTTAGCCTGAGGACAGCGCGAGGAGGGACATCCGCTCTATGAACGCCCCCGAACCATCACGCGACGACCTGTACGTCGATGCCGCCTACGACATGATCGTGGTCTCGAACCGGTTGCCCGTCGACTACCAGGCGGGGCCCGACGGCGAGACGCAGTGGAAGAGCTCGCCCGGCGGGCTCGTCACCGCCCTCGAGCCGGTCATGCGCACCGCCGACGGCGCCTGGATCGGGTGGGCCGGCGTGGCCGACCGCGAGTTCGAGCCGTTCGAGCACGACGGCATCTCCATCATCCCGGTGCCGCTCAGCGAGTCGGAGCTCGAGGAGTACTACGAGGGGTTCTCGAACGACACGCTCTGGCCGCTCTACCACGACGTGATCGCGCCGCCGTCGTACCACCGCGAGTGGTGGGACGCGTACGTGCGCGTCAACCGGCGCTTCGCCGAGGCGGCCGCCAGGGCCGCGTCGCCGGGCGCCGTCGTCTGGGTGCAGGACTACCAGCTGCAGCTCGTGCCGCGCATGCTGCGCGAGAGCCGGCCCGACCTCGTGATCGGCTTCTTCAACCACATCCCGTTCCCGGCGTACGGCATCTACTCGCAGCTGCCGTGGCGCCGCCAGGTCGTCCACGGACTGCTCGGGGCCGACGTCATCGGCTTCCAGCGCGCTGCCGACGCCGGCAACTTCACGCGGGCGGTGCGGCGGCTCTTCGGCTTCGCGACGCGCGGCAGCGTCATCGACGTGCCCGATGACTCGGGCGAGGTGCGGCACGTCGTCGCCAGGCAGTTCCCCATCTCGATCGACTCGGCCGGCTTCGAGGAGATCGCCCGCCGGCCCGAGGTGCAGGCCCGGGCCCGCGAGATCCGCGCGAGCCTCGGCGATCCCGAGACGATCATGCTCGGGGTCGACCGGCTCGACTACACGAAGGGCATCCGGCATCGGCTGAAGGCGTTCGGCGAGCTGCTGCGCGACGGACGCCTCTCGGTGCAGCAGGCCACGCTCGTGCAGGTCGCGAGTCCGTCGCGCGAGCGCGTCGAGACGTACCGGCAGCTCCGCGACGAGATCGAGCTCATGGTGGGCCGCCTGAACGGCGACTACTCGACGCTCGGCCACCAGGCGATCGCGTACCTGCACCACGGCTACCCGCGCGAGGAGATGGTGGCGCTCTACCTCGCCGCCGACGTCATGCTCGTGACGGCGCTGCGCGACGGCATGAACCTCGTCGCGAAGGAGTACGTCGCGTGCCGATTCGACGAAGACGGGGTCCTGCTGCTCAGCGAGTTCACCGGCGCGAGCGATGAGCTGCGCCAGGCCGTGCTCGTCAACCCGCACGACATCGAGGGCGTGAAGGACGCGATGGTCGAGGCGGTGTCGATGCCCAAGCGGGAGCGCACGCGGCGCATGCGGGCGCTCCGACGGCGCGTCCGCGACAACGACGTCGCGAACTGGTCGGCCTCGTTCCTGAAGACCCTCACGGGGGCCGGCATCATCGCCCCGGGCGTGCCCGAGCCGCTCGAGGCGGCCGTCCGTCGCGTCGCCGGCGCCGAGCGGCTGCTCGTGGCACTCGACTTCGACGGCACCCTCGCGCCGCTCGTCGACCGTCCTGAAGACGCGAGGGCGACCGGACGCGCCCGCGCCGCCGTCGAGCGGCTCGCGGCGGCCGACGACACCCGTGTCGCGATCGTCTCGGGCCGTGCGCTCGAGAGCCTGCGCGAGGTCGCCGACCCGCCGCACGGCGCCCTGCTGAGCGGTTCGCACGGCGTCGAACTGCAGCTCGACGGGGGAGCGGTGACGATGGAGCTGCGCGACGGCGAGCTCGCCGATCTCGAGGAGCTCACCCGCATCCTCGACGAGATCGCCGCGGGCGATGCGGCGGCGTGGGTCGAGTGGAAGCCGGCGGGACTCGCGCTGCACACGCGCAAGGTGCCCGCGGCCACGGCCAGCGAGCTGCAGCGCGCCGCGCGCGAGCGGGTCGCCGCCGAGCTGCCCGACCTCACGATGCGGGCCGGCAAGGGGGTCATCGAGTTCTCGGTGCGGCCGAGCGACAAGGGCGAGGCGCTCATGCGGCTCCGCCAGCATGCGGGCGCGAGTGCGGTCGTCTACGTCGGCGACGACGTCACCGACGAAGACGCCTTCGCCACCCTCGAGGGCGATGACGTCGGGGTGAAGGTCGGCCAGGGGCGCTCGCTCGCGACGCACCGGGTGCGCAGCCCCGAGGATGTCGCGCTCCTGCTCGAGCGCCTCGCCGACGAGCGTGACATCTCGCGCGGGGCCCCATCGCGCTGGCCATAGACTCGATGCATGTCGGAGTTCGATCCCAAACCGCGTAGTCGTACCGTCACCGATGGCATCGAGGCCATGACGAGCCGGGGCATGCTCCGCGCCGTCGGCATGGGCGATGCCGACTGGGACAAGCCGCAGATCGGCATCGCGAGCTCGTGGAACGAGATCACCCCCTGCAACCTCTCGCTCGGCCGCCTCGCGCAGGCCGCGAAGGAGGGCGTGCACGGCGGCGGCGGCTACCCGCTGCAGTTCGGCACCGTCTCGGTCTCCGACGGCATCTCGATGGGGCACGAGGGCATGCACTTCTCGCTCGTCTCGCGCGAGGTCATCGCCGACTCGGTCGAGGTCGTCATGCAGGCCGAGCGCCTCGACGGCTCGGTGCTGCTCGCCGGCTGCGACAAGTCGATCCCCGGCATGCTCATGGCGGCCGCCCGCCTCGACCTCGCGAGCGTCTTCCTCTACGCCGGCTCGATCGCGCCCGGTTGGGTGCGCCTCTCCGACGGCACCGAGAAGGACATCACGATCATCGACTCGTTCGAGGCGGTCGGCGCGGTCAAGGCCGGCACCATGAGCGAGGCCGATGCGAAGCGCATCGAGTGCGCCTTCGCGCCCGGCGAGGGCGCCTGCGGCGGCATGTACACCGCGAACACGATGGCGTCGGTCGCCGAGGCGCTCGGGCTCTCGCTGCCCGGCTCCGCCTCGCCGGCGTCGGCCGACCGCCGCCGCGACTACTACGCGCACCGCTCCGGCGAGGCCGTCGTCAACCTCCTCAACAAGGGCATCACCGCCCGCCAGATCCTCACCAAGAAGGCCTTCGAGAACGCCATCGCCGTCGGCATGGCGCTCGGCGGCTCGACGAACATCGTGCTGCACCTGCTCGCGATCGCCCGCGAGGCCGAGGTCGACCTCACCCTCGACGACTTCAACCGCATCGGCTCGAAGGTGCCGCACATCGGCGACCTCAAGCCGTTCGGCAAGTACGTCATGAACGACGTCGACCGCCGCGGCGGCGTGCCCGTGCTCATGAAGGCGCTGCTCGACGCGGGCCTCCTGCACGGCGACGTGCTCACCGTCACCGGCAAGACCATGGCCGAGAACCTCGCCGAGCTCGACCTGCCGCCGCTCGACGGCGAGGTGCTGCACACCCTCGACGACCCGATCCACGAGACCGGCGGCCTCACCATCCTTCACGGTACGCTCGCGCCCGAGGGCGCGGTCGTGAAGACCGCCGGCTTCGACGCGGCCGTGTTCGAGGGCCCTGCGCGCGTGTTCGAGCGCGAGCGCGGCGCGATGGATGCGCTCACGAACGGCGAGATCAAGCACGGCGACGTCGTCGTGATCCGCTACGAGGGGCCGAAGGGCGGCCCCGGCATGCGCGAGATGCTCGCGATCACCGCGGCCATCAAGGGCGCAGGGCTCGGAAAAGATGTACTACTCTTGACGGACGGTCGATTCTCAGGCGGCACAACCGGCCTGTGCATCGGCCATCTGGCACCCGAAGCAGTCGACGCAGGTCCGATTGCTTTCGTGCGCGATGGTGATCTGATTCGGGTCGATATCGCAGCCCGGTCCATCGACCTACTTGTCGACGAGGCCGAGCTGGCTGCCCGCCGTGAGGGCTGGGCTCCGCTTCCTCCGCGCTACACCCGAGGCGTTCTCGCGAAGTACTCCAAGCTCGTGCGCTCCGCTGCCGAAGGCGCGACGACGGGCTGAGTGCTGCGCACCCTTCGCAATCACCGTCCACCAGATAGGAACCGCATGCCCACGGAATCGTCCCCCGTGCCGACGCCTGCGGCCGTGCCGTCCGCTGCACCCGTGGAGATCACGGGTGCCGAGGCGGTCGTCCGTTCGCTCGAACTGCTCGGCATCACCGACGTCTTCGGACTCCCGGGCGGGGCCATCCTGCCCGTCTACGACCCGCTCTTCGAGAGCAAGAAGCTCCGCCACATCCTCGTCCGTCACGAGCAGGGCGGCGGCCACGCCGCCCAGGGCTACGCGTCGTCGAGCGGCCGACTCGGCGTCACGATCGCCACGTCGGGGCCCGGCGCGACGAACCTCGTCACCGCCATCGCCGACGCGCACATGGACTCGGTGCCGCTGCTCGCGATCACCGGCCAGGTGTTCTCGACGCTCATGGGCACCGACGCCTTCCAGGAGGCCGACATCGTCGGCATCACGATGCCGATCACGAAGCACTCCTTCCTCGTGAAGAAGGCGGAGGACATCCCCGCCACGATCGCCGCGGCCGTGCACATCGCCACGACGGGCCGGCCCGGCCCCGTGCTCGTCGACATCACGAAGGACGCCCAGCAGGCGAAGTTCCCCTTCCGATGGCCGCCGAAGGTCGAACTGCCCGGCTACCGCCCGATCACGAAGGCGCACGGCAAGCAGGTCACCGCCGCAGCCCAGCTGATCGCGGCGGCCAGGCGCCCGGTGCTCTACGTCGGCGGCGGCGTCATCCGCGCCCGCGCCTCCGAAGAGCTGCTCGCGCTCGCCGAGACGACGAAGGCCCCGGTCGTCACGACGCTCATGGCCCGCGGCGCCTTCCCCGACTCGCACCCGCAGCACCTCGGCATGCCCGGCATGCACGGCACCGTGCCCGCGGTGCTCGCGCTGCAGGAGTCCGACCTCATCGTCGCCCTCGGTGCGCGCTTCGACGACCGGGTCACCGGCAAGGCCGCGCTGTTCGCCCCCGATGCGAAGGTCGTGCACGTCGACATCGACCCCGCCGAGATCTCCAAGATCCGCACGGCCGACGTGCCGATCGTGGGCGACCTGAAAGAGGTGCTCGTCGACCTCGGCGCCGCCTACCGCGACGCGATCCGCGCGACGACGCCCGACCTCGACGAGTGGTGGGCGACGCTCGACGGGCTCCGCAACGAGTACCCGCTCGGCTACTCCGAGCCGAGCGACGGACTGCTCGCCCCGCAGTACGTGATCGAGCGCATCGGCGAGCTCACCGGCCCCGAGGGCGTCTACGCCGCGGGCGTCGGCCAGCACCAGATGTGGGCGGCCCAGTTCATCAAGTACGAGCGCCCCAACTCGTGGCTCAACTCCGGCGGCGCCGGCACGATGGGCTACGCGGTGCCCGCGGCGATGGGAGCGAAGGTCGCGCAGCCCGACCGCGACGTCTGGGCGATCGACGGCGACGGCTGCTTCCAGATGACGAACCAGGAGCTCGCGACGTGCGCCCTGAACGACATCCCCATCAAGGTCGCGGTCATCAACAACTCCTCGCTCGGCATGGTGCGCCAGTGGCAGACCCTGTTCTACGACGGCCGGTACTCGAACACCGACCTCAACACGGGGCACGACACCGTTCGCATCCCCGACTTCGTGAAGCTCGCCGAGGCGTACGGCGCCCTCGGCATCCGCGTCACGAAGAAAGAGGAGGTCGACGACGCGATCAAGCTCGCCCTCGAGACGAACGACCGCCCGGTCGTGATCGACTTCGTCGTCTCCGCCGACGCGATGGTGTGGCCGATGGTGCCGCAGGGCGTGTCGAACAGCTACATCCAGTACGCCCGCGATCACGCGCCGGCCTTCAGCGAGGAGGACTGACCATGTCGACCCACGTGCTCTCACTCCTCGTCGAGGACAAGCCCGGCCTCCTGACCCGCGTCGCGGGCCTCTTCGCACGCCGCGGCTTCAACATCGAGTCGCTCGCGGTCGGCCACTCCGAGATCGACGGCCTCAGCCGCATCACGGTCGTCGTCGACGTCGAGGACCTGCCGCTCGAGCAGGTGACGAAGCAGCTCAACAAGCTCGTCAACGTCATCAAGATCGTCGAGCTCGACCCCGCCCAGTCGGTGCAGCGCGAGCACCTGCTGATCAAGGTGCGCGTCGACAACACGACCCGCTCGCAGGTGCTCGAGGCGGTCAACCTCTTCCGCGCCCGCGTCGTCGACGTCTCGACCGACGCACTCGTGATCGAGGTCACCGGCGACTCGGGCAAGACCCAGGCGCTGCTCAAGGTGCTCGAGCCCTACGGCATCAAGGAGATCGCCCAGTCGGGTCTCCTCGCGATCGGCCGTGGCGGCAAGAGCATCACCGAACGCGTCTTCAAGAACTGAGCGCGGATGCCGCGGCACGGCGCCGAGGCATCCGTCATGAACACCCACACCAAGGAGAAGAACAGCAATGGCTGAGATGTATTACGACCAGGACGCCGACCTCTCGATCGTCCAGGGCAAGAAGGTCGCCGTCATCGGCTACGGCTCGCAGGGCCACGCGCACGCGCAGAACCTGCGCGACTCGGGCGTCGAGGTCGTCATCGGCCTCAAGGAGGGCTCGAAGTCGATCCAGAAGGCCGAAGAGGCCGGCTTCGAGGTCAAGAGCGTCGCGGATGCCGCGGCGTGGGCCGACGTCGTCGTCATCCTCGCCCCCGACCAGTACCAGCGCCACATCTACGCGGAGTCGGTGCGCGACAACCTCGTCGAGGGCAACGCGCTCGTCTTCGGTCACGGCTTCAACATCCGCTTCGGCTACATCGAGGCGCCCGCGGGCGTCGACGTGATCCTCGTCGCGCCGAAGGCGCCCGGTCACACCGTGCGCCGCGAGTTCGTCGCCGGCCGAGGCATCCCCGACATCATCGCCGTCGAGCAGGACGCGACCGGCACCGCCTGGGAGCTCGCGAAGTCGTACGCCAAGGGCATCGGCGGCACCCGCGCCGGCGTCATCAAGACCACCTTCACCGAAGAGACCGAGACCGACCTGTTCGGCGAGCAGGCCGTGCTCTGCGGCGGCACCTCGCAGCTCGTGCAGTACGGCTTCGAGACCCTCGTCGAGGCCGGCTACCAGCCCGAGATCGCCTACTTCGAGGTGCTGCACGAGCTCAAGCTCATCGTCGACCTCATGTGGGAGGGCGGCATCGCCAAGCAGCGCTGGTCGGTCTCCGACACGGCGGAGTACGGCGACTACGTGTCGGGCCCCCGCGTCATCGACCCGTCGGTCAAGGAGAACATGAAGGCGGTGCTCGCCGACATCCAGGACGGCACCTTCGCGAAGCGCTTCATCGCCGACCAGGACAACGGGCAGAAGGAGTTCCTCGAGCTCCGCGCCAAGGGCGAGCAGCACCCGATCGAGACGACCGGCCGCGAGCTGCGCAAGCTCTTCGCGTGGAACTCGTCGGACGACGACGACTACGTCGACGGCGAGGTCGCTCGCTGACCCACCCCGCCGGTTGAGGAGCGCGCCGGGCGAAGCCCGACGCGTCTCGAAACCCACACGGCCCGTCCAGGAATTCCCTCCTGGACGGGCCGTTCGTCGCCGTGCGCGAATGAGCACGAGGAATTCAGCTGCAAACCCTTGCAGTGAGGCATCCCGACGTGGTCGGATTCGATGCCATGAGCGATCACTCGAATCACGAACCCGTCCCCCGCTGGTGCTCGTGCGCAGTTCCCGACGAAGAGGTCGGCCACGCGTCATCCGGTTTCACCCGACGAAACGTCCTGATCGGCGCCTCGGCCGCGACCGCCCTCGCCGCGGCCGGCTGGTCGGCCGCCCCGGCGACGGCGGCGACGAACGGCACGACGGCGAAGATCACGATCATGGGCACGTCCGACCTGCATGCGAACGTCGTCAACTGGGACTACTACAAGGACGCGGTGTACTACGACGGCAAGCCGGGTGTTCCGAGCAACGCGGTCGGGCTCTCTCGGGTGGCCAGCCTCGTGAAGCAGGTCCGCGCCGACCGGGGGCGCGGCAACACCTTGCTGTTCGACGCCGGCGACACCATCCAGGGCACCCCGCTCGGGTTCTACTACGCGACCGTCGATCCGATCACCGAATCGGGTGCGATGCACCCGGTGGCCGCGCAGATGAACGCCCTCGAGTACGACGCCGTCGCCCTCGGCAACCACGAGTTCAACTACGGCCTCGACTTCCTCGACAACTGGATCTCGCAGATGGACGCCCCGGTGCTCGCCGCGAACGCCGTCCACGCGGGCACGAAGGTTCCCCGGTACACGCCGTACACCATCACGTCGATGAAGGTCGCGAAGGGACACCCGCCCGTCAAGGTCGGCGTGCTCGGACTCACGAACCCCGGCGTGGTCATCTGGGACAAGGCGAACGTGTCGGGCAAGGTCGAGGTGCTCGACCTCGTCGAGACCGCCAAGCGCTGGGTTCCGGTGATGAAGGCCGAGGGCGCACACATCATCGTCGTGAGCGCCCACTCGGGTGAGAGCGGCCTGTCGACCTACGGGCCCGAACTGCCGATCGAGAACGCGGCGAAGCTCGTCGCCGAGCAGGTGCCGGACGTCGACGTGATCCTCTTCGGTCACGCGCACGCGGAGATTCCCGAGCGCCTCGTCACGAACCTCGTGACCGGCGCCGAGGTCATCATGAGCGAGCCCAAGAACTGGGGCCAGCGCCTCAGTGTCTTCGACCTCGATCTCACCTACGCGCGCGGCAAGTGGTCCGTCGCCGAGCACAAGGCGTACCTGCTCAACGCGAACACCGTCGTCGACGACCCCGAGTTCGTCGCGATCGTGCGCGACCAGCACGATGCCGTCGTCGACTACATGCACTCGAAGGTCGCGGTCTCGACCGAGGAGATGCTCGCTGCCGAGTCCTGCTGGAAGGACACCGCGATCCTCGACTACGTCAACAAGGTGCAGACCGAGACCGTCGCCGCGGCGGTCGCCGGCACGCCCGAGGCCTCCCTGCCCATCGTCTCGATCGCCGCGCCCTTCAACCGGGCCGCGAGCTTCCCGCAGGGCGATGTGACGATCAAGGACGTCGCGGGGCTCTACATCTACGACAACACGCTCATGGCCTCGATCCTCACGGGCGCGCAGATCAAGCAGTACCTCGAGTTCTCTGCCGAGTACTTCAAGGTCGTCGCGCCCGACGCCCCGATCGAGCCCGAGAAGTGGACGAACGCGGCGACCCCGAGGTCGGCGTTCACACCCGACTACAACTACGACCAGTTCTCGGGCGTCGAGTACACGATCGACATCTCGAAGCCGGTCGGCCAGCGCATCTCGCCGCTCATGTACGACGGTGCGGCGGTGACCGACGGCCAGCAGTTCCTCGTCGCCGTGAACAACTACCGCCAGTCGGGCGGTGGAGGATTCCCGCACATCGCGTCGGCACCGGTCGTCTACAACGCCCAGGTCGCCATCCGCGAGGCGATCGTCGCCTACGCCTCGGAGCAGGGCACGATCGACCCGGCCACCTTCCACACCGTGAACTGGAAGCTCGTTCGCAACGGGGTGCCGGTCTTCCCGTAACGGGTCGTGTCGGGCGCACGGCGGCCCGCTCCGAGGATGCCTCGGGGCGGGCCGCCGCCGTGCGGCCGCGGTGTCGAAGTCCGCGGAGACGGCGGCGACGTCGGAGCGCGGTGCCGCCCGCTACGCTGTCGAGAATGGTCGCCTTCCCGCTCCCCGTCGAGATCGCCGTTCAGGATGCCTCGGGCACGCGCATCGCGCTCGAGCACGGTGCCGCGCGCATCGAGCTCTGCCAGGCCCTCGGCCTCGGCGGCCTCACGCCGTCGATCGGACTCGTCGAGACGGCGGTCGGGCTCGCCGCCGAGGCGTCGGCACCCTCGTTCGTGCACGTGCTCGTGCGCCCGCGCGGCGGCGGATTCGTCTACGACGCCGACGAGCTCGACACGATCGAGCGCGACATCCGGGCCGTGGTCGCCGCCGGCGCCGACGGCGTGGTCGTCGGCGCGCTCACCGAGACGGGCGACCTCGACGTCGAGGCCGTGCGCCGGTTCATCGACGCCGCGGGGCAGGCCGACGTCACCGTGCACCGCGCCGTCGATGCCGCGAACGACCCCCGCGCCGCGGTCGCCGGTCTCGCTCGCCTCGGCGTGCGGCGGGTGCTCACCTCGGGCGGCGCGGCCGACTGCCGCACGGGCCTCGCGAATCTCGCAGCCATGGCCGAGGCGTCCGGCGTGCTCGAGATCATGGCGGGCGGCGGAGTGAGGCTCGACGACATCGCCGAGCTCGCCGCGGCGGGCGTCGATGCGGTGCACCTCTCGGCCCGCGGGCGGGCCGTACGCGGCGGCGCGAGCGGACCGGGCGGCGGGGTCGACGGATTCGACGAGACCGATGCGGCGCTCGTGGCCGCCGCCGTCGAGGCCGCCCGGCGCGGGGTGACCGCGGGCGCCTGACTCCCGCAAGCGGCCCGGGGAGCCGCGCCGCTAGGCTGGAGCCATGCGTCCCGACCCTGATTCCGACGACGACGCCCTGCGCTGGGACGGTGACGACGACCCGACCCTCGCTCCAGGCTGGAAGACCGTCGGCAAGGCGGTTCCGCTCGCTGATGCGGGAGCCGCGGAACCGGCCGACGACGGAGCGACCGACGAGGAGGCCGGCGGGTCGAGCGACGAGGATGCCCCGGCGCAGACGGGCTCGGCCGTGCTCATCGCCCTGGGCGTGCTCGGCGGGGTCTACCTGCTCTACACGATCGGCTGGCTCATCACCGCCGTGCGGACGTCGGCGCCCGGCACGAGCGTCGTGAGCGACGCCATGTACTCGCTCGGGCTCTGGCTCGCCGTGCTCGCTGCGCCCTGCTGGTTCGCGCTGGCACTGCGCGGCACGACGACCACGCGGTCGCGATTCCTCTGGCTCGTCGCGGGCGCCGTCGTGCTCGTCCCGCTGCCGTTCGTACTGGGGGTGACCGCATGACCGCCGAACCGCTCGCCCCCGAGGCGTCCGCCCCCTCGCGCCGCGTGCCGATGTGGCTCGATGTCGCGCTCGCGACGCTGTTCGGCCTCTTCTACGCGTACGACGTGTGGGAGGTCGTCGAGAGCGTCGTGCAGCTGCTCGGCATCGGGCTGACGTTCTCGCCGGCGGGCTGGGCGATCATGACCGTGGCGTTCCTCGCGCCGTTCGCGTGCTTCTTCGCCGCGTTCGCGCTCGGCCGGTCGCGCGGCGTGCTCCCTCGCGTCGCGCTGTACTTCACCGGACTCTGCGTCTCCGGCGCGCTGTTCCTCAGCTGCACGGTGCTGCTGGGACTCGTGCGCGGGGTCGTCGTCGGCTGACACCCGAGTCCGCGCACAGTTCGTCCGCGCTTTCACCCATTCCGGCCCGATCGACCGGTGTCGCGGGCCGTCACAGAACGAGATGCGGCGTCATGCTCCAGTAGGGTTGTCGGGGTAACGGCGCCCCCACTGGCGTAGGCGCACCCCCCTTTGCGCGCTTCGTCGCGCACCGCCCCGAAGGAACCGTTCGTGTCAAAGCCGGTCGTGCTGATCGCCGAAGAACTCTCGCCCGCCACCGTCGACGCCCTCGGGCCCGACTTCGAGATCCGCAAGGTCGACGGTACCGACCGTCCGGCGCTCCTGTCGGCGCTCGCCGATGCCGCCGCCGTCCTCATCCGTTCGGCCACGAAGGTCGACGCCGAGGCCATCGCCGCGGCGCCGAACCTGCGGGTCGTCGCCCGTGCCGGCGTCGGCCTCGACAACGTCGACGTGAAGGCGGCCACGACGGCCGGCGTCATGGTCGTCAACGCCCCGACGTCGAACATCATCTCGGCCGCCGAGCTGACGATCGGCCACATCCTGAGCCTCGCCCGCCACATCCCGGCCGGGCACGCCTCGCTCTCGGCGGGGGAGTGGAAGCGCTCGGCCTACACCGGCACCGAGCTGTACGAGAAGACCGTCGGCATCATCGGTCTCGGCCGCATCGGCGCGCTCATCACCGCCCGCCTGCAGGCGTTCGGCGTCGAGGTCATCGCGTACGACCCGTTCATCACGTCGGCGCGCGCCCAGCAGCTCGGCGTGCAGACGGTCTCGCTCGACGAACTGCTCGAGCGCAGCGACTTCGTCACGATCCACATGCCGCGCACGCCCGAGACGGTCGGCATGATCGGCGCAGAGCAGCTCGCCAAGATGAAGAACACGGCGTACATCGTGAACGTCGCCCGCGGCGGCCTCATCGACGAGCAGGCGCTGCACGACGCCCTCGTCTCGGGCGAGATCGCGGGCGCCGCGCTCGACGTCTTCGTGCAGGAGCCGCCGAAGGAGTCGCCGCTCATCGGCCTGCCGAACCTCATCGCGACGCCGCACCTCGGCGGGTCGACCGATGACGCGCAGGAGAAGGCGGGCGTCTCGGTCGCGAAGTCGGTGCGCCTCGCCCTCGCCGGCGAACTGGTGCCCGACGCCGTCAACGTCGCAGGCGGCGTCATCGACCCGTACGTTCGCCCCGGCATCCCGCTCGTCGAGAAGCTCGGGCAGCTGTTCTCGGGCCTCGCCCACGGCGCGCTCACGAGCCTCGACGTCGAGGTGCGCGGCGAGCTCGTCGACTACGACGTGAGCGTGCTGAAGCTCGCGGCGCTCAAGGGCGTGTTCACGAACGTCGTCTCCGAGACCGTGTCGTACGTCAATGCGCCGCTCCTCGCCGAGCAGCGCGGCGTGCAGGTGCGCCTCATCACCGAGGCCGACAGCCCCGAGTACCGCAACGTCATCACGCTGCGCGGCGCACTCGCCGACGGCACCCAGGTGTCGGTCGCGGGCACGCTGACCGGCCCGAAGCAGGCCGAGAAGCTCGTCGGCGTGAACGGCTACGAGCTCGAGGTGCCGATCGCGACGACGCACATCATCATGGAGTACACCGACCGCCCCGGCATCGTCGCGGTCTACGGCCGGGAGTTCGGCGAGGCCGGCATCAACATCGCCGGCATGCAGATCGCCCGTCGCGAGGCCGGAGGATCGGCGCTCAGCGTGCTCACGGTCGACTCGCCGGTTCCGGCCGACGTGCTCGACCGGGTGCGCGAGGCGATCGACGCGACGCTGTTCGTCGAGATCGACATCACCGAGTAGGTCGATTCACCGCCCGGATGCCTCGGCGCTGCGCCCTCGCGGGCGTCGCGCCGAGGCATCCGTCGTTCTGGGACGTTGCAGGAGCTGCGGTCGGCGGGTGCGTATGCGGTGGTGCCGGCCGGAATGTCCTGTGACGTCGCCGGCTGAAGCGGATCCGGTCGATCCTCTCGGAGCGTCGCGCCGACGCCGGGGGCGACCTGCTGTCAGCGGGTGACGAGGCGCTCGAGCAGGGCGACGAGCGCCGTCAGCTGCTCGGCCGAGACCGACCCGGTCGCGGCGGCGGGGAGGTCGACGCCGACGGCTTCTGCGCGGAGGGCCGCCCGATGGTAGAGGCCGTCGCCCAGGAGGGTGACGGCGAGGGCGAGCGTCGGGTCGCCGACGTGCCGCGTGATGGTCTCGATCCAGCGGGTCTCGGCCTCGTCGAGTGCGCGCCCCGCCTCGCGATCGCCGCCCTGGGCGAGCCGCAGCGTCGCCACGAAGGTGTGGTCGAGCGGGGTCTCGATGTCGAGCGAGGAGCGCAGGAAGTAGGCGATCGCGCCGTCGGGCGCCTCGTCGATGCGCGTCAGGTCTTCGTCGACGAGGCGCAGCAGGCGCTCGATGAGCCCCGCGACGAGGGCCTGCTTCGAGCCGAAGTGGTAGAGCAGCCCGCCCTTCGAGACGCCGGCGGCGCGGGCGGTCGCGTCGATCGTCGCGGTGCGCTCGCCGTCGGCGATGATGAGCCGTTCGAAGGCGTCGAGCACCGCTTCGCGGGCGGCGGGTGGGCGGGCCATGGCTTCATTCTCCCTGAAACGGCGGTGATCGCGTGCTGGGCGAGGCGGCTGCCGCGACGTCGGCGGATTCTGTTACTATACCAGCCAGACGGTATAGAAACTGAGTGAAACCATGACCGACCAGACGGCCACCACGACCACGAACCAGACGAACGGCCGGCCGCGCGCCGTGCCCGAGGCATCCGCCGCGGCCGCCGCCACCCGCGCCCGGGCCGCGGCCCGAGCCGGCCGAGCGCCGCGCCGCGCCTGGCTCGCCCTCGCGGTGCTCATGCTGCCGGCGCTGCTCGTGTCGATCGACAACACGGTGCTGAGCTTCGCGCTGCCCGAGATCTCGAGCGACCTCGCGCCGACCGCCGCGCAGCAGCTCTGGATCATCGACGCCTACCCGCTCGTGCTCGCCGCCCTGCTCGTCGCGATGGGCAGCGCCGGCGACCGCTGGGGCCGTCGCCGCATGCTCATGATCGGCTCGATCGGCTTCGCGGCCGTCTCGGTCGGGGCGGCCTTCGCGCCGACCGCCGAACTCCTCATCGCGGCGCGTGCCGCGCTCGGCTTCTTCGGCGCGATGCTCATGCCCTCGACGCTGTCGCTGCTGCGCTCGATCTTCAGCGATCGCGAGCAGCGGCGTCTCGCGATCGCGATCTGGGCCTCGGCGTTCGCCGCGGGCAGCGCGCTCGGACCGCTCGTGGGCGGCGTGCTCCTCGAGCACTTCGCGTGGGGTTCGGTGTTCCTGCTCGCGGTGCCCGTGCTCGTGCCGATGCTCGTGCTCGTGCCGCTGCTCATCACCGAGAGCCGCGACCCGAGTCCCGGTCGCATCGACGTCTGGAGCATCCTGCTGTCGCTCGCGACGATGGCGCCGATCGTGTTCGGCATCAAGCACCTCGCGACGGAGGGCATCGACGTCGTCGGCCCGCTGTTCATCGTCGGCGGGCTCCTGGCCGGCTACCTGTTCGTGCGGCGCCAGCTCGCAAGCGACGCCCCGATGCTCGACGTGCGCCTCTTCACGGTGGGGCCTTTCGGCGGCGCCGTGCTCGTGAACCTCCTGAGCGTCGTGTCGCTCGTCGGCTTCCTGTTCTTCGTTTCGCAGCACCTGCAGATCATCGCGGGGCTCTCGCCCGTCGAGGCGGGGCTCGCACTCCTGCCCGGACTCATCGCGATGATCATCTCGGGCCTCGTCGTCGTGCCGATCGCACGTCGCGTGCACCCGAGGGTGCTCGTGCCCTCGGCGCTCACGCTGTCGGCGGGCGGCTACCTCGTGGTGGCGTTCGGCGCTTCCGACGGGTCGACCGGGGCCGTGATCGTCGCGTTCACGATGCTCGGCATCGGGATCGGCATGGCCGAGACCGTCTCGAACGAGCTCATCCTCTCGAGCGCGCCGCCCGCGAAGGCGGGCGCGGCGTCGGCCGTCTCGGAGACGGCGTACGAACTCGGCGCGGTGCTCGGCACCGCGGGCCTCGGCAGCATCATCGCGGCGCACTACGCGAGCGCGATCGAACTGCCCGCCTCCCTGACGGCGGCCCAGGCGGATGCCTCGCGCGAGACGCTCGCAGGCGCGGCGGCCGTCGCGAGCGAGCTGCCCCCGGCGCAGGCCGACGCGCTCATGGGCGCCGCGGCCGTCGCGTTCGACGGCGGCGTGCTCGTGACCTCGCTCATCGGCGTCGGCCTCATGGTCGCCGCCGCGGTCGTCGCGGCGGTCACGCTGCGCAACCCCGCGCAGCACGACTGAGCGCCGGCCGCCCGGGCGGACGCCCGGGCACGCGACGGGTCGCGCGTGCGTCGGGCGCCCGCACCGGCTCGGCGGCGAGGGTGCGGCGGGTCACGCCGTGACGATCAGAGCGTCGGGTCCTCGGGCGTGGAGTTCTCGGCCCGAGTCATCCGGTCTCCCGTCGTGGGGTCGACGCTCGTGTGCGACGTCGCGATCGTCCGGCGGCGCCGGACGAGCAGGATGATCCCGATCACGATGATCACCGCACCGGCGGCCATCAGGATGTAGCCGACGAGTTGCAGGTCGATCCAGTCGACCGTGACATTCAGGGCGTACGTGAGGATCGCGCCGATGACGACGAGCACGATACCGAGTCCCAGACTCATTGCGTCCTCCCTTGTTCCGCGACGGCCGTGGGCGGACGCCGCCTCGATGAGCATCCCGTCAGGCGACGGGTCCTCGTCATAGGGCTGAGCGTAGCGAGGTACGGCACTACGCTGGAGGGGCTGGTGCGAGAAGGAGAATCCATGGTACGTACGGTCAAGCTCGCGGTCATCCCCGGAGACGGCATCGGCCCCGAGGTCGTCGCCGAGGCGCTCAAGGTGCTCGACGCTGCGACGGCCGGGGGCGACCTCGCATTCGAGCAGACGCCGTTCTCGCTCGGTGCCGCGCGCTACCTCGAGACGGGCGACGTGCTGACCGACGCCGACCTCGACGCCATCAAGGCGCACGACGCGATCCTGCTCGGCGCGGTCGGCGGGGTGCCGGGCGACCCGCGGCTGGCCGGCGCCAACATCGAGCGCGGCCTGCTGCTGAAGCTCCGCTTCGAGCTCGACCACTACGTGAACCTGCGCCCGAGCGTGCTCTACCCGGGGGTCGTGAGCCCGCTCGCGAATCCCGGCGACGTCGACTTCGTCGTCGTGCGCGAGGGCACCGAGGGCCCGTACGTCGGCAACGGCGGGGCGATCCGCGTCGGCACGCCCGCGGAGGTCGCGAACGAGGTCTCGGTCAACACCGCGTACGGGGTCGAGCGCGTCGTCCGCTACGCGTTCGCCGAGGCATCCCGCCGCCGCAACAAGCTCACGCTCGTGCACAAGACGAACGTGCTCGTCTTCGCGGGGTCGCTGTGGAAGCGCACGGTCGACGCCGTCGCCGCCGAGTTCCCCGATGTCGCGGTCGACTACCTGCACGTCGACGCGGCGACGATCTTCCTCGTCACCGATCCTGCTAGATTCGATGTCATCGTCACGGACAACCTCTTCGGCGACATCCTCACCGATCTGGCCGGCGCAATCAGCGGCGGCATCGGACTCGCAGCCTCGGGCAACATCAACCCCGACGGCACGTTCCCGAGCATGTTCGAGCCGGTTCACGGTTCGGCTCCCGACATCGCCGGGAAGGGCATCGCCGACCCGACCGCCGCGATCGGCTCGGTCGCGCTCCTGCTCCGCCACCTGGGCGAGACGGATGCCGCGACCCGCGTCGAACGGGCGATCGCCGACGACGTCGCCGAGCGCGGCGACGCCGCACGGTCGACCAGCGAGGTCGGCGACCGCATCGCCGCCCGCATCGCGGCGACGGTGCCCGCGAATTCGTAGCAACCGCATCCCATATCCGCATCTCTGAGAGAGGGCGCCATGACCATCGACCTTCCGCTCCAGGCCCCGACCGCCGCCGGGCTCATCTGGCAGACCATCCGCAACCCCGAGGCGAAGTCCGACGCCGAGCGCGAGGCGATCCTCGCCGCTCCGGGCTTCGGCCAGCACTTCACCGATCACATGGTCGACGTGTGCTGGAGCGAGAAGGGCGGCTGGCATCGGCCGCGCGTCTCGCCGTACGGTCCCATCCAGCTCGACCCCGCGGCCGCCGTGCTGCACTACGCGCAGGAGATCTTCGAGGGCCTCAAGGCCTACCGTCACGCCGACGGCTCGATCCAGACCTTCCGCCCGCAGGCGAACGCCGCGCGCATGCAGCGCTCGGCCCGCCGCCTCGCGCTGCCCGAGCTGCCCGAGTCGATCTTCCTCGACTCGCTCGCCCAGATCATCTCGGTCGACGGAGCGTGGGTGCCCTCGGCCGACGAGACGAGCCTGTACCTGCGTCCGTTCATGTTCGCGAAAGAGGCGTTCCTCGGCGTCCGTCCCGCGAAGAAGGTCGCGTACTACCTCATCGCGAGCCCGGCCGGGGCGTACTTCCCTGGCGGCGTGCAGCCCGTGAACATCTGGCTCTCGACGAACTACGCCCGCGCCGGCAAGGGCGGCACCGGTGCCGCCAAGACCGGCGGCAACTACGCGTCGAGCCTGCTGCCGCAGGCCGAGGCGTACGAGAAGGGCTGCCAGCAGGTGCTCTTCCTCGACGACGAGCGCAACCTGGAAGAGCTCGGCGGCATGAACGTCGTGCTCGTCACGCGCGACGGCCGGCTGCTGACCCCCGAGTCCGACTCGATCCTCGAGGGCATCACGCGCGACTCGATCCTGCAGCTCGCGCGCGACCGCGGCATCGAGGTCGAAGAGCGCAAGATCTCGATCGACGAGTGGCGCCGGGGGGCCGAGTCGGGCGAGATCATCGGCGCGTTCGCGTGCGGCACCGCCGCGGTCGTCGTGCCGATCGGCAAGCTGCTCGCGGACGACTTCGAGATCGTGCACGAGGGCGACGCCGCGACGGAGCTCGCGATGTCGCTGCGCGACGAGCTCACGGGCATCCAGTACGGCCGCGTCGAAGACCGTCACGGCTGGATGGTGCGGCTCGACGCGTGACCGAGGCGTCCTCCTCCTCGTCGGCGCCTGCGGATGAGACGGTGACGGCCGGATCGATCGCGATCCGGTCGTTCGCCGTCGGCGACACCGAGGCGGTGGTCGCGCTCTGGCGCGCAGCGGGTCTCGTGAAGCCGTGGAACGACCCCTACCTCGACGTCGAGCGCAAGCTCTCGGTGCAGCCCGAGCTGTTCCTGGTCGCGGTGGCCGGCGATCCCGCCGCCGGCCGCGTGGTCGGCACGGCGATGGTCGGCTACGAGGGGCACCGCGGGTGGGTCAACTACCTCGCGGTCGCCGACCCGGCCCGCGGCACGGGACTCGGGCGTGCGCTCATGGACGAGGCCGAGCGCCTGCTCATCGAGCGCGGCTGCCCCAAGCTCAACCTGCAGGTGCGCACGTCGAACACCGAGGTGATCGCCTTCTACGAGCGGCTCGGCTACGTGATCGACGACGCGGTGAGCCTCGGCAAGCGGCTGATCCCCGACGGCTGAGGCGGTCGGGCCGCTGCGTCGCCCCGCCGGCGTGCCCGGTGGTCGGCACGCTCATCGAGTCGCCGAAGCATGCTCTTCTTCGCATCATGAGCAGCACTGTTCGGCGACTCGGCGGGCGAAGACCCGCGCCGATAGGCTTGACGTCATGAAGATCGCGCGGTTCACCCACGGTGAGACCATCTCGTTCGGCGTCGTCGACGAAGAGGAGCACGAGCTCGTCGTGTTGAAGGCCGACCCGATGTTCGCCGGCTACGAGCCGACGGGCGAGCGGGTTCCGCTGACCGAGGCGAAGCTGCTGGCGCCCGTGATCCCGCGGTCGAAGGTCATCGCGGTCGGCAAGAACTACCGCGACCACGCGGCCGAGATGGGTGGCGAGGCGCCGACTGAGCCGCTGCTCTTCCTGAAGCCCAACACGTCGGTCATCGGCCCCGGCGACGCGATCGTGCTGCCGAGGCAGAGCGAGCAGGTCGAGCACGAGGGCGAGCTCGCGGTCGTCATCGGCCGCATCGCGAAGAACGTGAGCGAGGCCGACGCCGACCAGGTGATCTTCGGCTACACCATCGCGAATGACGTCACCGCTCGCGACCTCCAGCGCCGCGACGGCCAGTGGACCCGCGCGAAGGGCTTCGACTCGTTCTGCCCGCTCGGCCCGGTCATCGACACCGACGTCGACTTCGCGGCCGGCACGATCGAGACCAGCGTCAACGGCGAACGCCGCCAGGACGGGCGACTGGCCGACCTCGTGCACTCGGTGCCCGCGATCGTCGCGTACGCCTCGAGCGTGTTCACGCTGCTGCCGGGCGACGTCATCCTCACGGGCACGCCCGCGGGCGTCGGCCCGATCGTCGACGGCGACACGGTCGAAGTCACGATCTCAGGGCTCGGCAGCCTCTCGAACCCGGTGCGCGCCGCGCAGTAGGCGAGTCGGGGCATGGGTGCGGCGAGCGGGGAGCGGCGAGACATCCGCGACCGCGACGATCTCGCCGCGCTGATCGGGGCGTTCTACCGTCGTGCGTTCGCTGACCCGCTCATCGGCCCCATCTTCACCGACGTCGCGCACATGGACCTCGACCACCACCTGCCGATCATGTGCGACTTCTGGGAGACGGTGCTGTTCGACACCGGTGCCTACCGCCGCAACGCGCTCGCGCTGCACGTCGCGGTGCACGCGAAGGCGACGCTCGGCGCACCCGAGTTCGATCGCTGGCTCGAGCTGTGGAACGCCGAGGTCGATGCCCGTTTCGCCGGCCCCACCGCCGGACGGGCGAAGACGCAGGCGCAGCGGATCGCCGCATCGATCCGGCGACGCCTCGAGGGCGGATCGGGCTCGAGGCACGAGACCATCACCACTCGCGAACGCCTCGAGGCGGCGGGCATGATCGATGCACCCGACGGCTCGGGCGCCGATGCCGAGCGGCTCAGCCGACGCCGAGCGGGCTGCGTGAGCCGGTGACCGCGTCGGCGGCGAGGGCGACATCCTCTTCGTCGTTCCAGAGGTGGAACGCGACCCGCGCCCGACCTGCGCGCCCCGACGCGACGAGCCCGGCCGCGGTCAGCGCGGCGAGGTCGCACCCGGTCTCGTCGGGCCAGGTCACGATGGCCGAGTCGGATGCCTCGAGCCCGAGCCGCTCGCGGAACGCGTTCGCGAGCCCGACATCGTGGCGCCGCACCGCCCGCAGGTCGAGCGACGCGGCGAACCCGAGCGCCGCCTCGGCGCCGGCCCAGGCATGCCACGCGGGGGAGACCTCGAACCGGCGCGCGCCCTCGGCGAGGTGCAGCTCGGGCCCGTAGCACGACGCCCACGGGTCGGCACCCGAGTACCATCCCGCGGTGTGCGGGGTGAATTCGGCGACCGCGCGGTCGGAGAACGCCGCGAAAGCCGCACCGCGCGGTGCGCCGAGCCACTTGTACGCGTGGCAGACGACGAGGTCGCCGGCGACCTCGTCGGTCGGCATCCAGCCGGTCGCCTGGGTCGTGTCGACGAGCGTCAGCGCGCCGGCCGCCCGGGCGGCAGCGGCGATGGATGCCTCGTCGGCGACCTCCCCGGTCGCCGACTGCACGAGCGAGTAGGAGACGAGCCAGGTCGACGTCGAGATCGCGTCCGCGAGGGCGTCGAGCGGCACGTGGCGCACTCGGAGGTCGCCCCGGGCGAGGAATGGTGCGACGACCGACGAGAAGTCGCCGTCGACGCAGAGGATCTCGGCACGGGCCGGCGCCGACGCGGCGGCGAGCCCGGCGAACACCGAGACTTGCGAGCCGGTCGCCACGCGCTCGGCCGCGGTGCCGAGCAGCGCGGCAGCGTGACCGCGCGCCCGCTCGAGTGTCGCCGAGTAGTCGGCGGCGCTCGCGGTGCCGGTGGCCCACCTCTCCAGGTCGCGGCGCACGGCGTCGCGGGTCACATCGGCGGGAAGTCCCAGCGTGCAGGCGGCCAGATAGCCGCGGCCGGCGGCGAAGCGGTCTCCGAGTTCGAGCATGCCTCCAGCCTCGACGTCCGAGAATCATTCGACAAGGCCCAGTGATCGATGATATGCATAACGTCCGATTATGATTACGGCATGTCGGACGCCTCGATCGAAGCCCTCGCCGCCGCCCTCGACCTGCAGACCGTGCGGGTCGTGCGCCGCATCGCCGAGCACGGCTCGCTCACGGCCGCAGCTGAGGCGCTCGGCTACAGCCAGCCCGCCGTGAGCCAGCAGCTGCGCCGCTTCGAGGAGCGCACCGGCATCGCCCTCGTCGAACGCGTGGGCCGAGGCATCCGCCTCACCCAATCGGGCCGGGTGCTCGCCCGCCACGCGAACGCCGTCGCGACCGCGCTCGAAGCGGCCGCGGGCGAGCTCGCCGAACTCCGGGGACTCCGCGCCGGACGAGTGCGCCTCGTCGCGTTCCCGTCGGCGTCGGCCACGCTCGTGCCCCGACTCATCGCCGCCCTCGCGGCCGAGCATCCCGGCGTCACGGTGACCTACGTCGAGGCGGAGCCCCCCGAGGCCGTCGCCGCCGTGCGCGGCGACCGGGCCGACGTGGCGATCACCTTCAGCTACCCGGGCGACCGCGACGACCCTCACCGGGCGAGCGCGCGCGGTCTCGACGTGCGCAGCTACGGCGACGAGCCGATGCGGCTCGTGCTGCCCACGGGGCATGCGGCCGCGGCATCCGAGACGATCGATCTGGCCGAGCTGGGGGAGGAGCCGTGGATCGCGGGCTGCCCGCGGTGCCGCGGCCACCTGCTCGAACTCGCCGGCGCCGCCGGGTTCACGCCGCGCATCGCGTTTGAGACCGACAACTTCGTCGCCGTCGAGGGCATGGTCGCGCAGGGGCTCGGCGTCGCGCTGCTGCCGGCGCTCGCGCTCGCCGCGTCGCCGAGGCATCCGGGGGTCGTCACGCGGCCGACGGCCCGCGCCGACGTGCGGTCGCTGCATCTGGTGACCGCCAAGGGCGCCGACCGGGTGCCCGCCGTCGCGGCGGCGCTGTCGGCGCTGGCCGCGCTGGCGGGTCACGAGGGCTGAGCGCGCCACCCCGGCACCGCGAACCCACCGCCCGCGTCGGTACCATTGAGCCGATGTCCGATTCAGCTCACCCCGTCACCCAGGCCACCGGCAGCGACATCCGTGTGCGCTTCTGCCCTTCACCGACCGGAACCCCGCACGTGGGTCTCGTGCGCACCGCCCTCTTCAACTGGGCGTACGCGCGGCACACCGGCGGCACGTTCGTGTTCCGCATCGAAGACACCGACGCCGCGCGCGACAGCGAGGAGAGCTACGAGCAGATCCTCGACGCGCTGACCTGGCTCGGCCTCTCGTGGGACGAGGGCGTCGGTGTCGGCGGCCCACACGAGCCGTACCGCCAGTCGATGCGAGGCGACATCTACGCCGGCGTCATCGAGAAGCTGAAGGCGGCCGGCCATCTCTACGAGTCATTCTCGACCGCCGAAGAGATCGACGCCCGCAACGAGGCCGCCGGCCGGCCGAAGCAGTTCGGCTACGACAACTTCGACCGCGACCTGACGGAGCAGCAGCGGGCCGCGTTCCGAGCCGAGGGGCGACAGCCCGCGCTGCGCCTGCGGGTGCCCGAGGTCGAGCTCGGCTTCGACGACCTCGTGCGCGGACGCATCGACTTCCCGGCGGGTTCGACCACCGACTTCGTGCTCGTGCGCCCCAACGGCGCCCCGCTCTACACGCTCGTGAACCCCGTCGACGACGCGCTCATGGGCATCACGCACGTGCTGCGCGGCGAAGACCTGCTCTCGTCGACGCCGCGCCAGATCGCGCTCTACCGCGCGCTCATCGACATCGGCGTGACGACGTTCATCCCGCGGTTCGGCCACCTGCCCTACGTCATGGGCGAGGGCAACAAGAAGCTCTCGAAGCGCGACCCCGAGTCGAACCTGTTCCACCACCGCGACCGCGGGTTCATCCCCGAGGGGCTGCTGAACTACCTGGCGCTGCTCGGCTGGGGCTTCTCGGCCGACCGAGACGTGTTCAGCCGCGACGAGCTCGTCGCCGCGTTCGACGTCGAGAACGTCAACCCGAACCCCGCGCGCTTCGACCTCAAGAAGGCCGAGGCGATCAACGGCGACCACATCCGCCAGCTCTCGGCCGACGACTTCGCAGCCCGCACCGTGCCGTACCTGCAGGCCGCGGGCGTCGCCTCGACGCCGATCTCGGCGGCCGAGGAGTCGGTGCTCGCCGAGGCGGCCCCGCTCGTGCAGGAGCGCATCGCCCTGCTGGGCGAGGCGCCCGGCATGCTCGGCTTCCTGTTCACGGATGCCTCGGGGCTCGAGTACGACGAGGCCGCCGTCGGCGGGCTGCCGGCCGACTCTTCCGCCGTGCTCTCGGCTGCCCGCGACGCCCTCGACGCGCTGCCCGCCTCGGCCTGGAACACCGCCGAGATCGAGGAGGCGCTGCGCGCCGCCCTCATCGACGGTCTCGGGCTGAAGCCCCGCGTGGCCTTCGGCCCTGTGCGCACCGCCGTCTCGGGCCGCCGCGTCTCGCCGCCGCTGTTCGAGTCGATGCAGATCCTCGGCAAGGTCGACTCGCTCGCGCGCATCGACCGCCTGGCGGCGCTCGTCGGCTGACGCTCGTATTCGTCGGTCGAGCAGCGCGAAGCGCGTATCGAGACCACGAGTTCCGGGGGTGCTCTCCCGCGATCTTCACCGCTTTCGCGGCACGGATCTTGCGGAGCTGCACCCTCGGAACCCGGCACGATCGGGTGAGACCGGCTCAGTTTGGCTGCGGCGGGCGGGTAGGCTACAGTTGACTCTCGGCCCGAGAACCTCGGTTTCGGGCCATTGGGGTATGGTGTAATTGGCAACACGGCTGATTCTGGTTCAGTTGTTCTTGGTTCGAGTCCAGGTACCCCAGCTTCGAGATACCCCCGCCTGAGCGGGGGTTTTCGCGTTCCCGGGGCCTCGACCGGGCCAGGATGTCCGTGTGAGGAAGTCCGCAGGCCAGGTCGACGCGAACGTTCACCACCGAGTGCGATCACGCATCGCACACGTGATACGGCCGCTCAGGCGACTCCAGCACCAGGGCCCGCGCCTCGCCGGCGCGGCAGGTCGCCCGGGGCTGTGGGCGAGCGCGTGACCTAGGGCGTGTCTCCTAATGCGCCTGCGGCATGATGTGGATGTGGAGCGCCTCGTAGACC